>CAWDWL010000030.1:0-274490 GCA_963805995.1 uncultured Pseudomonadota bacterium | reverse complement strand
GGACAGAAAAGGCTTCTGCCCCAATAGTTTTTACACATCGAGCGTGCGAAAAATATTTGCGCTTCGGAATCAGACCATCAGGGTGCCGCCGTTTACGTGCAGTAGCGCGCCGGTGTAGTAAGCGGCCTCGTCGCTGGCCAGGAACAAGGCCGTGTTAGCCAGTTCCTCGGGCTCGGCGATACGGCGCAGCGGCACCGTTTCCACGATTGCCTGCTCCATTCCGGGGTTGCGCTCCAAAGCCGCTCCCAGCATCGGGGTGCGCACGCCGCCGGGCGCAATCGCATTGACCGTGATCCCATGCGGAGCCATCTCCAGCGCCAGCACCTTGGTCAGCATCCAGATGCCCGCCTTGCTGACGCAGTAATCGCTGCTGTTGACGGCCGGCCGCAGCGCCATGATCGACGAGATATTGATGATGCGGCCGCCGCGCCCGGCCTTGACCATCGCGCGCGCCACCGCGCGGTCGGTCAGGAAGACGCCGTCGAGGTTGACGCTGAGCAACTCGCGCCACTCGGCGAAGGGCTTATCGACGATGCTGCGATGGCGGTCCTCGGGGCCGCCAAATCCCGCATAGGGAATCGCGGCGGCGGCGACCAGGATGTCGATACCACCCAGTTCGCGCACCGCGGCGGCGACCATTTCATCGACCTGCGCCTCGTCGCTCACGTCAACGTTGTGCGCGATTGCTTTGCGGCCCGACGTGCTCAGCTCGCGGGCCAGTTGCTCGCCGGCTTGCAAGTTGCGGTCGGCGATCAGCACGTTAGCGCCCTCCTGGACGAATCGACGGGCGGTGGCGCGTCCGATTCCGCTGGCGCCGCCGGTAATCACGGCATTCTTGTTTTCGATCCTGAGGCTCATAGCTGTTCAACCAGTTTTGCTTCGATAAATTTGGCGGCCGGCTAACACCATGCGCGCGAAAATCGTCGATCACAAGAACCCGGCGAAGCGTTCGGTGTAAAAGCGATAGGCCGCGGTAACGGCGTCCTGATCCAGACCGTACTTTTGCAGGGTGACCTGATGTGAGCCCTTGGGGTTGTTGGCCTGCCACGTCCGCATCCGCTTGATCGTGTCCTCGCTGAGGTCCCATCCCAGCCATTGATAGAGGCCGCGAATCTCCCCAATCGGATCGGCCATGAAGTTGCGAAAGGCGATATCGTAAAAGCGGGCCGGCCCGATGCGATCGCGCAGGTCCAGCAGCCGCTTGATCGCCGTGGCCCATTCTTCCACGGCGTGGCGCGCGTACCAGCGTTCGAGCGGGTCGGCGAGCATGTCGCGGCGCGTCGACCATAACAGATCGCTGATTGACGGCATCACCTGCAGCGGAGAGCGATGAGTCATGACGAAGCGGGCGTCGGGATAGACCTGGTTGAGCGCGTCGATATAGAGCATGTGGGTGGGCGACTTCAGGCTCCAGCGCCTGGGCGGGCAGCGCCATTGCAATAGCTTCAACACGCGCTTGTGATAACGGTACGCCGGTTCCATGTCGCAGTCCGCCGAATTAACCCAATCGATAAACGACGGGACGTGCAAGAACGCCTCGAACGCCTGAAATTTAAAGTCCAGGAACATCAGCCCGAAGCATTCGATCGGTCCGGTCGGGTCCCACGGCAGCATCTCGCGCCGTTCCGGACAGCGTTGCAGGCCGGCTTCCAGGTTGGCGGCGCATACCGCGATCCGCGGGTCGGTGTACTGAGTCGCGGATTCGGGCGGCGGACAGGGTTTTTCGTTCTCCCAGGTCCGCACGGAGCGCGTGTCGGGGTCCTGTCCGAGCATGAACGCCAGCGCCGTGCTGCCGGTGCGCGGCAGCCCGACGCCAAACAGCGGCGCGACGATTTGCTCGTCGTCGATCTCCGGATGCGTCCGGTACCAATGCTCGACTTCAAGCCGGCTGATCAACAGACCGATAAGCATCTCGGGCACGGCCAGCCGGCCAAGATCGTTGAGTTTGCTTTCGGCATTGATCGAATCGACCAGCCGTTCCAGCCCCTCGCGAAAGGAGTCGGGGCCAAAGTCATCCAGTCTGCTGCGCGCACGCGCCGCATCGATCAGTTCCTTAACTTTCATAAAATCTCCTGAGGTTGTCCTCCCGGAGGATTGCGCAGCTAGATGCTGTAGCGCCGGTTGATTGCCTCCGATCGCGCGGAGATGGAGCGGCGGCGCTCCTGCTCGGTTATCACCGGCTCGCCATCGGGTAGCTCCCTGCGTACGTCGGTAGCCTTGACGACCTTGGCCGACGGCTGCTGCGGTGCGGGGCCGGTGACGCCCTGCCAGCGCAGGAAGATGGTCCCGCGCGGACGGCCGCAGGTGTCAAGCCAGTTGGGCGCTCCGGGGTCCTCCTTGCTGACCACGTAGCGGTACTTGCCGTCGCGGCTTCGGTAGGCCTGTCCGGGTTGGGCGTAGCTGGTCTGGCGATCGCGATAGTCATAGGTGATGAACCAGAAGAGGTCGGCCATCAGGATATTCGCGTAACGGACGCTGACCGGCTCGAAGGTGAGCACCAGCGCCTCGTCGTCGGCCAGATTGTACTTGCCCGCGCTGATGAACTGGCCGGCGATACCGCCGACAGTGGCCCACGGCTTGGCGATCGCATTGACCGGAGTGGGTCCCACCATATTGTTGTTAAACTCGATCCAGTAGCGGATATGCGCGGCCAGCAGCCGCCCGGATTCGCCGATTCGCGCGGCAATCTGCGCCGGCGTGGGGGTCGGCGCCGGTGTGCCCTCGCCGCCGATGCGCTCGATGAACACCGCGCCTTTGCGCTGATGGGGCCAGTCGTCGCCAAAGCATTCGCGCAGCAGCACGACCGACGCGCCGGGGCCGCTCTTAAGCCAGTTGCGCGGTTGCGGATTGCGGCTGATTATCACTTCGTAAGTGCCGTCGGGATTGAACTGGAGGCGGCTTAAATCAAGCTGATCGATTATCTGCGCCAGAGAACCATCGCCGGGATTGCCGGCGAAAATCTGAAACAGGAAATCGCTCCCGGTCCCGCGCGTCCCTTTGATTCGATACTCGCTGGCGTCGTCAACACAGGCATAAGCATAAAGGTTGTCGGGGTTGTCCAGGCCATACTTGGAAAAGGTATCCTGCGAGCGCCGGAAATAGGGATGGGTCGTGTCCACGTTGGCCATCGCCATCTGGGTGATCTTCACCATCAGGCCCATCAGGTACGCATAGCCGTCCGCGCGCTCCTGGGACGACAGTCCATCCGCCGCGTCAATCAGCTTTTGCGCCTCGCGCAGATAGTTATGAAACGCATCCATCGCTTCCTTCAGTGCCCGGCCTTGTGCCTCAGCGTTCATGGCCTTCCTCCAATCCTGTCGGTCGCTGTTTAACAAAATTCAAGGCGCCTGCGCCAGCAGGCTGTTGAAAAAGGATTTTCACCGCCTGCTCCCTCACTCTTATCTCTCCCAGAGGGAGAGAAGATTTAGCGAAGGAAGCCAATTTTTATGCAGGGTGTTGAGAACCGGCATCATTCCAACTCGATCGATCTTACTTTTCCAACACCCTGCCAGCACGATGTGCGTCTTCCCTTGCCGCTGAAAAGGCGGCACGCTACATAGTCCGTGGGAAAACTATGGGCGATACATTTGTGTTGGTGCACGGGGCGGGACATGGCGCGTGGTGCTGGGCGGCGGTGATCAGTCAGCTGGAACGCCTGGGCGATCGCGCGTATGCGATTGATCTTCCGGGTCACGGCGCGAGTAACGTCAGCCGCGCGCAGGCCACGCTCGCGCTGTATGTGGACACCGTCGTGAGGTTCATTGAGGATCGCCACCTCGACCACGTCGTTCTGGTGGGCCATAGCCTGGGCGGAATCACAATCTCCGCGGTGGTCCAGGCGATTCCACGCCGCCTCAAACGGGTGATCTATGTCAACGCGATCGTACCGCGCGACGGCGAGTGCGCGGCGGATACGGTGCCCGGCAGCGAACAATTCTTGCCGGTGCTGGAAAAAAAGCGGTCGCTGCCGGATCCCTCCATGAGCTTCGATGCGCAGCAGTTCCGCGACTTGTATATCCAGGACGGGTCGCCTCAATTGCAGGATTTCGTACTTTCAGCGCTGGTGCCCGAGCCGGTTGCGCCGATGCTGGAACCGGTGTCGATGAAGAACTTCTACACCGCCGGAGTTCCCCAAAGCTACCTGGTCTGCGAGGACGATCTTTCGCGCGGCGGGCCGCCCCACTGGCATCCGCATTTCTCCGGCCGCCTGGCCAATCCAACCCTGCGTTTGGTCAAAGCCGGCCACGAGATTATGTTCACCAAACCCATAGCAATGCGCCCGCGCTCTGCACGAACTGGCGCAAGGGTAGTAATTCTGGTTCATCGGCCGACTGAACATCGTCTTTCCGACTAATTACAAAGTTCCGATGAAGCTCAGCGGCTGGTTAATGAAATTCACGCTGGTGGCAGCCAGCGTTGTCGCGACGCTGATCGTGCTCAACCTGGCGATTGTCTTTGGCATGTACCTGACCCATCACGATGTGATGTATCACTACGATTCGCTGCTGGGATGGCGCGTCCTGCCCAATCTCCAGGCCGCGCATACGCCTTACATTACCTATACCGACGCCCATGGGTTTCGCATCCTGCCCGCAGAGCCGCTCGACACGCGTGAATGCGACGTATTGATGATCGGCGACAGCTTCTGCTTCGGGAGTTGGCTGAGCGCGCAATACACGCTGGCGGGCCGTCTGAAGCTGGCTCATCCGGCGCTGCGAATCGCCAACGCCTCGGTTCCGGGATATGGCACCGATCAGGAACTGCTCGCGCTGGAGCGGTACGCGCCGATGCTCAAGCCGGGCGGCACCGTTATCCTGTTGACCTATCTCAACGACTTCGATGACATCCGCGACCGCTGGAACGAGGTCCGGGAAAAACCCTGGTTCGATCTCAAAAGTGGCGAGCTGATCCTTAACCGGCCCGATTCCATGATCAATTCAGTCTTATGGTCAATGCGCGTGCTGGGCGTGATGGCCTATGCGGGTGCGCTCGCATTTGACTTGCAGCCGCGCATTTACGGCGACGAAAAATATGCGGCAACGCTGTATATGGCGATGGTGGAGCGGATGGCGCCGATGGTCAGGCGTCGCGGCGGACATTTCGTGGTGCTGTATACTTCGGGCCGTGATGCGCGCACGGCAAATGGACGTCAATGGGCGGGCGTGGCGCAAAAGGCCGCCGCGCGCGCCGATGCGGAGTTTATTTCACTGGACGCGAATACCTCCGCGCTCGGGCCGGAAATGTATATCGATGGCGATATCCACTGGAATGCGGCCGGTTCGCTGGCCAACTACAACTACCTCGTGCCGCGATCTGAAGGAGACCGCGGTATGCATGGAGCAGCAAATAACACTGTAAACGCTGTGACGTGATCTCCCTGCCCGAACAGATAATCTCTCGACCGGGTTAGTCAGACTCCGATATACGACTCCGCGACCATTTCGACGATATCCGGATGCTCGCTGGAAAGCGAGCGCGCCCAGGGTCGGGATGACGCGGTGAACGCCGGCGTCCGTGTAGCGTTGGATCAGTTCCTGTGCGCGCGCTTTTTTGACCGGAGGCAGGCTGACCGAGATCTCGATCATAGTGAAATCGCGGCCCGCCGCTTCGCACATACGCTTGAGCTTGGCCAATTCGATTGCCATCTGATCCGGGTTCATCACCGGCGGCATCCACCCGTCGCCCACCGCGACGGTATTGCGCAATGCGCGATCGTTGCCGGCCTTGAAGCCGCCGGCGCCGATGTGAATGGGGATGTGCGGCTTCTGCACCGGTTTCGGATAGCATTTGACCGGCGAAAATTTCACGAATTCGCCGTCAAAGCTCGCTTCCGGCCTGGTCCACAGTTCTTTCATCGCGCGGATATATTCGACTGCGATCTCCCACCGGCGGCGGAAATTCACGCCCATCACCTCGGCTTCCTCGCGCAGCCATCCGGCGTCCGCGCCATAAATGATTCGGCCATTGGACCAGTGATCGAGAGTCGCCAGTTCCTTGGCCAGAGCGATCGGTTCGTGCTCCGTCACCAGCGAGACCGCGGTGCCGAGCTTGATGGTAGTGGTCACGGCGGCGGCCATCGCCAGGGCGACGAAGGGATCGGCAAAGCGCGCATAGTATTCGGGAATCGGCTGGCCGGGGTTGGCGACGTAAGGGGTTTTGGGGTTGAGCGGAAATATCACATGCTCGTTGACGAACATGGATTCGAAACCCAACGCCTCGCATTTGCGCGCCAATTCCGTCGGATGCGGAGTGGCGTCGGTCAACTGAAAATTGATTCCGATTTTCATCGGCGTACCTTATCAACGTTTAATGCGGCTTCAGCCGCGACCGCCGCCCAGCGCCTTATCCATCGTTCCGGACCAATAGCGGAACAGTCGTTTCAATTTCAGCAAGATTTCTAGCCTGGCGGTCGTGGCCGCACCAGAGGTCGGGATCGCCCAAAAGGACTTCTATCAGCAGCGCTCGGCAAGGACTCTGCCCGCGATACCTTTTGGCTATCGGGTGATAGGAAAAAGGTATTTTGCCTTTCCTGCGGACCGGGCTAAGATTCGATGCAAATCGGGGTTCCAGAGGAGCAAGCAACGTGAGTGCATTGAGGTTCATTTCAGCGGATTCGCATACCCTTGAACCAGGCGACCTGTGGACTTCGCGCCTGGACGCCAGGTTCAAGGACCGGGCGCCGCATGTCGAGCAAATGAAAAGCGGCGTGATGCTGGTGGCCCCGGGGATGAGACCGTTTCCGATCGGCGGAGTCAGCGCCAGCGGTCGGAGCGGTGAGGAACTGAAGAAGCATTTTGGCACTGGCTACGAAGCCGCCCGTCCGAGCGGATGGGATCCGGCCGAACGGCTCAAGGACCAGGACGTGGACGGGGTTGAGGCCGAGGTCCTTTACACCAGCCTGGCGCTGCCGATGTTCGCCCTGCCCGACCTGGAGTTGCAGCAGGCCTGTTTCCGGGTCTTTAACGACTGGATGGCCGAGTACTGCAGTTACAACCGCAAGCGCCTGATTGGAATCGCGGCAATTTCCACTGACGACGTCGGCGCGGGGATCCGCGAGTTGGAGCGATGCGCCAAAATGGGGTTGAAAGGCGCGCAGGTAAGCGGTGCGCCGCCCGAGGACAAGCCCTACAGCCATCCGATGTACGATCCCTTCTGGCAGGCGGCGAGCGATTTGCAAATCCCCATCTCACTGCACGTTATCAGTGGCCGCAGAAATCTCCCCAAGGCCGGTGAGCAGCCCAAGCCTCTGCCCACCAATGCGATTGTCACGAATTACCTGTTCCTGACCACGGAGGTTCAGCACACGTTCGCCGAGTTGGTTGTGGGCGGAGTGCTGGAGCGCTTTCCCAAGCTGCGCCTGGTATCGGCGGAAAACGACACCGGATGGCTGCCGCACTTCATGTATCGGCTCGACCACGCCTGGGACAAATTCAGCAAGATCGGCACCTATGCCCCGTTGTCGCTCAAGCCAAGTGAGTATTTCAAGCGGCAGATATGGGCGACCTTCCTGGACGATCCGATCGGTCCCGCGACTTATAAATTTTACGGCGAGGACAATTATATGTGGGGCTCGGACTTCCCGCATTCGGACTCCACCTGGCCGCGCTCGCGCGAGGTCATAAAGCATGACTTCGCCGGACTGCCAGAGGAAGTGGGCCGCAAGATGCTGTGGGAAAACACCGCAAAGCTCTACGGTCTGGAGCTTAATTGACGGGAGTCATCCGCCCGCGCCATCGAATCAGCCCAGACGCGCCAGTAGCGCGCCGGTCAGGTACTCGCCCTCGCTATGGCCGAGCATCACCGGATGGTCGGCGGCGGCGCCAAGGCGTTCGAGCATCCGCAGGTTGCATCCGGTCCGGACCTGCGCGGCGCGCAACGCGGCGAAGAAATCCTCGCCGCGAAAGTGCGCCGAGCAACTGAACGTCATCAACAAGCCGCCCGGGGCCAGCGCGCGCAGCGCCAGGCTGTTCATCTCAACGTACAAGCGCTGGGCGCGTTGGGCGTCCTTGCGGCTGCGCGCATAGGGCGGCGGGTCGAACACGATCAGGTCGAATTGTTCCTGGCAGGCGGCGAGATAACGCGCACTGTCCTGGCATTCGAACTCGACCGGCGCAGTGGACAATTCGTTGAGTTCGAGGTTGCGCCGCGCCCACTCAATTGCGAGGGCCGAGGTATCGACCGCGGTAACCCTGGCGGCGCCTGCGGCCAGCGCCGCGATGGTGAAGCCGCCCGCGTAACAGCAGGCGTCCAGCACCCGTGCGCCGGGGGCCAGGGTCCCGAAGCGGCGGCGATTTTCGCGTTGATCCAGAAAGTACCCGGTCTTCTGGCCGCGCCCGGGCACAACCGCGATTTTGAAGCCATTCTCAGCCGCGACGACTTCATCCACGGTTTCGCCCGCGATCAATCCAGCGCGATCCTCCAGGCCCTCCTCCCGCCGGACCGCGCCGGCGCTGCGCTCGACGATGGCGCGCGGCGCCAGCGCCTCATCCAGTATTCGCACGACTTCAGCGCGCAGCCGCTCCATCCCCGCGGTCAGAAACTTGCATCACCAACACCTCGGCGTATTGGTCCACCACCAGGCCGGACAGGCCGTCGCCGTCGCCGTTGACCAGGCGCATGCAGGTAGTGTCCGGGGCCACGACGCGCCGGCGCAGCGTCAGCGCCTGGTCAATTCGCGACGCGATAATCGCCGCGAGGTCGGTCTGCGCGCCGAAGCTCAGCATCCGGACCGCGATGGTGGTGGCGGGATGATAGTACCCGGCCCCGAGCAGTCCTCCGCTATGATCCGTGACTTCGACCGGCTCTCCAGGTTGTAGAGCGGCGGGCTCCGTCCGTTCGATTGCCTGCGAGAAGATCCACGGGTTCATGCCGCGCACCGGTCCGTCGCGGCCCTTTTTGAGGATGACGCGAGCGAGCGCTTTTTGCGGAGTTGACGACATTGTGGGTTCAGGCAAGGGCGGCCGCAGATAAGTGGTTGAAGTGTATCAGAACCCTCACCCTAGCCCTCTCCCACAAACTGAATGTGGGCGAGGGAACAGAAAAGGGCGCTTTCCGATGGTTCGTTTTACCGAACCGGCGGAGATAACCAATCGAAAACACGCCGGATTTACTCCGCCGGCCATGGTTTCTCGCCGGGACGTTTGTAATCGCCGCTGCGGCCGCCTTGTTTGCTCACCAGCCGCACCGCGTCCAGCACCATCGCGCGATCGATGGCCTTGGCCATGTCATAAAGCGCCAGGCCGGCGGCGCTGACCGCCACCAGGGCTTCCATCTCGACGCCGGTGCGGGCGGAGGTAACCGCGCGCGCCTGGATTTCAATCAGCCCCTGGCGCTGATGGGGCCGAAAGTCCACTTCGACGACTTCCAGCGCAATCTGATGGCACAACGGAATCAGTTCATAAGTCCGCTTGGCGGCCATGATCCCGGCGATGCGCGCGGCGGCCAGCGCCTCGCCTTTTTTGAGCTGGCCGCTGACGATTGCGCCAACCGTAGCCGGCGCCATCCGCACCGCACCGCGCGCGACCGCTTCGCGCCGCGTCACCGCCTTTTCACCCACGTCCACCATCTGGATCCGCCCTCGCCGATCCAGATGCGTCAGTTGACCCGCATTTTTGGGACCGCCGTTCACCCCAGCCCGCCCGGCCATCCGTGTAGCCGCCGCCGCTTTGATTCTGTTCTCCGCCATCTTGCCGCCTATATGCTGTATCGAGATAACCGCATTGGCATAATAGCCCGAAGTTCGTGAAACGGTAGAATCGATATCATGGCACAAGAAACCTATCGCGTCGTAATCCTTGGCTCCGGCCCCGCCGGATTGACCGCCGCATTGTACACCGCGCGCGCCAACCTCAAGCCGCTGGTGATCGAAGGCTCGCAGCCCGGCGGACAACTGACCATCACCACCGAGGTCGAGAACTATCCCGGCTTCGAAAACGGTATCCAGGGTCCCGAGATGATGGACGTGCTGCATCGCCAGGCGGCGCGCTTCGGCACCGCCTTTCTGATGAGCGACGTAACCGCGGCCGACCTGCAGCGATGGCCCTTCGAACTGACCGTGGACAAGCGGGTGATCGGCGCGGAGGCCCTGATTATCGCCACCGGAGCGACGGCGAAGCTGTTGGGGCTGGAATCGGAAAAGCGACTGATGGGTTTTGGGGTCAGCGCCTGCGCCACCTGCGACGGCTTCTTCTTCAAGGACAAGGACGCGTTGGTGGTGGGCGGCGGCGACACCGCGATGGAAGAGGCGACGTTCCTGACCAAGTTCTGCAACAAAGTCTCGATCGTGCATCGGCGCGACCAGTTCCGCGCCTCCAAGATCATGCAGGATCGCGCGCTGAAGAATCCCAAGATCGGCGTAATCTGGGACAGTACCATTGAAGAGATCCATGGTCAGCCGGACAAAACCGGCGTGACCGGGGCCCGGCTGCGCAACCTCAAGACCGGCAAGACCAACGACGTCCGCACCGACGCGGTGTTCATGGCAATCGGGCATCAGCCCAATACCAGCCTGTTCGTGGGTCAACTCGAAATGGACGAGTTGGGCTATCTCAAGGTCAGGCCCGGGATCGACGCACACCGGTATTGAGGGGGTGTTTGCGGCTGGCGACGTCGCCGACCGGGTCTACCGCCAGGCGGTCACCGCCGCCGGCACCGGCTGTATGGCGGCAATCGACGCCGAGCGCTGGCTGGAGGCCCGCGAGGGGCGCTGATCAATGATAGCGCCGATAGACGCCCGACCGGCCCGGGATACTCGACTCATTGCGCACCCTCAACAATACTGGGCAATGGCCGGTACGGTGCCGGCCACTGCGGTCACACCGGCCGCCTGACATTGGTTAAGCGCCGGCTGAGTTCTTGTGGCCGCCGCAAGTGAGGTTGGTGAAGCGATTGTCCCTGTTTGCTCAGGAGCCCGCACCATCGCGGGCGCAGCTTAATCCGGAACCGATTGAGGACTGGAGCGCCGAGCCCGCCGATGATGAAGTCTTCACTGAGGTTCTGGTCCCGCTTATCGTTGGCTGCGCCCTGTTCATGGAGTTGCTCGACTCCACCGTTATCACCACGGCGCTGCCGGCGATGTCCCGCTCGCTGCACGAGGACCCGATCAAGCTCAACCTCGCGATTACGTCCTATCTGCTGAGTCTCGCGGTATTCATACCGATTAGCGCCTGGGTGGCGGACCGCTTCGGCGCACGGATGATCTTTCGCGCGGCGATCGTGATCTTCACCATCGGCTCGGTGCTGTGCGGCTTATCGCAATCGCTGCCCGAACTGGTCGCCGCCCGCATTCTCCAGGGTTGCGGCGGCGCGATGATGGTGCCGGTGGGACGGCTGGTGATCCTCAAGACCGTGCCCAAGCGTCATCTGGTCACAGCGATGTCCTACCTGAGCATCCCCGCCTTAATCGGCCCGGTCGTCGGTCCGCCGGTGGGCGGTTTTATCGTGACCTATAGCACCTGGCGTTGGATTTTCTTCATCAATGTGCCCATCTGCGTGCTGGGCATCGTGATGGTGACCATGTTCATCGAGGATATTCGCGAAACCGATGTGCCACCGCTCGATCTCATTGGATTTTTCCTCACCGGGATTGGCCTCGCGGCGATGGTCTTTGGGTTCGAGTCGGTCGGCCGCGGCGAACTCCCGATGGCGGTGGTGATTGGACTGATGGTCGGCGGGGCCGCCTGCATGGGACTGTACTGGCTACATTACCGGCGCGCGGCGCATCCAATCATAAACCTGGCGTTGTTCGAGGTGACCACCTTCAGGATATCGACAGTGGGCGGCGGATTATTTCGAATGGGGATCGGCGCGATGCCGTTTTTGCTGGCGCTGCTGCTGCAACTAGCCTTTGGAATCAACCCCTTCAAATCGGGGCTGATCATCTTCACCAGCGCGCTCGGAGCGCTGACGATGAAGTTTGGTATCAACCCAATTATCCGGTGGTTCGGCTTCCGCCGGTTGTTAATCTTCAATGGCCTGGTCAGCGCCGCCTTCATGATGGTGTGCGCGCTGTTCCGGCCGACCACTCCGCACTTCATGATTGCGTTGGCGCTGTTCTCGGGCGGTTTTTTCCGTTCGCTTCAGTTTACCTGCATCAATGCGCTGGGCTATGCGGACATCCCGAACTCCCTGATGAGTAACGCCAGCAGCCTCTCCAGTATGGGACAACAGCTAACCATCAGCGTGGGCGTCGCGATCGCGGCATTGGCGTTGCGCGTCGGCATGACGATGCATCACTCGACCGTGCTGAGCGCCCACGATATCACGCCCGCCTTCATCTTGACCGGGGGACTGGGACTGATTGGGGCTCTGAGCTTCATCTCGCTGCCGCATCATGCGGGCGCCGAGTTGGCCGGCCGCCGGGGAGGAGGGCGGGCGATGCTCGAAGAAGAGACCGCGACGCTGGCCGACTGACGCGCGCGCGGCATCGCGCATAAGCTCTGTTCCAGCACGTTTCCCCTTCCCTGGCAGGAAGCGGCCAGAGGTTAGGCCGCGCTTCCCCTTTAAGCCAAAACTCAACTGAGCTAGGTTGCCCGATGCGGACCAACGCAGGTCAGGAGAGCGCCGATGACCAAACCGCTCGACGGCTACAAGATAATCGAGATCGGACAGGAAATTCAGGGACCCTTTGCCGGCAAGTTGCTCGCCGACCTGGGCGCGAGCGTGGTAAAGGTCGAAAACCCCCGCACCGGCGATCTTAGCCGTTGGATGCTGGCGTCGTTGATCGGCGGTCCGGAGGTCAGTAACCCGCAGCTGTCGCACTATTTCATCGCGATGAACCAGGGCAAGCGCAGCATCACGCTCGACCTCAAAACCACCGGCGGTGTCGAGGTGGTGCGCCGGCTGGCTGCTTCCTATGACGTCCTGATCACCAATTACCGCCCCGGCGTGCTTGACCGGCTGGGACTCGGATACGAAGAGCTGTCGCGCATCAATCCGAAGATTGTCTTTGCGCAAGGAAGCTCGTGGGGTCCGAAAGGTCCCTGGGTAACGTGGCCCAGCCGCGACACCCTGGCGCAGGCCGCCAGCGGCTTGATGTCCAAGACGGGTATGCCCGGTGATATGCCGGTGCCGGCGCCCTTTTTGGCGGCGGACCACTCGGGCGGGTTGAGTCTGGCGGGTGGAATCTTTCTCGCACTGTTGACCCGCGAACGCACCGGCAAGGGTCAAAGCCTCGACGTATCGATTTATGGCACGCTGCTGGCGATGCAGGGATTCGAAATCGACTATGCGTCGATTTCGGGCCAGGAGCCTCAACGCGCCGGCCGCTGCCATCCGTTTCTAAGAGGGGTCTGGGGCGCTTTCCCGACCAGCGACGGCTACATCTGTCTGGCCGGCGTGGATGACGGCCGGTGGCCGCGCTTCTGCCGTATTTTGGGGATCTCGCATCTCGAAAAGGCGCCGGAATCCGAGAACTTCACGCGCAATCTGCACGGCGAACGCATACGCGCGGAACTTGAGCAGGTCTTCCCTTCGCGTACAACCGCGCAATGGCTTGAGGAGCTCAATGCAGCGGATATCCTGGCTACGGAGGTGGTGGACTATGGGTCAGTCCTGCAAAGCGAGCAGGCGCGCGCCAACGGCTATATCCGTGAGATGGATCATCCAACCGCCGGGAAGGTCAAGGTGTCCGGTAACCCGATCATTCTGAATGGCGAAATCGAGCAGACAGCCGCACTCGCGCCCGAACTGGGCCAGCATACCGAAGAGGTCCTGCTCGAGCTCGGCTACAGCTGGGAGGAAATCGACCAGTTGCGCAACGCGGGAGTGCTGTGAGATGCGCGCATTGACCCGGTGCGCCGCGAAGGCGCACACGGATCACGTCAATGCACGATGACTTTGCGGGGTGGTCTGGAGCCGCACCCGTCCCGCGACTCGTTGGGAATCGCGCGCCGGCCTCTCCCGGTGTGCGCCCGCGCGTACCTAAGTCCGCCGGCGCGGGCGAGTTAGAGGCGGGGCCCGCGGTACGCGAAAAATTACCGCGCCGCCGCAGGTGGCGGAAACCGGAAAGGAACGCGGTGTGGCTGGCCGTCGCGGCCGATACGAAGCTGTCCGGCCATTCGCACCAAATCGGCCAGCGAGTCCGCGTCCATTTTCTCCATGACGTGGGCACGGTGCACCTTTATGGTTTTCTCCGCGGTGCCCAGTTCCGCACCAGCCTGCTTGTTGAGCAGCCCGGCCGTTATCAGGGCGAACACTTCCCGTTCGCGCGCGGTCAGCGTTTGGTAGCGACGGTAAAGCAGTTGGAGTTCCTGGTGCGCAGCTTTCATCTCGCGGGTGCGCTCGATAGCCAAACGGACAGCGTTGAGCAGCGCCTCTTTGGAGACCGGCTTTTCCAAAAAGTCCACCGCGCCGGCCTTCATCGCATGGACGGTGGTGGAAACGTCGCCGTTGCCCGAGACAAATACAACTGAAAGGTGCGGAAGCTTCTGGTCAAGCTCTTGCTGAAGCGCGAGCCCATTCACGTCGGGCATCCATAAATCGATCACCGCGCAGCCCAGGAGTCCGGCATTCGGATCATCGAGGAATTCACGCGCCGAGGAGAAGGTGACAGTTCCGATTCCGTCCGACCTTATCAGGCGCGCCAGCGCGGTCAGCGCGGACCGGTCATCATCGACGATTGCGACTTGAATTGATGCGGCCACAACCTTACCAACCGCTGGGTTCAGCTCTCCGTCATATCAACTTCCACCGGTAGCTCGAATTGCAACGTCGCTCCCTGGTCCGGGTTGCCTTCCGCCCATAACCGCCCCCCGTGATTGTCGACGATCGAGCGCGCTATCGCCAGTCCCAGACCGATACCCTTGGGTTTGGTGGTGAAGAAGGCATCGAACAGACGCGACATGTGGTTGGGGTCGATGCCGACGCCGGAATCGCGCACGGCCACCTTGATGCGTCCTGCCCCCTCGTAATTCGCGCGGATCTCAACTTCGCGCTTGGCTCCCTGGTCCTCACACACCGCATCGAACGCGTTGAGCGCCAGATTGAGCAACAACTGCATGAGCTGCGTGCGCTGGCCGACCAGGCGCGGAAGCGATTGTGGGATCACCAGCCGGAGCGAGATTCCCTTGAGCATGGCTTCGTGCCTGAGCAGGCTCTCGATATCCAGCAGGACTTGCTTCAGGTCCACCAGGGCATTGTGGGTCTCGCCGCGCTGAAAGAGAGCGCGAACCTGCGCGATGATCTCGACGGTTCGAGAATTGTCGCGGACGATGTCGTCGAGCGCGGCTCCGATCTCTTCCAGATCCGGTTGGTCCGAGGCCAACATCCGCCGGGCTGCCTGCGCATTGTTCAAGATGGCTCCGAGCGGCTGGTTGAGCTCGTGGGCCAACGAAACCGTTAATTCTCCCATTGTCGCCACCCGCGAGACCTGGCGCATTTCGTCCTCGAAGCGGCGGATTTCCGCCACCGCGCGCTTGCGCTCCAGCGCATTGCCGAACACATCGGCAATCATCCGCAATCGGTGTATGCCGCGATCGGACCAGGTTCGTTCGGCGCGTATCGAGCCGAAGGTCACCACACCGACTACCGTCCCACCGACTTTAAGCGGGATCGCCAAAATTGACTTGTTCCCCAGGAGGCGGGCAAGTTCCAGGTCTTTTGCGGCCTCCGGCGGCGCTTCCTCCATGCGCGATAGAGCCACTACCTCGTCGGCAAAAACCTTGCTGGTCAGCCATGGCAGGATTGCTGCCACGTCCATCCTGTCGGGAGTCGGCAAAATACCCTCGCGCGCCCATTGGTGGGTGGCGTACAGCATGCCGTCGGCCGGATTAATCTCGGCGACGGTAGAGCGATCGAAATCCAGGGCGAGCACGATACGGCGCAACCATCGTTTGATTTCACCGTCGATTTGGTCAACCGTGATTCGAACAAACGTCGTGGACAATTCGCCGAAAAAGTCCTCGAAGGACTGGGCATTGCGGGCTGCGAGCGTTTCCTCGGGATCTCCATTAGCAATGGTGGTTTGGGCTCCGTCCCCACCTGCCACGAGGCTGCTCATCGTATATCCGTCAGAGTCAAAGCTATACCACAATAGAGCTAACAAAGTTAACTCAAATAAACCGGCCAGATTATCCCATATAACCAAAACTCCATCAAGCTGCTGATTTTCTAAAGTGGTCTGATCACGCTCGCATCGGCATGGCCAGGCGTCAAAACGCGGGCCGCGAATTCGGACCAGCATCGCGCGGATGAATTACTTGCGAATCGTTAGCTCGGTCCGATCACGACTGCGAATGCAGAGCGCGTGAAATTGCCGGCAACAGAAGAGTCTCGTCAAACGGTTTGAACAAAACCGCGATGGCAGACACGCGCTGAACCAGAGCGGTGGTCGCGGCATCACTGCGGCCGGTGATAAAAATCACCGGCAAACCACGCCCGCTGCGCGCAAGTGCTTCGCACAGATCAGCACCGCTCATCTCGGGCAGATTCACGTCGACGACCATGCATGCGTTGGCGGTAGGTAAATCGTCGGCCAACAGCGCGCTAGGCCGGTTGAAGGTGCGGACGTCATAGCCGCAGGAACGAATCAGCCGCGCGAGCGCCTTGAGGACGGAAACGTCATCGTCGATAACCAGGACTGTCGGCCTTCCTGGCGAGGTTGAACTCGCGTTGCTCATCGGACTCTGGTGCGCTCGCCTGGTAACACACTAGCGCTGGTAAGTTCGGGGACGCTATTGGACTTTGGTCCCATTCCGACAATTGCCAAATTGAGAGAGACCGCGGACAGCGGCTTTGCCTGGCGGCCTCCCGCCAGGCACGTCTTGTTGGGGAACCCCACAAAGGCCGGCCCTCGTTGAAGACCTCGGAAACGGGGTAACAGGTAAGTAAGACCAAAGTCCAATTTACAACGGCTGGTTTCGCACGCACAATCGAGGCCGAACGGTTCAACTTGTCATCTATGTAAGATGCACCCGACGGACTCGATCTCAACCAACCAGAGGGATCTCGTGAATCACAACGCCAAGCTGTTTCGCCATCCTCGGCTCGCCACTCTGATGTTTGTGCTTAGCGGTATGCTGATCGCGCTGGGTTGCGCGGTCGCGTCTGCGCAGGGCGATACGTCGGGCGGCCTCAACAAGGAAGATGCCCTTGCGATCGCGACCGACGCCTACATCTACGGTTATCCACTGGTAACGATGGAAATGACCCGGCGAGTCCTGACCAACACCGTCGCTCCGGAAAGCAAATCCGCTCCGATGGGCCAGTTCGCCAGGATGCGGGCATATCCGACCGCTTCGGACCACGAGGTCACCGCCCCCAACGCGGACACGCTTTATACCATGGCCTGGCTGGATGTTTCCAAAGAACCTTACATATTGGGCATCCCGGATGCGCACGGCCGCTATTACCTGATGCCAATGCTGGACGGGTGGACGACAGTATTCGAGGACCCGGGCAAACGTACAACCGGTACGGGGCCGCAGCAGTATGCGATCACCGGACCCGGCTGGAAGGGCGATCTCCCTGCGGGCGTCAAACAGTATAAGTCTCCAACCGCGATCGTGTGGATCCTCGGACGCATCTACTGCAAGGGCACGCCGCAGGATTACAAAGCAGTTCACGAAATGCAGGATAAGATGTCGCTGGTTCCGCTCAGTTCCTACGGCAAGTCCTACACGCCGCCGCCGGGCCAGGTGGATCGAGGCGTCGACATGAAGACCGCCGTACGCGATCAGGTCAACGCGATGGGCGCCGCCGCGTACTTCAAGTTGCTGGCCGCGCTGATGAAGGATAATCCGCCGGCGGAGGGCGATGCGCCGATGCTGGCGCGGATGGCGAAGATCGGCCTCGTTGCGGGCCAGGACTTCGATTCCGGCAAGCTCGACCCGGCCGTGGCTCAGGCTTTGGCCGACGCTCCCGGGGCCGCGCAGACCAGGATCGCGGCATACATGGTCCATACGGGGCGAATCGTGAACGGCTGGGTAATCCCGCTGAAGACCGGAATTTACGGCACGGACTATCTGGATCGCGCCGCGATCACCTGGTATGGCCTGGGCGCGAACCGGCCCCAGGATGCCATCTATCCGACCTCGCAGGCCGACGCCGATGGCAAACCCTACGACGGTGCTAACCGATACGTCATGCATTTCGACAAGGGCCAGACACCGCCGGTCGACGGATTTTGGTCGCTGACCATGTACGATGCCCAATACTTCTTCTACCCAAACCATCTGAACCGCTACACGCTCAGTGCCAGAAACGCGCTGAAGCACAATGCGGATGGTTCTGTTGACCTGTACGTCCAGCATGAATCGCCGGGCAAGATGAAGGAGTCTAACTGGCTGCCGGCGCCCGCGGGCAGGTTCGTCCTGATGCTGCGGCTGTATTGGCCCAAAGAGAATCCGCCCTCGATTATTGACGGCACCTGGAACCCGCCACCGGTAAAGCCGGCTCAGTAGAAGATTGGATACTAACCGACTGGGAATACTATGTGTGAGGGCTGTCTCGGGCGTCTAACCCTGAAGCGAAATAGGTTTCAAGTGCCACAAGCATATAGGCATTGGGCGGGAGCCATGAAGTCCGGACCCACGGCTGAGTGAACGGAGCTTCATTGTCTGGCGCACACCGGAATCAAGTAGGACCAAAGTCCAATTGTCATGGTGTCCGGATTTTCCGCATCATCTTGAGCCAACGGCCGATTCAGTCATTTGAATTGGAAATCGTGAACACAATCGGAAGAGTGAATTATGAGATCGAGCATCCTCAAATCCATCTATGTTTTTCTGGCGCTGGCGGTTAGCGCGTGCGCGGGATCGAGCGGGCCAAGCCTGCCGACCCTGCCGACCGCAGGGACCTTAACCGCGGGGGCAACATCGTCCGCGGCGCAGGTCCAGGGCGCACCCATCGCCACCGGCCCTCCCAGCCAAATCGTGGTTTTTCCCTTCGCAACCAGCAGCGCGGACGTGACGCTCAACCAGGGTATCGGGGCGCGCCTTTACCGGAATTGGAACGGCGAGGACCAGACTGCGAGCCAGGCCCAACTTGCGCAGAGTACTGCCCAGAACATCTGCACGGAAGTCGCTACCAGTCTGGCAACCAACGGTTGGAACGCGGCCTGCCAGCCACGTGGAACTCCGCTCAGCGGCAACAATGTGTTGATTGTCGATGGCGCCTTTACCGACATCAGCGAGGGCAATCGAGCGCAACGCATGGTAATCGGCTTGGGTGTGGGAGCCTCGGTAGTTGACACCCAGGTCGGCTTGTATCAGTACTCCAATGGCAATTCCACACAATTGTTGACCTTCACTACCCATGCGGACAGTGGCAAGATGCCCGGAGCGGGAATCACCGGACCGGCCGGCGCGGCGGCGGGCGGCGCGGCGGCAGCGGCATCAATCGGCGTGAACGTCGCGGCCGGCGGGGTGAAGAGCATTACGTCGTCAACGTCTTATCTCACCGATCAAAGCGCCAAGCAGATCGTCAGCCAAGCGAACAACTACTTCTCGCAGCAAGGTTGGAACCCCACGACCCCTCCGAGTAACTAGAGGCGGCTGGCATCGCGCGCAGGCGTCAAAGCGACTGATTCTATACTGGCCGGGAATCGCCGAAATAAGAAAAACCGACTGACCTGAGGCCGTATGATCAGAAGCTGCGAAGGGAATCTTCCTCCGCGCGGCTGCGTTGCCTGTTCCAAGTCGCGCTTCCAGATTGCATAGTAAAAGTCCATGGCTCGGAAGTCGCCCGGTTGTTTGGTATGAGCGCCAATCAGGAGCCCGGGCCGCCGATATCGGGTGGCCGGGATATGGACGGAGCGTATGTCACAACGGATGTTGACGCCGCTGAAATGGCTGACGATAGACTACTCGCCGCATCCGGAAGAGCGCTTGTTCCTGAAGCGGGCACAGACCCAAGGGAAGGATGAGGTGCAGACCACCGTTGCCGTACCAAGCGACCGGGAGAGCGAACGGGTATTCGGAGTTCGCCTGGCACGCCACGGATTGCAGGCGGTCTGGCTGGAAATAGTGAACGGTGGCCCGGAACCGCTATGGCTGGACCGGGTCCAGCTTGACCCCGATTACTACACTCCGCTGGAGGCTGCTCACCTCGTGCACTTTGCTCTGGGCAAACGGTTGGTGGCATTCGGGCTGCTCGGATGGCTGTTCCTTCCGCTCCTTCCACTCGTGCCGCTCAAGCTCTTGAGCGCGCGCGCCGCGAACCAGCAGCTGAACAAACTGCTTCGCGCGGTGGGTTTCCCCACCGGGGTCATCTCTCCCGGGGAGAAGGTGAGCGGTTTCCTCTTCACCCCGCTGGACGAAGCGGTCAAACGCCTTAACGTGCGGTTATTGGGCCGCAGCTACTCCCTGGACTTCCCATTCACGATCGAGGTGCCGGGGCTGGTGCTGCCCCATCCGGTAGATGAAGCGGAACTGGCCGGGAAGGCCGAAGAACTGGACGAGGCGGCACTCCAGGCATGGCTGCAACGGCAGCCGCGCGCCACCAGCAACACCCGAGGAACCGTTGAGGGCGATCCGCTCAACCTGGTTGTTGTGGGCGATCGCGCCAGTATCCAGGAATGCCTGAGAGCCTGGGACGAGACCGAGTCGCTCACACTGGGCACCGCCTGGAAGACCGCCAAGGCCTTCCTGCTGGAGTCGCAATATCGCTACTCCCCGGTAAGCCCGCTGCACTTGGGTGGACGCCAGCAGGATCTCGCGCTGCAACGGGCCCGCTTGAGCCTCAACCAGCGTCTTCATCTCCGATTGTGGTGCACCAGCGTTCGCTTTGACGGCCAGCCGGTGTGGATCGGTCAGGTCAGCCGCGATATCGGCGTGCGCTTCACGCCGAAAACCTGGAACCTGACCACTCATCAGATCGATCCCGACGTCGATGAAGCGCGGGACTATGTGCTCAATGACCTGCTGGTCGCTGGTCGTGTCGCTCAGCTCGGCTTCGTTCCTGGCGTAGAGGCCGCGCCCGCCGCCGCGCCGCGCCGCAATCTCACAGGTGATCCGTACTTTACCGACGGCCTGCGGGCGGTCGCGGTGCTCTGCCGCACGCGCATCGAGCCCGCGTTCCTGTCCTGGTCTAAGACAACCCCGGATTGAGGCTGGACACGTCGGCACCGACCGGCTCGCATTGCGGACAACGAGGGACTGTCCGGAATCCGCTCAAGTCCACGACTGCACTTTCATGATGCCGCTACTGGCTGGCTGGATTGTCACGCTGGCCTTTAACCGCCATCTCCTTTTGCTGCGGGAGGGTCAAATTTTGAGGTCCCAACTCGAAGGTCAACTTGTTCAGCTTTCCCGTAAAGCGAAACGGGACATCGTACCGATACTCGAGCAGGGCGACCGGCGTGCCGTTATCCATGCCGACATCGAATTCTTCATCCCACTGGAAGATAAACGGGATCGTGTGATCAATAGGCTTCGTATCCACTGCCTTGCCGTCCACGATCAGCGTACCGGTGCCGCCCGAGCCCAGACCATTGCCGTCGGATTTGAAATCGAACACCAGGGTATGCCGGCCCGGCTTGAGTTCGTCCCCGGACCATATAATGCGTTTGAAATCCAGGAGATTGTAGAGGAAGACCGGTCGGCCCCGGCGCATGCCCGCAACGCCTTTGCTCAGGTAAAACCCGAAGCCGCCAAACCGGCCGCCTTCCGTGACAATCATCCCTTCCGCGCCGCCGCTGGGAATATCGACGTCGGCCGTGATCTTGTAAGACCGGTCGAGAATGCTGGGCGCAGAACCGGGTGGGACGCCGCTCAGCTCGCCTGAGTATGTGAACAGGGTGCGGCCCGCCGTCAGGCTCGGGCGTGGCGTGACCAGGCGCGTAAGCGTCGAGTTGTCGAGCGGCAGGACGTGGTATTTTTTTGCCTCCGCCATGAATCGGCCCTGCATTTCGTGCAACTTATCCGGCATCTTGGGCGCAAGGTCGTTGAACTGGGTGAAGTCCTTGCGGAGGTCGTAGAGCTCCCACTTGTACCCAGTCATCACGTCTGGTGGTGGTCCGCCGCCTAACACCCACGGCAAGGTCGCGGGAGTGGTCGAAGCGATCCAGCCCTCGTGGTAAATGGCCCGATTGCCGGCCATTTCGAAGTACTGCGTATCCCGCCTGGACGGCGCATTGGCGTTAGCCTTGTCCCAGGTGTAGACCATGCTTACGCCCTCAATTGGATTCTGCTTCAGACCGTTGACCGTCTCCGGTGCCGGAATCCCGGTGGCTTCCAGAATCGTCGGCATCACATCGATGATGTGGTGGAATTGGGTGCGGATGCCACCGGCGTCCTTGATGCGGTTGGGCCATGCGATCGCCATGCCTTGGCGCGTCCCTCCAAAGTGCGAGGCCACCTGTTTGGTCCACTTGAAGGGGGTGTCGAACGCCCACGCCCATCCCACCGCCATGTGCGGGTAGGTTTTGTCGGAGCCCCAGAACGGATAGAACAACAACTGGTCCTTGGCCGGCAGCACGACGCCGTTCAAAGCGGCGACCTCGTTCGGCGTTCCATTGATCGTTCCCTCGGCGCTCGTTCCGTTGTCGCCACTGATGTAGAAAATCAGTGTATTATCGAGCTCGCCCATGTCATCGACCGCCTGGATCACGCGGCCGATTTCATAGTCGGTGTAGGCAAGATAGGCCGCATAGACTTCGGCCTGGCGCGCGAAGAGTTTTTTCTCCACTGCGCTCAAGGTGTTCCACTGAGACAGTTCCTTGGGCCAGGGGGTGAGCTGCGCATCCTGCGGAATTACTCCAAGGCGCTTCTGGTTGGCAAAGATCTGATCGCGCAGGGCGTTCCAGCCCATGTCGAACTTGCCTCTGAACTTCGCGATCCATTCGGGCGTCGGATGGTGGGGCGCGTGGGCGCCCCCGGGGACATAATAGACGAAAAACGGCTTGCCCGGGGCGATCTCCTTGAGCTGTTTCAAGTAGGCGACCGCGTCATCCGCCATCGCGGTTGTCAGGTTCCATCCTGGATGATCCACATAAGGGTAGATCGGAGTAGTATTGCGGAACAGATTGGGTTCCCACTGGCTGGTATCGCCGCCGATGAACCCATAAAAGTACTCAAAACCCATCCCGATCGGCCACTGGTCAAACGGACCCGCCTGGCTCGACAGAAATGCCGGAGTGTTGTGGTCCTTGCCGAACCAAGAGGTTGCGTAACCGTTGTCCTTCAGAATCTCGCCGATCGTTGCGTTGGTCTTCTCAATGATCGAATCGTACCCGGGATAGCCGGTCGCGAGCTCGGAGATCACGCCGAAGCCATCCATGTGATGGTTGCGGCCGGTGATCAGAGCCGCACGCGTCGGCGAACACAGTGCGGTGGAATGGAACTGCGTATAACGCAGGCCCATTTTCGCGATCCGGTCCAGAGCGGGCGTTGGGATTACGCCGCCGAACGTGCCCGGCGCGCCGAAGCCCACGTCGTCAGTCATGATCAGCAGCACGTTAGGGGCGCCCTTTGGCGGCACCACCCTGGCTGGCCAGTACGGTTTGGAATCCGTTGCCTTGTCCTTGATCACCCCGCCGAATTTCTGCGGTGGCGGCGGCAGGGCTTTTCCATCGATGGTTGTAGTGGCATCCGGCGAGCCTGGTACGCCGGTTATCTGCTGCGCTCTCGCCGTAAGTGCTCCCGGCAGACCGACAGCAGCCAATATCAGCACCATCATCACCATGGCCGGTTTCTTCATAGGAATCTCCACGATCATCAAGTAGATGTTGGCAACAAATTCCGACGGCCGTGAAATTATCCTCTGCCGCCGTGATGCCGACTCCCGGCTAAACGCCAAGATTATGCGTTATGAGCAACTGCCACGGATATTGGACTTTGGTCTTATCTCGCATCGTTATTGAATGATTCGAACGACTGCGTAAACCGGTCGTTCCGCTCTGCTGGATTCGCGTCTTGTGCGGATATAGGACTAAGGTCCAATTGCCAGCGCCGCGCTGGATCTCAGATGATTGGCGACGAATAAATTCCGCGTGCTGTTGTCGAACGCTCAGGGTTAAGTCGTAACGGAGACCTCTATGAGAGCCCGAATCCACAATCAAATTTACCACTTTCTGGTCCTCGTCCTTGCCGGATGTGCGGGATCTGGGTCCAACAACACCATCACTCCCTACCGCTTCCGCACGACCGTGCCGGACCGGACAGCAAGAAATGATGGGTATTCGAGTGAGAATTTGGACTTCGCGGCCGATTCAGGTGAGGAAAGCAGATGATCAGTATGAGAAATGTCCCATTACCATTGGGCTTTCTTGTTCTTGGCGCGGCGGCCGCTGCGTTCCTCGGGTTGGCGCGGCCTGTGTTTGCGGGAGGTTTTTTTCTCTATGAGATCGGCACGCCCGATGTGGGCCTGGCCAGCGCCGGCTATGCCGCGCGCGCCCAGGACGCATCGACGGTGTTTACCAACCCCGCCGGCATGACGATGCTCGACAACTCGCAGCTCCTGGCGGGAATTCAGCCGATCTATGCTCATCTGAATTTCTCACAGGACGCGAGCACCACCAACCGGGGAACGGACGGCGGGAACGCGCTGGTTCCCTTGCCCAGCGGCAGTTTCTTTTACGTGTATAGCCTCAACCGGCGGGTGAAGCTTGGCTTTGGATCGTTCGCTTATTTCGGTGGCGCGATTGAGTATAACCTCAATTGGGTGGGTCGATACTTTTTGCAGGGCTCCACGCTGCTGGGCCAATCCTTCATGCCCGCGGTAGCGTACCGTGTGAATGACTGGCTGTCGGTGGGCGGAGGCCTGAACGTGATGCTTGGCTTCCTGCGGGCGAAGGCCGGGGTAAGAAACCTCGCGCCAGGCAGCGACGGACAGGTGAAATATCAGGATTACACAGTCGGCTTCGGCGGAGATATCGGTGTGATGCTACAGCCCGATTCCAAGACCCGCATCGGCATTACCTACCTCACCCCGGTGAAACTCAATTTCGGCGCAGTTCCTCACTTCAGAGGGACTGGACCCGGTGTTATGATATTGCTGGCGCGCCGCGGATTGTTGGGTAGAAGCGTCGACCTGGGAATGACGGTTCCCCAGGAGGTTATGGTTGGTGTGTATCGCGAGGTGACCGACCGCTTGGCATTGCTAGGCGGTGCCAACTGGCAGAACTGGAACCAGTTCGGACTGGTGGGTATCAGCGTAAATTCCGCGAATCCCAAGAGCCTGACTCAAAACCTGCAATATGATGACACCTGGCAAATCGCCGCCGGCGCCCAATACAAAGTCTCGCCCGAATTGCTATTCTCGGCAGGCTTTGCCTACGACAGTTCCATGGTCAGCGATTCGAATCGTTCGGTGAGCGCACCCGTCGGTGCGATGTACCGGTACGGCACCGGTGCACAATACCGTTGGAACGAACATCTCACCACCGGCGTTTCATACGAATTAATGTGGGAGGGAAAGTTGCCCTTGACGCAGACAAGAGGAAGCGGGAGGGACGTGCTCTCGGGGCAGTTCACGAACACCTCGGTCAACTTTTTCGTCCTCAATCTCGGGTATGCATTCTGAGTATTATTCTCCCCCGAATAATAGAGACCTCGATAAACTCCAAAACCTACCTCGCGGAGCCGTTCCGCAGACGCATGCCGGGAGAGGTCGGCGCGCGATTTGCGCCGGCAAGTCGCACGCCGGGTGAGGGTGCAGATACACTTCCAAGATGCTCTACGACTACGGAATCTTATTCTGCGCCAATGCGTCTGTATTACTTGAGGTGTATCAGAACCGTCACCCTAACCCTCTCCCACAACTGAATGTGGGCGAGGGAACAGAACCCGGCCTCCACCGCGCAGCTGCGGTACCAAGCACCCTTGCTCTGCCCTTTAGCCGTTTATCGACAGTCCCGAATAATAGGGAGAGGTAGCAAGAGCAGACCCGCTGCCGTCAAGAGCTTATGGTGAAAATCGACAGTATCGGCGACAGGGAGAGGCGGGAAGAGGAAAAGCGCCAGAGTCTCAAAACGCGGTTGGGTAAAGCATCCGGTACTCGCGCATGCCGCCGACTACCTTCTTCACATAGTTACGGGTTTCGGCGTACTCGATATTCTCGACCCATTCGTCGTCGGGGCCCGGATATTTGACCTCCCAGCGCTGCACCGCCTCCTCACCGCCGTTGTACGCCGCGATGGCTTTGAACTGGTTGCCGTTGAACAGATTGAGCAGGCTCTTCACGTCGGCGCTGCCCAACTCGATGTTCAACGACGGATCGTAAAGGTCGATCCGGGATTGGGGGATACCGTTTTTCAAGGCGACTTTCTCCGCCGTACTCGGTAGCAACTGCATCAGGCCGCGCGCATCGGCGCTCGAGTTGGCCATCGGATCGAACAGGCTTTCCTGCCGCGCCAAGGCCAACAGCAGGACGGGCTTGACCCCGGTGCGTGCGGCGGCCTGGCTGAAATCGGTCCAGAACGCGCGTGGGTAACGGATTGGTTCCGCCGTGCGGTTGGAAATTTCTCCGCGGGCGGCCATTACGGTCGCCAGTACGGTCGCGTCGTGATAGCCCCCGGCCTGTGGAAACTCCGCGAGCAGGAACAGGCGCATGGCGCGGCTGTCTTCGGTCAGTTCGCGCAGACGCCTCAATTCCCCCAGCTCCAGACGATCAAGCGCGAGCTGCTTGAGCGCCATCGCGCGCTGCAGGTGGAATGCCGCGCGTCCGGCCGCCGACGGGGCCGCTGCGGGCGGATCCATCGCGGCCGCCGCCATTTGGATCGGCGGCGCGCCGATGCGCCGGGCCGCAAGCTCGGGATAATAGTTGGTCGCGGTACTGGAGGCGAGATCCGAAAAAATATCGCGCGCGCGGGCCCCCTCGCCCTCCTGCTCCAGCGAGCGCGCATTCCAGTAATCGTCCATCGCGCGCTCGCTGGCATCGGCCGCGCGCGGCCTCATCGACTGGAATCCTGCCGCGGCGGCGCCAAACTGATGGCTCGTGTAAAGTAGCCATACCGACCTGAAGCGGGCGTCGGCGGCCGCGTCACTACGCGGGCGAGTCGCCGCCAATTGCAGATAGGCAGAACGCGCGGCGTCGAGGCGATGCTCGTCCTCGTAGGTGCGCGCGATGCGCAACATCGCCGGGGCAACCAGCCCGCTGCCGGGGAAATCAGTCACAATTTGCCTGAAGTAACCGCGCGCGCCGGCGGTGTCCTTGCGATGCCAGTAAAGGCGCGCCAGATCGTACAGCGCGTCGGGCGCCTTGGGCCCCGCAGGCGCCGCCGCCAGATACGACTTGAACGCACGCTCCTGGCGCTCGGCGCGGCCACGCGACGCCTTGGCCTGCACCCACAACATCGTGGCCCGCGTCGAGGCGGGAGCTTCCAGCGCAAGCGCCCTTTGGGCGGTGGAGTAGGCCTCGTCCATCTGCCCTTCGGTCAGCAGCAGCGGGGCCTCCTGCGTGAGATAGAAAAGCGAATTGACGTCGGCCACTTCGGGATGCGCCTGCAGCAGAGCTTTTTCGGCCGCCCGTGCGCTCGCGTCGGCGGCGCTCCGAGGATGATTTCGGCGCACCTCCTGAAGCTGCTCATAGGCCTGTGGCGCCTGCCCCAAGGCGATCAGCGCGCGGGCGAGCACCAGCCGCGCCGAGGCCTCCACGAAGGCTGACCTGGCGCGATCGAGCGCCATCGATGCATTGCTGCGCGCCGGTTCAAACTGATTTCGCGCGGTCGCGATGTTGGCGAGCGCCAACCACGCACGGGCCACGTACAGACTTTCGGGATAATGGATGGTCAGGCGGGTGAAGTTGATGGTGGCGCCGTCGAGGTCATGCGAATCAAATTGCGCCTGACCCAGAAAAAAAAGCGCGTAATCTTCCAGTACCCCGGAATCAACGGCCGCCGCCTGAAGATTGGGGATCGCCGTCCCCAGGTCTCCACGTTGGTAGGCCTGATAGCCGGCGGCGAAAGCGGATTGCCCTTGGGGTGCGGGCGCGGCCGCGACCCGCAAGGTGACGGCGCACAGGGCGGCAACGAGCGTCCCCAGCATCCACGGAATCCAACGCGAAGATTTCATATGAATCAGATCCTACCGATCTGGTTAGCATGTAGCGGGCGCGTGCAAAACAGGTCACGATTTTGTAACGCAACTTGCGTCATACCCGTGGCCTGTGAAAGGTGTAGAACACTTCCGAATCGATTCGGTTTGAGTTGACGGTGGCAGACGAAAAGATATTCACACCTTCGACGGTGCGGGACCGGCCGGTTCTGATTCTGGCTTCGGCGTCGCCGCGGCGCCGTCAACTGCTGGCCCAGGCCGGCCTCGATTTCGAAATCGTCGAAAGCGGCGTGGACGAGCGGCGCGAGCCAGCCGAGCCCGGACCCGACTTTGCCCTCAGAATGGCGTGCGAGAAAGCGCTCGCGGTGTCGGCGCGCCGGACCGACGCGCTCGTGCTCGGAGCGGATACGGTGGTCGAGATCGAGGGCGAAATCCTCGGCAAGCCACGCAACCCCGATGACGCTCGGCGGATGCTGCTGATGCTGTCGGCGCAGGTCCATCGGGTTTTTACCGGCTTCGCGCTGGCGCGCGAGCGGCGCGTCGTCGAGCGGGCCGCGATTGTCAGCGCGGTCAGGTTCAGGGCGCTGGGCGACGCCGAGGTCGAACGGTATATCGCCACCGACGAGCCCTATGATAAGGCCGGCGGATACGCAATCCAGGGCGACGGGGGTGACTTTATCGCCGCTGTGGAGGGGTCCACCACAAATGTGATGGGCCTGCCGATCGACGAGGTACTCGACGCGCTCCGCCGTCACGGTAACGCGCGCTAGGCGGGCAGGGTCCGGGCGCAATGGAGCCGGTGCAAGTGTCCCGCAGTCCATACCTCACTATCTGGACCGAACCCCGCGGCACGATTCGACAAATTGTCGATCGGGACCCGCGTTATCGCGTGATCTTTCTGGTCGTGCTGGGGGCTGAGTTGGCCGCCTCCTGGGGCCTGTTGATCAAACCATCCGCGCTTCAGATTGCGCCACAGTTGGCGCCGGAAATGGTTCAGCACACGTTGCGAACGGTCAGCTTGGCAGCATTGGTGGCCTCGCCCATTTTCGCGATCATTTCCTTGTACGGGGCCGGCGCGCTCCTTCGATGGACGGGCGGATTGCTCGCCGGCACCGCCACCGCGACCGAGGTACGCGCGGCTATCGCATGGTCGACCGTCCCGGCGATCGTCAGCACGGCGGTAAGTCTCCTGGGGCTGGCGACGGGAGCAATGACGCTTCCCGTCCCACCAAACCCTGTGGGATTACATGTGGGGTTACAAACGTTGCTCGGTCAGGTAAACCTGTTCGAGGTGATCTACCTGATTTTGGCGATCTGGGGTGCCGTGATTTGGCTGAAGTGTCTTGGCGAGGTGCATCGCTTTTCCGCCTGGCGGGCGCTGGGCACCAGTGTAATCGCGACCGCCCTTGGACTGGGGATCATGTTCGTGTTCGGGATAATCCTTATGACGGTCATGTTCTTTGGGCAAGGTTCCTAATTAAGTTGTGGCCGCTTTGAACCAGGTCATGCCGATGGAACCAGAAGAACTCGAGCGGCGGCTGGACGCGGTGCGCAATCGTATCGCGGCCGCGGCCCGGCGTTGCGGACGCACCCCCGATAAGGTGCGGCTGGTGCTCGCCAGCAAGACGCAGCCGGCGGCCGCGGTTCGCGCCGCCTATCGCGCCGGCGCCCGCGACTTTGGCGAAAACTACGTGCAGGAGGCGCTGGCCAAGCAGACCGAGCTGGCCGACCTGAAAGACATCAGATGGCATCTAATCGGGCATCTGCAGACCAACAAAGCGCGCGTCGCGGCGGCAGCCTTCGACTTGATCCACAGCCTCGATTCCATACGTCTGGGCGAGGCTCTGTCGCGTTACCAGCGCAAAGCGCCAGGGCCGCCGAATGCGCGCGTCGCGGTTTTGCTCGAAGTAAACCTTGGCCACGAGGCCAGCAAGACTGGCGTGTCGCCCGCCGACACCGAAACATTGATCCATGCACTGATGGGCAAGGTCGACGTGGCGGGACTCATGGCGATTCCGCCGCCCGGACCCGGCCCCGAGCATTGCCGCCCCTACTTCGTGCATTTGCGCGATTTGCGCGACCGGGTTGCCGCCGCCACCGGACTTGCGCTAAGCGAGCTGTCCATGGGAATGACTGACGATTTCGAAATCGCGATTGAGGAGGGAGCGACAATCGTGCGGGTGGGACGCGCGGTTTTCGGCGAACGGCCACGATGAAAAAGCTCGGCTTTATTGGCGCCGGAAACATGGGACAGGCGCTGGCTCATGGACTGGTGGTGCATAAGGTCTTCCCGGCCAGTCAGTTGATGGCCTCCGACGTCGACGCGGTCCGCCGGCGCATATTCAGCCGCGCCACCGGAATTCAGACCGTGCGCGACAACCTGGAGGTACTGAGCGCGGCGCCTGCGATCCTGCTAGCGGTCAAGCCCCAGACCATCGACGACGTGCTGGCCGAGATGGGCGCGCGAATGGCGCGTGACGGCACCGCGTCGCGCAAGCTCTTCATTTCGATTGCGGCGGGAGTTCCGATCGCGCGCATCCAGTCGCAACTGGGCGGCAAGTGCCGCGTCATCCGGGTGATGCCCAATGCCCCGGCGATGGTCGGTGAGGGGATGGCCGCCCTGGTTCGGGGTGGCGCCGCAACCAAAGCCGACGAGGCATTCGCCCTCAAGCTGTTCCGCGCGGTCGGGCACGCGGTCGCACTCAACGATGAGAGCCTGCTCGACGCGGTAACCGCGCTGTCCGGCAGCGGCCCGGCCTATGTTTATCTTTTCGTCAAGGCGATGGCCGACGCGGGTGTGGAGGAGGGCTTGCCGCCGAAGCTGGCGCAGGAGATGGCGCTGCAGACTTTGTGCGGCGCTGCCACGCAGATGCGCGAATCGAAGACGCCGGTCGAGGATCTGATCCGAATCGTGGCGTCGCCTGGCGGCACTACCGAGGCCGCGCTGCGCAACTTCGCCGCCAATGGCTTTGCGGGAGTCGTTGCGGCCGCCATTAAGGCCGCCGCCGCCCGCTCGCGCGAGCTCGGACAACCAAATAAAGTGTGAGGCCGTGTTTGTCTATACCAACTTCGTCGTTACCGTCGCGTCGCTGCTAAGCGGCATCCTTCAGCTTTATATGTGGGTTATCATCATCTCGGCCGTGATGAGCTGGATCGAGCCCAATCCGTATAACCCGATCGTGCGCGTGATCTACTCCCTCACCGAACCGGTATTTGATTGGGTTCGCCAGCATCTGCCGGTGTTCTTCGGTGGATTGGATCTCTCGCCGATGATTGTCATTCTCGCCATCTGGTTCGTCCAGTCCTACTTTATTCCGACCTTTGCCCGCCTCGCGATCAGCGGCTTCAACTGAACCTCCCAGGTGAGTGATTCCGATCTCGTCCACGACGCCGGAATTAGCGTGGCTGCGCATTGGCGATGGTCATGTGACCGTGGAGATCAACGCCCGGCCTGCAAGCCGCAAGCGAGGATTGCTGAAGACTCAGCCTTCCGGTCTGGTAATCGGGTTGATCGCCGCGCCTGAGAAAGGACGCGCCAATCGCGAACTGATCGAGTTCATGGCCGAGGTTGCGGGTGTCCGCGCCTCGGCGGTGAGCATCATCAAAGGCCAGGGCGCGCGCAAAAAGGTCGTCCGGGTGGAAACCCCGGCGCCGCAAACCGCGGCGGCGAAGTTCCGCGAGCTGGTCATCCGCGGCTGAATGCTTGTTCCCGGCAATCGGATTGAGGCCGGCGCCTGGCGGTGAGTCCAACTGCCTTCCCGTCAGGAGGCGTTTTCCAGATGGGCGGTCAAGTCCAACGCGCGGGCGCGCCATCCGCCGTGGCCGCATTCGAGAATGTGAATGGACCCCAGTTCGATCGCGGGGGTAGCTCCAATCAGATGCTCAAGGATCACACGAATCACTCCGCGATGCGCCACCAGCAGCGCAGTGCCGCTGAATTCACTTCCGTCCTCGCGCCATAGGTCAAACATCCGCTCCATACCGGAGCGCACGCGAGTCCTGAAGGCTGCCCCGCTTTCACCGCCGGGATACTGGTAGGTCGGCTGAAGGCGCATCTCGCGCCATCGTTCGAACTCGGCCGGATGCGCTTCGCGGATCTCTTCGAGCGTCAACCCTTCGAACTTGCCGAAGTCAATTTCGACAAATTCTCCGATCGCGACGATCGGCGCATCGTCCCCGGCGATGATCCGCGCGCCCGCGGTCGCGCGGCTTAGACTGCTGGCGAATACCTTGCTGAAGATCTCACGCTCCAGCGCGCGCGCCGCCGCCCGCATCTGGGCGCGCCCGCGCTCATCCAGAGCGACATCAGTGCGGCCATGATAGCGGATACTCGACTGCCCCTCAGTCTCGCCATGACGGACCAGGATAAGATTGCCGGCACCGCTGTTGAACGGAGTTTTCGAAGACATGTTGGCCCCAAAGATGAAATCAATCGCGTTTCTGCTCCCTCTCCCACAACTGAATGTGGGCGAGGGAACCGGAAAGTCTCCCGTTATTGTCGAACTGCTATCAGTCTTTCTATTCAAGAAAAGGTCGGGCCAAAACCTTATTTTCCGAAGGCCGCCGTGATCAATTCGGTGTCGCAATACTCGGTGACCTCTTTGACTTTGCCGTCGGAAAGCCGATAGACGATACAATAAGTATTGTTGTAGTCGTTGCCGGTCTTTGTCCTCCTGCCCTTTCCAAGCGTCTGGACCACCACGTAGTCGCCCTCGGCGATAACATTCAGGGTGGTACCCGTGCCCATGCTCTCCATCTGGGCGAACAGTGGATACATGAGCTTGTCCAGGAATTCCTTCTTGCCGTTTAAGGTACCGGAAAACCTGGTATTGCCAATCAACGTCCAGCGGACGTCATCGGCCATCAGGCTGAGCATTTCGTCGAGGCTTTTGGCTTCGTTGAACTTGCGGATTATCTCTTTGTTCTCGGCTGCGCTCATGAGATCACTCCTTGTTTTTGCGGGGTGTCGCCGTGGTGACTATAAACGTTGCCGCCGCTACTGTGCCCAAGGGTCGAGCATCACTTTGCATTGGCTGCTGCGGGTTCGCAGCGATTCGAAAGCGGCGGGAAACTGATCGAGCGAAACTGTAGCGGTGATCATTGAATCGAGTTCGGGGGCGCCGGTCTGTATTACATCGGCGACCAGTTCATAGTCCCGCATCCCATACATCATGGAGAACTGGATTCGCGCCTCCTTGAAGAGTCCGGTCACCGGCATCCATGGATCGGGAACCCAACACGCGCCCAGCACGATTATCGTGCCCCGCGGGCGGACACAATCGGCTGCCACCGCGATCATCCCCGGACCACCAACCGCTTCGAACACCACGTCGGGCGGTCCGCCCAGCGTGGCGTTTGCCTCCGCGGCGAGATTGGGGCCGGCAGTGAGAAACGACGTGGCGCCCATGTGCAGCGCGAGTTCACGGCGCCGGGTCGATCTTGCGGCCACCGCAATCGGGCCCGCGCCCAGGCGCCGGGCCCAAAACGTCGCCGCCAGGGCGATCGGCCCGGCACCGATCACCAGCACGCGCGCCCGCGGGGCGAGGCCGGCCAGGACCGCGCCATGGAGCCCAACCGCAAGCGGTTCGATCAACGCGCCCTGCGCGAATGAGACGCCTTCAGGAAGCTTCAGGCATTCGTGCTGGCCGGCGACTGCGTATTGCGCAAACGCTTCTCCGCCAGTGCGCATTTTCGCGCACCATAAGGGCTGGCCGGTCAGACACTCGGCGCACGTGCCGCATCCGGTGACCGGAATCGGCGCCACCCGATCGCCAATCTTTATGCGCGTGACGTCGGCCCCAAGCGCCACCACCTCGCCGGAAAATTCGTGTCCCGGGATCGAGCCGGACGGGTAGGCCATCGCGCCGAGTTCGACCGCAGTCCTTTCCACGTCGCTGCCGCAGACGCCGCATCGCGCAACCTTGATCACCACCTCGCCGGTAATCGGCGCGGGATCGGGCCGCGTTTCGATCGATAATGGTTGTCCCGCCGCATTGAATACCGCTGCCCTCATGGGTCTCTTGCTCCTGGGCACGTATATAGCGGATGCCGCGCAAAAGTCACGCCGCTTTAGCCCCGCGATACGCGTTGCCGAACATGCCGTATTTCGCCATGTTAATGCCGGACCGACAATTCAAGGAGGCATGCGATGGCCGCACGTTTCGAAGGCAAAGTGGCGCTGGTGACCGGCGCCGGTCAGAACATCGGGCGCGCCACGGCGCTGAAGTTTGCGGCCGAGGGGGCGAAAGTCGCCGTCGTCGATATCGTTCCTGAAACCGGCAATGAAACGGTGCGGATGATCAAGAGCGCGGGCGGCGACGCGATCTTCGTCCATACCGACGTCACCAAGGCGGACGAGGTCGAAGCGATGGTTGCCATCACCGTCAATACCTTCGGCCGGCTGGATTGCGCGTTCAACAACGCCGGCGGCGCCGGGCAGTATTACGCGTCGATCGTGGATTGCACTGAGGAGAAGTGGGCGTGGACGATTAACTTCAACCTCACCAGCGTGTGGCGATGCATGAAGTATGAAATTCCACAGATGGTAAAGCAAGGCGGAGGCGCAATCGTCAATGCCGGCTCGCTGGTGTCATTGACGGCGACACCGCTGCTGGGCGCTTATGCGGCTTCCAAGGGCGGCATCCTGCAATTGTCGCGCGTGGCGGCGCTGGAATATGCGAAATCCGGCATTCGCGTGAACGTCACCTGTCCGGGCGCGATTCGGACCCATAAGCATGAGGAGTCGATGCGGATTCTCGGCGCAACTACGTCGCCGCCGCAGATGCCGATGGGACGGCCAGGCGAGCCGCGCGAGGTCGCCGACACGGTGGTGTGGCTATGCTCGGATGGCGCCTCGTTTGTCACCGGCGCGGCAATCACGGTGGACGGCGGCGCCTACGCGCAGTGATGCCGTACGGTTGGCCGCATGCTAGACCGAGCCCCAAAATCGAGAATAATTCGATGACCGAAGACTCAGAAACCCTCACCCTGCCTCCTCCTTTACAATGTCGATTAACTCCTGAAACCTACCTAGCCCGCGGCTGCGGACCGGGTCCAGGCCGCACGCCGGGAGAGGTTCGCACGCGATTGGCGCCAGCAAGTCGCGTGACGGGTCAGGGTGCAGGTACATTTCAAAGATGCCTACGTTTACCGTATCGCAGTCTGCGCTAACGCGTTAGGTATTACTTGAGGTGTATCAGAACCCTCACCCTCACCCTCTCCCACAACTGAATGTGGGCGAGGGAACAGCATCAAACCTCTACCGCCGCGCAGCGTTGTTAAGCCACAGCGAGGTGTTTTTGAGGCCTCTCCCTTTAATCCAAGGGACAGGGTTGGGTGAGGGTTTTGGGCCAGGTCGCACAAATTTATTTCCGCCTCAAGGCTTGGGCCAGTTGTTCCCGAAGCTATCCAGACAGGTCACGTCGCTAAGCGGCAGGCGCCGTACCGGACCGTGTCCATAACCTTCCATCGGATACCCAACCGGCAACACCGCGAATAGGCGCAGGTCGGAAGGAGCGTTGAGGATCTTCCTCATCTCCTCCTCTTTGTAGGCCAGGACCGTGGTCAAAACCGTGCCTAAACCCAATGCCCGGCAGGCCAGAATCATGTTCTGGACCGCGGTGAAGTTGCTGCCGCCGGTCAAGCGCAGGAAGGTCGGGACCTGGTCCGGTGGCAGGTTCGGGCGCTCCTGATCCGGTGTCATTTGCAGCCAGGCCATGATCAGGACCGGGACCTCCGCAAAGTGCGCGGCCAGGTAGTTCGCGGACGCCACCATCTGCTGCATTCGTTTTTCGGTCATATGCGCCGGCGGGTTCCGATTCATATAGGCCTTGGAGGCTATTTCCATCGAAGCACGGTAGGCGTCGGCGACCCGGCGGCGGCGCTGCGCATCCTTGACGACGATGAAGCGCCAGTTCTGCAGATTGCTGCCGGTCGGGGCGCGCACGCCCGCATCGATTACTTTGGCGATCACGTCATCCGGCACCGGATCAGGCTTGAGCCGGCGCAGCGCGCGAGCCGTATGCACGACCTTGAAAAAATCCGTTTCTTCCATCTTGATACCGCCTCCGCTTGCCTCGCGGCCAATGGGTCAAATTACGATTTGCGCCGTGCGCAGAGCCGCAATTTTTTCAGTGGAATAGCCGAGCAGCCGGCTCAGGACCTCCTCGGTGTCCATCCCGAGCGTCGGCGCCGCCCGATTCACCCGGCATGGCGTCGCGGACATGGTCCACGGCACGCCGGGCTCTGTTAGCCTCCCACCCTCCTGATGATCGATCTCGACCAGAAAGCCGCGCTCGCGAAGATGGGGGTCATTCGCGATATCCTTGTTGTTCAAAGTGGGAAATGCGGCGACGCCGGCGCGCTGCAGCATTTCCGTGATCTCCCAACGATCGCGCTGCGCGCTCCAATCCGAGATGATGGAATCCAGTTCGTCCTCGTTGCGTTTGCGCAATTCGGCGCTGCCAAAGCGCGGATCATCGGCCAGCGACGGCTGGCCCATCGCCTGGCACAGCGCGCGCCACTCGGCTTCGGATCCGGCGGCAATCGTCACCCAGGCTTCGGCGTTGCCGCGCGCCTTGTAGCAATTATGCGGGCTCATCACGCGATCGCGATTGCCGACGAAGCCGGGATTGCGCCCCGTCATCGCGTATTCGAGCAGCATCTCGGGTTGGTACATCTCCAGCACTTCAAGCATCGAGAGATCGATATACTGGCCCTCGCCCGTGCGCGCGCGATGGATCAGCGCAGCCGTGATCAGATAGGTGGCAAATAATCCGCTGGCCGGATCGCTGTAAGCAATCGCGGCTTCGCGCGGACGATCTCCCGGATAGCCGGTGACTGACAACAGCCCCGATTGCGCGCCCAATTGTGGTCCATAATTGACGAACCCCGCGCACGGTCCGGTCCGCCCGTAGCCCGACATCGACATCATGATCAAATTGGGCTGGTGCCGGCGCAGCACTTCATAACCCAGTCCCATCCGGTCGATCACGCCGGGAGCAAAATTCTCCACCGCGACGTCGCAGTGGCGCGCCAGTTCGCAGGCGATTTCAACCGCTTCGCTTCGGGACAAGTTCAGTTCGACGCTGAGCTTGTTCTGATTCCATTGATTGAAGCCGGCCGAGCGATTCGGTCCCGGTTTGTCCCCGACGAACGGCGGCAGGCATCGCGTGGCGCACAAGCGCTTGGAGCTCTCGATCCGAATCACCTCCGCGCCCAGATAAGCAAGTTGCAGTGTGCAGTACGGTCCCGCCCACACCCAACTGAAATCCAGGACGCGAACCCCGCTGAGCGGGCCAGTGCTGGTCCGCTGGCGATCGATAGCCGCCGCGCCGGAGTTCGGACTTGATGCGATGCCCCACTTACCATCCGGGAAGACCGCGCGATTATGTTGGCCCAATTCCGGAGCGGGGCGTTCAAGCCGCCAGCCCATCCGATTGGACTTGAATGGCGCGGTCGGCACTTCGATTACGTGCGGCACCGGGCGCGGCGTTGGCAGTGGCGCGAAGAAATCACGCGCGCGAAGCTGCTTATCGGCGTAGACATCAGACGCCTGGTTGAGCGGCGCGACCGGAATCCGTTTGGCCTGGGCCGCAAGGTACAGGTCAATCGTCTTCCATTGCCGGGTCAGCTCAGAGAGCATCGGCTCCAGTGCGTCGGCATTGGCGCCCCGGGCGTAGCGATCCTTGAACACCTCCTCGCGCGCCCACTCCGGACTGCCCAGTAATTCCATCAAATGGTCCCACTGGGCATCTTCGAGGAAGTTCAGGTGCACCCAGCCATCGGCGCATGGCACTACCGTCCTGGGGCCGAAGCCGTAGCGTCCAAGGCGCGACGCTTGCTTGCCGTTGTAGGTGTAGTGAGCCAGGCTCGACTCCGCCATCGCAGCCAGGCATGCCTGTTCGGATACGTCGATCGCCTGGCCGCCGCCGCTGCCGCGATGGAAGTAGGCGGACAGCGCGGTGAACGCGGCCTGCAGGCCGGCCTGAAATTCGGCTTGATGGCCGAAGAGCTTCAAGGGCGGCAGCTCGGGAAACGGCGACGCGCCCGGCCCCGTGGCTGGCAGGCTCGAACCGTGGGCGGCATTGATTTCGTAGGCGCGGTAATGAGAGTAAGGGCCGCGTTCGCCGAAGGCGGAGATTCCGGCCACAACCAATCGCGGATGCGACCGGCAGATTGCGTCGCTATCCATCCGGATGCCGGCGCATTCAGCGGGCGGGATGTTATGGATGAGGATGTCGGCTCGTTCCAACAGGGTATCGAGACGGTCGCGGTCACCGGCTTCATGCAAATCGAGCGTGACCCCGGACTTGTCAGCGTTGAGGTAGAGAAACAGTCCGCTCAGGTTGGGATCGGGAGCGTGGTCGAAGAAAGGACCGCGCCGGCGCGTGATATCGCCGTTGGGCGGCTCCGCCTTGATAACATCGGCGCCCAGCAACGCCATCAGCTTCGTGGCAAACGCGGCTGCCACGCCCTGGCCACACTCAACGACTCGAATTCCGGCCAGCGCCAGCGACCCTGTATTCGCGGTAGTCAAATCGGTTCCTCACGCAGCGAAGTAAGCGGTCAGCGTCGATCGACAATTGCATAATGCGCCGCCGCGGCGCCATCTTGAACTGCTAATGCCGGGCCGAGACGCCGCCGTCGATAATGAGTTCGGTGCCGGTGACAATCGCGGCTTCATCGGAGCACAGGTATAGGGCGCCGTAGGCAATCTCTTCGGGAGTCGCGGCGCGTTTGAGCGGAGCCTCGTTCGCCAGGGCCTGCTTGGCCTCTTCGGGCAGCGCCGAGGCGGTCGAGGTCATGGTGAAGCCGGGATGAATTGAGTTGACGCGGATTCCATGATCCGCATACTCCAGCGCCGCCACTTTGGTCATCAGACGCACGGCGGCCTTGGCCGCGTGGTACGCAATCGCGATCGGCCGCGCCGACAAGCCGGCCACCGAAGAGATGTTGACGATCGCACCACCGCCCGCCTTTCGAATCTCCGGAATGGCCGCCTTCATGCCGAACCACACTCCGGTCTGGTCAACGGCGATAATCTGCTGCCAGCCTTCGATAGTCTCGGCCTCGGTGCCTTCGGTGCGGTAGATCCCGGCGACGTTGCACAGCGTGGTGAGCTTGCCGAACCGCTTGACGGTCTGCGCGACCGCGTTAGCCCAATCGCTTTGCTGGCTGGTGTCCAGATGCACGTAAATCGCTTCTCCGCCGCTGCGATTCACGCTATCGGCGACCTTGCGGCCCAGTTCGTCCTGGATGTCCGCGGCCACCACCTTGGCGCCTTCCGCGGCGAACACCCGTACGAAGGCCGCGCCCATGCCGGCGGCGCCGCCCGTGATCAGTGCGACCTTGCCTGCCAAACGCCCTGCCATTTCAAACTCTCCTTTCTTTGAGCCCGATCAAAGTTGAGCGCCCGTCGATGATTCATAAGGTCATGAGGCGGCCGCTTGCTGCCCGGCGGATTGGACGCCGGCGCGGAATGGAATGCAAAGCAGCGGCAACACCGTGGCGCATGCCAGCATCGCGGCGAACAACTCCAGCGACCAGGCATAGCTTGCGGTGTGGTCAAAAATTATTCCGGCCACGATCGGCCCGGACGCGCTGCCCACCACCGCCGGAATCGACAGCAAACCCATCAGCGAGCCAAAGCGCTTGAGCCCCACTGCATCCGCCAGCAGCATCGGGATCAGCGGGCACCGGCGCGCCGAAGCTGAAACCGTACAACACCACGAACATTCCCAGCGGCAATGCGTGACGGGCGCCCAGCAGCAAGGCGCATCCGCAGGCGATGATCGCCGCATCGATCGCCATCGTCAGACGGACGCCGATGCGGTCCGCCAGCAAGCCGAATACCGGCTTGCCGGGCAGGTTGAAGGCCAGCATGACACCGAGCACGGTCGCCGCCCGCGTGGGACTGAAGCCGATGCCGATCAGATAGGGCACGAGGTGTACGACGATCGCGGTGCCCACGCCGGCGGTGACAAAGTCGAAGGCGGCAACCAGCCAGAACGAGCGTGACGCGAGCGCTTCGCCGACGTCGAGTCCGTCCGCGCCTTGCGCTTGCGTAGCATTTGAAGACTCAGGGTTTTCTTCGGGCGGACGACTTTGCACCAGCAACGCCAGCGGCGGCGTGACCAGCAACACAATTGGAATGGCAAGGATCAGGTAAGCGAACCGCCATCCGTGGCTCTGGATCAGGTATGCCGTCAACAGCGCCATCGCGGTGCCGCCGACTTCGATTCCAACCTGGGACACGCTGAGCGCGATACCGCGCCGGTCGGAAAACCAGTTGCTAACCACGAAATAGCACGGCAGCACGGCCCCCGCCGCCATCCCCACCCCGAGCGTGCAATACGCGACCATCATCGCGGTGTAGCTATTTGCGGTACCGGCGATCACGAACGCCGCGGCCGACAGCAGGCTGCCCACCGCGGCGATCCATCTGGCCTCCAGGCGGTCCAGCAACCATCCGATCAGCGGCCCGGAGACGCCGATAAAAATGGCGATCATCGAGGGCAGCGTGGAGACCTGAGTCCGGCTCCATCCAAACTCCTTGACCAGCGGTCCAACGAAGACTCCGACGGTGTCGAATCCCGAACCCTGAATGAAGGCGGCGGCCAGGAAGAAGGCCCCGACGATCGCCCATCCGCGCATCTCACGCGACATTTTCAGCGCCACTGGATCTTCCTCCCGCTAAACTTTGGTCCTCGTTTCACGCGTTCGGTTGCCAGGACGGCCATGGTCAAGAGCGCGAACAGTTTGCGCACCGCGGCGTCACAATGTTAGTCGTTCACCTGGCGGTTGGAGATAGGCATAACCTCTCGACGATTACAACATCACGGAAACTCCACGAGGAGGCTTCAGATGAACTACAATGTCGTATCTTCCGATGATCATGTCCAGGAAACCGACAATACCTGGGCGCAACGCGTCCCCGCCGCATTGCGGGATCGGGTGCCCAGACTGCGGCGCACGCCCGACGGCGACATCTGGTTCATCGACGGCAAAGCCGCGGGCGGACTTTCGCTGAGCATCCAGGCCGGCCACAAGTTCGAAGAATACCGGGCCGCCAAGGTGTTCTGGGAGGACGCGCGCCCCGGCTGTTACGATCCGGTCGAACGGCTGAAGGACATGGATATCGACGGCGTCGATGCGCAGGTCCTGTATCCCAATGTCAGCCTGGGGGCGTTCACTCTGGACGACCTCGAATTGCAGTTCGCCTGCCTGCATGCCTACAACGATTTCTTGTCGGAATTCTGCGCCACCAATCCCGCGCGCCTGATTGGAATCGGACTGGTGCCCACCGACGACGTGAAGATCGGCGTGGAGGAGATCAAGCGCATCTCCAAACTCAAAGGTCTGCGCGGCGCGATGTTGCCGACGTATCCGCGCGGAGAACCGCTTAACAGCAGCACCTACGAGCCGATTTGGCAGACCGCCGAGGAATTGGGCGTGCCGATGCATATCCATCTGCGCACCGGTTCCCGCCACGCCGGAGGGTTGTTCGGCGCCTCAACCGGTGAACTCATCGGCGAACGGTGCGTGATTCTCAACCTGGCCTCGCTGGCGAATTACGAGGCGCTTTCCAGGATCATTTTCGCCGGCGTGCTCGAACGCCATCCCCACCTGAAGTTCGTCTCCGTGGAGGGCAATATCGGCTGGTTGGGCTACTTCCTGGAGAAATCCGATCGCACCTACAAGCGCCATCGCCATTGGACCAAACTCGAGCTGCCCAAGCCGCCCAGCGAATACTTTCGCCGCCAGGTCTATGCGACTTTCATTGAGGACAAGGTCGGAATGATGATCCGCAAGTTCATCGGCGTGGACAACCTGATGTGGTCGTCGGACTATCCGCATACCGATACCACCTGGCCCGACAGCAAAAAATATATCGAGGAAAGCCTGGCCGGCGTCGAAGGGGAGGACCGCTACAAGATCCTCGCTGGCAATGCGATAAAACTCTACAATCTGTAAATGGTCAACTGCCCGCGCGCGACGGCGCTGGAGCGGAGGTTTGGAAAGCGGACATGGAAGCATTGAAATACGAAGTGGTGGTCAGCGGCTTTGGCCTGGTGGAAGCGCCCCGCGTCGACGAGCGGGGAAACATCTACTTCACCGACATCAGCGGCGGCGGGGTCCATCGCGCCGCACCCGGCGGCAACCGGAGACTCTCGTCCCCACCACGCGCAAGAGCGTCGGCGGGATGGCGTTTACGCACGACGGTGGCTTGATCCTGTCGGGTCCAAGCGTGGCCTACTGGGACTCCAAAACCGGGAAGCTGACGGACCTGCTCAAAACCTACCCGGGCAAGCTGACCCACGGTTTCAACGATCTGACGGTCGATAGCATGGGCAGCGTGCTGGTGGGCAGCACCAACACGCGCCCCACCATGGGGCCCAACGGGCTCAACGAGACCGACCCCGGCGACCTTTACCGGATCGATCCGGATGGAAAGGTGACGGTGGTTTGGGAAGGCGGCCTGGAACTGAGCAACGGAATGGGCTTCAGCCCCGACGGCAAGACTCTGTACCACGTCGATGCTTTCGCCAAGGTCATCTTCGCCTACGACGTGGCTTCCGATCGCCGCCTGACCGCACGGCGGGTGTTCGCGCGCTTCGAAGAAGGATGGGGATGGCCCGACGGAATGGCGGTAGACGCCGAAGGCGGGGTGTGGTCGCCGGCGCTTTTTGGCGGGATGATCATTCGGTTTCGCAGCGACGGCACGATCGATCGCAAGTTCGAGGCGCCGACCAAGAAGCCCGTTACCCTGGTCTTCGGCGGGAGCGACATGTGCGACCTTTACGTCGCGTGCGCCAAGGGCGGCGGAAAGCCCGGCGCGATCTACAAGACCCGCACCGACGTTGCGGGCCTGCCGGTTCCCAAGTCCAGAATTTCACGGCCGGCGTGAGACGATCGAAACCCCTTTTCTTTATATGGGCGCTGTTTAGAAGTGGACGGCGCGGGTTTGTTCCTCTCACACGTTCAGTTGTGGGAGAGGAACAAACCCGCAGCGAGCTGAAGTAGTGTTCACTTATTACTCACAATTACTCAAACGATGGACCCGAGAATGCGCCCGCACTGGGCAGTTCGAAGCGCGCATTGGCCACCTGGGAACCGCCATCGATCACCATCGCGCTGCCGGTAATGTATTGCGACTCGTCGCTGGCCAAAAACAATACTATCGAGGCAATTTCCTGCGGAGTTCCGAGCCGGCCCAAGGGAACTCCCGCTAACGCCCCGGTTGGCGTAGCCGTCTTGTTGATAAGCGGCGTATCGACACCGCCGGGGCAGACGCAGTTGACCCGGATGCGATCCTTGCCGAGCTCGGCCGCGGCCGTTTGCGTCAGACCTACGACCGCGAATTTGGCCGCGCAGTATGCGGGAAGTCCCGGAACGCCGTGCAACCCCGCCAGCGACGACGTGGATATTATCGAGCCGCCGCCGTTTTTGCGCATCGGCTTGATCGAATGCTTGATCCCAAAGAATACCGAGCGCGCCAGTACCGCCAGAGTGCGATCCCAATCCTCGGCTTTGACGTCCTCGATATAACCCAAAGCTCCGAGCACGCCGGCATTGTTGTAGGTGATGTCGAGATGCCCATATTGACGCACGGCGCGATCGATCAGCGCAGCTATATCGGCTTCGCTGGTGACGTCGGTGCGTTGAAAAACCGCCTGCCCCCCGCAGCCGCGATTTCCGAGACCACCAGTTCGCCGCCTTGCGAATTCAGGTCGGCGGCCACTACCGCGGCCCCTTCCTGGGCGAAGCGCATCGCGGTCGCGCGGCCCATTCCACTGGCGGCCCCCGTGATTACAGCCACTTTGTTATCGAGCCGTCCCATTGGCGCGTCCTCCAGCTATAGCGATAGCGGCCTTATAGCGCGATAACGGGCCGGCTGCCAACTGTAATCTCCAGCGCTGACGAGGCCGCTGAACCAATTTACAGCGGTTCCCGCAGACGCTCACACTGGGTCACGGATAATACCGGTCCATATATTCGCGGAACCGATCACTGAGTATTTCGTCGCTCAATCCAAAGTGCTCGGCCGTATAACGATGGACACCGCCCTTGCCTTCAGAGTGAGTATCCAGCCAATTCTTCATCTTCTGTTCGATCTCCGGCTTGAGCGTCAGGCCGGCCCACTGATAAATCCCACGCACGACTCCAAGCGGATCGGCGTTCAAATCCTCGAACTGGACGTCATAGAAGCTTTCCGGCTGCCGATCATGCGCGCGCACAATCCGCTCCAGGCCAATGCTCCATAGTTCGAGATTCATTGCGCCCAGCTCGCGTGGATAAGTCTGATTGCCCAGGTAGAAAGTGCGGAAGGTTTCGATCAGGCTGCAGGTTGACGGCACCGCCACCAGCGGATTGCGATGCGTGTGCACGATGCGGGCATCGGGAAATACCTTCAACAGCGCCTCTATTCCCAGCACATGGCCCGGATTTTTGAGCAGCCAGCGCTTGTCCTGATCGTTAAAGCCGACCAACCTCAGCAGATCGGCATAGCGTCGATACGACGGCGTTTCGTCCTGCGCGAAGTACCATTGATGATAAGAGGGGACGTGCAAGGTCGAGCCGAACTGGATTGTCACGAAGCTCTCCACCATGGCGTTGAGGCATTCGTCGGGCTCGTCGGCGACCATGTCATGAATCGTTTTTATGAGCGGCGCGACTTCGACCACCGCCGCCATCCCGGCAACGGCTTTTCGAAAATGAGGATTACTTTCCCAGGTGCCGCGTAGCGGCCGCACCATCGGGGTCTGGGCCAGCCACAGCTCCAACCCCTGGAACTGCGGATCCATCGACAAGGCCTTGTGCAGGGCAGTGGTGCCGGTGCGCGGGATTCCAGTGATGATCAAGGGCGAGCGGATTGCCTGCTTTAAGGATTCAGGATGCTCGCGCCATCCTTGCTGTGCATATAGGCGGGCAATCAAAACGCCGACAATCGATCCGAACACGCGCTCGCGATAGACCCCGGCCAATTTCAGGTCGGTATCCAATGCGCTTAGCAAAACCCGCAGCCCCGCAAGATACGCGCTGTCGCCGAAGTCGCGCAGTCCGGTTTCTTTGATTGCCGCTTCATGCAAGTCTGCTTCGGCCTGCGAAAATTGTTTCGGAACTGCCATAGGAATTGATTGCCTCAGCGCAAGGAGCACGGTCAAGCTCTACGCTGCCTTGCGCGTCGAAGATTTGGCAACTATAAATTGCTCGCACAGTTGAAAACATGTGATACCTGAGCATTTGACGGTGGGCTATCACGATAAAGAGAGAAGGATAAGCTGATGCATTTACGAAGGTCGCTCCAGCCGCTGGCAAAACTGATTGTACTCATGGCCTTGGCGACCGTCGCGGCGGCGTGCAATGGTTCTTCGAGTTCGAGACTGATAATCGTTCCAACGGCGCTTCCGACTGGTGCCCCAACCATCACCAGCACGCCGGCGCCCACCCCAACCTCCACTCCGACTCCGAGTCCGACGCCCACACCGCCGCCGGCGAGCTTTTCACTGACGCCCGGCCAGATGGTGCCGTTTGGACGATCGGACTATGCGCTGGCGGTGCTTCACTCTGGGAAGGTCCTGATCGCCGGCGGCAGCGACATTAACGGTGACGTTCTTGCCACGGCGGAAATCTTCGATCCTGCAACCGGGAACTTCACATCTACCAAGGGGGCGATGCCGGACACCCGCAGGGCATTCACCGCCACGATCTTGAATGACGGACGGGTGCTCATCGCGGGTGGTAGAGACGATAAAAACAACGATCTGGACGCCGCCTGCCTGTATGACCCGGTGTCGGACTCCTTTAGCGCAACGGCTTCGCCCATGAAGGTGGCGCGCGAGGACCATGGAGCCACTTTACTCAAAGATGGCATGGTGTTGATCACTGGTGGCTTTACCACACCCGCTCCCGGCGAGCTCTCGCTGCCGGTGTCCTCGGCGGAGCTTTTCGATCCGACCGACAACACCTTCCATCCAGTGGGATCGATGGCCGATCCGCGCGCCCAGCACACAGCGACCTTGCTGACAAACGGCGATGTCATCGTGGCTGGTGGGGTCAACGTCCATCTGGGTCAACTCACCAGCGCTGAACTATATAATCCCGCCACGCAGAGCTTCACCCTTACCGGCTCATTGGCCATCGCCCGCGGTGGCGCGGCGGCATTGCTGCTGACCGACGGCCGGGTGCTGGTAGCGGGCGGTGGAAGCAATACCACCGGGGCAATCAAGAGCGCGGAGCTCTATAGCTTCGCGACTGCCACATTCAGCCCGACCGCGAACGACATGCCCGAACCGCATTTTATGCCGGCAATCGCGCCATTGCCCGGCGGGGATGTGCTGATAGCCGGTGGCAGTGCAGGATCAGGAATCTTTTTCCTGCTTAACAACACGGCCGCAACCACTGTTTTCGATCCCTCGACCGACAGCTTTACCTCCGCGACTCCACTTAACCTGACTCGCGCCTCCATCGAAGCGGCCGTGCTGGGAGACGGCACTGTCTTCATCCCAGGTGGCGCGAATTTCCAGGGCGAGGTGCTCGTCGACGCCGAGTTGTTTCCGCCCGCGACCCCTGGCGGAAGATTCGCCGGTAGGCTAGCCTTCGGCTCCCCCGCGATCAGCGGCGGGATGCATTCCGAACGCGTCGATCACCGAGCGATAACTCTCGGCGACGGACAAATTCTGATCACGGGCGGAATCGACGCAGTGGGTGCAATCGCGAATAGCGCCGAGCTTTACGACCCATCCACCGCACATCTGACGCTCACCAAGGCGCCGATGACCACCGGGCGCTCGGGCCAGACCATGACGATGCTCAATAGCGGCAAGGTGCTGGTAGCGGGCGGAGGCGTCGACACCGCCGAGCTTTACGATCCAGCCACCGGAAGCTTTACCGCTACCGCCGGAAAGATGAGCGTGGTCAGGCTCCACCATACTGCCACGCTGCTTAAGGACGGCACCGTGCTGATTGCAGGTGGGGTCTCGTCGGAGGCCACGCCGGCACTCCAGAGCGCCGAGCTATACGATCCGGTATCGGACAGCTTTACTCCGATCGCGGCGTCGATGACGTCGCCGCGCGTCTTCCAGGTCGCAGCGCTGCTGCCCAATGGCACGGTGCTGCTGGCCGGTGGTTCCGATGAAGACGATAGCTCGGGCGGCGCGACCAACAGCGCCGAAATCTATGATCCGGTCGCCAAGACTTTTACCACCAGCGCCAACACGTTGAGCGCCCAAAGATATGCCGCCACCGCCACCACGCTTGATGACGGTTCGGTACTGATCGTCGACGGCGCCGCTTCAAAATCGACCACCGCGAGCGCCGACCTGTTCAACCCCGCCACCGGCCGGTTTTCTCCGACGACCGGGACACCTACGGCGGCGCGTTTCTTCCATTCCGCAGCGCTGCTGTCCGATGGAACAGTGATGATCGTCGGTGGCTTCAACGACAGCAGCGGTCCTCGGGCAGCAGTGACGTCTATGCGCCCGCCACCGAAACGTTCAAGCCCCGGTCCGTTGATGGTTTATGCGCGCGCCGAATTAACCGCCACCGCGCTCAACGATGGCGATGTATTGATCGCGGGAGGATTCTCCAGCGCTCAACAAGTACGCGCTTCCCAGTACCGAACTTTTTGTCCCCTGATCGCGAGCTGGACGTTTCTATGCCGGCTGCCGAAAGTGCCGCGCACGGCGGACGCTCCGTTCGCCCTGGGTCGGACGGCTTCCGGCTTAGCGCACTGTCGTGTACTTCCGGCGCCGGGTTTTTTCGCCGGGACCAGGTTACCAGCGGCGGCGCAGTTGGGCTCCTTTGCGGCGCAGTCGCAGGCTCGCATCGCGCTCCTGGGGCGACATCCTGGGCGTGTCGGACGGCAGATGCTTGTGGATGTCGGCAAAGGGAACTTTCTTAGCCGTCGGCAACGGAGTTGAGTCGGAACGCAGCCATCGCCCCATAAATTGACCGCGATTGAAACCGGCGGTGTCCAGCCAGTTGGGAACGCCCGGGTCCCGCATCGCGACCACGGCGCGAAAGCGGCCGTCGGAATCGAGGCGCGCCTGACGGCCATTGATGCTCGACTGGCAATTGGTCCAGTCGACTCCCAAAAACTGTTCGTCGCAAATGTGAATGTTCCAGTAGAAGCATTTGCGCGGCACATCGGTCTCGACAATCAAAGCCTCGTCGGGCGTGAGGTCATAGATTCCGTGATAGTAATATTGCTCCTCCAAGCCGCCGATATCATCACCGACCCGCATCTGCTCCAGCCGGTTGATCACGCCCTGGGCGCGCAAATCGCGCGTATACTTGAGCCAGAACTGGCCCCATACATCGACGTATCGGACCAACTGCTTGAGCCGCGCGCTGAGTTGCTCCCGGGTGGCGCGAGGCTTTCTTGCCGGCGCATCGAGACGCTCGATCGCAAGCCGGGCATCGACCTCATTGACCCAGTCGTAGGAGACCTGTCGCACGCACAGGTCCATCGCGCGAGGATCGAGCTGATGCCAGTTGCCCGCATATCCGCCGGGGCGCTCCTTGCTGATGATCAGCTCGAAGGAGCCGTCGGCTTCAATCTTGATGGTATCGAGATCGACGCCGCTTAAACGCGGGCCGGGCTGGTCGAACATCCCCAGCATCCCGCCGCCGACCTGTACGTCGCAGTAGTAAACGCTGCCGCGAGTCCCTGATATGCGGTAAACGCCGTCGGCGCGAATCGGAGTATACCAGTAAATGGTGTCGGGATTGGGACCGGCGTTGGGAAAGCCCGAATTGATGAACGTCACCCAGTCGGGATAATCCGGATCCGTGTGAAAGATCATCAGGTAGCCCTGCGCCAGGCTGATCAGCAGGTAGCGGTAGTTCTCCTGACGCATCAACGGATCGCCGGGATTCCACAACGTCGCGACCGATTCGCGGGCGCTGTTGCGGAGCATATCCAGAAATTCGTCCCACTCGACCAGACCGGTTTGCCCGCCTGGATTTTTCTCGCTGCCGTTGCTCATCAGTGACCTCGCGACGCTACACTGTTGAAAGCAAGCATCATTAGAAATTGTATCGATCTATCCTTTTCAACACTGGCTAGACCATCAGGATGCCGCCGTTGGGATGGAACAGGGAGCCGGTGTAATAAGATGATTCCTCCGAAGCCAGGAACAGCGCGGTGTTGGCGATGTCTGAGGGCTCGCCCACTCGACCCAGCGGAACGCGGCTGCTCCACTCCTCGAGGCCGCCGGGTTCGGTGCGCAAAAAACCCTCCAGCAACGGCGTGCGGATTAGCCCCGGAGCAAGCGCGTTGACCCGGATCCTGTACGGCGCCAGTTCCACCGCCAGGACCTTGGTGAGCATCCAGACTCCGGCCTTGCTGATCGAATAGTCGCCGCCACCGGCCAGCGCCAGGATCGCCGCTCCCGACGATACATTGATAATCGAGCCGCCCTTGCCGGCCTTGACCATCGCGCGCGCCGCGTGCCGGTCAGCCAGAAAAACTCCCTCAAGGTTTACCGCCATCACCTTGCGGAAGTCGGCAAGGGGCTTATCAATCAGCTTGAGGCGGCGATCTTCAGCCTCGCCGTAATGCTCATGGGAGATACCCGCGGCGGCAAATACGATGTCGATCCCGCCCAGTTCACGCACCGCCGCTTCGACCATCTTCTCGACCGACGCTTCGTCGCTCACATCCACCTGATGGGCGACGGCCTTGCGTCCGCTCTTGCCCACCTCGTGAGCTACCTCTTCAGCGGGTTTAAGATAACGGTCCGCGATCAGCACGTTGGCGCCCTCCTGGGCAAACCGCAGTGCCGTGGCGCGGCCCATTCCACCGGCGCCGCCGGTGATCAGCGCGTTCTTGTTCTCCAATCGAAGACTCATGCGTTGTCCTCCCGGATGGATTAGCCTCTGTTACCACTTAGGCCTCAAACCAACAACCGTCCAACCCGTCTTGCAAAGCCGCTGATGTGCGCGGCGGGGGCCTTCATGCTAGAAGGGCAACGGCGCGGGGTAAAAAACAATGGATTTTGAGTACACTCCCGAACAGGAAGCTTTCAGACAGGACTTGCGGGCATGGCTTGAAGTCAACCTGCCTCCCGGCCTGCGCGCCGACCCTTCGGGCAGCGTGACCGCTCCCGATCGCGAGGTTTTCGAGCAGCGCCGCTTATTCCAAAAGAAGCTTTACGAAGACCGCTGGATTGGAATCTGGTGGCCGCGCGAATATGGCGGCCGCGGCGCCGGTCTGATTGAACAGTATATCTACGACCGCGAGTACGAGCGCGCCCGCGCGCCCTTCCCGCACAACTACGCCGCGATCAATCAGTGGGGACCGACCCTGATGAATTGGGGCACCGACGCGCAGAAGCAACGCTTCTTGCGGCGCATGCTCACCGGCGAAGATAGCTGGTGCCAAGGCTATTCGGAGCCCAACGCGGGTTCGGATCTCGCCTCGCTTCAGACCCGCGCCGAAGACCGCGGCGACTACTTTTTGTTAAACGGGCAGAAGATCTGGACCTCCGGCGCGCAGTTCTCGGACTGGATGTACCTCCTGGCGCGCACCGATCCGAAGGCGCCCAAGCATCGCGGCATCAGCTGCATGTACCTGGACCTGCGCAGTCCGGGCGTTACGGTGCGGCCATTGGTGTTCATCAATGGCGAACATCATTTCAACGAAGTCTTTTTCGACAACGTGCAACTGCCGAAGGAAAACCTGGTCGGACCCCTTCACCAGGGATGGAAGGTGGCGATGACCACGCTCACTTACGAGCGCAGCGCGGCCGCGGGCAGGGCGCACGAGCTGCAGCTCAAGCGTCTGGCCGAGTTGGCCCGGAGCAATTGAGATGGACGGACGCCCGGCGTCATGCAACCAATATGTTCGCCAGCAGGTGGCGCGCCTCAACATCGAGTACGAGGCCTTCAAGTACACCGGACTGCGCGCCCTCACACGGATGCTCAAAGGCTTGCCACCGGGGCCGGAACGATCAGTGATGAAGATCATGGGTGCCGAGCTTAACGTCAGGATCAACCGGTTCGTAACGGAGCTGCTGGGCCATTACGCGCTGATTGACGGCGCAACCGCCGCGGTACCTGACGGGGCCGAGGTGCTCAATCGCATCCTGATGTCGCGCGCGCACTGCGTTTCCGGCGGTACGGTCGAGATTCAACGCAACATTATCGGGGAACGCACCCTGGGGCTGCCAAAGTAAGAGGTGTCATCATGACCACTCGCGACCGGCAAGGATGGGCGATCGTCGGCGGATTTTTCCTGGCGGAGTTCTTCATCCTGGGATCGGGCTACGACACCGCCGGGGTATTCTTCACCCCGCTGTTAAAACACTTCGACTGGAGCCGCACACAGTTATCGATGCTGACCTCCGCCATCAGTCTCGCGGCGGCATTCATGGGCCCCGGGACGGGATGGCTGCTGGACCGGGTCGACTCCAAGTGGGTGGTGACGATTGGCGCCGCGCTGTGCGCACTGGCCTTCGTGATGGCCAGCACTGCCCACAGCTTCGTGTGGATGGTGGCGGCATATGCCTTACTTGGCGTCGGCGCCGCGGCCTCCGTCATGACGCCATGCTACTATGTGATCAGCAACTGGTTCGATGAACGACGCGGGCTGGCGATGACGCTGGCGATCACCGGGATCGAGATCGGCGGCACGGTGATGGCCCTGATTTCGACCTACGTAATCGCGCACGCCGGCTGGCGAATCGCATACCTGGTGCTGGCGGCGCCCGTAATCGTGGTGGTCGTGCCGTTAATGGTCCTGCTGGTGCGCAGCCGGCCCGAAATGGCGACCGGTCGCGGCGGCCGGCGCCCATGGAATGCATGGCGCGCATGGGGCGGCCGGCGGAGATCAGAGCCTGGGCGGACTGGAGGTTGGGGTTGCGCTGCGCGAGCGCTCTTTTTGGCTGATCGCGCTTTCCTACCTGGTTTACGCATTCGGCGCCACCGCGCTGATCGTGCATCTGGTCCCCTATCTGATCGGCATCGGCCTGACCGCGGAACGCGCGGCGCTGGTTTTGAGCATCATGCTGGCCTTTAACATAATCGGCAAGCCGGCATTGGGAGCGCTGGCCGATCGACTCGGAATCCGCCCGATCTACGCGCTGAACCTTTTTGCCGTTGGATTGGGATTCTTCTTCCTGCTGTATGCGCGCCATCCTTCGATGTTGACGCTGTTCGTACTGGTGTATGGCCTTTCATGTGGGGCGCCCATCGCCCTGATGCCGACGATACTCGCCGACTCAGTTGGACTGCGCCGCTACGGATCGCTGTCGGGACTGCTGGTCACACTTGGAGTTATCGGCAGTGCCGCGGGCCCAATCGTGGCAGGGGTAGTGTTCGATCGTATCGGCAGTTATATGGGGATTTTCGAATTTTTCACCATCGCCCTGCTGATTGCGGGCTTCCTGCCGATTGGCTGCGTATCGTTTCGCGACCGCGAGGCCGCGATGGCCGCCGTCGCGCAGGCGGCCTCGTGAAGTCTTGATAGCGTGGAGGCCGCCTTCCATGGCCGAGTTGCAGCACAAGTTCGTCACCACCAATGGCATCAGGATGCATTACGCCGAGCAGGGCGCCGGCCCGCTCGTCGTGCTGTGCCATGGATTTCCCGAATCGTGGTACTCGTGGCGCCATCAGATTGCCGCCCTGGCCGCAGCGGGCTTCCGCGTTGTCGCACCGGACCAGCGCGGATACGGACAGACCGATCAGCCCGAGCCGGTCGAAGCTTATGATGTTCTGAACCTGGTCGGCGATATCGTCGGTCTGGTCAACAGCCTCGGCGTCGATTCCGCGACCATCGTCGGCCACGATTGGGGCGCGCCGGTGGCCTGGCACTGCGCGCTTTTGCGCCCCGATATTTTCCGCGCGATCGCGCTGTTGAGCGTGCCTTACCTTCCGCGCGGCACCGTGCGTCCCACCGACGCGATGAAGGCGCTGGCCGGCGGCCAGCATTTCTATCAGCTCTATTTCCAGGAGCCCGGCAGAGTCGAAGCTGAACTCGACGCCGATCCGCGCCGGATGATGGCGATGTTTCTCTACTCGCTGTCGGGCGACGCCCCACCGGCGGAGCAGTGGAAGTTCAGGTTCCCCACATCGATGAAATTCATCGAGACCGGAGTTGTTCCGAAGAAATTGCCGCCGTGGCTTACGGAGGCCGACCTCGATTTTTTCGCCGGCGAGTTCAAACGCGCCGGTTTCCGCGGCGGAGTCAACTGGTATCGCAATACCGATCGCAACTGGGAGATGACGCCGTTCCTCGACGGCGCCAAACTGCGCCAACCGGCAGTGTTCGCGGCCGGCTCGGAAGACTGCGTTGGAAAAATGTATCCGGGCGTGTTCGAAATGGCCGGCAGCCTTCACGCCCAACCTGAAGCGGAAACTGATTATTCCGGGCGCCGGCCATTGGACCCAACAGGAACGCCCCGCCGAAGTGAATCAATTGCTGATCGACTTTCTCAAAAGTCTGTGACTGGGTGGCCGGCGTGTCCCACCACCGCGCATGCCGCGCCGTTTGGATGGATGCTATGAGGTCCCCATCTAGCGGGCGCCACCGGCCGGCCGGCGCGCCAACGTTTCCAGGAGCTCGATAACCTCGCCGTCGCTGGTCTGGCTGAAGTCTTCGTAGAATTCCCCGATCGCCTTGAAGTATTGGGGCGTATCCAGGCATACGACCTCATCGGCTTCGGCGCGCAGCGACTCTATCGTATCGCTTGGCGCGACCGGCACCGCGAGGACCAATTGCTTGGGCGCCATCAGCTTGACGCCGCGCAGCGCCGCCCGGATTGAACCGCCGGTCGCGATACCGTCATCGACGACGATGACCGTACGCCCGGCAACTTTAACCGCCGGCCGGCCTTTCCGATAAACCGCCTGGCGCCGGCGGATTTCCTTCAGCTCGATCTCGATCTCCTTCTCGATGTACTCCGTGGAGACGCCGAGTTCTTTGATGAGTTCCTCATTCAGGACGCTTTGCGGATAGTCGCCGTCCACAATCGCACCCAGTCCCAGTTCGTGTTGGCCCGGCGCACCCAGCTTGCGGGCGACAATAATATCGAGTGGAGCTTGCAGGGCGAGGGCAACCTCGAAACCGATCGGTACGCCGCCTCTGGGGATTGCGAGCACCACCGGAGATTCGGGCTGGTATTTCATCAGGGCGGCGGCAAGTTCCCGCCCGGCCGCTTTCCTGTCACTGAACATGGCCCCTCCTTATCTGGGAATTGCTCTTGCCAGTGCCGGCCGGAAGTTGCATGTCCGGCTCCAGGTCCCCCACCCAGACGGTGGTCTCGCATAGCCGGTGCGCCAAGAGATTCGATATCGAAGACGTTGTCCCGATCCAGCCCTTCCTCTTCGGTCAAAAGGTCGAAGAGAAGTGTGGCTAGATGTGCCTTCTGCAGCGCCGGCGCCACGTAAACGTTGCGCGGACTGAGACGGCTGCTACCGCCGCCATGCGCAAACAACACGATTCCGGTTGGGAGTGCCTGGTCCACGGGAGGTGTAAGGGCGTCAAAACTGCCGCACAAAAGGCGTCATAGACACGATCCCTTCGGAGCAAGCTTTCGGTGAAATCGACACAGGCCGGCTTGGAGAGAGCCGGCCTGTGTCGTGACCATCGATAAGTTCCGTGAAGGAAAGGGTATTCAGGCAAGGCCCGGGCCCGGAAAAAAGGTCTCGCGCACATGGTTGGTGTCATTGTACTCGCGCGCATTGGCGATGCGGTCGCCCTCGAACCGGATGAAGAAGTGATAGCGATTCGCATATCGCTTGCCGTTTCCGGCGATTGTATCGGCCTGTGCCTGAATTGCGACCAGCGGTCCCTCTGAGACCACGGTCTCGATTTTCATATTGAGGCCGTTGGGAAACCAGCGCTTCATTATTTTAGGAAACCAGGTCAGAAATTCGTCGTGCTTTTGCGGTTTCACTTCAGGCCCGCGCATCATGAATTCGAATTCGAAATCGTCGGCGATAATGCCGGTAAGCACCTGCGGATCGGGATTGTTCATCTGCATTACAAAGACGATTGCACGTTCCTTTTGAGCGGCAGCATCCATCGATCTTCCTCCCTGATCTACGGCGAATCAGCGCGACTGCGCGCCATCCGCCGCACGTCCAATTATAAGTGGAGGATTGGGCGCAAGTCCAATTTGTGATGCCGCTTTAGGCGGATTTTCGGAGCGCCTTGAGCATCACACGCTCCGTCAGCGAGCGCCAGAAACCCAACGCGCCCGGGCGGCGTTCCAACACCCGCCTGAAGCAACGCGTGCAGGTGGTTCCCATATCGTTGACGGTGCGTCCGGCGGCGATTGCAACGTCAAGCTCCTCGATTCGGCACCAGCTACCAGCCTTGACCTCGTACAAAATCTGGTCGCCGGGCCTGATGATCACCATAGAGCGTATTTTTCTGGGATCAAACCCCCGGCGCAAATCGAGGCCGGGATGGCCCAAATTATGCCATTCGATTTGGCTGGTGCTGACGCCCGGATGACGCGGATTTTCGCAAACCTGGCAGCCCTGCACGCGGTGCCCTCCGTTCGTGAACCTGCTGCTGGTGGTGAGTCATTATTAACAGAGATAGTGGGCGAATGCAAAAATCCATAAGGGGGGCCACGTACAATCTAATCGGTCTTCGGAACAAACTTTGGATCTGAATAGAGGCAGATGAAGCTGAAATCAGGAGAAATTGGGACTTAAAGATGACTCGCTGGCCGGCGCTACAGCATATGCACCGGATCGACGTCTATCGTTAGCTGGATTCCAGCCCGCTGCGCACCCGCTCCCAACTCACCGCGCAGTGCGATCAGCGGCTCCCGCATCTGCGACCACGCCGGCGCCTTGACCATCAACTGCCAGCGGTAGCGCTGTGCGATCCGTTCGATTGGCGCCGGCGCCGGCCCCAGTACGCGCAGCACGCCGCCGCGGTCGGCGCGCGCGAGCGCCGACGCGGCGGCGGTCGCCAACCGCTCCACCGCGGCGGCATCGGGGCCCTCCACCCGCACCATCGCCAGCCGCGTGAATGGCGGATATCCAAGCTCGCGCCGCAAATCCAGCTCGCGCCGCATGAAACGCGCGTAATCCTGATGCTCGGCGGCGCGGATGCTGTAGTGGTGCGGCGCATAGGTCTGTATCAGCACCCGCCCGGGCTGATCTCCACGCCCTGCCCTGCCCGCCGCCTGGGTCAGTAATTGGAAAGTCCTTTCCGCCGAACGGAAGTCGGGCAGATTGAGGCTCATATCGGCCAGCACTACTCCCACCAGCCTGACCCGGGGAAAATCGAATCCTTTGGTGATCATCTGAGTGCCAACCAGGATATCGATCTCGCCCTTGCCCAGAGCCGATAAAATCCGGCTGCGCGCGCCCCTGCGCCGGCTGGTATCGCTATCCATCCGTTCGATTCGCGCATCGGGGAGGATTTTGGCCAGCGCCTCCGCCAGGCGTTCGGTCCCAAATCCCTGTCCTTGCAGACCGAATCCGTGGCAGGCCGGGCAGATGTCCGGTGCGCTGCGGTAGCCGCCGCAATAGTGGCAGCGCAGCGAGCGGTCGCGCAGATGGAAGGTCATGCTCACGCTGCAGTCGGAACACGACAGCACGTTGCCGCAGAGCTGGCAGTTGAGAAAGTTGTGATAACCGCGCCGGTTGATGAAGACCAGACTCTGGCCTCCGGCCGCCAGATTTGCCCTGAGCGCGTCGGTCAGAGGCGCGGAGAGCGGGACCGGCGTAGGTGCGCCCTCTTCTTTGGGCGGCCGCGGCTCGCGGCGCAAATCCACAATCCCGACGTTGGCCATCGGCCGGTCGTAAATGCGCCTTTTGAGCTGGAGCAGCCGGTAACGTCCCGCGCGCGCGTTGGCAAACGACTCGGCCGACGGCGTGGCCGACCCCAGCACCACCGGGCACGAGCTATTGCGCGCCAGCGCCACCGCCAGGTCGCGCGCGTGGTAGCAAATCGATTCCTCCTGTTTGTAGGCCGGATCGTGCTCCTCATCGACCACAATCAGGCCGAGGTCGTGGGTCGGAGCGAACAGCGCCGAGCGCGGGCCAAGCAGGATCCGCGCCTGACCGCTCAGCGAGGCGTTCCAGGCCGCCCATCGCTCGGAAATGTTCTGCGCGCTGTGCGCGACCGCTACCATCGACCCGAAACGGCTGCGAAAGGATTGCACCAGATGATCGGTCAGGGCGATTTCAGGGACCATCACCAGGGTCTGACGCCCTTGAGCCAGGCATTTGGCGGCCAGCTGCATGTAAACCTCGGTCTTGCCGCTAGCCGTCACGCCCCACAACAGGAAGCTCTCAAAGCGCCGCTCGTCGACTGCCCGCGCAACCGCATTAAAGGCCGCCTGCTGCTCGGCACTGAGCGCTAGCGGACGCTCCAGCGCCGCGTCGGTCAGGGCGCCGTCGGCTTCGGCCAATTCCAGCAAACCACGCTGCGCCAGTGCCCGAACGGTCATCCTGGCGCCGGGCGCGGCGCGCTCCAGCGCGGCCAGGGGTAGTTGCAATCCAGGCGCCTGCTCAAGCAGCGTCAGGATTTCGCGCTGACGTATTCCCAGCGGTTTCGGCCCCGGATCGCCGGATTTGAGCCGGACCGTAATCGCGGTGCGATCGCGATGGCGTCCGCGGACCGTTTCACGCCGCTTGATCAGACCTTCGGCAACCAGGCGTCTGAGCGCCGCCGGGGCCGTGCCGGCGTCGCATAGCCGCGCCAGTTGCAGCGACGTCATCGGACGGCGCCGCAGCGCATTGACCACCGCCCGTTCGGCGGCGCTGAACGCCGCTTCTTCCAAGGTGCTCGGCGATGCCGCCAGAACGAATTCCTGACTGCTCTGGACCCGCAGCGCACCGGGCATCACCGCGCGGTACACGTCGGGCAGCGCGACCAGGTAGTACGACGCCATGAATTCGAACAGCTTCAAATGGGCGTCGTCGAGCAATGGCCGGGTCTCGAGGATTTCGAGCAGCGGCTTGAGGCCGGCCATTGCGGGGGCCGCGCTCCGATCGTGGATTCGCAGCACCATCGCGGTCAACTTGCGCGAGCGCAGCGGCACCAGCACGCGCTGGCCCGGCCAGCACCTGGTCGGCCAGCGCCGCAGGAATCTCGTAGCGGAGCTGGGCGAACCCCTTAGGCGTGCCGAGGACGATAACGTCGGCCAGCATCGGAGTGGCCGCCATCTGCTGGTTGCTGCGGTCGGACATCGCAGATGATAATACGAGAGCCCGGCCCGAAAGGCAGCGGGCATCGTGAAAACCTGCGGCTTGCGACGCGACAGGCGCTTCCACGCGTGCGTGCAGTCTGATTGAATCTCACTACCCCGCACCGCCATCAGGCGCGAGGTTTAAAGAATTTATGATGCGCTTTCTTACCGCCGGCGAGTCCCATGGACCCCAACTTGTAGCCGTAGTGGAGGGGATGCCAGCCGGCTTCGATATCGACCCGGCCAAAATCAACCACGAACTGGCGCGCCGCCAAAAGGGCTATGGCCGCGGCGGCCGGATGGCGATCGAGCGCGACGTGGTGCGCATCGTCTCCGGCGTGCGCTTCGGCCACAGCCTGGGCAGTCCCATCACGATGATGGTCGAAAATCTCGACTACAAGAACTGGGTCAAGCGGATGTCGATTGACCCAAACGACCGTGATGAAGGGCGTCCGGTCACCCGGCCGCGCCCGGGCCATGCCGATCTGGCGGGCGTGCTCAAATATAACCTGGACGACGTCCGCGACGTCCTGGAGCGGGCCTCGGCGCGCGAAACCACGGCCCGGGTCGCGGTCGGCGCTTTGGCGCGCCAGGTACTTGAACCTTTCGGCGTCGACGTGCTGGGCTATGTGGTCAGTATCGGCGCGATCAAAGCCAAGACACCGAACCAGATGCTCCTGGCCGAACTTAGAGCGATAACCGAGCAGTCGCAGGTCCGCGTGGCGGATCCCGAAGCGGAGCGGGCGATTATCGCCGAGATCGACGCCTGCAAGAAAACCGGCGACACCTTGGGGGGTGTGGTCGAGGTGACCGCCACCGGCTTGCCCGTGGGCTTGGGCAGTCATGTCCAGTGGGATCGCAAGCTGGACGGCCGCCTGGCCTTCGCATTGCTGAGTCTACAGGCGGTCAAAGGCGTGGAATTCGGGATGGGCTTTGAAGCCGCCGCCGTCAGAGGTTCGCTACTGCACGACGAAATCGGTTACGACACCGAGGCCCGGCACTTTACCCGGCTCTCAAACAATTCCGGCGGCACCGAAGGCGGCATGAGCACCGGTGAACCGATGCGGGTGCGGGTTGCGTTCAAGCCGCTGTCGACGCTGATGCAGCCGCTACACTCGGTGGACATCAAGACCAAGGCCGCGGCGATGGGAACGATCGAACGCTCCGACGTTTGCGCGATCCCGGCCGCCGCCGTAATCGCCGAGGCAGCCGTGGCCTTCGAACTGGCCAACAGCTTCCTGGAAAAATTCGGCGGCGATTCGCTGACCGAGATTCGACGCAACTACCAGGGCTATCTGGAGCAGGTGCGTGCCTTTTGAACGTAGCTCACAAAGTGATTCTGACCGGCTTCATGGCCACCGGTAAGAGCGCCGTTGGGCGCGCGGTCGCGGCGCGTCTGGGCCGCCGGTTCATCGATACCGACCATGAAATCGTGACGCGCGCGGGCAAGCCGATCGCGCGGATTTTTGCGGAAGACGGCGAGCCCGCCTTCCGCCGTCTCGAACGCGAAGTGATCGCGGCGCTGGCGCAGGCGCCGCAGCCGGCGGTGATCGCGACCGGAGGCGGCGCATTAGTCGACGACGCCAATTTCGCAACCCTCTCACGGGCCGGCACGATCGTGTGCCTGGTCGCGCGGCCCGAGGTGATCGCGCGGCGCGTGTCGCTTTCCAACATCGCGCGGCCCAAGCTGGCCGAGGGCAACCTGCCGCTGGAGCAGAAAATCGTCGAGCTGATGGAAGCGCGTCAAAGCGCCTACGCCCGCGCCCCCATCGCGATCGACACCTCGGACCTGACGATCGACGCGGCGGCCGAGCGGGTGCTCCGCGCGCTGGAAAATAAAAGGTAGACTAACGCCACGATGTTGTCCTTTCGCGTCGAACTTGGAGCGGCTTCGCATCCTGTGGAAATCGGCGATGGCGTGCTCGACCGGCTGGGTGATTTGGCGGCCGCGGCCGGCTTGGGCGGACGTTGCGCCGTGGTTACCGACACCAACGTGGCGGGGCTGTTCGCCGGCCGCGCCACGCAAGCGCTGCGGGCGTCGGGCTTCGATCCCCTGCTGATCGAGGTGGCGCCGGGTGAGACCAGCAAATCCGCGGCGGCGCTGGAACACGTGTATGATCGGCTGATTGAAGCCGGGCTCGACCGCGGCGCGTCGATTTTCGCGCTGGGCGGCGGAGTGGTCGGCGACCTCGCCGGTTTCGCGGCGGCGACCTTTCTGCGCGGCGTCGCGCTGGTGCAGGTTCCTACCACGCTGTTGGCGCAAGTCGATTCGGCCTTGGGCGGCAAGACCGCGATCAATCATCGTTTGGGCAAAAACCTGATCGGCGCGATCTACCAGCCCCGTCTGATCGTGGCTGACGTCGGGCTGCTACGCGGACTGCCCGATCGCGAATTTCGCGAGGGCCTGGCCGAAGTGATCAAGTACGGCGCCATCATGGACGCGCCCTTTATCGCGGAATTGCAACGCGATCTCGACGCGATAATCCAGCGCCGTTCAGGGTTGCTCGAGGCAATCGTGCGCCGCTGCCTGCGCCACAAGGCCTACGTGGTCGAGCGCGACGAGCGCGAAGCCGAACTGCGCGCGATCCTGAACTTCGGTCACACCGTGGGACATGCGCTGGAAAATTCAGCCGGCTACGGACGCTATCTGCACGGCGAGGCGATCGCCATCGGAATGACCGCCGCGGCCCGGCTGTCGTGCCACTATGCGGGCCTGTCCAACGCCGAGGCGGAACGTCTGCGCGGCCTTATCGCGGCCGCCGGTCTGCCCACCGAGATGCCCCCGGGATGGTGCACCGACGGCTTCAAGCAGGCCTTGGCCCGGGACAAAAAGCGGGCCGCCGAAGGTATTCGCTTCGTCCTGCTGCCGGAGTTGGGCCGCATCACGACGCGCACGCTCACGCTGGACGAACTAATCTCGCACCTGACTGAACTGTCGGGGTAATAGGTACCCTGTTCGTGCCACTTGAAGAAGGCTGGCGATGCGCGCTCCGCTGCACCTGGGAGCAGTTGTGGGGAAAAGAAGGCATCGGTGCGCGGGCTTGCTCTCGCGCAGTCGATGCAATGCGGGAAGGTACTCATCGGACTCGGAAACGCTGATGCGTTAGCCCAACTTTCGAAGTTGGGTTAAGACCACCTTCGCGGTCGCGAGTCTCGCTTTCAAAAAGACATTTCAATTGCAACCGTGGCTATTAGCTGATTTGTAGCAGTTTTTGCCGCTAGGGCTTTTGTATACGCCCTTACCATTCTTGGTCAGGGCCTGCCCTCCTCGACTCGTCTGTGTGTGAGCAACTCCATACTCGCCCCGCTGTGACTTCCAGGCGGTGCCAGTATTAGCGTTATACCCGCCAGCCGTCGTCCCATTGCTGCAAACAACGTGACCCCATGCGTTGGTGTAGCACGACGCATACACGCTTGAAGCAAACAGCATCAATGTCAATATTATCATTGGAATTCGCATTACGATCTCCCGTTATCAATTAAATGGACACCCAAAACGCCACATTATCCCTGGTACTATTTAAGTGTTAGAGGCAACTAGCTTAATCTAGCGGGGCTCCTCAAAGGCGAGCAGAAGGCCCACTGGCGGGCCGGATCAAGGATCGAATCCGACTCCTGTGTCGATCCCGATGCGGCGATCATCCATGATCGCCAGTTGAATTACTACAGGACTGCGGCCTCAATGGTCCCCTGGGGAACAATCTCTTCAAGGGCACCTGTCGTCCAGAAGGAACAGATCCTGAGCATAACCCCAGTGTCCGTGTAGTCGGTGACTATCTGCAGGTGCTCGAAGATCGCGCAAAATCAGGGGTTTCAGACCGGGAAATAGCACCGGTCGTTGAGGTCCCTCACCCGCGCGGTCTCAGTGCGTGTGCGCACTGGCGGCTTTCGATCGCGCGACCTCTCCCGGTTATAGAATTCCACCAGGGAGAGGTAGGAAGAGCAGACCCGCCCCGTTTCACGCTCTCAACGTGAAATCCACAGTCCGAGTAAGGGCTGCTTCATACCGGCCAACTGCGTGCCGGATTCAGTACGCCGAAGTGCCGCCGTCGGCGGCGATCGTCGCGCCGGTGATCATGCGCGATTTGTCGGAGGCCAGGAACAGCGCGACGTTGGCGATGTCTTCCGGATCGCCCACTGAGAACGGATAAGTGCGCAGCGCCGGCGCCATCGGTGAGTCGGGTGATTTGCGCGGGTCGCCGAACATCCGAATCACCCGTTCGGTTACGGTCAGGCCCGGACAGATCGCGTTGGCGCGGATGTTGTCCCGGGCGTAGCGGCCGGCCAGCACCCTGGTGAACGACAAAATCGCGCCCTTGGCGGCGCTGTAGACGTGCCCCTTGTACGACCCGCGCAATGCCGCGCCCGACGACATATTCACGATCGATCCGCCGCCGGCCTTGATGATCTCCGGAATGGCGTGCCGGCAGCACAGAAACGGCCCCAGCAGGTCGAGCGACATCGTATGCTGCCAGACTGACATATCGACGTCAGTCACCGGTTCGTCTTGCGGAATCGAACCGCCCGCGCAGTTGTAGAGCACGTTGAGCTTGCCGTAAGCGGCAACGGCTTTGGCGACCGCATTCCTGACGCTGTCTTCACTGGTGACATCGGTCTCGATGAACACAGCGTCGCCGCCCGCTGCGCGCACCCAGGTCTCGGTGGCGCGGCCCAGGTCCGGCTTCAGTTCCGCGATAACGATCCTGGCGCCGGCGAGCGCAAACAGACGCGCGGCCGCCCTGGCGATTCCCGAACCCGCGCCGGTGATGAAGGCCACTTTTCCATCCAAATCGCCCATTGACGGGCTCTCCTTTGGCTGCGTCCCGACTGGGTCCAGCTATCAGTCGGCAGCCGAGTTCCTTCAAGCAGCGTTCGATCGTGGTCAAGGCGTAATCCACTTCATCTTCGGCAATCGTCAGTGGCGGCGCGAGGCGCACCACCCGATCGCAGTTCAGAGTCCAATTCACGATCACGCCGGACGCGATAGTTTTCTCTACCAATTGGCGGGTAAGATCGAAGGAAGCCATTTCGATGCCGATCAGCAGACCGATGTCCGCGCACGGCGACGACGTTCCCACCCACCATCCGATTGAGGCGCTCGATCATGGCGCCGCCGACGCGCGCTGCACGCTGCGGCAAGTTCTCGCCCACCGCTGCATCGAGCGCGGCCAGCCCCGCGGCGCAGGACAGCGGATGTCCGCCGAAAGTGGTGATATGGCCCAGCGGAGGATCGTGAGCGAGCACCGACAGCACGGAGCTGGACGCGCAAAAGGCACCCAGCGGCAGTCCTCCGCCCAACGCTTTGGCCAGCACTACGACATCGGGCGCGACGCCAAAATGTTCGAGGCCGAAAAGTTTGCCGGTGCGGCCCAACCCGGTCAGGACCTCATCGAAGATGAGCAGGGCGCCGGTTTCGCTGCATCGTGCCCGCAGCGCGCGCATGAACTCGACGCTGGGGATGCGCACGCCGCCTTCGGCCTGGACCGGCTCGATCACCACGGCCGCGACGGTTGCATCAATTGCGCCCAGCGCCGCGATATCGCCGTAGGGAAGATGAGCGACAGGGCCCGGCAACGGTTCGAACGGCGCGCGGAACGCGGGATTGCCGGCCAAGGCCAAAGCGCCCATGGTGTCGCCGTGGTACGCGCCGTCGAAGGCCACAAAACCAGTGCGGCCGGTGTATTTGCGCGCGGTCTTGATCGCGCCCTCGATCGCCTCCGCGCCGCTGTTGGTGAAGTAGACCTGGCCGAGTGCATCGGGCAATAACTGCGCGAGCCGGCGCGCCAGCGCGACCTGCGGCTCGAGGACATATTCGCCATAGACCATTACATGGAGATAGCGCTCGGCCTGCCGCTTGATCGCCGCCATCACCGCGGGATGGGCGTGGCCAAGGTTGGCGACGCCGATGCCGGAGATGAAATCGAGATAGCGCCGCCCGTCGCGGGCATACAGCCACACCCCCTCGGCCCGTTCGATTTCGACACCGATTGGGTCGGACGAGGTTTGGGCGACATAGCGGAGAAAATCGGCGCGCAGATCAGCCATCGCCGGGCACCATCAGGTTCAGAAAACGGCCGCCGCCATGCGGCCATGAGGGCGGCGGCGATTGCAACCGCCCAGGCGGGCAAAAGTACGACACGCCCAGGCTCCCAAGCAGTGCCCGGGAGCGCCCGAGCCGGCCTGCCGGATCGGCAATCGCGAAACCCTCCAGGCGTCCAGAGGCCGGACCCAGGCGCTGAGCTAACTCATCGTGACTCGCCACCACGCTGACGCGAACCGTCCGGCACCGCGGTGAAGCCTCGAAGTCCGCCTCGGGATCGAGGATTACCGTCCATCCCAGCCCGTCTCCTTCCCACAGCGCCACGGGCGCGCCGCCGAGTGCCCGCCATCGCGCATTCTCGCGCACCGCGCGCGCGGCAACCGTATCAGCAATCGGCGCGATCGCCGGCGTCGCCATCGATCGCGCCAGCGCCGCCATCTCGCGCGCCAGTATCCCGGCAAAGACTTGCGCCTCGCGCACGGACGAGGTCTCGATGAAAACGTGGTGGAGCGACAGACATCCGCGCTGATCGTATAGCGCCACATCCCGGGCCAGCGCGGCGGCATTGGATTGTGCGTGCGGTCCGCAAATCGCCTCATGCGAGAGCAGCGCGCCGCTGAGCCGGCTGCCGAAATCGATCAGCTTGGGGCCGGCAATCGCGGCCACCGCGGCCATCGTCTCGTCGTCGCCAAAGGCGGCCACGCGATCGCATACGCGCGCCAGCGCCACGGTCGCCTCGCGATCGAGCCGGTTCCAGACCAATACCTGGATGCGCGCCGCTACCTCCGCATCGATCGCTGCGAGGGTGCGGCGGAACTCGACGAAGAAAAGCGGTTCCTCGCTCGCCGCCTTGACGATCAAACCGGCCCCGCCGATTAACGCCTGGACCAGTTCGTGAAGGCCGGCACCCATCACGTTGCCGGGCAGGATTACGCCGATAACGCCATCCCGCGCCCGCAACTCGCGCGCCAAGTCGTTTAACGACTGCGGCGTGAAGCGCGCCAGCAGCGCATCAAGCGAAGCGCCGAGCAACGCTTCACTTTGACCGGTCGCGGCAGCCACGCGGACCAGTGTGCCGATGCGTCCGCTAAAGTCCGGATCGCGCCACCTCGCGCACGCGCGGGCCAACGCTTCCGCAACCCGACGCGGATCAACCCGCCTGGCCGCCAGGCCTCGAAGGTCGGCGGCAATCTTCACGATCGCCTGCACGGTACGATCGCCCGTTTGCGCTCCCCAGGTTTGGTCCCTGGGCAGCGCCATGGACAGCGGCTTGGCTGTTCCCAGGCCCGGCTGCGCAAACTGCTCGATGCCCAGAGCGCATCCGCGCGGATCGCTGGCAAGGACGCGGCCAAAAATCCGCACCGTGCCATCGGCCGCCACAGACCCGAGATCCTCGGTTAACAGCGCCGAAACCGAACCGGCGTTGGCGAGGTCGAAAAACGAAAGGAGACCGGTCTGCCCCGCTTTGAGCGGAAGCAGCGTCACCGGATCGCGCGCCATTACTTTGAGCCAGGGCGGCGCCACCTTGACCCGCCCTTCGGCGGCCAGCAATCCCGGAGAATTGAACGCGGTCGCATCATAGAGCTGCGAGCTAAGCTCGGTCATCCCATACTCGTTGATAACCATCGGCGGGGCGATCCTGAGGTAGCGCTGCGCCATCACCACGACCTCCTCGGGGGCCAGAGGCTTGGCCTGGCCCTTCGCGCCGCCGGTATCCATCAAGCGCGAGCCGGGAGCCAACTCAAGCCGCGCGCCGGTAGCTTCCAGATACTCGAACAGGGTGGACAACGCCGCTGTGGTGCCCAGAATGCAGATCGCCTCGCCCGCGCTCACGGCGGCGCGAAGGAACCCCAGCGCCGCGTCGGTCTCGACCCGCTGTGGGGTTGCGCAGCACAGACTGCGGCCGGTGCCGAAGCTTTCGATGCACCAGCTGATCATCTGGCTCAGCGAGGACTCCGGCATCCGCTCGGCGGTGGGATGCAGCGCCAGCATCCAGGTGCGGCGCCGGTCCGGGAAAAGCATCCGCCGCAGATGGCTTATCGCGGAAGCGCGGTAGTGTTCCAGGTCAGCCACGAAATGGCGGCCGCGCTGGTCAGGTCCCCGCGTGGTGCCGCTGGTGAGAAAAATCCGTTCGGGATCTCCGTTGCAAAACGCCACATATTTGAACGCCGCGGTGCTGACGACGGGAACCTCGGTGACCGCGCGAACGCCGGCCGGGGACGCCCCGCAATCCAGACAGAACTTGCGATAGGGCCCAATCTGATCGAACTGGTGGGCGAAGACCGCCAGAGCCAAGTCCTCGAACCGGTCGGGTTGGGGATGATTGATGAAATTCGTAACCTGGGCGTGGATCGACATGTAAACCAATTAGCGCGAGGCAACGTCTGGGATGATGATGCATGGAGCGGCAACGGCTTTCAAATCGGCAGCGTACCGGATACACGGCGAATGCATGGAGTTCGGCGGCGCCCGCCCGAGGCGGTACCGCAGGTGACCGGGCCCTGCCCCCACACCCAAAACATCGTGCTTGAAATTTGGTCAACAACGCTTGCTCCGGCATTCGCTTTTTGCTACTTACATGGGTGTTGCGCCCGGGAGGGGCGTAGCGGATGAAAAAGTTTGCCGCTGGTGTGGCGCTCGGATTTATTCTGAGTTGCGGGTTGGGCTTTGCAGCCCAAAGTTTAGATCATAATGGATCGTTCTGGAACCGGCTCGATACCTCTGCAAAGCAAGGCTATGTAAACGGCTACAGCGATGCGATGGGCGTGAGCGTGGGAAAACTCGACAACCTCATGGTTGCCGCCGACCTGTTCCGTTGGAAAGGGGCGAAGAAAATCATTCGTCAATTGTCCCACGAACTGGCGATCTCGGACCAGAGCCCCGAAGATGTGGTGAAGCGGCTTAATGAGCTTTATTCTGATCGGAAGTACAGTGAGCTGGACTTGGGCTCGGCGTTTCAGTATTTGACGATGCGTGAAGCGCCAGCGCCGGAAGCGGCTACGCCTGCCAGTCCGCCTGCTCACTGACCGGCCCCTTTCACCATCAACCGCATTCGATAAAGCCGGCGAGGCTGCTCGCCGGCTTTAGACTTGCCCTTGCAAGTCGATCGAAGCCTGCCTAGCCTAGCCAGCGGAGTGTGTAGGCTTTGAACGCATCTTTGCCCTTACTCGAACGGGTCGCCGAAGCGACGGTCGGAATTCATTCGCAGGTTCCTGAAAACCATCCCTCGGCCGCCGTAGGACTGGGAACCGAGCGGCGCGCGGGTGGAGTCCTGGTCGATCCCGTCGGACTCATCCTGACGGTCAACTACGTGCTGATGGGCGCCCAGAGTCTAATTGTCACCCTGGGCAATGGTGAGCAGCGGCAGGGATGGGTGGTGGCGCAGGACTATTCCAGCGGCCTGGGTCTGGTGCGCGTAGACGGCAAGGGACCGCATCCATACCTGGTGCCGGTGTCATCGGTCAACGCCACCCTGGGCGAGGACGTGTTCGTGGTCTCCAGCATGGGCAACGAGGAGCGCCGCGCCGACTCCGGAATGATCACCTACCTGGGTCAGTTTGACGCCGTCTGGGAATACCAGCTGGAGCGCTGCATCATGGCGTCGGCGATGAACTTTGGCGTCGGTGGGGGTCCGTTGTGCAACAGCAAGGCGCAGATGCTGGGGCTGTCCTACCTGAGCCTGGCGGAGATCGGCCGCTCGGTATTGGCGATTCCCAGCGAGTACTACCTGAGCGCGAAGGACGAGCTGCTAAGTCACGGACATCGCACCAGCGCCAAAGCGCGGCCATGGCTGGGGTTGCTGTCCTACACTCTGCGCGACCATGTGGTGATCGCGGGGGTGATGCCGGGCGGGCCCAGCGAAAAGGCCGGGCTTAAGCCGGGCGACGTGGTGCTGGAAATCGACGGCCGCAGCGTGACCGAACGCAAAGCCTTCTACAGTGCGCTGTGGAGCCGCCATCCCGGCGACACCTTCAGCCTGAAGATTTTCCGCAACAATCAGGTCCAGGTGATCGATATCACCGCCATCCCGGTCGAGGATTACTACGGATAGCGAAGCAGTCCTGCCAAAGCGGGACCTTGTTCTGCCAAATCCGCACCGCCACGACGTAATCATTGGCACTGGGACTCCGCGTTCCGGCTTCGGCGTTTCTCGATCGCCCCAATCCCCATGCTGATGCCGTTCAGGAGATTGGCATAAGCCGATTTCAGCGTTCCCCGCCGCTCTCCCACCACTAATCCGCCGCCACCAGGCCTACGGGATGTAGCAGGCTCAGCCAATTACCGGATAGCGAATCCCGGTGCTTTGACTTTTCGGCTTTTGGATCTAGAATCCGTCAGGGATCGGGATTGCGCTCGCGGGACTTGAGACGGGTACCGGCTTGCGACCTCCCAGGCCTGCCGCGCACGAGCAAGTAAGAAAGCAAAGAAACGCCTGGCCGCAGGAGGAATTGCCCGATGGCAAGAACACTCGCCGCTGGTCTACTTTGTTTGTGCCTGATCGCCACTTCCGCGCTTGCCGCGGACGGCACCATCCCGGTAGGCACCAAAATCACGCCCCAAAACTGGACGCAGTACAAGGACTACATGCCGCAAGGCTTGCAGACGATCCTCGCCGGAACCTCGGTGTGGAAGGTGCCCCCCGGCGCGGTGATGGAGGTCGGCCCGACCGTGGACTATCCGCTGCCCAGGTCCTGGTACGACGCGACCGAAAAGTACAAGTACCAGACCCGCCTGCGGAAACTCGATACCGGCGGCTATACGCTGGAGAACTACATGGCCGGCACGCCGTTTCCGGATTATTCCGGACCCGACCAGGCGTACAAGATTCTCTATAATTTGTATTACCATTATGGCGCTTCGGTTGATTACTATGAAACCGACGGCTACGAGATCGACCGCTACCTGAGCGACTACAAGAACGTTTCCTATCAGGTGTTTCTGCTGTTTACGCATCTTACCGATCCGGGCTTTCCGGGCTATGCGGCGGACATGCCCGGCTATCTGTCCAGTTATTACGATGAAATCGAAACGCCGGAGCAGTCCAAGTACACCAGTCCGCTCGAGCTGATCTTCGACGACCCGCAGAAGGTGCCTGAGTTCTACGTTTTTCTGCCCTCGCTGCGCCGGGCGCTACGGCTCTCCAGCGGCGCCCGCTGCGCGCCGTACGCAGGCGGCGATTACGTTGGTGATGACATCTACGCCGGGGTTCCGCTCCCGGTGGGCTGGTTTCAGGCCAAATATGTGGGCCGGAAAAAAATGCTGATGTTCCGGCCGACTCCCGGCAACCGCGCCCAGTTCAATATCGCGAACTATTACTATCCCCCGCTCCTGTTCCCCAAGCCGGCGATCGGCAACTGGCAGGTATTTGACGCGGTGGTGATCGACATCAGCCGGGTGCCCAGCATGTCGTCGGGCTACTGCTACGGGCTGCGCCGGATGTACGCCGATCCGCGCACCTGGAACATCATGTGGATCGACCTGTTCGACGCCCAGAACAAGTTCTGGAAGCTGATGGGCTGGCTGGAATCGCCCGAACCGGTCCCGGGCGGCGGCTTCATCCACAATATCAGGGGCGTCAACTGGATGGTCGATTTCCAGAACCAACACTCCAGCTTTGCGCTGGTTGGCAGGGATATCTTCACTGTCAACGAGAACGTGCCCAAGCAATTCCGTGACGTCAGCCGGTACGGCACACCGGCCGGACTGAGCAAGATTATGAAGTGAGGCGCCGCATCCGGAAACCGCATATAATATCTACCTAACGGTAGACCGAGAATGATTCCGAGTAGCTTTTCGCCCGAAATGGCACGGGCTGAGGGCGCAACATGTCTCAAGGGCCAGTGCGTGTAACCGCTCTTTCGCCGCCTTCCAAGATAAGGAAAGGGGACAGAAAAGGCCTCTGCCCCAATGCCTTTGTGCTCTAAACCAGTTGAATTGTTTTGCTTTGGGCTAGACGTCCTTGAATTCACGGCCCTTTTTCTTCGACTCGATCGCGGCTTGCGCGGCGGCCAGGCGCGCGACGGGGACGCGGAACGGCGAGCATGAGACGTAATCCAGCCCCAGGCGGTGGCACAGCTTGATGCTGGCGGGATCGCCGCCGTGCTCACCGCAAATTCCCAATTGGATCGACTTGTTGGCTTTGCGCCCGCGCTCGATCGCGATCCGCATCAATTCGCCGACGCCGTCGGCGTCGAGCTCCTGGAACGGATCGCGCTTGTAGATGCCGCGCTCGAGATAAGCGTCGAGGAACTTGACCGAGTCGTCGCGCGACAGTCCGTAGGTCATCTGGGTCAGGTCGTTGGTGCCGAAGGAAAAGAACTCCGCCGATTGCGCGATATCGCCGGCTTCGATACAGGCGCGTGGGAGCTCAATCATGGTGCCAATCATGAACTTCAGCTTCTTGTCATCCTTGCCCAGCACCTGATGAGCGACCTCGCGGATTTCCTTGGCCAGGAAGTCGAATTCCCGGCGGTCGCCGATCAGCGGCAGCATGATCTCGGGAATCGCCTTGACGCCTTCCTTTCTGAGTTCCGCGGCAGCTTCCAGGATCGCGCGGGCCTGGGCGCGATAGATCTCCGGATAGGTGATACCCAAGCGCGAGCCGCGATGTCCCAGCATCGGGTTGAACTCGAACAGCCGGTCGCAGGTCTGTTTGAGTTGCTCATAGCCGATGCCCAGCTTGTCCGCCAGTTCGCGGATTTCATGCTCGCCCTTGGGCAGAAATTCATGTAGCGGGGGATCCAGCAGGCGAATCGTGACCGGCAGCCCGGCCATCGCACGGAGAATCCCGACGAAATCCTCGCGCTGCATCGGCAGGATCTTCTCCAGCGCCGCCGCCCGTTTCGCGGCGGTCTCCGCGAGGATCATCTCGCGCACCGCGGTGATCCGGTCCTCGCTGAAAAACATGTGCTCGGTGCGGCACAGGCCAATTCCCTCGGCGCCGAACTCGCGCGCCACGGTGGCGTCATGCGGGGTGTCGGCGTTGGCCCACACGCCCAACTTGCGCTCGGCGTCGGCCCAGCTCATGAATTTCCTGAACGCCGGCGACATCGCCGCCTCGACCGTCGGCACCCGTCCGGCGATCACTTCTCCGCTCGAACCGTCCAGAGTCAGAAACTCCCCGCGGCGAATGACCCGGCCATTGGCCGCCATCGTGCCGGCCGCGTAGTCGATATTCAACTCGCCGCAACCCGCGACACAGCATTTGCCCATTCCGCGCGCCACCACCGCGGCGTGACTGGTCATTCCGCCGCGCGCGGTTAAAATCCCTTCCGCCACCTGCATCCCGTGGATGTCCTCGGGCGAAGTCTCCACCCGCACCAGGATGGTCTTGCGGCCGGCCCCGGCCACTTCCACCGCTTCATCGGCCGAGAACACCACCTCGCCCGCCGCAGCGCCAGGCGAGGCCGGCAGACCCTTTGCCAGCACGTCTTTTTTCGCGCTGGGATCGAGGCGCGGATGCAGCAATTGCTCCAACTGGACCGGCTCCACGCGCATCAGGGCGGTGCGCCGGTCGATCAGGCGTTCGTTAGCCATGTCAACCGCGATGCGCACCGCGGCTTCGGCGGTGCGTTTGCCGGTGCGCGTTTGCAACATAAACAGGCGGCCGCGCTCGATCGTGAACTCCATGTCCTGCATGTCGCTGAAATGCTTCTCCAGGCGCAGCGCGGTCTTGAGCAACTCGCGATATACCTGCGGAAACTTTTCTTCCAGCGTCGGATGAAGCGTTTTGCGCTCGCCCTCGCTGACGCTATTGCGCTGCGCCCATTTGCGGCCGTTGGCCAGACTGATCTGCAGCGGCGTGCGAATGCCCGCCACCACGTCCTCGCCCTGGGCGTTGGGTAGATACTCGCCGTAGATGCCTTTTTCTCCGGTGGCAGGGTCGCGGGTGAAAGCGACGCCGGTGGCGCAGTCGTCTCCCAGGTTGCCGAACACCATCGACTGGACCGTAACGGCGGTGCCCCAGTCGTCGGGAATATGGTTGAACTTGCGGTACGCGATAGCGCGGTCGTTCTGCCATGAACCGAACACCGCTCCGATTGCACCCCATAGCTGCTCGTAAGGATCCTGGGGCAAATCGTGCCCAACACGCCGGCGGATCAATTCGCGGAATTCCCTGACCAGTTCCCGGAGGTCGTCGACCGAAAGATCGACGTCGTTTTCGACTCCGCGCGCCTTCTTTTTGTGGTCGATAATCTCTTCGAACGGGTCCGGATCGTTTTTGTTCTCGGGCTTGAGCTGGAGCACCACGTCGCCGTACATCTGGCAAAAGCGCCGGTAGGAATCCCAGGCGAAACGCGGGTTTTGGCTCGCGGCCTCCAGACCCTTGACGGTTTCGTCGGTAAGCCCCAGGTTCAGCACCGTGTCCATCATCCCGGGCATTGAGACGCGGGCGCCGGAGCGGACCGAGACCAGCAATGGATTGTCACGGTTGCCGAACTTGCGTCCCATCAGCTTTTCGACCCGGCCGATCGCCTTGCGCACCGCGGCCTCCAGGCCTTTGGGATAAGTCTTCCCATGCGTGTAATAGTAGGTGTTAACGCGGGTTGAGATGGTGAAGCCGGGCGGTACCGGCAGCTTCAGCGACGCCATCTCGGCCAGGTTAGCGCCTTTGCCGCCGAGCAGTTCGCGCATCGTGGCGCGGCCCTCGGCGGTTCCTCCGCCAAAGAAATAGAGGTCAGGATGCACGCGCGCCATCTATCAAATCTCCTTAAAAGGTAGCAAGCTCAACTTTAGTATTGCTTATTGTAATCGATACCGTACAGCGAGCGGGTCGGCCTGCGCAAGTGCTCTTTGGTGAAAATTTATTGACCCTGGTGCCGGCCCGGTCATCGGCTCCAGCCGATCCGTTCCTCGAGTTCCCGGACCAGGTTGGCAATCGCAATCCGCTGTTGGACCGTGGAGTCGCGGTCGCGCAAGGTGACGGTGTCGTCCTCCATGGTTTGATGATCGATCGTCAGCGCGTACGGAGTACCGACTTCGTCGTGGCGCCGGTAGCGCCGGCCGATCGACCCGGCCTGATCATAGGCGACCGGAAAATGCTTCTGTAACATGCGCAGCACTGCCTGGGCCTTTTCAGGCTGGCCGGCCTTGCGCAACAACGGAAAGACCGCCGCCTTGACCGGGGCCAGCCGCGGGTCCAGACGCAGCACGATGCGCTCCTCGTTCTCGACCACGTCTTCGTCGTAGGAATCGAGCAGAAAGGCGAGCAGGGCGCGGTCCGCGCCGGCGGCCGGCTCGATCACCCAGGGCCGGTAGCGGGACTTGGCCTCCTCGTCGAAATAGGTCAGGTCCTTGCCGCTGAACTCGGCGTGACGGTCGAGGTCATAGCTGCCGCGCTTGGCCACGCCCTCCAGTTCGCCCCATCCGAAAGGGTACATGAACTCGATATCGGTGGTCCCGCGCGAGTAATGGGAGAGTTCGTCGGCCTCGTGAGGCCGCAAGCGCAGATGCTCGGAGTTGATGCCGAACTGGACGTACCAGGAAAACCGCTGCTCGAGCCAGTACTCGAACCATTTGGCTTCCTCAGCGGGATCGGGCTTGATGAAAAATTCCATCTCCATCTGCTCGAACTCGCGGGTGCGGAAGATGAAATTTCCCGGCGTGATCTCATTGCGGAAAGACTTGCCGGTCTGGGCGATTCCAAAGGGCAGCTTGACCCGCTGGGTATCGACGATGTTGGCAAAGTTGACGAAAATCCCCTGCGCCGTTTCAGGCCGCAGATAGACCGTGCTGGCGGTGTCCTCGACCGGGCCCATGAAGGTCTTGAACATCAGGTTGAAATTGCGCGCTTCGGTCAGCTCGCCACCGCATTCAGGACACCGGTTGCTGTCCAGATGGTCGGCGCGAAAGCGCTGCTTGCAGCTTTTGCAGTCCACCAGGGGGTCGGTGAAGCTCTGCAAATGTCCCGACGCTTCCCAGGTGCGCGGATTCATCAGGATGGCCGCGTCGAGTCCCATGACGTCGGAACGCCGCCGCACCATCTCGCTCCACCAGGCTTCCTTGACGTTGCGCTTGAGCTCGACTCCCAAGGGCCCGTAGTCCCAGGTCGAACCGAGCCCGCCGTAGATATCGCTGGACGGAAAAATGATTCCCCTGCGTTTGCAGAGGTTGACCACCTTTTCCATGGTGACCTTGCGTTCGGTGGCGGGCGGGGTTGCTTGTTCCTGAGACAAAACCGGTTTCCTCGAAAGTTAAATTTTGCGACCGGGCCGCCGAAACGTCCGGGCTCGTCATAATTCAAAAATGCTCATGCCCGCAAAAAACGTGCTCCGGCCTGCGGGAAGGCGTGACGGAGCTCTTGCGTCCAGTGTACACGGCGGCGGGGTGGGAAAAAATTCAGCCGACGGTGAAGCGGGCCAGATCGATGATCTCCACCGAATAGCGCCCCCCGGGCGAGATTTCCAGGATTGCGACCGTACCGGGGCGATCCTCCAGGTTGTGCGGCAGCGTGGCGCTACCCGGATTGACCACCAAGGTGGCGCCGAAACGCTTGGTGCCTTCCACATGGCTGTGGCCCTGCACCAGAATGTCTACCGGGCCGCCAAAATGGCGCTGCATCGCGTTGCTGAAGGCGGGCTCGGGAGTTTCATCGGGGGTCGGCAGTTCGTGGGCCAACCCGACCCGCAGCCCTTCGATTTCGAGCAGATGCGTCTCGCGCACCCGTTCGTCGGGATCGAGCCGGTGGCGATGGTACTCGCTGCCTTCGTCGCCATTGCCGATCGCCACCATCACCGGCGCGATCCGCGCCAGTTCGTCGATCACGCTGTTGATGTAAACGTCGCCGGCGTGCATCACGAGGTCAACCTCGCGAAAGGCCTCCCGCACGGAGTCCGGGAGCCGTGTGCAAGCCTCAGGTATGTGGGTATCGGCGATAAGTCCGATTCGCATCGCGGTTTTCTGGCGCTGTTCCTTGTAGCTCTTTTACCACGTGGCGCATTGCGCGGAAATGGCCCGCTCTGCGACAATGAGCGCGATTTTTGGCGGATCGTCGCGGCTCAGCGTGGTGGAGGTGATATGAACCCGAGGCGTTGGTTGATCGGAGCAGCCTTGATGACCGCGTTGGCAACTAGCGGATGTAGCCATCGCGTCGTCGCCAACCCGGGCGAGCATACGGTCAAACTCTACCGCGACGAGTCCACCTACGAAAAAATCAAGGATCTCAAGAAGCAGGGCGGTCCGATGGGGATGATCGGAAGCTTGGGCGAAGGTTTTGTCGCCAAGGAGCTGGACAACAACACGCCGATTCGAATCATCTCACAAGACAGCGATGGTGCTCAGGTCGAGGTCACTGACGGACCCGACAAAGGCGCAACCGGCTTCGTGCCCAAAGACAACGTCAGTTAGTGGGATGAACGATCGAAAGCCCAGGCCGATCTGACCTGCGGTGCGCGGTTCGCCGGGCATTTTTCCCGGCTGAGCTCCTTCATCATCGAAAGCAACCGCATCGAAAGCAACCGCGCGCAAGCGGCGGGAAAAGTTCTAAATCGCGTTGGGACCGCGTTCGCCGGTCCGGATTCTAACCACCTCTTCCATCGGCATCACGAAGATCTTGCCATCGCCGATACGTCCGGTACGGGCGGCCCGTTCGATGGTCTCAACCACTTGAGAGGTAAGCTCGTCGCCCACGATCACTTCCAGCTTGACCTTGGGCAGAAAGTCGACCACATACTCGGCACCCCGGTAAAGCTCGGTGTGTCCCTTCTGGCGGCCAAATCCCTTGACTTCGCTGACCGTTAGACCCTGCACCCCGATGCTGGAGAGGGCCTCCTTCACTTCATCCAGCTTGAAAGGTTTGATGATTGCCTCAACCTTCTTCATAAAACTTTTCCTTCACCGCCCCTCAGAGGTGTGCGAACCGGGAGCCGTGACTCTATGGCGGCTAAAAGGAGTATAGCGCAGACCCATCTCTATTCCATCGTCGCCGGGCAGCATATGTCAGTTTGATCTCCGGGGTAAGAGCAATCCCGATGCCACTATAAGCGTGAATGCGCGCGCCCGCACGTAGCCGGGAACTGGTCAAATCGTGTGCGGTTGCTCACGTCTCAGGCTCCAGGGGCTAGCAAATTGCTAAGCGGCAGTCTCCTTTTCACCCTTTCCCAGCGCCGGTTCGTTACCCGCCGCCAGGCGGCCGATATTTTCCCGATGGCGCCAGACCACCAGCGCGGCCATCACCAGGGACATCAGAAAGTACTGCTCATTGGAGCTCAGCGCGACCACAATCGGCAATGCCAGTGCGGCGCTGACGGAAGCGGCCGAGACGATCCGGGACAGCGCCAGCACCACCAGAAAAATCACCAACAGGATGGGCGCCACCGAGGTGGGTGCGAGGCCGAGCCAGATTCCCAACGCGGCCGCCACTCCACGTCCCCCCGAGAAGCCCAGGAAAACTGAATAGATCGCGCCCACCAGCGTAGCCACAGCGATCAGGGCGAGTCCGCCCGGGCTGACGTTCAACGCATTCCCGATCAGGATCGGGACCAGTCCCTTGAGCACGTCGCCGGCAAAGGTTAGTGCCGCCGCACCTTTGCCGCCAGCCCGACCGACGTTGGTCATTCCGATATTGCCCGAACCGACGGCGCGCGGATCGAAACCGAACAGCTTACCGACCAGCACGCCCACCGGTATGGAGCCGATCAGGTAGGCCAATAGCAGCACGAAGATGGATGCCAATGTTAGCATGTCATACCTATCCTAAGCAGGACCGCGAAGCCCGGCTTCGTCAGCGTCGCGGGCTCGCCCGGGGGCTGAACTGAGTTCATCGCCATGGTAATGAAGCGGCGATCGGCCGCACTAAAAAAATGGTCGGGGTGACTGGATTTGAACCAGCGACTCCTGCGTCCCGAACGCAGTGCTCTGGCCAGGCTGAGCTACACCCCGACACCAAACTTCTGGCCTGCCTTTCACCGAAGCACTTTTATAGCATCCATTCGGTTATCAAAGCGAGATGGGCAAGACGGGTTTTGACCATCAGGGCTGCCGCGTCCGCCAACCCGCCGGTCAGTCGGGCCAGATCGCTTCGGTCTTGAGCAGCGCGTCACGCTCGGCCGCGTCCAGGCCGAGCACCGTATCGAGGATGTAATCGCGGTTCTCGTTAACTTCGGGCGCGCCATGGCGCACCGACCCCGGGGTTTCCGAGAGTTTGAAGGGGACGTTGCTCAGATGGGTCTGGCCGCCCTCGGGAATATCGACGGCGGGCCAGAAGCCGCGGGACTCAAGTTGCGGGTCGCGCACGCACAGATCCTCCGCGTTGGAAACCACTGCCGCGGCGACGCTGGCCTTCTGCAACAGACGCATCGCCTCCCAGGCGTCCTGGCCCGCCGTCCATTGGGCGATATGATGATCGAGCGCTGCGCGGTTCTGCATGCGCAGGAACAGGGTATGGAACCGGGGGTCCGACGCCCATTGAGGGGAGCCCATCGCGGAGACGAAACGGCGCCAATCGCTGTGCGAGCGCACCGAAATGACCAGCCAGCGATCGTCGTCCGCGCCCTCCGGACGGCACCGATAGACCCCGTGGGGCGCCGCGGGCGCTTCCTGCGAATTCCACCCCGGCGGCGATTGTTCCCGGCCGTTGACCGTGAGATCGAGCATCGACGGTCCCACCAGGCTCACCAGGGCTTCGAACTGCGCTACGTCGATAAACTGCCCGTGGCCGGTGCGCCGCTGATGCCACAGCGCGATCAGAGCCGCCAGGGCCGCCGAATATCCCCCAGCCATGTCGGCGTAGGAATAGCCAAACCCGGCCGGCTGTCCCTGCTGATCCGCCATGTGAAGGGTGAAGCCGCTGAGTGCCTGAAGGGTCGGCCCGTAGCTGACGAAGTTGGTTCGCGGACCGGTATAGCCGAACCCCGACATGCTCATGCAGATGATCTCAGGCTTGATCTTGATCAGGCTCTGATAATCCATGCTCCACTGGCGCATCACCCGGGCCGAGAAGTTGTCCACCACGATGTCGCTGATTTTGACCAGCCGATGGGCCAGTTCCACGCCCGCCGGCACCGCCATGTTAATCGCGATCGAGCGCTTGTTGCGGTTGAGATCGGCCATCAGGCCCGCGCGCCGGGTGCCGATCATAAAGCCCGGAACCCGGCGTTCGACCTTGATCACCTCGGCGCCGTGATCGGCCAGCACCCGCGTCGCGGCGGGCCCCGCCACTACCCAGGTGAAATCGAGCACGCGGATGCCTTCCAAAGCCAGCGCCATTCAGCACACCCCTTCCGCGCGCAGCACGCCCAACTCTTCGATTGACAGCCCCAGTTCGCCGGTGAGGATTTCCTTGTTGTGTTCGCCCAGCAGCGGCGGACGGCGGTAAAGGCGCCAGGGTGTGCCGCTGAAAAGATACGGCGCGCCAGGGTAGAGAAACTTGCGTCCCAGTTCCGGATGCTCCACCTCGACAAAGTAGCCGCGCGCTATCAACTGCTCGTCATTGACCAAGGCGTTGATCGAACGCAGCGGCGCACAGGGCAGCCGCAAGACTTGGGCCTGAGAAGCGATCTCCTCGCAACTTTGGTCCTTGGCCCAGTTGTCCAGGATGTCGAACAGTTGTCCGGCGTGCTCGCGCCGATAGCCCTGATCCGACCATTCCGGTCGGGTCAAATCCTGCGCCTTGCCCTCGGCGTTGACCCATTCGACCAGCGTGGTCCAATCGCCGGTGCTGCTGAGCAGGGCATAGCCGTCGCGGCATTGACCGACCTTGAAGCTGGCGGCCCAATGCAGCGTTCCGCGCCGGCGTTCGATCTGGCCCAGGCCAAAGTACATCGGGGGAACGTGCTCGACGCCGTAGGTCGCGGTCTCCTGCATGCTGAGGTCGATCCATTGACCTTGTCCGCTGCGGTCGCGCGCGAACAGCGCGCACATAATCGAAATCGCCCCATAGTAGCCGGCGCAATGATAGGTCTGGAGACCCAGCGGGCGCACCGGAGGCTGGTTGGCAAAGCCGTTGACGTAGAGCATCCCGGACAGCGCGGACAGGACCGTGTCGTCGGCGGCGAAATCGCTGTACGGACCGGTTTGGCCGAATGGAGCGATCGAGCACAGGACCAGGGCCGGGTTGCGTTCGTGCAGGTCGTCCCATTCCAGTCCCAGCCGCTCCAGCCGGCCGGGCTCAAAGCTTTCGATTACCACGTCGGCCGATTCCGCCAGGCGCATAACCAGCTCCGCTCCGCGCGCATGCTGGTAGTCCAGCGTTACCGACCGCTTGTTAAGATTATAAAACCAAAAGCAGAGACTGCGGTCGGGATGTGGCTGGTCGTTGACGAACGGGCCGATTTGACGGGTGGAATCGCCGCCGGGCGGCTCGATCTTGATCACGTCGGCCCCCATGTCGGCAAGTACGCGTCCGGCCAGCGAACCCTTGAGGTCCGTCAGATCCAGCACCCGCAACCCCGCCAGTGCGCCCGAACCTGGCAAGGCTAATCCCCTATGTCCGATTTACTGCTATGTCCCTGAATGCGTGCCTGCGGCATGTGCAGCGTCGGCGGTATCTGTTGCAGCACCTCGCCCTTGGGATCGGTGCGTTTTCCGCCCCGCAGATAGATCGTTTCGAGGGTATCCGGGTTCACCCATCTGACCCCCAGCACGGCCGGCTTGGCCTGCCCTTCTTCATCGACGGGCTCCAGTGTGGGACCACGATGGTCGAAGTAAGTGACTTTTCTAAGCGACATATCGTTTCAACCAGTTGTACAGGATCATCGAGCAAATCTTAAAGTGAGCCAAGCGCTTTTTCAAACCGCTGCCGACTTGACGCCGCCCTGCGTCCTGAAGCGAGCAAGAACCGGGTCCGCTGACGTGACGCAACCTTCGCCGCTCACGGAGTCGGATAAGCTGTAGGTCGTCTTGACGTCCTTCTCCATGACCCGGCCATTGCTGACCGTCGTGGTAGTAGTCCCTCTGACCACGGTACCATCGGGTTCGGTACGCGTCGTGGTGTTGGTGGTGGAACTGGTCGAACTGGTAGTCACCGGCGTTGGCACGACCACCTTTTCGGTGGTGGTAGTAGTTGTTGAAGAACATGCGGTTGCCAGACCGCAAACCGCGGTCGCCACGCAACCGACGGCAAAACGATTTAAAGCGAACCTGATCCTCTAACCCTGCCTTGCGCGAACCCGATAGGTCAAGAATGCGGTCGAGTATGGCGCCAGCATGCGTTTACGATCGGCAGGTCCGCGCGCGGCGACCTGATTTCGCAACCCTGGAGGAGAAAGTGACTGGAATGTTCCTCTGCCATAAGGTCAAGGACTACGCGGCGTGGCGCCAAGCGTACGACGCTTTCGATGCGGAGCGGGCCGCGCTGGGCGTTACCGGTCATCAGGTTTTTCGCTCGATTGACCACCCCAACGAAGTCACTGCCTGGCACGATTTTGCCACCACGCAGGCGGCGAAGGATTTTGCCTCTTCCGAGCGGTTAAAGGCGGTGATACATCAGGCGGGCGTAGCAGGTACGCCGGAAATCTGGTTCGTCGGCGAAGCGGTCTGACTGCTTCGCGCTCGAGCCCGGCGTCAGGCTCCAGCGATCATCCATTGTTCTCCGAATCGGTTGGTTATCCGAATCGGCTACTTCAGCGTGAACTCGCCTTGGGGTGTGTTGCCGGAGCTGCTGAACGGAACGAAGGGCGGATTGATCACCTGCAGGTATGCCGCTCCCGGCATCGCCCCCGCAGGCTTGCTGAAAGTGATTTTGTCCGAGCTGATCAGACTCAGTGGGATCTTCGCCGATCCCCCAGGACCGAGTCCGCCCAGGTTTACCACGCCGCCGCCCTGCGCGTTGAACAGATTGATTACGCTGAGTGGGGAGAAGCCGGTGCCATTCACGCTCAGTGTGCTGACTGCCTGAGTCACGGAGGTCACCGATACCTTATCGCCAATCGAAACCGCAACCGCGTTGCTTTTCAGGGCATAGGTTCCCGCACTACCTCGGTTGCTGACCACGAACGACCCTGGGCCGGTCGTCGGCACGTTGGCTCCGGAACCGGGCAGCGCGAACGTGATTTTCGACCGGGTCACGGAAGCACCTGGACCGATGATGAACGGGCCGACCTTGCCGCCAGCGCAGGCGCAGAACAAATCGACCGCAACTCCATCCACGGCGTCGAACCCGATGCCGCCCAGCTTCACTTGGCTTCCCCGCACCACCACCGTCTCCACGTTGTTGGTCGCATATCGAGGGTCCGAACTGGTCGCCGCCAGCCCAAGGCCATCGACGCTCGTGATGGTCGGGATGCCGGCCGCGGGATCTCCTTGCAAAAGTGCGTAGGCTGGATTCGACGTTTTGAAGCCGGCGTCCGTGTTGACCACTACCACCGATGCGAAGCCCTCTCCCAGCCCGAGCGTGGACGGAAGCGTGATTGTTAGCTGGCTGCCGGTTCTCGGAGCCGGAGTGAAAGGACCCGCCTTAACCGGTCCCGCAGCGGTGGCGACGAAAACGACTGCCACCGAGCCGGGCGTGAAGCCGCTTCCGTTGATTACGAAATTACCGCCGACAGGAAGTGCGCGTGGAATGCTGATGATCACCGGGGCTCCAGATTTCGCCGTGGGTGTTGGCGACGGTGTTTTGGTTGCGGTTGGAGTGCGGGTCACCAATCGCGACGCGGTGGGAGTCGGCTTACGGGTTGGGGTGCGAGACGGCGTTCGAGTCGGAGTCCTGGTGCGCGTTTTCGTGGGAGTTTTTGTCGGCGTCCTGGATGGAGTCCTTTTTGGCGTCTGCGTCGGTGTCCTGGTTGGAGTTCTCTTTGGCGTCTGCGTTGGCGTTCTGGCTGGTGTCCGCGTGCGGGTCTTCGTCGCGGTCCTGGTTGATGTCCTGGTCGGAGACGGCCTTGGAGTCGGGGCCGCCGAGGACGTCGCGGAATTGGTGGCCGTGGGCGTTGAAGTTTTCGTCGAGGTTTGGGTAGGGGTGGGCGTCCCGGTGGGTGAGGAGGTGAAGGTAGGAGTTATGGTGGAAGTCGGCGTGCCAGTGGGCGTGAATGTAGGGGTCAACGTCGCGGTTGGCGTCGGGCTGGGAGTTACAACCGCCTCGGCGCGTTCCCAAACGCCGCGGCCGTGGGTGGCCGCGGCGATCACGGTGGCATTCTGCCGTAGCTGATAAACCGAAGCGACCGGCAGAGAATTAAGGTTGAAATTGGCCCAACTTCCGCCCACATCGGTGGTCGCGAGGACGCCAATATCAGTGCCCACCAGGAAGTTGGTTGCGGGCGCCCGGAGGTCGAACAGCGCTGTCAGGACCGGGATGTTCGGAAAGCCGGTGGCAGGGGTGCTGATATCGGTCCAACTGTGGCCGAAGTCGCTGGAAAGAAACACGCGATTGCCCGGTCCGGCCAACCTGAAGCCCGACGCCGTTATGATCACCGTCCCTGGCGCGATAGGCGAAACGGCGACTGAGGTGAGCGGAAACCCTGCTACCAGGGAATTACCATGGGCGTCCCTCGGCTTGATATCCGTAAACGTGGGGCTCGCGGCGTTGGAGTTTCTGCTCACCCACGCGTGTGGTCCGATTGCTCCACTGGAACTGGTCACCACGTATGCCACCGCCGGATCGGTCGGCGCGACCGCGATACCGCTGATGTCGCAGAACCCGGCGGTGCATCCGCCGGTAAGATCGGTGCGCCGCTTAGCTCGACCCAATTGGGCGGATTCCCGGTCGCTCCGCTGCAGTTCACCGCCCCGGCCTGGCACGACTCCCACAGACGCCTGGTCCCGATAAAAATACGTTCATGATTGGATGGGTCGATCGCGAAGGGCAGATAAAATTGCCCCGGATCCGCTGCGGCGGGCGGATTATAATGGGTGTAGCTCAGAAGCGCACCCGACGAACTGGAGCGGCCGAAGCTAAGTCCGAACTGCTCATCGAACATGATCGTGGGATTGGTCTGATCGATCAGGGCAAAGCCGCCGTCACCATCGTCGCTGTGCGTCCATGCCGGGTTGCCGGTGTACAGATTGGTTCCATTATCCTGCGTTCCTCCGGAGACCGGCTGCGTCCCCGCCGCCGCCAGACCAATTCCCTGAAATTGGGTAATACCTAATCCGGAATTCACCGAAACCCAGTCTTGGCCGGGACCGTTGGATTCGAATACCCCACCGTCGTTGCCCAGCACGATGTTGCTTGAAGACAGCACCCTGATTGCATGCTGATCGGTGTGAGTTTCAATCGCGGGGGCCAGCCATGGCGCGAAGGTCAGTCCACCGTCGGTGGAAAGATAAAGCGCCTTCAGGCCCAGGTAAACTCCATAACCCGGAAACACCCCGTTGCTCATGCCAACGCCGTAATCGTTGGCCAGCGCCAGGTTGTACCAACTCGCATTTTCAACCGCGCAATTGCCGCCGCCGTTGCTGTTAACCGCATACGGCGGCAGCGGCGCGCTTTGGGCCCAGGTCGCACCGCCGTCCGAGGAACTGTACAGGGCGTCGAAATCGGACCCCGGCGTCGGAGTGGGGGTTGGTGTCGGCACACCTAATGTGGCGATCGGAGTCGGCAGGACCTGAGCCGGCGTCAATACCCGCGCGGCGAACAGGCGATCCGCGTGCGGAGTCAGGTCAAGCGCGTAGCGGCGCGCTGGTGTCGGGACGCCAAGCAGACTCCAGGTCGCACCATTGTCGGTCGATTTGAATACCCCGCCGCCAGCGCCTGCGAGAGCCGCATATACCACCGGTTGCGAGTTTTGCGCGATGCCGTTGAGCGTGACCGGCACCGCGGGACTGTTGATATCCCAGGTCCCAGAAAAGGTGGTACCCGCGGCAAAGCTGCCATTGAAGCTGTACCCGGCGTTGGGACTTAGACATCCAATAGTAGCGCCTGGACCGTTGAGCGAAGGCGTTGAGCCGACGCAACTGTAGTTGCCTCTGACATCGGTACATCCCGGCATCGGCACCGGCGTCTGAGTCAGGGTGAACTTGCCCAGCAGCGACAAGAAGGCGGCGTTTTGCACCTTGGCGGCGTTGACCGTGAACTGGTTGGCGTCGGTGGCGACCGTGTAAACGGTCGCGCAAACGGGATCGGTGAAAGCGGTGCTCAACGGTCCTTTGAAGATCTGCGAACCGTCCACCACCACGTCGGTTGCGGAACCGCTCGTGCCAGTGAGGCCCGGTAATCCTCCGGTCCCCGAAATTCGCATCCAGCTCGCGCCCGCGTTGACGGAGCGGTAAAGACCCGGAGTGGCGGTAGTTGCGAACACGCACACCGCCGTCGCGCTATTGGTAAGTCCTGAAGTCGCAGCGGCATAAAGTATTCGCGGATTATCAGGATTGGCGAAATCCGGCACGATTGCGATTTTGCCGACCGACAGGCGATCGAAAGTGGCGGATCCGAGTTGGTCCCAGGTGGTCCCGCCGTCGGTGGATTTAAGAATCCCCTGTCCGTACTCGCTGTCACACGAGGAATTCCCTTCACCGGTCCCGACGTAAACTGTGTCAAGTGCGGGATTTGCACCGGGCACTACCGCGATTGCGCCGATTGCGTTTGCCGCCACCGGGATGCCGCCGCTGGTCAAGGACAGCGCATCGGTAAGCGGTTTCCAGTTGGCGCCGCCATCGACGGTCTTCCAAACACCCCCACCCGCACTGCCGGCGTAGAGAACCGAATCGTTGCTGCCGACAGCGATCGCCGTCACCCGGCCGCTGACATTAATTCGAAAAGGCGCCAGCGGACAATTGAAGCCACCGTGACTCAGCGGCTGGCCCCCACTGATTCGCGAGGGTCCGATAAAATTCCATCCGGCCGTGCCGGCTTCAGCCAGTTGGGGCAGACGCTGCATTTGCACAATTGCGTCTGCCATCGCGTGCGGAGGTATCGGATGGGTAAGGCCGCGCCAGATAGCGTCATGCTCGACCGGAACGCGCTGCTCTTCCAGGCTGCTTTCGGCCGATTCCTGTTGGGTGGACTGACGGCAACCCTCGATGACTGCCGCCGCCACGCAGAGTCCACTGGCGGCGAGCACCGACAGCCATAGAAAAGGCCCTCTTGAGCCGTGCCGGGTCGATGTCATGTGCCGTCCTTCGCACGGGCCGCCCCTCCAGGGCAGCAGGCGTTGTACGACGGAAGTCGCAACACTGACGGTAACAAATTTAGTTTTAAACTACTAGAAATAACATCTGAATACAGACTTGATTTTAAGTCATCACCAACCTGTTCATCAGGCGGATTAAGCCGATTCGCAGGCAACGTCAATCGCTGGTGGTTGGTCGCATCCAAACCGGAAAAATGCCCGGACTTGGCGGTCAGATGAACAGGTCGGAGCCTGGAGCAAACCGGCCGGAGCTAGTTCACGACATTGACCGGATGACCCTCAGGAATGCGGCGGATGGCACAGTTCCAGGATCAGGGCGAAGGTAAACTGCGCGACTGACGCCGTGCCATAGATCGGAATATTGGTGACCGCGATATTCCGCGCGCGCGATCCCCACGTCAACCACGTCGTGCCAGCACGCCGACGCAGCGCAGCTTCCCAAGCCGCCCCAGCGTTTGCGCCGACAAAGGAGTCTTGTTGGTCAGCACGATTTCGGCATCTCCAATGCGCGCCACAATCGAATCGTTCGCGGTCCGGTCGAAGACTTCCGTCTCGCCAATCGCGCGCAGCCCATCCAAACTCAGGTCGCCCGGATTAAGCGTATAACCATCGAACACGACTATCTTCATCAAACGTCACCTCCGAAACCGGCCAGCCAAAATCCGGCGAACAATCGGGTTGCCAGCCCACCTTTCGATTCGAGTCCGGTAAGACCCCTAACGGGCTCAGCCGGTTTGCAACCGCCAAGTCAATCGTTCTTCCAACGTGGTACATCTGCCCATGCTGGGGCCGGCACGTGGCGCAATGCGCAAAATGCCTGCCTAGGATTCTAACGTAAGCACGGTTGAAAATGGCCGGCAATCCACCGGAAATCTATCTGCGCAGTCTTCGAGACATCCGCAGCACCGAATCGGCCGTTCCGGAGACCTCCTATTATCCCGCGCTTGCGGGACTCCTCGATTCCATCGGTGCCACGCTCAAGCCCAGGGTCCGCTGTATTGTGAACCCCAGCCATGGCGCTGGCATTCCCGATGTCGGCCTGTTTACGCCCGATCAGTTTCAGAAGCCATCCGCAGGTGAACCACTGCCGGGCACCAAACCATCGCGGGGAGTGGTCGAGGCCAGGCCGACGAGTAGCGATGCCTTTCTGACCGCTGATACCGAGCAGGTGTCGAAGTATTGGAAGGGATACCGTCAGGTTCTTGTAACCAATTTTCGGGACTTCCTGCTGGTCGGCGCCGATTCAGAAGGAAAGCCGGCCAAACTCAAGCACTATCGGCTCGCGCCTGACGAGACCGCCTTCTGGACGGCTGCAACTCAACCGCGAAAGATCGCTGATGAGCAGGGAGAGGCTTTCAACGACTTTCTCAGGCGCGTAATGCTCCACGCGGCGCAGTTGGCCGTCCCCAAGGATCTAGCCTGGTTCATGGCCTCGTATGCGCGCGAGGCGCTCAGGCGCGTCGAGAAACGGGGACAGGTGCCGGCCTTGGCGGCGATTCGGGGCGCGCTTGAGGAAGTGCTGGGAATTGAGTTCGACGATAAGAAAGGCGACCACTTTTTTCGTTCAACGCTCGTGCAGACCCTCTTTTACGGCGTGTTTTCCGCTTGGATCTTATGGGCACGCGAGCACCCGCCCTCGGATCGCAAGGCCCGCTTCGACTGGCGGACAGCGGGTTATTATCTCCGGGTTCCTGTGCTGGCCGAACTGTTCCATCAAACCAGCAACCCCGCTTCGCTGGCGGGTTTGGAGTTGCCGGAGGTTCTCGACTGGACGGGGTCGGTTCTTAACCGGGTCGAGCGTGCCGCGTTTTTCAGTGCCTTTGAAGAGCATCACGCGGTCAAATACTTTTACGAGCCATTTTTAGAGGCTTACGATCCGCAACTCCGCAAGCAACTCGGGGTTTGGTATACCCCGCGTGAGGTGGTGCGCTATATGGTCGCACGCGTCGACCGCGTGCTGCGCGAAGAACTGCAACTTCCGGATGGGCTCGCTGAGCCAAATGTTTACGTGCTGGACCCCTGTTGCGGCACCGGCTCGTACCTGATCGAGGTCCTGAGCCGCATCGCCGACACCCTGCGCAAGAAAGGCGGCGACGCCCTGACCGCGCAAGAGGTAAAGCGCGCCGCTATGGAGCGTGTGTTCGGGTTTGAAATTCTGCCCGCGCCGTTTGTGGTAACGCATCTGCAGATGGGCCTGCTGCTCCAATCCCTCGGTGCGCCCCTTTCGGACGCGAAGAAGGAACGTCCCGCGGTGTATTTGACCAACGCTCTCACCGGATGGGAGCCGCCCGACGGCTCCAAGCCGCAGATGCTCCTGGGATTTCCCGAGCTTCTGCAAGAGCGCGACGCCGCGGAACGAGTCAAACAGGCCAAGCCTATCCTGGTGATATTGGGAAACCCGCCATATAACGGTTTTGCGGGGGTCGCGGTTGATGATGAACGCGATTTGACGCAAGCATATCGCAACGCGAAAAGAGCGCCTCAACCGCAGGGCCAGGGCCTCAACGATCTTTATGTTCGCTTCTACCGGATGGCTGAGCGGCGCATTGTCGAAAAAACCGGCAAAGGAATCGTCTGTTTTATCTCGAACTACTCCTGGCTCGACGGTCTTTCCTTTACCGCAATGCGCGAGCGCTATTTGGATCGGTTCAACGGAATCTGGATCGACTGCCTCAATGGCGACAAGTACAAAACGGGCAAGCTGACTCCCGAGGGACAACCCGACCCAAGCATATTTTCAACTGAGTTCAACCGAGAGGGCATCCAGGTTGGCACCGCGATAGCGCTGCTCGCGCGCCGCGAGAATTCGCAAGGCACCCAAACCGTGAAATTTCGCCACCTCTGGGGAAAAGGCAAGCGTGCGCAACTTCTCGATGAAGCGGATGAACACTCGACACCGGACTATTTAGAACAACACCCGACGCTTGAGCTTGGATTGTCTTTTCAGCCAGGTACAGTTGAGGGCGGGTATCTGTCGTGGCCTTTGCTTCCGGAACTCTTGCCGATTTCTTTTCCTGGCGTGAAGACTAGCCGTGACGAAGTCGTAGTGGATATTGACAAAGAACGGCTAATCAGTCGCATGGAACAATACTTCAATCCCGAGCTTGGAGACGCAGATATCCGAGCGATTATTCCGACCGCCATGATGAGCACCGCTGGATTCGATGCAAAGAAAACGCGCCGATATCTACTTCAGCGCGGCTTCAAGCCTGAGTACATTATCCGGTACTGCTACCGCCCGTTCGATAATCGTTGGATTTATTGGGAGCCAGAAGCGGCCTTGATAGACCGTAAGCGTGAGGAATATTTCTCTCACATTCTCAAGGGGAACATCTGGATCGAGGCGCGCCAAAAGCAGCCGATGGAGGATTTCGATCGCGGATACGTGGTGAGAACCTTAGCGGACAACTTCGGTAACGGCCTCTCGAGTTTTTTTCCCTTGTACCTTAAGACCTCCACTGCACCCACACCACTCTTCAAAGAAACAGGGATCCGATCCCCTGTTGTGGAAAATGCGAGCAAGCACTTGGAGCAGTATTTGAGATCTCTGGAAACCCAAGCATCTTCTTTCTTCTTTCATTGCGTGGCGGTCCTTCGCACGCCTCTTTACTGCAAGGGAAATGTAGCAGCACTCAGGGTAAATTGGCCCCGAATTCCGGTCCCTTTCTCGAAGGCTTTGTTACTCCGATCGGCAATGCTCAGCGAAGATGTTTCGAATCTGCTGGACCCTGACTCGTCAGTTCCAGGTGTCACCGCGTCCAAGCTTCGGACGGAACTTGCAGCTATCGCCTCCATAGCTAGACATGGCGGGGGATCGTTAAGCCCCGACGCTGGCGACCTTGAAGTGAGCGCTGGATGGGGCCATAGCGGCAAGGCTGGCGCCGTGATGCCCGGAAAAGGGAGAGTCATCGAACGCGATTACACGATCAGCGAGCGCGAAGCCATTGCCGAAGGTTCCGCTCAAATCGGCCTTTCGCCGGACCGGGCACTTGAGTTGTTGGGGGGCCTTACTCTCGATGTGTACCTGAACAATATCGCCTTTTGGAAGAATATTCCGTCACGCGTTTGGGCATATACGATCGAGGGCTATCAGGTCATCAAGAAATGGCTCAGTTACCGCGAGCGCGAAATCCTGGGCCGCGGCCTTACGATGGAGGAAGCACGCGTGGTTACCGACATCGCACGGCGGATCGCGACCATCCTCCTGATGGAACCCGCCTTAGATATGAACTACGAAGCGGTCACGAAAGCGACCTACAATTGGACCCAATTATCCGCGCCAAAGGAATCTATCATTTCCGAAAGAGGTGCGAACCGGCCTCCGGCATCTTAAATTTAGCTCAGACGAAGACGAAAAGGGGGACTCAAGTGGCTTTCGAACGAATCTCTAATTTTCCCATTTCCAAAATCACCATAAATCCAACCCTTCAGCCGAGACACGATTCGGAGTGGGACAGGTTGTTTGACGCTGGGCTCAAAGGAGAGTTGCCAGTCTATTTCGCGGGAGTTCCGCCGATCCTTTGCATCCCTTTCGATCTCGACTACAGGCCCGACCTTCATCCGATCGGCGCCAAATCGATTCAAGCGGCCATTGACGCCGCCAAAGCGAATGACTTCCAGAACCTGATCGTCTATCCCCGCGGCAGGTGGTTCATTATCTCTGACGACTATATTCCGCTATTCGCCGCCCTCCAGGGCCGCCCAGATTATTTGCCGTGCTTCGTGCTTGGTAAGCCGAAAAATGACATGCTGGTTAGCGTCCAAGGCCCGATCGCGCGGCGAGACCTTCGAAAGGCCTTCGGTATGGCGTAGGAAGATCAAACGGTCGCGTAGTGTCAATTTGGAGGGTGCCAACACGGTCACACCGCTGCTACCGGGTCATCTCCGTACAGATGATAAGTCCATCCCGGACGACCTGGTTGTTTGGCGTACCCTTGATCCGCTCGAGGCGCCGATCGATGCAACCACCGGCCAGCGGGAAATCATGAGTTCGGTATTTCGCTCGGAAGAAGTTTCCGTCTATTTATCGGACTGCATGTCGCTGGCCGACGTCTTAACGGGGAACCCGGGAGCGTATATTGCCGAGTTCACGGCCGGCGACGCGCGGCGGGAAAACTGCCGGATTCGGCGCGATCCCAATGATCGGGCGCACGGGCTCATTTATGACAATCAAAAACCCGGTGAGCGGACGCTCACAAGGGGACAGGCGCGCCGCATTCGGGACAGCGCCAAGCTGATCATTGCGTAAAGCGGCGGCGTCAGCCGCCAGCGAGCGCGGTAACCATTTCGCGAGCCTTGGAAAGACCCGCGTGCCCCTCCTCCGACTCGGTGTCCTTCACGCGGAAATATTCATAAGAGCCGGTCGGAAGGATGCCGATCTCCAACCCTTTCTGTTTCCATTCGAACTGGATGCCGCCCTCGCGATCGGGTGAGACCGATGGAAGCGGGAGATCCGCTGCCTTGATTTCCGTGATGAGGTCCACCGCCGCCCGGTAGGCGCTGGCCGTGGGGCGCTTGACGCGCCAGTCCTCCTGTGGGTCTTCGGGCAAACTCAGAAAACCAGCAATTTCGAGCAGGATTTTCGACTGCCACTCCGTTGTCGCGTTCTCAGACACGAGTTTTCACCTCGACTGGTAAATCGCGAGCAAAAAGCCTTCCCCATCGATAGAGCCCTTGAGAACCGGCGAGTTGTACCGCCAGTGGGTACCCAAAGGGGGCTGGGATTGCCGCTTTTCCAAGCCGCAGCAATTGCTTATCACTGCCGCTGCTGAGGTCGCAACAATTATAACCCCGGTCGCGGGACTGCTTCAATTCCGAAAACCTGGATGCGCCGCAGGCGTGCAGCATCAACCGCTCGCTTACGCTCGCCGCGCGGTTTTAACCCGTCAGAGCCGCTGGCGTCAGCGAGCGGGTTCGCCGTTTATGGAGGCCGTCCTCCGCTACTCGCGCCAAAGCTGTCGATAAGTTAACCTTGAAATGGGTTTTCGTTATCCACCTTGAAACAATCGGCGCCAGACGCGCACCGGAAGCCCGCTCGGAATAAAAGTGTCCAATACGACTGACAAACCGTCCAAGACTGACTACAAAGCGACCCTGCGGCTGCCGCAGACCGATTTCCCGATGAAAGCGAACCTCGCCAAGCGCGAGGTGGAAATCCTCAAACGCTGGGATGCAATCGGCCTTTACGACCGCATGCTGGAGGCGCGCAAGGACGCGCCGCTTTTCGTCCTCCACGACGGACCGCCCTATGCCAATGGCGAAGTGCATGTCGGCACCGCGCTGAACAAGATCCTGAAGGACTTCATCGTGCGCTCGCGCGCGATGATGGGCCACAAGACCCCGTTCGTGCCCGGATGGGACTGTCACGGGATGCCGATCGAGCTGCAGGTTTCGCGCAAACTGGGCGCCAAGGCGCGCACCATGTCCAAGCTTGAACTGCGCAAGCTGTGCCGCGCGCACGCCGAGAAATATATCAATATTCAGCGCGACGATTTCCGCCGTCTGGGCGTCATCGCCGATTGGCCCAATCCTTACCTGACCTTCAGCCCGGAATATGACGCCGCCGAAATTGGCGTGCTACGCGACCTGGTCGAAAACGGCTACGTTTACCGGGGACTGCGTCCAGTGCATTGGTGCTTCGACTGCCGCACCGCATTGGCCGAAGCGGAGGTCGAGTATCACGACCATAGCTCGCCGTCGATTTACGTCGCGTTCGCGCTCAACGCCAATCTGACCGATCCGGCGGCATTGGCGGCCGACCCCGCGCAAGGACCCTTGCTGGCCAACGCCCATGCCAAGAGCAAGCTTTTCGCCGTCATTTGGACGACCACGCCATGGACGCTGCCCGCCAACCTGGGCATCAGCCTCAACCCCGGCTTTGAGTATGTGGCGCTGGAGTCGGGCGGCAATTTCTATATCGTCGCGGCGCGGCTGGCCGAGGCGGTCGAAAAGGCCTGTGGACTCGCGGTGACACGGCGGATCCCGCTCAGCCAGGAGGCGCTGCGGGCGCTCGACGGCCAGGACATCTTCCGCCATCCGTTTGTGGCGCGCGACGTCAAGCTGATGTTCGGCGACCACGTGACCCTGGACGCCGGCACCGGACTGGTCCATACGGCGCCGGGCCATGGTTACGAGGACTTCGTGATCGGCTCGAAGTACGGTCTGGAAGCCTACACCCCGGTGGACGCTGGCGGCCGCTTCATCGAAGCCGCAGGCAAGTACGCCGGGATGCCGGTGTTCGAGGCCAATCCCATAATCGTGGCGGACCTCAAGGCGTCAGGCGCGCTGCTCCATGGCGCCGATTTAAGCCACAGCTATCCGCATTGCTGGCGCTGCAAGAATCCGCTCATCTTCAGGGCCACCGAGCAATGGTTCCTCAACATGAACCATCGGGAATTGCGCGCACGCGCCCTGGCCGAGATCGAGAAGGTGCAGTGGATTCCCAAATGGTCGCGCGATCGAATCCGGAACATGATGGAGACTCGGCCCGATTGGTGCCTGTCGCGCCAGCGCGCCTGGGGCGTGCCGATTCCGGCGCTGCGCTGCACCCAGTGCGGCGACGTCACGTTGACGCCGGCGCTGCTCAGACACGTCGAGGAAATCTTCGCGGCCGAGGGCTCCGACGCCTGGTATGCCCGCCCCGTGAGCGATTTCGCGCCGCCCGACCAGGTATGCGGCAAATGCGGCGCGGGCAGTTTCGAAAAGACCGAGGACATCCTGGATGTCTGGTTCGATTCGGGATGCTCGCACGCGGCGGTGCTGGCCAAACGCCCGCAACTGAGGTGGCCGGCGGACCTTTACATCGAAGGCGTTGACCAGCATCGCGGATGGTTCCAGGTCTCGCTGATTACCGCGACCGCCACACGTGACGCGGCGCCTTACCGCACGGTGCTCACCAACGGCCTGACCCTGGATGAACTGGGCCGCAAGATGTCCAAGTCGCTGGGCAACGTGGAAAACGCCGCCGACGTGGTGTCACGCGTCGGCGCCGACGTGATGCGCCTGGTGTTCGCTTCGGTGGATTATGCGGCCGACATGCGCGTGGGCGACGAGCTGTTCACTGCGGTGTCGGAGTCCTATCGCAAGCTGCGCAACACCAGCCGCTACATGCTGGGCAACCTCCACGACTTCGACCCGCGCCGCGATCTGGTGGAGACCGCCCGGATGCTGGAGTTCGACCGCTTCGTCCTGCTGCGGCTGGAGCGGCTCAAACAGACCACGCTCGCGGCGTATGAGCGTTACGATTTCCAGGCCGTATACAATGCGCTGGTCAACTTCGCGGTCATCGACTTGAGTTCGCTTTACGTGGAGGTGGCGCGCGATCGCCTCTACTGCTCGCCCGCCGGCTCGCTGGAGCGGCGCTCCGCGCAAACCGCGATGTATCACATCCTGGACGCGATGGTCCGCATTATCGCGCCGTTGCTGCCCTATACCGCCGACGAGATCTACGCTCACATCCCGGGCGACCGCGCGCCCAGCGTGCATCTGCTGGAATTGCAGCCGCCCCAGCCGGCCTGGGCCGGCGCCGAACTCGAAGAACGCTGGAAGCATCTGCTCAGCGTCCGCGCGGCGGCGCTCAAGCTGCTCGAGACGATGCGCCAGGCGGGGGCAATCGGAGCGCCGCTGGACGCAGAAGTTCAGTTGGGCGCCGCACCGGGAAGCGATGGCGAGTTCGCCGCAACGCTTAAACATGACAGCCGGTTGCTCAAAGATCTGTTCCTGGTTTCCGGCGTGGAAGTGATACCTGCGGAGCGGGCCGCGGAGCTGAGCAAATTGGCCAACGGCGGAGAATCGTTCTCGCACGACGGCGCGTTTGGCCGCGTCAGCAGCGTCCCTCCATTGGTTCTTTTAGGGCGGCGCAGCGACGGGAAGAAGTGCCCGCGATGCTGGATGTATCATCACGAAAGTTCTGAACTGGACGCCCGCTGCAGGGCGGCGCTGGGAGTTTGAACATGGCAGCGGCAGCGACACCAAACCTCGCCGAACGCAGTGGTTCCGGAGCCGGCGGACGCGAGTTCTGGCGCCTCGTGCTTGGTATCACGCTTCCGATTCTGCTGATCGATCAACTGAGCAAGCTCTACATCGCCAGCCATCTCGCTTTGCATGAAGACGTGGTCCTGATCCCCAACTGGCTCGATATCACCTATACGCTCAATCCGGGCGCCGCCTTCAGTCTGTTCGCCGGGATGCCGCCGTGGTTTCGCAGCTCGTTCCTGCTCGGATTGGCGGCGGGCGCGATCGTGGTCCTCATCGTGCTGCTAATCCGGGACCCGCGCTTCAGTCTGACCTCGGCCGCGTTGGCCCTGATCCTGGCCGGCGCGATGGGAAATTTGATCGATCGGGTCTGGCGCGGACCGGTGGTCGATTTCATCCTGATGCATTACTACAACCACAATTATCCGGTCTTTAACGTTGCCGACTCCGCAATCACTATCGGCGTCGCGCTGATCCTGATCACCTCGCTCAAGTCCAGTAGCGGCGCCAATCCCGGTTGACGGCGGGCCCGCCGCGAGGCTACTCCTTGGCCGATTAAAATATCCGGAGTTTGAAATGAACGTCGTCAACACTGTCACCGGCACCTGTAATCCCGACCAGCTCGGCGTCACCCTGATGCACGAGCATCTGATGATCGGTTGGGCCGGATGGGAAACCGATAGCACCGTACACTTCGACCGCGCGGCGGCGCTGGATCACGTCACCGGCCAGGTCAAGGAACTGCGCGACCTGGGCTTGGAGACCTTTGTCGATCCGTGTCCGATGGACCTGGGGCGCGACGTCGAATTCATGGCCGAGGTCTCCCATCGCTGCGGTGTGCGGGTCATTTGCGCCACCGGGCTCTACACGCATCAACTCGGGGCCAACGCTTACTACCGCCAGCGCAAGGTGGAGGAGCTGGTTGAAATCTACGTCCACGATCTGACCGTCGGCATCGGTGAGACCGGTATCAAGGCGGCGTTCATCAAGTGCGCGACCGGCCAGGGCAAAATCACCAAGTATGAGGAGCGCTGTCTGCGCGCGGCCGCCAAGGCCCATCTCGCCACCGGCGCCCCGATTACCACCCATACCGACGGCGGCACCATGGGACCGGAGCAATTGAACATCTTCGCTGCGGAAGGCGTCGATCTGTCTCGGGTGATAATCGGCCATAGCTGCGGCTCTTCCGACCTCCGGTATCATGTCGGGATGCTGGAGCGGGGCTGCACGCTGGGCTTTGACCGTTTCGGTATCGAAGTGATCCTGCCCGACAAAGTTCGCCTGGCCGCCATGATTGGGTTGCTGGGAATCGGCTATCAGAAGCAGCTGGTGCCGTCGTGCGACTCGGCCGCCTGCGTGCAGGGGCGCCAGCCGCGGGGGGAGTCGCCGCTGAAACATCCGAGCTACCTGTGGCGGAAGATTTTTCCCGCTTTGCGCGAAGCCGGCGTGAGCGAGGAGGCCCTGCGCACGATTCTGGTCGATAACCCGCGTCGATTTTTCACCCGATAACTCAGCTTATTTGCGGTCTTTGGTGCTGGCTTAGATCTGAATAACCGGCGGCCTGCTTTCATAATCGAGCGGCCGGACCGCTATATGAAGCTTTCTTAACCTGCACATCATTATTCGTTTGCAACCCTAACCAATTTAGCGTAGATCCTGTCTATCTTACGGCGCAGTCTGAAAAATTTGAGCACTCGGGATTTTTGATGTCTTCCTCTTCGGCGGCCCGACGGATGGAGATCGATGCGCAATGACAAACCGGACCAAGCTGGTAACAGTCAAGGAACTCTCCACCTATCTTCGGGTTCATCCTTCTACAATCTACAGATTGCTCAAAGAGGGCGAGATTCCCGGTTTCAAGCTGGGCAGCGACTGGCGGTTCAACCTCCAAGCGATTGACCGCTGGTGCCTGAGTCAGAACGAAGCAACGGGGGAGCTTCGTCCTGAGGACCGGAACTGAGAGGAGGCTCTTCAAGTCCGGTCCCAAGAGAAGTTTCCTTCCGTCTTCACCGATAGAAGAGAGTCGAAACAAGCTTTATGTTCAAAAGTGATGCTGACAGCTTGCTTTCAGTCACCTGCGGCGTTTTGAGGGGTTTGCGAAAGGGGACGAAACCTCAGCTGCCGGCAACGTCATGATTGCGCTGCGGCCTGTCATACGGCCGCCGGAATTAACGTAGTCGAACTGATAGAAGACCGGTCCGAGGCTGCGGTCCAGGCGCAGGACGCAGCCCTTGGTGCATTCGATTCCGGTTAACTGCTGCGCCAGCGCCTCTTTGTAGATGTAGCCGTAGTGCAGGACCGCTTCGTTCGATCCACCGGGTGGTCCAATGTCAACCGCGTCTGCAACTTGCCGGCGAGTGGCCGGAAAAAGATAGACGACGCTTTCTCCCGCCCCCAGTGTAATAGTTTGTCCGGGACCGTCGGGAACGACACTGGTCTCGATGCCGTCGTACCGTATGCGATAGCGAGTGATGGCTTGGCCGGTCCGATACGATTTGAAGTCTATCGGCACCGTGCGGGTCCAGTCATTGTCATTGACCGCCATCAGCAGGCGCGTGCCATTGCCTTGGCGTGCCGCGGTCACAATGTTTCTTCCGCACGCGGGCGATGTCAGTGCCGTTCCCAGCATGTAGGGAGTCAGCGATTTGGTCAGCGGATTGTCCGCAAAGGCCAGCGCGCGCCAGATCTCTCGTATTATCGGGTCGCTTGCCGTCGGATTCGCGCCGGTCTGCAGCATGGTTCCGGCGGGCGCCTTAATTCGGCTGGCGAGATTGGCAGGCGATTCAAACTGGTAGAGTCGCACGCCCGCTCCGCCCAGTGCCGCGGCAGTCATGATTCCGCTGGTAACCGCCGGACCGGCGACTCCCGGCAGTTCGAGCTGGTCGTCGGGCGGCGCATAGTACGCCGTCGCTGCGGCTCGCTTGACGTACATAAAGCTCGAGATGCTGTCCAGGAATATCTGCGGACGATCCAGCATCATCAGCGGCTGGCGGCGATAGAACAATTCGCGCATCCAGTAGTTGAGCTCCGCAACGCCTCCCGACCAGGGGTAGGTTCTGCGCAGACTGAACGAATCCCAGTAATGCGAGGCATAGTCGCTGACGCTGTGAGGTCCCATCCAGTTCCCCTGAACGTTCGCGGGTGCAATACCAAGAACCGGCCAACTTATGGGCACCGATGGGCGCGTGGTCTCGATCCAACTGCTGATCTGAGTGAGCGCTGAATTTGGCACCGGTGGAATGCACGGGTGGGTGGGACATCCGCCGATATTGCCCGCCCACCAGATGAACTCCAGGCGCGGGTCGTTGGCGCCGGTGAATTTGCCGGTTACCGGTCCGGCCGGGGTGAAATCGAAGGAATCGGGGCCGACGTGCGTCGCCGTAAACATCTGCCCAAGCGGCGTGTTCAAGTTACGGTTGACTGAATGATTCAAGGCGAAGTTAAGGCCCGAGGGGAAGCGCTTGGGTGTCACCGGGTTGCGAGGCCACGCCATCGTGCAGGTCATGCCCGAGCAGGTGATCGACTTGAAGCTGTCGACAGCGCCGACCGTGCCCGGCGGTTTCGGCGTCCCACCCCACATCATGCTCGCCTCATCCACCATATCGGCGCCGATCGCGACCCCCGAGGCCGCCAACATCTGCATCGCGTATTGGACCGCCTGCTTGCCCGAGGGCCAGTTGAGCGTCCACCAGGCCTCGGCGCCGATGCCTCTGGCGACTTCGTCACCGGTAGCGAAAATGTGGAAGCCGTGATCGCGCGCGAATATCCAGTCCGGTACCGTGCTGTCGTAAAAGCTCCGCTGCCAGCCGGCGTAATCGGCCCGAAGGTTGCGTGGATTCATATAAAAGCCGCGCGAAAGGGTATTGACGCCGGCGAGCTTGACCTCCGATACCAACTTGGGGTCCGTCCTGAGATCGCTGGGTTGGAGCACGAACGGCGAGACCATAAATAACGACGCGCCCGCCCGATATGAACTCAGCATCTGGCCGCTGCCGGAAAAGTGCGGCACGGCCTGGTTCTTCCGCACCCAGACCCTAACTGACGTGACTTTGGCGCCATCGGTGAGCGTGATGGTGGCGAAACCTGGATGTGGCCCGGCGGTGACCACACCGGTTCCGGTGACCGCGGCTACCTTCCAGTCGCTGCTTGTGTAGAGGGGCGCTGAACAAGGTCCCGAGCTGTTGTCCGTAAAGAGCTGCCGACACGTCAGCCTGGTGCGTTCGCCGGGCCGCAGATAGACGTGGAGGTAGTTGGCCGCGATATCCATCAGGGCGTGGCCATTATCGATGTTGACCATCCGCTCGAAACCGGCGCGGAAATTGTAGTAGGACTTTTCCTCCTGATGTCCTGGCTGCCAGTAATCGGAATGCATCCCGACGTACAACTCGTGTTTGCCATTGGTAAACGTGGTCGTATCCAGACCCAGGACCACGTTGGCCGCGTGCTTGCCCAGGTTGTCCGTCCATGCCACTGCTGCTTGTTCCCCATCCAGATAGGCCAGCCACACTGCGGGGTAATAGCTGGCGTCTTGGCCGGCGACGCTCAGGGTCACTACCCCGCGCAGCGTGCGCGCCAGATCGGGTTGCGTTGCAGCAATCGAGTTGCCGCGGTTCCTGATTGTGAAAATCTGCTCAGCGGCCGCGATTTGAGTTCCGAAGATGTCCCGTGCGATGGCCTGGACCGCCGAAATTCCGTCGGCGGCGTATGCGGTGTTCCAACCAAGCTTGAATGGCGGCTTAGCCGCGATTCCCAGGCGTTTGGATCCGAGTAGATATTCGACGCTTGCGATCGATTTGTCGGTGGAGAAAATGGCCAGCCAGCAGGTTCCACTTAGCGGTTTGCCGGCCGGCGGCTCGTTGATCGTAAACGTTATCGGAGCCTGCGCCTGGGACGTACTCAGCCTGGCGGCAGCTAGCACTGGATTGGAGCCGCACAGCATCCATAGAGCGATCAGCAAAATTGCCATCGCGCAAGATTTTCGAGTTGGTTTCTTCATATCGTTGCACGGCTGTCAGCTTTTGGCCGCTCCGCTGCAGCTTACTTTAACGCTTAGCGTTGGGACACTAACGTCGCAGCGCGGCCAGTATGCGGAAAAGACGAGGCTGCGTGGAGTGTCCGTAAGCCATTTGTGAAGCGGCTTCGGAATTAAACTTATTCGCTCGCTCAACCGTGAATGACTTCCGGCAACGCCCAATTTCGCGGATTGGTGGTCCGGGTCGCCATTCCTGCACCGCTTTCCATTGCCGCATCACTCAAACGTTGTTGTTTTGTGCAACTATCGCAAACTGCTGATCAATCTCGAGGGGCGCGACCAAACAATTTTTCGCTTGGAGTTCGAGGGGGCCGGCGAAACACTTCGATAGCCTGACGGGATCTTGATATATTCGAAGCAGGATCAATGTCGCACGGAGCAATGTATGGCCGAGCAAGTTAACCAGGACGCAGCCGGCCGGCTTTCGTCCCGCTTCACCGACGCGATGGCGTTCGCCTTCGAAGTCCATCGCGAACAAACCAAAAAGGGCAGTTCGGTCCCCTACATTTCTCATCTGCTGGAGGTGACCGGAACGGTTTTGACCTATGGCGGCGATGAGGACGAAGCCATCAGCGCACTGCTGCATGACAGCGTCGAGGACCATTCAGACGCCGTGTCCTTCGCGTCGTTGGCCGAGCGTTTCGGCGCCCGAGTCGCGAAGATCGTGGAGTCATGCAGCGACACGTCGGTATCTCCCAAGCCGCCGTGGAAGCCGCGCAAGGAGCGCTATATCGAGCATCTGTATAGCGCCAATGAGTCGGTGATGATCGTCTCGGCGGCGGACAAGCTGTCCAACGCGCGGGCGGTGATGAAGGACTATCGCCAGATCGGTGAGAAGGTTTGGTCGCGATTCAACGCCGGCAAGGAAGATCAGCTTTGGTACTACCGCAGTGTGACCGCGGCGCTTACGCAGCGCGGAAAGGGCACGCGCGTACAACCCCTGATCGAAGAACTGGACCGCGCCGTGCGAAAACTGGAAAGCCTGTGCGAATCCACGAACTGAAGCGCGGCACTGTCCGCGGTCGAAGATAAGTCGGCATCTGGCATCCGGGATCATGGCAAACCTGGAAACCATCTCGGCGCGATGCGCTATCGCTGGCGGCGGGCCGGCGGGAATGATGCTGGGGCTGCTTCTGGCGCGTGCTGGTATCGACGTTATCGTCCTGGAGAAGCACGCGGACTTCCTGCGCGATTTCCGCGGCGACACGATTCATCCCTCAACCCTGGAAGTGATGCATGAGCTGGGGCTCCTCGATGACCTGCTCAAGCTGCCGCATCAGGAGGTCGATCATCTTGACGTGCAGATTGGCGAGGACCGGCTCCAGTTAGCTGATTTCAGTCATCTGCCCACGCACTGCCGATTTATCGCGTTCATGCCGCAGTGGGATTTTCTCGATTTCCTGGCCAGGCAGGGCGCGCAATATCCGGGTTTCAAGTTGCGCATGAGGGCCGAAGTGACGGACCTCATCGAGGAGGCGGGCCGCATCGTGGGACTGCGTGCCACGACCGCGGATGGCCCGCTGGAAGTGCGAGCCAGTTTGGTCGTCGGCACCGACGGCCGCAACTCGGTGGTGCGTGAAAAGGCTGATTTGAAGATCGATGAAATCGGGGCGCCGATGGATGTGTTGTGGTTCGCGATTTCACGCCATCCAAACGACGCCGCCGAAACCATGGGCCGCCTCGATCGGGGCCGGATGTTCGTCATGATTAACCGCGGTGATCGCTGGCAATGCGCTTTCGTGATCCCCAAAGGGTCATTTGAACAGATTCGCCTCAATGGCCTGGAGGCGTTGCGCGACAGCGTGGCTAAGCTCGCGCCCTTCATGAGCGACCGCGTCGTTGAGCTGCGCGAGTGGGACGACGTAAAACTGCTGACCGTCCGCGTCGATCGGCTGCGGCTGTGGCATCGTGCGGGCCTGTTATGTATCGGCGATGCTGCCCATGCCATGTCGCCGGTCGGCGGCGTCGGCATCAATCTCGCCATTCAGGACGCGGTCGCGGCGGCGAACCTGCTCGCCGTCCCGATACTGGAGAATCGGCTGACTGAAGCTGACCTCCACGAGGTTCAAAAGCGGCGGCAACTGCCTACCATCCTGACCCAGTGGTTCCAGGTCCAGGTTCAGAACCGGGTCATCACGCGCGTCCTGGGCAGTGGAGGCAAGCTAAAACCTTCGCTTTTGATCCGGTTGTTTACAAAGTACCCCCGTCTGCGGCGGCTACCCGCCCGGCTGGTCGGCATCGGATTTCGGCCCGAGCATATAACGGCGCCGATCCTGCTGGAGGCGCATGGCCCTGGCATGGCTGAGCCCGGGGTCGCCGGGTCCTGACGCCCGCCATTTCGAAGAAGTATCTCATAGCGCGCGTGAAGACCGGGGCGAATTTGCTTTTGGTCGCGGACGACGCCACGCTTCCATTCGATGGCGAGGGCAGAACACGGCTCGGACCGGCACGCGGTTGCCTGCACGATTAGGCGCGTCGCAACCCCGCAAGTAGCGGTCGGCGTCGACGTGGGCGAGGATTTCCTCGACCTTGCGGTGTTGCGCGCAAACCCCTTGACGCTGACGCATCATCGAATCGGACTGCGCGGAATTGAAGATGACCCTGCTCGAATCCTGAGCGAACGTCTGGCGGCTTCATGCCCGGATTCCGGTCCTCAATGGCTTGCACTGATCGATTCCCCACGCTGGCCGCGCGACCTCGAGCTCTCCAAGCCCACTGTCAGCAGGCGGAATCCTGAATCCGCTGGCAGGAGCTCTCGACCGCGCACTGCGCGAGATGCTGCGTGACTCAGACGACCACCAAGCGATGCGGCTTTCGATGTTTCCCACGCCGAAACTGGAATATTTCCGGCGGTGCGCGGACGCGGCCACCTGCAAACCGCATCTGAGGGCCGTTTATCACTATCTGTTCGAAGCCGAACGAGCCGGTTCGGGGATATCCGCACCAATTGGTGCGTCCGGCCCGATTCAGGGCGGCACCTTCACGCGCTTTATGTTGGCTGGTTTCCTGACCTTCCGCGCATGGGAGGCGCTCGGCGTACCCGCGCTGGAGGCTTATCCGGATTTGCAATACCGTTTGCGGGGCGGCAGTCTGATCGCTCCCAAGCGTCAACGCGCGGCGGCCCTGGAGAGCCGCATTGAAATCCTGCTCCAGTTAAGGCGGAAGATTGGAATCGCGGCGGCCCCGCTGCGGTACACTCTCGATCGAGCCGACGCCGAGGTTCTCGCATTAACCGCGATGATCGCCGGGCGGCAGGGTTCGCTGGCCGCTTTGGAGCATCCTGCCGAAGGCCGTTTTCTAATTACTTTCAACTCCCGCAACGATCCGCCTGGACCCATTTAAGGAAGATGCAACTTTACATCCCGGAGGCCTTTTGCTATCGGCGGGTTGAACAGGCGTTATGCTCGTCCACGAGCGCGCTGTTCAACTTCGCACCATCGGGGAACTGCCAATGAGCAAGCAGCACGGATTTATTGACGCCGACTCTCATATTCTGGAGCCCGACGACATCTGGGAACGTTACCTCGACCCGGAGTTTCGCGACGAAATGCCCAAGACCCGCTGCTGGTACGAGGGCGAGCAGTCGATGGGATTCGGCTTCACCATTGACGTCGGCGGCTACAACATGCCGATCGGCGTGCCGCACGATGCTGACCGTGCTGCCCGGCCTCGCCGGCGCGTACGCCGAGTATGCGCGCGAAGGCTTTCCGCCGCGAGTGTACAAAACCGCGATGGAACGCGTCGGGATGGAATACATGGTGGCCTACCCCACGATCGGACTGTACGTGACGTCGGCACCCACGCTAAAAGCGGCGACCGCCGCCGCGTATCGGCGGGCCTACAATCGATGGCTGCACGATTTCTGCACCGAGGCCGGCGACCGGTTGCTGGGCGCGGGCTCGCTGGACCTGCGCGATCCGGAAGAAGCCGCCAAAGAGGCAACCCGCTGCGTCAAGGAGTATGGCTTCAAGGCCCTGCACATCAATCCCGCTCCGGTCGGCGGCCATCATCTGTACGAGCCCTGTTACGATCGCCTGTGGGCCACGATTTCAGACCTCAACGTGCCGGTGGGGGTGCACGTGAGCGCATACAATGCCACCGATCCGATGCTCCAGGATTATCTGCCCGGGCTGCCTTCGGCGCAGGCCGTGATGGCATTCAGTATCGGCAACATGATTGCCAGCGCCGCGTTCATCGTCGGCGGCGTGCTCCATCGGCATCCGCAACTGCGCGTCGTGCATCTGGAATCGGGCGCCGGATGGGCCGCGTTCTGGCTCGACCGCCTGAAGGCCGGTCTGATGGGCGGGTTTCGCGACGTCGATATACCCGGACTGACGCTGCATCCGATCGAATACTTTCAGCGCCAATGCTATATCGCCGCCGACACCGACGATCCCGGCATCAAGCAGGTGATCGACGTGATGGGCGACGGCAACATCGTGCTCTCCACCGACTTCGGCCACCCTGAGGGATGGAAATACACGCGCGCGGTGGAAGAATTGATGGAAATCCCCGGCGTGCCGGACCAAAGCAAGCGCAAGATCATGTGGGACAACTCGCTCAAGCTGCACGCGCTTTCGCCGTGATTGGAAAGCGCGACATTCCCGCAGATTTTCCGCATTGACGAACGTCAAGCAAAACTTCACAGCTTTTGCGCCCAACCCCTGGAAGCCGTCGGTTTAGATTCATAGCCAACGTCTGTTGGCTTGAGTGAGCTAGGCATTTGCAAAGCAATTTACTAGGAAGGCCATTATACACGTCAAAAAGGATTGAATGTGGCTTATCATCGTCTTGAGTCATCAACACAAACACCGGCGGACGCCAAAGCCCAAGTTGCTTCAGGCGAGATTTGGGGACGGCCAGCCCGATGGAGCACTTTGCCCTGCGTTAAGGCCTACAGGCTAGGATTGCCGGCTGGTCGGCGAGGTATCGAGTTCACCACCAACATTACCCCTACCCCCGGTGCTGGAAGCCCTTTCGAAGCCAGATGGTACCAAGGCACGCCTGGAGTTCGTATTAATACCTTGGGATTTGCGGTCATTTCTGCTATGATTACAACCAATACGCAGGTACCGTGATGCTTAGGACATTGCCCTTGAACGAATTTTTCGGCGTCGATCTGGTACCTCAAGCGATAATCGATCGACCAATCTCCTTTTTTCACGATCAACTCGGCATAGATTTCGTTACTGATAACGACGATCTAGACGAATACGAGGGCGCATTCTTAACTTTCAATGGGAAATGGGCCTTTGCCTTAAGACATTACAAAGGCCATCCCGCGGACAAGACCACGATTTACCTGCTGCGCGAGATCGACAAGGTCGAGGCAATCTCCGAGATGATCCAAGAGATCGTCCGTGAACTCAAGCTTCCGGACAACGCGCTTTATTGGCAGCGCTCGAACAATCCTGAATTGTAGGCCTCTGATTCTAATGTCCCTCTTGGGGTAACGACTTTTTTTGGCGGCTTTTGCCTGTAATCGTAATCAACGATCCAAAGCTAAAAGAAAGTAAGCCACTACCTCCTGGGCGACGTCTCTGGCGCTGCACAGAACATCTAAATTATCCCGGCCGAGTCAGCGCATTGGAAACCCGAAGCTGGCGCGTCTGCGTCGTCCGGATTAGACGCCTTCAATCGCCGGGGGATTCACCGCGAACTCCCGCTTCAAATTCTCGTACGTCGCCAGGTCGTCCACGGTGCGGAACAGCCCGCGATGCACGTAGCCGAACAGCGGCATCCCGCGCGCGACCATCGGCGCAAACACACCTTTCATGCTGCTGAACGGAAGCGTTTGCGGCATCCATTCATGGACTTGCGGCTCGCAAACGTACAGGCCGCAAAACATGTAGGGTTCCACTGGGTCAGACGGATCACCGGCGGGGAAGTCCTCGAATCCACCGCCGCGGCCCGCGGTCATAAGACGCATCCGGCGCAGGCGCCCGTCGCGATCGATCTCGAGCTGGCTGTACGCGCTCATGTCCTGCGGCCGATGCAGCGCGAAGGTGGCGACCGAGCCGCGCTCCCGATGGAACCGGATCATCGCGCTAAGGTCGAGGTCCATCAAGGTGTCGGAATTGGCCACCACGAACGGCTCCGAGCCGAAGAAGCCGCGCAGCCCAAGCAGCGGTCCGCCCGTCCCCAGTAGCATCGTTTCGGGCGCATAAGTGATTTCCAGGCCCAGTTCGTGGCCCATCCGCAAGCCGGTCTCGATCTGGCCTGCCAGGTGGTGGACGTTGATCGCGACCTGCGTGATCCCCGCCCGCTTGAGCATCATCAACGCGTAATGAATCAGCGGCCGCCCGCCCAGCTCCAGCATCGGCTTGGGGACGCTTTCGGTCAGCGGGCGCAAGCGCTCGCCCTTGCCCGCAGCCAGCACCAGGGCTCTCATAGCTCGCTTAACAACTCCCGCAGCAGGGGGAAATCATTGTCCGACTGAAGCATCCGGCGCGCCTGCGCAATAGTGGCCGGAAGGTAGGCCGTATAGCCCGTCTTGCCTGAGCGCTCCAGAAAGACAAAGCGCCCGATGACTTTGAGCGCATGCTGCAGCACGCACCATCGATAGCTCTGAAGAAAGCGGTCGCGATCAAGCAAACCCGTATGCCGCTTTGCGGCCGCGTCAAAGTAATAAGTCACCAGTTCCGCCTCCAGCGCCGGGGAGATCAATGTTCCGGTGTCGCGGGTAGTGAGCAGCACCGCCAGGTCCTGGGCCGCGGGAGCCATCAGGGCGTCTTGAAAGTCGATCACCCGGACACGGGCTGTGCCGTCGGCCTCCTGGATGAAAAGGTTCTGGAAATGGTAATCGCGATGCGACAGCACTCGCGGCAGCGCACCCAAACCTTCGGCCAACCGATCGAGCTCGGCGCCGAGCCCGGCAGGTTGAGCCCCCGGCGCGATTGCGGGGATGCCGTACTCTACAAACTGCTCCATCTCCCATCGGAACAGGCGCCGGTCATAGGCAATCGAATATGCCAGGCATCGCCGATCGGACTGGACGCTGCCGTCAAGATGAATCTTCAAGAGCTCGTCCAGGGCCATCCGATACAACCCGGCAGCGCGATCGGGGTTCGCCGTGACCGCGGCGTATAGGGACAGATCCCCGACGTCTTCGACCAGGAGCATCCGCTCGGCCGGCGCCGTCGCATACAAGGCCGGCACCGCCACCCCGATCCGCTCCATCAGGCGATGCACGCTGACAAACGGCGGCTCCGGGAGAGGCTCCGGGACGAGATTGAGCATGCGCGCGTAAAGCGGCAGATCGTCGGGGCCGAGGTCGACGGCAATCGCGGTATCGGGAATTGCCGCATCCGGTCCGTGGCTGACAAAGACGCGCCAGAACTGGCGCATCGAGGCGTCGCCTTTCAACTGCGACAGCCGTTCCAGCCGCGCGCCAGGCCAGCAACCCGGGATTATCCGTTCGACCCAACGATGGTTTGCGTCTTGCGCCCCATTTCCCACAGGCGGAATCTTAGCTGTGCATGCCGGAACAATCCATGCGCTGCCCGGCGGAGCCGGTGCTGATGCACAGGGATTGGAAAACTATCGTCTATCCGCTATTGCGTTGAGATGGTATTGTGCGCCGGGTCGCCTTGGCGCGAGCGGCGGGACTATATTATGGAGGGCGGCGGCGCCAGCGGTGGCGCGGCGTAGTTAGGACGATAAACTGATGGCCAATTGGGTTACGACCTGGTTTCCAATCGCGGTTTCACTGGGCTTCGCCGGTCTGGTGGTGGGCGTCATGGTGTCCATCAACAGGTTGATCGGGCCCAAACGGCCGGGAAAGATCAAATCCGAGGCGTTTGAATGCGGCAATCCGCCCAGCGGCAGCGCCTGGGGCCGCTTTTCCGTACGCTTCTATCAGACCGCGATTTTGTTTCTGGTCTTCGACGTCGAAGTAATATTCCTTTATCCGTGGGCCGTGGAACTCCGTCATCTGGGCGCGTTTGGTCTGGTCGAGGTACTGGTGTTCGTGGGCATTCTGGTCGTCGGGCTGGTTTACGCCTGGCAGCGCGGCGCGCTGGACTGGGACTAGCGGCTGGTTGACGGGCTGGTTTGGCCGGCTTGCGCATGAATTGGCGCTCAACAGCCGGCCCCGGATGAAGGTTCAACGGGCGGGAATTTAGAGGCAGATGCTGATCGATACGCTCAAGCAGCGCTTTGGGCCGGAGCTCTTGACCGCTGAGTCGAGCCACGGCGACGAGGTTATAACCGTCGGCCGCGACGCGGCGTTGTCAGTGTTGCGCGCACTGCGCGACGAGTCCGGCTTTGAATTCAACTTTCTCATCGATCTGACGGGGGTGGACTGGCCCGTCCGTGAGCCGCGGTTCGAAGTGGTTTACAATCTGAAATCGGTCAGCCGCAATAATCGTCTGCGCGTCAAGGTGCCGGTCCCCGGCAACGACGCCTGGGTTTTCAGCGCCGTGGAGCTATGGAAATCCGCCGATTGGCTGGAGCGCGAGTGCTACGACATGTTCGGGATCGATTTCAGGAACCATCCCGACCTGCGCCGCATCCTGCTCTACGATTCGTTCGTGGGCTATCCGCTGCGCAAAGATTATCCGGTGGACCGGCGGCAGCCGCTTGCCGAGGAGATCGATCCGGTCGCGAGTCCGCGGCCGTCCTCGCGTTAACCCAAGCAGGGCCTCAAGCAGATTCCAGGGAGCACGATCAACATATGGCTTTGCCTGCACGATGGGCGAATAAGATCGAAGCGTCTGACCCCGCCGACCAGATCATGGAGTTGCAGATGGGACCTTCCCATCCGGCCTCCCACGGCACCATCAAGTTCAATCTGAAGCTTGACGGCGAGCGCATCGTGGATTGCGACGTGGAGATCGGCTACCTGCATCGCGCCTTCGAGAAAATGACCGAGCAAGGCACGTGGACCCAGGCGATTCCCTACACCGACCGGCTCAATTACGCCTCGCCCTGTATCAATAATGTGGCCTTCGCGCTGGCCGTGGAGAAGCTGATCGGCATCGAGACTCCCGACCGCTGCAAGTACGTCCGCATGATCATGAGCGAAGTCTCGCGCATCACCGACCATCTGACCTGCCTGGGAATGGCGGCCGGCGAGGTCGGCGCTCAAACCGTGATGTTCTATACGCTGGAGGCGCGCGAACTGCTCTACGATCTGGTCGAGGCAGTCACCGGCGCCCGCTTGACCGTAACCTGGTGCCGCATCGGCGGTATCACGCGCGACCTGCCCGACGATTTCGGCGAGCGCATCAAGATCGCGTTCAAGAATCTCGAAGCGGTGATGGACGATTGCGACAAGCTTTTGTCACGCAACCGGGTCTTCATCGATCGGATGTCCGGGGTCGGCAAGATGTCCAAGGAAGACGCGATTTCCTATGGCGTGACCGGGCCGCTCTTGCGCGCCGCCGGGGTCGCCTACGACGTGCGCAAGGCCGATCCGTACCTGGTTTACGATCGCATGGACTTCGACCTGCCGCTGGGGGAGACGGGAGACAACTACGATCGCTTCAACGTGCGCTTCCGCGAAATTTTCGAATCCAAGCGTATCATCGAACAGGCGATGCGGCAGATTCCGGCCGGCCCGGTAAATATCGACGACCACCGCTACATCCTGCCGCCCAAAGAGCGGGTCTATAACTCAATCGAAGGCTTGATGAACCATTTCAAACTGATCATGGAAGGCATCAAGGTGCCCGCGGGCGAAGTCTATCATGCGGTGGAAGGAGCCAACGGCGAATTGGGCTTTTACGTGGTCAGCGACGGCAGCGGGCGTCCCTACCGGGTGCGGGTCCGCCCGCCCTGCTTCTTCGGGATGGGCGCGCTGGGCAAGATGCTGATCGGCCACATGATCGCCGATATCATCACGACCTTCGGCATGATCAACATGATCGGCGGCGAATGCGATCGCTGATCTTAGACCCGTCCCGCCGCTGCGGTTCCCCCATTCTGTGAGGTGTTTTTAGGGCGCGTCCGCCGGAGCCCTGTTCCGGACGCAAAATCCACAGGCTGGCCAGCCTCTCCCACCTCAATACATATCCTTTTTTCTGCCAGCATTTCCGCGGACCGCGCAGTCCCTCACCGAAGAATTTGTAGAAACTCGAGTTTGGAGTTTCCACATTCCTGCGGCGAAGCGGAGGCCGGGACAGCCTTTTCAGCGTGTGACAGGGCGGTTCACGAACGACCCCTACCAACCGTCGCAGAGGACGATTCCCCGCCAAGGGGATTGAGACGCACGATCATCTCGATCTTGGCTCTGCCGCTATAGGCAAATCGCTTCGCGTAGATCCTTCGACACGGCTCGCGTTGCTCGCCGGCTCAGGATGACATACTCACACAATGTACAAACTCCAGGCACAGGCTTCCAACCTGCGAGAAGGACGCCACCCTGGCGGATCGCGCCCTTGTCTGTTTTACGGCATCCGACCGGGTCGCAGTCTACTTGGCCGCCAGATTCTCGCTCTTGGCCAGTTGCTCCTGGTAGCTCTTCCAATGCTTGAGCAACTCGACCGCCCTATCCAATTGGACATCCTTGGGTGGTTTGGCTTGGGGCAGCGTCACCCCGTGCCGCTTGTTCGATTCCTTGGGCGAGCTTGCGGGCACACCCTTTTCCTTCCCAGGCGCCGCTTTATTGTTGGTGAAGTGATGGGGCAGATCGCTCTCGCGAATCGTTTCTTCGTCGACCTCACCCGGCATTTCCGCCGCGGCCGGAGTCAGCTTGGGCTCTTCAACCACCATATCCGGAGTGATCCCGACCGCCTGGATCGAGCGTCCGTTGGGAGTGAAATAGCGGGCCGTGGTGAGCCGCAGGGCCGATTTATCGTCCAGCGGCAGGATGGTTTGCACCGAGCCCTTGCCGAAGGTCTGAGTCCCCAGGATTACCGCCCGGCGATGGTCCTGGAGAGCGCCGGCCACGATCTCGCTGGCGCTGGCGCTGCCACCGTTAACCAGCACCACCATCGGATAATCGACGAAGTCGCCCTTTTTGTGGGACAGATACTTCTGCTTCTGACTCTCCAACCGGCCCTCGGTGTAGACGATCATGCCACCGTCGAGAAAATCGTCGGCGACGTGAACCGCCTGATTCAACAGACCACCCGGATCGTCGCGCAGGTCGAGCACCAGGCCCCGGATCTTGCCCTTGTGCTCTTTTTCGAATTTCTGCAGCGCGGCCTCGACGTCGTCATCGGTGTGTTCCTGAAACGTGGAGACGCGGACGTAGTCATATCCGCTGGGCAATTCCTTGGCCTTTACCGACTTGATCTTGATGACGTCGCGCATCAGCGACACGGTGAACAGCTCCGGCACGCCCTCGCGATGCAGCGTCAAGGTAATCTTGCTGTCCTTGGGACCGCGCATCGCCTTGACCGCGTCGGTCAGCGTCATGTCCTTGGTAAAGTTGCTGTCGATCTTGATGATCTGATCGTTGGGTTTGATCCCGGCTTTGTAGGCCGGCGTATCTTCAATCGGAGAGACCACGGTCAGGACGCCGTTCTTGATCGTGATTTCGATGCCCAGGCCGCCGAAGCTGCCGCGGGTCTCGATCTGCAGATCCTTGTAAAGCTCCGGCGTCAAGTAGGCGCTATGCGGGTCGAGCGAGGCCAACATGCCGGTGATTGCGCCGTTGATAAGCTGTTTGGTGGAAACCGGTTCGACGTAGTTCTTCTGCACAATCGCCAGAACGTTGGCAAAGGTTTCCAGTTCGTCGTAAGAGCTTTCAGGCAGCGCCTGCGCCCGCCGCACCGCCACTTCCTGCACTACCATCAGGCAGACAATCGCACCGATCGCCACGCTGATTGACCATTTGTGTTTCTTTAAAATTGCCATCGTCTGACCTGTCTGATGCGTAACGGCGGCTGCCGTTGCCGCTAACCCTCCTTGCTGTCCAGCAATTCCGCCAGCGCCTGCCGCACATCACTTTGCGACCAGTCGAACGCGCCCATGTGATGCGCAACGATACGGCCCTTGCGGTCGATTATGAAGGTCTCGGGGACGCCGCTAACATTGTAGGCATCCCCGACCACATTATCCGGATCGAGCAGAACGTCGAAATTAAAATGATTCTTTTCCACGTATGGTTCCACCGCGGCGCGGCCCCGGCGGTCCTGACTGACGGCCAGGATCACGAAATCCTTACGGCTCTTGAAGGCTTCATACAGCGTTTCCATCGAGGGCATCTCTTCCCGGCAAGGACCGCACCAAGTCGCCCAGACGTTCAAGAATACCACCTTTCCCCGCAGGGACGAGAGCGTCACCGATTGGCCCGAAAGACTTTGCAGCTTGAAGTCCGCCGCCACGTCGCCGGCCGCGACCGGCGCCTCACCGCTGGTGATGTCCGAATTGGACCCGGCCGGTCCAAACAGGCCTCGAACAGCGAAAAATCCCAGGCCCGCCAGCACCAGCAGCAGACCTACAACCGACAGGGTTTTGCTCTTCATCTAGGTCCCAATCTCAGCTCAGGCAGCCTGCTCGGCGGCTGAATTGGGAAGCGCCCTGGCGCTGGACCAGGCGTATGCGGCAAGCCCGATCAGCACCATCATAAGAGCGATTAGCTGGGCTTCGGACAATCCCCATAACACGCGGGGATTGACCCTGATGAACTCGACCGCGAACCGGCACGCTCCGGCCATTATCAGGTACAGATAGAAAAGCTGTCCATCGATGTTTATCCGTTTCCGAACCGCCCACAGCACGAGAAAAACGCCGGTGTAAAGAATGGTTTCGTAAACCGGGGCCGGATGCACGCGGACCCACGGGGCACAGCCGGTGGAGGTGCAGCCGGGCGCCGCCACCAGCGTGTTGCCGCTGCTCAGCACCATCACGGTGCGGCCGGTCCATCCAACGATGGCTTTGGGATAGGCCATCGCCCACGGCAGATTGGAAACCGTGCCCCAGTCGCCGTCGCCCGAAAGCAGGCATCCGATGCGGCCGATGGCATGACCAATCACCAGCCCTGGGGCGGCCATATCCGCCAGCACCGGCCAAGGTATCCGGTAATGGCGGGCAACGATATAGCTGGCTATGACTCCTCCCGCCAGCCCTCCGAACCAGACGAACCCTGCGCCTGACAGAAGCATTTGCGAGGGATTGGCTGCGTAGTAGTGCCAATTGTCGAAGATATCGTAAACCCGGGAGCCGGCGACGCCGGATATCGCCGTCCACAGGATTAACGTCGACGCCCACTCGCCCTTGAAGCCATGGCGCTGGAACTCGCTGGTGCAAGCGATATCGGCCGCGATAAATCCCAGCGCCATCATCAGCCCGTAGCTGTAGATGGTAATCGGGCCCAGGCGCAGAAGAATCGGTATCATGGCTTGATGCTGATATAATATCCTCAGTGCACGGTTGGTCGCCAGCCATCCCCCGGCAGGACCTGACCCGGCCCTGGCAGGCTGCGAAAAAAAGCATTTCCGCTGCCTGCCCCATCACTCTTATCTCTCCCAAAGGGAGGAAAAGATGTAGGAATGAAGCCACCTTTCAGGCCGGGTGCGGAGCCGCCAAACTTTGGATTGCTCATTGAAACTCTTTTTTTCGCACCCTGCCACCGCCGGCTTTCGCATCATTGTCCACCCTGCCAAGGGGCTCTGGGTCCACCCTGCCGCGGGGCTCTGGATCGAAATACCGATTGATGTAAAGACGCATTTGTGCGCGCAATTGTTCAAAGGGTCAAACACGCCCAGGTTTCAGTCGAGGGCCGGGTCGTCGGGCGCATCGAGCGCGGGCTGCTGATTCTGCTGGGTGTGGCGGCCGGCGACACCGGGGCCGACGCCGGAGAAATCGCCAACCGGATCCTGCGGATGAGAATCTTCGCTGACCCTGCCGGCAAGATGAACCTCGACCTCGGCGCGGTTGGCGGGCAACTTCTGGTGGTATCGCAATTCACTCTGTTGGCCGATACCAGCGCCGGCCGCCGTCCCTCATTTAGCGGGGCCGCGCCGCCTCAGGAAGCGCACGAACTGTACGAGAATTTCCTTTCCCTATGCCGCGCCGCGGGCATAAAAACAGAACAGGGAGAGTTCGGCGCCATGATGGAGGTCGAGTTGGTCAACGACGGCCCGGTGACCTTCATCCTCGACAGCCGGAAGAAGTAGGACTATGCCACGCGCAGGCTTTTATGCCGTCGAATCGGGCAAGATTTCCTTCCGCCGCGACGGCAATTGGTACACCGACGAAGAGCGCATCGACAACCCGCGCATCGCCCTGCTCTTCAGCCGCAGCATCCGGCGCAACGCCGACGGCAGCTATATCCTGCAAGTCGGCGACGAGCGCGCCTCCATCACGGTCGAGGATACCCCCTATGTGGTCAAGGCGCTCGAGGGCGACGCCGCCGATGGGTTCACCCTGTTCCTCAACGACGAGGAACGCGAGCCGCTGGACCCGGCGTCCCTGGAAGTCGGACCCGACCACGTCTTGTACTGCCGGGTCAAAAATGGCGCGTTTAAAGCCCGCTTTTTGCGCTCAGCCTATTATCATCTGAGCGATTGCCTCGGCATGGACGATGACGGCGGATTCTTTTTCAAGCTCGCCGGCCGCCGCTACCCGGTCCGGCAGGCAGCGCCGGAAGCACGGCCGAAGTGACGGACCCGCTGCTTCAACGTGGTGCTGATCCGGCCGGAGATTCCGCAAAATACCGGCTCGATTGCGCGGCTGACCGCCGCCACCCGGATCCGCCTGCACCTGGTGGGTCCGCTGGGATTTTCATTGGAGGACCGCTATTTGCGCCGCGCCGGCCTGGATTACTGGCCGTTGGTCGATCTGCGGACCTACGACAATGTCGAGGAGTTCTTCGCCGCGCATCCACGCGGTCCGTTCAAACTATTCTCGGCTCGCGCCACCGCCAGCTATGTCCAGGCGCGATTCGAAGCGGGGGATTTTCTCCTGTTCGGCAGCGAAACCAAGGGACTGGGACACACGATTTTGGGCAGCGGCATCGGTCCCGCATTCCGGATCCCGATTTTCGAGGACGGAGTGCGCAGCCTGAATCTGTCCAACGCGGTTTCGATCGTTGCCTACGAAGCGCTCCGCCAGCTTGACCGCCTGAATTGCTGAAAATGAAAAACGGGAAACGCACTCGACCTGCGCTTCCCGTTTTGTCAACCAGCAACCCGTTTAGGTGGAAACTGGTTCAGGCGGCTTTGGACTTGCGGCTGCCGTTGCCCGCAGTCGCTGCGTCCTTCTCCTTGCGCACGATGAAGCGCTCGTCCAACTGGCCCATCTTCTCGACCACGCCGCCGTACTCCAACTCGCTGTAAGGGAGCATCGCCGGTCCCGAGAAGCCCTGGTTGCGAATCTCGGCGGCTTTGACCGAGACGTTGTTCCTGACCCAATCCCAGAACGGATGGTCAAAGGCGTCCACCGGCTCGGTGAATTTGCCTTCGTGCACGCAGAACGCGGCGGCGCTGACGATCGCCGGACCATCGAAGAACGAGATGGTCGAATTGAGCTTGACCGGCATCAGCGGCCCATGATGGCTCCCGCGCATCGTGCCGGCGACGTAGTGTCCAATCCGGTAGGGGGACAGGATCTCACCGGTGGCCGGGAAGTTACCCTGGGTGCGCACCAGCGCCACCGGGTCGTCCTTGCCGGTGTAGGTGCCCGCGATATTGTGCAGACGCGAGGTCGAAACCACGGCGGCGATATCGTTGTTGGCGCGGCTGCGGATGGACTCCACGACGAAGCGCTCGTTGTCACGCAGCAGACAGGCGATATCGTACAACTCCTCGGGTGCGTTCAATTCGATCACGCGGTCGCCCTCGGTGTGGTTGACGTCCATGATGGTGAAGGTGAAGCCCTTCGCCATCTTGGGCGAAAGCAACAGCCCGGCGCAGTGCATCGGATCGCAAAACGCGAGGTACATCGGCAGATTGTAGGCGCCCGGATCGGTCTTGTCCGCGGCGAAAAACACAAACGGTTCGTTGGGCCGCTCCTCGAACTCCATCTCGCATGAGGCCGGGCCGAGTCCGCGGATGTTGCCCGAGAACGCATCCTTGAGCAAATCCTGACCGGCGCCGTAGAGTCCCTGCTCCTTGGCGACCTTGGTGCCGGCCATAAAGGCGTCCCAGGCCAGTTCGTGGATTTTAGCGTCGTCCACGCCCCGGTCATGGGACATGAGCAGCGCCACGTCGTCGCCGGTTGAGCTGACGTAAACGTCGATCAGCAGTTTCTTGCCCTTCTCACGCACGAAGCGCTCGACCGTTTCCTTAAGCCGCGCGCTGGGCTTGATGTGACCGCCAATCGAGCCCACATCAGCCTTGATTACGGATATAGTCGTTTTCATCGCCGTTCCTCCAACAAATTTCGTCGGGCTTGGGTTTCGCCGTACATATTCTCTCAATATCGGTTTTTAGCGCTGGGTGCCAACTACTTGGAACAGGAGCCACAGCCGCCGCCGCTACCGCATCCGCCGTCCGGTTTTTCGGGCGGCGCGCCGAAGTAATAGCCCAGTTCCTCGAGGTCGTCAGCGCCGATCCATTCAAGCCGCTGCTCCAGCATCGCGTCGCAGTGGACGCAGCGGCGCACTTCCGCCCCGGCCTCGTCCGCGGAGATGTAGGTGAGCACGAACTTATCGCACGCTGAACAATGAGCGGTGGGGAAGGCGGCAGACTGGACTTCAGGCGCGCGCATGGGCTAAATCCGTAGCGTTCAAAGTCTGAGCGTTTATAGTAAACCATTTCATTTGGCAATCCCATCAAAGACATTGCAGTTAACCGGCGCGGCAGCGGAGTTGGCCGCCAGAATCAACGGGCATCGTCTCGGCCGTTTCAGCCTGGCGGTCACCGGCATGCGCCCGGTGCGTCCCCGCGCGGGTTGGCTGTACGTGGACGTGGCCATTGCCGACCCGCAAGGCGAGATTTCCACCAGCCGCTTCGTAACCGCGATCGTGAGCGGCGGCGGGCGCGGCGTGAAGCAGTGGGTTGAGTGCCGCATTTTTCCCCAGGTCGAGTTCGGCAATGGGCACGTGGTCAACACCCGCGAACTGGGGTTTGAAGCCGCCGTGATCGCCCGATTGGGACAACTGATACCCCGCGGCGGACATCTGATGGTCGACTACGACAGCGGCGGCCAGGACCAGACTCTGGCGGAATTGGTGCGCCAGGTGCCCCCGCCCGCCTCCTATCTGGGCGAGTTGATGTTCCGCGCCGGATTTCGAGGGCAATTCAAGGACTGGTACTTCTCCGAGGGCGGACATGAGGGGCCGCGCAAGTTGCAGGCGAACAAGTCGCCCGATCCGGCCGCGGAGCGCGCCGCCTTGCATGATCATCTTCAAAATCTGAAGCAATTTGTGCGCCGCCGCCTGCCTGAAAAGCCCGCCGATCGCGAGATCATCGGCAACGCCGTCGCCCGCGCCCGCGGGCTGATCCGGGAGTTCGGCGCAACCACCAAACCTTCAGCGTAACCAAGCAAAAGGTTGCGCACTTCCTATTGGAACGGGACGATCAAAGTATCGTCTCGTCTCGATGGTGTGGTGATGCTGATGACCCGGAAGTTTCTTGCTTGCTTCGCAGCGGCCCTGATGCTCGCGCTGCTGGCCGGTTTGACCGCGATGGCCCAGGGGACCGCTCCGCTTCGCCTGACCGGAACGATTCCGCTGGACGGAGTAGAGGGACAAATCGATCACATCGCCGCCACTCCCGACGGTGGACTTTTGTTCGTCGCGGCGCGCGGCAGCAACCGGGTCTTGCGGATCGATACCCACAGTGGGAAGGTCACCGGCGCCATCGCGGGAATCAAGGAACCGCAAGGTGTCGCGTATCTGCCCAAAGCGCGCAAGCTGGTAGTGGCCGCCGGCGGCGACGGTGAGGTGCGCATTTATGACGCGGCGCTCAAACTGGCCGGCGCGGTGGGGGCGCTCGAGGACGCCGATAACGTCCGCTACGATCCCGATTCGAACCTGGTCTATGCCGGGTACGGCCACGGCGCCATCGCGATTATCGATCCGGACAAGATCGCAAAGATCGCCACCATCCCGCTCGACGGCCATCCCGAATCATTTCAACTTGAGGCTCGTGGAACCCGGCTCTTTGTCAACGTCCCGGCTGCCGACGAGATCGAGGTGTTCGATCGCGCCAATCAAAGACTGTTGGCTGAATGGAAACTTAAGGACGCCGCCGCCAACTTTCCCATGGCACTGGACGCCGAGCATCAGCGGTTGTTCGTGGGCACGCGCCAACCGCCGCGGATGCTGGTGATCGGCACGGAGGACGGCAAAGAAGTCGCGATTCTGAGTGTCTGCGGCGATACCGACGACCTGTCTTACGACCACGCCAACGCATTGATCTATATGTCGGGCGGAGAGGGATGCGTCGACGTCCTGCGTCAGGCCGCAACCGTCGATTACGAGCGCGTCGCCACACTAAAGACGATGCGCGGCGCGCGCACCTCGTTGTTCGTTCCCGCCGCGCATCGGCTTTACGTCGCGGTGCCGCCTGACCTTGCACGCAAAGCCCAGCTGCTGGTGTTTGAGACCCAATAGGCCTTTGGCGCTAATGCTTGAAGATACCAATTAGGGCCGCAGGTAAGGTTCGCCGAGCGCGCTGGGGGCGCGGCCGGGGCCATTAAATAGCGTCAGTACGAGCAGGGTCAACACGTAGGGGAGCGCGAGGAAAAGCTGGTAGGGGATACCGGTGTTGGCCGCCTGCAGAGTAAACTGCAAGGCTAACGCCGCCCCGAACAGCACCGACGCGGCCGCGACCCCCAGCGGCCGCCATTGCCCCAGGATCACGATCGCCAACGCGATAAAGCCGCGTCCCGCCGTCATCCCCTCCACGAACGTGTTGGCATACCCCAGCGTCAGGTACGCGCCGCTCAGTCCGGTCAGCACTCCCGAAATCAGAATCGCTTGCCAGCGCAGGCGATATACGCCCAGCCCCATGGCGTCGGCCGCGTCGGGCCGCTCGCCGGCCGCGCGCAGACCCAAGCCATAGCGGGTGCGATAGAGCAGCAGCCACACTACCGGCACCAGCGCAAAGGCCAGATAGACCAGCAGATTCTGATCGAATAGCGCCGGGCCGAGAAGCGGAGTCCGCGCCAGCCATCCGAGCCTGACCGGTTGGAGCGTGCGCACGATCAGCGCCTGGCCCGTGATGCCGAAGATGCGGCGGTAGAACACCCCCGTTAGCCCCAGCGCGAAAATATCCAGCGCGGTGCCGGCGACCACCTGATTGACCGCCAGGTTTACGGCCAGGACCGCGAACACTGCCGACATCGCTATCGCCGCAAGGGCGGCGCAGCCAAGGCCCGCCACGATGCTGCCGGTGAAGTAGGCCGCCGCCATCGCGGCAAATGCCCCGGTCAGCATAATCCCTTCGATCCCAACGTTGATTACGCCGCTTTCCTCCACCAGCAATTCGCCCAGCGCGGCCAGCAGAAGCGGCGCCGCGGTCATGATGGTCGAGCGCAGGAACGCCTCAAGCATCGGCTTGCCCCGCGACGCCGGTTGGCGGCGTGGAGGATCCCACCGCGCCGAACCACGACTGGAACGCCGGAGTGTCAAAGGCCAGCAACACGAAGATCACCAGGCCTTGAGTGGCCTGGACCAGCACCGGCGAGACGCCTTGGGCGCGTTGAATCGCCTGCGCGCCGTTATCGAGCGCGCCGAAGAACAGCGCGCTGGGCACGATCGCCAGCGGGTTAAGACGCGCCACCAGCGCCACCGCGATCGCCTCGTAGCCCCATCCGGGGGAGAAGCGCTCGAACAAGCGGTTGGTGATGGCGGATACCTGAACCGCGCCGCCCAGCCCCGCCAGCGCCCCGCTCAGCGCCATCCCCAGCACCGTGATGCGCGCCACGGGGATCGAGAAAAAAGCGGCCGCGCGTTGGTTCTTCCCCATCGCGCGCAGCTCGAATCCCGCATTGGTGTGAAACATCCAGACGTAGCAAGCCGGCGCCAGCACCAGCGCCAACAACATCCCGGCGTTGAGCCGGCTGGGGGGCAGATAGCGCACCAGGCGAGCCGCGGCCGGGAGCATTGCGCTGGCCGGAAAGGAGCGCGAGGGCTCCATCAGCGGACCATGCACCGCCCAGCTCACGATTTGCATCGCGGTGTAATTGAGCATGATGGTGCTGATGACTTCGCTGACGTGGTAGTGCGCGCGCAGCCAGCCGCATAGCCCGCCCCACACGGCTCCGGCCAGCGCCCCGGCGCAAAGAACCATGGCGATTGCCAGCGGATGGGGCCAATCCCCCAGATGAATGCCGCAGGCCGTGGCCGCCAACGCACCGGCCAGCAACTGCCCTTCGCCGCCGATATTCCACAGCGCTCCCGAAAACGCGACGCTGACCGTCAGGCCGGTAAACACCAGCGGTGTCGCTTTGACCAAGGTGTCAGTGAGAGCCACCCAATTGCCGAAGGCGCCGTTGGCCAACGCGGCGAAAGTCAGGACCGGATTGGCGCCCAGCGCGGCCAGCGCCAGCGCCACCAACGCCAGGCTGACAACGAGCGCGGCCAGCGGCTGGCCGAAAGTGGCAATAAATCGGCGCGCCAGGGACGGGATAGGCATCAGCGCAAGCGCACCGGGCTTCGAATCGATGACGGGTGGAGCCCTTCTGTCACCTCGCCCACATTCAGTTGTGGGAGAGGGATGAGGGTGAGGGTTCTGATGCACTTCAAGTAACCTCGCGGGCCAGCCTTTTTGCCGTTCATTCAGTATGGAATCAGTCAGTCTTGATCAATGCGGAACAATGTACTGGCCCGGTTCGATAGGGCAAAGCTTTCTCGACTAACCTCGGTCGCGTTGTAAAGTTGGTACAGGATTGAATTGGAAATGTGTACTTGAGGTGTATCTGAGCAACCGGAGAGATAGGTTACATAAAAACCGGAGACATAGGTGACATCGGTTATCATCGGTTTTGTCTTCGATTTAGGGGTTGGGGGTCTGGGGGAGGGGGCAGAGCGCATTCGATATCAGCGGCCCGCCCCCGCCATCAAGAGCCCGACCCGCTCCGGGGACCGGGCATCGTCGGCGAGTTCGGTCAGGCGCCCCCCGCTGATCACTGCAAGATGGTCGCCGAGCGCGAAGATCTCATCGAGATCAGTGGAGATAAGCAGCACGGCGCCACCCCGGTCCGCGAACTCGCGAATCATTTGATGGACCTCGGCGGTGGCGCCGACGTCGAGGCCGCGGGTGAGATCGTGGGCGACCAGAACCTCCGGGTTCGCCGCCATCGCGCGCGCCACCATCAAACGCTGGCGATGCCCGCCGGAAAGCGCCGCGGCTTTCTGGCGCGGACCATTGGCGCGGATTGCGAAGCGCTTGATCATGCGAGCGCATAGCGCGATTGCACCTCGGCGATCTTGTATGCCAGCCCATTGGGTTTGGCGGCGGATAGCGGGCGCCAGCAACAGATTCTCCCACAGCTCCATGTCAAGAATCAGTCCCTCGTGGTCGCGGCTTTGAGGGATGACGGCAATCCGGCCGTCAAGGCCGGGATCCACCGGCCTGCCGTGCAACAGAATCTGGCCTCGGCTGGGCCGGCGTGCGCCGGCCAGGATCTCCGCCAATTCAATTTGCCCGTTGCCGTCCACGCCCGCGATTGCGCAGATCCCGCCGGCTCGCAGCCGCAGACAAATCCCGTCCAGAATCGTCCGCCGATCCTGGTCCAGGCCGATCCGATTCGTAGTCAGGACTTCCGCGCGGCGCGAATCCCGCGCTCCATCGCGCGCCGGTAATGGGGGAATTGCGCCGATCATCAACCCGGCCAATTCGTCCGCCGAGGTCTGTGCCGGCGAGGTTTCGCCGACCACGCGGCCCGCGCGCAGCATCGTGATCCGATCCGCGACCGCCATCGCCTCGGTGAGCTTGTGGGTGATCAAAACCACGCTGCGGCCGCGATCCCGCAGTCCGCGCAGCAACTCCAGAAACCCGCTTAGTTCGCTGGGCGCGAGCAGGCCGGTGGGCTCGTCAAGAATCAGCACCCGTGGATCGAAACTCAGGGCGCGCAGGATCTCCAGGCGCATCCGCTCCGCGATCGACAGTCCATGCAGCGTCGCCTGATCCAGTCGCAGCCGGAATCCGAGCCGTTGCGCCATTTCGGCCGCCCGCTGCCGGACCTGATCGAGCGCGAGGCCGCGCTGGGCAAAGCCTCCCAATGCCAGGTTCTCGATAACGCTGAGCTGCTCGAAGAGCATCGGGCTCTGATGCACGCTGGCCACTCCGGCGCGCAAGGCGGCCTGCGGCGAACCGGTCCTAAGCGGCACCTCGTCGAGCGTGACCGCGCCGGAATCGGGGCGCAGATGGCCGGCGATCACGTTCATCAAAGTGGTTTTGCCCGCGCCATTTTCTCCCAACAGGGCGTGGATCTCGCCTGGCCGGGCGCGGAAGTTTACGTCTGCGAGCGCGACGGTCGCGCCGAAGTGCCTGGTGATCGCGGTCGCCTGTAGGTGGCCTTGCATGTGGTGTGCGGAAACCGCCCGCCGGTCTAAGCCGGGCGCCGTGGGAGACCTCCTCTCAGGCGGTCGAACCGGGGGCGTAATGATCGCGGACGAAGGCGAGCGCCTGGTCGCGATCCTTAAGTTCACCGTCGAGCTGGAGGTCCTCAACCTCCTTGAGGATAGCTCTAAAAGCCGGTCCCGGGCTGAATCCCATCGCGATCAGGTCGTTGCCCCCAATCAGACGCGGCGGCCGCAACTGTTCGGGCGCGTGAGCGTTCATCGCGTTGCGGCAGAAATGGTAAAAGCCCAGATAAGAATTGGAAGCCAGCGCGTCGACGCGCGCCAGTGAAAGCAATTCGGCGAAGCCTTCCTCAATCAGCATCCGCTTAAGCGTCGATGGACGCATCTTGGGCGCGTCGCTCAGGCGCAGGTGGTAATGCACCAGGTAGGCGACCCGGGTCTGGACGAAGCGCGAGCGCTTGAGCCGCTGTAAAATCCCGGTCGCCATCTCGGCGCCGCGATCGGTGTGGCCGTAAAAGGTGGTCTTCTCGCCCTTTACTTCGCGGCAGGGCGGTTTGGCGATATCGTGAAAGAGCACGCCGAAGGCCAAGGTCTCGGTGCATCCGTACTCCAGCATCGACAGCGCCAGCATCGTATGGCGATAAACGTCGCCCTCGGGATGATAATTGGCCGGCTGCTCGCATCCGGCTAACGCCTCGACCTCGGGCAGCAGGGTGCGCATCAAGCCGCTGCCGCGCAGCAACTCCAGGCCGCGCGCCGGATTGCCCTCGGTCATGATCATCACCAACTCGTCGCCGATGCGCTCGGCGGAGACCTCGGTGATCGCGGGGGCGGCCCGTCGGATCGCGTCCATCGTGGCCGGTTCGATAGTGAAATTGAGCCGGGCGGCGAAGCGAATCGCGCGCAGCATGCGCAGGCGATCCTCGGCGAAACGCTCACGCGGATTGCCAATCGCGCGGATTACGCCCGCACGCAAGTCGCGCCGGCCACCAACGAGGTCGATCACGCGGTCAGCGCCCGGATCGTAATACATGCCGCCGATAGTGAAGTCGCGCCGCACGGCATCGGCCTCAAGGGTGCCGAAATGCACGGCCGAGGGCCGCCGCCCGTCGAGATAAGGCGCGTCGGCGCGGAAAGTGGCGACTTCAAAGGCGTCGCCGTCGATCACCACCACCACGACGCCGAACTTAGCGCCGATCGGAATCGTGTTGGTGAACAGACTTTGCACCACTTCGGGGCGCGCGTCAGTGGCGATATCGAAATCCTTGGCCTTGACGCCCAGGATGCGGTCACGCACACAGCCCCCCGCCAGATAGGCCACGAAGCCCTGATCGCGCAGCCGTCCGATGATTGTCAGGGCCTTGGCTGGTTTCGCTCCATCCATCGCAACTCCAAGCTTATCGGCAAGAACCGGCCGGGGCCACTCGCCGATAGCATCACAGAATATAAACGCGGGCGCGGAAATCAATTCTCGGTTTTGGCTTTGACGCCGGGGTTTGTATCTGCTACAAGGTCGCGGAGTTCATTTAACCCATTGCACGGGGGAAGAGGATAATGGTGGCAAAACGTCTAGGATACCCGACCCTGTCCATCATTGCGGCGTTGGCGGTGTTCCTTATCGTCGCGACTGGGAAAACAGCTTTGGCTCAGGTCGAGATACCGCCGGGGCCAGGACCGGGACACGAAGTAACTCAGCACGCCACTGGTGGTGAGATAACCAGCGGAAAGCTCATGTTCAGGCAGTACTGTTCACCCTGCCACGGTATGGACGCGACGGGCGATGGTCCAGTAGCCGACACCCTGAAGAAAAAGCCCGCAAATTTGACCTTACTGTCCAAGAACAATGGCGGTAAGTTCCCGTACGACCATGTCTATAACATGATCGACGGACAAGAGGTTGTAGCCAGCCATGGCACCCGCGAGATGCCGATCTGGGGTCTGGTCTTCGCACGGCGAAACATGCCGGGCGCTCCAGGCCGTACACCGGAACAGGTCAAGAAGAGAATCGAGACGCTCATTTCGTACATTGAGAGCATCCAGGCCCAGTAATCGACGCCCTCGCGGCGGCTGGGTTTGAGAGTCTTACCCGCGCGATGCGACTGGCCGTCAAGGCCGGTCGCATCGCGCTCTTGATCGCGCTTCCCCATCTTGACAGAAGATCCGCCAGCAGCACCTAAGCGCACTTCGGGCGCAGCGCGTAGGTGCCTGCAAAGATGTGTCACACAGGCAAAATCTCCTTGTGCGCCAGTGCGTTTGATCTTGCTTGAGCCGCTCATGCCCCGCATTCGCGGGTCAGGCAGCTTCGCGATTGACCGGATTGTAACTCTTATCGTAAGCGCGCAGCAGCGCAGCTAAAACGGCGATCACCGCGGGACCGACAAACAGTCCGGGGACACCGTAGGCCTCAAGCCCGCCGGCGATTCCCAGGAACAGGGCCAGAGTCGGCAACCCGGTGCCGCGGCCAGTGAGTTGCGGCTTGATCAGATTGTCGATTAACGCGACCGAGACCGCGCACCAGCCCAACAGAATCAGCGCACGGACCCACCCATCGGCATACGCCAGGTATAGCGTCGCCGGGACCCAAACCAGGGCGGTTCCACCGAGGGGAAACAGCCCGACGGCCGCGGTGGCCAGCGAGAGGAACGCCCAGTAGGGAACGCCGGTGGCAGCCATGCCGATGCCAATCAGAACCGCCTGGATTAGCGCGGTCACCAGCAGTCCCCGCATCACCGACGAAAGGGTTATGCGCAGCGATTCGAAGACCGCCCGTTTATCGTCCTCGTGCAGGGGAGTCATATTGCGAAAAGCGTGATAATAACCCTCGCCATCGCGCAGCAGGTAAAAGAGGATCATCAAGGTCAGGAAAAAATCGATCACGAAGGAGGCCAGGTTTTTAAAGGTGCCGGTGACGTAGCCGACCATGGTGTCACTGGTCATCCTCGAGGCCTGAAGGGCGACCTTGGGCAGTTCCTCGTCGAGCTTCACTCCAATGCGCAGAAGTTGCTTGCTCAAGGCCATGCCGAAACGGGAATGGAGTGCGACGTCTCTGAATTTGCCGATCCCCCCTTCGGCGTTCAAGATGTAGGCTTGGGCGTATAGCGAATGTGCTTCGGATGCCAGCAGGGTCGAAAGCCACAGGGCGGGGACGATCGCCACCAGCGACACCACCAGCGTGATCGATAGAGCCGCCAACGTCCGCTGGCGCATGAGATGCTCCGCCCTGACCATCAAAGGATGAAAGATGAATGCGAGCAGCATCGCCCACACGACTGGCACCAGGAAAGGCTCTAAAATGCGATAGAGTTCGTAGGCCATGACGGCCAACGAACCCAATAAAAAGAGTTGAACGATTCGCTCTCGATCCATTTTTGTTGCGCTACCCCGTGGCGAAGGTCGAATCTATCAGAAAAGAAAGATCGCGTCGCCATGGAGATCGGCGTAAAATGGCTCTGTATTTGCAGGCTTATTGCTCGTAGTGATTTTTTCTGTTAGCGGTTTGGCGTTGTCTTCTCGATTGCATTACCAGGCACGTAGCTCAGCGGGAGAGCACTTCCCTGACACGGAAGGGGTCGGCGGTTCAATCCCGCCCGTGCCTACCATGTTCGGCCCCGTACCGGGCTACGCCCCGCGAGGCCCGGTTTGTGTGCGTTATCCTTTTGATTACCCACCAATGCGGCTATCGCCTCGATGAGTTCGGAAATTCGGGTCACAGTTGACGGAGTGGTTCACGCGGTCGCGCGTGGCAGCCGCGCGGGAGACCTGCTGAAACTGGCGGCCAACGGCGTGCGGCCGATTGCCGCCAGAGTCAATGGCAGGCTGATGGACCTTGGCCGTCCGGTCACCGAAGACGCGACCGTCGAGCCGGTCAGCGCCGACAGCCCCGACGGAATCGAGATCCTGCGCCATTCCACCGCGCACCTGATGGCGCAGGCGGTACAAAGCCTGTATCCCGGCACCCAGGTAACCATCGGGCCCACGATCGAAGATGGCTTTTATTACGATTTCGCGCCATCCACGCCCTTTACCGTGGACGATCTGCCCAAAATCGAAAGCAAGATGCGCGAACTGGCCAAGGCCGACCTGAAGGTCGAGCGCGTCGAAGTGAGCCGCGACGAGGCTATCCGGCTCTTTGACTCGATGCAGGAAAAGTACAAGGTCGAGATCATCCAGGGTATCCCGGACCCGCAGGTCTCGCTCTATCGCCAGGGCGACTGGGTCGATTTGTGCCGCGGCCCGCACGTTCCTTCGACGCGCCATCTGAAGGCCTTCAAACTCACCAGCGTGGCCGGAGCCTACTGGCGCGGCGATGAGCACAACGCGATGCTGTCGCGGATCTACGGCACCGCTTTCGCTTCCAAGGAGGCGCTGGAAGAGCATCTGCGGCTGCTGGAGATGGCGCGCACCCGCGACCATCGCAAGCTGGGCCGCGAGATGGGTCTGTTCTTCTTTGACCCGATCGCTCCGGGGTCGCCATTCTTTTTGCCCAAGGGCGCGATCATCTACAATCAGCTAATCGATTACGTGCGCCGGCTTTACCGGCGCTACGGATTCGAGGAAGTAATCACGCCGCAAATCTTCAAGAATCAACTCTGGCGCACCTCCGGCCACTGGGAAATGTTTCGTGAGAACATGTTCCTTACCACCGACGGCGAAAATCCCGGCGGGGAACTGGACTACGGCGTCAAGCCGATGAACTGCCCAAGCCACGCGGTGATGTATCGCTGCGAGAAGCGCTCCTACCGCGACCTGCCCATCCGGTTTGCCGATTTCGGCCGGCTGCATCGGGCCGAACGATCCGGAACCCTGCACGGGCTGACCCGGGTGCGCGCGATGTCCCAGGATGACGCGCATATCTTCTGCACCCCCGAGCAAATCGCGGGCGAGATCGACCAGAACCTGCGGATGGTCCGCGAGGTTTACGACGCCTTGGGCTTCGGCAGCATCGAACTGAAGCTGGGGACGATGCCGGACAAGCATCTTGGCAGCGAGCAAGAATGGCGCCAGCGCGAAGAGGTGCTGGCCGGTGCGATGCAACGCAACGGCTTCAGCTTCGAGCTTAATCCTGGCGAAGGCGCTTTTTACGGCCCCAAAATCGAAATCTACGTGCCCGACGCGCTTAAGCGCAAATGGCAGGTGGCCACCATCCAACTCGATTTCAACATGCCCGAGCGATTCGGCCTGGAGTTTACCACCAGCGCCGGCACCGAGGCCCGCCCAGTGATGATTCATCGGGCCGTCCTGGGCACTCTGGAGCGCTTCATCGGGGTCTTGCTAGAGCATACCGCAGGGGTGCTGCCGTTTTGGCTGGCGCCCGAGCAGGTACGCGTGCTGTCGCTGAGCGAAAAGGTCGAGGGTTACGCGGCTGAGGTCGCGCAACTCATCTCCAGCAACGGTTTTCGCGCCAGCGCCGACCTGCGCGGGGAGAAACTCGGCTTCAAGGTGCGCGAAGCGGAATTGGCCAAGATTCCTTACATGGCCGTGGTTGGAGAGCGCGAGGCCGCCTCCCGGATGGTCGCGGTCCGGCACCTGCGCGGCGAAAAAAATCAGAATATGTCGCTCGACGGCCTGATAGAAATGCTGAAGGACGAGCCTTTGCCATGCTGACCCGGGCGATCGATAACGACCTGTGGCCGACTTTGACTTATGGGCGACTATGCGACTATGGGGATGACTGCCGCGATCGCCGGTGGAATTTGGAACCCGCGGTCCAGGTCCCTGCGGTCCACGTCAACGATAGCCTTGTGATATTTCGGGATGTAGCGGTAAATTGTTGTCTTTGGCGTCTCGTGCGCCCAATAAAGGAGGTGTTTTATCCCTAGAAACTATCGTCTTCCACCGACCCGCGAACCCTCGGTTCGTGTCAACGATTTGATTCGCTCGCCAGAGGTACGAGTGATCGATTCCGATGGCCGTCAGGCCGGCATCATGACCGCGCGCGAAGCGTTGACGCTGGCGCAGAGTCGCGGACTCGATCTGGTCGAGGTGGCGCCCGCGGCTGCACCCCCGGTCTGCCGGGTGATGGACTTCGACAAGTACCGCTACACGCAGAAGAAAAAGGCCCATGGCGCCAAGAAAAGCTCGTCCGGATCGAGTATCAAAGAAGTCAAAATGGGGGCGCGCACGGATAAACACGATTTGGAATTCAAGGTCAGGCACATCAAGCGCTTTGTCGAGGAAGGCCAGCGTGTTAAGGTATCAGTCTTCTTCCGCGGCAGGGAGATAACCCATCCGGAAATGGGGCAGAAAATGCTTGAACAGGTGGTAAGCCTGGTGCAGGAAGTAGCCCAGCCGGAGGGCAATCCAAGGATGGAGGGCCGCAATATGTCGGTCCTGCTGACGCCGCGCTAGAGAGTCAGGGAAGCAGAAACGGGAAAGACGGATGCCTAAGATCAAGACCAATCGCAGCGCGGCCAAGCGCTTCAGCTTTACCAAGAGCGGCAAGGCCAAGCACAAAAAGGCCTTTCTGCGCCATCTCAACACTTCCAAGAGCCGCGGCCGCAAGCGCCATCTGCGCAAGCCGGGGCTGTTGAATAAGGCTGACACCGGACGGGCCCACCTGCTGGTTCCGTACAAATAGCAAACCCCTGAGGGAAGGATTTATCCCCGATGCCTCGTGCCAAGGGCGGTTTCAAAACCCGCCGACGCCATAAGCGCCAGTTAAAACTCGCCTCCGGGTTTGTGGGTGGCCGCAAGCTTTATCGCCAGGCCCGCAACACCATGGAGAAGGGCCTGACCTATGCCTATCGCGATCGTAAGCAGAAAAAGCGCGATTTCCGCGCGCTTTGGATCGCTCGCATCAATGCGCTGGCCCGCGAATATGGTTTGAGCTACAGCCGCCTGATTGACGGACTCAAGAAGGCCGGCGTGGAGCTGGACCGCAAACAATTGGCCGTGCTGGCCAAGGACCGCGACAGCTTGTTTACCGAGCTGGTGCGCACGGCGAAAGGCGCCTTGGGTATGGAAGCCGCCTAGCTTTTCCTTTTACGCCGCGCGCATCAGAAGACCATGTGGCTGTTGGCTCACATGGTCTTCGTTTATGCGGGAGCGGACCTTGCGTTTCGAAGTCGGGGCGCAAGGCATGTGAAAACTCTCCCTGACCCTTCTTTCTGAGATGGAGAAGAGACTTAAGGCCCCTACCCGGTCCGCTTCCTGGAAAAGAAGAGGAGACCGAGAAGAATAGAGATGAAAGATCGACTGGAAGCGATCCGCAGCCGGGCTTTGGCTGAACTGGCGGACGACGCCAGCGCCGGGCAAATCGAAAATGTCCGCGTCGGGGTGTTGGGCCGCGCGGGCGAATTAACCGCGATTATGCGCGGAATGCGCGACGTCCCGCCAGATGAGCGGCCCGCTATCGGACAACTGGTCAACGAGATCAAGCGCGAGCTCGAGGCCCGGATCGAGGCGCTGCAGGATCGGCAAAAGCGCGCCGCGATGCAGCGCGCGCTGGCCGGCGAGCGGCTCGACGTGACTCTGCCCGGCACCCGGATCGCGCGCGGCCGGCTACATCCTCTGACCCAGGTTGCCGAACAGATGATCGGCCTGTTCGAGGCGATGGGCTTCGAAGCGGTCGCCACCCAGGATGTCGAGGACGACTTCCATAACTTCTCCGCGCTCAACTTCCCGCCTGACCATCCGGCCCGTGAGATGCAGGACACCTTCTTCCTGCCCGGCGGATTGCTGCTGCGCACCCACACGTCCAACGGCCAAATCCATGTGATGCAGCATCGGCAGCCGCCCCTGGCCGTGATTTGTCCCGGCAACTGCTACCGGCGCGATGAACTCAGCGTGCGCGCGTCGCCGATGTTTTCCCAAATCGAAGGCTTTATGGTGGACCGCGCCGGAATCGTCACGATGGCGCAGCTCAAGGGCGTGCTATCGGAATTTCTGCGCGGTTTTTTTGGCTCGTCCACCAAAGTCAGATTCCGCGCCAGCTTCTTTCCTTTCACCGAACCCAGCGCCGAAGTCGACATCAGTTGCGTGCTGTGCGGCGGCGTCGGTTGCCGGGTCTGCAAACAGAGCGGATGGGTCGAAATTCTGGGCTCGGGCATGATTCATCCCAACGTTCTGCGCGCGGTGGGCTACGATCCGGAGCAATACCAGGGCTTCGCCTTTGGAATTGGCATCGAACGCACCGCCCTGCTCAAGCTGGGCGTGGACGACTTGAGGCTTTTCTTTGAAAACGACCTGCGCTTCCTCGAACAGTTCTAACTTGCGGATCCGACCATGAAGCTGCCACTTAGCTGGTTACGGGAATTTGTTCAGATCGATGCCGACGCCGACGAGATCAGCCATCGTCTGAGTATCGCCGGCCTCGAAGTTGAGAATATCGAACGGCTCACTGCGGGTTTTGCCGGCGTGACCGTGGGCCGAATCCTGACCGTGGAACGCCATCCTAATGCCGATCGGCTGAGCCTGTGCGAAGTCGACGCCGGAGAATTGGGCCATTTCAGGGTCGTATGCGGAGCGCCCAATGTGCGGCCCGGAATGGTCGCGCCGCTGGCCCGGGTAGGCGCGCGCCTGGGCACGTCGGCGCCCAAGCGGCCCGACGGCACCCAGTCGCTCGACGACGCGGTGCCTCTGCAGGCCGCCGAGATCCGTGGCGTGCGCTCGGAGGGGATGCTCTGTTCGGGCCGCGAGTTGGGCCTTTCCGAAGACCACAGCGGCATCCTCGATTTGGAGCATGATGCTCCCTTGGGCGGTGACTTCGCGCGCTATCTGGAACTGGACGAAACCATCTTTGACGTCGCGATTACCCCTAATCGCGGTGATTGCCTCTCGATTCTGGGCCTGGCACGCGAGGTCTCGGCGCTTTTCGGCCTGAAGCTGAAGGTGCCGCGGTCCAAGGGGCGCGCGGTGGCGGACGGCGAATGCCCCGATATCGAGATCCATGCCTCCGACCTCTGCCGGCGTTATGCCGGTCTCCCGATGGGCGGGATTCGCATCGGGAAGTCGCCGCAGTGGCTGCGCCGGCGGCTGGAATTGTGCGGCATGCGCGGGGTCAACAACGTGGTCGACGTGACCAATTATGTGATGTTGGAAATGGGCCAGCCGCTGCATGCCTTCGACCTGGATAAAATCCAGGGCGGTAAGATCGTCGTGCGGCGCGCCGGCGACGATCGCCAATTCACGACCCTGGACGACGTCCAGCGCGAACTGAATCCTGCCGACCTCCTGATCGCCGACGGGGTCAGACCGCTGGCGATTGCCGGCGTGATGGGCGGACGGGATTCCGAAGTAAGCGGGGAGACGAGCCGGATTGCGCTGGAAAGCGCGTATTTCGAGCCCATGACCGTGGCCCGGACGGCGCGGCGGCTGGGGCTGCGCAGCGAGGCCAGCTATAGGTTTGAACGCGGCGTTGACCGCGCCGGTCAGGTGACTGCAATCACGCGTGCCGCCGAGCTGATTCGCCGGTTAACCGGTGGACGCGAACTGGCGCCGGTGCGTGACGTCGAGCCCGAAGCGGCGCCGGCGCGCGAGATCCCCTTCGACCTCAAGCGCGCTGCCGCCCTGCTGGGATTCGCCCTGCCACGCAACGAGATCAGGCGCCGTCTGATCGCAATCGGCGCGACCGTGCATAACACCGGCAAGGATCGTCTGGGCGTCACCCCGCCGTCTTTCAGGCCGGACCTTAACGAACCGGCAGACCTGGCTGAAGAGATTGGGCGGCTCAAAGGCTATGAAGAGGTGCCCGACCAGCTCCCGGTGCGCCCCTCCCGGGTCATCCCGGTCGAGCCGGCGCGCCGCTTCACCGCGTCCGCTAAGGATACGATGCTGGGATGCGGCCTGACCGAGATCCGCACGATCGCATTTATCGCTCCCGACGATAACCGTCGTTTCCCCGGTCTGACCGAGGGCGCGCCGGTGGTGGTGGCCAACCCGCTTTCGGCCGAATTGAGCGAGTTGCGGATGAGTCTTCTGCCCGGGCTGCTGGCGGCTGCGCGCTTCAACCTCAATCGGCAGGCGACGGCGCTGCACGTGTTCGAGATCGCCAAGACTTTCCATCAGCAGGGCGATTTTCCTGCCGAGGGCCAACGGGTGGCTGCTCTCAGCTATGGCGAGTTCGTGGTCCCCAGCGTCGGCGCGCCAGCCATCGAGGCGGGATTCTTTACTTTGAAGGGAATCCTGGAAACCTGGTTTCGCAGCCTGGGTGTCCTCGATCAGGTTACCTTTACCACCAGCGACCATCACCGCGCGCCATTTCTGCATCCGGGCAAGTCGGCCGAGGTCAAGCTTGGGGAACACCGGATTGGAGTGATCGGCGAACTGCATCCGCAAGAGGCGTTGCGGATGGAACTGGGTCAACCCTGCGCGCTGTTCGAGTTGGATTTCGCGGCAATCGCCACCTACGCGCGGCCGGTCAAGCCGATCGAGCCGCCGCCCCGATTCCCCGCCGTGCGCCGCGACTTGGCCCTGGTAATCGACCGCGAAGTACCGGCGGCAACCGTTATTGACACTATCCGGCAGACCAATTCGCCCCTGCTGGAAAGCGTGGACCTGTTCGACGTTTACACCGGCGAAGGGATTGCGCCCGACAAAAAGAGCATGGCCCTGTCGCTCAGATATCGGGCCAAGGAGCGGACTCTGACCGACGAAGAGGTCAACCGCGCGCATGAAAATCTGGTCCGGCTGGTGCTGCCGCCCCTGAGCGCCCAGATGCGCCAGTAACCGGTTCGCCTCAATACCGCGGCTGATTCGTGCGATTCAGCGTGCAAATCAGGCGCTGCAAAAGCCGCCGAAGCATGAACTTGTAACATCGTGCTGGGAGCGTGTAGGCTTCCGGATAGCGTCGCGCCGCGCGGTCCACGAGGGTGTGAAAGCATGCTTGCGGTGGGACCCAGTGGTACGAGCAACGCGAAATCGGGAGCCGGGTGCGGAAGCTTCTTGGCGGGTCTGGCAGCCCGGAGCCCCCGGCAGGTGAAAATCAGTGTTCGGATCCAGCAACCTTGCGGTCGCACGCGGAGGATTCTTTCAGGAAAGGAGGCAGCTTGCGGCCGGCGTTCGAGTTGAACTGCTGCCCTTTGACCGATCCTGCGCAGCCAATCAGTCCCTCGCATCTGTATGCCCAGCTTCCACCTCGGATTGTCCGGATAACGAGCAAACCTGAACAGCCGCGCGCATCGGAGCGACGGCGTCCGGCGCGAGGGGCTAACCGCGATGCGGCCCCAGATCGCCTACTCAAAATCGGCGAGGCCGCCCGGCTCCTTGAGGTCGAGGCGTATGTTCTGCGCTTTTGGGAGACCCAATTTCCCGGCCTGCGCCCGAACAATAGCGCCTCCAAGCATCGGCTCTACAGCGCGGAAGACATGGATAGGCTGCGCGTGATCAAACGTCTGCTGTACGAAGAGGGCTTCACTATCGAGGGCGCGCGCAAGCGGATTAAGGAATTGCAGGCCGGCGCCCAGGATCTGCCGTCTGGCGCCAGCGAGGCGCATCCCAAAACCGCGCAGGTACCGGCGCCCGCCGGTGCATCGCGCCAGGCGCTGATCGATATCCGCCGCGACCTCGAGTCACTTTACCGGATGCTCAAAGATTAGTTTGGAGCCCTGCTTTTTCCCTCCTGCTTTTACTAAGCGCGACTGACAACGGCCGATCCCCTTTTGTCGTAATCCGAAACGTGCTTTACCAAAGCCGATGACAGTGACACGTCTCGGCGCTAATCCGCAGGTGAATTCGTGGAACCGGCACCCGTTGTGAACGTGGCCCGGCCACGGGCCAAACTCACAGAAGGGTCGATCACCCTGAACCTGCTGCGCCTGGCGATTCCGATCATCATCTCCAATATGCTGCAAACCGCCTATCAGGTGGTCGACACGTTCTGGGTCGGACGGCTAAGCGCGGAGGCGGTCGCGGCGGTCTCCTTTTGCTTTCCGATCAGCTTCCTGCTGATCGCGTTGGGCGGCGGCCTGCCGATTGCTGGCACTGTGCTGCTGGCGCAGTACACCGGGCGCGGCGATGAGGACGCGATGAACCACGTCGCCGCGCAGACGCTCCTGCTGGTGTTTCTGATCTCATTGGTACTGGCCGCGATCGGGTACACGCTCGCAACGCCGATGATGCACCTGATGGGGGCGGCGCCCGACGTGCTGCCCGACGCGGTACGATTCTTTCAAATCGCGGTGCTGGGCTTCATCTTCGTGTTCGCGTTTTTCGCCTACCAGGCGTTGATGCGCGGGCGCGGGATAGTTTACCCGCCGATGTTCATCGTATTCGTCACGGTCGTGATCAACTTCGCGCTGGACCCGCTGTTGATTTTTGGCTGGGGACCGATACCGCGGATGGGAGTGGCCGGTTCCGCGATGGCGACGCTGCTCACCCAGATGCTCGCCGCCGGTATCGGGCTTACGCTGATGGTGCGGGGGCGGCACGGAATCCATCTGAAATGGCGCAACCTGGCGCCCGATCTCGACTTGATGCGTCAGATCTTCCGCATCGGGTTTCCCTCGTCGGTCGAGCAATCAACCCAGGCGTTGGGCATGACGGTGATGACGATGCTGGTGTCGGGATTCGGCACGATCCCGGTCGCGGCGTATGGAATTGGCGTCCGGGTCATGAGTTGCGCGCTGGTTCCGGCAATCGGATTGTCGGTGGCGGCTTCGGCCCTGGTGGGACAGAATATCGGGGCCAACCAGTTGGCCCGAGCCGAGCGCACCAACCTCATCAGTTGTGCAGTCGCCTTTGTCAGTCTGACGCTGGCGGGTTTGTTGGCGTTTTTTGCCGCGCCTTCGATCGCGCGATTTTTCATCCCCGAAGGCGGCGCAGTGATTGAGCAAAGCGCTATTTTTATCCGCGCCATCGCGCTTACCTTCGGGTTCATCGGGTTGCAGCAGGTCCTTACCGGCTCACTGCGCGGCGCGGGCGACACGGTAGCGCCGATGGTGCTGGCGATGATCTCGCTGTGGGTCTTGCGCTTCCCGCTGGCCTACGTCCTGTCCGCGCGCACCTACCTGCACGTGCGGGGGATTTGGTACGCGTTTCCGGTGACCACCGTGATCTCGGCCGCGATGGCCGGAGGTTGGTACAGATGGGGCGGATGGCGCAACAAGCGCCTGCTCGACGAGGTAGCACTCCAGGAGCAGGCCCGCGAAGCCGAATTCGAAGAAATCGTTCGCGAAGAGGCCGCGATCGAAGAGGGCAGTTCATTCTGAGAACTCTTGGCGAACTCTCCAGTATCGACATCCAACCAGCGCCAGTATTGGTAAAATGCGGAAAATATAGCGCATTATTTCATACTTGATCGGATCGTAGGTTGGGTGAACCCTCCGTGTCCCAGCTTTCCTCGGTCCACCTATATTTCGTAGATACAGTCAACGGGCAAAAACTCACGTATCCTGTATCGAGACAGTCTGTGCAAAGACGAGTTATGGTCCAAGGTAAGTTATGGTCCAAGATATTTGTTGTCTGTTACCTCTAAAGCTGTTTTCAACAAATGGGCTGCGTAATCCACGCGCGAGCGCGTAAACCGGCGGTTATTTGCTCCTCAATCGCGCCCGTCGGAATTGCTGAAACGCTTGATGCTGGGGATAGCGTTTCTCTTATGGGGGAGTCGTGGGGCTCATGCCTGCCAGCAATATCGCGAACCGAGTTGGGGGACGTGGTCATTGCGCTCTACGTAGTCGATCTCGGGCTAATGATACGGACTGACCTTCAGGAGAATCAGCTTCGGCTTGTTCGCTGACCGACCGGGATCTTAAACAGACGGCGCCCTGGGTTCGTCGTAATCTTTTGGGACGATGGCGACAGTGCCTTGAGAACGACCGGCGAAGAGCGCCAGGAAGAGGATGTTCCCCACCTCAAGTGAGTTTAGTGAGGCGACAAGGTCTAATCCGGCAATCGCAAGAATCCATTACCTTCCTTAAGCAACCCTGACGCATACACCCATATCGAGGTGATACTGTAGTGTATCATTAGTATTTTTAGATTTTCTATGCTCCTAGTAAATACTCATGATTTGACGTATGCAACACCGCATGAATTCACCGTATTCCTGGAAATAACCATTCCATCGTCACGCTCTGGCTCTACAAGCGTAGAGAAGGCCTCGCAGTCTCGTGCCACCGTTCGATGAGACCCCGCATACATCGAGGTCCTTCGATTTGGAGTAAATATCATTGCCGCAGGCAGAACATGCAAAAGATCGTGTTGGTCGAACAAAACATTTTTAAAGGTGGGGCGATGTGCTATTTAGGATTGCGCAGACAAAGCTGAAACCCGATCCGGGCAAGGAAGCATACGAACGACCTAATCTTTCGATTTGGATTGCAAGGAGGAGCGGCTGATGCATAGATTCAACAAAACACCCGCGACGGTGCTACTACTGCTGGCTATAGGAATGGCGGCAGTGCTGAGCGCCTGCAGTGGCAGTAGCAATAAGACTCTCATCATTGTCCCTACTGCCACGGCAACCGCGACCACTGCGGCCACGCAAACCCCGACTGCGACCCCAAGTACGACGCCAACCCCGACCGCGACGGCGACGATCACGGTAGCGCTGTGGGTGGCGAACGGGACCAACGTCGTCGAGTTCATCCCATCGCAGCTCACGCCTGGCGTTAGCGATCCCGCACCGAATATCGCACTCAACAGCGCGACGGGCTTCGGTGCCCCGCAGGGCGTTCAGTTCGATGCGGACGGCAATCTCTGGGTCCTCGACGGCGGCAATGGGACCACGGTGGGCCCGGCCCTTGACGAGTTCACGGCGGCACAGCTCGCCGCGCACGGGACGACTCCGAACCCGGCGCCGAATGTAACCATCACCTATCCGGGCATCAAGTTCCCGCAGCAAGGCGTCTTCGACGGGACTGGGGACTTCTGGGTCGCCGATAACGGGGCCAACGAGGTGGTCGAGTTCACGCCGGCCCAGCTTGCCGCAGGCGGCCTGATCACGCCGAATCTCACGCTGACCTCGACGATCGCGTTCACTGGTCCACTGGGGATCGCGTTCTCACCAGTCACTGGCAATCTGTGGGTGGCGAACAACGGAGGCACTTCGATCGAAGGCTTCGCCGCGGCTTCACTGGCGGGACTGACGGGAGCGCAGACGATCGCACCCCACGACGTCTTGAATGACGACGGCGCCGGCTCAATCCAGGGACCGTGGGCGCTGGTCTTCGACACGGCGGGCAACCTGTGGTCGAGCAACGCAAACACGCCGTTTACGATCGTCGAGTTTCTGGCCACGCAGCTTGGCGGCGGCGCCGGCGCGCATCCGGTACCGAATATTACGATTTCGCCGACCACCACCGGAGGCAATATGACCTTGAATGCGCCCAACGGCCTGGCCTTCGACAACCTCGGCGACCTCTCGGCGGTCAGCTCGGCTACGCCGTTCGGTATTCCGATCTATGGGGCTAACCAACTGACCAGCAGCGGCGCTACGGTCCCGAACGTCTTCCTGGTCGGCGCAACTACGACGCTGAACGCGCCGGCGGGCGACGTGTTCGGCCCGCTAGTCCCTTAATCTGACGGCGTTAGACGACCACGTCGTCGTTCAACCCGGCGTCGCTCCTCCATCGGGAGGGGCGACGCCGTTAACGCTAACCACGCATACTGCGCCGCTCCGGGTGCCGCCGCGCTTGCTCCGGGGTTATCATCGGCAGCCGTCGTTAAATCTGGGTGGTCCCGAGGTTGGGGTGGCCGGCGACTCGCGGCGTCGGGCATTCACTGCCTCACGAAGCTGAACCAGACTCGGTGGTTCTGGTCGGGGCGGGTCAAGACCAGCTCATGAGCACCGCGCACACGCCGACCATCAGGTCGCCGACTCTCGAAGCACGCTCGCTGACATGGGTGAACTTGGAGGGGAAATCGGTAAGTGCGGGCTATTTCGAGGAGGGTTTTTGTATATTGAAAGCGGCGCGTTCCACTGAATATGGTCAGAAGTAGTATTATCTCCGAAATCTGTCCATCTGTGCCACCTGTCTTGTGGGTACAGAAAACCCGCTTCCTCTTGAAGCATTGGCGCTGGCTGCTCGACGGACTCATGCTAGTCAGAACTCAATTCCCGCTAAATCCCAAGTGCCCGTGAATTTGCAAATCCACAATAGTCCACGATGGTGCAGCCGCAACTGGCTGGCTCGCTTTGTCGTTTTTCCCCAATTCCTGTTTTTGGCCACCGGCGAGATTTCCGACAGCCTGTTTTTTTGGTCGGGTTTGGGCTCGTGCTGCTACCGATGTGGGTGAGGCTCGGCAGAGCCGCGAAATCTCTACAAGTGACCTCGGAAGGGCTCGATATCAAGTGCTACAACAAACATATGGTGCACATCCCTTGGACCGCTATCACTCGCGCGGAAATTCGACCACACAGGACACTCTCTGGCTTCAGGTATCTCTATATTTACTCAATGACCACCAAACCGACCTTTTTTTGCGACTCCATTTCCGGCTAGCATGCTTGCCAGGATTCGTCAGCATGTGAGAACAATGCCGAGCAAGAGTTGATGGCTCCTATGAAAAAACCCATCGGATGGAATCGTGCCCTGGTCGGGTTTCTGCTCCTTATCGGGCCTTTACTGGCGCTTGCGTTGGTGATTACATCCGCGGCCACTTGGTCATCGCGACCCATGGCAGCGGTGGTTCTTTTACTCGGTACTTTTGCAACACCGTTGGTTTACGCAGTCGTGTTCGGCCGTGGGTCCTCTAAGCCTGCCGCTCTGCGGTTGTCTGCGCGAAAGGCGGTAATCGCAGATACGGCGTTCTTTGCCATTCTATTCGCTCTCGTGGCAGCGAAAGTGGGAAGCTCGAATCGTCACCTGGCAGCAGTTCTCGTACTTGCCGCAGCAATCTGTTTTGTAACGGGCGCGCTCACGCATCGGATACTGAACCGCCGCCGAGGTCAGAGGTACGTGAGTTTTTGCTAGACAAAGTTAAATCAGAGCAACTGCCTGCCCGCCCGTTCACCTATATTGGCAGGCGCAGCCGGGCGACGGCGCCGACCCGCGCGCCGGTGTAGGCGAGCACCCCGAGCACGGCGCGATCGCGCAGGCCCACCACGTGACCGAGGTCGAGCGAGCGCAGCAGTTTGCGCGCCTGTTCGACGCTGATCTCAGGCGTGGCGCGTCACCAAACCATCGAAGAAATGGCGCAGCGCGGCGGCGCCTGGTTTTTCGTGGGCGCGGGGCGACGCCGTTAACACCAGGCTGAATCATGTTCGTAGCCGCTCCGACGATTGATCTAGCCTCCCGTTCACGTTGGCTTTGTGACTTTGGGAGCAAGGGAACGATGGTACGGATAACCAGGTCGGGCCGGGTCGGCAGATCGTCCAAGGCTACGCCGCTCTGGAATGAGACGGCGGCTTAACCAGGATCTCAAAAGAGCTCGAGCAAAAGTGAGGTTCCTTTAGCTCCCCGGCGCGCACGGCCGGACGGTTGACATCCTGGACCACCTGAACGAAGCTACGCTTTAAGTTTCAATTAACCGTGGACTTTTTATCGCCACGCGCTGACGGAGGTGCGGTATGCCCGTTCAGAAGTTTGCGCCGATGAGCAAAGACTATCCGACCTTTGACTGCGACGCTCATGTCACCGAGCCCACCATCATCTGGGAGCGCGCCAAGGATCTGTTGACCGCCGATGAACTGGCGGCGTTGAAGGCCACCGATTGGTACGATCCCGATACCAAACAGTACTTCATCAACGGCAAGACCGGGGGCCATCTGCTGGGCCTGCGGGGCAATCCCCGCTTTCTGCCGTTCGTTTCCCTTTCCGGCCCCGGTATCAAGCACGACGTCCAGCGCACGCTCAATGTGCGCAACCTGCGCGGCGACACCGCGCTGACCAAGGAACAATCGGACTACCTCGACCACCCCGGCTCCTACGAGCCCAAGCCGCGGCTGCGCGACATGGACATCCAAGGCATCGACCAGGTGATGATCATCCCCACCGACATCGACACCTATCCGTGGCTGCAAAACGCGCTCGGCGCTCGCGCCATGTGCAAGGCCTACAACGAATGGGCCTATGAATACACTTTGGAGAATCCGGACCGGCTCTTCTTCGCCGCGCTGATTCCGATGCAGGACCCCAAATTCGCAGTCGAGGAATTGTATCGCGTCGCCGCCAAGGGATGCCGCGTCGGGCTCATCCGGCCCACTGATGCGATGGGCAACTACCCGATGCAGATGAAGTACGAGGGCTTGTGGTACGCGATGGAGGAGACCGGCGTCGTTTATGGGATGCATCCGTTCCCGGCCGTCGGCGCGCATGCGCCGCCGGGGTATTCGGCGCAGTACTCCAGCGCGGAGCTGATTCAGCGGACCATCAGCACCTCGGGTATTCCGCACACGTTCCTGGGCAATATGCAGGCGTTCATGGCGGAGGCTTCGGTATGGGTCACCGCGACCTTGATGTCGGGGTTCTTCGAGCGCCATCCGAAGATCAAGGCAGCCGTGTTCGAGTCCGACTCGACCTGGCTGAGTTTCGTGCTCGATGAATGCGACAAGGCGTTCAAGCTGTATCGGCGGCGCCGCCAACTGCCCGCGCTCAAGCGTCTGCCCAGCGAGACCTTCATCGAGCATTGCTTCTCCGGCTTCGAGGGCGACGAGTCCTTTCCCTCCCATCTGCCGGAATTCTACCGCGACATCTGCGCGTGGTCATCCGACGTTTACCATCATGACGGCGACGACGCGTGGCGAGCGATCGAGACCATGCGCAAGTGCGAGCTGCCGGTTGATGATCAGGCCAAGATGCTGGGCGCCAACGCGCGCCGCCTGTACAACATCAAGGCGCCAACCACGATGATCCGCGATCGCGTCACCGAGATTGAGCGGCCCGAATGGTGGCCCACGCCCGAGGAAATCAAGGCGGCGATGCGGCCCGAGGCCGGAGTGATTGCGCCGCGCCAGGTCCACGTCGCACAGAGCGCGAAATAGCCAGGCGGGAAATAGCAGGGAGAATTAGCGGTCATGGCATCACGCAAGGGCTTTGCGGTTTTCGACGGTGACTCCCACGTGGTTGAGCCGCGGGAGGTCTGGGAAAAATATCTGGAGCCCGAGTATCGCGTGCCGGGCAAGCTCGCCCTGTGGCGCGAGGAAGGCAAGCACGGTTCTTACCTCAAGGTCAACGGCGAGGTGTTCCGCGATACCGAGGATCTCAGCCATATCCCCAGTCACGCGATCTGGCGGCCTGGAATGACTTGGGATGCGATCGGCGACCTCGATCCGCAGGTCCATCATCCGGCCAATGAAGCGGCGTGGAACCCCCAGGCCCGGCTGCGCGATATGGACGCGATGGGGGTGGACCAGGCGTTTCTCTACCCGACCTGGTTCGCCGAAGGCTTCCCCCTGGTCAAAGACCCCGACGTCGCCTACGCGCTGGCTCGCGCCTACAACAACTGGATCACGGATTTCTGCAAGGCGGGGCCCGACCGGCTCTTTGCCGCCGCGATTCTGCCCCTTCAGAATATCGACTTCGCGCTGGAGGAGTTGCGGCGTATCGCCAAAATTCCATCCTTTCGCGGAGTCTTTATCCGCCCCGCGTTTGTCGAGGACCGTTTCCTGAACCACCCGTACTACGAGCCGCTGTGGGCGGAACTGGAAACCCTGGGCGTTGCCGCCGCCGTTCATTCCACGCCGGGACTGTGGAATCCGGAATGGACCTCGCACGGACCATTCATCGAAAAGGTCAAGGGCCGCCTCACGCAGGTGGGCGGCTTTTTTGGCGCCGGCGCCGGGCCAACCGCGGGCGGCGGCAGCACGCTGTTCCAGATCACCGGGATTCCGGTTGGACATCCCCTGTCGCCGATCCTTTCGTACTGGCTGGACAACTACCTGTTCGTGGGATCGACGCTGCTGGGATATTCCGTGATGCAGCGCTATCCGAAGATGAAGATGGTGGTGGCGCACGGCAAAGCCACCTGGATGGAAGAAGTGCTGGAGAAGATGGAAGCTTCCACCCGCACCATTCCGCTGCTGCATTACTATCCGGTGCGCACCGATCCGGAAGAGATGTGGAAGGAGGGCAACGTGATGCTCGGGTTCGACGCCGAGGAGCGCGGGATCCAGCGCCTGCCGCATCGCTACGCGGAAAAAGTCGTATGGGGCTCGCGCTTCCCCAATCAGGACACCACCAGCGCCTGGGACGCAATCAACGCGCTGAGCGAGGCTGATGTCGCTGAACCGACTATCGCGCGGATGCTGGGCGGCAACGCAGCGCAACAGTTTGGCGTCAAGCTATCGCAAAGAGTCGGCACTTAAGCCGATCAATTCTTGTTCGCCCATTTCCAACCGGCGACGCAATCGCGTCGCCGGTTCTTTTTCGCCTTCCACTTTATTTGTCCCGTGGCTCCGACATCGAGGCATGCCAGTTATCTGTTGAAGGCTGCGGCCAGGCTGCGGGCTCCCTTCTGTGAGGCTATCGCCTGCTCAAATATTCCGGTCAACTGCGCAACTTTCGCGGACAACTGGCGGTTTTCGACCGCTTGTTGCTCGCTGCGCTCCGTCAGGCGTTGAATCTGCTCGGCTTGCCGCTGGTTTTGATTCGCCTGCTTCTGCAACTCGTTCAGCAACATCGCGCTGAGCATTAGGTAACGCACCGTCATCGGTTTGCCGTCGGGACCGTAGCTAACCAGCTCCGGGTAGACCCGCGCCACTTCCTCCGCCACGAGACCAAACTGCAAGGTTCCAGTCTCGTCGCCCTTATAACGGAAGGTCACCGGACGCAGCTTCCGCAGTCCGCCGCTTTTGTTTCCCATATCCTGAATATCACGCTTGAAACGAGCCGAGGACATGACCATTCCGAGCTTCCCGGTGCTGTTGATGTATACGGGATCGCCCATGACCATGGTGCCGAAGATACCCGCGAAGTAGGCCGCGGTCTGCGCGCCTTGCTTGCCGAGGCGAATCGTGTTCGACTCGCCGGCCGTCCCGGCGCTGCCTATATCCACATTGTTATCGCCGATGGTCAGCCCATTCCCGGCATCGTGACCGAGCGCGATGTTGTTGCTTCCAGTCGTATTGTTGACCATCGCTCCGGCCCCGACCGCCGTGTTTTTTTGACCCGTGGTGTTTTTCAACAGCGCGTTGGTCCCGGTGGCGATGCTGAAGCTGCCGGTGGTATTGGCGGTCAGGGCATTACCTCCGGTCGCGGTATTGGCTGCGCCGGTGATATTGACCGCCAGCGCCCTATGCCCGAGGGCGGTGTTGCTGGCACCTGTGGTGTTCTTCTGCAGAGCGAAAACCCCGTCCGCGGTGTTGTTGCTGGCCGTGGTGTTGGCCTCCAGCGCCCTGTAGCCGGCCGCAGTGTTGCCGCCGCCCGTGGTGTTCTTGAAAAGAGTTTGAAAGCCGGTAGCGGTATTGATGTTGCCCGTGGTATTGGCGGCCAAGGCGCCGTACCCAGTGGCGGTATTTTCGTAGCCGGTGGTGTTGCTTTTGAGAGCGTTGAATCCGGTGGCCGTGTCGTCGAAGCCGGTGGTATTGGCGAAGAGCGCGCTAGCCCCGCTGGCGGCGTTGTCGTATCCGGTAGTGTTGTTCAAGAGGGCGGTAGTTCCGACCGCGGTATTGCCGCCGGCCGAGGTGTTGTGCTGAAGAGCGAATGCTCCACAGGCGGTATTGTTGAAGCCTGTGGAGTTGCTTAAGAGGGCAGCGGCTCCCAAGGCGGTATTGTTGGTACCCGAAGTGGGGCTGTTCAGCGCTCGGAATCCGAACGCGCTGTCAAACAGATCATGGGACGAGGGGCTCGAGAGCGCTCCGGTGCCAAACATCGTATTGCTTTGGGCGGCTGCTTTACCGGCGCCTGACAGCGCGGCGATCAATACCATCGCCAGGGAAAACCCAACCGTTCTGACCAGTCTATTCAGTGATTCCGCCGTATGTGTCATTTTAATTTCCTCTCGTCTTTCGGGCTCGAATTGCTCACTAATCGCTGATTAGTCGTGCACGCTAATTCACATTTAAACGCGATGGACAGCCAGTCTCACATAGGCGCTATGACATCGCAAACACAAAAATTGGGCATTTTTAGTAAAACGCGCTTTCCATCGCGCCGAAGCTGGGCCATCCGATCGTGACGGCTCGCGCCGCTATACATCAGCTGCCTCAATCCTCAAATCGTTTGACTTCCGAGGTATCATTGGCGCAGCCTGATTCTGGCTAAATGCGCCGTCTACGGCCCGATGGTTATGGAGGTGTGATATGCAGGTTCAGAAGTTCGCACCGATGAGCAAGGATTATCCGACCTTTGACTGCGACGCTCACGTCACCGAGCCGACCATCATCTGGGAGCGCGCCAAGGATCTCCTGACCGCGGACGAGTTGGCCGCGCTGAAGGCCACGGACTGGTACGACCCCGACACCAGGCAATATCTGATCAACGGCAAGACCGGCGGACATTTGCTCGGCCTGCGCGGACGCGCCGGGATGCTGCCCGGGGTGTCGCTGGCCGGTCCCGGCATCAAGCACGACATCCAGCGCACGCTCAACGTGCGCAACCTCCGCTCCGGTACCGCGCTCACCGCGGAGCAGTCGATGTATCTCGACCATCCCGGTTCCTACGAGCCCAAGCCGCGCCTGCGCGACATGGACATCCAAGGCATCGACCAGGTGATGATTATTCCCACCGACATCGACACCTATCCGTGGCTGCAAAACGCGCTCGGCGCCCGCGCCATGTGCAAGGCCTACAATGAATGGGCCTACGGGTACACTTTGGAGGATCCGGACCGGCTCTTCTTCGCCGCGTTGATCCCGATGCAGGACCCCCGGTTCGCGGTCGAAGAGATCCATCGCGTGGCCGCCAAAGGCTGCCGCGTCGCGCTCATCCGGCCCACCGACGCGATGGGCAATTATCCGGTCCAGATGAAATACGAACCGCTGTGGTACGCGCTGGAAGAAACCGGGATGGTTTACGGGATGCATCCGTTTCCGGCCTTGAGCGAGCATGTGCCGCCGGGCTACACGCAGCAATGCTCGGCGTCGCAGCTGATCCAGCGCACGATGTCCACTTCGGGCCTTCCGCATATCTTTCTGGGTAATATGCAGGCCTTCATGGCGGAGGCGTCGCTGTGGGTCACCGCGACTTTGATGTCGGGATTCTTCGAGCGCCATCCGAAAATCAAGGCGGCGGTATTCGAATCGGACTCGACCTGGTTGAGCTTCCTGCTTGACGAGTGTGACAAGGCTTACAAGCTGTATCGCAGGCGGCGGCAGTTGCCCGCGCTCAAGCGTCTGCCCAGTGAAACCTTTTTCGAACATTGCTTCTGCGGCTTCGAGGGCGACGAGTCATTCCCTTCCCATCTGCCGGAGTTCTACCGCGACATCTGCGCCTGGTCCTCGGACGTCTATCACCACGACGGCGACGACGCGTGGAGAGCGGTCGAGACCATGCGCAAATGCGAACTGCCGGTTGACGACCAGGCCAAGATGATGGGTGCCAATGCGCGCCGCCTGTACAACATCAAGGCGCCGAAAAAGGTCATCCGCGAGCGGGTAACGGAAATTGAACGGCCCGACTGGTGGCCAACGCCCGAGGAGATCAAGGAAGCGCTCAAGGCGGACGCGGGGGTGATTCGCCGCCGGCCTGAAGTCGCACAGAGCGCGAAGTAAACCGAACTGACGCAAACGCCCAGGTAACCGTTTGGTGTGGGGTGGCCGCCGCAGGATGACCCGGCGGTCAAAACCAAAAGGAGACTCTGATGGCAGCATTCGCATTGGGCACGGTAACGCCTGTCCATCGCCGCTATTTACTGATCGACAACGGGGTCGGCCCGCTGGTCACCAACCTCGTGATCAACGCGCTGATCGCGTGGCTGATCTACCGCAACGCAACCCATGTTCCGCTCTGGGGACAAAGCAGTATCGCCGGTGACACTATCGCCACCAGCTTCTTGCTGCCATTGATTACCTGCCTGATTGTCACTCCGCTGGCGCGCGGCAAGGTCCGCGCGGGGCAAGTCCCGCAACTGATGCGCGCGGCCTCCTGGAAATGGCTGCCGCATAACACGGCCTTGCGCGGGGTCATAATCGGAATCGCGTGCCTGCTGGTGCTGACACCTGTGACTCTGCTTGGATTCAGACTACTCGGTATCAACGGCTTGAAGCCCTGGCACTTTGTCTATTTCAAGGGCAGTTTCGCGGCACTCGAAGGTCTGCTGGTCACGCCTCTGCTCGCACTGTGGGCGATCTCCGATACCTCCATGCAATCGCAGCCGACGCGCAAGGCCCGTGGAGAAACTCGTCGGCGTCAACTGACCACGGCCGGAGCCCTGTTACCGCATCCTCAACCGGTCCTGCCGAAAGCTTGTATTCCCGGGCCGGTTGCGTGAGTCTGCGCCTGAAGCCAACGGCATAAGGAGCCGCGATGCGGAAGATCAAATTCGGATTGTATCTGCCTACGGGTGATTTTGCCCGCGCCAGAAAAGTGGCGGAGCGGGCCGAGAAGCAGGGTTTTTATTCGCTCTCCATCAACGACCACTTGTACTCGCCGATGGGTGAGCGCGACCCGCAACTGGAATGTTTCAGCACGCTCAGCGCGATCGCCGCTATCACCTCGCGGATTCGACTGGCGCCCGCGGTGGTCGCGATGTCGTTCCGCAATCCGGCCTTGCTGGCCAAAACCGCTTCGACCCTGGACTGCATCAGCAACGGCCGCCTGATTCTGGGCCTGGGCTCGGGCTGGCAACGTACCGAATACGACGCACATGGTTTTCCCTACCCGTCCACTGCGGAACGGCTGGATCAGCTCGAGGACGGCATCAACGTGCTCAAGGCGATGTGGACGCAAGAAGAGCCGGCCTATCAAGGACGCTACTTCGCAATTAAAAATGCCTACAACCATCCGCGTCCCGTGCAGAAACCCTACCCGCCGCTGATGCTCGGCGGTTCGGGAAAAAGGCTCCTCGAGATCGCCGCCAAGCATGCCGATATCGCGCTGCTGACCCCGCCGATTTACCATGACAAAGATTCGGTGCAGGATCCCACGGCCGCGATCAAATTCACCAAGACCGTGCTCCAACGCCGGATCGAACAGTTGAAGAATCTGGCCAAGGAAGCGCGACGTGACCCGGAATCCATCGAGCTCGCCTCCCTGGTGTTTGCCACAATCGCGCGCGATCAGAGCCGAGCCGATGCGTTAGTGGCAGAGACCGCGGCGCGGATGCATTTCCCCAGTCCGGAGGCGGCGCGCAAAGCGCCTGCGCTGCTCTTGGGAACCGTCGAAGAGGTAAAGCGCGAACTGCAATCGCGAATCGATCTGGGCTTGACCTATTTTACGGCGGCGCTGTTCGGCCAGGAATCCTATGAGTTGTTTGTCAACGAGATCATGCCGGCGTTCGCCTGAGACGGGCGCACCAATCCAACCTGAAAGCTCAATTGCCCGAAGAACAGGCGCGAAGGTTCGCGCTACACGAAGCGGCGATCCGTGCGGAAAAGTTTGGCTGCTAAGGACTGCCGCTTGCGCAGTTGCCGTAAAAGCCGGCTATTCGAAAAGCTGCGATGAACCCATGATTCCGACGATTAGATAGATCAGGCCGAGCCCGAAGGTAATGGCGGCCGGCCACAACACGCTTGACGGTTGAAGACCGCGGATCATCAAATCGTTGAAGGCGCGCATGGTCCAGGTGGTCGGCATCCACTGCGCCACGGCCATCATCCACGACGGTTCGAATCCAATCGGCCACCAGCATCCGCCGATCGCCGACATCGCCATCGCCGTCATCGCCCCAATGGGCAACACCGCGTCGCGGCTGCGGGCGATACTGGCGATGACCAGGCCAAAGGCCGCAGCCGCAAAGGAGATGGCTGCGGCAGGCATCAGCAGCGCCCATGGGCGCGCGCCGAGCGTGATTCCGAACAGCAGCCATCCAAATGCAAACAGCACCACCATTTGCACCAGTCCAATGAGGAAGCGCGCCAGCATCTTGCCCAGCAGCATCCCGGAAACTGTTGCCCCGCTGACGCGCAATCGCTGCAGCGTCCCCCAGTCGCGTTCGTCAATCAGGCCAACCGAAACTCCCCACAAAACGTCGATCAACAAAAAGGTAATGCCGAATCCGGGCACGTATTGGTCAAAACTGTTGACCTCCAGCCGGCCGGGCGTCAACGAATGGTCGCGCCATCCAAGCCCGCCGGGTAAAGCCGGCATTGGTTCCTGCGGTATCAAGTCGGCTATCCTCAATGCAATTTTCGGTTCGGGCGGCGATACGTCAGGAAACTTGACGTTCAAATCGGTAAGCGTCGGCGGTGAGGGAATAACCGGGTTTGGAAACGAAAAATCCAGCGGCTTGGAAAGCTCCGCCAATTGATCTTTGTCAGGTGGCGGCGGCCAGCTCGGCGGCGCAGGAATCCGTCCGGCATAAGATCCGGCGGCCGTTTTGAGTTCGATTAGCCAGCGGTCAAAATCCCGCTCGCTCGATTGCAGTTGGCCCAGGTAGCGCTCCACCCCAGCGAGTGCGCCGCGCTTGGCCGCCAGTTTACCCGCCAGATCGGCGCGGGCCGCCGCGACCGAACGGTCAATTGCGGCCCGGGTCTGCGCTTCAAGCGCCTCGACCTGGCGGCGGATCTGCTCCTTTACCGCCGCCTGCATCGTGTGCTTGGCGCGCTTGAGGTTGTTGCGGTAAGCGGCGAGTTCCGCCTGGATCGTTTTCTGCGCGTCGGCCAGGCGATCGAGCCCAGCGCGCAAGTCAGCGGTATTTTCCGCCAGCGCCGCTTGCGCCCGGTCGTGCGCCGCGGCGGTGATTTGCCGGGAGAGCACGTTCAGACGCAATTCGATCATCGACGCTTCAAGACGTTTGATCGGATCGACATAGACGGAAATGAGCGGGGTTCGGCCCGACTCGAAATCGGTGGTCGTGCGTGCCGGTATGACGATCGCGAGCGGCGCCCGTTCGCGCGTCGTCACGATCGCGCGCGCCTGCGCGAGGTCGCCGACCTGCTCAATTCCGATCGAACGCTCCTGCGACAGCGCTTTTATTAGCGCTTTCGCGATCGCTCCATGGTCCTGATCGACAATTGGAATAACATAGACGCGGGTTGCCCGTTGCACGCCGTATATATTCCCCAGTGAAAATCCGGCTACCGCGATTATCACAATCGGGGCCACAAAGAGCATGAACACGGCGGCGCGATCCTTCAGCAGCAGCCGGAGATCGTTGCAAAAAATCAGTGCGGTAGTGCGCAGCATCAGTGGCGGGTGAGGAAGAAAGTAAGCTTCCCCCACACTCTCTCACCCACTTTCACGAAAGAAAAGCGCAACGGCAAGTGCAGCCATTCTTTATGCGAGGCGCTCAATCCCACCGGGCGATCCGTACCGTCCCTTCCCAAGCGCGCCTAATTGGATTCGGCGACGGGATCGCGCAACGCATGACCGGTAAGGCTCATGAACGCGTCGGAAAGATTAGGGCTGTGGATGCTGAACTCGAGCACCTCGCCACCGACGCGGCGCGCACGTTCCAATAACTCGCTGACCTGCGCGAGACCGGCAAATTGAAGCACGACCTTCTGATTCACCGACTCTGACGTGAGTTCGCTGACGCCCGCCATTCCCGCATACCATCCCGCGGGTACCTCGCTCTGGAAGGTAATCTCCATGCGCGGCTGCCTGCCCGCCAACGCGATGATTTCCACCACCGTTCCGGCAGCGATCACTTGCCCCCGATCGATCAACAGTACGCGATCACAAACGCGCTCAACTTCTTCCATATAATGCGTGCTGTAGATAGCCGCCGCGCCGGCCTGCGCGAGGGAACGGACGATCCGCAGAATGTTTTCCCGCGATTGCGGGTCGACTCCCACGGTCGGTTCATCGAGCAGGAGCACCTGCGGACCATGGACGATGCCACAAGCCAGGTTAAGCCGCCGCTGCATGCCGCCAGACAGGGCGCAGACCGGATCGTTGGCGCGATCGCAAAGCCCGACTACATCGAGCGCCTTCATACTGGCGTCGCGCGCATTCCGCCCCAGACCATGAATTCTGGCGAACAATTCCAGATTTTGTAACGCGCTGAGCAAAGGATAAAGAGCGACCGATTGGGGGATGAAGCCGAGCCGGCGCCGCAGCGCGTCGGCTTGCAGACGCGAGTCGAAACCCCCGATTCGCACTTCACCTCTGTCTGGTGTGAGCCTCGTGGCCAAAATCGAGAGCGTGGTCGTCTTCCCGGCGCCATTGGGACCGAGCAAACCCACAATTTCGCCAGCATTCACGCTGAAGCTCACGTCGTCAAGCGCCAGACGCGATCCGTAGCTTTTACGCAGATGCGATGCTTCAACCAAAGCGGAATCCATGTTCTCAATTTCACCCTAGTCTTATTTGCCCGACCGGTAAATTCGCGCACCGAAACCCGCGACCTGCGCCAGCAGGCTGCGGAAAAAAGGATACCCGCAGCCTGCTCCCTCGCTCTTATTTCCCCCAGAGGGAGAGAACTCAAGCTTCTACAAATTCATCGGAGGGACGGAAGCGGTGGCTGCGCGGTCCGCGGAAATGATGGCAGAAAAAAGGATATTTTTTGATGTGGGACAGGCTTTCCAGCCTGTCATCCGCTTTTCCGAGACCTTGGGAAGAAAAAATCACAGGCTGGAAGCCTGTGCCACGGAAAAAGGCAGGACCGAACCCTCCCTTCTCTAATGCTGGTTTAGTGGAGATGAAAGACCCGGCATAGCGAAGGAACAATTCGAAGCCATTCCAAGCATGGCAGATTAAAAGGATATACGACCAGTGTCGAGGCGCGTCGACGTGCTTGATAGCCAACGATCAGAATTGGGTCAGGTTTACGTCGAATGCGTGTCCGTTCTACCCACAGTTGGAGGAGAGACACTAACCCGGCGTTGAGCAAACCGGTCAGGGACGCCGCTCCCACGGGTCAAGAGTGCGAACGCCCAATGGCTGGAAGTCTCCGACGTTGCGGGTGACGAGAATAAACCATGCGCCTGCGCCGTGGCGCAAAAGCCGGAGACGGGATTAACCCGCCTCCGGCTTTAATGATGGCGCAAGCTTTGGGTTGGGCCGCCGCGGTTCAGGCCGCCGCCGCAGCCGCTTGTTCGCTGCGGAACTGCAGACCGGATGGACCCGCGTCCACAATCACTTTGGAGCCGTCGCGCACTTCGCCGGAGAGCAACTTGCGGCCCAGCGACGTTTCGAGCTCGCGCTGGATCATGCGCCGCAGCGGACGCGCGCCATAGACCGGATCGTAGCCGCGCTCGGCAAAATAGTCGCGCGCCTTGTCCGTCAGTTCGATATCGATCTTGCGCTCTGACAGCCGCTCCTTGAGCCGGCGCAACTGGATGTCCACGATCTGGCGCAACTGTTCCTTGGCCAGCGGATGGAAGACCACGATCTCGTCGACCCGGTTGAGGAACTCGGGCCGGAAATTCTGGCGCAGCGCTTCCAGGCACTGGCTCTTCATCCGCTCGTAATCCTGACCCTTGAACGAGAGGATTAGCTGGCTGGCGATATTGGAGGTCATGATCACGATGGTGTTGCGGAAATCCACCGTGCGCCCATGTCCGTCGGTCAGACGCCCGTCATCGAGCAACTGGAGCAGAATGTTGAAGACGTCCTGATGCGCCTTTTCGATCTCGTCGAACAGGACCACGGAGTATGGCCGCCGCCGCACCGCTTCGGTGAGCTGGCCACCCTCGTCGTAGCCGACGTAACCCGGAGGCGCGCCGACCAGCCGCGACACCGTATGCTTCTCCATGTACTCCGACATATCGATGCGGATCATCGCGGCTTCGTCGTCGAACAGGAACTCCGCCAGAGCCCGCGCCAGTTCGGTCTTGCCGACACCGGTGGGCCCCAGGAAGATGAACGACCCGATGGGGCGGTTGGGGTCTTTCAGGCCCGAACGCGCGCGCACGACCGCATCGGACACCGCGGACACCGCTTCGTCCTGGCCAATCACGCGCTTATGCAGTTCGTCCTCGAGATGGGTCAGCTTCTCGACCTCGCCTTCCATCAGGCGCGACACCGGCACCCCGGTCCAGCGCGCCACCACCGCGGCGATATCCTCTTCGTCCACCTCTTCCTTGATCAGCCGTTCGGCGCCGCCCCTCTTGAGCAGCGCTTCCTCTTCTTCGGCAAGCTGTTTCTCCAGGCCGGCCAGTTTGCCGTATTGGAGCTCGGCCAGCCGATTGAGGTCGTATTCGCGGCGCGCCTTTTCGATTTCCTGTTTGGTCTGTTCGATCTCAGCCTTGATCTTCGCCAGACCTTCCAGGCCCTCCTTTTCCTTGCGCCACTGAGCCTCCAGCGTGTCGTGACGTTCGCGGACCTCGGCCAGCTCTTTTTCCAGACGCACCAGGCGGTCCTTGGAGGCCGTATCGGTCTCGCGCTTGAGCGCCTCGCGTTCGATCTCGAGCTGCATGATGCGCCGGTTGACTTCGTCCAGCTCCGCCGGCAGCGATTCCTTTTCGGTGCGCAGCTTGGCCGCCGCCTCATCGATCAAATCGATTGCCTTGTCGGGCAGGAAACGGTCCGTGATGTAGCGCTTGGACAAGCACTGCCGCGGTGACCAGGGCCGCGTCCTTGATGCGGATCCCATGATGTACCTCGTAGCGCTCCTTGAGGCCGCGCAGGATCGAGATGGTCTCCTCGACGCTGGGCTCGTCGACCAGCACCGGCTGGAAGCGCCGCTCCAACGCGGCGTCCTTTTCGATATGCTTGCGATACTCGTCCAGGGTGGTCGCACCGATACAGTGCAACTCGCCCCGCGCCAGCATCGGCTTGAGCAGGTTGGAAGCGTCCATCGCTCCTTCGGCCGCACCCGCGCCCACCACGGTGTGCAGCTCGTCGATGAACAGGATGATTTCGCCCTCCGCCTCCACAACTTCCTTGAGCACCGCCTTGAGCCGTTCTTCGAACTCGCCGCGAAACTTGGCGCCCGCGACCAGCGCGCCCATGTCAAGCGAGACGACTTTGCGGTTCTTGATTCCCTCTGGAACGTCACCCCGGATGATACGCTGTGCCAACCCCTCGACGATTGCCGTCTTGCCCACGCCGGGCTCGCCGATCAGCACCGGGTTGTTCTTGGTCCGGCGTGAAAGCACCTGGATAACGCGGCGAATCTCCTCGTCGCGTCCGATCACCGGATCGACCTTGCCGGCGGCGGCAAGCTGGGTGAGGTCACGGCCATATTTTTCCAGGGCCTGATAGGTCCCCTCGGGATTGGCCGAAGTGACGCGCTGGTTGCCGCGAACCTTCTTGAGCGCGTCCATCAATTTGTCGTTAGTTAAACCGGATTCGCGCAGGATTTTGGAAGCTGCCCCCGGCTCCGCCGCGATTGCAATCAGCAGATGCTCGACGGAGACATACTCGTCCTTGAGCTTGCCGGCTTCCTCTTCGGCGACTGACAGCACTCGCCCGAGCCGTTGCGTGACATAGACCTGCCCGGTGTCGGCACCGCCACCGGAAACCTGCGGGATCTTGGCCAGTTCGGCCTTGAGCTTCTGCTCAACCTGGGATGGGTCAACTCCTGCCAGCTTGAGAATCGAGGAAGCCAGTCCCTGTTCATCCTCGATTAAAGCGGAGAATAAATGCTCGACGTCGACGCCCTGGTGATGGCGGCCAGCCGCCACCGACTGGGCGCGGCCAAGCGCCTCCTGAGCCTTCTCGGTAAAGCGATTTAAATTCATGCTCTTGGGTTGGTTAAAACTCCTTATCTTTACGGACTAATTTAACCACCCTTAGGGCGACCGCAAGTTGCGGTTGTGCGTGGTGGACTGGGCCTGACCCTTTGCGTTAGGCGAAAGGTCGCATTTGCTGGACTTAAACCAGCGGATCGGAGGCCCAAGTAGCATTGGGATTAGCTGGTCCACCGGCGGCTGCGGCAGACGGCTGGGAACTTCGCGACCTGCGTCCGGTAGCAACGCCGCTGGCACCGGCACCGGAGAAAGCGGCCGGGAAGCTAAGCGGCGCGGTCGGCGCGGCTGCCGGGAAAGCCGTGGCCCGCACGACCGTCGTTGCCCAAGGACCGGGGGGAAAGGGCCCCGTTCATTCGCAGGCCATGATCCAGGCCTGCAGCTTCGCCCTGGGACCTGGAAGCGGTCGGAAGGAGCCACTGGGGCGGTAAGTCAAGTCCGGAGCCCCGCACCAGGATATAGCGCCGGCCCTGACATGCAACCATCGATCGCTCCACCATTTCGCTTAGCAGCTTACTGACCATCGGCCGCGAGCTGCCAATCATCTCCGCCAACTCTTCCTGCGCCAGTTCGGGCGTGAGTAATACGCCGCGGGCGTCGTTGACGCCGAAGCGCGCTCCTAAATCGGCCAGCACCATCTGCAACCGTTCGCGCAGCGACATGCTCAGAAACACCGCGTATCGATGCACCGATGCGGACCAGAAACCGTTGAGCGACTCGAGCAGCTTCAACAGCACGCTCTGATCCAATCCCCGCAACATCTTGAGCACATGCTGGCGCGTGAATAGCGCCACCGAGCAACTGGTCAGCGCATGCGCCTCGAACATCTGCGAGCGCTGGCCATTGGGGTCGAGAAAATCGGCATAACCGATCAAATCGCCAGGGCCGGCCAGATGCACCAGAATCCGATTGCCGTCGGCGCCTGGACAGTACACTTTGACCAGCCCATTGAAGACGCCGAAGACTACGTCAGCCGGCGACCCCTGCAGGAACAGCGGCGACCGCCGCGGATAGCGCACCAGCGTGTGGCGTCCGACCAAACCCGCGATCGCATCGGCGGGCAGTCCCCATTGCTCCAAAAGGTCCAGCAAGCGGCTCTGACCCGGAGTAGTTGGCTGTGAGTTCATCGCGACCCCCTTTGTTCCAGACCGCAAGACCGAAGCTGAATTCCTCAGCCGTCAGGTCTCCCAAGCGGGGGCTGAAAGCGCGCAGGCAGGTGGTGTCCGGACAGCAACGTACTCCAGCCACCTCCGGACCATCTCCCCCTTTGCGATCCCAGCCGCTCGCAACCGCTCAACAATACCCGTAAATGCGGCCGGCCCTTACATCCTTAATTACCGGAGCAATTACCGGATGGCAAGTAAAATTTAAGAGAAAAAATGACAATATGGCAGAAAATATAAAGACTTTATTCTATGGCGAGTTTTAATGATCCTCATGTCGCGACAGCTTTTTCATGCGCCGCGCTTTGGTCACCAAACTACAATGCGACCGGGCCGCGAAGCGATTTTTTAATCACCTTAACACACATCTTGATGCTCGCTTTACCCAAGACATCATCGATGCCCGTTGTCAAAATTTCTACAAACGGAAAATGGCCAGCCAATCGCGTGCGCCGGCCTGGACGGAAAAAACCGGCGACACCTGCGCCGGTATGCCCAAATATACAGTGAGTAATATAAATGGAGAAATGGGATGATGACGATATATATAGATCGTCAACTTCCCGCAATAGTCATTTCGGAGATCTTGATAGTCGGGGCGGCGACCGTGGAGCGCCATGCCAGATCGTTGCCGACCATCTCGATCGCCAAATACATTTCCTTCAGATTGCCGGCGATAGTGATTTCCTCCACCGGAAACGCCGGCTCGCCATTCTCTATCCATAAACCGCTGGCGCCGCGCGAATAATCGCCGGTCACTCCGTTGACCCCGAAACCGATCAGCTCCGTAACCAACAGACCCTGGGAAACCGAACGGATTATTTGCTCCGGAGTGTAGGGTCCCGGCTCCAGGTAGAGATTGTGCGGACTGACCCCGGGCGCGTCACTCAAGCCGCGGGAAGCGTTGCCGGTGGGGGCCAGCCCCAGCTTGCGCGCTGAGTAGGAGTCCAGCAAATACGTAGCGAGCTCGCCCTTTTGCACCAGCGCCTTGCGCCGGGTCGGGAGTCCTTCGCCGTCAAACGGGCGCGAGGCCAGCAGGCCCCTGATGGTGCCGTCGTCGATAATAGTCACGTTCGCGGACGCTACCTGATGGCCCAGTTGATCCAGCAGGAAGGAGGCCCGCTTGTATAGAGACGTGCCCGACGCCGCCCCGGCCAGCGAGCGGATTAAGCCCGCGGCCATGTCGGGGTCGAAGATCACTGGCGCGGCGATGGTCTTGATCTTGCGCGCACCGAGCCGGCGCAGCGTGCGCTGGGCCGCGTGGCGCCCGATTGCCTCAGGTGCTTCCAGTTGGCCGAAATGTCGATTGGTGGAATACCAGTAATCGCGCTGCATCCGGCCGTCGTCATCCTGGGCAATCACCACCGTGCTGAGGCTGAAAGTAGTGCCGCCGTAAGCGCCGCTGAAGCCTTGGCTGTTCATAAAGATCAGCTCGTAGACCCCGGAATCGAAGCCGGCGCCTTCGGAGTTCTTGATCCGCGCGTCATAACCCAGCGCCGCCGCCTCGGCCTCGCGCGCCATCTTCAACGCCTGCTCGGCCGGGATGATGCGATGCTCGGTGTCGGCCAGGTCGAGGTCCGGGAACGAGCGCGGATGAAGCTCCGGATCGGGCAGTCCCGAGAATGGGTCGGGAGCCGTCAGCCGCGCCAGTTCCACGGTGTCGGCGATAAACTGCCGGAGCGAGTTGCGCTCGAGCTCGGCGGTCGATGCAGTGGCGGATGACTGACCGGTAAATACCCGAATCCCCAGGCGCCGCTCACGCGAACTCTTGAGCTTTTCCACCTCGCCCAGCCGCACGCCCGCCGACAATGATTCGGCGCTGATCATCATGACCTCGGCCGCGTCAGCGCCGGCCTGGCGCGCCTGCTCAAGGACCCATTGACCTATTTCGAGGCTGATTCCGTCCATACCCGTCAAGCTTCCCGTGCGCGCGTTCCGCCAACCGTCATCGCGTCGATCTTGATCGTTGGCATCCCTACGCCGACCGGCACCGACTGGCCATTCTTGCCGCAGGTCCCAACTCCGGCGTCGAGTTCAAGATCGTTGCCCACCATCGAAACCCGGTTCATCGCCTCCGGTCCGTTTCCGATCAGCGTGGCGCCCTTGACCGGACGCGTTATCTGCCCATCTTCGATCAGGTATGCCTCACTGGCCGAAAAGACGAACTTTCCGCTGGTGATGTCAACCTGGCCGCCGCCGAAATTGACCGCATACAGGCCCCGGTTCACCGAACGGAGGATCTCTTCACGGGTACAATCACCAGCCAGCATGAAGGTGTTGGTCATGCGCGGCATCGGGATGTGCGCGAAGCTTTCCCGGCGCCCGTTGCCGGTGGGCTCCACGGCCATCAGGCGCGCGTTGAGCCGGTCCTGCAAATACCCGCGCAGAATGCCCTTTTCGATCAGCACATTGCGCCGCGTCGGGATCCCCTCGTCGTCGATATTGAGACTGCCGCGACGGCTTGGGATAGTGCCGTCGTCCACCACCGTGCACAGTTCGCTGGCAACTCGCTCGCCAATACGGCCGCTGAAGGTCGACGTCTTTTTGCGATTGAAGTCACCTTCCAGCCCATGTCCGACCGCCTCATGCAGCAGCACGCCGGGCCATCCGGGGCCCAGCACGACGACCATCTCACCGGCGGGAGCGTCGATCGCCTCAAGGTTAACCAGGGCTTGACGCGCCGCCTCTTTGGCGTACTGCCGCCAGCGCTCGTCTTCCAGGAAAAAGCCCCATTCGACCCGCCCGCCGCCGCCGAAGCTGCCGGTCTGACGATTGCCGCCGTCTTCGGCTATAACCGTGACGTTGAGGCGGCATAGCGGTTGGCGGTCCGCAGCCATCTGACCGTCGCTGTTGACCACCATCACCACCTTGTCTTCGGCGGCAAAGGAAGCGATCACCATTTTGATCCGAGGATCGACTGCGCGGGCGGCCTGGTCGATCTCCTCGAGCAGCCGGACTTTCTCCCGGATCGCGATTTGCGTCGGACTGGTCTCGATCGCGTAAAGCTCGTGCCCCGGGATGCGCGCGCCAACCTGCACCGCGCCGGGGTTGTGGCCGTGCTGATCGGCGATCACGCGGGCGGTCTCCGCCGCCAGGCGCATCCGGTCAACCGTCACCTCATCGGAATAGGCATAACCGGTGCGATCCTCCGCGCAGACCCTGACCCCGACCCCCTGAGAGATGCTCTTGGCGGTCTTGCTGACGATCGACTCCTCCAGCGTCAGGGCCTCGGAGCTGCGGAACTCGAAATAGAGATCGGCATAATCGGCCTTGCGCTCCAGCGCCGTTCCCAGCGTCCGTTCAAAGGCGCGCTCATTGAGACCGAAGCGGTTGAGAAAAAATCGATCAGGTTGGATCAATTCATTTGCCATTTGGTGCTTGCTCCCTGCCTGGAACCATATTATCAGACCGCAGCCGGCGGTTGTATTCCCCCCTCCACCGGGTGGAAACGGTCCGCCGATCAACCAAAGTCCCGGTTCGTCCCGCGACCGCGTCAAAAGCGGCGCGCAAGGCTTTGTTTGAAAGCGACCTCTTGAGCTGGCAGAAAGCAGATCTCGTCCGGCGGTTGGCGCCTCTGCCTGGGAAAAAAAAGCCCCTCCCACAGTTCTTAACTGTGAGAGGGGCTTCAAAAAACGATTCCAGGTCCCGTCAGGCGGAGACTTTTTCCTTTTTCGCCGACTTCTTCTTGACCTTTTTCTGAACGGTGTCCGAAGTGCCGGTGAATTCGATCACCGACAAGGGAGCGGCGTCGCCGCGACGGCGTTCGAACTTGATGACCCGGGTATAGCCGCCCGGACGCTCCTTGAATTGCGGAGCGATCTCGTCGAACAGCTTCTTGACCGCGTCGCGCGATTGCATGAACGCAAAGGCCATCCGGCGTGCGCTCAGGTCTCCCTGCTTGCCCAGGGTAACCATCTTGTCGGCGTAGCGGCGCAACTCTTTGGCCTTGGCGTCCGTAGTGGTGATACGGCCGTAGCGGATCAGGCTCAGGACGAGGTTGCGGAACAGGGCCCGGCGATGGGATCCGGTGCGATTAAGTTTGCGGCCTGAATTGAGGTGGCGCATGTGATGCTATTCTCCCGGTCCGGCCCTCAAGCCGACTCCCGTCTTTCCTGTTCCTCGCGCAGGCGGTCCAGTTCACTGCGTGACGGCAGGTTTTCCAGCCGCATCCCCAGCGACAGCCCCATATCGGCCAGGACCTCTTTGATTTCGGTCAGCGATTTGCGGCCGAAATTCTTGATCTTGAGCATGTCCTGCTCGGTGCGCTGCACCAACTCGCCGACGTACTTGATATCGGCATTCTGCAGCCCATTGAAGGCCCGCACCGAAATCGGCAAGCCTTCCACCGGCCGGAACAGGTTCTCGTTGAGCGGCTCGGCGGGACGCTCGACCCGCTCGCCCAGCACCGGCTGTTCGGCCTCTTCGTCCGCACCGGCGAAGATACCCATCTGATCGCGCATCACGCGGGCCGCGTAGGTCAGCGCTTCGCGCGGCCCAATCGAGCCGTCGGTCCAGATCTCCAGCGCCAGCCGATCGTAGTCGGTGCGCTGGCCAACGCGCGCGTTGGTGACCACGAAGTTGACCTTCTTAATCGGCGAGTAGATGGCGTCCAGGCGAATCGTGCCGACCGGCTCCTCTTCCTCTTCGGTGCGCTCCGCCGGCACGTAACCGCGCCCCTCCTTGATCACCAACTCCATATCCAGCACCGCACCCTTGTCCACGGTCGCGATATGCTGATCGGGAGTCAGAACTTCCAGGTTCGGTCCGCCAGTGATGTCGCGGGCATGTACCACGGCTTCGCCGGTGGCCTTGAGCGAGGCAGTCAATTGGTCGCCCTCGTGAAGGCGCAAACGCACCTCTTTGAGGTTGAGGATAATATCGGTAACGTCCTCTTTGACACCGGGAATAGTCGAGAACTCGTGAAGCACACCTTGAATACGCACCGCGGCGATGGCATAGCCTGGCAGCGACGATAACAGGATACGCCGTAAAGCGTTGCCGATCGTGATGCCGTAGCCGCGTTCGAAAGGTTCGCCGATGAAGCGTCCGTAGTTGGACGTTACTTCTTTCTCGTCGAACTCGATCGCCTTGGGTTTGATTAGATTCCGCCAGTCCTTTTGCATCTGTTTCTCGATTTGAGTGACGCACGCCGCGCGCGGCACTCTTCAGCTTATGCGCCGGATCTCCCTACTTGGAATAATGTTCGACTATCAGCTTTTCGCTAATCGGAATCGTGATGTCTGCGCGCGCCGGCAGGGTACGCAAAGAGCCTTGGAACTGTTCCCGTTCGAGCAGAATCCAGGGCGGCGTGCCGCGCCGCTGGGACAGTTCGATCGCCTCGGTGATAGTCTTCAGTTGCCGGCTGGGTTCAGCCACGCTCACCACCTCGGCCACCGCGACCAGGTAGGCGGGTAAATCCACCACCTTGCCGTTGACCGCGAAATGACCGTGCCGGACCAATTGACGCGCCTGGGAGCGGGAATTGGCGAAGCCCAGACGGTAAACCACGTTGTCCAGCCTGCGCTCGAGCAACACCAGCAAGTTTTCACCGGTGATCCCGGAGGTGCGTTCCGCGAGGTCGAAGTAGTGCGCGAACTCGGTCTCCAAAAGCCGATAGATGCGCTTGACCTTCTGCTTTTCGCGCAGGCGGATCGAAAACTCGGAGAAGCGCGCCCGCCCCTGTCCATGCGCGCCGGGCGGATAATTGCGCCGCTCGATTGCGCACTTGTCGGTGTAGCAACGCTCGCCCTTGAGGAACAGCTTTAAACCCTCGCGCCGGCACATCCGGCACACGGGACCGAGATATCTAGCCACTAGTTCGTATCCTTTTTGCCGACCAAGTCTTTATCGACCAAATCGGGCGCCCGCAATTAAACCCTGCGTCGCTTGGGCGGACGGCATCCGTTATGGGGAATCGGCGTGACGTCCTTGATTGAGCTGACGTTAAGTCCCGCGCCCTGCAACGCGCGCACCGCCGACTCGCGGCCGCCACCCGGTCCCTTGACGTAAACCGTCACGCTCCGCATGCCGACATCGGCAGCCTTGCGCGCGGCCGCGTCCGCCGCCATTTGGGCGGCAAACGGGGTGCCCTTGCGCGACCCTTTGAAGCCCACCGCGCCCGCGCTTGACCACGCCACTACCTGCCCCTGGGTGTCGGTAATGGTCACCAGAGTGTTGTTGAAGGTCGCATGGACGTGCGCTATCCCTTCGGGCACGCTACGCTTGGTCTTTCTGCGCCTGGGTGCGGTAGCCGCCGCAGCCTCGCCCGCTTTCGCGGCTGGCTCTTTACCTTTCTTGCCTTCTTCTGCCATCTAAATAATCTGCTCGAGAGCTTCTGACATCCATCGTTCAACGGTTCCGCGTTCGGCCCGGTCCCGGATGGTATTTATCCCTTGGATGGAGCTTGCTTCTTGCCCGCGACGATCTTGCGCGGTCCCTTGCGGGTGCGGGCATTGGTATGCGTGCGCTGTCCCCGCACCGGCAATCCCCGCCGATGGCGTAGGCCGCGGTAACAGCCCAAGTCCATCAGACGCTTAATCGACTGCTGAATGTCGCGGCGCAAGTCGCCTTCCACCTTGAATTCCTGATCGATGACCTGGCGGATGCGGACCTGCTCCTCATCCGTCACGTCGTCGGTTTTCTTGTCGCCGGCGACCTTGGCGGCGCCCAGAATCTTGAGCGCCCCGCTGCGGCCGATGCCAAAAATATAAGTCAACGCGATATCAACACGCTTGGCTTTCGGTAATTCCACGCCCGCGACTCTCATCTGTTGCCTCCTGACCTTGACCCGCGGCCGGCTAGCCCTGCCGCTGTTTGTGCCGGGGATTGGAACAGATGATTCGCACCACTCCCTGCCGGCGCACGACCTTACAGTTCTTGCATACCCGTTTTACTGATGCTCGGACCTTCATTTGCCCTGCCTCGATTGCCGCTAACGCATGCGGTAAGTGATCCTGCCGCGGGTCAGATCGTAGGGCGACAATTCCACCGTCACCTTGTCGCCCGGCAGGATCTTGATGTAATGCATGCGCATCTTGCCCGAAATATGGGCCAGCACGCGGTGGCCGTTTTCCAGCGAGACCCTGAACATCGCGTTTGGCAAGGCCTCGAGGACCGTGCCGGTAACTTCGATTGCGTCGCCCTTGGACATTTAGTTAAGTTCGGTCAAAATCTCCGGTCCGTGATCGGTAATCGCGACGGAATGCTCGAAGTGCGCGGAGAGCTTTCCGTCCGCGGTGACCGCGGTCCAGCCGTCGTTTAAGATCTTCAGTCGAGCCGTGCCTTCATTGACCATCGGCTCGATTGCCAGCACCATTCCAGCCTGCAGCCGCGGGTTAGGCATCCCCCGTTGAAAATAGTTCGGGACTTGCGGATCCTCATGCAAACTGCGTCCGATCCCATGCCCCGCGAAGTCTTCCACCACCGAAAAGCCGGCGCTTTCAGCGGTTGCCTGCACCGCGCACGCGACATCGCTCATCCGGTTACCGGCCCGCATCTGCTCGATTCCCGCGTAAAGCGAAGCCCGCGTCACTTCCATCAGTTTGGTCGCGCGGCCGGAAACCTTGCCTACCGGGACGGTTATCGCCGCGTCCCCAAAAAACCCATCGTACACCACGCCGAAGTCTAAGCTAACAATATCACCCGGCTTGATTTTCCGGTTCGACGGGATGCCGTGGACAATCTCCTCGTTAATCGATACGCACAGCGTCTTGGGATACGTCACGCCACGCGGGCGGTATCCTTTGAAGGCCGGACGCGCTCCCTTGGCCAGCGTCTGACGCTCGGCCAGCGCGTCCAGTTCATCCGTGGTCACGCCGGGCGCCACCATCTTGCGCAACTCGGCCAGAATCTCGGCGACAATCCGGCTGGCCTTGCGCATCACCGCCAACTCTTCAGCACTCTTGAGAAGAATCACGCCCTTTTGCGGACCTCCGCCACGGCCGCCATGATCCGCTTGCGCACATCGTCCAGAGCGCCGACGCCTTCGATGCGGCTCAGCAGTCCACGCTCCTGGTAGTAATTGAGCAGCGGCCGGGTCTGTGTATCGTAAACCTCCAGGCGCATCTTTACCGTATCTTCAGCGTCATCCTCGCGCTGGTATAGCTCGCCGTTACATTTGTTGCAGAGGTTGACGTTGCGCGGCGGATCGAAAATCGTGTGGTACATCGCACCGCAATCCTTGCACGTCCGCCGGCCCGAAATCCGCTTGATTATCTCCTGATCCGGCACCACCAGCGCCAACACTCCATCGATCATCTGATGGTTGCGCTCCAGCATCTCACGCAGCGCTTCGGCTTGCGCCAGAGTCCGCGGAAAACCGTCCAGAATAAAACCCTTGGCGGCGTCCGGGTCGGCCAGCCGCTCTTCAATTAATTTAAGCACCAACGCGTCCGGCACCAAAGTCCCCTGATCCATGTAGCGGCGCGCTTCGACTCCCAGCGGGGTCTTGTTGCGCACTGCCAGGCGGAGCAGGTCGCCACTGGCGATTTGCGGAATCTTAAGTGCTTCCTCAAGCTGCTTGGCTTGCGTGCCCTTGCCTGCACCCGGAGGACCCAACAATACCAGCCGCACCGTCGTTACCCCTTCCTCGATTTGATTCGGCCGCGCCGCATGAAGCCCTCATAGTTACGCGTCAAAAGATGCGTCTCCATCTGGGCGATAGTATCGAGCGCCACTCCCACCACGATCAGCAACGCGGTGCCGCCAAAATAAAAGGGAACGTTGAACTGCTGGATCAGAATCGTCGGCAGCACACAAACCGCGCTCACGTAGATGGCCCCGCCCAACGTGATGCGCGACAGTACCCGGTCAATATATTCGGCGGTGTAGCGTCCGGGCCGGATACCCGGAATAAACCCTCCGTACTTCTTGAGATTGTCGGCGACATCAACCGGATTAAACGTAACCGCGGTATAGAAGTAGGTGAAGAAAATGATCAGCACCACGTAAACGACGTCGTAAATCCATCCGCCCGGCGTCAGCATCGCTGAGTAATTTTTCAGCGCCGGTACGAACGTGGCCAGCGTCGCCGGGAAAACCAGAATCGAAGAGGCAAAAATCGGTGGTATCACCCCGGCAGTATTGATCTTGAGCGGCAAGTGCGAGGTCTGCCCGCCATAGATGCGGCGGCCCACCACGCGCTTGGCGTACTGTACCGGAATCCGCCGCTGCGCGGTCTCTACATAGACGATCCCCGCAGTTACTCCGAATGCCACCGCCAACACGAGCAGCAACACGAACAGGCTCATCTCGCCCTCGCGCACGAACTGCACCGTGGTTCCCAAAGCGCTGGGCAGACGAGCCACGATACCGGCCATGATGATCAGGGAGATACCGTTGCCTATTCCACGCTCGGTGATCTGCTCGCCCATCCACATGATGAACATGGTTCCGGCGGTAAGCGTCAGAACCGTCACGATGCGGAATGACCAGCCCGGATTGTAAACTACCGAGCCCCCACCCGGAGCCTGAATCTTCTCCAGCGAAATCGCGATCATCAAGCCCTGGACAATCGCCAGCCCCACGGTGCCATAGCGGGTGTACTGGGTGATCTTGCGCCGGCCCGCCTCGCCCTCTTTGTAGAGCTCGTCCAGATAGGGCGATGCAACCTTGAGCAGGTCGAGAATAATCGCGACCGAAATATAGGGCATGATGCCCAACGCAAAGACTGAAAACCGCTCCAATGCCCCGCCCGAGAACAGATTGATCCAGCCGAACAAGGTGCTGCGCGCGGCGTCGAAGAATGACGACAGCGCCTGGCCGTCGATCCCAGGCGTGGGCACCGCCACCCCGATCCGGTAAATTGCCAGCATAAAGGCGGTGAAAAGCAACCGGCGGCGCAGTTCGGGGATGCGCGAGGCGTTGGAAAAACCTTCAATCATTAAGCCGCGGTATCCCCTGTCACTTCGTCAGTTATAACTTCGGCAGTGCCACCTGCCGCGACGATCTTTTCAAGCGCGCTCTTGGAAAAAGCGTGAGCCCGTATGGTTAGCCCCGCCCCCAACGTTCCGTCGCCCAATACCTTTACCCGGCTGCGGGCACGGACCAAACCCCGCTTCGCCATGGTCTCGGGATCCACCGTGGCGCCGGCCTCAAAGACGGCCAGCCGCCGGAGATTGACGCACTCCACCTCGGCCCGCGCCCGTTCATTGACCAACAGACGGCGGAATCCGCGCTTTGGCAGCCGCCGTTGCAATGGCATCTGACCGCCTTCGTAGCTCGGCGGTGTGTTGCCGCCGCTGCGCGAACCTCGGCCCTTATGCCCGCGGCCTGAAGTCTTGCCATGCCCCGAGCCGATACCGCGGCCGATCCGCTTGATGCGGTGGGTCGAGCCGTCGGCAGGATGTAAATCTGCGAGATTCATTTATTCGATCGTACCTATTAAATGCCCAGTATATGTCCGCGCGGCTGGTTGGCCGCTTCGCCGGCTTTCCGGTTGCCGCGTTTTACCTCACCGGGCTTTACCTCGGCCACCAGATGCGCGACTCGGCGAAGCATCCCGTCGACCATCGGCGTACGCGTCAATTCACGTTCCCGTCCCATCCGCGTCAGACCGAGCCCGCGCAGAGTCTCGCGGATGCGCTGGGTGGTGCCGATCGGACTACGAACCAGCTTTATGCGAATCACATCACCCATGCCAGCCACCGTTTACGCGCCCGGCGCCGCATCCGGCGCCGCCTCGACTACTTGAGGCTGCGGCCTGCGGCGCAGCTTGTTTACGTCCTCGGGGTTACGCAACTCCAACAGCGCCTCGAAGGTTGCCTTGACCAGATTATGGGGATTGGAGGAGCCCAGGCGCTTGGTCAATACATTGCGGATACCGGCCAGTTCGACCACCGCCCGTACGCCGCCCGCCGCGATGACTCCGGTTCCCTCAACCGCCGGCTTGAGCATCACTTTGCCGGCACCGAAGCGGCCCAGAACCTCATGCGGAATCGTGCCGGCGCGCAGCGGCACCCGGATGAGGCTCTTTTTGGCGCGATCCACACCCTTGCGAATCGCCTCGGGAACCTCGTTCGCCTTGCCCAGACCGAAGCCGACCAGCCCGCCCCCGTCTCCGGCCACGACCAGCGCACTGAAGCTGAAGCGGCGTCCGCCTTTGACGACTTTGGCGACGCGGTTGATATGAACCACTTTCTCTTTGAGATCGAGTCCCTGGGGATCTATTCGCTCAGCCATGGCAGTTTATCTCCAGCTCCCGTTGCACTAAAACTTCAGCCCGGCTTCCCGGGCGGCATCCGCCAGAGCCTTGATACGGCCATGGTAGAGAAACCCGTTGCGGTCAAAAATGACTTGATTTATCCCTTTTTCCTGGCAGCGCGCCGCGACCGTCTTACCGACCAGTTTGGCCGCGTTCAGGTTGCGCGTGGTCTTAAGTTCGCCCCGCACCTCGGCGCTCAAAGTTGAAGCCGCGACCAGTGTCTGGCCCGATTCGTCCGAGATTACCTGGGCATAAATATGATGCAGCGAACGGTAAACCGATAGTCTCGGCATCTGTTCGCTACCCCGCACCTTGCGCCGCACCCGCCGTTGCCGGGCGACGCGATTTACCACTCGCTCTGATGCCATAGCTGTTAACCTGAGCTCGAACCCGCCGCAGCCTTGCCGGCTTTGCGCCGGATCTTCTCTTCGGCGTACTTGATTCCCTTGCCCTTATACGGTTCCGGCGGACGCAGTTCGCGCAGTTGCGCGGCGACCATGCCCAGCAGTTGGCGATCCGCCCCTTCCAGCGTCACCAGCACCTGGCGCTCGACCTTGGCGGTGATCCCCGGGGGCAGCTGGTACAGGATCGGATGCGAATAGCCCAAGGTCATATACAGCGTAGTGCCTCTGACCTCGGCCCGGTAACCCACGCCGTTGATCTCGAGCGTGCGGATAAAACCCTTGCCCACGCCTTGCGCCATATTGGCCAAAAGCTTGCGGGTCAAACCATGCAGCGCCCGTTCGCGGCCACCGTCCACCGGCCGCTTGACGGTCAGGACGGAATCGCTCAGCTCAAGATCAAGCCCCGCCGGCACTTCCATTTCGAGTTTGCCTTTGGGCCCCTCGAACCGGACCGAGCGTCCGCTAATCGTGGCCTTGACGCCGTTTTCCAGTGGAATCGGCTGCTTTCCTATTCGTGACATTACTTCAAAATCCTGACTTCAAAACCCCACGCGGCGCCTGCTCACCACACCGCGAGCAATACTTCGCCGCCGACTTTTTTGCGGCGGGCTTCGCGATCGGTCATCACTCCCAATGGAGTCGAAAGCACGTTGATTCCCAGCCCCGCCCGGATCTTCGGCCGCTCCTCGCAACCCGCGTAGCGCCTCAGTCCGGGCCGGCTGACCCGTTTCAAACCGCGCATTACGGGAGTGCGGCCGTCGGTATAGCGGATTCCCAGCACCAGCTTGCGCTTGTAGCCTTCGCCGCTGGTATTGACGGACTCGAGAAATCCCTCGGCGGCCAACACCCTGGCGATCGCCTCGCGCAGGCGCGAATGCGGCAATTGCACTTCGGCATGATGGGCATGCGCGGCATTGCGAATCCTGGTCAACATTTCGGCAATCGGATCGGTCTGCGACATCAGATAAAGCCTACCAACTAGCTTTGATCACGCCCGGCAGTTGGCCATTGAGCGCCAACTTGCGCAGGCAGATACGGCACATCTTGAAACGGCGATAATAAGCGCGACTGCGCCCGCACAAGGGGCAGCGATTATGCTGCCGCACCTTGAACTTGGGCGTACGCGTCGCCTTGACCATCAGAGAAGTCTTGGCCATCTAACGTCCTGCTCCCTTTAAGCCGCCGTCCGGACCATGTCGCGCTCGCCGCCGGCACCGCGAAACGGCATTCCCAGCGCCCGCAGCAGCATATAACCTTCGTTGTCGCTGCGCGCCGTGGTTATGATCGAAATGGTCATCCCCTTGACCGTGTCAACCTTATCGAGATTGAGTTCGGGGAAAATCGTATGCTCGCGGATGCCCAGGGAGTAATTCCCGCGTCCGTCGAAGGCCTTCTCGCTCACGCCGCGGAAGTCGCGCACGCGCGGCAGGGCGACGTTCACCAGGCGGTCGACGAATTCGTACATCCGTTCGCGCCGCAGCGTTACCATCGCGCCGATCGGCATCCCCTCGCGCAGCTTGAAATTCGAAATCGCGCGGCGCGCCTTGGTAATCACCGGCTTCTGGCCGGTAATCAGCCGCAGTTCCTCGCTTGCTCCATCGAGCACCTTGACGTTTTCACGCGCGTCGCTCAGCGACATGTTGATCACGACCTTGGACAGCCGCGGCGCCCGCATACGGTTGTCGATCTTCAACTCCCGCATCAACTCCGGCATGATTTCCGCTTCGAAACGGACCCGCAACCGCGCCGGAATCTTCTCTTCGGGTGCAGCTTCAACCTCGGGCTCGGGCGCGGCCGCCTGCTGCGGCGCCCCGCCCTTCTTGCCCTTGGGCTTGTTCTGCGCGCCCGCGCCCTTGTCGGACCGCGCGCCTGCGCCCTTGTCGGGCCGCTCGCCCTTTTGTCCTTTATCGGCCATTACTCGTTACCTATCGCTTCGTGACATCGGCGGCATACCCGCGTCTTGCTGCGATCAGCCGCGATTTTGAAACCGACCCTGACCGGAGCATTGCAGTGCTCACAGAAAAACATCAGGTTGGAGATGTCGATCGCCGCTTCCTTCTCGACGATACCGCCCGGACTGGCGGCGCCGCGCGGCTTGGAATGCCGCTTGACGAGGTTAAGCCGCTCGACCGTAGCCTTGCCGCTGTCCGGCAGCACCCGCAACACTTTGCCGGTCTTGCCCCGCTCGCGGCCCGCGACCACCATCACCATGTCATTCTTTTTGATCCCCCACTTCGGCGCCGCCATCACAACACCTCCGGCGCCAGCGAGATAATCTTGAGGAACCGCTTGGCGCGCAACTCCCGCGCCACCGGCCCGAAGATGCGCGTGCCAATCGGCTCATGCTGGTTGTCGACCAGCACCGCGGAATTATTGTCGAAGCGGATATAGCTGCCGTCGGGACGGCCGATTTCCTTGGCCGTGCGCACGATCACGGCTTTGGCCACGTCGCCTTTTTTTACTTTGGCGTTGGGTATCGCCTCTTTGACCGCCACCACGATAATGTCCCCGATGGTCGCGTACTTGCGCTTGGACCCGCCAAGCACTTTGATGCACATGACCTTTCGGGCCCCTGAATTATCCGCCACGTCGAGCACGGTTTGCGTTTGCACCACTTTCTAATCAATCCTACTGCGCGCCAGTCAATCCGCTCAGCCCGCCGCTCGCTTGACAATCTTGCTCACCCGCCAGCGCTTGTCCCTGGACAGCGGCCGCGACTCGATCAGCAACACCCGATCGCCCTCGCGGCATTCGCCCTTCTCATCGTGGGCCTTGTAGCGCTCGTTGATCCGGATCCTTTTGCCATACAGCGGATGCGCCACCTGGCGCTGCGACCTGGACCACCACCGTTTTGACCATCTTGGCCGAAACCACCACGCCCTCGCGCTCTTTGGTTCGCTCACGCATTACTGGCGCTCCTCATTGCGGCGCCCGGTGCAGCATTGCGCGCCCGATGCAGCCGTTTTGGTCTTCTGTGTAATAAGCGTCTTGATCCACGCCAATTCCCTGCGCGCCTTTTTGTAGCCCGCCGGATTGTCAAGCTGATTGGTCCTTAGTTTGACCCTTAGGCGAAAGGCTTCTTCACGCACTTCTCGTTCCTTGACGCGCAAATCGTCGGCGCTCATCTGGCGCAATTCGTCAAGCTCCAACGGCCCTTACCTCCCGTTCAACCACCGCGGTTCTAACCGGTAATTTATGCGCCGCCAGACGCAAAGCCTCGCGTGCCGTCGCGGAATCCACGCCTTCCATCTCGAACAGTATCCGCCCGGGACGGATAACCGCGACCCAGGCCTCGGGAGAGCCCTTGCCTTTGCCCATGCGGGTTTCGGCCGGCTTCTTGCTGATCGGCTTATCGGGAAAAACTCTGATCCACACCCGCCCGCCGCGTTTGATATGGCGGGTGAGCGCGATTCGGGCGGCTTCCAGAGCGCGGCTGCTGAGCCATGCCCGCTCCAACGTTTTGAGGCCGTAGTCCCCGAACGCGAATTCCACCGCGCGCGACTCGGTGCCGCGACGGCGGCCTTTTTGCATCTTGCGGTATTTGGTTCTTTTGGGCTGAAGCATCGGATTCTAAAAGTCACGCCGCACCGGCAGTGCGCTTATCCTCCTCTTCCTGGCGGGTAATGATTTCGCCGCGGAAAATCCATACTTTGATTCCGATGATGCCGTAAGTCGTCTTGGCTTCGGCAAAACCGTAAGAAACGTTGGCGCGCAAAGTTTGCAGCGGCACCCGCCCCTCGCGATACCATTCCCGCCGCGCGATCTCCGCGCCGGCCAGACGCCCCGATACATGGATCTTGACCCCCTGGGCGCCCATCCTCATCGCCCGGGTCACCGCTTCCTTCATCGCGCGGCGAAAAGCGACCCGCCGCTCAAGCTGCAAACCGACGTTTTCGGCCACCAGTTGCGGATCGAGGTCGGGCCGGCGCACCTCGTGAATATTGATGTAGGCTTCCTTGCCCTTCATCAATTTCTGAATGTCCACCTTGAGCTTCTCGATCTCAGCGCCTTTCTTCCCGATGACGATTCCGGGCCGTGCGGTGTGGATATTGATCTTGGCCTTGTTCGCCATCCGCTCGATTTCGATCTTCGAGATCCCGGCATGGTAGAGGCGCTTTTTGATAAACTCGCGCAGGCGCAAATCCTCGTGGAGCAGGTTGGTGTATTGATGCCCGGAGAACCACTTGGAATCCCAGCTTTCAATCACTCCCAGCCGAAAGCCGCGCGGATGTGTCTTCTGACCCATAAATGCCTCGACCTATTCGGGCCGTTCGTCCAGCACCACGGTCAGGTGGCTGGTCCGTTTGAGAATCGGCGTCGCCCGCATATGCGCGCGCGGCAGCGAACGTTTCCACGTCGGTCCGTCGTCGGCGACCGCCAGTTTGACAAACAACCGATCCTCGTCGACGTTTTGCAGGTTGCGCGCGTTGGCCACTGCCGACATCAGCGTCTTGGCCAGGATTTTGGCGCCCCGCTTGGGCGTATATTCCAAAATCGACACCGCCTGCTCGAGCCCCTTGCCCTTGATCAAGTCGCAAACCAGCCGCAATTTTTGCGGCGAAATGCGCACAAACCGGGTTCTGGCTTTTGCTTCCATCGCCTACTCGGCACCCATCATCCAATTAGTCCCACACAATTCATCAGTTCCACGCAAATTCATTCCACTCGGGCTATCTTCCGCCGCCGCTGCCGCGCACTTCGCCCTTGCGCTCGCCGGCGTGACCATGAAACGTCCGGGTCGGCGAGAACTCGCCGAGTTTGTGTCCCACCATGTTCTCGGTGCAGTACACCGGAATGAATTTGTGCCCGTTGTGCACCGCAAAGGTCAACGCCACCATCTCGGGTGTAATCATCGAACGGCGCGACCACGTCCGGATAATCTGCTTTTCGCCGGTGGCGCGCGCCGCGTCGATCTTCTTACGCAGATGCTCGTCCAGGAACGGACCTTTCTTGAGCGACCTCATTTCTTAGGCGACCTCTCTTAAGCGATCTCGCTGGCGTCCTGTTAGCCCCGCTTGCCCCGCGGTCTGCGGCTGACGATATAACGATCTGAGATCTTTTTGCCGCGGGTCTTGTATCCCTTGGTCGGCATGCCCCACGGCGACTGCGGATGGTTGCCCTTGGAACGGCCCTCGCCACCGCCGTGCGGATGGTCAACCGGGTTCATCGCCATCCCGCGCACATACGGCCGCCAGCCCAGATGGCGGTTGCGGCCGGCTTTGCCGAGCGAAATATTCTCGCTGTCCAGGTTACCGACCTGGCCAATCGTGGCGCGGCATTCAGCCTGCACCATCCGCTGCTCACCCGAGGGCAGCTTGAGCAGCGCAAATTTACCCTCTTTGGCCATCAGCTGGCATTGGGTGCCCGCCCCGCGCGAGAGCTGCGCGCCCTTGCCGGGCTTGAGCTCGACCGCGTGGACGAAGGTACCGACCGGAATCGAGCGCAGCGGCAGGGCATTGGCCGGCTTGATATCGGCCTGCGGACCTGACTCGATGCGATCGCCCACTTTGAGCCCCACCGGCGCCAGGATATAGCGCTTGTCGCCGTCGCCGTAATGGAGCAACGCGATATTGGCCGAGCGGTTGGGATCGTACTCCAGCGCCGCGACCTTCGCCGGCACTCCGTCCTTGTCGCGCTTGAAGTCGATCAGCCGCAAGCGGCGCTTGTGGCCGCCGCCGCGATGGCGCATCGTGATTCGGCCACGGTTGTTGCGCCCACCCGACTTCTTAAGCGGGGCCAGCAACCGCTTCTCGGGCGCCTTCTTGTCCAGATCGGAAAAGTCCGCCACCTGCATGAAGCGCTGGGCCGGGGTGCGCGGATTAAGTTGAATCACCGCCATCGCTTAGACCCCTTCGAAGAACTCGATCCGGTTACCCTCTTTGAGGGTCACGTAAGCCTTTTTCCAATCCGGGCGCTTGCCCATGGCGCGTCCCACCCGCCGGCGCTTGCCCATCAGGTTGATCGTCCTGACCTTGATCACGCTCACCTTGAACAACTCTTCGACCGCGTCACGGATTGCGCCTTTGGTCGCGTCGGGCCTGACCTTGAACACCACCTGGTTGGATTTTTCGCTGACCATGGTGCCCTTTTCCGTGATTAGCGGGGACCTGATCAAATTGTAATCGGTCATTTCCCGGCACCCCCGAGCCGCGCCTCCAGGCTGCGGGCAGCCTTGGCCGTCATCAGCACTTCGTCGTAATTGAGGATGTCGTAAACGTTAAGTCCGACCACGCGCAAGACCTTGTGGGCCGCCAGATTGCGCAGCGCACGCACCACGCCATCCTCACCCTCACCCAGCACCACCAAAGCGTGAGTCAGCCCCAGACGATCCAGCACCGCCTTGGCCGCCTTGGTCTTGAGTTCGGGCAACTCCAGAGTCTCCACGATTATCAGTTTGCCCTCGCGCGCCCGCACCGAGAGCGCCAGGCACAAGGCTTTGGCCAAAGCTTTCTTGGGTAGCCGATAGGAGTAGTCGCGCGGCTGCGGACCGAAAATCGTCCCGCCATGACGCCACAGCGGAGAGCGCGTCGAACCGGCCCGGGCGCGTCCGGTATGCTTTTGCCGCCACGGCTTGATCCCGCCGCCCGAAATATAGCCGCGGGTCTTGGTGGACGCGGTGCCCGAGCGCCGATTGGCCAGCTGCATCCGCACGGTGTCGTGCAGCAAGCTCAGGTCGCTTTCGCAATTGAACACGCGCCCCGCCACTTCAATCTCGCCATTGCGCTCCTGCGCGGACGAGAACAGCGGCAGCTTTACCGGAGAAGTACTCGCCTCAGTCATTGGCATTGCGCTCCGCGTTGCGCTCGGCTTCGGAGCGCCGATGCTTGGAGGAGTGCCGGACCACGACAATTCCGCCCTTGGCTCCCGGAATCGCGCCTGAAATCACGATAGCGTTATCCTCGGGCAGCACTTCCAGCACGCGCAGATTCGGGATGGTCGCCGCCGCGTTACCCATCTGACCCGCCATCCGCAGGCCCTTGAAAACCCGCCCGGGGTAGGAACGGTTACCGATCGAACCGCCATGGCGGAAATATTCATGGGTGCCGTGGGATCCGGGGAAGCCGCTGAAATGATGCCGCTTCATGACCCCGGCGAAGCCGCGTCCTTTGGATACCCCGGCCACGTCCACGACGTCACCGGCCTTGAATACGTCGGCCGCGCCGACCGCCTGGCCGAGCTTGATTTCGGACCCCCCGGCGGCGTGGAACTCGCGCGTCGCGACTCCGGGCGCACAATCACTTTTGGCGAAATGGCCGCGTTCAGGCTGGCGCACCCGCGACAGTTTCTTGCGTCCGAACGTCACCTGGACCGCTTCGTAGCCGTCGGTAGCCGGGATCTTTACCTGGGTCACATGACACGGACCCAAGGCGACCACGGTTGCCGCGCGCACTACGCCGCCGGTGTCGACGCGTTCGGTCATTCCGAGCTTCTTTCCAATTAAACCGCTGAGCACTGCACTACTCGAGTTTGATTTCAACGTCCACGCCGGCCGCGAGATCGAGCTTGCCGAGCGCGTCGATGGTCTGCTGGGTGGGCTCGAGCACGTCCAAAAGCCGCTTGTGAGTGCGGATTTCGAACTGCTCGCGCGATTTTTTGTCCACGTGCGGCGAGCGGTTTACGGTAAACCGTTCGATCCGGGTGGGCAGCGGAATCGGCCCCGCCACCCTGCCGCCGGTGCGCCGGATGGTATCCACAATCTCGCGAACCGACTGATCGAGCAGCCGATAGTCGTACGCCTTGAGACGGATCCGTATCTTGTCGTTCATCCTGTCAGCCACGTCTGAAGGCTCCTATTGCTACTCGTCCCACCGGTTACTCTACTTTATGATCTTCGAAACCACGCCCGCGCCGACGGTGCGGCCGCCCTCGCGGATCGCGAAGCGCAGACCTTCATCCATCGCGACCGGGGTGATCAGCTCGCCGGTGATCTTGATGTTGTCACCCGGCATCACCATCTCGGTCCCCTCGGGCAGATGCAGGATGCCGGTCACGTCGGTGGTGCGGAAGTAAAACTGGGGCCGGTAGCCGTTGAAAAACGGAGTATGACGGCCGCCCTCTTCCTTGGTCAGAATATAGACCGACGCTTCGAAATTGGTGTGCGGCGTGATCGAGCCGGGCTTGGCCAGCACCTGGCCGCGCTCGACATCTTCGCGCTTGATCCCGCGCAGCAGCACGCCGACGTTGTCGCCCGCCTGGCCCTCGTCCAGAATCTTGCGGAACATCTCGACGCCGGTGACCACCGTCTTGGTGGTATCGCGGAAACCGACAATTTCGACTTCCTCACTGACCTTGACCCGGCCGCGCTCCACCCGTCCGGTCACCACCGTGCCGCGTCCGGAAATCGAGAACACGTCTTCGACCGGCATCAGGAAGGGCAGATCGATCTGGCGCTCGGGCTGCGGAATAAAGCTGTCCACCGCCGCCATCAGTTCGAGGATCGGCTTGCACTTCTCGCAGTCGTCCTTGCCGCATCCGCACTCCAGCGCCTTTAGCGCGCTGCCGCGGATGATCGGGGTGTCGTCGCCGGGAAAATCGTACTTCTTGAGCAAGTCGCGAACTTCCAGATCCACCAGGTCGAGCAGTTCGGGATCGTCGACCATGTCAACCTTGTTCATGAATACCACGATCGCCGGCACTCCGACCTGGCGCGCCAGCAGGATATGCTCGCGAGTCTGCGGCATCGGCCCGTCGTTGGCGCCGACCACCAGGATCGCACCGTCCATCTGGGCGGCGCCGGTGATCATGTTCTTGATGTAGTCGGCGTGCCCCGGACAATCGACGTGCGCGTAATGCCGGTTGGCGGTCTCGTACTCGACGTGGGCGATCGCGATGGTAATCCCGCGCTCGCGTTCCTCGGGAGCCTTGTCGATCTGGTCAAAGGCAACGAACTGAGCCATCTTCTTGGACGCCAGAACCTTGGTGATGGCCGCAGTCAAGGTGGTCTTGCCGTGGTCGATATGACCAATCGTGCCAACATTCGCGTGCGGCTTGGTACGTTCGAATTTAGCCTTGCCCATGATGTCCTCTCCCGTTAAAACCTCTGACGTCTGTCACAGACGCGCCCGCGCTTCGCCACCTTCGGCGTTTCGCGCCATCAATTCTTCATAAATCTGCTGCGGCACCGGCTCATAAGCGCCGAACTGCATCGTATAAGTCGCGCGCCCCTGGGTAATTGAGCGCAGCCGCGTGGCATAGCCGAACATCGTCGCCAACGGCACCCGCGACTCGATCACCTGCGCGCCGCCGCGGCTCTCCATGCTCAGGATCTTGCCCCGCCGCGAACTCAGGTCGCCGATGACTTCGCCCATGAACTCCTGCGGCGTCACCACCTCGACCTCCATCACCGGCTCCAGCAAAATCGGACTGGCTTTTTCCGCGGCTTCGCGGAAGGCCATCGAACCGGCAATCTTAAAGGCAATTTCCGAAGAGTCAACCTCGTGGTACTGGCCATCGAGCAGCGTGGCCTTGATGTCGACCATCGGATAGCCCGCCAGCACTCCGTTTTCCATCGATTCCTTGACTCCGGCTTCGATCGACGGAATGAAGTTGCGCGGAATGGAGCCGCCCTTGGTGGCGTCAAGGAATTCGAATCCCGAACCCTTGCCCAGCGGTTCCACCTTGAGGTCAACCACGCCGAACTGCCCGTGACCGCCGGTCTGACGCACGAAGCGGCCCTCGGCCTCGACCGTGCGGCGGATGGTTTCGCGGTAGGCGACCTGGGGCTTGCCGACCGAGGCGTCCACCTTGAACTCGCGCAGCAGGCGGTCGACGATGATCTCCAGATGCAGCTCGCCCATCCCGGCGATCAGGGTCTGGCCGGTCTCGGCATCGCTGGTGACCCGGAAGGACGGATCCTCCTTGGCCAGCTTGCTGAGCGACTCGCCCAGCTTGTCCTGATCGGCCTTGGTCTTGGGTTCGATCGCGATCCGGATAACCGGCTCGGGAAACTCAATCGCCTCGAGCACAATCGGATGCGCGGGGTCGCACAGGGTGTCGCCGGTAGTGGTATCGCGCAGCCCGACGGCGGCAATATCACCCGCCAGCACCTCGGAGATTTCCTCGCGCTTGTTGGCGTGCATCTTGAGGATCCGGCCGATGCGCTCGCGCTTTTGCCGGGTCGAGTTGAGCACCGACGAACCGCTCTCCAGCCGTCCGGAGTAAACCCGCACAAAGGTCAGGGTGCCGAGATAGGGATCGGTCATGATCTTGAACGCCAAGGCTGAGAACGGCGCGTCGTCGCGCGGCCAGCGTTCTTCCATCTTGTCGCCGACCTTTCCGACCATCGGTGGAACATCGACCGGCGAGGGCAGGTATTCGACCACCGCGTCCAGCATCGGCTGCACGCCCTTGTTGCGAAACGCCGACCCCATGATCACCGGGACCACCTTCATGTCGAGGGTGGCGCGGCGCACCACCTCGCGCAGCATCGCCGGCTCGATCGGTTTGCCTTCCAGGTACCGCTCCATTATCCGCTCGTCGTGGTCGGCCAGCGTCTCGACCAGCTTGTCGCGAGCCTCGGCGGCCTTTTCCCGCAGGTCGGCCGGAATCTCATCGATCCGGTAATCCGCGCCCAGGGTTTCCTTATCCCAAATCAACGCCCGCTGTTCGATCAGGTCGATCACGCCCAGAAACTTCTCTTCAGCCCCGATTGGGAGCTGGAGCAGCGCCGGGGTGGCCTTGAGCTTCTCCCGGATCTCGGTGACGACGCGCTCGTGATCCGCGCCGATGCGGTCCATCTTGTTGATGAACGCGACGCGTGGAACGCGATACTTATCCGCCTGACGCCAGACCGTCTCGGACTGCGGCTCGACGCCGCCCACCGCGCAGAACACCGCCACTGCGCCGTCAAGGACGCGCAGGCTGCGCTCGACTTCGATGGTGAAATCGACGTGACCGGGGGTATCGATAATATTAATTCGATGATTCTGCCAAAAGCAGGTGGTCGCGGCCGAGGTGATCGTGATGCCGCGCTCCTGCTCTTGCACCATCCAGTCCATGGTCGCGGTGCCTTCGTGCACTTCGCCCATGCGGTAGCTGATACCGGTGTAATACAGCACCCGTTCGGTGGTGGTGGTCTTACCGGCATCGATGTGAGCCATGATGCCGATATTACGCACTCGTTCTATAGGTGTTTCACGAGCCATGAGAATTACTCAGGAAATGCTTACCAGCGATAATGCGCAAAAGCCTTGTTGGCTTCGGCCATGCGATGGGTATCTTCGCGCTTTTTGACCGCGCCGCCGCGGTTGCCATGCGCTTCGACGATCTCCGCGGCCAGGCGCTCTTCCATTGACCGCTCTCCGCGGGCGCGCGCGGCCTGCATCAGCCAGCGCATCGCCAGCGAGGTGCGGCGCACTGGCCGGACTTCCACCGGCACCTGATAGTTGGCGCCGCCCACCCGGCGCGAGCGCACCTCGACGGCGGGGCGGACGTTTTCCAACGCGTGCTTGAAGACCGCGAGGCCTTCTTCTTTGGTGCGGTTCGCGACGATGTTCAGCGCCCCGTAGAAGATGCCCTCCGCCGTTGACTTCTTGCCCCGCTCCATCACGGTATTGATGAACTTCGCGACCGTGCGGTCGTGGAACTTCGGATCCGGCGAAATCTCCCGGAGCTTGATCTGGCCTTTGCGTGGCATGATTTTCTTACTTAGGTTTCTTGGACCCGTATTTGGATCGGCCCTGGCGGCGTTCCTGCACCCCGATCGAATCCAGGGTGCCGCGCACCACGTGATAGCGGACGCCCGGCAGGTCCTTTACCCGGCCGCCGCGGATCAGCACCACCGAATGCTCCTGGAGGTTGTGACCCACTCCCGGAATATAGGTAGTGACTTCATAGCCATTGGACAGCCGCACGCGGGCGACCTTGCGCAACGCCGAGTTGGGCTTCTTTGGCGTCGACGTATACACCCGGGTGCAAACGCCGCGCTTTTGCGGCGAGCCCTGGAGCGCGGGCGCGCTGGTCTTATAGCGCTTCTTTACGCGGGCTCCGCGAATTAACTGGTTGATCGTCGGCACGTTAAAAGCTCACTCTCGGCTTCGCAGCCAAATCGGCCCCGGTTTCTCAGGCAGTCAGGAACAAAAGAGACCGCATCCGCGCGGGCTGGAAATTATACACTACTAAAGCGCGGCCTCCAACCGGTACGGCGGAGGCCAAACGAACCGCCCAAGGGCGATGACCGCCCTTGGGCGTAACTCATACTATCTACGTATTGTGCGGGGTTATGTCAATGGCCCTGCACCATCTCTGGCTCCAGGGACTCGGTTTCCATCTCTTCTTCTTCGACCACCCCGCCCTCGACCTTGACCGTCACCCGCCCATAAGCCGGCATTCCGGTCCCGGCCGGGATTAGACGGCCCATGATAACGTTCTCCTTCAATCCAACCAAACGGTCCACTTTGCCGTTGATCGCGGCTTCGGTCAGGACTTTGGTGGTCTCCTGAAATGAGGCCGCCGAGATGAAGCTCTCGGTGGACAGCGAGGCCTTGGTAATACCCAACAGCAACGGCTCGGCAATCGCCGGCTCCCCGCCTTTGTCCAGTACCCGGGCGTTTTCCTCTTCAAAGCGCCATTTCTCGACCTGGTCGCCAACCAGGAAATCGGTGTCTCCGACCTCCTTGATCCGCACCCGCCGCAGCATCTGCCGGACGATGACCTCGATGTGCTTGTCGTTGATGCGCACACCTTGCAGCCGGTAGATCTCCTGGATTTCGTCCACCAGGTATTTGGCCAGCGCCTTTTCGCCCAGGATGGTCAGGATGTCGTGGGGATTGGAGGAGCCCTCCATCAGCGGCTCGCCAGCCTTGATGATATCGCCCTCATGCACCCCGATATGCTTGCCCTTGGGGATCAGGTACTCGCGCGGCTCGCCGACTTCCGGCGTCACCACGACCTTGCGCTTGCCTTTGGTGTCCTTGCCAAAGGAGACCTGGCCGTCGATTTCAGAGATGACCGCAAACTCCTTGGGCTTGCGCGCCTCGAACAGCTCGGCCACCCGGGGCAGACCGCCGGTGATGTCCTTGGTCTTGGTGGTCTCGCGCGGGATTTTGGCCAGGATGTCGCCGGGGAACACCGCGGTGCCTTCAGGCACGTTGATGTAAGCGCCCACCGGCAGGAAGTAGCGCGCTTGCGACTCGCTGTTCGGCAGCTTGGCGGTCTTGCCGCTGGCATCCTTAATCGAGACGCGCGGCCGCACGTCGAGCTCTTTGAACTCAACGATAACGTTGGAACGGGCTCCGGTGCGTTCGTCGACCCGCTCTTCCATCGTGCGGCCTTCCAGGATGTCGCCATACTTAATGGTCCCGCCGACTTCGGTGATGATCGGAGTCGTGTACGGATCCCATTCGGCGATCAGGGTGCCGGATTTGATCCGATCGCCCTCGCCCTTGAGCAGCTTGGCGCCATAGACCAACGGATAGCGTTCGCGCTCGCGCTCGCGCTGCAGGGTGCCGTCGCCGACCGTCTCCGCGATGGCGATTTCACCGTGACGCGACATCACCACCTGATTGCCGTCGCGGCTGCGCACCGTGTTGACGCCATGAAGGCGGATTACGCCCTCGTTGCGTGACTCCAGGGTGGTCTGCTCGGCGCGCCGGCTGGCGGTACCGCCGATATGGAAGGTGCGCATCGTGAGCTGGGTTCCCGGCTCGCCGATCGACTGGGCCGCGATAATTCCAATCGCCTCGCCGAGATTGACCAGATGTCCGCGGCCAAGGTCGCGGCCATAACACTGCACGCACACCCCCTGGCGCGACTGGCAGGTCAGCACCGAGCGGATGCTCACGCGCTCCAGACCGGAGTCTTCGATGAGCGTGACCTTGTCCTCGTCGATAGTCTCGTTGGCCAGCACCAACACCTGGTTGGTGAACGGATCCTTGATGTCTTCCAGCGCCACCCGTCCCAGCACCCGGTCGCCCAGTCCTTCGATGATCTCGCCGCCCTCGACCAGGGGCGTCATCTCGATTCCGTCCAGCGTGCCGCAGTCGTACTCGGTGATAATCGAGTCCTGCGCGACGTCCACCAGGCGGCGGGTCAGGTAGCCGGAGTTGGCGGTCTTAAGCGCGGTGTCGGCCAAGCCCTTGCGCGCCCCGTGCGTGGAGATGAAGTACTGCAGCACGGTGAGGCCTTCGCGGAAATTGGCCGTAATCGGGGTTTCGATGATCTCGCCCGAGGGCTTCGCCATCAGGCCGCGCAGCCCCGCGAGCTGGCGGATTTGCTGTTCGGAACCGCGCGCGCCGGAATCAGCCATAATGAAGATCGGGTTGAAGGACGGGCCCTTGATGTCTTCGCCCTTGGCATTGCGGCCGAAGACCTGGGTCGACAGTCCCTTGAGCACCTCGCCGCCGATCTTGTCCTGGACCTCGGCCCAGATATCGACCACCTTGTTGTAGCGCTCGCCGTCGGTGATGACGCCGTTGTTGTACTGCTTCTGGATCTCGGCCACCTGCTTTTGCGCTTCGTCGAGCAGATGGGGCTTTTCCTGGGGAATCTTCATGTCCTTGATCGAGATGGAGATTCCCGCGCGGGTAGCGAATTCGAAGCCGATGTCCTTGAGCCGGTCGGCGAAGATGACCGTCGCCTTGTTGCCCGCCTTGCGGTAGGACAAGTCGATCAGGTTGCCGAGTTCCTTTTTCTTCATGGTCTTGTTGACTTCGGCAAACCCCAGGCCCGGGGGCACGATCTCATAGAGCAGCACACGCCCGACCGTGGTCTCCACCCGCTCGACCACGACCAAGCCATTGCCGGCGCCGTCCGTCCCTCCGCCCATCGGCTGGTCGCCTTCGTCGGCGGACAGGTTGAGCGATTCGTCGGTCTTGTGAATCGGCATCCGCACCTTGATGCGGGCGTGCAGGTCCACGCCGCCGTGGTCGTAGGCAATGCGCACTTCTCCGGGGTTGGAAAACGATTTGCCCTCGCCCTTGGCCAAGGGCTTCTCGCGGGTCATGTAGTAAAGCCCCAGCACCATGTCCTGGGTGGGGACGATGATCGGCTTGCCGCTGGCCGGCGACAGGATGTTGTTGGTCGACATCATCAGCACCCGCGCTTCGACCTGCGCCTCCACCGACAGCGGCACGTGCACCGCCATCTGGTCGCCGTCGAAGTCGGCGTTGTAGGCCACGCAGACCAGCGGATGGAGCTGAATCGCCTTGCCCTCGATCAGCACCGGCTCGAAGGCCTGGATCCCCAGCCGATGCAGCGTGGGCGCGCGATTGAGCAGTACCGGATGCTCGCGGATGACGTCGTCCAGGATGTCCCAGACGTCCTTGCCTTCCTTTTCGACCATCTTCTTGGCGCTTTTGATGGTCGTCACGTAGCCCTTCTCTTCGAGCTTGTTGTAGATGAAGGGCTTGAACAGCTCCAGCGCCATCTTCTTGGGTAGTCCGCATTGATGCAGCCGCAGCTCGGGACCCACCACGATGACCGAGCGGCCCGAGTAATCCACGCGCTTGCCCAACAGGTTCTGGCGGAAACGGCCCGACTTGCCCTTGAGCATGTCGGACAAGGACTTGAGCGGGCGCTTGGACGGACCGGTGATTGCGCGCCCGCGCCGGCCGTTATCAAACAGGGCGTCAACCGCCTCCTGCAGCATCCGCTTCTCGTTGCGGATAATGATGTCGGGGGCGTTGAGCTCGATCAGCCGCTTGAGCCGGTTGTTACGATTGATCACCCGCCGGTAGAGGTCGTTCAAGTCCGAGGTGGCGAAGCGCCCGCCGTCCAGCGGCACCAGCGGCCGCAGATCGGGCGGAATCACCGGCAGGATGGTCAGAATCATCCACTCCGGGCGGTTGCCCGATTCGCGAAAGGCGTTGACCACTTTGAGCCGCTTGGCGACCTTCTTGCGGCGCGCCTCCGAGGAAGTGCTCTTCATCTCCACGCGCAGGTCGCCGGCGAGCTTTTCCAGCTCCAGCTCCGACAGCATGGTGCGGATCGCTTCGGCGCCCATATCGGCCTTAAACGCGTCGCCGTACTGCTCGCGCGCCTCGCGGTACTTGCGCTCGGTCAGCAGCTCGCGCGCCTGCAGCGGGGTCTCCCCCGGGTCGAGCACCACGTAGGACTCGAAGTACAGCACCTTTTCGAGTTCCTTGAGCGTCATATCGAGCAGCGTGCCGATGCGCGACGGTAGCGAGCGCAAAAACCAGATGTGCGCCACCGGCGCGGCCAGGTCGATATGACCCATCCGCTCGCGCCGCACCTTGGACTGGATGACCTCGACGCCGCATTTTTCGCACACCACGCCGCGATGGCGCATGCGCTTGTACTTGCCGCAGTTACACTCGTAATCCTTGGTCGGCCCGAAGATCTTGGCGCAGAACAGGCCGTCGCGCTCGGGCTTGAAAGTCCGATAGTTGATGGTTTCGGGCTTCTTCACCTCGCCGTGCGACCACGAGCGAATCATTTCCGGCGAGGCGATGGATATACGGATCGAATTGAATGCGAGAGGATTCTTCGGTTTTTCGAAAACCCCAAAAATATCTTCCATAATTTAACTCCCGGGCAAGTCCGCGTTACGCCCGTCCCGCCTCTTCGAGTAAGTCAACGTTAAGGCACAACGACTGCAGTTCCTTGACCATCACGTTGAAGGACTCGGGCAGGCCCGGCTCCAGGGTGTTCTCGCCCTTTACGATCGCCTCGTACATCCGCGTGCGTCCGGCTACGTCGTCGCTCTTGACCGTCAGCATCTCCTGCAACGCGTAGGCGGCGCCGTAAGCCTCCAGCGCCCACACCTCCATTTCACCCAGCCGCTGACCGCCAAACTGCGCCTTGCCACCCAACGGCTGCTGCGTCACCAGGCTGTAAGGCCCCGTGGACCGCGCGTGAATCTTGTCTTCCACCAGATGGTGCAGCTTCATCATGTACATCACGCCCACGGTCACGGGTTGTTCAAACGACAGCCCGTTGCGGCCGTCGTACAGCGTGCATTGCCCGGAGTCGGGCAGGCCCGCCCGCTTGAGCATCTGGAAGATTTCCTCTTCCCGCGCCCCGTCGAAAACCGGCGAGGCCAGATGAATTCCGGTAACGCTCTTGGCCGCGAGCTTGAGCACGTCGGCGTCGGACAGCGATTCGATGAACTCCAGATTCTCCTTGCCCGCATGGATTTCGAGCAGCCGCTTGCGCAGTTGCGCCGGCGGCACCGAATTGCGCAAATCGCGCTCGATCAATGCTCCCAGTTCGCGCGCCGCCCAGCCCAGATGGGTCTCCAGGATCTGCCCCACGTTCATGCGCGAGGGCACCCCCAGCGGATTAAGCACGATATCGACCGGGATGCCGTCTTCCAGATACGGCATGTCCTCTTCGGGCAGGATGCGCGACAGCACGCCTTTGTTGCCGTGACGCCCGGCCATCTTGTCGCCCACCTGCAGGCGGCGCTTGATGGCCACGAAGACCTTGATCATCTTGATCACGCCCGCGGGCAACTCGTCGCCGGCCTTCAGCCGATCCATCTTGGTGCCGTAACGCGAGCTGACCGCCTTGACGTTCTCGTCCATCGCCTCGAGCGCCTGCTCCACTTCGTGGGCGGCGGCTTCGTTATCGACCTTGATCATGCTCCACAGCGGCGTCGCCAGTTGGTCCACGTCATCGGCGGTGAGCGGGTGCCCCTTGGGCAGCAGGATGCGCCGGTCCTCGGCGCGCAGCGGCGCCGCCAGCTCCTTGCCGGCCAGCGCCCGCTTGAGCTTGCGCGCGGTCTGCTGGCGGATGATGCGGACCTCTTCGGTCTCGTCCAGCTTGAGCCGTTCGGCTTCGGTGTGCTCGATCTCCTGGGTGCGGTCGTCCTTGGCCACGCCGCGGCGCGAAAAGACCCGCGCGTTAATGACCGTGCCTTCCACCCCCGGCGGGACCCGCAAGCTGGTGTCGCGCACTTCGCCCGCCTTCTCGCCGAAAATCGCCCGCAGCAGCTTTTCTTCGGGACTGAGCTGGGTCTCGCCCTTGGGCGTGATCTTGCCCACCAGGATGTCGCCCGGCCGGACTTCGGCGCCGATCCGGATGATCCCGCTGGTGTCGAGGTTGCGCAGCGCTTCCTCGCCCACGTTGGGGATGTCGCGGGTGATCTCCTCCTGTCCGAGCTTGGTGTCGCGCGCGATACATTCGAACTCCTCGATATGGACCGAGGTGAACAGGTCTTCCTTGACCACGCGCTCCGAAATCAGGATCGAGTCTTCGAAGTTGTACCCGCCCCACGGCATGAACGCGACCAGCACGTTGCGGCCCAGCGCCAGTTCGCCGGAGTCGGTCGAGGGACCGTCGGCGATTACGTCGCCGGTCTTGATCCGCTCGCCCTTGACCACCACCGGACGCTGGTTGATGCAGGTATTCTGGTTGGAGCGCTGATACTTGATCAGGTTGTAGATATCCACGCCGGCGTCGCGCGGGTCCCGGCTCTGCTTGTCGGCGCGGATCACGATGCGCTCGGCGTCCACGCTCTCCACGCTGCCATCGCGCCGCGCCAGGACCGTGACTCCCGAATCGCGGCCGACGGTCTTCTCCAAACCGGTGCCGACCAGCGGGGCGTCGGTCTTGAGCAGCGGCACCGCCTGGCGCTGCATGTTCGAACCCATCAGGGCGCGGTTGGCGTCGTCGTTTTCCAAAAACGGAATCAGCGAAGCCGCCACCGACACCAACTGGTTGGGCGACACGTCCATGTACTGGACTTCGTCGGGCCGCACCACGGTGAACTCACCGCCGATCCGGGCCGAAACCGAGTCGCTGGAATAACGTCCGTGGGCGTCCAACGCGGCATTGGCCTGCGCGATTACCTTGTCTTCCTCGTCGAGCGCCGACAGATAAACGATACGGTCGGAGACCCGTGAGTTTTCGACCACCCGGTACGGGGTTTCGATAAAGCCGAATTCGTTGACCCGGGCATAAGTCGAAAGCGCCGCGATCAACCCGATATTGGGCCCCTCGGGAGTCTCGATCGGACAGACCCGGCCGTAATGGGTGGGATGCACGTCGCGGACTTCGAAGCCCGCGCGCTCGCGGGTCAGGCCGCCCGGTCCCAGCGCCGAAAGCCGCCGCTTGTGCGCGATTTCCGACAGCGGATTGGTTTGATCCATGAACTGGGAGAGCTGCGAGGAGCCGAAGAACTCCTTGATCACCGCCGCCGCCGGCTTGTAGTTGACCAGCTCCTGCGGCATCAGGGTCTCGATATCCTGCAGGCTCATCCGCTCCTTGATGGCGCGTTCCATGCGCACCAGTCCGATGCGGAACTGGTTTTCGACCAGCTCGCCGACCGCGCGCACCCGGCGATTGCCCAGATGGTCGATATCGTCCACCTGGCCATTGCCGCTCTTGAGCTCGACCAGGTAGCGGACCACCTCGAGGATGTCCTCGCGGCGCAGGGTGCCGTGTTCCAGCGGCACGTTGATCTTGAGCTTGTGATTGAGTTTAAGCCGGCCGACCCGCGACAAATCATAGCGCTCGGAGTTGAAGAACAGGTTATTGAAGAACGCGGTCGCGGTCTCCATGGTCGGCGGATCGCCGGGACGCAACCGCTTGTAGATTTCGATAATGGCGTCGTCAGGGCCTTCCAGCTTGTCCTGCAGCAGAGTCAAGCGCAGCGGGCCGCCGCCGGGCTGATCCTCGGTGTACAGAACCTCGAGCCGCTTGACCCCGCGGGTACGCAACTGCTCGACCTTGTCGTCGGTCAGCTCCTCATTGATGCGCACCACGATCTCACCGGTGTTGGGATCGGGCACGTCGTGGGCGGAGATGCGTCCGCGCGCCTCGTCGATCGCGATCGGCACCTCTTCGATCTTGGCCTGCTCCATCTGGCGCACGACGGCGCGGTTGAATTTGCGCCCTTCGCGGGCCAGCACCTCGCCGCTCTTGGGATCCTTGACTTCGCGGCTGACCCGTGAGCCCAAAAGCTGGTCGGGCTTGAACTGCTTGGCGAGCTGCTTGCCGTCGAGGATCAGAACGTCCTTTTTGTAGTAATAGTTGAGCAAGTCCTCGGTGGTCATGCCCAGCGCGCGCAGCAGCACGGTCGCGGGAAACTTGCGCCGTCGATCGATGCGCACATAAAGCACGTCGCGAGGATCGAATTCGAAATCGATCCAGCTTCCCCGGTAGGGAATGATTCGCGCCGAATACAACAGCTTGCCGGTCGAATGGGTCTTGCCCTTGTCGTGCTCGAAGAACACCCCGGGCGAGCGATGGAGCTGGGAGACGATAACGCGCTCGGTCCCGTTGATCATGAAGGTCCCGTTGGGCGTCATCAGGGGGATCTCGCCGAAGTAAACTTCCTGCTCCTTGACGTTCTTGATCGAACGATGGCCGCCCTCGACGTCCCAAATCACGAGCTGAATCTTGACTTTGATCGGCGCGGCGAAGGTCATGCCGCGCTGATGGCACTCGTCGACGTCGTATTTCGGGGTCCCCAATTCGTAGCTGACGAATTCCAGCGAGGCGTTCTCATTGAAGTCCTTGATCGGGAAAACCGACTTGAAAACCCCCTGCAAACCGACATCGCCACGCTCCTCGGAGCTGGCATCGGCTTGGAGAAATTCGTCGTAGGAGCGCTTCTGAATCTCGATCAGATTGGGAATATCAATGATTTTCTTGATTTTGCCGAAAGAGCGGCGAAGACGAAGGTTGGTTGTAACCTGCGACTGCTGAGCCATTGTTACTCCGCCCGGTAATCCACCCGCCCGCTGGCGCCAGCGGCTGAACGAATCCCGAGTTCTTTGCGCGCCCTAGCCGGCACGCAAGGTTGGTGTTTGCGAATCTGATACCGCGGCAAGGTATGATCGGGGCAGGAACGCCGCGCTCACTGCCCCTGATATCCTATTGTGAACCGAATCGCCGCGGCAAAAAAGACCCTCCGCTTACTTCAGTTCGACACTACCTCCGGCTTCTTCGATCTTTTTCTTGACATCTTCGGCTTCGGCCTTGCTCACCCCTTCTTTAACCGCCTTGGGTGCCCCGTCCACCAAATCCTTGGCTTCTTTCAAGCCCAGTCCGGTGAGTTCGCGAACTACCTTGATGACCTGGATCTTCTTCTCCCCCGACCCGGTCAGCATTACCGTGAACTCGTCTTGCTCCACCACCGCGGCCGGGGCTGCGGCCGCACCGCCAGCCGCCGCCATCGCCACCGGCGCCGCCGCCGAGACCCCGAGTTCCTGCTCCAGTTCCTTGACCAGGGCAGCCGCTTCGAGCAGGGAAAGATTTTTCAGATAATCTTTTACCTGATCGCGGCTGAGCTGTGCTTCTGACATTCGATGTCTCCTTATATTTGCCTTGAATCGGGGTGTGCCGTCCCCGAAGGGTTCGATATCCCGCGGCGGCCGCGGCACCATCGGGCGCCGCCCCGCCGCATCACTCCCGGATGCCTATGATGCTGTCTCGCCGGTGGCAGCCTCGGGAGCGGCAGCCTCTGGGGCGGCGGGCGCAGAGGAAGCGGCCTCGCCATTCTTCTTGCCAATCGCGTCGACCACGCGCGCCAGGGCCGACCCCGGCTCGTTGAGCAGGCGCACCAAAGCGCTGGCTGGGGCCTGCAACACGCCCAGCAACTGGCCCATCACGACCTCTTTTGGAGGCATGTTGGCCAGATCCTGGATTTCCTCGCGGCTGAGCGGTTTGCCCTCCAGCACTCCGCCACGCAGCTTGAACCTCTCGCCCGCCTCCTTGAAGGAGGTCACGGTCTTGGCGACCGCAATGGGATCTTCGAAGGAAAAGATGACGCCCACCGGACCGCCCAGTTGGCCGTCCAATCCGGCGTAATTGGTTTCCTGAATTGCTCGCCGTACCAAGGTGTTCTTGGCCACGCGCAGTTCGCCGCGCACGGCCTTCAGGCGCCGGCGCAGTTCCGCCGACTCCGCGGCCGTCATGCCCTTGTATTCCGACACCAGCGCCATGCTGGCGCGGTTAAAGCGGCTTGAAAGATCCGCGACCATGTCGGTTTTTTGCGCTCTCTTCACTGATCTGTACTCCGCATCCGGGTCTAATGGTCAGGGCCAGCTCAGGCGGCCGCCGAGACGGCCCGGGCCTCGCCCGGATCAACCCGCACCCCGGGACCCATCGTGGAGGCCAAGGCGACGCTTTGGACGTAGTTGCCCTTCGCACTGGCCGGCTTGGCGCGCACCACCGCCCCCAGCAACGTGCGGGCGTTCTCGGTCAGCTTGGCCACTCCAAAGCTGGTCTTGCCGATCGGCGCGTGAATCACGCCGCCCTTGTCGACCCGATAATCGACCTTGCCGGCTTTGACCTCGTTTATGGCCTTGGCCACATCGAAGGTGACGGTGCCCAGCTTGGGATTGGGCATCAGGCCGCGGGGTCCCAGAATCTTGCCGATGCGGCCGACCGCGCCCATGATGTCAGGAGTCGCAATTACGCTTTCGAAGTCCAGCCAACCTTCTTCCTGGATCCGCTTGATGATGTCCTCGCTGCCGACGTAATCGGCGCCGGCTTCGCGCGCTTCGCGTTCCTTATCGCCCTTGGCCAGCACCAGGACGCGCTTGGTCCGGCCGGTGCCGTTGGGCAGCACCACGGTGCCGCGTACGTTCTGGTCAGCCTGGCGAGGGTCGACGTTGAGCCGCACCGCCATCTCGACCGTTTCGTCGAATTTGGCGATCTTGTTATCGACCACGGTCTGGATTGCCTCTTCGAGCGGATACTTCTTGGCCTCGTCGATTTTACTGGCCGCCGCGCGGTATTTTTTGCCTGCCATGTTTTCCCTACCCGCTACCTTGTCCTTACCCGGAATCGGTATCCTTAACCGAAAACCGGTATCCTTAACCGAAAACCGGTCTTAAACCGATAACTTCACTTAGCCGATGACTTCGATGCCCATCGAACGGGCGGTGCCCTCGATAGTGCGAATCGCGCCTTCCAAATCGTTGACGTTCAGATCCTTGGACTTGGTCTTGGCGATTTCCTCAACCTGCGCGCGCGTCACCCTGCCGACCTTGTTCTTGTTGGGAGTCGGCGAGCCCTTGGCGACGCCGGCGGCCTTGGTCAGCAGCACTGACGCCGGCGGGCTTTTGGTGATGAAGGTGAACGAGCGGTCGGCATAGACCGTCACAATCACCGGGATGATCAGGCCCTGCATATTCTGGGTTTGCGCGTTGAAGGCCTTGCAGAACTCCATGATATTGACCCCGCGCTGACCCAGCGCGGGACCCACCGGGGGTGAGGGATTGGCCGCACCCGCCGTAATCTGCAATTTGACCTGCCCGACAACTTTCTTTGCCACTGCTTAAGACCCCATGTGCGCGTGGCCGCAAGGCCAACGCCGACAAAAACAAAGGCTGCCCCATCGCCTGGAGCCGCCGTCTTTACGCCTTTTCGACCTGAATAAAGTCCAATTCTACCGGCGTCGCCCGGCCGAAAATCGAGATCAGCACCCGAACTTTGCCTTTTTCAGGCCTGACCTCTTCGACCGTGCCGTTAAAATCCTGGAAAGGGCCATCCACCACCTTGACCGATTCGCCAACTTCGAACAAGACCTTGGGTTTGGGCTTGAGCGCCCCTTCCTGCATCTGTTCGGTGATTTCCCTGACTTCCGACTCCGGGACCTCGGGCGGCGCGGTCGCGTGACCCACGAAGCCAGTGATCTTGGGTGTATTACGGATCACATGCCAGGTCTCGTCATTGAGTTCCATGTTGACGAAAATGTACCCGGGGAAAAACTTGCGGCTGGAAATCTTGCGCTGGCCGCCTTTGCCCAGTTCCGTCACCCGCTCCACTGGCACCAGGATCTCGCCGAACCGGTCCTCCCAACGGCTGCCGTCTTTGCCAGCCTTAAGCGCCCGGATTCTCTCCTCGAGCGCGGCCTTGGCTTTGTGCTCATAGCCGGAGTAGGTATGGATCACATACCATTTTCTGGCCGTTGCCGGTCGCGGCTCGGTCGGCTGGACTTCAGTAGTATTAGTTGCCTGGCTCACTGCGTTGGTTTAAAACTCCTGGCTTTTCAATCTGCGCCAGAACTAGCCCTGGTGGTTGCTCCGCATGCCGCTAGCTCAGCAGCTGCTGGACGATGCGGGTGGCGAAAAAGTCAATCACCCCCAACCACACCGCCATCAGCAAGGTCACCACGACGACTACCGCGGTTGCGCGCAGCGTGTCCTTGGGTGAGGAGAAATGGACCTTGGACAGTTCGGTCCACGACTCCTTGACGAAGGTGACACTCTGGTTGAAGTAATCCTTTATCTTATCCATCGGCGAACAAAATTCCAATAACCGCCTTGGTTTGGCGGGCCAGGCAGGATTCGAACCTGCAACCCTCGGATTTGGAGTCCGATGCTCTGTCCAATTAGAGCTACTGACCCTCACTTGCCTTATTTACCGCCATCCAGGCCGATTGGGGGCCGGAGGCGACAGTTCGCAGCCGCTCGCTTAAACCTTGGTTTCTTTGTGTACCGTGTGCGAGCGGCAGAACGGGCAGAACTTTTTCATGCCAAATTTGTCAGGCTGGCGTTTCTTGTTCTTGGAGGTCGTATAATTGCGCCGCTTGCAGCCTTCGCATGCCAAACCGATTAAATCTCTCATAAGCGATCCTGTGCTTGCACAGCCTTATTCAAATTTCGCAGCCAAGTCCAATTTGCGAAGCCCACGACGGGATTCGAACCCGTGACCTCTTCCTTACCAAGGAAGTGCTCTACCGACTGAGCTACATGGGCCTGTGCCGTAACACCCAAAGTGAATCGTGGAGCGGGAAACGGGACTCGAACCCGCGACCCCGAGCTTGGAAGGCTCGCGCTCTACCAACTGAGCTATTCCCGCTCTCGCCCAAATCGGCCCATTTGCTCCCGTAAGCCCATATTTGGTGGAGAGGGGAGGATTCGAACCTCCGAAGGCTACGCCGGCAGATTTACAGTCTGCTCCCTTTGGCCACTCGGGAACCTCTCCGCAACTCAACAAAAGCCATCTCAGGCCAAGCCGATGGCCAGAGTTGAACTGGCAACCTACTGATTACAAGTCAGTTGCTCTACCGTTGAGCTACATCGGCCAAGGGCTAAATAGGCATTTCTATGCTGCGTGCACGGGCCTGTCAAGAAACCCCCGCCGCAAAGGGATCCGCCGGGCAGGAATTACATGTCAAAGAGCTGGGTCGAGAGGGGGATAATGGGCTTCCCGGGATGCGGTGTCGCCGTTATCTTAAGGAAGAAAGGTGGGAATTCTTCTACCATCAAAGTAACCAAGGGCCTGTCTCTCAACATCAAAGACCGAAGGACCCATGAGCTTGCTCGTCGATTGGCGGCGGCCCCGGGCGAGACGCTCACGGAGGCGGTGCGAAATGCGCTAGAAGGAGCGTCTGCGCATAATGGAAACGCTACGAAGCGGTGAGAGTCTGGCTGATCGTTTGGACGGAATTGCCCTTCATTGCGCTTCCCTGCCTATGCGTAGAGAGCGCTCCGAGGATGAGATTCTAGGCTACAACGAACGGGGCCTGCAAGATTAAATGGCCCCAGATTAAATGGTCATTGATACTTCAGCCATATTTGGCAATTCTCTCGGGATTCCTCTATGAGCTTGCACCGGTTGCGATTTTGGCGTCGCGCCGGCGGTTGAGCTCAAACAGCACGATTCCGGTCGCGACCGCCACGTTGAGTGAGGAAACCCGCCCCGCCATCGGGATTTTCACCAGGAAGTCGGAGTTTTTCTTCACCAGCCGCCGCAGTCCCTCGCCTTCGGCCCCGACCACAATCGCCAGATGGCGGCTCATGTCGAGATCATACAGTGATACTTCGCCTTCGGGCGCCAGCGCCGCGACCCAATAGCCCTCTTGCTTGAGCCGCTCCAGGATTTGCGCCACGTTGCCGCATTGCGCGATTCGCAGATGGGCCCAAGCCCCGGCCGAGGTCTTGATCGCGGCCGGAGTGATACTGGCAGTGCGGTCGCGGGCGATAATCAGGCCCGGCAATCCCGCGCATTCGGCCGCACGCAGGATTGCGCCCAGATTGCGCGGATCGGTCACGCCGTCCACTACCACCAGGGGATCCGGCCTGGCGGCCAACAGCTCCTCCAAGTCGGCGTAGTGGTAGTTGCGCACCGCCGCCACCAGGCCCTGATGGCGGGATTCGGACCCGGCCATCCGCACCAGTTCCAGGTCTTCGACCGCTACGACCTGCCCTCCGGCCTGCCGCACCCGCGCGATTTCAGGCGCAAAGCGGCCTTGGTCGCGGCCTCTGACATAGAGTGTCTGGACCGCGGCCGGCTCGGCCGCCAGCATCTCGCGCACCGGTTCGACGCCGAAAACAATATCGCGCCGATCTGCCGTTTGCGTGTGTGGACGCTTGGGGCTGCGCTGGGGTTCACGCCCGCGACGCCGCTCCTCGCGCCGATCATGTCCGTCTTTCATTGTTTAATCATCGTATCCGGTCTGTTCGCGCTCCATAAATAGCCCGTGCACAAGGTTAACCGGCGCAACTTGCTTTGTGTGCGCGCGTAGTCAAAGCTAAAAGCAAGCCCGCGCCCGGGTCTAATAGGCGACAGACCACGTGTATCGTTTCAAGACTTTGGATTTTTATGTTTTCCGCGAGGTGCTGGGTCCGCTCTGCCTGGGCCTGTTGGTGCTGACCTTCGCATTGGTAGTTGGCCGCCTGCTCAAACTGATTGAGATGATGGTCAATCATGGGGTCACCCCAATGGAGATCCTGCAACTGCTGGGGTACATCGTTCCGGGTTTCCTGGAGCTGACCTTGCCGATGGCAATCCTGCTGGGTACCTTGCTCGGTTTCGGCCGGATGTCGGCCGACCATGAGCTGACCGCGGCCCGGGCCTGCGGAATCAGCTTGTACCGCCTGGCCGCACCCGTGATGGTCCTGGCGCTGATTGCTTACGCCCTCTCCAGTTGGTTGGCCTTCGACGTGCGCCCATGGGCCAATGCCAACCTGCGCTCCCAGCTTTATCATCTGGCGCGTTCACGGGCGACCGCCGGGCTCAAAGAAAAAGTGTTCAACCGCGGCTTTGCCGGCCTGGTCGTGTATGTCGACAAGATCAAACCGCCCGACACCCGTTTGGCGGGGATCTTGATCTCGGATGAGCGCAATCCCCGTGAACAATCGACCATCATCGCCCGCACGGGTTTGGTCGTCCCCGACGAGAAGAACGAGACCATTACGCTGCGTCTGTCCGACGGCTCGGTCTTCGGCACCGACGCCGACGGGGTCAACACCCATATCTCGCGCTTCGGTATCTACGATCTGACCATTCATCCCGGCGAAGCGCTCGGCGTCATCCATCACGACCCGCAGGAGATGAGCCGTACCGAACTGCGGGCCGTGATCGCGCAGGGCCGCGCTCTGGGCCAGCCCAACTACGAGGCGGAGAGCGAGTGGGCGCAGAAGTTTACGGTGCCCGTCGCGACGCTGCTGTTCGCGCTCCTGGGATTAACGATGGGGCTGAAGCCGGCCCGCGGCGGACAGTCCGAGCGCTTCGGCATCAGCCTGGTGTTCTTCTTCTTTTACTACGTCCTGATGAAGGCGGGAGAAGCGTTGGCGGAATCGGGGCGGCTCAATGCGTTCGTAGCGATGAGCATCCCCGACGTTTTCTTCGCGGTGCTGGCACTGTGGCTGTTTTACCGCAGCGCGACCGACCGCGCCGATCAAAGCCGCGGCCCCGGTGACGCGATCTGGGATTTCGTCGAACGCATCGGGCAGCGCCGCGAGGCCGCGTGAACGACCGTCCGCGCCTTTCCCCGACGATGCGATGGACCGCTTCCTGGTGATTCGCTTTCCTCGGGCTGTGGGAGACAAAGGCGGCCCTGTATTACCGCAGAGCGTAAACCCGCCAGCCACTTCCAGCGCTACGCGCCAGGCCACTCCGCCGGAAAGAAAGGCTTATGTCCCGGCTTCCTCAGTCGCTCAGCGGGTTCATTACCAGGCCGGTCAGCAGCTTGGGGTAGAAGTAAGTGGACTTCTCGGGCATCGTGGCGCCGGCGTCGCTGACGCGCTCGACGTCGGTGATTGACGGCGGATTCATCAGGAAGGCGCCGGCGGCGCGGCCCTCTCCCACCGCCGCGAGCGCACCACGGGCGTCGACTGTGTAATCGATCAGCGCACCGGATTTGACCGCCGCTTCGCCGATACCCAGCAGCCGTTCGAACACCAGCGCATGCAGAATCGATACGTCGAGCTCCCTGACTGCCGGCGCCATGCCCGGCGCCGCCGCGGCCATCGCCGACGCGTCCTTCAGCCGCAGCAGCCTTAGCTTCGGGGATCCGCTCAGCGCGACCCCGAGTATCCCGGTTCCGCCATCCTTGAGCCGGGTCAGAAAGCTATCCGGATCGGTAAACTCCTCGATCGCGAAAAGCTCACCTGCGCGCCGCTCGAAATCGCGCGCCGCCGCCGGTTCGATCTGGCGCACCACGCGATGGGTGGGCAGGACCATCAATCCCGGATCGTCGCACGAGGTCAGCGTTATCATCACGTAGTCGTAGGGCTTGAGGCCGCTGGCGCCGCCGTCCGCCGCCCGGCTGCGGCAATAGTTGAGCGCGGTTTCGTAGCGATGGTGCCCGTCGGCGATCAGCAAACGCACGTCGCGCAGCGCCTGCTGGACGATTTGAATTTCCTGCCGATCCGCAATCGTGCGCAACTCATTGTCGATCCCCAGATCGTCGCGGACCGCGAATAGCGGCGGCGTCGCAGCGGTTTTCTCCCGCAGTCTTTCCAGCTCCGGATGCTTGCCCGGATAGAGACCGAAGATCGAGCTCAGGTTGACCTGCGTTGCGCTCAGCAATTGCAGCCGGTCCTGTTTGGCGGCGGCGAAGGTGCGCTCATGCGGCAGGATTCTGCCCTTGGCGAATTCCTCCAGGCGCAGCGTCACGATGAATCCGTTGCGCCGGTGCTCGCGTCCCTCCAAGCTGAAAGTCTGGGTGTACAGATGAATCGCGGGTGACGGCGCGCGCTGGAGGATTCCTTCCTTCAGCCATTGGTTCAACATCGTGGCCGCCGCGCCGTAGCGGTCCGGTTCGCGACCGAATTCCAGCCGCACCACATTGTAAGGACTGCGCTGGTAGAGTTGCTCCTGGCGGTCCGGACCAATCAGATCGTATGGCGGGGACACAATCGAGCCGAGATCGCCACAGCGATCCGGATTAAAGAACAGCCCCCGAAAGGGCTCGATTCGCTCTTTACGTTCAAACATCGATTCGGATCTCGTGAAGAGGTTTCAGTTCAACCGGCGCAGCGCCTCATGCAGGCGATCCTCGGGAATGGCGCCGGCACGAAGCACTTTTATCCGATCGCCCTCAATCGTTATCACGGTGGAGGGCAGCGACCCCTTCAGCATACCGCCATCAACGTAGGCTGCGATTCGGGTTCCGAAGGCCGCTCGCGCCTGGTCGATGGTGCGGGCGGGCGGCTCCCCGGCCAGGTTGGCGCTGGTCGCGGTCAGCGGCGAGCCCAGGCGCCGGGCCAGTTCCAGTGCTATCGGATGGGGCGAAATCCGTATCCCTACACCGCCTTCGCGATTGGTCAGCGCCGCCGATAACTCGGGCCGGGCGGGCAGCACGATCGTAAGCGGCCCCGGCCAGAAGGTCCGCGCCAGGCGCATCGCAACGGGTGGAATTTCGCTGACCACGCGCGCGACCATTTCGAGGTCGGCGGCGATCAGGGCCACCGGTTTGTCGGGGTCGCGTTCTTTGATCTCGAACAGACGCTCAAGCGCCCGCGGATTGGCCGCGTCAACCGCGACGCCGTAAAAGGTCTCGGTCGGGAAGACAATTGCCTGACCGTGCTTCAACGCCGCCACAGCGGCGTCGATAGTCGCCACTGGCGGAGCGCCTGACTCCGCTGCTGAATTGGGCTTGACCGTCTGCAATCTGCACTCAGAGCGTTCCGGCGAGCGCTTTGGCCGCGATATCGCGCCGCAGATGCTTGCCTTGGAAGTCGATCATGTCGGCCGCCTGATAGGCGGCGTCAACCGCTTGCTTAAGTGTAGGGGCCATCGCGGTGGCAACCAACACCCGCCCGCCGTCGGTCACCAGGCGTCCATCCCGGGATGCGGTGCCGGCGTGAAACACCTTGACCCGCACCTGCTCGACCGCCCATCTGACCTTGGCGTCGCTGGGCTCGCTGCCGTCGATCCGCTCCAGTCCGTTAATCGGCAGTCCCTTGTTGTAGGCTGCCGGGATATCCGCCCGACGCAAGCACCACCGCCACCGCGCTTTTGGGCGAGAGCCGGAGATGGTCCGTTGACAACTCGCCGCGGGCGGCGGCGAGCAGGGTCTCGGCCAGGTCGCCCTCCAGGCGCATCATCAGGGCTTCGCCCTCGGGATCGCCAAACCGCACGTTGAATTCGAGCACGCCCAGATTTTCGCCATCGACCATAAGGCCAACGAACAGGACGCCGCGAAACGGCGTGCCGCGATCCGCCATCGCCCCCAGCGTGGGCTTCACCACCTCGCGCATGATGCGCTCTTCAAGCGCGGCGTCGAATTGCGGGACCGGTGAGTAGGCGCCCATACCGCCGGTGTTGGGACCGCGATCGCCCTCGAAGACCTGTTTGTGGTCCTGCGCCATCCCTAACGCCAGAGCATTGAGCCCATCGCACAGGGCGAAAAACGAGACTTCCTGCCCGATCAGGCGCTCTTCGATCACGACCCGTTTTCCGGCAGCGCCGAAAATCCCGCGCGCCATCGCGTCGTCAACGGCTTTGAGCGCCGCCTGCGGGTCGTCGCAGACCGTCACCCCCTTGCCCGCCGCAAGCCCGTCGGCTTTGACCACCATCGGTCCGCCCTGACGGCGAATATGGGCGCGCGCGGCCTCGATATCGTCGAACACCGCAAAGGCTGCGGTCGGCACGCCCGCTTCCCGCATTATCTGCTTGGCAAACGCTTTGCTGGCTTCGAGCCGAGCGGCGGCCTGTGACGGTCCCATCAGGGCGAGACCGCGGGTCGCGAACTGGTCCGCGATGCCCAGGGTCAGCGGCTCTTCGGGGCCAACTACGGTCAAATCGATATGCTGCTGTGCGGCAAACTCGGCCAGCCCATTGATGTCGTTGGGTTCGATTGGCACCGGGGTCGCGAGGCTGTTGATACCGGGATTGCCGATCGTGCAGTACAGCTCCCCCACGCTGGGGCTCTGATTGAGCCGCCAGCACAAGGCGTGTTCACGTCCGCCTTTGCCGATCACCATTACGCGCATGACACCGCCGTCCGCATTAGTGTCGGAAGTGGCGCACCCCGGTGAACACCATCGCAAGATTAAACTTATCCGCCGCCGCGATCACTTCCTCATCGCGCACCGCGCCGCCCGGCTGCGCGATCGCGGTGGCTCCGGCTTCGGCAGCCAACGTGGGCCCGTCGGGAAACGGGAACAAAGCTTCCGACGCCAGCACGCTACCCGCCAGATTGATACCCAGGCGGGCGGCCTTTTCGCGCGCGCCATAGACCGGGTCGATCCGCGAGGTAGCGCCGCCGCCGATCGCGAGCGTGCGGTCTTCCTTGACGAAAGCGATCGCGTTGGATTTGACGTGCTTGCAAACCCGGATGCCCAGGGCCAGTGCGCGCAACTCGGCCTCGGTGGGCGCGCGGCGCGTCACTACCTTAGCCTGATGCGGATCTTCGTAGGTCAGGTCGGGAGTCTGCACCAATAGCCCCCCCAACACGCGCTTGATATCGAGTTCATTGCGGTTGACGCGCCCGGCATTAAATCGCATCACGCGGCGGTTCTTCTTCTTGCGCAGGAATTTGAGCGTGTCAGGGCTGAAATCCGGCCCGATCAGAACCTCGGTGAATAGCTCATCCACGGCTTGGGCGAATTCCAGGTCCCAGGGACGATTGGCGATAATGATCCCGCCAAAGGGCGAATCGGGATCGGTGGCAAAGGCCTTGTCCCACGCGCCCTTGAGCGTGTCGGCGACGCCCACGCCGCAGGGCGTGTTGTGCTTCAGGATCGCCACCACGGCCTCGCGATAATCGGCAAAGTCCAGGATCAGGTTGATCGCCCAGTTGATATCGACGACGTTGTTGAACGACAGCTCGCGGCCATGAAGCTGCTCGGCGATTTGCAGGAAGTCGCCGTAAAGCGCCGCCTGCTGATGGGGGTTTTCGCCGTAGCGCAATCCCTGCGCGCGGTTAAGCGTGAGACTGAAGCTGTGCCCCAGCGGCTCGCGCCCCTCGCCTTGGATCGATCCGAGGTAATTGGCGATCGCGCAGTCGTAAGCGGCCACGCGCTCGAAGGCCTTGCGCGCCAGGCGCCATCTGGTGTCGGCGGAAATCAGGCCGCCGGTGCGATCCAGCTCTTCGATAATCGCCGCGTAGTCAGCGGTATCCACCACCACCGCCACGTGCGCGTAATTCTTGGCCGCCGCACGCACCATCGCGGGACCACCGATATCGATATTCTCGATGGCGGCGGGAAGGCTGGTATCGGCTTTTTCGACCACCTGCTCGAAGGGGTAGAAGTTGACCACCACCAGGTCGATCGGTTCCAGATGATGCTCCGCCATCTCGCGGCGATGGGCCGACATGTCGCGACGGGCCAGAATACCGCCGTGGATCCGCGGATGAAGGGTCTTGACCCGTCCATCGAGGATTTCCGGAAAGCCGGTGAATTCGCCAACCGCTTTGACTTGAAAGCCGTCCTGGTCCAGCGCCGCCTTGGTCCCGCCGGTGGACAGCAGTTCGACCCCATGACGAACCAGCGCCGCGGCCAGCTCGCTCAGGCCCGCTTTGTCCGATACGCCCAGCAGCGCACGTGAAATCTTAACGTCGTCCATGACCAATCAACCAGCTCGATAAATTCTTGGGACCCGCCGTCCGACCGTGCAGAGCAGCTCGTACGAGATGGTCTGCACGAGGTGCGCGACGTCGTTGGCGCTGATCGCGTCATCGCCGCCGCCGCCCCACAGCACCACGGGATCGCCGGCCGCCGCCTCCGGCACGTCGGTCAGATCCACCATCGTCAGGTCCATGCAAACCGCACCCACCACCGGCGCGCGCCGGCCACGCACCAGGACCTCGCCCCCGTGCTGCAAACCGCGCCGATAGCCGTCCGCATAGCCCACTGGCAGCACCCCAATCACGCTGGGACGCGAGGTGACGAAGGTATGGCCGTAGCTTACGCCGGCGCCGGCCGGCACCCGCTTGATCTGCAAAAGGCGGGTTTTGAAGGTCATAACCGGCGCCAGTTTGACCGTATCGACAACCGCGGGAACCGGGGGCAGCCCATATAACGCCAGGCCCACGCGAATCATGTTGAAATGCGCGTCGGCGCGCAACACGGTGGCGGCCGAATTCGCAACGTGCAGATAGCGGGGAGAAAAACCCGCGGCGCGCAGCAGCTCGACTCCTTGGCGAAAACTGGCCAGTTGTGCCTGGGTAACCGGGCTGGTTGGATCGGCGGCGCTGGCCAGCAAGGTGCATACGCCTTCGACCTTGAGATGGCGGCAATGCTTGAGCGTCTCGATCGCGTCGGGCAGGTCAGCCGCGGTAATTCCTAAACGAGTCGCACCGGTGTCGAGTTTCAGATGCACCGGAAAGCCGCCGCCGCACGCGGAGGCCGCTGAATCCAGTACCGCGAAGGCCGCCGGGTCGGCCGCAAACGGTACGATATCCAATTCGACCAGTTCGGGCGCCTCCTGGGCAAAAAAGCCACCCATCAGGTAGATGCGCTCGTCCAGCCCGGCGGCACGCAACTCCTTGGCCTCGCCCAGCGTCGCGACGCCGAAATGACGGCATCCTTCCAGCGCCAGCGCATGGGAGACTTCCACCGCGCCATGGCCGTAGGCGTCGGCCTTGACCACCGCCATGAATTCGGCGTCCCGGGCCAAGGCCCGCAAAGCGTGGTAATTGGCCACCAGGGCGCCCAGATCGATCTCGACCACGGTGGGGCGGGCGCAGGGAAAACTGAGTATTTTTGACTGCTTCGCGGCTTCTCTATCCGCCATCGACTTGGCTGCTCCACTTGCGCAGGGAGCCTTAAGAATTCATGGTCCAATATCACATGTCAATGAAACCCTATTTTGACTGTCCCCAGCGCCCTTGATATACACATTTACAGGCTGGGGGTGTGCGTCCAGGCGCACTGAGAATCTCGTTAGAGGAACCCCTCGAACCTGATCCGGATCATGCCGGCGTAGGGAAGCCGCGCGATTGTGCCGCCGCAGCCGAGGGCTGCCGGGGCGGTGACAAATCCGAATCAGCGGGGATCCTCCTGACCGCCGGACGTGGAACGCTTGACCCTGGCGCAAGGGCTGGAAAACGCGCGCATGAAAATAACCATCGAATTGAACGGCGAACCCTACGGCGTCGAGGCCGGCACCAGGATCGCAACGCTGCTGGAGGAGCTCAAGCTCAAGCCCAAGCGGGTCGCCGTGGAAATCAATCAGACCGTCGTGCCCAAGGCCGACTACGATCGCGTCGCCCTAAACCAGGGCGACCACGTCGAGGTGATCAACTTCGTCGGCGGCGGATGATCGCAGCCCGCGTCGAAACCACGTCAGTCAGGAGTGCCCTTAAGATGCAAGATGATAAGTTTGAGCTCGGAGGACGGACTTTCAAGTCGCGGCTGATCGTCGGCACCGGCAAGTACCGGGATTTCGCCGAAACCCGCGCGGCGGTCGAGGCCAGCGGCGCCGAAATCGTGACCGTCGCGGTACGCCGCGTCAATATCACTGACCGCAACCGCGAAAACCTGCTCGACTTTCTCGACCCCGAGCGTTTCCTGATCCTGCCCAACACCGCCGGCTGCTATACCGCCGAAGAGGCCATCCGCACCTGCCGCCTGGCCCGCGAAACCGGGGTGAGCGAGTTCGTCAAACTCGAAGTAATCGGCGATCAGCAAACTCTTTTCCCCGATGTTCCGGCGACCATCGAAGCCGCCCGGGTGCTGGTCAAGGAAGGGTTCAAGGTGATGCCCTATATTACCGACGACCCGGTCACCTGCCTGAGACTGGCGGAGCTGGGGTGCGTGGCAGTGATGCCGCTGGCGGCCCCGATCGGGAGCGGCCTGGGGATTCGCAATCCCTACAATCTGCGCATTATCCTGGAACAGGCGAAGGTTCCGGTGGTAGTGGACGCCGGCGTCGGCACCGCCTCGGACGCCGCCCTGGCGATGGAACTGGGATGTGACGCCGTGCTGATGAACACCGCGATCGCAGGCGCGCGCGACCCGATTGCGATGGCGCACGCGATGAGGATGGGGGTCGAAGCCGGCAGACTTGCGTACCGGGCAGGCCGCATCGAGCGCAAACTCTACGCCACCGCGTCCAGCCCGCTGTCAGGGCTGATCGAGTAGCCGTCGGGCCGCGGACTTACTGATCTGGGGCGCCGACTGATCTCGAGCAGTCGGTAGCGCGAGGTACTCTCAACTCTGAGTTTTCCGAACCCTGAAGCGAAAACAATTGTAAGGCTACGGTTCGCAAACGCATTCGCGCTGAGGCTTTTTTCTGTCCGTCTCTCCTTGTCCGAAGAGAGGCGGACAGCGGTTACGCGCTCCGATCCAGACGTTTCGCGCTCAACCACCGGCGTTTCGCGTTTAATCTGCCCAGAATTATTGTGGCTTCAGGGCAACTAAGTGACCATCTGATGCGCTAAGCAATTACCGGCTTGCAACTGTGCGCCCGTCCTCTTTCCGACACCGCTAAAAATAGTGCGTTTGTTGCTGCATCTTAGTGATGCGGCAATTTACTGTGACTTAGCTCTAGCAGACTGTTGAAAACGGGTTTTTCACAGCCTGTGCCTCTCTTTATCCAGAGAGAAAAGATCGGGGACCGCCAATTGATCGAGGTGTCAGTGATGAAATGTGTTAACGCGCGCAACCTCCTTTTCTTTCACCTCCTGCCCGATCTCCAGAGAAAGCGCCGGGGAGAGTAGGTGCTGAAGTACGGGCTGAAGCGACTGGCGATAAGTGTTGGTTTAGGCGCTTTGCTGCTACTGGCGCCGCTCTTCGCGCTGGGTGACTCGTCCACACTGACGATCGCATCCGCTAGTGTCACGGTCACGGGTTCAGCGCCGGCGACGCTGAACTTCCCGGTCGCGCGCACCGCCGATCTGAGTTACGACGCTTTTGTTCAGTATCAGACCCAGGACGGCACCGCCATCGCGGGAACGGACTACACGGCGGCGAGCGGGTCGGTTGTGATTGGCGCCGCCCAAAGCAGCGCGACGATTGCGGTAACGGTCGCTGGCAGCACCAGCAATCCGCCGGACAAAACCTTCCAGATGCTGTTGCTGGGCGGCGGGGGCGGCAGTTTCACGCCCAGCTTCGCCTCTCAGCAGACTTTCGCCACCGGCCAAGGCCCGGTATCGGTGACGACGGTTGACCTCAACGGTGACGGCGAGCCTGACCTGATCGTGGTCAATCAGTACGATCGCACGGTCTCGGTACTGCTCAACACCACCACGCCGGGCGCGGGCACGCCCACCTTCGCCACCCAGCAGCCCTTCGCTACGGGCACCGCTCCACTTTCGGTAACAGCCGCGGACGTCAACAGTGACGGCAAGCCCGACCTGATCGTGACAAATAACGGCGATGACACGGTCTCGGTGCTGCTTAACACCACCGCGCCGGGCGCGAACACGCCGAGCTTCGCCCTCCAGCAGACCTTCGCCACGGGCAATGGTCCATATTCGCTGACGGCGGCCGACGTCAACGGCGACGGCAAGCCCGACCTGGTCGTGGTCAATCAGGGCGACAGCACGGTGTCGGTGCTGCTCAACCAAACGGCTCCGGGTGCGACCACCCCCAGCTTCGCCTCCCAGCAGCCTTTTGCCACGGGCGCCGCCCCAGTATCGGTGACGACAGCCGACGTCAACGGGGACGGCAAGCCCGACCTGGTGGTGGCCAATCAGGACGATAGCACGGTGTCGGTCCTGCTCAACCAAACGGCCCCGGGTGCGAGCACACCCAGCTTCGCCTCCCAGCAGCCCTTCGCCACGGACACTGCCCCGGTATCGGTTACGACGGCGGACGTCAACGGCGACGGCAGGCCCGACCTGATCGTGGCGAATACCAGCGCCAACACGGTCTCGGTGCTGCTCAATACCACGGACCCAGGCGCGATTACGCCCAGCTTCGCCTCCCAGCAGAGCTTTGTCCCGGGCAACAGCCCGCTCTGGGTGACCGCGGCGGACGTTAATGGCGACGGCAGGCCGGACCTGATCGTGGCGAATAATGGCAATACCACCGTCTCGGTGCTGCTCAACACCACGGCCCCGGGCGCGAGTACGCCCAGCTTCGCCTCCCAGCAAACCCTTACCGCAGGCACCGCCCCCTACTCGGTGACGGCAGCTGATCTCAATGGCGACGGCAAACCCGACCTGATCGTGGCGAACAACACCGATGCCACCGTCTCGGTGTTGCTCAACACCATCACTCCGCCTTCGACCACGTTTGACAGCCACAGCTTCGCCAACCAGCAGAGCTTCGCCACGAACATCGGTCCGCGCTCGGTGACCACGGTAGACCTCAACGGCGACGGCAAACCCGACCTGATTGTTGCGGACAACAGCGATAGCACGGTGTCGGTGCTGCTCAACACCACCACGCCGGGTGCGAGCACGCCCAGTTTCACCACTCAGCGGGCATTCGCTACGGGCACCAGCCCCTACTCGGTGACGGCGGCGGACGTCAACGGCGATGGCAAGCCCGACCTGATCTCAGCGAATTTCAGCGATGGCACGGTGTCGGTGCTGCTCAACACCACCACGCCGGGCGCAAACCCGCCGAGCTTCGCCTCCCAGCAGCCGCTCACCGCCGGCACCAGTCCATCTTCAGTGACAGCGGCGGATCTCAACGGCGATGGCACGCCCGACCTGATCGTGGCAAATGACGGCGATAACACCGTCTCGGTGCTGCTCAACGCCACGGAACCGGGCGCAAGCGCGCCCAGTTTCGGTCCCCAGCAAACCTTCGCTACGGGTACCGCCCCTTACTCGGTGAAGGCGGCTGATCTTAATGGCGACGGCAGGCCCGACCTGATCGTGGCGAATGACGGCGATAACACCGTCTCGGTGCTGCTCAACACCACGGCACCGGGTGCGAGCACGCCCAGCTTCGCCTCCCAGCAAACCTTCGCTACGGGTACCGCCCCCTACTCGGTGACGGCGGCTGATCTTAATGGCGACGGCAGACCGGATCTGATCGTTGCGAATTTCAGCGATAATACCATCTCGGTGCTGCTCAACACCACGACGCCGGGCGCGAGCACGCCCAGCTTCGCCCCCCAGCAAACCTTTACTACGGGCAATGGTCCGTGTTCAGTGACGGCCGCGGATATCGACGGCGATGGCAAGCCTGACCTGATCGTGGCGAATGACAACGATGACACCCTCTCGGTGCTAATCAACACCACGGTACCGGGCGCGGGCACGCCCAGCTTCGCCTCCCAGCAAACGTTCACTACGGGTACCGCCCCCTACTCGATAACGGCGGCTGATCTTAATGGCGACGGCAGGCCGGATCTGATCGTGGCGAATTTCAGCGATAACACCGTCTCGGTGCTGTTCAACGCCCTGTACCAGGTTGTTGCGTCTGGCAGCCCGGCGACGGGCACGATCCACTACAACGTGCCGCCGCCGAGTCCGACTCCTGTGCCGACGGCGACACCTTCGGCCACTGAGACGCCGGTACCGACTCACACGCCAACCCAAACACCAATTCCAACCGCGACACCGAAACCAACGAGCACACCGACGCCGACAGTCTCGGCAACTAACACGGCGGTTCCGACCCACACGGCAACCCAAACACCGACTAAGACCGCAACACCGACACCCACGCCCACGGAAACACCGACCCCCACGGCTTCGGCAACTGATACCGCGGCACCCACTTTCACGCCAACCCAAACACCGACTGAGACGGCAACCCCGACACCTACGCCCACGGAGACACCAACGCGCACCGCTTCGGCAACAGAGTCAGCAGCACCCACCCAAACGCCAACCCACACGGGCACAGCGACACCCTCGGCAGCTGAGACGCCGGTACCGAGTCACAGCCCTACGCGCACGCCGACTCCCACTCCCACGCACACGCCGACTCCCACTCCCTCGCGCACGCCGACTCCCACCCCCACGCGCACGCCGACTCCCACTCCCTCGCGCACGCCGACTCACACCCCCTCGCGCACGCCGACTCACACTCCCACGCGCACGCCGACTCACACCCCCACGCGCACGCCGACTCACACCCCCACGCGCACGCCGACTCACACTCCCACGCGCACGCCGACTCACAGCCCCACGCGCACGCCGACTCACAGCCCTACGCGCACGCCGACTCACACTCCCACGCGCACGCCGACTCACACCCCCACGCGCACGCCGACTCACACCCCCACGCGCACGCCGACTCATACCCCCACGCACACGCCGACTCACACCCCCACGCGCACGCCGACTCACAGCCCCACGCGCACGCCGACTCACACCCCCTCGCGCACGCCGACTCACACCCCCACGCGCACGCCGACTCACACCCCCACGCGCACGCCGACTCACACTCCCTCGCGCACGCCGACTCACACTCCCTCGCGCACGCCGACTCATACTCCCTCGCGCACGCCGACTCACACCCCCTCGCGCACGCCGACTCATACCCCCACGCACACGCCGACTCACACCCCCATACCGGCAAAAACCCCCACCGCAACGCCAAGCAGAAAGCTTACGGCTATACCGACTCACACCGTAAAACCGTCGGCCACGGCCGTTAAATTAACCGCAACCGCAACCAGGATGCCCGCACCGAACCCGACACCAACGTTGGCCAACTTCTTCGTGGCGACCACGGACCGGTCGACCAGGGCCCCCTATCTATCAGGTCATACAGCGGCGCGACCTACACTTAAACCTACCGTTCGGGCGGGGGTTCGCGTCAGTGCGGGTAGTCAGGCTAGAGCCTAATCCCATAGAATACCCTCGATGGTCCGGGTCGATTTCAAGCTCTACCTCATAACCGACCGCAAACTGACCGGCACACGCAGCTTGATCGAAGTCGTCGACGGGGCGCTGAGCGCCGCGGCTGAGTTGGCGCAGCAGGCGCCCATCGCAGTGCAGTTGCGCGAGAAGGACCTCGACGGCCGCGCGTTGATGCAGCTGGCAGTGGAGCTCGGACAAACCTGCCGCCGCTACCGGATTCCGATGTTGGTCAACGGACGAGTCGACGTGGCGCTCGCCGCGCATGCCGACGGTGTGCATCTGCCCTCCGACGGCATCGGCCCGCAAGACGCGCGCAAGCTGCTCGGGCCTTCCAGACTGATCGGCGTATCGGCCCATACTGCGGCCGAAATCACCCGCGCCGAGGCTTTGGGCGCCGACTTCGCCGTTTTCGGTCCGGTATTCTCACCAATCTCCAAGGGAACCTACACCTCACCGTGCGGCCCCGAGGGGCTGGCCTCCGCATGTAGGGCCGCGTCGATTCCAGTCTTCGCTCTGGGAGGCATAACCACTGCCCGCGCCGCCGAACTTGGCGATACCGGCGCCGCCGGCGTGGCGGTAATCGGCGCCATCATCGGCGCTAACGATCCCGCTCAATCGACCCTCGAACTGATCAAGGCGCTGCGCGAATGGGATTAAGATAACCTTGGCCTCGCGTCTCGAAGAGCGAGCTCGCCGGCAGGAGCGCTCAGCGCGATAGCGCTTTTGTAGTGCCGGGCTCCGGGCCGGCTTCCGTAATCCAATCGAAGGAGGTTTCAGACGATGGCTCAGGCTTCACAGCAAAACGGACGTCTGGCAGGCAAGGTCGCGATTGTTACGGGCGCCGGGCGCGGAATTGGCCGCGAGGAGGCGCTCCTGCTGGCCAACCAGGGCGCCAAGGTCGTGGTCAACGACGTGGGGCGCCATCCCGGCGAAACCGCCCAGGACGTGGTCAACCGCATCCGCGAGATGGGCGGCGAGTCGGAGGCCAACACCGATAGCGTCGCGTCGATGGAGGGGGCCGCGCGCCTGATCGATACCGCTGTCGCGAAGTTCGGCCGCCTCGATATCCTGGTCAACAACGCCGGCGTAATCGCTCCCGGCGAAGTATCCAACCTGACCGAAGAGGACTGGGACAAAGTAATCGCGGTCCATCTCAAGGGCACGTTTGCGACCATCCGCCATGCGAGCCCCGTCTTCAAACGCCAGCGCAGCGGTGTAATCGTAAATACTGGTTCCGAATCGGGCCTGGGCCATCCGGCGATGGGCAACTATTCGGCGGCGAAAGAAGGAATCGTCGGACTCACCCGCACGGCGGCGCGCGAACTGGGCCGGTTCGGCGTCCGATGCAACGCGATCCGGCCGCGCGCGATTACCGAGGGCACGTCGGAGTACTTTGAACGATTTAACCGCTGGCAGCCGCTTGCCGATGCCTTGGGCCGCTACTATTTGGGCGCGCGCGGACATGTCGGCGGCGAAATCCGGCCGACGGCGGTCGCGACATTGGTGGTCTGGCTATGCTCGGACGCGGCGGCCAACGTTAACGGCCGGACCTTTTACGTCGGCGGCGACGAAATCGGGCTGTGGTCGGAGCCCGAGCTCACGCGCAGCCTGTCGCGCGAAGGCGGCTGGACCTTGGATACGCTGGACAGCTTTGCTCGCGGCCGATTGATCGGTGACTTGACCAACGATTTCCTGCTCCCGGAATTCGGCCCCAAGGACCTCTAAACTGGCCGCAAGTGGGACTGCCGAAAGACGGATTTGCCAGCGAACAAAGTCGGCTTCGTTTCAGAAAGGATAAGTCTCGGCTTGTATGCTTGTATGTAACTACAAAAAGCACTACACTCGCGAATGCGGTTTGAATGGCACGATGCGAAGAACCGCGGCAACCTTACCAAGCACGGTCTGGATTTCGCGGACGCTGAATTGGTGTTTGGCGGTCCTTGCGTCACCTTCGTAGATGACCGCTTCGATTATGGAGAGGAACGGTTTGTCACTTTGGGCTTGCTTGCCGGACGGCTGGTAACGATAGCCCATGCCCCGCGCGGTCAGGCAACGCGCATTATCTCCATGAGGAAGGCGAACCGGCGTGAGCAAAAAATCTATCAAAAGCGACTTGGCACGGCTTAACCGGATGAAGGATGCCGATATCGACTATTCGGACATTCCGCCGCTCGGGGATGAGTTTTTCGAAAAGGCCACAGTTGCATGGCCCCCGGTGAAACGGCAACTCACCATCCGCCTTGACGCGGACGTGCTCAATTGGCTCAAGGCCAACGGCCGGGGTTACCAGACGCGCATCAACCGCATCCTGCGGGCCGCTATGGAAAGTAAGCCCCCGCGCCGCTCGCGGTCCAAAACGCCAGCGCCGAAGAACAACGCCAGAACACGCGGCGCATTGCGGCCAGCCTGACGTTTCAACCCCGGGAACACTGGGGGGATAAGTCAAGAAATTCCGGACAGCGGTAATTTGATAACTGCCCCTTATGCGACTTCCACCGACCGTCAGTCGTCCTTGAATTCCGCGAGCGCGTTTGCCCAACGCTTGTATGCGCCAATCGGGTTGACAAGTTCGGCCAAGGTGCCCCTGAGCTCTGCATCGGGCGACACCGGCTCGAGGTTCAGATGATGGTTGACGCTTTCCAGTAGGTAGTACGCCTCTGACTGCAAGTTCAGCGCCTGAATTGCGGAATATGGATGAGGAAGTGCATCCTTCGATAGGCTACCGTAGCAGACCGGAATGACCTTCTTGTCCGCCATCCACGCGGCCCCGGCTTCGAAGTTGACCCACGGACGGGCCACAGAACGTTGGCTCAGCATCAGAATGACAATTTCGGCTGCGGACAAGGCCTCCTTTATTTTCTGTAGCCCAAGATCGCCCGCATAAATTTGCGACTTGTCGGACGATAGGAACACTTCTTCGCTGAGATTAAGTTCCGTTTGGAGCAGATCCTGGGCGGCCGAGGCGAGTTGCTCGTCCTCGTGCACAAAACTCACAAATAGGCGTGCCATTTAGGGCAGTCTACGCGCGTCTGTGCGCGGACGCCATTGCGGTCGCTCGGTTCCGCTTCTCGGGCCGTTGACGGTTACCACGACGATTGAAGAACCCGCGACCAGGCGACGTTTCACAAAGGGTAAGTTTTGCAACATTCCCGCTTTGGACCCCTTGCGAGCGGCAGAGCGCTTCCAGGCTGCGCCGACACATCAACGCGCAAGCCTCTGCGCTGCTATAGTTCGTCCGCTTTCGAGCATCTAGCGTCGGATGCGGCCATCCGGCATCAGATTGGTGTCCAAACGGCTGGCTTTTAGGATTTCGAGGTCGGGGTGAAATTCATATACGACGCCAGCCGGTTGCCAGATACTCACCCCGTTGCGGTCAACGACCGCTGCCAAGAACGCGCCGCTCATGCCATCGAAGTCACACGGGGCCGGCGGCGCGGCGACCATATAATCTCTATCGAAGTGACAGGAAACGTCACGGTTGTTAATGCTGCTTGCTACGACCAAGCCCGACATGATGCCAAGCTGATAGGCTGCTGCTCTATCCTGCGTTTTGGCTTGCTTCGGAAAACCCGCAAAGAACACTCCCTTCCCAACCTCAGGGACAAACGCAGGCATCGAAAATGCCCATTTCCCAGCTTGCCTTATCTCTTTGTCAGTAACCAGAAAAGTTGCTATGTCCGGGTCTGTGCTGCGATCGATTAAACGCTCGACCGGATTAATTTTCAGGTTAGTGCCAAGTTGGCAGACTATCTGTTGCGACCCAGTAGCTGCGGTCAAATATTCATCGTAAACGTGGTTCGCTGCGAACGCCACATCGCCCCACCGCACGAAGAACGCGGAGCCATTCCGCAGGATTTGAGGTTCTTTGCTTGCAGGGTTTCCCCAGACAAAAGGCACGGCGTAGTAGGCTGACACGTTTCGTACCTCGGTCCCCAGCGGACCATTGAGCTGGGCGATTGCCTCATCCTTGCTCATACCAACAGCGTAACGCTTCGTCATGCTGGGCGCAAAGGCGGCCCGATATGACCTTGCGACCGTAAAAAAACACGAGGACGGTTAACGCTTGGGCGATGTATCGCAAAGGGTAAAACGTGAAACACGCCGGAAAGGCCGGCAAATAAAGGACTGCAATGTGTCAGGTTTGAGGTGTCAAATTAGCGGCCTCGTATTGCCGATGAAATACGCAAGGCCCGCGAATGGTCTGTTTTATCGTGCTTCCCCGCGAGGCCGCCAAGACCCGTTGTGGTCTGGCTGCTGCTATGAACCGGTCGCAGGTCCCTCCCGAAATACGTTGAAGACGGCGTCCCGAACTGCCTTCAATGTCAGAACCGTCGTGTCGCTGATTTCAAACGACACCTCGAGGCCTTCCTTCGAGTGCATAAATTTCCTTCCCATTAGAACACTGTGAAGAAGAACCGGTGTGTTGCGGAGTCTGTTTACCTCTCTATGCTTGGGTATCGCGATCTGCCCGACGGGATGAGCGGTCGCGTTCCGCACTTTCCTAGCAAAGGGGAACGCGGCCCCGAAACGGCCAATGGCCGCCTTCAGCGCATGCTCCTTAGGCTTCGTTTTGAGGCTGGGACAACACTTGAAGGCTTTCTGGATGAAGTCGAGCGCGGTATCTCGAAAGTTCCACAGCGTCATCGCCGCATCCCTGCATGCTATGAACGCCCAGCGCATCTTCACCGCCAGATTCGCTTCAGCGTAATCGAATAGCTCGATATCGGAACAGAAATCGTCGATAAAGCCGTTCAAACTTTGAAGCAATAGTAGTATGGAATCGACTTGTTGGCGCTCGCTTTTCGGGAAGGTCGAATCGTCAATTGAAGGAACGAACTCTGCGGATCGGGCTAGGAGAAAGTCTCTTATAAATTCACTCATCGCAAGCCCCCATGAGCCTAAAGACATTAATCTGCTCTGGCTTGGGATAATAAATCTGACTCTTACGCCGCCACCAGGGCCACGTGCGCTTGCCTATTATTTCAAGGACCCTCTTGCGTTCTGTTTTGCAGGCCAAGGACCGATACTTGTACAGGAATTCCGGCGGTTCTTTCGGCATAAAATTGGCCCTTCGCTTTCGCCCCGCCCGTGGTTCAAATCCCTATCCTCTCGACCTCGCCCACGCTCACATCATCGTTGCGCCGGTCGTAAAGGCCAGTGGTTTTAGCGTTCGAGTGCCCGGCCATCTTCTGCGCGACCTCGATGCGCCCGCCGTTCGTCAGGTAGTCCGTAATCCCGGTCGCGCGGAAGGTGTGGCAGCCTATCGCGGTTTCGATGCCGGCGTCGGCAGCACGGCGGCGCACCATGTACCAGACATCGGTGCGCGACATCGCGCCCGGCCCGAGTTTCTTGGTTTTGCCCATTGCGGCGCGGAACAGCGGCCCTTTGCGGTCGCCCTCGATGCCCGCCGCTTCGATATAAGCGCCCAGGTAAGTTTCCAGCTTGTGGTGGCAAGGCATTTCATTGAGCTTGCCGTTTTTTTCGCGCAGGCGCAGCCACCAGCGTTTTTTCTGCGGGTAGTAATCCTCGGGGGTAAGCGCCACGACCGCACCCACGCGCGCGAACGTGTAACCATCACCGCGATGATGGCGCGATCGCGCAGCCCCACCACGGTCGAAACATCCATCCCCGTCAGCAGCGCCGTTGCTTCCTCGGAGGACAGCACCGGCGTCACGCCCTTGCTGACCGAATGGCGCGGCCCCCGGACGGAGTGCGCGGGGTTTGACGGCATCACCTGGCCGGTCACCAGCCAGTCGAACAGCATGCGGATACAGGCGGGGTACTGCTCGGCGGGGGCAGCAAGAAGCGACAGCAGCACGATATCAGGGCCGCTGTCGCCAAATGGCAGGACTACAAACGGAGAAAATAGGAGAGGCAGCCATGCCCCTGACCCGCGACTTTAAGGAAACCATTCGGGACCGCGTGCAGCGCGATCCCAGGTTTCGCAAAGAACTTCTCCGCGAAGGCCTGGAAGCCATGCTGTCCGGCGAAATCGCGGTAGCGAAAACCATCCTGCGCGATTACATCAACGCGACCGTTGGCTTCACTGGCCTCGCCGAAGCTACCCATATTCCGTCAAAAAGCCTGATGCGCATGTTCGGCCCCGCCGGTAACCCGCGCGCGGAGAATCTATTTGAAGTCGTGACCTTCCTTCAACATCGCGAAGGTGTGCGCTTTCGCGTCAAGGCCATTCCCACACAAAAAGTCTTCGCGTAGCGTCTCACGGGGCGGCGGCTTTGGTTGGGGTGAACGCTACCGGCATGTGCTTGATGCCGGCGACCTGGAACGGCTTCAGGCGCTCGACCTCGCCGGCCAAACAAATCGGACGTGGGGCGCATCACTTCATCCAGCATCAGGCGCGGTTCCAGGCGCGCCAAGTGTGGCCGACGCGCCGGCGCGGGAGCTGGGCCGGTTTGGTATCCGTGCAACGCCATCCGGCCGCGCGCGGGCATGTTGGCGGCGAAATCAGGCCGACCGCGGTCGCGACAATGGTGGTCTGGCTATGCTCGCGACGCGGCGGCCAACGTTAACGGCCGCACCTTTTACGTCGGCGGCGACGAAATCGGGCTGTGGTCGGAGCCCGAGCTCACGCGCAGCCTGTCGCGCGAAGGCGGCTGGACCTTGGATACGCTGGACAGCTTTGCTCGCGGCCGATTGATCGGCGACTTGACCAACGATTTCCTGCTCCCGGAGTTCGGCCCCAAAGAGGTAAGCTGGTTGCAGTTGGATCTGACAGGACTGCGAACGCAGCGCCGCGCTCGGCATTACCATGGCCGACGTTTAATGGCAGCACTGCTCCGCTTCGGCCTACGCACTGGAGCGGGACTTTTTGACCTTCTGGTTTGCCGCATGTAGAAGGTTACGGGTAGGCAGGCGTTGCTCGAGGGCCGAGAACGAGCCTGCCGATCGCGACGCAAAGCCAGCCGCAAAAACGAGGATTAGACGATGGCCGATGAAACAAACAGCAACCTCACTCCGGAGCAAATGGCGGCGCGGATTGCGGAACTGGAAGGGCGCCTGGCCAAGGGCGGTAGCATCAGCTTCAAAGTCTCGGAGAAAGGCGCGGTCTCGGTGTACGGTCTCGGTCGATTCCCGGTCACCCTCTACCTGGAGCAATGGGACGCGTTGCTCTCTCGCGCTACCGAGCTGCGCGAGTTTATCGAAGCCAATAAGTCCAGGCTAAAGACCAAGGAACAAACCAAGCGATAACCCGAAGGGACGGCGAACCGCCAAATAGCAGCAGTCTGGACTTTTAGTGTCTCAGGCGCTGGCCGATGTCTTGGGCCGCTACGATTTGGGAGCGCTGGCACATCGGCGGCGAAATCCGGCACACACGGCGGTCGCGACGACGGTGGTGTGGCTGTGCTCCGATGCGACGGCTAACGTCAACGGCCGGACCTTCTACGTCGGCGGCGACGAAATCGCTTACGCGCAGCCTATCGGGCCAGACTGACGTTTGACAAAGGGTCCTTTGCGAGAGTGCCGCAAACCCAAACACAGCCGTCATCTCCGCGCGTGACGCCACCCCCAAACCGTGATAAAAAGCTAACGATGGAAGAAGGGTAAGAACATGGCAACTCTCGATTGGTCCCAATGCCCCGCCGTCGAAAGCGTGCCGGGGAGACTAAGCGGCGCATGGGTGTTTCGCGATACCCGGATGCCCGTGTCCGCCGTGTTCGAAAACCTCGAAGCCGGCGCCACCATAGATGAGATTGCGGAGTGGTTTGACATTTCGAAGGAGCAGATAATCGAGGTTTTGGAATTTGCCGCCCGCAGCCTTGATGCCACGGCTCCTGTTCAGACCTTTACCCGCGCCCGGGCTTGATGCTCGTCCTGTTTGACCACAGCACACCGGCGCCCGTTAACTTCCTATCTCATCGCCACACGGTCACAGAGGCACGAGATCGGGGATGGGATACGCTTTCCAACGGCGACTTGCTGGCCGAAGCGGAGCGGGCCGGTTTTCGACGTGCTCCTGACCGCCGATAAGAACATGCGCTATCAGCAGAACCTTAGAGGCCGCAGAATAGCTATTGTGGTGCTGAGCACTCCGCAATGGCCGGTTGTTCGATTGCACATCGAAAGAATTGGAGCAGCAATAAACGCCGCCGCTCCGGGCAGCTATGTCGAGGTGAACATACCCGTCAAAACCTGACGGATCAAACTGGATTCCAACCTGGGAACATTGGCCGCGCGGCATAAGTCAGCTATCCCGAGCACGTTAGAAACGGTCTCCTGGATAGCAGGGGTTGCGGCTCCCGTCATTGCTGTGACCGGATGGTTTATTAGGTCGAAGCGGCGCGCGCCAAATTATTCTCGCTTTGAGGCTGGCCGCGAAGGTTTTAGCTTCGCCAACTTTCACGCGGCGGCGGCTTTGGTGGGCGTGAACGCCACCGGCATGTGCTTGATGCCGGCGACCTGGAATGAGGTCAGACGTTCGACTTCGCCTGCCAGACGCAGGTCGGGCATGCGGCGCATCACCTCTTCCAGCATCAGCCGCAGTTCCAGGCGCGCCAGGTGCGATCCGATGCAGAAATGCTCGCCCTGGCCGAAGGCGAGATGGTAGTTGGGGTTGCGCGTGATATCGAAGCGGTACGGATCGGGGAAAGCGTCCTGGTCACGATTGGCGGAGGGATTCCAGATTACGACCCAATCATCGTCGCGGATTTTCTTGCCGCGCCATTCGAAGTCGCGCGTCGCGGTGCGCATGATGTGCGTGATCGGACTGGTCCAGCGCAGGATTTCCTCGATTGCGGTCGGCATCAGTGATGGATTTTCCGCCAGCCGCTTGAACTGATCGGGATTGCGAATCAGTTCCAACACTCCGCCTGAGATGGCATTGCGGGTAGTCTCCAGCCCGCCCAGCACGAACATCACCGCGTTGTGCCCGATCTCCATGTCATTGAGCAGTTCGCCGTCAAGCCTGGCGGTGGCGATCACGCTCAGTAAATCCTGGCCGGGATGGTCGCGGCGATACTTGGCCAGCTCCGAGCAGAGCATGAAAATCTGCATCCCGCCTTCCATCGCGGTGCCCATCGCCGAGCCCCCAACCTGATACTCGGGGTCTTCGCCGCCGATGACCATGTTGCCCCATTTGAACATCGACTCCCAGTTGGCCCGAGGAATGTCCATCATCTCGCAGATGATTCCCATCGGCAGCCGCGCCGCCACGTCGACCACGAAATCGCATTCGCCGCGTGAGGCCACCGCGTCGATAATCTCGCCGACAAGGCTCTGGCCGGAAGCTTCCAACTGCGCCACCGATCGCGGCAGGAACGAGTCGTTGAAGCGCTTGCGCATCGCATTGTGCCGCGGCGGATCGGTGCCGATCAGCATCTGCCCGCAACCTCGCATCTCGGGACTGAGCATCTGCTCCGCCTCCTGGTTGGAGGGCAGCCCCACTGAATAGCGCTGCGAGCTGAAGGTGAGCGGGTCGCGGTAAACCGTCAGCGCGTCCTCGTAGCGGGTAATCGACCAGAAGCCGCGCTTGAGGCGGCCCTGGGTCCAATGGATCGGGTCTTCCTCACGCAGGCGCTTGAAAAACGGATGAAAGTCCTGCCTGGCAAAGCATTCGGGATCGGTGAGGTCGAATTCCATGCAACACCCCCGTGATTTCAAATAGCGCGCGGCACCGAATAGTTCCCCCGTGCGGCGCCACTTCTCTTAGCGTTTCTGCTTGAGCAGCAGCGCGGCCTTGGGCTGCTCATGGCCGAACAGCTGATGTGGCTGGTACGGTGCTTGAACCGCCGCAATCTCTTCCGCCGTCAGTTCGAGGTCAAGGGCTTTGATCGCCTCGTCGAGATGTTTGAGCTTGGTGGTCCCGATGATCGGCGCGGTGACGCCGGGAGCCGCGAGCATCCAGGCCAGCGCGACTTCTCCCGGCGATACCCCACGCGCCGCCGCGACCTTGGCCACCGCGTCGACCACCGCGAAGCCGTCTTCGGTGTAATAGGGATGGGCGAACGGATCGCTGCCCGCGCGCGTGGTCAGGGTTTTGCCGTCGCGGCCGCGATTGCCGGTCAGAAAGCCTCGCGCCAGCGGGCTCCAGGGAATCACGGCGACGCCCTGGTCAACGCATAGCGGGATCATCTCGCGCTCTTCCTCGCGATAGACCAGGTTGTAATGGTTCTGCATCGAGACGAAGCGATGCCATCCGAATTCGCCCGCGGTGTACAAGGCCTTGGAAAACTGCCACGCCGCCATGCTGCTGGCGCCCAGGTAGCGGACCTTGCCGGCGCGGACCAGGAAATCGAGCGCTTCCAGCGTCTCTTCGATCGGCGTCGTGAAGTCCCATCGATGGATCTGGTAGAGGTCGATGTAATCGGTGTTGAGCCGGCGCAGCGAGGCCTCGCAGGATTGGATAATGTGCTTGCGGCTGAGTCCTTGTTGGTTCGGACCCGCGGCCATCCGTCCATGCACTTTGGTCGCGATCACCAGTTCGTCGCGCCGGCCCATCTCGCCCAGCCAGCGCCCGGTGATCTGCTCGCTAACCCCGACGGAGTAGACATTGGCGGTATCGAAGAAGTTAATCCCGGCCTCAATGGCGCGCGCGAAATGCTCGCGCGCCTCGTCTTCGGTCAGCACCCATTCGCGCCATTTTTTAGTGCCATAGCTCATGCATCCCAGACAAATTCTTGAAACGGTGACTCCGGTGCGACCCAGTTTGACGTATTTCATTACGGTTAGATCCCTTAACTATCGGTCCAATACACGATATTGATTTGACGAAGAACGGCGAGCAATCGCAACCTAAACTATCACAGCACGGAAGGTGAACAACATTGGCGCAGCGGCGGCTCAAATTCTGGGGATGGGGTTACGAGGGCGACGGACCCAATGAAGACGCGCAACGCCGGCTGTGCGAACGCCAGTCGCAACGTTTTGGCGGGCCGCTGACGCTGGCGCCCGCGCCCCAACTGGCCGAAATTGAAATGCGCGCCCCGCGCGTCAAGGCGCCCGCCGCGCTGGATGCGATTTGCGCGACCGACTCCTATAATCGCGCAGCCCATCATTACGGCAAATCCTTTCGCGACCTGGTGCGCGGTTTCCGCCGCCAATATCCCAATCCTCCCGACGTGATTGCCTTCCCGCGCAACGAGCAGGAAGTGATCCAGGTTCTGGAGTGGTGCGACCGCGCCAAACTCGCAGCCATTCCCTACGGCGGCGGATCGACCGTGGTGGGAGGCGTAGAAGCCCCGCCCGCGCAAATGTACCAGGGTGCGGTCTCGATCGATTTGCGCCATCTGGATCGAGTCCTGGAGGTCGATCCAGTCTCACGCGCCGCACGCATCCAGGCCGGAATCTACGGACCCGCGCTTGAAGACCAGCTCCGCAGCTCCAACTTCACCCTGCGTCATTTTCCGCAATCTTTCGAGTTCTCCTCGCTGGGCGGATGGATCGCGACGCGTTCCGGCGGCCATTTCGCGACGCTGTACACTCATATCGACGATTTCGTTGAGTCGATGCGCGTGGTGACTCCCACCGGAACGATCCAGACCCGCCGCTTGCCGGGTTCAGGAGCGGGCCCCAGTCCCGACCGTATGTTCATCGGTTCGGAAGGCACCTTGGGGATTATCACCGAAGCCTGGATGCGACTGCAGGATCGACCGCGATTCCGCGCCGGCGCCTCCGTATTTTTCGACGACTTCCTGTCCGCGATGCGCGCGCTGCGCCAAATCTCGCAGGCGGGATTGTATCCGGCCAACTGCCGCGTACTCGACCCTGGCGAGGCGCTTACCTCGGGCGCCGGCGACGGCAACGAGGCGGTGATGGTGCTGGCATTCGAGTCGTCTGACCACGATCCAGCCGCCTGGATGAAGCGGACGCTGGAATGCTGCGCCGACCATCAGGGCCGTTTCGACTCGGACGCGGGGCGGACCAAGTCCGACTCGAGCGGCGCCCGCGAAGGCGCCGCCGGGGAATGGCGCCGCACGTTTCTCAACGCGCCTTACCTGCGAGAAGTCCTGATCCGGATGGGAATTATCGCCGAGACCTTCGAAACGGCGATCACCTGGGAGCGCTTTGCGTCATTCCATCAGGAGTTGATGGCGACGGCGAGCGATGCCGTAAATCGTGTATGCGGCCGCGGCGGTTCCATCACCTGCCGCATCACCCACGCGTATCCCGACGGTCCCGCTCCCTATTACACGGTGACGGCGCCCGGCCGGGCCGGCGGCGAATTGGAGCAATGGGACGAGATCAAGCAGGCCGTATCTGACACTTTGATCCGGCTGGGCGCGACCATCACCCATCATCACGCAGTCGGCCGCGACCATCGGCCCTGGTACGAGCGCGAAACACCGGCCGGCTTCAGACGCGCCCTGCAAGCCGCCAAGCAGTCGCTCGACCCCAACGCGATTCTAAATCCCGGCGTGCTGTTTGACCCGATCCGCTAAGCTCACGGGGCCCTGGATTCCGGATTCTTCCGTAGCGGCGTTACAGATGCGTCTCCCTCCAGGCCCAATTGGCTTCAGAAATTCAAGATGCCTCCGGTCTTTCAACCGACGCCGCAAATTTGGCAAGCTCGGACTAACGACGAGGAGCGCTAATGGCTGCAAGTGATTCATCCCGTGGTACGGTTGCGGAAAACCTGAAATTCCCCCTGGCGGGACTCTCGGTGGTCGAGTGCGGCCAAGGAGTGGCGGCTGCCTACGCCGGCAAGCTGCTGGCGCTGCTGGGCGCCGACGTTGTCAAAGTCGAGCCGCCCGGCGGGGACCTCACGCGCAAACGGGGACCATTTTTTAACGACGCGGTGGACGTCAACCAGAGCGGTCTGTTCCTCTATTTAAATGCCGACAAGAAGGGCGTCACCCTCGATTTGACCGACGCCGGCGACCGCGGCCGCCTCGATACCCTGCTGGGGCGCGCCGATATCCTGGTGCACAACGTCGCGCCGCGCGATCGCACCGCATCACGTTTGGACAGCCGCTCGGTCACACGGGACCATCCCAGGCTGATCGTCGCCGGCATTTCTCCGTTCGGCGATTGTGGTCCGTACGCCGATTACCATGCCTACGAAATAACCGCGGCCCACGCTTCGGGGATGGCCTCGCTGGCGCCGGCGGTTTCCCAGTTTCCCGATCGTCCGCCATTGAAATTGTTCGGGCATCAGGCCGAGTTTCAGGGCGGGGCCTTCGGCGCGCTGACCGCTTTGGCCGCCTACTACTACCGGCTGGAAACCGGCGCCGGACAGGCGATCGAGGTATCCGAGCAGGAATGCCTGGCCACGATGCTTGAAGGCGCGCTGCCGCGGTACAGCTACGGCGGTGAAATAGCGTCCCGCCTGGGCCGCCATTCCTATGCTCCCAGGTCGATCTGGCCAACCCAGGACGGCTGGATCTTCATCAATCCGGGCGAAGAGGAGCAGTGGGCGCGGCTGGTGGATCTGATGGGCAATCCGGAGTGGGCCAAAGAGGAGATCTTCAAGGACCGGTTCGTTCGCGGCGAGTACGCCGACGCTCTGTGGCCGCTGATGGCGGAGTGGACCAAAACGTGGAAAAAGCAGGAGCTGTTCATGGCCGCGCAGGCCAAGCGCATCCCCCTGGCACCGATGAATCGCCCCTCCGACGTGTATGCCGATATCCATCTGCGCTCGCGCAATTTCTTCGGACCGCTGCCCACGCCCGACGGCCGCACCATTGAAATCCCTACCGTTCCGTTCAAATCCACCGCGTCGGCGTGGCGTATCGATCGCCCGGCCCCGCGGCTCGGCGAGCATAATCGCGAGGTCTTTGCATCAGTTCCAGGTACCGGGGAGACTGCGCCACCGGCCGGCGATACCGCGCAGCCGGTGAACCATGGTCCGCTGGCCGGGATTCGCGTGCTGGATTTCGGCTGGATCTGGGCTGCGCCCTATTGCAGCATGATGCTCGCCAACCTGGGCGCCGACGTGATTCGGGTCGAGACCAGTAAGCGCACCTGTCTAAGCCGCCGCAATCCTCCTTTCGCTGACAATGTGCCGGGTCCGAATCGGGCCGGCGTCTTCAACGAATGGAACCAGAACAAGCGCAGTATCCAACTGAACCTGGCCAAGCCTGAGGGGATCGAAATCGCCCGCCGGCTCGCTGAAAAATGCGATATCTCGATCGAGAATTTCGGCGCTGGCGTGATGGACCGCATGGGACTGGGTTACGACGTCCTGCGCCGGCACAACCCCGGCATCATCATGCTGTCGATCGGATGTTATGGGCGTACCGGGCCATACACCGATTTCGTCAACTATGGTCCGCAAGTCAACGGCCAGGCCGGCCTGCTGGCGGTGTCTGGATATGAGGGCGATCAGATTCGCGAAGGACCCTGCGCCTACGGCGATCCGGCCACCGGCGCGTTTGCCGCGTTTCTGATCAACGCGGCGCTGCTGCAACGCCGCCGCACCGGGGCCGGGCAATATTTCGAGCTGTCGATGATGGAAGTGCTCGCGATGGGCCTGCCCGAGGCGCTGCTGGAATATGCGATGAACGGGCGCGATCTGGGACCCAGCGGAAATCACGACCGCTGGATGGCGCCGCACAACTGCTACAAGGCCTTGGGCGGCGTTGAAGACTGGCTCACGATTGCGGTCGGCAGCGAGGACGAATGGCGCCGGCTGTGCGACGCAATCGGACAACCTGCCCTCGCCGCCGATCCACGATTCTCAACCGCCGCGTTGCGCAAACACAACGAACCGGAGCTGGACCGGATCATCACCCAATGGACCTCAAGCCGCGATCGATGGGAAATGGCAAGGCGGCTGCAAAACGCCGGCGTCGCCGCCATCCCCACCCTGACGGTGAAAGATCTCTTTGAAGACCCGCATTTGGCTCAGCGCGGCTTCTTCGCCAATGTGCCCCATCCCGAAGTAGGGCCGAGACTTCATTCCGGCGTGCCGTGGAAGATGTCGGTCACGCCGTGTCGCGTCACCCGATCGGCGCCCGTGTTAGGCGGCGACACCGACGACGTCCTGTCCTCGCTTTTGGGCTTCAGCGCGCGGCAACTGGAGCAGCTACGCAAGGACGAGACACTGCTCTAAGTCGCCCAGCGCTATCCCTGGCGCGCGTTCCGACGCGCGGTCAAGTCAGCGAAGAGCTGTTCGTACCGGTCCACCATCTCACCGGGATCGAATGACTCGCGTGCTCGTTGCAGACCGCCGCGGGCCAGGCGCGCCGCCAGATCCGGATCCTCCAGTATCTTGGTCAGCGCGCCGCTCAAGTCGTCGACGTCGTCGGGACGGGCGAGCATCGCGGTCTCTCCAACCGCGTCGGTGATTCCCCCCAGAGCGTAGGCGGCGATTGGCGTTCCGCATGCCATCGCGTCAAGCGCGGTCTGAGCCAGCCCCTCGCGCAGCGTGGAGCGCGTGGCGATCGCAACCGCGTCGGCGGCGACGATCGCGGACCGGACGTCGTCGACAAATCCGAGGTGATGAACCCTTCCGGCAAGCCCGTATTGCCGGGCAAGCTCGTCGCATCCGGGGGCCTTGCGCCGCGGATCATTTCGCCCGCAGATCAGCAGTCTGACGTCGCCCAAGGTCTGATTGGCGCGATGCGCGGCGATCATCACATCTTCGATTCCCTTGCCGCGATTGATACCGCCCAAAAATCCGATCCATCGACCCGCGGCCGGCAAGCCCAAGGCGCCGCGCGCGCGCAACCGGTCCTCGGCGCTGGGGACGTCGGGACCAATCGCAAAGCGCACCGCGTTGGGAATGACGTGCACTTTGGCCGCGGCGATGGCGGAATCGGTCAGCAGGCTGTCGCGCACGCTGCGGCTGACCGCGACGATTGCGTCGGCCCGCCGCCCCGCCAGCCAGCGGACGCGAAAAGGCAGGGGCAAGCCCATATGCCTGACCAGCACCAGCTTCGGATTACCCGCCTTGCGCGGCGTCAGGCATGACCAGACCCATTCGTCACTGGTGGCCGCTATCACCAAATCGGGACGGACCATCGCGACAACCCGGGCGATGAAGTAGGGGGTGCGCAGGTTGAGCGCACCGCCGATTGCGGCCGGATGTGTCCGGATTGCCGCCGCCGTTAACGTGGTCCACCATTCCCCTTGAGCCGGGCACAACGCCTCTACGCTATGGCCGCGCTCAACCAAGGCGGTCGCCAGTTGCAGGCTGGCCCGCTCCGCACCACCGACGATACGCGAGCCGGAAACCAGCAGAATCTTCATTTGCGCCGTCGGGCGCCGAAAGCAATTGTGAGCAACTTCATCGGACCCGGTGCCAGCAGCGTAGGGGAAACCAATACCCGCGTCGAACGATCGCTAACTCTCGATAGCTGGCCACCGGGCAGTTAAGATTACTGGCTGGACGCGCCGCGTCTTCGGTTTGGGATCCGTCGTGACCCGGCTCCTCCGAAGCCGGTATCACTGGTGGGAAGTTGAAACCGGCAATCGAATCAATCGCGACCGAAATGCCCCTACAAGAACGGCGGGCGAGTGGCGCTGAGCTGGGCGTGTCAACGCCGATGCGCCCGGGCCATCGTTTGCCGCCCACGGCGGCATGGTTCGTGGTAAGGACCTTCGGCGAGTCATTTCTTGGCGCACTGCTAACCTTTGCCGTCCTCGATCTGTTGGCGTCCTTCATCGACAAATTTGATGCCCTTATGGGCTACGGCTTTTTGAGACCTGCGGGATTGGAATATCTGTTGCTGAAACTGCCGCTGATGACCGCCCAACTGATGCCGGTGGCATGCCTGGCCGGAGTGCTGCTGGGTCTGGGGATGCTCAACCGCAACGGCGAACTGCTGGCCCTTCAGGGTTTGGGCATCAGCCGCGTCGGAATCGCGCTTCCGCTGCTGCTGACTGCGGCGTTGATTTCCATGGCGGCCTTCGCCCTGAACGAAACCATTGTGCCGGCCGCGACGCGCCGCTCCAAATACCTGCTGGACGCCGTGATTCGCAAGCAGCCGGGCTTCGTTTATACTGCCGAGAACTGGCTCAGGACCCGCGACAGCTTCGTGGCGGTGAAGAGCTACGACGTGGTCCATAAGCGGCTGCTGGGAGTCAGAATTTTTCAAATCGGTCCGCACTACGACCTGAACCAGATTTACAGCGCCGACGCGGCCAAGTGGAACGGCAACGACTGGATATTTTCAGGCCTCAAGGTGCTCAACGTCAACCGGCCCAAGGCCAGCGTCGTGGACATACCCCGCAACCTCCATCTGGATGCCAAGCCCGGAGATTTTTCTTTCGCTATTCTCAGTCCCGAGGAATTCAGCCTGTCCGAGCTCGACGCTTATATCTTGAAACTGCGGCGCAACGGCCTGGATCCGGGCTCCTACCTGGTCGACCGCGACGTGAAGTATGCCTTGCCGCTGTCATGCCTGGTGCTGATGTTTTGCGGCTTGTCTTTGAGCCTCGATCCGGTTCCGCGCGCTTCCAGCGGCGGGCGCGCTTTCATCCTGGGACTGGGGATCGGCATCGCCTATTGGATAATAATGGGCTTCACCATCTCCTTCGGCCGCTCGGGCCTGATGGAGCCGTGGCTGGCGGCCTGGTTGCCGAACCTTTTGTTCTGCATGCTAGGTGTGGCGCTCTTTATCGGCGGCGAAGAACGCTGAGCCAGCGGCAACCAAAGCTTATCTGATTTGTGCTTAGGTCTGCCAATTTGGTAGGCTGCGCTTGGCCGGGGCTGTCGCTGGAGGAACTTTCCTTAGCGCCGCGGCTTAATCCACGCTTTAGGGGGGACGCGCGTGGCCAAGCCCGTAGCGGTCAGCATTGCCGCCGTAATGCTGACCAGTGTGTTGATTTGGACTGGCGATTGGAGCTGTCAGCTCACCAAACCGCTGTCAGCGGATGCAGGGCCGGCCTGCGCGGACAGCGGCCCGACCATAACCGCGGTCCCCGCCATCGTTTACGTGGGCGACAATTTCCCAATCATCGGTAGTGGATTCACTCCCGGGTCGGTGATCAACTTTTTCGTCGCCACTTCCAGCAGCGTGATCAATTATGGACCACTTATTCCAACCAATATCCTGCCCAATAGCCTGACGGTTTTCCTGCCGATCACCGTATCGCAGGGCGTAGGAGTCGCCGGAGTTCAAATCGTCAACACCGACGAAAGCCACGTCTCGTCAAATACGTCGCTGGCCCTGCTCCAGGGCGACGCCACCCTCGGCTTCCCCAGCCTTACCGCGATCAATGAAGTCGGACTGTCCCCGACCAGCACCGAGACCGGCGTCGCCTTGGCCAACGTGGAAGCGGTCGTTGCCGCGGGTTCGACGGTGACCCTGAGCGGCACCGGTTTCGACACCGCCAATGGGGTCGGGGTGGACTTGTTCTGCGATTGTCCGGCATCGAAAGTGGGGCCATTCTTTCTGTTGCCGGGCAATCCGGGCCTCAGCGCGGACAGCCTCACGTTTGCCTTACCGTCGGGCGCGTCGGGTCCGGCGACCGGTCCGGGATCCTTTCAGATCACCAATCTGGGCAACAGTTTCAAAAGCGCGGCGGTTTCAGTGCCGATCGGCGCGCAAATCTCCCTCGACTCGGTCAGCCAGAGCGGCGCGACCGTCACGGTCAACGGTTCGGGATTCTCGGCGCTGACCGTAATCAACCTGTTCAACCTCCAGGGCGGCACGGTGGTTAACCTCGGTGGGCTCACCACCGCCGGCGCCCCTGCGATTGCGCTCACTCTGATCAGCGATACGCAGATGACCTTCACCCTTCCCGCCGCTATCGTGGCAGGACCCGCATACGTCCAGGTGCTCAACCCACCCTTCATACCGTTTACCAGTTCGGGCAACGCCGGCGGCGGCGCCTTCGACGTGGAGTGAGCGCCGCCCTCTGTGCCCAGGGCATGGGCGCTAACTCAAGGGTCAAAGGCACTGCGGACATGGGGGCAGATGTCAGTCGGGCGGGCGTCCCTGCCCGCCGCTCAGCCATCCATCGCACAGGCTACGCCGCCGGGATGCCAGCGACCTTCTAAATCAGCTAGGGTTGAGTCAAAATCACGCGCGTATCAGGAGGGCGTGATGGACGACTCGCACGATTTCAATCTCGACCAGATGATGGAGCGAATACGGTTGAACGTCCACGACAAGCGGCGGCAGGAAGAAACCGGTCCCGCGCCGTCAAACGAACGGCCGGTGGGTGACTACGCCGAGCAGCAGCGGGATATCTCCATACTTCATGCCACCTACGACATCTCCGGCAGTCCGCTCAAGCTGAACCGCAAGGTCATGGGACGTATGATGCAGCGCGCCATAAGCTTCATCAACGAATTGCTATGGCCAACGCTCCGGCGGCAGTCCGAATATAACGCCGCCAACACCCGGTTGACCGATTCCTTCAAGCGGCAGGCGGATTGGTTGACGCCCGATTATGTGGAGTTCCGCGCGCAAACCGAGCGCGCCATAACTGCCGATCGGGCCCAATTCAAAGCGCAACTCGAAGCCGCATCCAATCGATTCGCCAAATTGTATGGCGATGATATGGCCATGCGCGGCCAGGCGCTGAGCGAACTGACGCAGCGGCTCGCCGCTTTCGAACGCGACGACCGCGATTTCCAGCGCCAACTCCAACGTCTCGAAACGATGGAGCGCCACCAGGCTGAACTGCGGCGAGAGTTGGATTCGTATTCCGAAGCCATCCGTGATTTGATGCGACAAGTCGAAACTTTTGCGCAGCAGCATCAACTGTTTGAGGAACACACAGGCCGTCTGGAAGCCGTTGACACGCGTTTCGCGCAGTTGGCACACAGCGTCGAAACCATGCAGCAGGCGCAAGCCAAAGCCGAGTCGGAAACCCGCGACCGGTATCAGGAACTTCAGACCCTGCGCCAGGCCCAGGCACAGGCCGCGTCGGAAGCCCACAATCGAGTTCAAGAACTCTACGTCCTGGGCCAGGCTCAGGCCAAAACCGACGCGGAAGTCCGCCATCGCTATGAAGAATTCCAGGCGATGCGGATGCGGATCTTGCGCGCCGAACGCCGGTTGCGCCGAATCGACGCCGTAGAAAATGGCAACGCGACCGCGGCGCTGGCGGAGTTATCCACGCCGCCCCTGGCCCCCGCCGACATCGATTACGCCGGCTTCGAGGACATCTTGCGAAACCGGGAAGAGGTAAAAGGCAAGCAACGCGGCTATCTGGCCTACTTCGCCGGCAAAGGCCCGGTAATCGACGTAGGATGCGGCCGCGGCGATTTCCTCGAGCTGATGCGCGAGGCGGGCATCGAAGGCAAGGGACTGGACCTCGATTTTGACATGACCCTGTTGTGCAAGGAGAAAGGACTGGACGTCGCTCACTGTGACGCGCTCGCCTATCTGGCCGACGTGCCGGACGATTCCCTGGGTGGCATTTTCTCGGCTCAGGTGATTGAACATCTGACCTCCGCACAGCTCAATACTCTGATCGTCCTGGCGTCGCGTAAACTGAAGCCCGGCGCAAGCCTGGTTTTGGAAACCCTCAACCCCGAATCGCTCTTCGTGCATTACAAATGGTTCTGGATGGATCCCACCCATGTCCGTCTGGTTCATCCCCAAACCCTCCAGTTTCTGCTGGAATCAGCCGGCTTCACGGAAGTCGCCTGCCACCTGAGTTCGCCGCCCGCCGGAGTACTTCCTATTCCGCAACTGCAGGGCAGCGGCATCAGTCCGCTGGATGACTTCAACCGCGCGACCGATTATCTGAACAAGCTGATTTACGGGAATCAGGAATACTTCGTCGCCGGAAGAAAATGAGAATGCGCCGCTAGCTATGGACGATATCATCGAAGCCGATCCCAGCGGTCACCTGAGCCAAGCGCAGGATCACCCGGCGCCCCCAGCGGCTTCTGACACGGCATCGCAGCGCCTGATTCCTCCGGGTCGGTCAGCGGCGCCGCGGGTTAGTGTGATCGTGCTTAACCACAATGGCGATCAAATCATCGGCAAATGCCTCGATCATTTAGTGGCGCAGACTTTCGATGATTTCGAGATCGTCGTGGTGGATAACAACTCCGTGGATGGGAGCCTTCCTATAATCGAGCGATATCTGGCCAGCGGACGCCTGTCGATCGTGCGCAGCAAACGCAACCTGGGCGTGGCCGGAGGCCGCAACCTCGGTGTGATGTACGCGCGCGGCCGGATCGTCGCATTTATCGACAACGACGGCTATGCGCATCCGCGCTGGCTGGCCGAAGTGGTGAAAGACCATCGACACCGATCCGCGCCATCGGCGTAGTGGCCTCGATCGTTTTTTTGCCGACCGCAAAATCGTCCTCAATGGCGCTGGGGCGACGGTCAATTACCAGGGTTATGGCGGCGATTTCTGCTTCAATGACCCTTACGAGTTTGCCCAACTGCCGCGCCGGGTGCTCTACGCAATGGGCTGCGGGATGGTGGTCCGCAAAGAGGTATTGGAGCGCATCGGACCGCTGGACGAGAAGCTGTTCAACTACTACGACGACGCCGAACTGGGGATCAGGGCATGGAAATCCGGCTTCCAGGTCGTGGTCGCTCCCGAGGCCTGGGTCGATCACGGCTATAGCTACAGCGACAAGATCCTTAACAACAAGATGTTCCTGTGCGAGCGCAACCGCATCCGGACCGTTCTGAAATACTTTCCCCTGAGAGCAATGCCCTCATGGTTGGCGCATGAGATCGCCTTCAGCGGCAAGTTCGACCACGAGCATCTGATGATCATTCTAAAGGCCTGGGCCTGGAACTTCGTCCACCTGCCGTCGATGCTCGCATTGCGAATCAGGTTCGCCCTGCGGCGCAATCCATTTTGGCATCTGCTCGATCCTTCGTGGGGGAATTTTCCGCCTCCCCACCCCAACAACCAGGCCAACCGCCCCGACCTCGCGCTGGCCCGGCATTTTCTTTGGATGGACGGCCTGAGCGACGCGCATCAGCTCAATTTTGGCTGGTATTATCCCGAGAATGACGGAATCCTCAGCTTTCGCTGGAGCGCGCCGCAAGCCTCGGCTCTGTTCAAGCTGCGCACGCCCGCGGTTGCTTGCGCGTTGACCTTTCACGGTCCCGAGACGGCACGCGATGCGCGCATGGTCGTCAGGCGGTTGGGAAGCCTGGAACCGGCCGCGGAGGCTGCTTTTTCCCTGGCGCCGAAGGGCTGGCAGAGACGCACGTTCCCGATGCATCTGGCGTCCGGGGACTACGAATTGATGTTGCTGTGCGATGACCAACTGGTCGATACGTGGGGAAGAACACTCGGGGTCGCGGTGTCAGGAATCGAATTCGAATAAACGGGCGCGCACTCTCATCGCGTGCATTCACACTTGGCATTGTCGCTTTTCACGTCCAGCCGCTTGGGATAACCTCTGCCGCGATGAAATGTTCGGCTGCCATGGTTTTGATCCTGATGCTTCTTCTCGCTACCGTGTCCGGGGCACGCGCTGTTATAAATCTTAAGCAATACATTGTGAACGGAGGCTTTGTAGCCACTTACAGCCATCTCGACGCCCAGCATGGGAAATGCGACGGCTGTACGCGCTATTCGAACCATGAATGTTGCTGGAACGGGTCTCGATGTCTAAAACCGGCGCCGCACTCGTGCGTCGCGCCGAACCAGGATTGGTGGCGATGGCAGTATAGTACCACCAACGATGAAGCTTACGATGTCTTTTACAGCGACGGTAACGGGACGCCATTTATCCACTACGCCCGGACATATACGGATTGCGGAAAGGGTTACAATGTAGGCGGCAGCGGATGCGGCAGCGTGTACACGCTGGTGACTTCGATTGTCTTTGCCCCCGTGAATATCGATGAAGCATGCGGTCCGGCTCCTTACGGCGACGCAAGCGCTTGCCCAAGCGGTTCCGGCCGCACCCCGATCCATTATGCCGATTATCACGGCGTCGCTTGCGGCGGAATAGCTAACTACGTCTGGAGCGTCGTACCGGGCGGCATCGCGGCCGGCGCCAATGCGGCCGGAGTTAATGACACCTATTCCACCGGCTCCGATGATATCGACCGCTCAAAGCCGGTTGTGCATATCCACTGGGTCATCAGCAACGCCTGGACCGCGGGAAAGTGCGCGAGCGGTACTGATTATGAGGATTGGTGGTTCGGCACTACCGTTCACGGTATCAAAGCTCCGATCATAACGTTTGGAGGCCCGGGCGTGTTTGTACCGAGCGGTAACCATTGGTGGTGGCTGATTAACGACTAGGATTTACCTTATCGCCGGCACTTGCGCGGCCATCCGTTAACGCGTGGTAGCGCTGGGAGGAATGGTTTTCATGGGCACAGCGGCAATTATGGTGATGATCGCAATCACCTTCTTTGCGGTAGGTTTACTGGTGGGCATGTCGGTCGGCAAAAAGGCGACGCGGGAGATTGTAAAGCAGACCGTGGCGCCGGTGCTCGAGAAAATTGCCCATCTCAATGTCTACGACGGCGGCCGACCTGGTGAGTCGGACGAGATCGCGAAACTGGCCGGCGGTCTCCCTGTACCGAGCTATGAGTTGGTGCAGTTGGTAACGCCGGGATTCGATGTCGCGCAGTTTTTGCGCTCGGGCGCGGAAGTGGTGCATTTTCTTTGCGGCTTGCTGGAAAGGAACGGAGGCAGGCGGGAGACTTTGAAATCGGTGTTCGATTGGGGATGCGGATGTGGGCGCGTGTTGCGCCATTTTCCCGCACTCGGAGTCAGCGGCATGAAGCTCTATGGCGCCGACTACAATCCGCAATTGATCGATTGGTGCAAACGCAACCTCCCGATCGGAGAGTTTCAGGTGAACAATCTGGAACCGCCGCTGAATTATCCTGATCAGGCGTTTGATTTCGTCTATGCCATATCCGTCTTTACCCACCTGACCGAGCCATTGCAGTTTACCTGGCTGGACGAGATGGCACGGATTCTGACACCGGGAGGGTACCTGGTGATAACGGTTCATGGCGCGGCATATTTGATCGACTTGGACGAAGAGCAAAAGCAGCGCTTTCAATCCGGGCAACTGGTGGTAAAGTACGAGGAGCGCGTGGGGGAAAACGCGTGCGGAGCCTATCATCCGGTTTCATACATAAAAGAAAAGTTCACCTACGCGTTCGACATCCTGGAGATCATCGAGCAGGAGCATCCCCGGTGGCAAGACGCCTACCTGCTTAGAAAAAAAGTGTAGCGGGGTGCGAAAAAAGGAGATTTGCGGGCAACGCCGGGTGTGGTGGTTCCATACCTCGGCTCTAGCAGATTACTAATCGCGCGCCTTGGAAGGCGCTGACAAGGGACCCTCTCTTGGGCGCCGCAGCGGCGCCCTTCTCCCCCGTCGGGGGAGAAAATTAGGCGTCCCTGCACGCCATCAATGCAACGTCGCCCACGAAACTTCTTTTTTCCGCATCTGCCAGAACTGACGGCAGCATTGAACGGCGGCTTTTTGCTAGATTTGATACCTGGGTTTGAACGCACCATGGGTCCTTGGACGATGGCTTCAGGTATCGATCGATGAAGGCGCTTTCCGGCAGGTCTGGTCCGATGGCGAGCGAGGCTTCGCAGGGCAACTTCGAGGTCTCGGTCGTACTGCCATGTCTGAATGAAGCCGACACGGTCGGCACCTGCGTGACCACCGCGATCGAGACTTTGCAGCGGCTGGGGATCCCCGGCGAAGTGGTGGTGGTCGACAATGGTTCGGATGACAGATCGCCCGAAATCGCACGTAGCGCCGGCGCGCGGGTGGTCTTAGAGCCCCGGCGCGGTTACGGCAACGCGCTGCGGCGCGGAGCCGAAGAAGCCCGGGCGCCGTTAATCGTGATGGCGGACTCCGATGATTCCTACGACCTTTCGGACCTCGGCCGCTTCGTCGACGAGTTGCGCGCCGGCGCCGACCTGGTCATCGGATCGCGCAGACTCGGCACTATCGAGCCGGGTGCGATGCCCTGGTTGCACCATCGAATCGGCAATCCGATTCTCTCCGGCATTCTCAATCTGTTGTTCAGGGGCCAGGTCTCCGACGCCCATTGCGGGATGCGGGCCTTGACCAAGGACGCCTACCGCAGAATGAAGGCGACGTCTCCGGGCATGGAATTCGCCTCCGAGATGGTGATCAAGGCGGCGCTGGCCAACATGCGTACCGTCAATCTCCCGATTACCCTGCGGCGCGACGGGCGCAGTTCGCACGGACCGCATCTGCGGCCGCTGCGCGACGGATGGCGCCATCTGCGCTTCATGCTGCTGCTGTCTCCGACCTGGCTGTTTCTGTTTCCCGGAACCATCTTCATCCTGCTCGGGATCATTCCCCTGGCCGCACTCGGCTCCGGACCGGTGTCGGTCGCGGGGCTCACGTTTGACTACCACTACATGATCGTCGGCAGTCTGCTGACCATTCTGGGGTTCCAGGTTCTGATGACTGGACTGTTCGCCAAGGCTTACTGTCACGGCGCGCGGCTATACGCCGCCGATCGCATCCTCGAAACGCTCCAACGCCACTTCAACCTGGAACGCGGGCTGGCCGTCGGCGCGATACTGTTTTTGGCCGGATTTGCGCTGGACGCGAAAATACTGGTGCAATGGCTGCGCAGCGGGATGGGGCAGCTCAACGCGATCAGGCCCGCGACTCAGGCCTCGACCCTGATGATCATCGGGGCGCAGACGATCTTTTCGTCGTTCTTCCTGAGCATTCTGTGGCTCAACCGCCCGCAGGATGATGAGTCCTGATTCAGGTCCCCCCCAAGCGGCGCAGCGCCTGCTGCGGATCGCCATCGTCTATGACTGCCTGTATCCGCATACAATCGGGGGATGCGAGCGCTGGTACCGGGCGGTCGCGCAGCGCCTCGCCGTACGCCATCGCGTAACCTACCTGACCCGCCGGCAATGGGATTTGGACCAGGGGCCCGACGCGCCGCCGGGGGTTGAAGTAATCGGCCTGGACGGCGGGCGGCAGCTCTATACGGCCTCGGGTCGCCGCCGGATCATGCCGCCGTTGCGCTTTGGCCTGGCGGTTTTGGTCCATCTGCTGCGCAATCGCGATCGTTACGACATCGTGCACACCTGCAGCTTTCCGTATTTCCCCTTGCTGTCGGCGAGCCTGGCGAGCGCGGCGGGCGGACCCGCAATCGTCACGGACTGGGTCGAGGTTTGGGGGCGCGAATATTGGCGCGACTATCTGGGCACGCTCGGCGGCGCCGCCGGGATGGCCGTGCAGAAACTATGCATCGCGTTGACCAGGACCTCGTTTACACTTTCCGACCTGGCCGCGAACGTGCTGCGCGAGCAAGGCTATCGCGGCGATTTGATGGTCCTCAAAGGCATCTACGACGGCCCGATTCTTCCTGCTCCTCAACTTCAAAGAAAACCGATGGTAGTCTTCGCCGGCCGCCACATCCCGGAAAAGCGGGTGACTATTATTCCCCAAGCGATTGCACTGGCGCGCCAGCAGATCCCGGATCTGAAGGGAGTCATTTTCGGCGATGGGCCCGAGCGTCCGCGCGTCCTGAGCGAAATCACCCGCCTCCAGCTCCTGGACACAATAAGGTGTCCCGGCTTCGCGCCGTGGAATGAAATCGATTCGACGCTGAGCAATGCGATGTGCCTGCTCCTGCCGTCGCGCCGCGAAGGCTACGGACTGGTGGTAGTTGAAGCAGCCGCCAGAGGAACGCCATCGATCGTGGTCCGAGGATCGGACAACGCGGCAACCAGCCTGATTGCCGATGGCGTCAACGGCTTCGTCGTCGCCGAAGCCAACCCCACCGCGCTCGCCGAGGCGATAATCAAGGTTCAGTCGGCAGGTCCGCAACTGGCACGCAGCACCTACGCGATGGTTCATCGACCACGCTCAGGAACTAAGCGTCGATAGCTCAGTGATCAAAATCGAACAGGCCTACCGGTCGCTGATCGATAGCCGACGTCCTTAACCCGCCGTTACGTGGACTATCCGATGGAGCGAAGCACTTCTGAACCCGCCCGAGGACCGGACATGATTAGGATAAGTCTACGGTCCAAGCTCGTCGTCAGCGCGGCGAATGAGATTTTCTTGCGCGACGGGTCCATCATTAATCTAACTGAAAAGACGAAAGGCAGTCGCTTATTGCTTGTCCCGGTGACAGGATGAAGGGGCGTCTTTGCCCAGCGCCTCCTGGAAACATCCTCGGTGTTTGCCGTCGAAGGCTTAGTGACTTACGGAGTTTTGGTTTGGGCCGCATTCCCGGCGGCGCAACTATTCGGCAAGCCACTCTATTTTTTCGTGGGCCACGAATCAGCCTCCCCTTGTAAGCTCGGCTACTGAATATTTTCTCAAACGAAGGCAGCCTTTTGAATTCGCGAGTAGCCGCATGTTGCCATTCAGCCCGATTTCATTATATTTTTGACTCGACAGGCCCAACTGCGGGCATCGTAATGTGATTAGGGCCGTTTATGCTAAATTCCCCATCACCAATAACGACTGGCTTCACTTACTCCACCGATGAAGTGCATCAACAACCGGACGGCGCCAAAGCACCCCACGCTCTTGCGGGTGGGGGCGTGCAGCAGAACCGGATCTTTGCTGTCCGGCGCCACCCACATTCGACAACGGGGACCGTGTTTAGACCGCTCTACGAAATGAATGGATCCACCTAGCGGCACTCAATCTAATCGGTTGGACCGAATGGACAGGATCTCCACGGTCGGAGGATCTGATGAAGGACTCACAAACCCTACGAACTCAATACAGAGTTGGGGATTTCGTGGCATGGCAGCGAGATGGTGCGCTTGAACTGAACCCTAACTTTCAGCGTCGCCCCGTGTGGAAAAAAGGCGCGAAGTCGTATCTTATAGATACAATACTTCGTGGATTGCCGATGCCGATTATATTTCTACGTGATTTGCGGGCGGACCTAAAAACTTTTAAGGCCAAGAGAGATGTGGTAGATGGACAACAGCGCATCCGCACTATCCTATCCTTTATCGACCCGAAGCTTTTGAAAGATTTTAATTCTGATCGTGACTACTTCACGATCAATCCCGCCCACAACAAGGAACTGGGCGGTAAGATCTACGCACAATTATCTGACGAGTATAAACAACGGATCTTAGATTACCAATTTAGTGTGCATTCGTTTCCAGCCGACACAGATGACCGGGAGATTCTTCAAATCTTTGCGCGTATGAACTCCACGGGGGTAAAGCTTAATGCCCAAGAGCTAAGGAACGCCGAGTTCTATGGACCGTTTAAGAAAATCGCGTATGAACTCGCGACCGAACAGCTTAATCGGTGGCGTGATTGGCGTATTTTTACCCCCGATCAGATTGCACGGATGAACGAAGTGGAGTTGTCTAGCGAGTTCATGATTTTATCATCCAAGGCATATTAGAGAAAAGCAACAGGACTATTGATAATTTCTACTCCAAATATGAAACGTCCTTTGATGACAGCACGGAGGTGTCCACCAGATTCCGTACCACTTTTGATACTATTGAGTCTCTCCTTTTCTAAAGAAATAATTGCGAAATTATTCAGCAACAGAACCATTTTCTATGCTTTATTCGCGACAATTTACGGACTCCATTTTGGATTGCGGTCACCGAAATCAACATACGAGCGGCTTACTCACGAGAAGGCAAAACCGATACGGTCTGGTATGGGCCGAGCAATTGAAGAATGCGGGAGCACAGATTAGAGACAAGAACAACTTACCTTCGCGTATATTGAAAGCTCTACGTGGCGCGACCACACACGCAAGCGAGCGAACGGTTGTGATCGGTTTTCTAGCGGGCAAGGATGATGACCCATGCCGCGCGGCTGAGTTAAGTAATTTCCATCGCAGCTTGCGGATTCTCGATTACACACGCAAGAGGATGGAGAAGTTATATCAGGACGGTAAAATTACAAAGAGAGATTTAGACTCCGTATACGAAGCGCTATTTTTGCGTGCCGTCACAAGCTTTGAAGCATTTCTTGAGGAACTATTCCTGGGGATATTAGAGCGGCGAATAAGATATAAGCCCGGAAGGGTGTCCCTACGAATGACGATAAAGTCACGAGCGGCACTTATGGATATTTTACTTCAGGGGGGTAAGTATCTTACGTGGCTTCCATTTCAAAATACAGAGGAGAGAGCAAAGCTCTATCTCATTGACGGAAAGCCGTTTACTGACCTTACTGATGGGGATAAATCTGTTATCCAAGACGATTACGACAATTCGACATGCAATCGCTCATCGAAGTCAGCATGCGATGAATGAGTTTCAAAGGACGGTAATCGGATCTCAGTCGCTACTTCCGGGAGAAAGAAAACCCGCAGGGTTTCTTCGGTCGCAGCTTCGGTCCGGCACAGTACGATTTGAAAATTATGTTGGCGAGTTAGGCAGGCTTGCCGGAACTTTGTCCTAGCAGTTATTTTTGACGCCGTTTCTTGGACTCCTTCGTCGACAGTTTGTGGACGGTCCGCTGGACCGGCGGAACCATCAGCTTTTTTAGCTTTCCGACGTCGCGTTTCGGGTTGTTCTCGCAGCCGTTCGTCCGCCTGCCGCGTCTTTTCTTTGACCATGCCTGAACTTTAGCGCGGTCACCTTGGCGGGAGCTAGTGACTGACGCTTTGGATTAGGTCCGCAAACATCTTCGAGTTCTTCCGGTTGTTGAAGCAACAGCTAAATTAAATTCATTGATAAAGCGACAGATTGCAGCATACGCAATGGAAGGGGCGGGTTTTCAGCGCATAATAGATGCGTTCCTTGCTTGTGCAGCGATGGCAGCGCGCGCCGTCAGGCCAGGGCATCTCAATCACGAAGCTCTTACAGGCGGCTTGGTCGGGAAACTCTTTTGTCGAAAGCGTCAATGGTTGCATGATAGTAAAGTAGCGCATTATAGTGACCGTGAAGTCCCGCCTAATCGCCTTTGAAATAGGGATGCATGCTTCGTTTCGGACTAATGACCCGGCGTGAAAGCGGACTTGTGACAGCTCACACCGGTGGTCAAAGCCCATCGGTTCGCATCAGCAATTTGTAGCGCCCTTGGGTTTGCTCAATTCGGGACCCCGTAGGATCGGGAGTGTCCGACGATTCGAGAATCCATCGCGCGTCCGGGAAATCGCTTGGGACCAATGCGCTCGGGCACCGGCCGATCGATTAGAAACGATAGCATCAGGCGTGTGCATTCCGGTACCTGATGCGTCGCGACGGCTATTCCCGGTTCATCCTTTATATCCGGAGCGAAGGCCTCTGCCGGTCACCCACTGACTGTTGCATTCGCGGCCCCGCGGAATTTCAACCGCGGTCCAATAGCCGAGCGCGACCGCCAGATGCAGGAGCAGTAGCGCGGCGAGCACGGTTAGCGGGAAGCGCGTCATGGATTGGATCGCGAACCATAGCGACGCCATGATGGCCGGCAGCAGCGGGAGCAGATAGCGGGTGTCGGCGTCGAATGCCCAGACCGCGTATAGCGCGAAGTAAAGCGGCATCGTCGCGGCGAAAACGTCGCGGCGGTGGCGGATCAAGCGCCACCATCCCGTCGCTACCAGGGCGAAGACCGCCAGGTAGATGATTACGTTGACGTTCATCCATTGACCGTGCGGCGCATAGGTCTTGAACATTCCGGGCACGACCAACCGGCCGACTTCGCTAATGCGCAGACGTAACCCTTCGGCGACGCGCTGGAATATGGGGGTGGACGGATCGAGAAACCCGCCGAGATGGGTGCCAAATACGCGGCTGGGCGCGGCGCGCGCGGTGGCCCGATCGTAAATCATGAACGCCACGACTCCGGCGGCGGCGGGAGCGGCCACCTCCGCCGCCATCCCCACGGCGTCGGTCCATCGGAGCTTGCGGTCGCGCACGCACAAAAGCGCGGCCGCCACAAAGCCCGGCGCAAACACGACGCCGGGTTCGCGGATCAGCGCCATCGCAACCAGCAGGACCGTGCCCGCGGCGGCGCGGATTGCGCGGGCGCCGCGGGTGCCCGCCTCCAACGCCGAGTCGAGCGCCACTACGGTCCAAATCATGATCGTCATGAAAGCGATCTCGCTCAGCGTCCGCCGGTAGTAGATCCAAAAGGCGGCGTTTATCACCGCCAGACCGGCCAGCAGTAACGCCGCCGCGGGCGCCAGCCGGCGGGACCATCGATAAACTCCAGCCATGAAAATCAGGGCCATCAGCCAGTGGATGATCGATACGGCCATGAACGGGCGGCTGGAGATAAGAAACGCCGGGCTGATCAGTAGCGGATAGCCGGGCGGATAGGCGAGGTGGACGCCGCCGAGATTGCTCAGGCGATGGTTGACGGCGACGCTACGCGCAATCGAGAGATAGGCGACGGCGTCAGGGGTTGGATACCACCAGGGGCTGATCTGAATCGCCAGCAGCAAGGCCGGTATCGCCATCCAGCGCAGCGGACGCGTGCTTTGGGCGGCCAGCCACTCCTCCAATGCCTGCCGGCGCGCAGGGCTGCTCAACGGCGGCGACCGTTGAGTTCCCAATGCCGGACCGGCGCGACGCCGCAGACTTCCTGGTAAACCGCCAGCGTCTCCTCGGCCGTCCGGCGCCAGGAAAATTGGCGCGCCCGGCGCAGTCCCTCCTCCACCATCCGCGATCTAAGCGCCCCATCGTGCAGCACCCGCGCTACCTGGGCCGTAAATTCCCCGGCATCATGAGGATCGGCGTACAGCGCGGCATCGCCTCCCACCTCAGGGAGCGAGGAAGACGCGGAGGAGACAACCGGGGCACCGCAGGCCATCGCTTCGAGAACTGGAAGACCGAAGCCTTCGTACAGCGACGGATACGCGAAGACCGCGGCGCGGTTGTAAAACTCCGCCAGGTCGGCGTCGGCAACGTCGGCAATGATCCGCACCCAGGGTTTGAGAGGCTTGAATTCCGGCCGGTCCAGGGGGTTTTCCCAGTTCCATCCGCGGCGACCGATAATCACCAGGTCCACCTGCTCGCCGTTAGCGTGCAATCGGCGCAGCACCTCCAGCAGCAGGACGTGATTCTTGCGCGGCTCCAGCACCCCGACCGTCAGGATGAATGGCCGGTCAAGCTGATAGCGCCGCGCAAACTGATCCGTGAACAAGCCTGGTTTGAAGGCGGGATTAACACCCAGGGGTATGTTAACGATAGCGCCCGGCACGGCCATCCGCCGGTCGAGCAGGTCGCGGCGCGTGTTGGCGGAATAAACGATCACCCGTTCGCATCGGCGCAGCGAATAGCGCGCGAGCAGGCGGTATCCGAGAACCCTGGAGCGCGGATGCAGGTGCGGAAAAAGCAGGGGCGTGAGGTCATGGAGCGTGGCCACGCGCTTTACACCGCGGGGCAGAAACGCTCCGCCAAACTGATTGGGATAGTGCATGAGGTCCAGTTTCAGCTTGCGGACCAGCCCGATGTAGGGAACGTCGAACAAGCCCAAAGTGCGATTGCTTTTGGACGGATGCAAAAAGACTCCGCGGGCCCGGCCGTCGCCATAAACGTCGAGCATTCCGGCGCCAAACCGGATAAGAAAGTACTGATTTATGGGATCGATCAGCAGCAGATGGCTGATCAGTTGATAGATATAGACCCCGACGCCGCCATTGGCGATGCGGACCTCGCCGTCGACCATCCGCTCCTGCAGCCCGTCGGTGACGATTCCGATCCGCAGGGGCCGGACGGCACGTGCCGGCGGCATCACCAGACCCCTTGAACCACTCGCCTGGGGTGACGGCGGGCGGGCGGGATCAGGGTCGGCGGCCGGAAGTATCGCCAAGCTTTGGCAGCGCGATAACCGCCTGGATCACGCTGATTCTTGACTGGCGGGGTTAACAACGCGGAAGATCCTCCAGAAGCGATGAACTTGCCGGCCGCGGAAACGGGGTCATGAGGTGCGGCAAGCGCCTTCCAAATCTATATTCGCTGAAGACAGCAGCTTCAATGCATTACACAAACCCGGCGGATTCATCGCCAGCAGCGGATTTGAGCCAGGGGCGGCGTCCCGTCCACCTGCTGTTTCTGCTCCAGAACCTGGTGCTCAAGGACTTCCGGATCCGCTATCGCAACATGTCGCTCGGAGTGGTGTGGTCGATCGCCAATCCGCTGGTGATGATGGGGGTCCTGACCTTTGTTTTCACCCGGATCTATCCGAACCCCAAGATCCCGAATTTCGCGGTTTTCATTCTGTGCGGGCTGGTCCCCTTCAACTTCTACACGCTCGCGCTGAACTCCGGTACCACCGCGCTGCTCGACAATCAGTCGCTGGTGAAGCGGGTGCAGTGTCCGCGCCGGATTTTCCCGATTGCGGCGGTGCTGTCCAACTGTCTTCATTTCCTCATTCAGATAGCCCTGCTGGTGACGTTTGTCTTCGCCTTCGGATACCGGGTCAATCGCTTTTGGCCGTGGTTGGCGGTGGTCTGGGCGATGGAAGTGCTGTTCATGAGCGGTCTTGCGCTGATCACGTCAGCGCTCGACGTCTATTATCGCGACGTCCGCTATCTGGCGGAGGCCTCCAACGTGGTGATGTTCTGGCTGGTGCCGATTTTCTATTCTTTCGAGATGGTCCCGGAGCGTTTTCGGGTGCTCTATTTCCTCAATCCGATCACGGGGGTGGTCGTGGCCAGCCGCAATGTGCTGCTGCAGAACCGGGCGCCCGAAGCTGCGGTGCTGGCGCCGCTTATAATCATTTCATTCTTGTGCGTGGCCCTGGGGGTCGCGGTCTTCGATCGGCTCGAGCGCAACCTCGCCGATTATCTATAAGGCTTTGGTGATGAGTGGTTCGACTGCCACCCGGACGATTCCCGGGCAATCGCTTAACGACCCTTCAGCCGCCCCAGCGGCTGGAGCGCCCAGCGTGCTGCGCTTTGAGGGAGTGTCCAAGTCTTACCAGCACAATACTGCGCGGATGCTGTTGCGGCGCGGCCTGCTGTCCTGGCTGAAGCGATCTAAACCCGAGGCCTTTTTTGCGCTGCGCGGCGTCTCCTTCGATCTTGGTCAGGGGTTAAGCCTGGCGATCGTGGGCGCCAATGGCGCGGGCAAAAGCACGCTGCTGCGCTGCGCCACCGGCATCACGTTTCCCGACACCGGGCGGATCCATGCCCGCGGCACGATCGCGGCGCTGATGGAGCTGGGGGCCGGCTTCCATCCTGACCTGACCGGCGCGGAAAACGTCGTGCTCAACGCTTCGCTGCTGGGACTGACGCGCAAACAAACCAACCAACAGTTCGACCAGATCGTCGAGTTCTCGGGTCTGTCCCACTTTATCGACGAGCCGCTGCGCACCTATTCCAGCGGAATGGTCTTGCGGCTGGCGTTTTCGGTGGCGGTGCGCGTCGACCCCGATATCCTGGTGATCGATGAAATCCTGTCGGTGGGCGACATCGATTTCCAACACAAATGCGTCGCGGAGATCGGCCGGCTTAAGCAAAACGGCAAGACCCTGATATGCGTCGCCCACGACCTCAGGTTACTGCGCGAACTGTGTGAACAGGCGTTGTGGCTGGAGCATGGCGAACTCAGGATGTTCGGACCCTCTGACGCGGTGCTGAGCAGTTACGAAGAGTCGCCGCCGCCGGCCAGCCTGTAGCGCCACGCTCACCATCGAGCAAATCTGATGGGTCATTGAAGGAGCAGCAAACCGATGCATGACTTCGGTACCTGGAAGAGCCATCACGTCATTATTATCGTTATGATGCTCATCGCCGTTGTGGCTTGCACCGTCGCCAGCGCGGTCGCCGAACCCCTGGGACCGCCGCAAAAGACCCGCGAGGTCGAATTCACGTATCATACCGACCTGACCGGAATCGATCCGAAGGCGCATCAGGTCGAAGCCTGGATCCCACTGCCGCGGGACGACCAGTTTCAGCAGGTGACCGGACTGTCGATCAACAGCCCGGCGCATAGCCAGGTGATCGTCCAGCCCACCAACGGCAACCGCGTCGCGTATCTGTCCGCAACCGCTCCTCTGGCGGCGTCGATTCCGGTTGCGATCCGCTTCAGGGTCCGCCGCCGCGAGGAAGCGCCTGACCTGATAAAAGCGCAAAGCGACACTCCTGCGCCCAGGCACGGAGCCTTCGGAAAATGGTTGGGACCCGACCGCCTGGTGCCTACCACCGGCGAGATTCTCCAGGTCAGTGCAAAGGTTGGTGAACCTGACGCGTCGGCGTACCTGCAGGCGCAAGCGATCTACGACTACGTGGTCGCAAACATGTCATACGACAAGAGCGGCACCGGATGGGGCCGCGGCGACGCGATTTACGCGTGCAATGTCAAAAAGGGCAACTGCACCGACTTCCATTCGCTGTTCATCGCGATTGCGCGCTCACGCGGGATTCCGGCCCGCTTCACGATTGGCTTTCCCCTGGGCACCGCGGCCTCAGGCAAGATTCCGGGTTACCACTGCTGGGCGGAATTCTACTCGGGCGGCGAATGGGTCCCGGTCGACGCTTCCGAAGCGTGGAAGCATCCGCAGCGGCGCAAGTATTACTTTGGCCATCTGGATGCCGCCCGGGTCGCGTTCACCATGGGTCGGGATCTGGTCCTGAAGCCGCCCCAGCACGGTGAACCGGTTAATTTCCTGATCTATCCGTATGTGGAAGTGGACGGGAAGCCGCTGCCCAAGGAGCAGATCATAAATCAGTTCGAATATGCGGACATCGGCCAGCAGAACTGAGACCAGCCGCAGTTTGACCCCGCTCCCATTTTTCTATGGGAGATGGCTGGGGAGAGCGTGTGTCTGAAATGCAAATGCAATTTGCTCAACCGGATACTGCTCTCGCGCGCACGGCCCATCCGCTCGGTGCACCAAGATATTCGCTGAAGTTGGAAAAAGCACCCTCTCCCCAGCCTTCTCCCGTAGAGAAACGGGAGCGGGGTGATAAAGAAATCCGGATGCCGCTGCGTCAGCCGGCCAGTACGCCGGCGGCGGCGATGCGGCGTTCGATCGCCTCTTCGCGGCCCCATTCATGCCGGGTGATAAAATCCGGACCCGACCAGGAAATAAAGGCGGGGACGATCCAGACTCCGGCCAGCACGTTGGTGGCCAGCAGGATGCTTAGCAAGACGCCCATATGATGATGGAACTGGGCCGGCGAAAACGCCCACGGCAAGATCCCGGCAATCATGACGCAGAAGGTGCTGAGCACATTTTCCCCCGCGCTCTTGAGCGCGAGGCGCACCGCGTCGTCCAATTTATGCCCGTTGATCACTTCCGCGCGAATCGCTGAAACCGTGGAGATGCCGTAATCGATACCCAAGCCGATCGCCAACGAGATGACCGGCACCGTGTCGATAGTCAGTTGGATTCCGAACATATACATGTAGATGAAGACCGTGAAATTCGCCAGCACGCATGCAAACACGAACAGGCATCCGGCCACCCACGATCCAAACAGCGTGGTGGAGAAGATAAACACGCATAACAGTACCAGCCCGATGTTCACCATCACGACCCGGTACAGCACGTCGTTGGCCGCCGCATAAAGACCGGTCAGCCCCGCCATGTATCCCACCGTGACCTTGGCGTAGTTGGGATTGCCCTCCGCGTAGGACCTGAGAAAATCCCCGATTTCACGCTGGACGCGGTTGAGAGTTCCCCCCGTATGGTCGCTCAGCATGACCCGGATGCAAGTCTCTTTGGCCTCGGTGTTGGAAATGTAATGTTCCATATCTCCGGGCGCGGTTCCGCCCAAAAAGAGATACCAGAGATTACCCGCCTGCTGTGGATTCTTGGGCATTCCAAAGAACTTGGGATGTCCATAATGGAACATCTGGTTAAAAGGACTGATAACCGTCGAAGCGAAAGAGATAACCTGCTTCACCGCCGGATCATTCAACAGGAAGCCGCGCATATGGTCCGCCAGACGCAGCACGTTGGGCGCCAGTACCGACTGAACATCGGGGAAAGAAGGCGTTGAGAGTATTACCCATCCCTCATCAACCGGGAATTTGCGTCCGATTGCATCGGCGTCGATGTTGACCTGCGCCTTGGGCCGGTAAAGCGGTGTGCCCGGATGATTGTAGCCGACCTGGATATTCAGCGCGGATACCACTCCCAGAATCAGCAGGCCCAACGCTCCCGAAAGCAACAGCTTGCGCGGCCATCCCGGAGTCACGGGCACTTCCACGATGCGATCGATAAATGGCTCGATTCGCCGGGCCAGATCCACGTTGCGGTCAAAATTACGGGTATGCCGCGGCGCCGGAAGGTAGCTCATCAGGATCGGCTGGAAGAGAAAGACCATGAGTAGGCTGGCGCCCAGCCATACCGTACCGGCGCGGGCAATATGATCGAGGACCGGAATACCGGAGAACGAAATAAAGACGATGCCGGCGATATCAGCGGCGATCGCAACCACCCCGGGCGTCAACATCAGATTGGTGGTAGTCACGCATGCGGCGTGGCGATCCTCCAGATGGTTGAGGACGGTGTAATAGCGCCGCTGCCAGGAAATCGCATGACTCATGTCCCGGGCGGTCAGAATAAACGGTACTACCAGCATCAGCGGGTCGAAGTCGTAACGCATCAGACCCACGAACCCAAGACCCCACAGCGCCGAGCAGGAGCCGGTCAGGACCGGAACCCACCACGAGGTGTACGCGCCCAGGTTGGCGTACAGGACCATGACGATCGCCAGGCAGGCGATTGCGAAAATCGCAAAGATCGCGGGTAGATAATAATAGCTGTAGCCGCGGACCACCGGTTCGCCGGCGATATAGATGTCGTGATCCGAATCGCGATTGTCGCCAGCGATCTTGCGGATGCGTTTGAACAGTTGCCGGTAGTCCAGGCCGTCCTCATTGAAAGAGGCGGTGATCAACGTGCTCTGGTTATCATCACTGATCAAGTGACGCAGTTGCTCGCGATGGGAGAAGATGCGCTGTTTGAGCGCTACGACCTCCGCTTGATCCTCCGGGATCGAAGGATACATGAAGGGCTTGACGTTGAGTCCGCCGGGCACCGCCTGCGCGTAGGCCACGCGGTAGGAAGAAAGGGAAAAGACTTCCTGATGGTTGACGCCCGGAAGCCAATCGACCTCTTTGCTGATTTCCTGAATTTTCTTGAGCGTCGCGAGATTGAAGATGTCGCCGTGCTTTACCTGGAGCATCAGCACCAGGGTCTGGGCGCCGCCGTACTGATGGTACTGCTTGGACAGGAGTACGTTGCGGTGGTCGGCGGGAAAAAAATCGATGAACCGGGTCGAAATTTCCACCCGGGAAGCCGCGAGCGCCATGAACAGCGTTGCGGCGATCAGAACCGTGCCGATAACGGCCCGGAAACGCAGTATTATCTCACCAATATTAGTGACTTTCACCACTCACCGCTCTCAAGTGTGATGTCGGCGATCTTGTGGGATCCCCGCAAAAGCATTCCCCAGCTATGCCCATGATCCGGCGCCCCGATGAAATCACCCGCGCCCCGCAATCTCCCGCCGGCTTGAGGGACAAGTCGCCTAGTAACCATACCTGACTAAATTTTTCAAGCGCGACGCTACTTCGCCGCAAACCGATTGCTACCCGCTCCGCTATCACTTTCTGGACGGGCGGCGGCTTCATTGATATAAACTTGCGCACTATCCCCTGATGAAAGGCCGTTACCGTGATTGATGCAGCCGAAGCGCTCGAACACCTGAAATTGGCCGTAAAGGTAGCCGGAGTGGAGGTATCCGACGTGGTGCTCCCCGAGGACCGCGAGATCCAGGTCGGCAATCTCCGCTTCCATTATCTCGATTGGGGCAACGACCATCGCCCGCCGCTGGTCTTTCTGCATGGCGGCGCCCTGACCGCTCATACCTGGGACGTGGTCTGCCTGGCGCTGCGCGATGACTACCATTGCCTGGCTCTGGACCAACGCGGACACGGCGATAGCGACTGGGCTGATGACTACAGCCACGAGCGCCATTCCGAAGATATCGAGGGATTCATCGATCAGCTCGGTATCGACCGCACCGTGACTATCGGGCAGTCGATGGGCGGGCTCAACTCGATAGTTTACGCCGGACGCGGCGGCCAGCGGCTGGCCGCCATGGTGATCGTGGACGTGGGTCCGGAGCTGAACCTGGCCGGCACCAGCCGAATCGGGGACTTCATACGCAATTCGCCGGAATCGAAATCGATTGATGATTTCGTTGCGAAGGCGCTCGAATTCAATCCGCGCCGCGACCCCGTCCTGCTCCGGCGCAGCCTGCTTCACAACCTGCGCCAGCTGCCCAACGGCAATTGGACCTGGAAGTGGGACCCGAACCGGATGCGTGGCAACCCCGGCGCAATCAACGACCACATCGCCGGGATGCGCCGGCTGTGGACCGACGTCGAGAAGATTGATCGCCCCACGCTGATCATGCGGGGCGCCAAGAGCGACGTCTTTTCCGACGAAAACGCTGAGAAATTCGCCAATACCCTCGCCAATGGACGCTGGGTCCGTATCCCGGATGCGGGGCACACGGTTCAGGGAGACAATCCGCGCGCCATGGTTCAGGAGTTGCGCCAGTTCTTTGGCGAAATTCCGTTCTGAGCCCATCCGCCAGACACCCGCCCGCCTTGAGGCGGAAAACCGCCGGCGTCAGGTAGCGCTCCGCCCCGGGATTGGAACAACGGTTCGGGACTTGCGCGGGCCTCGCTTTGAAGGTAACTGTCGCAGACGCGAGCCTTGCCGAGATTGGAGGAGTAGCAATGGACTTCGGGTTTTCAGAAGAGCAGGAGATGCTTCGGGACGCGGCCAAGCGTTTTCTCGCCGACAATTGTCCTACGACTTTCGTGCGCAAAATGATGGCGCATGATACCGCCCACGACGCGGACTTCTACAAGAAGCTGGTCGAACTCGGATGGCCCGGATTGCTGATTCCCGAACAATACGGCGGTGCCGGCGGAACTTTCCTGGATCTCACCGTGATCATGGAAGAAGCCGGCAAAGCGTTGGTTCCCGGACCGTTTTTCGCCACCGCGCTGCTCGGCGTGCCGCTCATCCTGGAGGGCGGCTCGGAGGCGCAAAAGCAGGAATGGCTCCCCAAGCTCGCCGCCGGCGAAGCCGTGGCCACCCTCGCGATCGCGGAGGCCTCCGGCCGTTTCGACGCCGGCGGCATCGGCCTGAAGGCGGAGAAGAAAGGTAACCGCTACGTCCTCACCGGGGAAAAGCTATTCGTCCCTGATGCCCACGTCGCCAACTGCATCGGAGTAGTGGCCCGGACTCAATCGGGCTCCAAGTCCGAAGCCGGCATCAGCCTGTTCCTGGTCCCGAGCGATGCCAAAGGCCTGACCATTACGCAGCTCAAGACCGTGGATATGACGCGCCGGCTGTGCCATCTGAAGTTCGAGGGCGTCGAGGTCGACGCGAGCGGCTTGGTCGGGGCGGAAAACCAGGGTTGGCCGATTCTGCGCCGCACCCTGGACATTGCGACCGCCGGGGTGTCGGCGGAGATTGTCGGCACCGCGCAGCGCGCGCTCGATATGTCGGTCGATTACGCCAAAACGCGCGTGCAGTTCGGCAAACCAATCGGCGCTTTCCAGGCCATCAAGCACAAATGCGTGGACATGATGGTGGCGGTCGAAAACGCCCGTTCGCTCACCTACTACGCCTGCTGGACGGTGGATGAACGGGTGGCGGAAGCCGCGACCGCTGTGTCGATGGCGAAAGCTTACGCCTCGGATATGGGCAAGAACGTGACCAGCGAGGCGATCCAGGTCCACGGCGGAATCGGCTTTACCTGGGAGCACGACATGCACCTGTTCCATCGGCGCGCGCTGGCCGGCGAGGCCAATTTCGGCAACGCTCCGATTCATCGGGAGACTGTGGCCAAATCCCTGGCTCTATGAACTGATTCGGCTGCGCTCAAGTGCTGTTGCGGTATAATCAGATCGCGCAAACATCGGGGCGCGAAGACATGCGGGCCTCGGAGATAATAGCGCGATCCGACAGGGCGGCTTTGCGTGCCAACCAGGCCTGCCGGAGAAAGGATGCGAGAATGATTGCGGGTATCCTGACCTTGCTTTTGATGCTGGCCATTGGGGTGATGCCGGCATCCGCGGCCGGAGATGCTGCCGCGGGTGCCAAGATTTTCACCGCTCGTTGCGTCCGCTGTCATGGCGCGGAGGGAAAAGGTAACGGGCCGGATCTGGCCAAACTGCATCCCAGCACCAGTCCGGTGGATTGGACCAATACCGGCGTGATGAAGCAGTGGTCCGACGCCGAAATCGTCGCCATCATCACCAAAGGTGGCAAGGCGGTGAAGAGTTCGCCGGTGATGCCTGCCTTCCAGGGCAAGCTGACCGATGCTCAAATCCAGGACTTGCTGGCCTTCATTCGTACCTTGGCGAAATAGCTCGCGCGAGGGCGCGTGACCGGCTGGCCATCGTGGCGCGGCAAGTTGGGGAGGAAGGGTTCGCTTGTTAGCCAGGGCGTTGAGCCAGATGCAGGGGGTGCAAGGCGTCTTTCTGGACTGGGGAACCGCGCTGGAATGGAACATCGTCTTCACCTTCGTTCTCTGCCTGCTGATACTGTCCTGCATCGGACTTTCGCTGATCCTCTACCGGGGACGGCAAACCGAAGGCAACGCGCTATGGCTGCATCTGCTGGGACTGTGCATCTTCCCGGTTTTCCTTTTGCCCTTCGGCAATTTCACCATCTTCGAATACTCCAAGCAGGAGCACTTCTGCGCCTCCTGCCACACCTCGATGGATCCCTATGTCCACGATTTGACCGCGTCTGACGGACAGTCCCTGGCCGCCGTGCATTACCAGGATCGCTTCGCGCCGGGCGAGGAATGCTACACCTGTCATGCCAATTACGGCGTACACGGCACCTTCCAGGCCAAGCTGCTTGGACTTAACGACGCGTGGCGCGAGGCGACCGGCACTTACACGGTTCCGATCCAGATGCGCAAGCCTTTTCCAAACGCCTTGTGCCTGAAGTGTCATAACGGCGCCCGCAACTTCATGAAGGAGGAATCGCACCTCGACCCCGGCAACGTCGTCTCCAAGGACATCCTGACTGACAAGACGCTGTGCACGGAGTGCCATGTGAGGGGCCACATGCTTCCGGGCCGTGCCAAAGTCGCAGTCAAGCGAGGCTGACGATGGTTTCGATCGGAAACTTCATCCATGGTGATTGGCCCGCGCGGCTGCTGGCCGCGGCACAACTGGTGATCGCATTGGTGGCGCTGCTCGGAATTGCGATGGTCCTGACGTTGAACTCGTATCTGCTGCTGGGCTACGGGGCGATCCAGGTTATCCTGGTGGTCGGAGTAATCCTGTTTATCATCGTGGCGATGCTCTCACAGCGCGCGATGGTGCTGGAAGAATTTTACGCCGAACAGATCATATTTAAGGAAGGCGACCCAGGACGGCACATGTATGTAATCAAGTCCGGGACCGTCGAAGTAGTCGTCAAACGTGCGGATGGATCCGACGAGGTGATCGATCGTCTGGGGCCGGGCGATCATTTTGGCGACGTGGTGCTCCTGCGCCGCAACCTGCCGTATGGCTCGACGGTCAAAACGTTAACGCCGGCGCACATCTTCAGGCTGAGCCCAACCGGCTTCGCGCAGCTTTACGCCAACTTGCCGGAGCTACGCGAGTTCCTCAGGCAGAAAGAGGAACCGCATCTGCGCCGTCTCGAGGTGATAAAGAAGCGCGCGTCACCCCGCCCGCCCGGTACCGGGGACACCAAGCCACTGCCACCCACGAAGTCCCAATAGCCCGGCCCAACAGACGAGGTCAGCGCCATGTTCGCAATGTTCGCGCGATTCGACTACAAAAGTCCCGATCTTGAGGCCGAAGAAAGAAACTATCTCGAGCATCATGTCAGGCTGGCCCGGCAGTTGCTCGGCGTACGGATGTATTTGACCGGAAAATTGCTTGATACGGCGCCGGTCAAACCCGATCGATATCGCGCCGTGGTCTTTACCTTCGATAGTCCGCAGAGCGCGGCATCGTCGTACAATTGCCCGGCGGGCGCGGAATTGGCGGCTGATAGCGCCGGACACATTGCCGGCACGCTGGTGGATGCCTTCCAGGCCGAGACCTTCATCCCCTTCGACCCGCGCGTCGCCGGCCAGCGATGCTTCATAATGGCCCGTGCGTTTGATTTGAAATCGGACCAGCGCGATCCCAACGATGCTGAAAAACGCTACCGGGGTCTCCAGGAAATGATTCGCAAGCTACCAGGGCTGCGCGGATATCTGGCCGGACAAATGGGCGAGGGCCGCGATCAGAAGCCCGATCGCACGCGAATGGAGATCGTCATTTTCGACCACCGCGACGCTTTTCGCGGCGGGTTTGTCGGAGACCTGGCCGCGGCCGAGCACACGCTTCTGTTATCGCCGCGAACCTATCTTCTCGACGGGCGGGTCGAGCTTTAGCCGCGTTGTCTGCCTAGCAGGGGCCGGACCTCGGATGGTCAGAAGCCAGCCTTAAAGCGAGAATAGTTTCACAGTGTCAGGAGCGCATGCGCATTGGGGCAGAGGCTCTTTCTGACTCCTCTCTTTATCCTGAGACTGTCGATTAACTCCTAAAACCTACCTCGCCCGCGGCTGCGGACCGGGTCCGCAGGCGCACGCCGGGAGAGGTCGGCGCGCGATTTGCGCCAGCAAGTCGCGTGACGGCTGAGGGTGCAGGTACACTTCAAAGATGCCCTAACAACCCCAACAAGCGCCAGCAACGCGCTACCCTCATCAAGGCCCACGACCTCCTGAAAGAGGCCACCGCCCTCCCGAAGGATGGTGGCCAAGGCCCAGACGACTGCGTCCCCTTTCTGGCCGATTACGAGGTCCAGGGCGATACTATTACGGTCTACCTCAACCCAACCCCCGGCCAGGCCCGCCACATCGCCAGGCAGGCCACAAAATGCCGCCGCGACCGCTCCCGCCCACCCACGGGATAGCGTGGACAGAGCCCCCGAGAAGCGATCAACTTTCACGGGATAGAGTGGAGGCATTTTGACGGGATAGCGTGGACGCCCTCCACGGGATAGCGTGGACAATTTCACGGGATAGCGTGGACACATTGACGGGATAGCGTGGACGCCTAAATCCACAATTTCTCAATGAAATCAAGGGGATTTCGGGTAAATAGGGCGCCGATAACCTTTCTTATAACCTTTATAACAAGGGGCACACACCAAAAAACGCCCCCTCCCAAACACACAAAAGGTGCGCGCGGTAAAGAATACCGCGCGCACCTCCAATCCAACTTTAGAAGGCACGCTGCGCGTGCCAAAAGTTGCGCGCCTAACGGCGCGCAACTACCCTTAAGAAGACCTCAAACACCAACCCCCCCTGGCCACGCCTCGCATAGGCCATTCACCCCGCTAACCTTGAAAACTTGCAACACCGAGGAAACACCCTGTAATTCAAGCACCAACAAGAAACACGGCGGGGGCATGGCGGGCGACACCCACAACACCGGTACCAGCGCGGCGCGGCGGATGCTGAAAGCCTTCACCAGCGTCGGGGCGGAAACCTTCGACCTGACAACGACCACCCGCGCGGGCCAGAAGATGGAGTTTCGCTGTTTGCTGACCACCGCTCGATTGTCGCGCATGCTGGGCGGCTTGCTGGCGGCGGCCGAGACGGCGCAGCACAATGTCATCGTCCGACCCTACAGCGACCGCGCGGTGCTGGTGCAACTGGATGACCTCGACGCCAGAGACCGCGCAAAGGTCAAGCCGGTCGCGTTTCTGGTCCTGGCCACCAGTCCGGGTAATCATCAGGCCTGGGTAGCGGTCAGCGACCCTGGCGATCCGGACTTTGCCCGCCGGCTGAAAAAGGGGGCAGGGGCCGACCCCACCGCCAGCGGGGCAACCAGGGTTGCTGCCAGCGTCAATTTCAAGGACAAGTACGCGCCCAACTTCCCCCGTGTCGCGATCACGCACAGCAGTCCCGGACTGATAGTCAGCAAGGCCAAGCTGGAGGAGCTGGGGCTGGTGGCGGCGCCCGAAGAACCCCCCGCTCGTGTTTTCCGCCAGGGGGCTCCCGCGCGGGGCCGGGCACGGCAATGGCCGGACTATGAGCGTTGCGTCAGGGAAGCGCCGCGCAACCACGGCGACACCGGGCCGGATATCAGCCGGGCGGATTTCACCTGGTGCATGATCGCCATTGATTGGGGTTTCCCCGTCGAGTTAGTGGCCGAGCGGCTGCTGGAGGCGAGCAGCAAGGCCCGCGAGCAGGGGGACCGCTATGCGGCCCTGACCGCCGCCAAGGCCGCGGCGGCGGTTGCCCGCCGGCGCCAGCCTAACGACAAGCCCAACCCGGTTTAGGCGGACCACTGTCCGCCCGCTTTCCGGCCCAGGCGCGCCCAAAGCCGTTCGGACAGGGGCAGGGGCAGGGGGTTGAGCGGAAAAATGTGCCTCCGGGCCTTATTTGACGCCCTGACGTCCAGCCTGCGCGGCGTTCGCCGATACCGCCGCCCCACGGCCTCGATTTATGGCCGCCCTGCGGGCGGCGTGGACCAGGGAGAAGACCTCGGTTGAGGGGTCAAAGGTAGACCAGACCCGAGGGCCACTCCAAAGCGGAAGGGATGCCGGTAGTGGTGGGCTTGTAGCCACCCGAAACCGGCGAAGACCAGTTAGGTGGCCGGACCCGCTGTTACCATCGTAGCGGAGCAGGGGTACACGTCCGCCCAGTGAGGCTCGCGGTCGGGAGGGTTGGCCTCGCCGATGACGATGCCGCCGGAATCAAACCAGCGCCGGGCCCGAGCGATGGGAAAAGATCGTGGCATCGGTTGCGCGGCGCCGCGCTGTCGGGGATCGCCGCCGAGAACCTAGGAGAAGGCCGCCGGGCTCGACAGGCCGAACGTTGGCGTCGAGGGAGCCGCGCTGGAAAGAGGGGAGGGCGGGGCTGTCCCGGAGTGACGTATTCGTTATCAACGAGGCCGGCATGGTCGGCAGCCGGCAGATGGCGCGGGGACTCTCGCGGCTCAGCGGACGCCAAGGCGGTGTCTGCTCGGCGATGCCAAGCAGCTGCAGTCCATCGAAGCGGCGGCGGCGTTCCCGCGATTCGCCCGAGCAGGCGGGGTATCAGGAACTGACAGCGAGGCGTCGCAGGTATTTCGCACCTGGAGATGCGGGCAGGACGCTTGAGCGCTTACAACGAGCACGGGGCAATCCATTTGTCCCGGACGCCCCAGCAAGCCAAGGTGGATCTGAATCGCCGAGGGGGTTATTACCGCACCCCCCGAGGGGCGGAAAAAAGGGGGCGGTCGGCTTCAATCTCCACGACTATGGGGCGGTCGAAGCACGGCTACGTCGCCACCGTGCAACGGATCCCGGGGGGAGCAACCGATCGCGGTCTTCGCGCCGCGACGCCGGGCATGGGACCGGCATCGAGTATGTCGGGATGACCCGCCATCGCGGTGAGCTCAACGCCGGCAACAATGACTTCAAGGACCTTGACGCGCTTAAACAGCGGCTCTCCCGTGCGGGGGAGAAGGACACGCTGTGGTTGCGGATAGGGGAGGGCGCCAGTAGCAAAGCAGAACCGCAACGCAAGCCCAGCTAACGCTTCAAAGAGGCGCAGCGGGAGTTTTTATCGGCGTGGCGGGCAGGTTCGAGCTCGATTTAAAACCAAGGCGCATGCACGAGCTGCGCTGAGAGATGAAAGGTGCTGCGCTGGAGATCGCCAAGGATCCATGCCCGCACGCGCGAGGCCGAGAGCGCCGGCATCACCAGCCAGGTCAAGAGCCGCGTTCGGCAGGGCGAGCAAGGAGCCCGAGCTTAGCGGACCTGATAGGAGGTCGCGTGGTGGAGGGCCTGGTGACTTCCGTAGGTGCCCCCGCCCCCGAATCAGCGCCGCGGTGCCGAAGCGCGTGGTCGTTAACCTCATCGCCTGGCTATGAATTCAACGTGAGGATGACCGAGGACCCTGGTGTTTCCGGGTCCGTACAAGGGCTGAGCGTTTACTTACAGGGAGACACAACGAAACCGGGCGCGGCTTTACAAATTGCAAACAAAACCGTGGCGAGGAGAGAAGGCGATGGGAGTTCCTACAGGGGGCAGGGTTGTACACAAAACGTGGCACAAAACCGATCCGGGTTTGTGCACAAAACGTAAACAGGAAGCCGGGATGAGGGCAGCACAATGGGAGTACTCAAGAAAGAAGAACGAACGGACTGAGACGATTACTGTGCGCATACCAGCAGCGGTGAGGGCGGAGTTGGACCAGTTGCGTGAGCGGGCGGACGCGAGCGGGAGGCGAGCATTTTCTCGCGGCCAGCGGCAGCGGCGGTAAGGACAATTAAATCGAGGAGTGGAGGCGGGTTTGAAGAGGAGATTCGGGGGGAGGGGGAATGCGCGGTCGTAGAGCAAGATAAAGGCGAGTTATTACACATTTCGTATTATACGGAGTAGTCCTTTGTTTCTCAGCGTTATTTGCATAATACAGTATTATAGCCGCCATTTCTTCGCCTCTTCTCGGAAATGGCCTGTTCTTCCGTCCTGGGAACACGCCCGCGCCCTGTTGGCGGTCGTTTCATCGGTCCTGATTGTGGGACCCGTGCTGTTCCTGATGCGGCATTTCCGGGTGCTGCTGACCCTTACCGATAGTTCCGGCGCGGAGGGTTTCTATCGCCTGGTCGACGCTCCCATCCGGCGCAGGAGATGGTCGCGGCTTGCTTGCCGGCGACGGCGGAAAACGCGAAGGACTGGCGCGCGGGTTACCTTCGCGCTGGGGATTGTCCGGGCGGCGCGGAGCCGGTCGTGAAGCTGGTCGGCGGGCTCGAGGGCGACGAGGTTGAAGTGGAAGCGGGATGGGTGGCGTCAACGGTGAACGACTCACGAACAGCGCGACCGTGGCGCAGGACAGCACGGGCCGAGCGCTCGCGCATGTGGGTGGGGCAAGCGGCAGATGGGCGCGGATGAGGGCTGTCTGTTCGGCTTCAACAAGTGATTTGGGGAGCAACGGAACCGAAAGTACGGTTAACGAATCGCTGTCAGCGGGGTTCCTGAGCGGCCCGGCGCTCACCCCTTGGCGACCGATTCGGGCATGCCGAACGAGTACCGGCCGAGCAAGTTGATGTGCTCATGGCCGAGCGGCGATAGGCGCACGACATCCTCCTCGTGCACGGGGTAGTCTTCGGCTCGAAGCTGTTCCAGCGCTGCCCGGCGACATCGAGGCCCGACTCGGCTCGTCCTGGATTCCCGCCACCGACATCCGCGACTTCGTGGCCCATCTGATCGAGGCAGGGTCCGATAGCGTGCGGGTCGCCCACGCCGAGGCGATCGCCACCTGGACGCTGGACATCGACCCCCCCGCGCTGCAGCGTCAGCAACACGACCACGCACGGCACGGCGCGGTTTCGCGCCGCGGAGCTGATCGAGGACGCGTAAACCACACCCACCCTATACACACCTCCCTCTCAACACAAACTCCAATCAAGGACCGCTTCCGGGAGTGGGTCTGGGAAGACCCCGAGCGTGCCGCAAGGCTCGCCCGCGATTACAACGACCGCTTCAACAATCTGCGCTTGCGCCAATTCGACGGCGCGCATCTGACCCTGCCCGGCATGGTCCGCGAGCAGCTGCGCGACCATGACCTGGCCGCGCACCAGAAAAGACGCGGTGTGGCGCATCCTGCAAAGCGGCAGCACGCTGCTGGCCCATGTGTGGAGGCCGGGAAGACCTGGACGATGGCCGCCGCGGCCATGGAAATGCGGCGGATGGGGCTGGCCAGGAAACCCATGTTCGTGGTGCCCAACCATCTGGTCGAGCAGTGGGGAGGCGAATTCCTGAAACTCTACCCGCAGGCGCGATTGTTCATCGCCGGCCGGGCGGCGGGCACCTTGTTACGGTGTCCTTCTTTTTCAGCACTTATGGCTTGAATAATGGAATGACGTGGACATAAGTCTCGTAAGGTGGACATAAGTCTCGTAAGGCTGATGGAGCTGTGGCCGACGAGCATGGGAACGCATGAGACGGATCGACGATGAGTCCTCCCTATGCCGCAAATCATGGAAGCGGACATCTCGCAGGGCTGATTTAACGAAAGTGTCAGAGAATCAATTTGACAAATGTGACTATTATGCCTACAAGACGATTAGATACCTTTGCCCACCAAGCTGAGGGAGCGCGCCATGAGCACTGACATAAATGTCACCTCCAACTCGACGGACACCGTCGACGTCGTTGGCCTGAACGACATCGTGGCCACTGTCACTCTTGGGCTGCCCCAGCCGTTCAAGACGGAGGGTGTGAACACCGTCGAGATCAAGCCGCTTAAGGCGGATGTCGGGTCCCACTCTCGCCTGGAGATCGAGCCGCTGAAGACGGATAGCAGCCTAGCCGTGGATCTCAAGCCTGCGGTCATCGACCTCTGCCTAACGCTGAACATCGGCAAGGTGCCGAGTATCTGCATACGCCAGCCGTATCGCCACAAGATCGGTTTCTCGCTGTACGGTGTGGAGATTTGGGGGTTCAGCTTTGCGGGCGAGCAGGAGACCGTGATCCAAGAATTGAGCCCGCGGCCTCAGGTGGCACCGGGCGGAGGGGCCGCTTGGCCGCCCGTCACGTCGGCAAAGGACGAGCCGCAGGTGACCGGCGGCGGATTACGGATTCGCCTCGGGCAGTGACATGCGCGAGCCTGCATCGGTGCTCTTCGTCGGCGACTCCGCCGAGGAACCGGTCCAGCTGATGGGACCGCCTTTTCGCCTTGAAGGCCGCGTGCGCGTCAGGAATCCGGCACCGGTGACTGTTGTTTTGCGCGAGGTGGCGCTTTCGGATCGGTCCGGTCGCCTGGCCGACCTGCCGGCGCGACACAAGTTCCCGCCGCAAGTTGTGCGACCCGCAGAGGAACGTGCGGTAGCGCTCGTAATTGCGCTCGATCACGCCGTGCCTCCTGGGGAGTATCACGCTGAACTGAACCTCAGTGGCCAGGTGCGCCCGGCGGTGCTCAACGTGGGAGAATCTGTCGCGCTGCGAGTGGAGCCGCAGCGCATTGTCGTGTTGAACGAGCCGGAGCAGCGTCGCAAGACACATCTGATCATCGCGAACGAGGGCAATGTGCCGTTGACCATTGGCGACGTCGGGGATGTTGATTTGCGCGATGACGTCGCGGAGCTGCGCGACCTTGGCGGCGTTGTCCGTCCGCTGCTCGACGAGGTCCCCGAAGAGATTGATGACCTGGTTGTGGTGCTCCTTGCGGTCCTGCCTCCCCGCGGGCCGGTGGTGGGGCGTTTGTCTGTGCGGATGCTGGGAGGCCCTGTTCAGATCAATCCTGGAAAAACGGCGAAATTCGATCTTGAGATCGCGGTTCCGATGGGACTTGCCGGCCATGGCCGATACCGCGGGCGTGCTTCGATCCTGACCGCCGATATCGAATTTATGGTTGTGTCGCCGGGGCGACCCGCGCGTGAGGAGCGGCCGCGCGCGACCGAATCCTCGTCCGCGGGCCGGAGTAAACGTCCGACCGGAGGCTCCTCCGGGAAACACGAGTAAGGAGGTCGAAGGTGAGGCCGTACGCAAGCGACCAGTCCATTGACTGGATGAACCTTACGCCTTCCGATTGGATGAACCGTTACGTTCCCGGGTGGCGCCAGAGCAGCTATGGCGATCTGCTGAGGGCGAGGCCTTCCGATTGGCTCGGATGGGTCTATCCCCAGTATGTCGGCGCCGCGAGGCCGTGGACTAGACACCCATACCACGAAGGTGCGCGGTACGACCGTGTGCACCCGCGAGGCTGCCGGTGTCGTGACTGCATCGAACGCGAATGCGAATGCGAACGTTGCGGGCCCGAGTCGTGCGAATGCGTGTGCTGCATCGGTGACGTTGATCTTGTCGTGTACGCCCGCGTTGACGAGCAGCGCGTAATCCCGATCATTGTCGAAAACCCGCGGCGGCGGGAAAAATCGGTCACGGTCGAGCTGAGCGCCTGGAGAACACGGGGTGGCGGAACGGCCCCTACCGAGACGGTCAGCGTGGAGCCGAAGACGTTTACGCTGGCGCCTTGCGGCGAGCGGGAAGTTGTCATCGTCGCGCGCGTGCGGCCGCCCGAACCGCCGCAGCCGCCGAGGGAGCGGGAAACCCTAGACGTGGACTGCTGCGTGGTCGCCACCGCGGACCTGACGCTGGTCGGTTGCGACCATCGGCCCATCCGTATCGCTATCGCAATCCTACCGCGCGACTGCGACCCGTTCAGGATCTGCTGTGCCTGCGCCTGCTGCTGATCGCGACGCAGCGAATCGGTCGGCCGAGGCCGCGGCATGGGCGGCAGAATGGTCGGTCTGGTACGGAAAGTATGTCGTGCGCGCGGCCGAGCAGTCGGAAAGGACCGCACAGTTGTATCAAAAGGTGGCGAGTGCCATGTCGCATGGCGACCTCGCGCCAACGGCGCTGCAGGACATGCTTGCGACCTTCTACCAGGCGCGCGGAACCACCTATTCGGAGCGGCTTGCGGCACTGACCATGCGGTTTTTCTCGCGGCTCGTCGAAACCGCCGCAGCCTATTCCAAGGAAATGGCCGAGGCGGTGATGCCGGGCGTACCGGCGCCACCGCCGCTTCCGCAGCTCGATTCATCGGACACAAATGCGTGGTTTCGACAGCTGACGGACTACAGCCACAGTCTCAGCGCACACATCGCGACGTCCTACAAATCGTTTCTGGATCGGGTCGCGTCCGGGCAGATCGCCTCGGACAGCCTGAAAGACGTCGCGTCGGAATACCTCGAGCGGCGTTTCCCGGAATATCTGCGCCAGTTGGGCAGGCTGTATTTCGACCTGCTCTCCGAGCTTAACGACTTGCGCGCTGACGGTGAGCAGGACTTCCTCTCCGGTACACTCACTGCGGCTGGCCGCTCGAACCCATCGGCGGCGCCGGCGCTCAGCCTAAATGGGCCGCTCGGGGGCACGGCGTCGGGCACGTTATCAATCGCTAACACGCGCGAGGAGCTGGCCCTAATTCGCTGCCAGTTCACCGACGTGCGGCGGGCGGATGGGATCGGCCCCGCTTTCCCACCGAAAATTTCCGTCACGCCCGAGCGGCTAGAGGTAGCACCCTCGAAAGAAGCTAGCCTCAACTTTGCGCTTGCGCTTGACGAGGTCAATTACCTCCCGAATACGCTCTACATCGGGGCGCTGTATATTACTGGTCACGGTGAGCCACGCCTCGAGATTCCCCTACGAATCATGGTTACCCCCGGCGCATCGGCATCGGGTGATCATTCGCTCGCGTAGGACACTATGCCACGGGCCAGTCGACAGCCCAGATTGAGCAAGGCCGAGCCGATTGCCATCATCGGCATGCGGGGCCGCTTTCCGGGTGCCGACGATCTCGATCGATACTGGGCCAATCTGGCGTGCGGCACCGAGTCGATTACGGTGCTCAGTGCCGACGACGTGCGCGAAGCAGGCGTGCCCGAAGATGTCGCGCGCTTGCCCGGCTACGTGAAGGCCGCGCCCGTGCTCGAGCGCGTGGACGAATTCGACGCCGAATTCTTCGGCTTCTCGGCGCGCGACGCCTCCCTGACCGACCCGCAGCATCGCTTGTTTCTTGAGGCGTGTTGGGAAGCGCTGGAGGACGCAGGCTACGACCCCGGGACCCATCCGGGTGCCATCGGCGTGTTTGGGGGATGTGAGCAGAGCACCTACCAGTATCAGTTGTATCTCAATCGCGAATCTCTCGGGTACCTCGATGGCATGCAGCTGATGGTCACCAACGACAAGGACCATCTATGCACGCAGGTTTCGTACAGACTTAACCTCAGGGGCCCTAGCATTGTGGTGCAGACCACTTGCTCGACCTCGCTCGTGGCGGTCTCACTTGCCTGTGAGACCCTGCAGGCGGGCCGATGCGACATGGCGCTGGCCGGGGGCGTCACTGTGCGCGTTCCACAGCGCGGCGGGTACTTCTACACGCCGGGCTCCATTCTGTCGCCCGACGGTCATTGCCGTCCGTTCGACTCCGATGCGCAAGGTACCATAGTCGGCAGCGGCGTGGGCGTCGTCGTGCTGAAGCGCCTGGCCGCGGCGTTGGCCGATGGCGACAACGTACGCGCGGTCATTCTAGGCGTGGGCCTCAACAACGACGGGAACGATAAGGCCGGGTACACGGCGCCGAGCTTCCGGGGCCAAGCCGGGGCCATCCGCGCCGCCCAGTTGGCCGCTGGAGTCTCGCCCGAATCGATCGGATACATCGAGGCGCATGGCACCGGCACGATCCTGGGCGATCCCATCGAGTTGTCGGCGTTGATCGAAGTCTTCAGGAGCATACCGACCAACGCGGCTTCTGCGCGATCGGCTCGGTAAAGTCCAACTTCGGACACTTATCCTGCGCAGCGGGCGTAGCGGGATTGATCAAGACAGTGTTGGTGCTCGAGCACGGCGCCGTTCCGCCCACCGTACATTACCGGGCGCCGAACCCGGCGATCGACTTCGCTGCGAGCCCGTTCTACGTCACGACCCATCTTCATCGCTGGGAACGCAACGGCGTACCTCGCCGTGCTGGTGTGAGTTCCTTCGGCGTCGGCGGTACCAACGCGCACGTGATCGTCGAGGAGGCTCCAGCGAATCGGCCGCTGAAGGAGCATCGCCCACGACAGCTCATCACGCTCTCGGCACGCACTGTGGGAAGCCTCGATCGCGCCACCGAGCAGCTAGCCGCGCATCTCGAAGCGCATCCGGAGCTCGACCTCGCGGACGTCGCGTTTACGTTACATCTCGGCCGACGCCGATTCCGCCATCGCCGCGCGCTGGTCACCTGCTGCGACGACTGGGCGGGCGCGATCGCCGCACTGCGCGATCCTGCACAGTACGTTGCCGCCGTCGCGGGTGCGGCGCGCCCTGTCGTGTTCATGTTTCCGGGACAGGGCTCACAATATCCGGGGATGGCGGAGGGTCTCTATGCAACGGAGCCAGTCGTGCGCGGCGCAATCGACCATTGCGCGAAAGTGCTCGAGCCGCACGTCGGCGCGGATTTGCGGCGACTGCTGTTTCCACGTGCGCGAGCGCGCCGGCAGGCCGCCGACCAGCTGGTGCATACCGAATGGGCGCAGCCGGCGCTGTTCACGGTGGAATACGCGGTCGGAGAGCTATGGCGTTCATGGGGCATCCAGCCGGCGGCGATGATTGGGCACAGCGTCGGCGAGTATGTGGCCGCTACCTTCGCCGGTGTGATTTCGCTCGACGATGCACTGACGCTGATCGCCCGGCGCGGGCAGCTCGTTGCGTCGATGCCGCGCGGTTCGATGCTGGCGGTGATGGCGGATGCCGGTGCCGTCAGCCGCTTCCTGGATGGAGAAGTATCGCTTGCTGCCGTGAACGCTCCGGGGTATTCCGTGCTTTCCGGTCCTGACGAAGCGATTGACCGAGTGCAGGCGGTGCTCGCTTTGGAGAAGATCGCGGCGCGGCGTCTGCACACTTCGCACGCGTTCCACTCGTCGATGATGGACCCGATCCTCGCGGAGTTCGAGCACCGCGTCGCCGGCATTCAATTACGCGAGCCGACCATTGCGTTCGCGTCGACATTGAGCGGCAAATGGGCGGATGCCGCGGTCACGCAGCCCCACTACTGGAGCGATCGGTTGCGCTTGACGGTTCGATTCGCCGATGCCCTGCGCGCGGTGGGCGCCGCGAACAGCCCGGTGGACAAGCACCCGATCTTCCTGGAAGTCGGTCCGGGACGCGCGTTGACGACCTTCGCGGGCCTTACCGTCAAGAATGATAGCCCGGCGCCGCTGTGCATCGCGTCACTCCCCGGTCCTGGTGGCGAACGGATCGATACGGATACGGTGTCGAGCGCCCTGGGCATGCTGTGGAACAGCGGGATTGCGGTGGACTGGGCCGGCTTCCACAAGACGGAGCGCCGCAAGCGTGTCGCACTGCCGACGTACCCATTCGAGCGGCGTAGCTACTGGATCGGACCTCTTCCCGATGGGGCCGCCCGGCACGAAACACGCGAGACCTCATCGTGGTTTTATCGGCCGTCATGGCAAGACGCTTCGTCGGCGAATGGTGGAACCGCCGAGACCCTGTCGGGACGCCGTATCCTGGTGTTCGATGATGAAACGGGTCTGGCTCGCGCTATTGCGCTACGTTTAACAGACCACGGGAGTCGGCCCGTAAGCGTGCGCCGCGGCACTGATTTCGCGCAGCTCGACGATTACACATACGTCATGAACCCCACGCAGAGTGAGGATTTCGCACGGCTGGGGGTCGAGGTGTGCAAAGGCGACAGCCGGTTGGCAGGTGTGATCGATTGCTGGAGCGCCGCGCTTCCCGGCCGCACGGACCTCGATGTTGCAGGCGTTGAAACCTGTCTTGCGCCAATGCGTCTCGCACATGCACTTAGCGGGCAGACTACGATGCGTCCATTGCCCATGCTGCTGGTCGCGCGCGGAACCGCGAAAGTCGGCCCCGGCGACAGCCTCGATCCGTCCCGCGCGTTGGGCATCGGTGTGGCTAAAGTGATTCCGCAGGAACACCCTGGATTGCGCCTCGCGCATCTGGATGTGGACACCGACGAGCGTGTACCGGATCAGATTCTCGAGGAAATCGCGGCCGGTGCGCCCGAACCGGTCGTTGCACTGCGTGACGGCAGGCGACTGATTGAGAATTACGAACGAGTGTGCATCGATTCCATCGGTGCACCGCTGGGGTTGCCGCAACGGCCCGTGGTGTTCGTGACCGGTGGCCTCGGGCACATTGGAATTAACATCGCCGAGCAAATGTTCGAACGGCTCGACGCCCGGCTTGTGTTGCTCGGACGAGCGGCACTTCCGGAGCCCGAACAATGGGCTGCGAAGGCCGAGGACCCGCAGACCCCAGGCGAAGTGCGCGCGTTACTGACGCGCTTGGCGCGCATGCACGCCAAGCGCGATGAGATCGTCGTCGTTAACGCGGACCTCAACCATCGTGAGAGAGTTTTCGCCGCAGTGGATCGCGCCATGGCCCGGTTCGGCCGCATCGACGCCGTCGTGCATGGCGCCGGCCGGGTCGATGCCGCAGCCTTCGCTTCGGCGGCGGACACCGGCCCGTCGGTCGTCGAGGCACAGTTTTCTCCGAAGTTGCGGGGCCTATTCCATCTGATCGAAGCGATGCGCGGCCGCGAGCCGCAGCGGTGGATCTTGCACTCGTCGATCTCCAGCGTTCTGGGCGGCCTCGGGCTGGCAGCTTACGCGGGGGTGAATGCCGTGCTCGATGTCATGGCGCTGGCGGGCGGTGACGGCTGGCTCAGCATCGGCTGGGACGCCTGGGACAACGCCCTCGAGGCCCACAGCGAGGGCATGCCAGTCCCAATCTATCCTCCGGAAGGTGTGGACGCATTCCTGCGCTTGCTCGGCTCCGATATCGGTCCGCACGCGCTGGTAGTGGTCAACGATCTCGCGGCGCGCTTCCGCGCGTGGGTGCGCCACGGCGATGGCGACGCGCAAAGAAAAGGCGCCGGCGTGACGCGGCATCCGCGACCGAACCTCTCGACTCCCTTCGAGGAGCCGCGGACGGATACTGAGCGCCGGCTCGCGGAGATATGGGGCGTGCAGCTTGGCATCGACTCGGTCGGTGTCCATGATCGCTTTCTTGACCTGGGTGGCCACTCACTACTGGCAGTTCAGGTGGCGTCGGAAATCCGCGACGCGTTCCAGATCGAGCTACCCGTGCTGCGGCTGTTCCAGGCGCCGACGGTCGCTCAGCTGGCTGAGATTATCGATCATGCCGAGCCAAGCGGCGGGGCGACCGAGGAACCGGCGGCGGCGCCCGTCGTTGAACCACCGAAGCCGGCGCCTACGCCGAAACCAGAGGACAACACGCCGAGTGCGGCCACGAAGGCTAGTTTTCGCGAATTTTACGATAATATCACGCGCCGTCTCGAGCAGTCGGGCGTCGGCGACGCATCGTTCTTCCTCAACTATGGTTACGTAAGCCTTGGCGACGGCGACGAAACGCGCTTCGAAGTTGCCGATGGCGTGCTGAATCCGAGCTCGATCCGTCTGGTCTATGAGCTGGTAGGTGGGACCGAGCTGCGCGGCCGGCGCGTCCTCGACGTGGGATGCGGGCGTGGCGGCACCGTCGCGCTTCTCGCCGACCAATTCGGCGCCGAGATGACCGGCGTGGATCTCGCCCCCGAGGCAATCGCTTTTTGTCGGCGCATCCACCAGCAACCAAACATCCGTTTCGAAGTCGGAGACGCTGAGCGTCTACCCCTGGAAGATCAGTCGTTCGATTTGGTCACAAACATCGAGTCGTCGCATACTTACCCTAACCTGCGTAGCTTTTTCGCGGAAGTGCGGCGCGTGCTCAAGGCCGACGGCGCCTTCCTGTATACCGACCTCCTGCCGGCACAGCGCTGGGCGGAGGTCCGCGTCCTGCTCACCTCGCTGCGCTTCAAGTTGCTTGACGATCGGCATATCACGCCCAACGTGCTCGCCTCGTGCGATGCCGTGGCCGCCACGCGAGCCCAGGCATTCGGCGGTCAGGATGCTCTGATCGACAACTTTCTCGCGGTACCGGGTTCGACCGTGTACGAACAGATGCGCTCGGCGGCCTGGGAGTACCGCATCATTCGCGCCCGGCGGGCGTGATGCGGATCGATATAATGACGATCAAAAAAGGCACTCCCGAATATGACGCTGCGGAAGCAACTACATTCCGAACAAGCGCGTTAAAAGTGCGCCGGCAAAGTGGCGCCGCTCGCATTGTGACACGCCAGTGCGGCGTCTGTTTTCGCAGAAATCTCGGAAAAGACCGCTGAAATAAGCGTTTTTCGGAGCAGGACCAACCATGCTCCCACCTGCTTACCGTGTAAAACTAGCTAATTTCCGGTGCAAAAATCGACGCAGCTTTTGTAAGGAGGATAAGCAGTCAAAGGTAAATGTGAGGACCGGGTGGATTTTAGGGGTTAAAGACTTGACGGTTAGCTGTACAGGTAGTATCTGTACAGCATGGCCGGGCGGGATCGCGTTGAAGAGATTGTAGCGGCGACGGGGAAGATGTTGTGGGGGAGTCTGGGAGCCGTGTACCGCCGCTGCGGGAGCAAGGGCTGCCACTGCGCCACTGGCGACAAGCATGGTCCGGTCTTCTATTTGACCCGCAACGAGCAGGGGCGCACGCGTAACATCTATGTACCACCAGAGTTGCGCGCGGAAGTTGAGGCCGGAGTTGCCGCCTATCGCCGCTATCGAGAGTTGGGCCAAGAGCTTGCCGAGGCCAACGCGCGGCGTTTGGGATTGGGCAAGAAGCGGCAAGGATGATCCAACGCCAACACCGCCAACGCAGTATTTTTGAGGCCGCCATTGGTTCAATTGAACAATTAGTGGATGGACTGATTGAGCCCGCCCTGCAACGCTTGGACCAGGTCCTGGCAGATGAGCAACTGCTGGAAGCGGTGTTAGGTCGATTGGCACAACGCCGGCCGCAAAGCCCTACCCGGGGACGGCCAGGTACACCAGCCGAGGTGGTACTGCGGATCTTGGTGCTCAAGCGGATCAGGGGTTGGAGCTTTGAAGAGACCGAGCGTGAGGTGCGCTCAAGTCTGGTTTACCGCTATTTGGTGCGAGTTTATTTCGAGCGCGTACCCGACGCCAAGACGCTGATTCGGCTTTCGGCCGTGATTGGACCCGCAGGTATCGAAGCGATTCATCAGCGGCTGATCGATATGGCGAAGGAGGCCGGGCTAATTAAAGGGCGGCGCGCGCGGGTTGATACCACGGTAGTGGAGACCAACATCAGTTATCCGGCCGATTCGCAGCTACTGGCCGACGGGATACGGGTGCTGACGCGGTGGGCGCAGCGGATCGAACAGGCCACCGGGGTGGTGGGGCGAAAGCTGCGCAATCGCAAGCGGGCGACCACCCGGCGGGTGCTGGAGATTTCACGCGCGGCGCGCAGCCGCGATTTCAAGCATGCCCGTGCGCGGCTTGAAGCAGGCTATCGCCGGCTGTTGGCCTTGGTGCGCGCGACCGTGCGTGATGCGGAGCGGGTAATGGCGGAGGTCGCAAGCGGAGCGCGGGTTGCGGTAGCTGAGAGTGGGTGCAATGTCGTTGAGCGCGGCCGGGCACAGATCGAACGGATGCTGCCCTTGGTCAGGCGTGTGATAGCACAGACGTGTGCCCGGATGTTTAAGGGCGACACCCATTATCGCGATAAAGTTTTCAGTCTTTTCCAACCCCATACCGAAGCGATTCGCAAGGGTAAGGCGTCCAAGCCCACTGAGTTCGGCAAGTTGGTTAAGATTCAGGAGGCCGAAAGTCAGTTCGTGGTGGACTATCAGGTTTACCAGCGGCGGCCTGAGGATCGAACGCTGTTAATCCCAACCATTGAGGCCCATCAAAAAGTCTTTGATCGTCCTCCTTATCTGCTCGCGGCCGATCGCGGTTTTTGGTCGCACGCCAACAAACGGGCGGCCCACAATGCAGGGGTTGAAAGAGTTTGCATCCCCGCCCTGGGTAAAATCTCCGCCGAGCAACGTGCGGAACAACATCAACGGTGGTTTCGCCGCGGCCAGCGCTTACGCGCCGGCTGCGAGGGACGGATCAGCGTCATGAAGCGACGTGACGGCCTCACGCGCTGCCGTTACCACGGCGCCAACGGAATCCAACGTTGGGTCGGCTGGGGCGTCGTCAGCAATAACCTCTGGGTCTTCATGACCGCAGAGCGCCCCACACGCAAACCCATCGCCAAGTGTCGATCCCCGCAGCCAAACTACGCAAAATAATTTTGCACCGGAAATTAGCTAGACGGTTCTGCCTGGTACCCTGGGTACCAGGCAGATTCATGTAAAAATATCCGCTAAGGGAGGATGCAACGGCATATTCGGCCGATTTTCCAACGGTTTTTGCGCACGGTGCCCGTAGACGCGAAGGGCCTCGGCCACGGTCGTTTCGCACGGCGGCATTTTGATGTGCGGAAATCATCGGAAAACACCGGTGATCTCAGCGGTTTCCGGCGCAGGACTTACCGCGGCCCACCGGCCTTAGCGTATAAAATTACACGATTCTGCCTGGTACCCTTAACTGCGGAAGTTGGGCTAGGACCCAGATATCTGTGCCTTGGCCAAAGAAGCGGGTTATAAAGTTGGACGCGCCGAGCGTAAGAAGGTTCTTGCTTTGGCGCAGGCCGCAAGCGCGACCGCGCTAACCTGCGGTTCCTTAAAGTGCTTTAAATTCCATTTTGTGTCTTCTCCTCCTGCTGGTCCGCGGGGTCGACGAGCGTGGGAAGGCCCTGATGATCGACCGCGAGTATGTGAGGACCGGCATGCGCGCCCGCAGCCAGGAGATCGCGAGCCGCGAGCTCGGGCCACGGCTGCAACCCGAGATGCTTCGTGCTCGGGAGGAGACCATCGATAAAGAGCGCTGGACCGAAATCGACCGGAGCAGGTGGCCGGGTCTCCAGTCCCGGTTGGCCAAAATCTTGGGCTTCGCTAGGTTAAGGCCTACAACTAAAATCGATAGCGACCTTGCTTTTGCATGATCATATCGGCCACTTATAGACATCGGCACTCATCATGGGTGTCGGGACGGAGTTGGGTGTGCGCAAATACCGAATGTTGGCATTTGGCCGCCGCAGCTTTGGCCTAGCGCTGTTGGCAGCGCTTGTACTCGCCGGGCTTAGCGGTTGCGGCGGCAGCAGCAATGTGATCGTGTCCACGCGAACGGTGGTCCCCACGCCGACCTCGGCTCCGACCGCCATTCTGACTCCAACCGTTGTGCCCACCTTGATGCCAACCGCCGCGCCCACTTCCACGGCAACGCCCGCCCCAACTCAACTCCGGAACCGACGGCCACACCAACACTGGAACTGACAGCGACGCCAAAACCAACCGCAACCCCGACGCCAAAGCCAACTCCGACGTTGACGCCGGTGCCGACTCTTACGCCACGGCCCACCGCAACTGCGACTTTGAGCCCGACCCCGCGGCCATCGCCGACACCCGGGCTACCGCCCAATGCCTGTCTGCCGTCCAGCTCGCTCGGGGTGCTGGTCCGCGACACAAACGTTGATGCCTACGAACCCAACTCGGCCTGGCAGGAGGAGAACACCGGCGTGAATGGCGTGCAACTGGTGCCGATAGAAGGGGCTCACTCCAGGGCGACGATTACCACGCCCAATGAGGTCAACTCCTGTTCCGGGAACTCGGCTACGGGGACGACGGTGTGTACCGCAAACAACACCGACGTTTACATCATCAACGGTTCGACGCTGACGACCACGCTTACCAGCGGCGCAGACATTTCCGTGTTTTTCTCGGGAGGTGTTTGTGAGAACTGCGGGGTGGTGGTTGACTCCACCACCAACACGGCTTTTCTGGGCATAGGCCTGCGCGCCGGAGGCCACAACTCCGGATACCAGACGCTGGATCTGGCCACCAACACATTCGGCGCACCCATCCCGTCACGGGCGGGGGGACCTTTCGGGGGTGTTGGGGGTATTTCGGAAGACATTGCTGTTGATCCGGGCCGTCACCTGATTCTCTCGCCCGGCGAGGGAAACATTTACGAGATCGTGCAAACGCAGCCGTCGATCGCAGTGTTCGAAAACGACCAATCAAAGGCACTAACATTTACCGTCGAATTCGACTCCGCCGCCGAGGACTGCACGACCGGAATCGCGCTGTCCACGGTGGAACTCGGCCGCGGCAGCTTGTTCATCGCGGACCTGACCCAGGCCACCTTCACGCCGGGCTCGCCAGGTACTTGGACGGCGCCAAGCCAGATCCAAGGCTTACCCGGCTTCGGTGCCATGCTGGGCGGGGCTGTCGGCATCGCGGTTGCCCCCGGCACCCACCTGGGTATCGTTACGGGCGAGGGCTGCTGCAGCGACATCGGCAACGCAATCGGCGCGATTCAGCTCCCCTCGACCTCAGGCAGCGGCACGCCTTCGGTGGTTGATTTTGTCGCGGCGGCCTCCCTTCCCAACGAGCCCGATGGTTTGCCGTTCCCAGTCGGTGGTGATCCGCATCCGGTGACCGCCTATGTCAGCCCGACCAGCAAGAAGCCGTTTGCCCTAATCGCGGACCGACGCAGTCCGCGCGGATTCATCGCCTTGATCGACTTGCAGGGCTTGCTGAGCGCACCGCGGACGGCCGGAACACATTTCGTCGATCCTGCCTTCAATCTGCTTAAGAGCGGAGTCGTGCGGTACGTGTCGGTCTTTTAGTTGGTCCGCGCATGCCCGGGGGCTGCGGCACGCGCAAACCGCGTTCCAAAGTGAGCTTTCGGCAGTCTCGCGTAGATCAGAAACAGTAGCCCTGCGCTACCCCATCGACCGTCGCTGAAGCGCAGACGCTGGCCCAGCCGGAAGAGTTTGACTATCTCGCGCTGCTCGACGAGCGATACGGTAGCGTGCGTAAGTTCGCGCCGCTGCTGCTCGCGCATTTTGAATTTCATGCGGCGCCGGCCGCGGCCGAGCTGCTGCAGGCTCTCGAGCTGCTCCGCGACCTCAATGCCAGCGGCAAGCGCACGCTGCCCGAGCACGTGCCGATGGGTTTCGTGAAACCGCGCTGGCGGCCCCACGTGTTTGCCTCAGGAGGGGTGGACCGGCATTTCTACGAATTATGCGCACTCGCGGAGCTGCGCGATCGGCTGCGCGCCGGAGATATCTGGGTGACGGGTAGTCGCCAGTACCGGGATTTCGAGACGTATCTGATTCCCGCGGCAACCTTCGAAGCGATGCAACAGGAGCCACTGCCCCTGGACATCGACACGCAGTTGCCGTCCTACCTGGCCGAATGTCGCCAAAGGCTCGATGACAACCTGACCATGGTCGCGCGCAAGGCACGGGAGAAGACGCTGCCCGATGTCACGCTCGCGGACGGGGATCTGCGCATCGCCCCGTTGCGCAAGAATACCCCGGAATCCGCAGAAGCTTTCGCTGAAAAGGCGTATGCGTTGATGCCGCACGTGAAGATCACCGGGCTGCTCGCCGAGGTCGATCAGTGGACCAGTCTCGGCGATCGATTCTTGCATCTTCGCACCCAGGCACCGCCTAAGAACCGGCAGGCCCTACTCACCGCGGTACTGGCCGATGGCATCAACCTCGGGCTCACGCGCATGTCCGAGGCCTGCCGTGAAACGACCTGGCGGCAGCTGTCCTGGACGGCTGATTGGCACGTGCGCGAGGAGTGCTATGCGCAGGCCCTTGCCGGCCTGATCGATGCGCAGCATCGCCAGCCCCTGGCGGCTCACTGGGGCAGCGGCACCACGTCATCGTCGGACGCGCAGTTCTTTCGCGCTGGCGGTCTTGGCGAAGTCGGGGGTCTGGTGAACCTGCACTACGGTCAGGACCCGGGGGTGAAGTTCTACACCCATCTATCCGATCAGTTTGGGCCCTTTCACACCAACGTGATCGCCGCGACCGCTAACGAGGCGCCCTATGTCCTCGACGGATTGCTCTGTCACCAGAGTAGCCTCGTCATTAACGAGCACTACACCGACACCGGCGGCTTCTCCGATCACGTCTTCGCCATGTGCCGGCTGCTGGGCTTCCACTTTGCGCCGCGCATCCGCGACCTGAAGGAAAAGCGACTTTATATATTGCCGGGCATGACGGTGCCGCCCGAGCTCACCTCGCTGGTTGCGGGTGCCATCAATCTTCGCGTCATAAGCGATCATTGGTTCCAACTGCTGCGCCTCGCCATGTCGATTAAAACGGGGACGGTCACAGCGTCGGTGATCCTGCGCAAGCTCGCGGCCTATCCCCGGCAGAACGGCCTGGCGCTCGCGCTGCGTGAACTCGGCAAACTGGAACGGACATTCTTTACGCTCCAATGGCTCCAGGACCCCGAACTACGTCGTCGCAGCCACGTCGGACTCAACAAGGGTGAGCAGCAAAATGCGCTCCGCCGCGCCGTATTCTTCAACCGGCTCGGCGAAATCCGCGACCGCTCCTATGAAAACCAGCGCCACCGCGCCAGCGGTTTGAACCTGCTCGTCGCGGCCATCATTCTATGGAATACGACCTACCTGCAGCGCGCCGTCGATCACCTACGCCAACAGGGGCACCATCCGGCACCCGGTGATTTGGCCCATTTGTCGCCACTGGGCTGGGAACACATCAATTTAACCGGCGATTACCACTGGGACACCTCGCCGACCCTCGGGCCAGATCAATTCCGGCCGCTCCGGACCCGTGCACATGACTTCGCGGCTGCGGCTTAGCGTGCTTTAAAGTCCGAATCGTGTCTTCACCTCAATAAGCGCACGAGATGTTGGGAAAAGTGTCCAGATTTTAGATCGCGTAAAGCGATGGCAGAAGCCACAGAAATGACTCCAGTCGCGGCGCCTCAGATTTGACACGTTTTATACGTACATTTGGTGTATTGACAAAAATCAAGTGAAGCGGATAAGTAAGTCATGTTGGAGTTAATCCTGACCTGATTATCTAGTTTTACCCGACTCCTGCCAAAACGCTTGTGATAACTGACTGATTTGGTTACGAAAAGTAGGTTTAATAGAGCTTTATAACGTTAATCATCAAGGTAGGAGGACAGCATGACTGCCTTGAAAATAGACGGATCTCTGCGCACCGCGGCCTCGCGTATTCCGATACTCGTCCGCCACGCGCTTGCGGGCCTATTGATGCTCGCAACGGCAGGCGCGGCTGCGACCGGGCAAACCTCAACGGTAAGCGCAGCGGCTTCGCCGGTTACTGCAGATTCCAGCAACCATGCCGAAATCGCGCGCGCGCAGGTTCGCGCGCCGGCCGGGTTTTCCTCGGCGGCTCCAAACCGGCACCTTTTTTCCGATCCACCCACGGACGCGGAGATCCTCGGCTGTGGAATTCTCCCTCAGCCGCTGGCGCCAATGAGTGCCAGGGCCGACGCCGACGAGAACCGCGCTCGGGCAAGGCGTTGGCCCAATACCGGGAGTCGCAGCGCAGCGGCGCATTGCGTGACGCGGTTGGCCCGCTGATGGATTTCATCAAAACCCGCCCCCGGTCGCGATGGTGCGCGGCGCTTTATATGAACCTCGGCGTTATCTACGACAGACCGGCCACCTGTCGAAGGCGATGGCGTCGTGGCAGCACGCCTGGGATCTGTCGAAAAACGCGACCGACTGAAGACCCGCGCGATAGCCGACTACGCGGTGGGAGAATTGGCTGAGTTCGAGGCCTACCTGGGCCGGATGGAGACGCTGGCGCCGCTGCTGGCCGAAGTAAGGGGCGGCCGATGCACGGCAGTGGCGCATCAAAGATCAGCGACGCCAGCCAGGGTCTGGCGGAGATGCGCACTCATCCAGGGAATGCCTTTCTGTGCGGCCCATGGCGTTGTACCGGATTCGCATGCTCAAGGGGAGGACGCGCGAGGCCACGGAACTGGAGACCGCGGAATCAATGACCCGCGGGACCTCGCTGGTCCAGGTAATGGCGTGGGCGAAGCAGTCCGGCCTGAACTTCCAGATGGCATATCGCGAGGCGGGCGCCGTCGATTGTGCCGGCGGTCATGCATTGGAAGGTGGGGCACTTCGCGGCGGTGGTGAAAAGAGCGGCGACCTGTATCAGGTCGAGGATCCACCTTTGGCGAGGACATCCGGGTCGGCCGGGCTACCGTGGACGAAGAAGGGAGCGGCTACTTCGCGGTACCGCCGGGGCCTCTTCCCAAGGGCTGGCGAACCGTAGCGGCATCCGAGGGCGCGCGGGGGTCTGGGCACGCGGTTTTGTCCATTCTGGAGATCGTGACGGACCGGTCCCAACCATCGGGAAGTTTCGGTCCCTGCTCAGGAGCAGGTGCCGGCTCGGGAACAGGCGGCGGTTCGGGAGCAGGCGGCGGTTCGGGAGCCGGTGGCGGTTCGGGAGCAGGCGGCGGTCCCCCCCCCCCCCCCTTCGGGAGCCGGTGGCGGCTCAGGACCGTTTTCCAGCGAGGGTGGGATGACCACGGCGAACGTGCACGCCATGGTGGTGAGTCCACCTTGCACGACGCACCGCTCAGCTACCTGACGCCGAAGGCCCGGCCGTGAGCTTCGACCTCTACTACTCGCATCGCGATGCACTACAGCCCGCTATTTTCTCCTACACCAACTTCGGTCCCAAATGGACCTCGACCTGGATCAGCTACTTCACCGACAACACCACCGTTACAGGCACCGCGGACCTCTACGCACCGGGAGCGCGGCGAGTCTACAGATTAACGGGCGGAAACGATTACGCTCCCGGAATCGATGACGAGGCGCTGGTAACCCGGCTGGTTGCGGGTGGCAGGACCACGGGCTTCATGCGTGAACTGCCGGACGGCCCGATCGAGACCTTCAAGGAGCAATTCGGCGCAAATCAGTTCTTCCTCAGTTCGGTAAGCTATCCGCAGGGCAACCTGGTCACTCTGAGTGACGACTCGAACGTGCGGATTACTCGGCGATCACGGATGCCGCCGGCGAGAAGACCACGCTTAGCTACGGCGTGGCCGGCGACATCTACAAAGTTACCAAGGTCACCGATTCCTTCGGGCGGTTCGCGACGTTCGCCTACAACGCCGACGGTCAGCTCGCCAGCATCACAGACACCTTGGGTATAACGTCCAGCTATACTTACCTGTTCGGCAGCGGTGACTTCGTTGACACGCTGACCACGCCCTACGGCGTGAGCCATTTCACCTACGGTGACTCGACCACGGATTACCTTCTCGGCACCGAACGTTTCGTCACCATCACTGATTCGCTGGGCCTGACCGAGCGGGTCGAATTCAACCAGGAGGCCCCCGGAATTACCGACTGGACGACCCTAATACCGTTCCCGCGGGGATGTTCACGGGCAATATCTCCCTAGTGTATCGAAACAGCTTTATTTGGGGAAAGCATCAGTTCGCACTCGCATCCAGGCCCGATGGCACGATTGATTACACCAAGGCCACCCTGATACATTGGCTCCACGCCGACAATGGCTTCGCGAGCCGGACGCCGGAAAGCACAAAGGAACCGTTGGAGAATCGGATTGGGTTCAACTACCCGGCACAGCCCGGAGCCGTTCTTGCCGGCAGCAGCAATTTGCCAACCGCGAGCGGGCGTGTACCGACGACGGCACCACTCAGCTGCCGAGCTTTCAGCGCAATTCGTTTGGTCAGGTTACGCAATCCACCGACGCAATCGGACGCCAGCGCATGATGATTTACGCGCTCAACGGCATCGACCTGCTCTCGATCGCCAACACCACCGCCGGCACCAACCAGATTTTGTGGAGCGCCACCTATAACAGCCAGCATGAGCCGCTGACCACTACCGACGCCGCCGGGCAGGTCACGAAATACACCTACAACGCCGCCGGCCAGGCGCTGAGCGTTACCGACCCGCTGGAAAAGAAACCACCTACAGCTATACCTCGGGCAGGGCTTCCATATCCGTCGTCCAACCCTTCACCGGCGCCATCACTAAATTCACCTACGACGGCTTCAACCGGGTAAGCTCCACTACCAACTCACAAGGCTATCAACTGCTGTTTAGCTATGACACAGGTGACCGGCTGACCCGTATCACGTATCCGAGACGACGACTTACCTATTTACCTACAAGGTGCTCGACCTGGTCGCAATAACCGACCGGCTCAAGCGCACCCACAGCTATACTTACGACGCGCTGCAGCGGCTTACGCAGGTCAGGGATCTCTTGGCCGCATGACACATATGGCTACTGCGAATGTGGGGCGATATCGCGGATAACCGATCCAAATGGGCATACGACCAACTTGAACTATGACGTTGAAGACCGGCTAATCGCGAAGACTTTCGCCGACGGTACGGAGACCAACTACAACTATGAGCACAACCAGCCGCCTCAGGAGCATGATTGATCCGCTCAGCCAAACGACCCTGTACAGCTACAATGCCGACGATACTCTGAAAGCGCTCTCTTACCTCAACGCGATCAACCCGACGCCGCCGGTCAATTTGCCTACGACCCTGCTTTTCGGCGTATCGCAACCATGACCGATGGCATCGGCAGACTACTTACGCTTATAACGCGATCGCGAGCCGCCTGCCCTCGGCGCCAACCAGCTCAAGAGCGTCACCGGGCTACAGGGTATTTGATCACTATGTGTACGACGCGCTCGTACGGCGGGATAATGCAACTATCGATGGCGCTATCTCGCAAGTGAATTTCGACTCGATCGGCCGCGTCACTTCGGATCAAAATCCACTGGGCGGTTTCAAGATTGGTTATTGGGGGAGATTGAACTGCCGACCAGTTTAGCATCGATGTCCACGCCTGGGTTGGACAACACTTATGCCTATTTCGGCAATGTTGGGGACGAGCGGCTGGCGAGCATCACCAACCAATTCCACAACGAAGCCGCTGCATTATGCTGATCTCGACTTTCCAGTTCACCTACGACGCCGAGAGCGAGGTGGAGCCCGATTGTCATCGGAAAGCAATTCGCACCTCCGCAGACGCGTACCATAAACTACGACCTGGCGGGCCAAGTGGTCGGCGTCGCCGCCACCGGTGGGTAGCAGCTTCGGCTTCGGTACGATCCCGGGTCAAATCGCATCTCCGAGAAGGCCAATTTTATGGGTATTTTCGGCTACAACAATGTCAATGCGCTTACCTCACCGGCTCCGGTTAGCTATGCAAAGGACGGCGAGCCGCTGAAGCTCGGGAGCCAGACCTTTCAATGGGATGCAGTACAAATCCGCCTGATTTCTGTCAGCACCGTAAACTACATGACCGGTTTCGCGTACGACGGCCGCAACCGGCGCGAGCGAATCACCCAGCTTACCGGCAAGATTATAGTCAGCGACAAATTTCTACTTCTGGTGTGGAGGGGGGAACGCACCTTGCCTGGAAACCCACGCAGCCAACCATAACGCGATCACCAAGCGTTACTTGCCAGAGGGTGTGGTGGAAAACGGAAGTCCACTCTATTACGCGGTCGACAAGCTTGGAAGTGTGCATGAGTTGGTTGATTCATCGGGTGTCGTGCAAGCGAGTTATGATTATGATCCTTACGGAGTGCGTACCAAGCTCTTCGGCACGGAGGAAAGTGATTTTGGGTTCGCGGGTCTTTTTCACGAATCCGGAGCGGACTCGATTTGGCGCTGTACCGTGCCTATAGCGCACCGCTGGGGCGCTGGCTCAGCCGGGATCGAATTGAGCGAGGCGGGTGGCATCAACCTTTACGCATACACCCAAAACAGCCCGGTCGAATATGCGCACTCCCCAGCGTTTTCAACCCAAAGCTACCGTGGTGGGACCTTTGGGA
>CAWDWL010000029.1:0-23495 GCA_963805995.1 uncultured Pseudomonadota bacterium | reverse complement strand
ACCATCCAGGCTTGCAGACCTTCTTGCAGGTCAAAGATTAGAAAGCGTAAAATCGGGTGGTATCAGATCTTACGGTGGGAAGCAGATAGCCGGTCAGGAAAACGACAGCACGACACTGTAGCGCATGCCGGCGCGCACGGTGGTGATGGCGTGCGGCGAATGCTCGCCGAGGCGGAAGGCAATGGCGGTATTGTGCGCGCGTGGCAAGATTCGGCGCGCGAGCTTGGGATGCTCGCCTGCCAGCAGCACAAAGTGGCCTCCGTCCGCGAGCCGGGTTGGACGCGAGAGCTGCACGACTATGCGATGGGTTTCTTCTCCGGGCATCGGTTTGTCGCTATGCACGCCCACGCCTTGGCCGGGCTCCATGCGATGGGCGACGATCGGGCCATGCAGGTGTAGCGGCTGCCCGAATAGCGCCGTAGCCGATTGTTCGAGGTCAGCCAGGCCTCCGGGCTGGAACATCGCCCGGCATTGCTGCGGTGGCGTCAGGCGGTCCAGGGCGAGTTCCCAGGATCTGAAGAAGCCGCCGTCATTCAGGCTCCAGGCCGCGATGCCTTCGAGCCATTCCAGCAGCGCGTCCGCGAGCGAAGGTATCAAGGGGCGGTCTGCCAGCGCATGCGCGAAAGGATCCTGGGACCAGGTCAGATGTCGCAGCCCGCTCCATCCACCGCAAGATTTTTCGCGCGATGACACCGGGCCGGGCAAAGGCGAGACGAGGTCGATTGCGAATGGCAATTGCGCCAGATCGATAGATGCGCCCGACCGGGAAAACAAACCGAGTCCTGGCCCGAACGCGGCCGCGAGGGCGGGCTCAGCCGTATCGGCGGCGGTCAGATCATGAATCAGGCGAGTCATGAAACGGCCAGTCCCACGGCGAGTGTCCGCTCGACCCGGCGGCACGCTTGCGCATAGAGCAGCGAGTCGTGCGGTGACGTCTCCAGGTAGCGGCGGATGGCCCGGCTCAGCGCGGCGATATCGTGACGCGCTGGCGCCGCGTTGAGCCGCGCAAGCGGTCGTGGTGGCACACCCATCGCCGCCGCGAATCGATCGCAGCAGTCCTGCGCGTGCTCCGTCGTGCCGACCATCCAGTAGCGGTCCAGTGCGGCTTCGGGCGACAAGGTGGGGACTTCGAAGGCATGAGCGAAGGCGTTTGCGAATTCGTCCGCTGTGGTGTCCAGCGAGGCGCCGTCGGGACAGAAGTATTCAAGACATGAGCGAAGCCAAGTCACGGGCTCGCGCAGAAAGGTGATCAGCCGGTAGCGTGGCGACGCCATCGCTGCGGGATAGCGCTCATGGAGCCGGGCGCCGGGCGCGTTGTAATGGCCTGCGACTGCGGTGCCGTCGGGCAAGTTTTCCAGGTCGATTGGCGTGTCGCGCCAGGCCGCGAGATCGGCGTCGGTGGGACCGCTGGGGTAGTCGCGCACGACGGGAAAGATCGACTCAATGAAGGCGCCGATCGAGACTCCGCCCGTGCGCGGGATGTGGTTGAAAATATAGACGAAGGGGCCCGCTACTGGTGGAGGCAGTGCCGCTCCATAGGTAAAGAAGGCGTGATGAGGGTTCTGGGCAGTTCTTTTGCTTGATGTTGGTGGTTGTGTGCGAGAAGTGGGTCGTGGATCGGGGCGTGTAACCTCTCCCTCGCTCTCTCCCAGGATAAGGAGAGGGGACAGAAAGTCATTGTGGGGCAATGTGTTTGTGCTTATCGCTCGTGAGATAATGTTCACTTCCGGCTTAGAAATTTTCATCGGCGATGTGCCTGCGCTACGCCGTTGGTAAAGATGGCGTTCAGCCGAAGGGCGAGTGCGCGGCCGGTTCGGCGGTAGGCGGCTTTGCGCCGCGTTTAATGCGGCGAACGCCTGCGCGACTTCATCGCGCAGGCGAGCCTCGTTGGCGCTTGCGCCCACCGATGGAATCAGCCGGACGAGTCGCAGGTAAAAATGATGAATCGCGACGAAGGCGTGAGTGGCGACCATCAACGCTTCGAGCGGACGGTCCTCTTGCCGCCACGGATGGCGGTAGGTGGGCGGCCCGCCGATTTCGCAAAAGCGCGCCAGGCCCATCGCGAGCCGCAACTTCAAGTGCGCACATTCATGAATCAGCGCATCCGCCAGCACCATCGGCGGAGCGCCTGGGTCAAACGACAAACGTACAACAAACGGGCATGAGGCCGACGATCCGCTGGATTGCCTGCCCGGCCTGGCGCGCGCCGCGCGTAGTCCACGGATCATGTAGAGGATCTCCCGCAGTGCCTCGGGCCAGACGCGCTCAAGCAGGTCTCTGGCCGCGGCGAAGGCAGCGGCGGCCTCCGCCGATGTCAACGGCGCTTCACCTGCGCCGGGTCGATCGGGTCCGTTGAGCGCCGGCGTGTCTCGGGAGTCGATCGGGCGCATCCAGGCAATCGCCGGCTGGTTGGTGCCAACCAATGAAGGCGGCGAGGGCGGCTCGCGTCCCTCGTCCAGCGCCAGGACCAGTTGACATCCCCATGAGGGATCGTTGCGCAGGCGCTGGGAGGTGATATTCCGAATCCAGTGTCGCTCGCCGGCGACAATCCTCACGCGACGCGCGAGGCCATCGGCGAAGGCTGCGCTAAGCAAGTCCAGCGCATCGACGTCGCCGGTGGGAAAGACGGCCGTCTCGAATGCCGCCGGGTCGATTGCACCCAAAGCGATGCGATCGGCCTCCAAAACTCTGACGGTTTGCTGTGGCATCGGACGGGTCGTTGACCTCAGAACCAGCGCGGCGGCGATCACTGCCCCGAAGCTGGGCGGTTGCGCAGTTGCTCTTCGACCTTTTCCATGACGAAGTCGCATACCGTCATAATCCGATGGCGGCAGTTCATCGTCTCGGTGCTCGCAAACGATCCGTTTTCGGCGATCTTGTTGGACGGGTTGCCGCCGCCGCAGACTTCGAAATACGCGCATTGTGCGCGGCAGGCCTCGATGCCAGCCTGAATCTCCGCGTTCAAACGCGCGAACTTTTCCGTTTCCAGCGCGGCGCGCAGGCCGCCTTGATGGACGTTGCCCAAATTGAAATCCGGATAGCCGGGGAACGAGGTGCCCAGCAATTCAGGACTGAACGTCGACCAGTCACCATTCCACGCGACATTGAGATTGACGAAGGGATCGGTCTGGCTGTTGCGCCATTCGTGCCGGTTCAGGATGCGGCCGCGGGCGTCGTCGAACTCGCGGATGCGCAGGCGTTGGCCATCGGCTTCCACGCGCTCCCACAACCGCTCCAGAAAGGCGCGCAGGCGCTGCCCGAAGCCCTCCTCCACGATTGACGACCGCGTGTTGGCGCCTTCGATCTCCTCGACGTTGAAGGCGACGGCGCGGACTCCACAATCGCGAAAGTATTCGTAGATCTCGTCCGGATACCTCACGGAAAAGTCGCTGAGCACGCATATCGCGTTAAACGGCACCCCATGCTCGCGCAAGCGGCGCATCCCCGCCGCAACCTCGCGATGCGTGCCTTTGCCGACGCGAGTGGGCCGCTGCAGATCGTGGATAAAGGCCGGCCCGTCGACGCTGACTCCAACCTTGATCCCGCAGCGGTTGAACAACTCGCAATGCGCGTCGCTGACCAGCATCGCATTGGTTTGCAGCGAATGTTCGACCGCGATGCCGTCATCGGCCAGCGGTGAAAAGCGCGCAATCCGCTCGGCGTAGTACCCGGCCGGCAGCACCAGCGGCTCGCCCGCATGCCAGTTGACCAGCAGCGGCCCCTTCAGCAGCCGATCTTCGCGCAGCCGGGCAATCACCGCGTCGACGGTGGCGATGCTCATCCGGCGCTTGTCGTTACGGCTGGGGAGATAGCAGTAGCGGCAGTCGATGTTGCAAAAGGGCGTGCCCTGAAGAACCAGCAGCTTCACTGGTCCGACGTGGCAATCCGACAAGCTCATGGCGCCGGAGCACGGACAAAGGCATGCGCTGGTATCGTCACAGGCTGCGTTTCACCTCGGGGCGGGCAACGCGTTTGCTATAGTACGAAGCGACTCTACGTCCGTTGGCGGAGAAGGCAATCATTAGTATTGAAAATGTACTGCTTTGTATTTAAGCGTGGCAGTTTTCCCCATGTGGCAAACTGCCACATATCTGAAATCCGGTAGTTAGTCCGCAGTGATGTTGTAAAACTTGAAATATCGATCGTAGTTGTCCCACGCGGAAATATCGTCATCGGAAGCCAGGATTTGACCGTTGCGATAATCCCGGTCCTGCTTGAGGTCAAATTTCTCGTCCGCATCGCGGACGGCGGCAAGGCGGGTTTTGAAGTCTGAAGCCATGTGGGATCCTTCGCCTAAATAAAGTATCCGCAAGTTATCGCAAATCAACGGCGGACTCAATCTCACACGTGCTTCGCGCGTTACCGCCCCGAGGTATATTCGGCTCGAAAGTTGGTAATCCGCGCCGCCGCTCAATTCCGCAGCCAGGCCGCGATACGATCGCTGACCCAGTTGGGCTCGGCCGATTCCAGTCCGTGACCCGCGCCAGGTACGATCACCAGTTCCGCGTGCGGAATTTGTTTCTTGAGGATGTAAGCGTTTTCAACCGGCGTGCCGATGTCCTTGTCGCCGTGCACGATTAATACCGGACAACGCAACTGCGGCAGTCGATCGAGTGCGTTGAATCCCACGATCCCGGCCCAATGGCGCGAGTATGTTTCCACCGGCGTGGGTGGCGCGGTCTTGATCGCGTCGAGCATGTCGTGCCGCAGTTCAGGACGCAGCGCCAGCAGTTCGGCGGGGTGTACCATCGGGAGGAGTTGTTCATAGGCGCGGTCGGGGTCGGAGGCTAACAGCTGGAACGCCGCCATCCTTAGGGGTTCGCCGCCGCCGGGATTTTCCATCTGGGCGGTTGGTCCGCCCGCGACGGTGCATCCGAAGACGGCCTTTATCACCTGGTCGGGATGGCGCAGGGCAAGTTCCTGAGCGATCATCCCTCCCATCGAGAAGCCACAAATCTTAACCCGGGGAATGTCCAACGCGCGCAGCAGGGCGCTGGCGTCGTCGGCCATATCCGCGATTGCATAAACCGGCTGAGCGGGTTTGTCGGAATCTCCGGTGCCGCGATTGTCATAAATGATGACTTTGAATCCGGTAAATCGCGGGATGCGCGGCAGCCACGCCCTTCCAGGCATGCCGAAGCCCATGATCAGGAGCAGCGGTTCGCCTTCGCCAAAAGTCTCATAGTTGATGTTCAGTGCTCCGGCCTTGATTCTGGGCATGGGCGGGCCTCCTCAGGTGCGCAATTACATGAGAGACCTTGTACTCTCTAACTGGCAGCGGAAAAAGGATTTCCGCTACTTGCCCCCTCACTCTAATCTCGCCCGCAGGGAGACAAGACGGAGGAAGGAAGCAATCTTTGACGCAAGGTGCCGGAGCCATCAAACGCGGCTTCGCCTGGAAGCTCCTCTTTCCGCTCCCTGCCAAGGCAGAGATTAAAAAGGGTTATGTACGGGCTGAAAGTTATACCGACGCGCTTGGACGGCTCGACACCGCACGATACCAGCGGGTCAATTCGCCTAACCCGGGATCTATCGCGACGTCTGCCATCACGCGGCCAATATCGATCGCGACCAATGCCGTGATGTCGGCGATCGTGAAGCGATTGCCCGCGACAAATTCACGCCCGCCCAGTTCGCGATTCATCCGCTCAAGCCGCTGATTGACCAGCGGACGTTGGGCTTCGCCGTAATCCGGGAACTGGGTGAAAAGCCCCCGGAATATAGGACTGGTGTTACGTATGACGTTGCCGATCGAGCCGAACAACTCATCCTCCATCCGGCGGTTCCACATCTCGATTTCGACCTGCTCGCGCAGGTCGCGGCCGAACAGGTTGGGTTCGGGATGAAAGCCTTCGAGATAACGGCAGATCGCGACCGACTCAGCCAGATTGGACCCGTCGTCGAGTTCCAACACCGGGACTCCGCCCGACGGATTTTTCGCCAGAAACTCCGGAGTGCGGTTCTGGCCAGCAAGCAGATCGATGTCCACAAGGTTGAGTTTGATCCCTTTTTCCGCGGCGAAAATCCGCACGCGGCGCGGGCTTGGGGCCACTGGATGGTTGTATAGCTTCATCGGATTCCCTCACTAATTAAACGACTCATCCGTAGTCGAACGAGATTGGGCTCGATCGACATTCAAGGATGACCGGCTTGGTGAGAAGATTGCGCGGAGTTTAATTTTCCGCGTCGCGATTGACGGTTGAGGGGGAGAACGCCGGGATGCAGACCGCGACATATTCGGCACCTTCGGGGAGGGGCGTGCTGTATCGAACCCATTCGCCGCTATGCGTTCTCACCGCCTGGCCAGCCCGCACCTCGAGTGTCGCGCTTCTGGTTTCGACTTTGAGCATCCCCTTCAGGACCACCGTGTACTCGTCGAATTCCGGAGTCTGTCCAGGCTCAACCCATCCACCGGGGCTCACCATCCGGGCGATACTCACGGCTTCATCGTGGGTGTTCACGCGGCCGATGAACTCGTGGATCAATTTGGGTTTGTTGCCCGCGGACTCTATGAGCTGAGGTTTTGAAACTAGCGTGGCCATCGCATGTGCTCCTGATCATCAAATCGATATTGTCGTGCGTGTTATTTTCCGCGCGTTCGGATAATTCGCGCGGCACCGCGTGACCAATAGTGATGGCCCAAAACGATGACTTCAATCCTGGCCGAAATTAATTGCCCTCGACGCGGTCGGTGTGGATCTGACCACCGATTCCGTTTTCTTCCCGGTTGAGCTGCTGTCTTTCGGCTTTGGTGATATGGCTGCCGTCCGCGGACGCGTCGAACCGTTCCTGATAACGAACGCTGCGGTCCTCCGAGTGCAACTGTTGCGCCTCGCTTCGGGTAAGTTGATGGTCCCTCAGGCCGGCGTCGATGCGCCGGTTTTCGTTGCGCAGGCGCGAGTTGACTTCGACACGCCTTGGATGATGCCGCTGCCAAGCGGTCTGCGCGAAACTGGTGCCGCCGCTTAAGAAGGTCCCGGCCATCACCCCCGCACAAATAACTGTCATCACTTTTGAGTTCATCACTATTCCTCCATTTGCGTTGGGTTGCTGTTCCAGCAACGGGAATTTAGACGCGGCTATGGGGGGGATCCGTTTACCTGCGCGCGGCCTTTCGAGACCAAGAACGATCGGCGAAGGAAAGCGCAACTTTGCCCGCCCGGCAGAGTTCAGCCTCCGTTAACAAAAAGGCGGTTCGAGTATTTCAGGGGTCAGTTCGATCGCGCGGTTCGAGCGCGCGGTTCGATCGCGATAGATGTCGCAACGTTGCGACAGAGACAGACTGTCTGAGGGGGAAAGCATCATAAAGGCTGGCGTCCGGGCAGGAAGGCGATGGACCCCTCCCTGCCCGGCGGTTTAAATCATACGTCGATGTTGTAACAGCGCTTGACGTTTTCCAGGATGATCTTGTTTCTGGTTGCCTGCGGGATCGTGGCGAAATCCTTTTCGATCGCGCCGCGCGAGCGCGGCCAGGTCGAGACCCCGTGCGGATAGTCCGACGCCCACATGAAGTTGTCGGCGCCAAATCGCTGCAACGATTCGTTGCTGAGCGGCTCGTCTTCGAAGGTGCCGAAAAGCTGTCGCTTCAGGTAGAAGCTCGGCATTTCCTTGAGCTTGACGTTCGACAGCGAACCGTAGTGCCGGTACGCATGGTCCAGGCGCCACACATGATGCGCGACCCAGCCGATGTCGTTTTCGGCCGATACGATCTTCAAGCCCGGATAGCGCTCCAGAACCCCGTTCAGCGTCAACGTGGTAATGGCGGACTGGATTGGATGAATCGCGTTGGTAAAGCCTTCCATTCGCGAGCTGAGCGCGGTTCCTGCAGTCGGCCGCCGCGGCATCACGCTGGTGCCGACGTGTAGCGAAATCGGCATGTGGAGGTCCTGGGCGGCCTGCCAGAACGGGTCGTACATCGCGTTGGAGTAGGGTTTGTCATCGGGCGCGTTGCCCCAGATCTCGGCGCCGCGCAGACCAATCTTGGCGCATCGCGTAAGTTCCTTGACCGCCGAAGGAATGTCCCACATCGAGACCAGACCGAGCCCGATCAGCCGCTTGGGATTGCTCGAACAGAATTCGCCCATCCAGGTGTTGTACACGCCGAAACAGGCCTGTTGCAGTTCCATATCAATGATCTGAAACAGCGGCATACCGAGTGAGGTGTAGAGCACCTCGGCGCTGACGCCGTCGACTTCCTGATCCTTGATTCGCTCCACCGGGTCCCAGGCGCCGGGGCGGGCCTGGTCGTATCCCGCCGTGGTGGCGAACTTCTTGAAGCTTTCGCTGTCATCGCGCAGCAGTTCGCGCGAGCTATCCATATTCTGTCCGGCGGCAAACAACTCGGCGAGAATCGGAAGGTCGAACATCCCGGGAAGGCGGAAGGCGTAGGTGGACGTTCCCGCCCCGGTGTCCTTGACGATTACGCGCGGCGCCTGCTCGCTGAACTTCTTATCCAGGCGCGCGACCCAGAAGTCGGCGGGCTCGACCACATGCGAATCCGCCGAGACATACTTCAATGCTTCCATTGAATCACCTCTCTCTGTGTTCCGCCGGCCGGATGCGTACGGCTACGGCGCGTTTTCCACGATTGCAACTGGACCGAGCCGCGAATCGGTCGATACGGGGAGGTCCACCCAGTGGTCTGATCCTTGAAGCTCCGTCCATCCCCGAACGAGCCCCTTGCAGCCCATGACCGAGCCGGTTGCGCGCAGCCGCCAACCAGTACGAGTAGTCTGGATGCGCCGCTCGGAACCGTCCCGTCAATTCGGAAAGGTACGCTTATTGGCGTCCAGCCGTCAATGCGGCCGGATTGAGCCTTGCCTCGAAAGGGAGGACAAGGGTTGCGCCTTGATTTCTGGATTCTCCCGTAGCCTCGGCGTCCGTGCCGGTTCTTTTATGCCTGAGCTTGAAGAAAAGGAACCGGCACGGAGGCCGGCGCTACGAAAAACGGAGATCAAGCCCTTCCTGACCGCGACGCGGTCAGCTTTTAGCGATATAGAGTCCGCTTCTTGTCTCCGTCAGTCTAAACCCTTAGCTTAAGTTCCACCGTGTTTTCGCCGCGCACAGCCGGCCGGATCCCCGGTTCGACGGTCGCGCATATGTATGAACTGGCCAAGGCCAGGCTCCGGCGCTTCCAGTCGCGATTTGGGGGGATTAAGAGCTTTCTCGACGGGTATTCCCGTCGCGAGAGGGACACGCTTGGCGCCAAAGGCGAGCGCCTCGCCATACGCCGGCTGCGGCGCGAAGGTTACCGAATTGTGGCGCGCAACTACCGTGCTGCCGGCGCCGAGATCGACGCCGTCGCGATGGACGGCGATACCTTGGTTTTTGTCGAGGTGAAAACTCGGACCGGTTCAGGAACGGGACGTCCGGAGGAATCGGTCCACGGCCTCAAACAGCATCGGATCCGGCGGGCAGCGGCGATTTTCGCCCGGACCCGGGCCATGAATGAATGTCCGATGCGGTTCGACGTGGTCGCGATCTCCCGTGCCGCCGGCCGCTGGCAGTTGGAAATCATCAAGGACGCATTTTAATGCTCGATATCAGGCTGATTCGCGAAAACCCCGACCAGATCAAGGCGGAGTTGAGAAAGGTCGATTTTCCGCCCGAAGAAGTCGATCGCATCCTGGCGGCCGATGCCCGCCGTCGCCGGCTCCAGCACGACCTCGATGAAATGCGGGCGCACCGCACCCGGGAATCCAAGGAGTTGGGCAAGCTTCCACCACCAGAGCGCGAGTCACGCCGCGCCGGGATGCGCGCTTTGGGGGATAAGATTGGCGAGGGAGAGCGTGAGTTGACCGAGGTCGAGGACGAATTCCGCCGCCTGATGCTGTTCGTGCCCAATCTGCCGCGTCCCTGGGTGCCCGAAGGGGAGGGCGAGAGCGCCAACTCGGTGGTGCGCAGCGAGGGCGAGCCGCGTAGTTTCGATTTCACCCCGCTGCCGCATTGGGAACTGGGGGAGAAACTCGGAATTATCGACTTCGAACGCGGGGTGAAGCTGTCGGGCAGTCGCTTTCACGTCCTGATGGGAATGGGTGCGCGGCTGGAGCGCGCCCTGATCGCGATGATGCTCGACTTAAAGCGCGAGCAGGGCTACCTGGAAGTCGCGCCGCCCCTGATGGTCAACACCGAGACTGTCACCGGCACGGCACATCTGCCGAAATTCGCCGATACGATGTACCGCGATATCGAGGAGGACTACTGGTTCATCCCCACCGCGGAGGTGCCGCTGACTAACCTTTATGCACGGGAGATTCTCGCTCCCGATCGGCTGCCGATCTATATGACGGCGTACACGCCCTGTTTCAGGCGCGAAAAGATGTCGGCGGGGCGCGACGTGCGCGGGATCAAGCGCGGCCATCAGTTCGACAAGGTCGAAATGGTCAAGCTGGTGCATCCGGAGACCTCCGACGCGGAGTTGGAGTCGTTGGTGGAAAACGCCTGCGAGGTGTGCCGGCGCCTGGGTCTGGCTTTCCGGGTGATCCGGATGGGAACTGGAGATCTGGGCTTTGCGGCGGCCGCCAAATATGATGTGGAGGTGTGGGCGCCCGGATGTGGCGAATGGCTGGAGGTCAGTTCCTGTTCGACGTGTTGGGACTTTCAGGCCCGCCGTGCGCAGATCCGCTTTCGCAGCGAAAAGACCGGCAAGAACGAATTCGTGCATACCCTCAACGGCTCCGGACTGGGATTGCCCCGCACCCTGATTGCGGTGCTGGAGAACTATCAGCAGGCCGACGGCTCGGTCGCGATTGCGCCGGCGTTGCGTCCCTATCTGGGTGGCCTTGAAGTAATCACCGCTCCCGGCAAATGATCCAGCCCTTCCGGCTTTCGCGTTGAATTCGCTCCTCCGTAACATCCCTGTAACAAACGCTGCTTATTATTAAATTGTGGGTACGCCGTATTGGCAAAAGACATGGAGCCTTCAGTGAAGCTCTCCCTGCGGCCCGCCTCACGGATGGGCAGGAGTGGGATGGAGGAGGAAGCGTTTGCGCCGGTGAAAAAGCCGGTAGAGCGTGAGTCTGTTCCCGGTTTTGTGGGCGATCGACTGTTTCGCTTCACGACGATGTTTCTGGCTGCGCTGGTACTGGCGTTGTTGATCGGGGTTGCCGTCGTGCTGGCAGTGGAATCCCACCTTACGCTGGCAAAGTTCGGCTTCGGTTTCTTCACCAGCACCAATTGGGACCCGGTAAACGAGGAATTTGGGGCGCTGCCGTTCATTTACGGCACCGCGGTGTCGTCCGCGATTGCCCTGCTGATCGCCGTGCCGCTCAGCCTGGGGGTCGCGCTGTGCATGGTCGAGGTGCTGCCGCAGTGGCTCGCGACCAAGATCGGATTCCTGGTCGAGTTGCTCGCGGCGATTCCCAGCGTGGTTTACGGCTTGTGGGGAATTTTTGTGTTGGGGCCCTGGATTCGGGACTCGGTTGACCCGCTGCTGGCGCGCTACCTGGGCTTTCTGCCGCTGTTCAAGGGGCCACATCTCGCGGTGAGTCTGCTGACCGCGGGGATACTGCTGTCGGTGATGGTCATCCCCTATATCACGGCGGTATGCATCGAGGTCTTCAGGGTCGTGCCTTCAACCCAACGCGAGGCCGCGCTGGCCTTGGGCGCCACCCGGTGGGAGATGATTCGGCTGGCCGTCATTCCATACGGTTACTCCGGCGTGGTCGGCGCAATCATGCTGGGATTGGGACGGGCGCTGGGTGAAACTATCGCGGTGGCGATGGTGATCGGCAACCGCCCCGAGATTGCGGCGTCGCTGTTTATGCCGTCATCCACCCTGGCCAGCGCGATTGCCAATGAGTTTACCGAAGCGACCTCCGACGTTTATCTTTCGGCGCTGGTTGAATTGGGTCTGGTGCTGATGGTGCTGGCGGTGGTTCTTAACGCTGCCGCGCGGGCGCTGGTGATGGGTGTGGTGAGAGGGCAGGGGGAGAGACGATGAGCGCCGAGAGCGCGGGGGCCACTTCCTATTTTTACCGCAAGCTCAAGAACAGGTTCATGACGGGGCTGACCGTGGCCGCCACCGTCATTACTCTGTTGCCGCTGTTTTTCGTGTTGGCATACCTGATCAGCAAGGGCTTCTCCAGTCTCAACCTGGCCTTTTTTACTCATCTGCCCAAGCCGGTGGGCGAGGTTGGCGGCGGTATGGCCAACGCGATTGTCGGCACCTTCGAGTTGATTGGCCTGGCCAGCCTGATGGGCGTGCCAATAGGGATTGGCGCCGGCCTTTATCTCAACGAATACGGCGGCCTGCTCAGTACCCCGGCGCGGTTTGCCGCCGACGTCCTGATCGGGATGCCGTCGATCGTGGTCGGGATTTTTGCCTACGCGGTGGTAGTGCGTCCGATGGGCGGCTTTTCCGCTTTGGCCGGCGGCTTCGCGCTGGGAATCATCATGATTCCGCTGGTGACGAGGACGACCGAAGAGATGGTCCGGCTGGTGCCCAATGAATTGCGCGAGGCGGCGCTGGCCCTGGGGGTTACGCGATGGCGGACGACGGTTTCGGTGGTGGTCCGAACCGCGACCGCGGGCATTACCACCGGAGTCATCCTGGCGGTGGCCCGGGTGGCTGGTGAAACCGCGCCGTTGCTGTTTACCGCTTTTGGCAATCGATTTTGGGCCCGCGGCTTGCGTGAACCGATCGCCTCTCTGACCGTGCAGGTCTATACTTATTCCATCTCCCCGTTTGCCGATTGGCAACGTCAAGCGTGGGCCGGCGCCTTGGTGCTGACCGCGATCGTGCTGGCCCTGGAGCTAGGAGTCCGATGGATAACGCGAGGGCGGCTCAAACCGCTTCGATAACAGCCAAGCCGGCGGAGCTTGAAGCCTCCGCGGCGGTGTCGGCTGATGGAAAATTGCAGGTAGTCGATCTTTCCGCGTTCTATCGCGGCAAGATTGCGTTGCGCAATATCAACCTTAATTTCGCGGCCAATCGGGTGACCGCGATCATCGGTCCGTCGGGATGCGGCAAGTCGACCCTGATCAGGTGCCTCAACCGGATGCATGAGGTTCAGGCCGGCAACCACGCCGAGGGCCAGGTCTGGCTTGATGGCGAAGACATCTACGCGCCGGGCGTCGATCCGGTCCAGGTGCGGCGCCGAATCGGCATGGTGTTTCAGAAGGCGACGCCGTTCCCGACCATGTCGATCGAAGACAACGTGACCGCCGGTCTGCGGCTTAACCGCCGGCGCCTGGGCCGCGTCGAGCGCGACCGGATCGTCGAGCATAGCCTGCGTCAGGCGGCGTTGTGGGATGAGGTCCGGGACAAGCTGCGCGACCCGGGTATCAGCCTGTCGGGCGGGCAGCAACAGCGCCTGTGTATCGCGCGCGCATTGGCGGTGGAACCCGAGGTCCTGTTGATGGACGAGCCGTGCTCGGCGCTGGATCCGATATCGACCGCGCGTATCGAAGAACTAATCCTGGAGCTGAAGGCCTCCTATACGATCGTGCTGGTCACGCACAACATGCAGCAGGCGGCGCGGGCCTCGGACTCGACCGCATTTTTGTATAACGGCGACCTCATCGAATTCGGCGAGACCAACCAAATCTTCACCAATCCTACTCGCCGCGAGACTGAGGAATACATTACCGGGCGCTTCGGCTAGCGGAGAGGTCAACCATGGAAAATATCCACCCGCAGCATACCAATCGGCAGTATGAAGAAGAACTTCGCGGCTTGCGCACCAGCCTGCTCCAGATGGGCGGCCTGGTCGAGCGCCAAATTGCCAACGCGGTCGATGCGCTGGTGGAGCGCGACTCGGAACTGGCACGCCGGACCATCGCCAAGGACGCCGAAGTCAACCGCATGGACATCGACACCGACGCGCTGTGTATCCGGCTGCTGGCGTTGCGCCAGCCCGCCGCCAGCGATTTGCGCTTTATCACCACCGGTTTGAAGGTCACCACCGACCTCGAGCGTATCGGCGACATGGCGGTCAATATCTGCGAGCGCGTGCTGGAGCTGAACCATGAACCGGTGCTCAAGCCTTACATCGACATTCCCCGGATGGCCGCGCTGGCGCAATCGATGGTCAAAGACAGCCTCGACGCGTTCGTCAACAATGACACCGACCTGGCCGAGCGCGTAATCCAGCGCGATGACGAAGTCGATCAGCTCAACTATCAGATCTTCCGCGAATTGCTCAGTTACATGGCGGAGGAACCGCGCACCATCGGGCGCGCGACCCGGGTCCTGTTTGTCTCCAAGTATCTGGAAAGAATCGCCGACCATGCGACCAATATCGCCGAGATGGTGGTCTTCATGGTCAAAGGCAAAACCATTCGCCACATGGACAAGGATAAAAAATGAGCCGGCCCGAGCTTGCTGAACGACGGGGGTCCCTGCCGCGCGTGCTGGTGGTGGAGGACGAGGAAGATATCCGCGCACTGGTGCGCTACAACCTCGAACAGGAAGGTTTCGGAGTGGAAGAAGCGCGCGACGGCGCCGAGGGCTATGATTCGATTCGCCGCCGCATGCCCGACGCCATGGTGCTCGATTTGATGCTGCCCGGGATGTCGGGACTGGAGCTGTGCCAGAAGCTGCGTACTGAAACGCCCACCCAGGCCCTGCCGATCGTGATGCTCACCGCCAAGAGCTCGGAGGTGGATCGGATTCTCGGGCTCGAGATGGGCGCGGACGACTACGTGGTCAAGCCCTTCAGTCCGCGCGAGTTGGTCGCCAGGATCAGGGCGGTGCTGCGGCGTTCACACGCGCACGGCACGCCCGCTGCCGGCGGTCCCGTCTATGAACGGGGCCGGTTGCGCATCGACATGGGCACCTACGAGGTATTTGTCGAGGGCCAACAGCGCCAGTTGTGTTTGCGCGAATTTGAGCTGTTGCGATTTTTCGCCGAACATCCGATGCGGGTTTACAGCCGCGAACAACTGCTCGATCTGGTGTGGGGGCGCGACGTGTTCGTCGAGCCGCGCACGGTCGACGTGCACGTGCGCCGGTTGCGCCGGCAAATCGAGCGCGACGACAGCAGACCGGAACTAATCCTGACCGTCAGGAGCGTGGGTTACCGCTTTAACCCCGAAGCGCTTGGGTAAAACGATCATTCGCCGCCTGGCGGTCACGGTGCTGCTCAGCATCCTGCCGCCCGCGATGCTGCTGGCTGTGCTCGCGGCCCGTGGAAAGTTGTCGCTGGTGGTGCTGGCGGTCGTACTGGGCGTAGCCCTGATCGGCGGAATCGTGGCGTCCGCGATGGTGGTGCGGGTGCTGATCGAGCGCAAACAAAGCCTCGAAGCAGCGGCCGAAGAACTCGAAGCCCACCGTCATCCGGCCCGCGTGGCCACTGGTGATTATTTGGTGGGGTTATCCGAACAGCGCCTGATGGCGGCCGCCGAAGCGATCGTTCGCGAGGTCGAGACCCTGGCCGAGCAGCGCGAAGAACTCGAAGCGATTTTGCGCAGCATGTCCGAGGGCGTGGTGGTCACCGCCGCTCATGGCGAGGTAATGCTAATCAACGGGGTTGCCCGTGAGATGCTGGATCTGGGCCCGGAAGTCGATTACCGGGGCCGCAGTCTGGTCGAAATCTGCCGCGACCCGGCGGTTCAACAATTGGTTGCCCCGCCCTCGGACACGCGCAATGAATGGCCCAAGAGCATCGAGCTTGCGATCCAGAAAGCCGGGCGCGCTGCGCCGTTTGCGGGTCACCGCCGGAGCGGTGGGCGCCTCCCCCGCCCGTGCCGCCTGGGTATTGCTGTTTTACGATGTCACCCAGCTCAAGGCCTATGAAGGGCTGCGGTCCGACTTCATCGCCAATTTGACCCACGAGATTCGAACCCCGCTGAGCGCCTTGTGCGGTTACGCCGAAACGCTGCTGGACGGCGTTGACGATCCCGACACTCAACGCCGTTTCCTGAGGATTATCGAACGCCAGTCGCATCGCCTGGCCAGACTGGTCGACGACCTGGTTTCACTTTCCGACCTCGAACGTGGATTGTCGCCGATGCAGTTCAAAGCGCTGGACGCCCGGCGCCTGTTCGAAGAAGCCGTCGAGTTGATGCGCGAGCCCGCGGAACGTCAAGGGGTCGAGTTGGAGATCCAATGCGCCGGCGGCCTGGAGCTGGTGGGCGATCACGATCGCCTCTACCAGGTGCTGCTCAACCTGCTCGACAACGCGATCAAATACACGCCCCGTGGTGGACGCGTGACGGTATCCGCCGGCGTCCCGCTGCTGCGCGAGGCCGGCGCGAAGGCGGTCGTCGAGCTGGCGGTGTCGGATACCGGCGAGGGCATTCCGGCTCAGCACATTCCGCGGCTCACTGAACGATTCTACCGCGTCGACCGGGCGCGCTCGCGCGAGCTGGGCGGCACCGGCCTGGGCCTGGCGATCGTCAAGCACATCGTTCAGCTCCATGAGGGAGACCTCAAAATAGAGAGCCGGATGCGCGAGGGCACCACGGTGCGGATCGCGCTGCCGCTGCCGTCGGCGGCGGCCTCGGGGCAGCCGCCCGCGGTCACCGTCGCCAGTTAACGCCCCCGTACTTTTCCCGACCAGTTCATACATTCGTCTGGCACTCTTTGCGCTGCTTTACTTGAGCTTGCCATTCATTCCTGCACGCGGTATAGATCGGTTTGGCGTTAAGAGTGCTATGAATGGCAATAGCGTTTCATCGCTGCTTCCATTCTTACCGATATCCGCAGGGGGGCCGCTTCGCGCATCGCCGGTCCACATCCATCACCCGCAACGATCCCGTAACGAGGCTCCGCCTCGAAAAGGAGGAGCACCAACAGAGTGGGAGGAAAGGTTCATGAAGAAGTCTCTGGTAATCGTCGCTGCCGCCTTCACCGTGATGGCGGCCATCGGACAAGCACGGGCGCAGGCGGCCCCGCTCTTTGTCTATTCGGTCAAATATGTTTGCGGGCTGCAGACGATCCCCTCTACCTCCTTCAGACCGCCGGCCGAACCGCCCGTCAAACCGGGAAATTACGCTACTGCAATCAACTTCCATAACTATCATCTGAAGGGTACGGTCCTGCGCAAGAAGGCCGTGATTGCGGGAGTTCCCGGCGTTTCCGCGGGCCAGATCAGCCCGATCACGGGCCTGGACATTGGCCCCAACCAGGCGCTGACCATTGACTGTAACCAAATCTTCAAGGCGTTCCCGGTGGGGAGCGCGCCGCTGCCGCCCTTTATCGAGGGCTTTGTCGAGATCGTGAGCCCGGTGCAGCTTAGCGTGGCTGCGGTGTACACCAGTCAGACCTGCATCAACCCGGCGAACAAATGTTCGGTGCTGGGCGAGGTCACCCTCGACGTGGTGACGCAGTCAGCCTTCCGCGATCAATAAGCCGGGACCCTCAGACCAAAACCGCCGGCCGGCACGAGGCAGGGCCGGCCGGCGGTGCCGGCGGGTTTTAGCAAGGTCGCTTCGAATGCCGCCTCCGGCGGATTAAGGGTACAAGGCCGATCCGTGTAATTTTATACGCTAAGAAACGGCTTCAGGGTGCCGAAAAAACGCGAGAGTTCGTCGGGAATATTTATTTCAACGTGTACGGGTTGAATCCGCGTTCGACGGATGCAAGCTCCAGCCTGTATGGCCTAGGGAGTTAGCGGAGAAGCACCGCAAAGCAAGATCATCGTCGAAACGGAGGACCGCTTCACGTGCCGGTGAAGAAGCTTCGACCCTCAGAAGCTTTCTTCCCAGCAGCTGCGGGAAAACAGTCAACGCCTTGCTGCTCGAGTCGTCGCTCGCCACCAGAATCTCGCCGGCTCGCTCAAGGCGGAATCCACCTGCATCTGCTTCGACGGATAGAGTTCCCATGGGGCGACGATGGCTTTCTCCAGCCAATGGCAGAGGTTGTAGTAGATCGAGGTTCAGCACACGAACCCAACCAGCTGAATAACCATCCTGTAACTGGTGAATTGCGTCGATCCATATCTGCCAAACCTCGGTCCCCATAAAGACCGTGGAAGACTCCAGCAACCCGTGGGTTTCGCTCGGGGTGATCGATTCTGGCTCAATCTTGGAACCGATCCCCGCGCGCCCCTGAACGCGTTCAGGACCAAGGGCACCGACATTTCCGTCCCGATTGCGAAGAACCCATCGGGCATCCTCTTCCGTTGTATCTACGAATGTTCGAAGCGTAAGACCACCTGAGAAAAACAGCTTAGAATCGCCTGATGGCAACAGCTCGCCGGAGACAAAAACTGCCCCGTTGATCCTCTCGATCGCTAGATTCATCGTGGCCTTGTCGTCGCAGGAACCCGCTATGACTCGCTCGCCCTGATCAAGGCGCCAGGAAACCGAGTCCGCCCATAAGGCCAATTCTCCCCTCGGATGGTGTTTCGCATTTTCGGCAGGCCGGAGAGCGCCGAACTCCAGAAAGAGGACGCTGCCAACTCCCAGCCAGCATCCGTTAGCCATCTGACCCACCAATGGGGCGAATGCATCCTGCGTCATCCGAAGTTTCTCATGCTCGATTAAGCGTACTGGGCAGATTCGTGTAATTTCTAAGGAGCCGCTTGACGGGGCTGGCGTCTAGGCTGAGCCAAGAATTGGCGCACGGAAGTCCGGCTGATGCTGAGGCGCCGGGAAATCTCACTTTTGCTGATTCCATTTTCAGCGAGTGCCCTAACCCGCAGGGCGTACTTTGCGACAGTCGGTGGTCGCCCGTGGGGTCGGCCTTCCTTGCGTGCTTGAGCGATGCCGGCCTTCACCCGGTCACGTAGGATGTCGCGTTCGAACTCGGCAAACACGGCAAGCATTCCGGCCAAGGCGCGGCCGCTAGGCGTGGTCAGGTCCAGCGCCTCGCTGAGCGAGACAAAGCCAACATTCAATGACGCCAGCTCCTGCAGAGTAGAAACGAAATCGAGGAGCGAGCGTCCCCAGCGGTCGAGCCGCCACACGATGATCCGGTCGAGCTCCCTGCGCCGGGCGGCCTTGACCAGCTCTTCGCGCTTGGCTCGCAGGCTTGCACCCGAGCCGATATCCTGAACTTCCAAGGCGATTTTCCAGCCGCGCTTAGCGACGTAATCGCGCATTGCGGTGAGTTGCAGTGGAAGCGTCTGTTGATCATGGGTCGAGACTCGAGCGTAGAGTCCGACCCTAGGGGTCCCTGCTGGCCAAAAGCCCCTCTCGAAAGGGGTTGTTGAAAACCCTGATTTTGCAGGGGTTCTGATGCTCGTCGGATTCCCGGCCATAAATTATAGTTTCTGGTCACAAGATATTACGCGAGCAGATGTTCTCCCAGCAACAACTCAAGCGCGTCGCCGCCTTCAAGGACGAAGACCTGGTTCAGATCGGCAAGTGCCGGCGCCTGCACAACCGGCTCGGCTTTGGCTACCGGGGTGCCTTCGTCCGGCTGTTCAATCGCTTTCCCAAGCAACAGCCATTTGAGGTCGTAGATGAACTGGTGAGCTTCAGCGCGGCACAGTTGGGGTTTGATGCACCGCTGATCGAGTTCTATCGCAAAACGGCAACCAACGATCTCCGAGCACCAGCAAACTATCACCAGTTACCTCGGCCTGTGTCACTTCGCTGACGCCGAGGCGGCGCGGCTGGAGCAATTCGTGTTCGAGGAGTCATGGCATCTCGAACAAACCGCCGGTCTCAATGCCGAGGCGCGGGGGTTCCTCAAGGAGCAGCGCATCCTCGAACCTGCCTAATTCCGAATCGGCCGCATTGTCGGTGAGCAGCGCGCGCGGGCCCGCGATCACATCTTCAGACGCGCCGCTGCGGAAGTTCTCAACCACCTGGCTTTCACTCTCGACGACCTGCTGGTGGTCAAGCCCGACGAGAACGTCTCGGCCTTGCAAGCCATCAAGGCCAATCCGAGCAAGCCCTCAGTGGACGCAATGCTCACGCTGATCCGTAAACTGAAAGTCATCGAAACCACGGGTGTCCTCGGGGTAGATCTGTCGTGGCTCAATGGCAACTACCAGCGGGCGCTATTTCACCAGGTGCGAAAGTCGTCCGTGGCCAGGTTGCGCGACCTTACCCAGCCGCGCCGGCATGCGGCGCTGGTCTGCTTTTTGGGTGGCAGAGCTACCGCGATGCCATCGATCAGGCCGTGGACATATTCGACAAGCTCCTGATTCGCGCGCAGACGCAGGCACAAAACGAACTCGACGAGCAGTTCTCTCGTCAGCGCCAGACCATCCAGGTTTCGCTGGCGGCGTTGAAATCTCTAAGCCGCGTCATTCTCGATGAGTTCATCCCCGATGGCGAACCGCGTACTCAGCTCTTCGCCGCCGCGCAGCGGAGCGCCTTGGCGGAGTCAGTCAGTGCCATCGCCGGCCTCGACACCTCCTCGCGATGGGGGCAAAGCCGCACCGCAGCCAGCTCTCAAAATCAAGAATTGGGCAACACCGGCAAAGAGGCTGATATTAGCGCAGAGAGCAAATACCTCACATCCATAAGATGGGACGACCTCAAGAAAAGTCGCTTCCCCGTCAACAATTGCTCGCCTTGTGCGGTCCACCCATTTTTCATGCTTGCTGATGTAGGGTTCTTGGACGGACGGATGGAGCTCCCCAAGTAACCTTCGGAGCGGCCCGTTGTCAGGCTCTCGTCCAGTTGTAATCCGAACCTCTCGCACGATGTTTCCTTCAGCAAACCCGTCACACAACAATCGATCGACCCCCTCCATTTGAATGACAAATCGATTGCCGGAAAGGTTCTCCGTGGTCAAACGTGCGATGCCTTTCTCGGGTAACTCGATGGCGAGGAGGTAACCGTCGTGAATGTTGGGCTCACGCAAAAGGCCGTTTCCGTCTAGCTCAAAGTCCATAACGAAGGCACCTTATGTACCAGCTTCCTCGGACGCCCTGATGTATGCCATTCCCTAGTGTATAAAATTACACGAATCTGCCTGGTACCCTGATTAGCGTTACTATCCGACGTGGATTAGCCCTGACAGTCCGGCTGCCATTAGCGGGGTCAGAATCCACCCGGCCAGGATGTGAATCCACAGATACCAGCGCAGGAAGGCGCCGGAATATCGATGGCCTGCGCTGCCTGCAGGCGAGTCGTCCGCGGCGCCGGCGAATGGATTTGGCCGCCAGTACTCGCCTTGATGGAGCTCCACCAGCGGCAGAAAGTTTTCCAGTGAATACACGAACGCGTTGAAGCGCGGGTAGTGGGGCGGAGTGGTTCCGCTGTGCACGAACGATTCGTAGGCCGCTTCCTCGGTCGGACTGACCACCCGCTCCAGGTAGCCCCATTGGAACAGCACGGTGCCCAGGACCACGAACGCCAGGATCCACCACAACGCGCGCAGCGGCAGGAAGCCGTAGCCGATGGTGGCCTGGAGCATCGCATTCCAGGCCCGCGACGACCACGACAGCCCGCCTTCGCGCCGCTGGTTCACGCGTTGCGCGATGTCCACCTCGATCGCTCCCTCGCCTTCGCCCGAGGTCACCAGCGCCTTGGCCAATTCGGCATAAGGCTGCGGCCGATAGCCGTGCGGCTGGCGCGCCAGCCATCGCAGCCGGCTTTCGGCGTTGGCGGGGCTTTCGGCTCCGAAGGCGCCGTACTCGAAACCGTTGAGGAGCAGATTGCCCATCGCCGGCCAGCTCGATTCGTCGTCCCACAGTTCCTTGGCACGCGCATCTTCCAGATCAAGCTGAGTACGCGATGTAAGAGTTAATGCCACCCAGTATAGAGTTCCCTGAATCACCGCGCGTTCGGCGTTAAGGCCGTTGTCCTGATCGCCGAAGAATCGGGCGTGGTTGAAGCTGAGCGCCTGCCCCACTTTTGCAAGCCGGAAATCGATAATTCCACTGGTGGAAAATCCCTGATGGAACACGGCGTCACCGCCAATCGCGGCCTCCACCGCCGAGATTGCGGGAGGCTCATCGCTTTGCACGCGGGCGGAACTGAAATTGACGCTGCCATTGATCGCGGCGTGGTTAAACAAGACCTGTCCGTAGGTGCCAAAAGTCAGAGTCACGTCGCCGTCAATGCTGGCACTGACCCCCGTTATCGGACCGGTGACGCTCGCCCGTAAGTTCAGACCGCGAAGCCGCCCGTAGGAAAAATCGATACCGTCCGCGAGCGTGCAGCGTACCAGACTCAATGGAAACGGCACGGTTTGGTACGAAAGATCCACCAGACCTGTAATGCGCGCCGCTTTGATTCCGGCGCCGCTGGGATGTACCAGGCGCGAGGCGCGAGGGTCCGAGCATAGCCAGACCAGCAAGGGCGCCCGGATGGTTCGCTCCGGCCCCCAGGAGCCGGCGTGGCTGGGGTCGTTGGATGGATCATCGGGGTCGTCGCTGGGCCCGGCCCAATCGAATTCGCGGCTGGGCGCGGTTCGTAACAGCACTACCTCGGCCCTACTGAGCTGACCGAACTTCTCGCGCGCCATCTGTTCGAGCACATCCGAGTTGCTCAGCTCCGGCGCCGCGGCCGGGTACGCCGGGCATGCGACGATCAGAGCTAGCACTACCAGTACCAGGCTGCGACGCATCACCCGCGCGATTCCGATGGACCCAGCCGCGGTCCTGCCATCGCCGAGCCGGCCTTGGCCGATCGCGAGTCGCGGTGGAGACCCAAGGCCAGCCCGATCAGGTGATCCAGGCTGACTGCGCCGGCCCCGGTAAATCCCAGCCATACGAATGACAGCGCGTACAGCGGCTCATCCAGTTCGACAAAATCATCCAGCCCGGAGACGTTCTTGAGCTTCACGCTTACGATCGCGACGATCATGTTGATGACCATCGCAACCGACACGAAACGGGTGGCAAGTCCGGCGATGGTCAATGCTCCGCCCAGGCATTCGGTCCAGGCCGACAGCGCCGCGTTGAACGCGGGGTAGGGGATGCCCCATTCCGCAAAGCGCTGGGTAAAGGTATCCAGGTTGTGCAGTTTGGCCCATCCGGTCTCGAAGAAGAAGTATCCTACGAACAGCCGCATCAGCAACGGCGGCACCCAATCAAGCTGATCGAGCAAATCGGTCAGACGCTGCCATAGGTACAGGATGGTTGCGAAGAAGCCCGGGTTATTGGATTCCATCGCGGTTAGCTCTCCCGGCGGCGATTAGTTGTGGTCATGAGCAAGAGATGCTTGAGACCGGCAAAGGTTTCAAGCGATCAGCGGTGTCGTGGTTGAGACGACTGGAGGCTGACAGTGAATCCGTATGTCGACTCTTGACAGCAAAGGTTTCCAATCTTTAATATTCGACCCAATTTGGCACTAATTCAACGAAATAGCAGGTATCTACGCTAGCGCAACTAAAGCAACATCCGATAGTAGTAATAACCGTGTTATCGATGGCTTTGGTAAACAACGAGACCCATGGTCAGATTGCCGGAACGGCTCAATTTCCCGCCCAACGCGACGCAGTAACCGGAGGACTATGAGACCCTCATCCGCTAACCCGAAGAGCCCGAGTTTTCTGCTCGTCGTATCGGTTTGCTCCGCAATGTTAATCTGCGCGGCGCGCGCCGAGGCCTTCAGTTCCGCACCGGAAGCGGAAACGTCGCCGGGAATCGCGGCCGTTGGTCCTTCGGCAACCGCGAATCCGGCGTTGATTACGGACAATTCGAAGG
>CAWDWL010000028.1:0-91624 GCA_963805995.1 uncultured Pseudomonadota bacterium | reverse complement strand
GCCGCAGGCCAGCGCCCGCCGCGTCATTTCCCGGATTACCGACTCGGTAAAGAAATGCGTCTTGTGCGAAACTTCAGTTGGCATTGCGCAATGAGGTGGCTTTAGTTGATCTTCGCGATTACCTCGTTCGCGACCTGTTCCATCGCGCGGCTGATTGCGTCGGGGTTCCACTCCAGGCCGAACATCGTCGACGGAGCCGTGATTCGCGTTACGCCGATATCGCGCAGGCGGCGCGCCGACTCGGCCATCTTCTCGTATCCGCCGAACCAGCAGCTCTTGTCCGCCGAGCAGTTGAGTTCCATCCCGGCTGGATCGCGGCCGATACGCCGGCATTCCTCCTTCATCATCTCCCAGGCATGAAGCGCAAGCTCGGGCGAGCTGGCCGGCATCAGTCCGTCACCCAGCCGCGCCGCGCGCCTGGCGTTGGCCGGAGAATGCCCGCCGATGAAAATCGGTATGTTGCCGTTGACCGGCTTGGGAAAGCTCTTGAGCGGCCCGAAGTTGAAATGCTTGCCCTGAAAGCTTGACGGATTCTCACCCCAGATGGCGCGCAGCGCCTGGATGATTTCATCGGTGCGGCTGCCGCGCGTCTTCCAATCGATGCCCAGCATGTCGAACTCCTCTTTGAGCCAGCCCGATCCAACACCCAGTATCACGCGCCCGCCTGAAAGTACGTCGAGGGTCGCAAGCTGCTTGCCGATATTCAGGGGATGATGCAGCGGCAGGATGATGATCACCGTGCCCAGCTTGACCCGTTTGGTCAAAGCCGCGACGTAATTCAGCACCGATAGCGGCTCGGGACAATCGAGGTCCTGGTCTCCGGGGTAGCTGCCGTCCTCGCTGTACGGATACTTGGACGCAATCGTGGTCGGGAACGCCACGTGCTCCGGCATCCATAAAGACTCATATCCCAGTTCTTCGGCCTTGGTGGCGAAGAACTTTACCGCCTCGGGGTTGAACGCTTTGGTCGAAAAGATCGAAAACCCAACCTTCATAACAAGCTCCCGGGAAAGATATAATAATGATAATGCGCAACGCCGTCCGTTGCGCGGCCTGACCTTCGGCTTATACCCGGAAAGGGAAGGGGCGCCGATGCTGCCGGCCGCGTCCGGCGTCCGATTACTCAGTTGATTTTCTCGATTACCTCGTTGGCCACCTTCTCCATCGCGCGTGCGATCGCGTCGGGTTTCCACTCCAAACCGAACATCGTGGTCGGCGCCGAGATTCGCACCGCGCCGATATCGCGGGCGCGGCGGGCCGATTCGCCCAGCTTGTCCCATCCACCCATCCAGACGTTTTTCTCGGCGGCGCATGCGAATTCGATCTCGGCGGGATTGCGGCCGATCCGCTGGCATTCCTCCTTCATCATCGCATAGGCCTGGGCCGCCAGATCGATCGTGCTGCCGGGCATCAGTCCATCGCCCAGGCGCGCGGCCCGCCTGGCGTTGGCGGGAGAATGCCCCCCGATGTGGATCGGTATCCGTCCGTGCACCGGCTTGGGGAAGCTCTTGAGCGGTCCGAAGTTGAAATGCTTGCCGTGGTAGCTCGAGGGATTTTCGCCCCAGATCACGCGCAGCGCCTCGATCGCCTCGTTGGTGCGGCTGCCGCGGGTCTTGAAATCCAGGCCCAACGCCTCGAACTCTTCTTTGAGCCAGCCCGATCCGACTCCGAAAACCACGCGGCCGCCGGAAAGCACGTCGAGGGTCGCAAGCTGCTTGCCGATGTACAGCGGATGGTGCAGCGGCAGAATTACGATGCTGGTGCCCAGCCGGATCCGCTTGGTCAGCGCGGCGGCGTAATTCAGCACCGAAATTGGCTCGGGAGTGTCAAGGTCGATGTCTCCCGGGAAACTGCCGTCGGGAGTGTAAGGATACTTGGACTTGAAATCGACCGGGAACGCCACGTGTTCGGGCATCCACAACGAATCATAACCAAGCTCATCGCCTTTGGTGGCAAAGAACCTTACTACCTCGTGATTGAACGTGGTCGAAAAAATCGCCAATCCGACTTTCACGGTTCGCCTCCTGGGAATTCGCGTCGCGCCGATGATTCCACTTTCAGCCGGGGAGCGCAAATCGTGGGTTTCCCCGCCCAGGACTTGTTGAGGCGGGAGGTCAGGCGTTAGCCTTCCTGGCCGGGTGTTGTAGGATTGATGGAGTTGGAATGATGCCTCTCAACACCCTGCTGGCAGGAATGATGATAAGAGTCGGGGAACAGGCTGTGGAAGTCGTTTTCCCGGAGATGGCAGAGCGATGATCAGAATCGGCACGTCGGGTTTCAGCTATAAGGAGTGGGTCGGCAACTTTTATCCGCCCAAGACACCGGGCAACAAGATGTTGGCCTTCTACGCCGGCCATATGCCGACGGTCGAGATCAATTACACCTTCCGCGCCATGCCGCGCCCGGCAATGCTCGAGACGTGGATGCGCGAGACGCCCGCCGAGTTCAAGTTCGCGCTCAAGGCGTCGCAGCGCATCACCCATATCGCACGACTGAAGAATGCCGGGAGCGATCTGGATTACTTCATCCCGGTCGCCCTGGGACTGGGCGAACGGCTGGGTCCGACCCTGTTTCAGCTTCCGCCCGGATTCAAGAAAGACGTGCCGCGGCTGCATGATTTTCTGGCCCAGCTGGATCGGCGCCTGACGGCGGCGTTCGAGTTCCGCGACGCATCCTGGTTCGACGATGCCGTCTATGCGGAGCTGGACGAAGCGGCGTCGGCGCTGTGTATCGCGCAGAGCGACAAGCTCTCCACGCCCGTGGTCCTGACCGCGCCGTATGCGTATCTGCGCCTGCGCAAGGAAGCCTATGAGCGGGCCGAACTCGCGCAATGGGCCGATCGCATCGCCGACATGGACAACCAGGGCTGCGATGTTTACGTCTATTTGAAGCATGCGGTTGCCGCTCCCGCCCTGGCCGGAACGTTGCGCGCGCTGCTGGATGAAAGATTGGGGATCGCGCCCCGGTGATTATTCCGCCCGGCGAATATGTCTATGAGATTCGCGAGCGGGGTCATTTGGCCGCGATCGAGACCGTACAAATGACCGCGGACAAATTGGCCGGGGTCAGACGCTCCGCCGACGCTTCGGGCAATCGCCATGAAGTCGAGGCCGATCTCGATGAGGAAGGCCTGGTGCGCGCAATCCGGTTGCGCTACGTCAGGGGCCCGTTCACGCGCAGCGCGAGCTACGAGGCCGACGGCGACACACTGCGGGGCGTGGTGACGGCGGTGGGCGGCCGCAACACGCTTGAAGTCAAGCTCGGCCGCTTTCGCGAGGTCGACGGCGGCTTAACGATATTCAAGGCGCTGCTAATCGCGCATGTGCGCCAGCGCGGTCAGACCCGATGGACCGCGCGGGTCTCGGTGATCGATCCCGCCACGTTGGTCGCCCAGACGGTCAAACAGTCGGTATACCGGGTCGATAGGGAACCCGGGACATGGATGTTCGAGCCTTCGATCGGCGAGCGCGAAACGATAGTGATCGACGAAGCGGGCCGCGTCCTCAGGCACACGACCAGAACCGGAATAAGCAGCGTGTTGGTACCGCCGAAGTCGTAATCCGGTGGGTGAAATTCTGTTCCCTCCACTGTTGTCCGGAGACTCTCGATGAGATCCTTGAACCCTACCTGCGGACCTCCTCCGCAGGCGCTTCACAGGCTTTCCAGCCTGTGCCTGGAGTTTGTACATGGTCGCTGTAATTTTTCTCCCCCGGACCGAGGCTGTCGATAAACTCCAAAACCTACCTCGCCCGCGCCTGCGGACTTGGGTACCGCAGGCGCACGCCGGGAGAGGTCGGCGCGCGATTTGCGCCAGCAAGACGCGTGACGGGTGAAGGTGCAGGCGGGCCTGCAACTGTGTTACGCTGCCAGCATTCTTCTTCTGCGCCATCGTGTCTATTGTTACTTGCTTTGTATCAGAACCCTTACCCTTTCCCACAACTGAATCGACGAGGGAACAGAATCAAATCTCCGCCGCGCGCGGTGGAGATTTCAAGCGACCTTTGCTTTTCTCTTTAGGTCGGATTCCCGTTTTTCCAAGTCAACTGCCAATTTGGTAAGGTCGCACAAAGCCCCTGATAGACGTGGCTTTGGATGCGATCACGTAAGCGCGGAGGTGGAGCGGCGGCCGGGGGAATGGTCAAAGGAACCCCGGGAAGTACGCCTCTGCACTTAAGAACAGGCTCGATCTTGCGTTTGCAAAGGACTTGGCGCCCATGCGAGTCTGAATCGCGATTTCAAAATGGAAATTCTGGAATAAGAACGGTTGAAGATGGGAAGTCGGTTTTGAGTGTAGGGTAACGTTTTTGGTTGGGAGGGAATTGCATGGCACCATTGCGCTCGCGTCGCCGGTGGCGGTTATTATTTCCCCGATTTTTTTCGACTCTCGTGGGTCTGGGCTCACTGTGCGCGATGCTTGCCTTCCCCGCTCCGGCGCAGGAGACCCAACCGGCTGACCAAACGCAGGGTCTTGCGGCAAGTGCCATTCCTATTCTCAGCGGATCTTGGATTCCGCAGGGCCCGGCTCCGATTGAGAATGGTCCAGCTCTCGCATCGCCCAACAACGAGGTTGACGGCGCTATCCAAGCCGTCGCCCCGCATCCTGGTAACGCCGATGTGATCTATGTCGGGGCGGTCAACGGCGGGATCTGGAAGACGACCAACGCCACGTCAGCCAGCCCCCATTGGACACCTCTGACAGACTATCAAAAGTCGCTGTCGATAGGCGCCCTGAAGTTCGACCCGACTGATAGCAAGGGTAATACCCTGATCGCCGGTGTCGGACGATTCAGCGCGTATCGCCGGGCGGGTGGTCCCAGGATCGGTCTCCTGCTCACCACCGACGCTGGCACTACCTGGAGGCCGATCGACGGCGGCGGCATGCTGAAGGGGAGTAATATCTCGGGCGTCGCTATGCGGGGGTCCACAATCGTCGCGACGGCGGACACTGCGGATAACTTGACCTGCCTACACTTCGGGATGTTCCGCAGCGTTGATGGCGGACAGAGCTTCAGCCTGGTCTCGAAGACATCGGGAAGCGGCCTTCCCGATGGGAAGGTCTTCGACCTCGCCGAAGACCCGGGCAACAGCGCCGTGCTGTACGCACCGGTACAATTTCTTAATTATGCTGATTGCAAACAAGGGACCAGTGGCGTTTACAAGTCAACCAACACCGGGGCGACCTGGAGCCTGGTCAACGATGCCACGATGAACACCCTGTTCAACAACACCACAGCCGCTTCCAAGATCGCAACGGGAGCCAACAATAATGTTTATGTCGGCATTGTGAACGGTGTACGGTTGGCGGGGCTACTCCACTCCAGGGACGGGGGAACGACCTGGGCCTTGCTCGACTCCCCGCCGAGCAACCGGTTTAGTGCCACCCACTTCTCGATTGTGGCCGACGCGAAAAACCCGGCTGTGGTATATGTTGGCGGCCAGCAACAACCCGGGGGCCTCTCCATCCTGTTTCGCATCGACTCAACCAAGGCGTCGGGCATGCAGGTCGCAGCATTAGACGGTAGCGGTACAAGCGGGAACACGGGACCTCACCCTGATTCGCGCGGTATGATGTTTGACGCCAATGGCAACCTGCTCGAAGTGGACGACGGCGGAATCTATCGGCGCACCAGTCCGGATACCAACACCGGCAACTGGTTCTCAATCAACGGCAACCTCCAGGTCACCGAACTGCTTGACGTTGCCTTCGACCGCAATTCGGGAATTGTCTTAGGTGGTTCGCAAGATAACGGGGCGGCGGCTCAGGCCCGTACCGGAAGCGCGAGATGGATTGAGGCCTCAACGGGCGATAGCGGCGACGTCGCCGTTGACGTCACCAGCAGGGCGCCAGACTCGATTCGCTACATTTGTGTTAATGCTGCACTCTGCACGCGCGACACTTACATTCCCGGCAATGCTTTGTTTAACGTGGATGAGGTAGCGCTGAGGGTCATCGGCGGCGGGGCCAGGATGGTAGCGCCATTCCCAACACCGCTTAGCCTTGATGTGATCAACCCGCGGCGGCTTGTGATCGGTGGTTTGAACGCACTCTACGAGTCCGCCGATCAGGGCGACACGATTACCGAACTTAGACCTCCGATTCGGGTCAACAACGGTGCTATCGTTTACGGAGGGTATCAAGGGACCAATCGGCCTAACGCCGACCTTTTATACGCGGGCGCGGGGAGCGCGCTCTACAAGCGTACTGCGCCCCCTCCGGCAGAGTTGACTCGACTTACGGCCTATCCCGGCAAAGCGACGATCACCGGTGTCGCAGTCAATCCGAGTGACTACGACCGTGTGTACGTGACGGATGCAGGCAATGTGTATTCCAGTTCGGACGGTGGGATTGTCTGGAGCAACATAACCGCTGAGCTCGCAACGTTTGGTGTCGGTGAGATCACTTCGGTCGATTTTTTATTCACACCCTTCGTGGGAACCAACGAGGGTGTGTTCACGACGTTTCCTCCTTCACTTAAACTTGGTTGGCATCGAGTGGGAAGCAACCTTCCTCACGCGCCGGTTTTCAGCCTGTTCGCTGATCACCGCTCCAGCGTGCTATACGCCGGATTGCTTGGCCGCGGAGCGTGGAAGTTCTCGTTTTCGGTGACGCCAGCGACGGCGAGTCGGCAAACTGGCGGGCAATAAGACCGGCGTGTGGCTGCGATCGCAGGTTAAGTACGACGAATAGGTGGTGACGCGCCGCCTTGCCAAGGAGCTGAACCAGATTCCGACGCGTCGATAAACCGCGACCTTGCGAAGCGATCGGCGCCAGCCTGGGGCGTCGGTAAGACGGCCTACTTCAGACCGCGGCGGGTTACGCCAGCGCCTGCCGGATGCTGTTCAGTATGAAGATGAAATGGCGTGGGCTGCGGCCCGTTGCCCATCAGCGCAACCCGGGAGAGGAACTCCAATCTCCTGCTCCGTAATGTGATGGAGGTGACGGATGTGCGGGTCACGGCAGAATTGGTCCCACGCCGAGATAGTCATCGGGCGCCGCGGACAAGATGGCCTTGGCGCGCGGATTCGCCTTTAGCCGTTTTTTGACAGTCCGAATTGTGGGCGAGGTTGGTTCAGCTTTACCCGCGTGCGGCGAGTTGTTCCGCTTCGGCCGACAGCACGGCGGCTTTCACTTCGACCCCATTGTAAATGCGGCGTTGGCGTCCGTCCGCTCCGAGCAGGAACATGCTCTCCATGTGTGAAACGCTGCCGTCCGCCTCGCGCATCCGGCGGAGATTGTAAGCCGCCAGCACGCGGTCCACGTCCTGGGGCTTGCCGGTCAGAAACAGCCATCCGGAGCGGTCGGCGCCCAGCCGCTCGGCGTAATCCTTCAGCGCCTTCGGGGTGTCGTGTTCGGGGTCCAAGCTCAGGGAAATCATGGTGACCTTCTGGCCCAGTTGCGTGCCCAAATCCCGGGCCACCGAGACCAGCTTGGAAGTCAGCACCGAGCAGGGTCCGGGACAGGAGGTATAAACGAAATCGATCAGGACCGGCTTGCCCTTAAACGACGCCAGCGAGACCTGATTGCCGTTCTGGTCAACCAGGGGGACCGCGGGGAGACCGTTGGTATCGCTGGAGGCGTCGTAGGCGCCGTTGGGCGCCGGCGCGTAATCGCAGGCGCCCAAGCCGGCGACGAAAAAGGCCAAAGCCATCACCGCGATGGCGTGAATGACACGATATGATTTTGTTCGCATTGCCAGTTGCGCGGATCACCCACGCTGAATCAAATAGATCAGCCCAAAAGCGCTCGCGACGCAACCGCGTGATTTTGCGGCGCGGCTCAGGCGGCGATTCGATCGCGCGGCATCTTGCAATCGCCGTCGAACATCGCGCCTTCATGCAGGATCAGGTTGGGGGTCTTGAGCGTGCCGCGGGCGCGTGCCGTGGCCAGCAGTTCAACCCGTTGACGCGCGGTGATATCCCCATTCACGGTGCCGGCGATAGTCAGGGTTTGCGCCGTAATCCTGGCGTTGACCACCGCGGTCTCGGACAGGATTAGGTCCTCGCCCGTGATTTCGCCTTCGACCTCGCCCTCGATCCTTGCCGTTGCACCAAAGACCAGCTTGCCGGTGACCTTGGTGCCTTTGCCAATCCGCGATTCGTTGCCTGCTTCATTCGCCATAATCTTGCGCTCTCCAAAATGTAGGGTACGAGGTTGCCAACGATGATGCTCCAGCGCGGCACTAAGGTAAAGAGCGAAGCACGGGAGCCGATGTTAGGTGGCGTTGAGATCCCCCGCCGCCGCAGGCGAGGTTAGCTTTTGGGGTTCTTTGACAGTCCCTACGGGGTAGGGGAGGGTCGTCGACAAAACTGTTTGCACGATCGTGGAATTGCCAATAGGGGCTCTGATTGATCGCCCTTGATGCGTCTGGAACCCTCACCCTCCTCTCTCCCTTACAAATAAAGGGAGAGGGTACAATCTCGGCCCTTTTATACGAATGCTTCCGATGGGACGGCACGTGCTTTATTCGACAGTATCGTAGGAGAGGAACCAGAAAAACGAAGGGCCGGGATTGCTCCCGGCCCTCCTGCCGCCTCCGCATCCGCCCCACTCCCAGCTTGTCAGCGAGACCTCATCGGCTACCGCCTCACCGCCAAAACAAACCCTGAACGAATTCGATGCTGCCCCGCCTCACCCGCGCCACTGTGCAACCCAAAACTTCCACACCCTCACCAACCAGATTTTGCCGCCTCCGGTCCTTCGGATTCTCCGTGGCGCGCTCGGCCGGGCGCACGGAGGATCGTGCCGAGCGCGAATATCTCCGCGATCAGCGTCAGGAACGCGACGACCGCGTCGGGCCATGAGACAGCACAGGTTCACGAACGTTAAATGGCCTGACTTGGCCGCGTAATTTCTTTTACCATTTCAGTTGCGCGAGCTAGGCCGCGGGGCGTTAGCGTGTATCCCGTTTCTTTACTTCCCGACACTTCGCTTGAGAGGCTTTTGAAGTACGTAGCAAAGTTAGCGGCATCGAAAGCATCGTAATGCAGAGCTACCTCCTTCATCTGCTGTAAAAGCGAGCTGCACCGCTTCCAAGGTAGGAAGCGACTCCTTTCAGCAGGAAAACACTGCGCATTTTCTCTTTGTTCTTTCCAGGCACAGTCTTGGCAATCAAGTCAATCTCATCAGACGAAAGGCTAAAATTTGCGATAGCTGCGTTGCCTGTAAGCCGCTCCCAGCGATCCATTGGCAACGGGGCTAATCCCTTCAAGTTCATCCTGTGCCTGCTCTTTTATTGTTGTGCCACTCCTGTTCGTCTTAACGTCACTTGAATCCTCAAATTGCCTCACGTCCGGTGATAGATCAACTTTTAGCGTTGAAAAAGCCTTAGGTTCAGCTTGGCGGCGACGTAACTAAAAGACTCGCGTTTGGGCCTCCGGCCCAAGTTCCTTCAGAGCGCCATAAACGTCGCTGATTGCTATGATTCTCGCGTTCCGGCTCCGGCGTATAGGCTCTTTTCGTCATGCTTCCTCCAGGTCATTAGACAATTAGGCTATTGGCCATAATGCGACCCATTCGCGTTTCAGAAATTCAATCGCAAATTCCGTCTGCCACTAAGGCAGCGTACCCCTGCCAGGAATCCGATTTCTCTGCCGCAAAATCGCATACGGCTTTGAACGAAACGGCGCGGGGTTTCGACTTTGTAGGAGCTTCGTGGACCGCTCTGTAAACTCCATAGGTTTCCATTTCCACTCCGATCAGCTTCTTTCAGTTTCTTTTGGATTTCAAGTACGCGTGTTGGATCGTCGATGACCAGATCCGCAGCGCCGACAGGACCTACATGAAGGCGATTGGGTTGAGAGGGCGAGGAACCATTCCAGCGGCCGCGAATTTCTGCCAACAACGTATCTGAACTGCGGTACTTTTGAAGGAGGCTACGAAGCCGCGGATTGAGTCCAATCGGATATGGATCTGGCTGGAACTCACGAATTCCATTTGCGAGTACAACCTTGCCAGAGTTATAATCAACGCTAGGGTCTGCAACTAAGACGTCGCCTAACTGCTTACCACCGGAACGCGTTCCCGCGGCTATGCCAATCATCGCAACCATTCGAGGCCGAAATTGGAGTATGAGTTGCGTTGTGGCGATGGCCGCCGCAGTAAGGCCCATTGACGTGGAGGTCGTGGCTACAGTTCGCAGTTTTCCCCCGCCCCCGCACACCAGGCTCGTTTCACGGTAAACGTGGGCATAGCGCGCGTCGCCGACCTCCGTCCAAGCTCCGGACCCACCAAGCGCATTTTATTACGGCGGCAAGCTCTGGATATTCCAGCGCGCAGACAATGCCTATGTCTGAGTTGAAGCGCTCAGCATCTGATGAGGTCGAGAGCGCAAGGCCACTTAGCGATCGAAGACGGTCAATGCCCTTTGGGGTTAGGGACCAACGAAGCGGTGGACCTTTGTCTGTCGGGCTGACAAAGCCCTTGTATGCCCGAAGGCTCGCGTTCACGTTAGCGGGGATTTTTGCACCAAGGTGCAGTTTGAGCATATCGGTGACCTGTTTCGCCGTCACAGACGTGGTGTGCGCCGCTAGTACGTATAGTGCGGCGAGGACTACGTAACTGATCGGTCCGCTCCTTTGGCTTGACAGCACTTAGCAACGTTACGATGTCGATCATTAGAGGTCTCAGGCTCACGTGATTCAAACGCGCCGGTAGAACACCGAAGCTTGAAAACAGCAATACCCGGAACAGAACGAAGGGCCGGGATTGCTCCCGGCCCTCCTGCCGCCTCCGCATCCGCCCCACTCCCAGCTTGTCAGCGAGACCTCATCGGTTACCGCCTCACCGCCTGAACCGACCCCGAAGGAATTCGATGCTGCCCTGCCTCACCCGCGCCACTGTGCAACCCAAAACTTCCACACCCTCACCAACCAGATTTTGCCGCCTCCGGTCCTTCGGATTCTCCGGGGTCAATACCTCCGTCGCGTTTTGGTCTTCGCTGACAAACCTTTAAAACTCACGAATCTCACGAACACCCGCTGGTCGAGCCGCAGTTCATGCACTTGTAGCAGGCGCCATTGCGCACCATGATGCATCCGCAATCCGGACACGGCGGCGCGTCCTGCTGATTCAAAAACGCCTGCCGCATCTCGCCGTCCTTGCCGCCCTCCAGCATCGGAGGACGCGCCGACGAATCCAGCGCCGGCCGCATCTCGCCGTTATCTTCGGTCAACACCCCGACTTCGCGCTTGGCCTGCTCGTCGAGGAACTTCGACGCCATCCAGCGGAACAGGTAATCCACGATCGATTTGGCGTAGGGAATCTGCGCATTCTTGGTGAAGCCCGAGGGCTCAAAGCGCATATGCGCGAACTTGTCCACCAGGAACTGCGGCGGCACGCCGTACTGCAGCGCGTACGAGATTGCGGTCGCGAACGCGTCCATCAGGCCCGAGATGGTCGAGCCCTGCTTGGACATGTTGACGAAGATCTCGCCCGGCTTGCCGTCCTCGTACATCCCGACCGTGATATAGCCCTCATGGCCCGCGATATCGAACTTATGCGTCAGCGACTTGCGCTCGTCAGGCAGCTTGCGCCGCACCGGCTGAAACTCGGGGTTCGTCCAACGCGCGCGCCGCCACCGCGGCCTGCGGCTTGGACTTGCCGGTGTTGAGCGGTTGCGTGCGCTTGGAGCCGTCGCGGTAGATCGCGACCGCTTTCAGACCCAGCCGCCACGCGGTGACGAACGCTTCGCCAACCTCGTTGACCGTGGCCGTGGCCGGCATGTTGATGGTCTTGGAAATCGCGCCGGAGATAAACGGCTGCACCGCGCCCATCATCTTGAGATGGCCCAGGTAGTGAATCGAGCGGGTGCCCGAGCGCGGCGTGAACGCGCAATCGAACACCGCCAGATGATGGTCCCTGAGCGCGGCGCCTTCGATAGTCTCGTGCTCGTCGATGTACTCGACGATCTCCTGGACCTCCCTGGAATCGTAGCCCAGGCGCTTGAGCGCACGCGGCACGGTCTGGTTGACGATCTTCAGCATCCCGCCGCCGACCAGTTTCTTGTACTTGACCAGCGCGATATCCGGCTCGATCCCGGTGGTGTCGCAATCCATCATGAAGGCGATCGTTCCGGTCGGAGCGATCACGGTCGCCTGCGAATTGCGATAGCCCGACGCCTGGCCGGCCCTTAAGCGCTTCGTCCCAGGATTCGCGCGCCGCGCGCAGCAGGTCGAGCGGAACGTGGGCGGTTTCCAGCTTGTAGGCGTGGGAGCGATGGCGCTCGATCACCTTGAGCATCGGATCGCGGTTGAGCGCGAAGCCGGAGAACGGCCCCACCGCGTCGGCCATCCGCGCCGACTGCAGGTAGGCCTCGCCGGTCATCAGCGCGGTGATCGCGGCGGCGTAACTGCGGCCCTGGTCGGAGTCATAGGGCATCCCCAGCGCCATCAGCAGCGCGCCCAGATTCGCGTAGCCCAGTCCCAGCTCGCGAAACGCCTTGGCGTTCTGGGTGATCTCCTCGGTCGGATACGACGAATTGTCGATTACGATATCCTGCGCCGTGATCATTACGTCGACCGCGTGGCGAAACCCTTTGACGTCGAATTCGCCGCGCTCGTCGATAAATTTCAGCAGGTTTAGCGAGGCCAGGTTGCACGCGGAGTTATCCAGATGCATGTACTCGCTGCAGGGGTTGGAAGCGTTGATTCGCCCGCTGACCGGGCAGGTATGCCACAAGTTGGCGGTGGTATCAAACTGCATTCCGGGGTCGCCGCAGGCATGCGCCGCCTCGGCCGCCATCCGCAGGAGATCGCGCGCGCGGTAGGTGCCCGCCACCTCGCCGCCCTTCACGTAGTGGGTCAGCCACTGGCTGTCGTTGACCACGGCCTGCATGAAGTCGTCGGTGACGCGCACCGAATTGTTGGCGTTCTGGAAGAAGACCGAGCTGTAGGCGTCGCCGTCCAGGGAACTGTCATAACCGGCTTCGATCAGCGCCCAGGCCTTTTTCTCCTCTTGTTCCTTGCACTTGATGAACTGCTCGATATCCGGATGGTCGGCGTTGAGCACCACCATCTTGGCCGCGCGCCGGGTCTTGCCGCCCGACTTGATCACGCCGGCGGAAGCGTCGGCGGCCTTCATGAACGACAGCGGGCCCGACGCGGTGCCCCCGGCCGAAAGCTTTTCCTTGCATGAGCGCAGACTGGAGAGATTCACCCCGGACCCGGAACCGCCTTTGAAGATCATCCCTTCGTTGCGATACCAGCTCAGGATCGATTCCATGTTGTCGTCGACCCGCAGGATGAAGCAGGCGGAGCATTGCGGCTTGGGCTCGATGCCGACGTTGAAAAACACCGGGCTGTTGAACGCCGCCTTCTGGCGCAGCAGCAGATGGGTCAACTCGGCGTGGAAGGTGTCGCGCTCTTCGGGGTCCTGGAAATAGTTCTGGCGCTCGCCCCATCCGGTGACGGTATCCACCACCCGTAGTATGAGCTGGCGCACGCTGGTCTCGCGGCGGGAGCTGCCCAGCGGTCCGCGGAAGTACTTGGACGCGACCACGTTGGCGGCGGTTTGCGACCAGTCGCGGGGAATTTCGATGTCGCGCTGCTCGAAGACGACGTGTCCATCCTCACCGGCGATTACGGCCGAACGGAACTCCCACTCGACCTCGTCCATGGGATCGACGCCAGGCCGCGTGAACAGGCGGCCCAGGTTGACGCCCCGCTTCCTGGAGACCACCGCCTGCTCCGGGTTTTCTATTGCCTGCTTGGTGTCCGTGGTCTGCGCCATCTTCCTCAAACTCCCCTCAACCGCAACATCGGGTTTCCGACCTGCCTCAAGGTGCCACTACATATTGTGGTTTGAAAGAGTGAGAGCAACTATTAATCCACAGGATACCTGTTGATAATACTTCGTACAATCTTCGCTCATGCTCCAGAAAGGCCTTTAAGATCCGAATCTTTTTGAGAAGAAAGCATGAGGAAAAGCCAAACTGTTGATTGGCGCCCGAAAAAGTGGACAAGTATCCTGCGTATTTTAGCTCGAACGAGGGCACGGATTCTAAAGCATGATTCATGCCTTTTTTCCCTCCGCAAATCGGCTTATTCGTCCTTGCCGTAGCGCGATTTTTGGTCGATAGTTGCCTGCGCGAGTGGCAAACTGCCAGGTGGGGGCGAAGCTTTCCTGGTTCGCGAAAATGGCGCTGAAAAAACCACGTAGACAGCCTGAACTTCTGGGCAAGACGCTCACCGGCGTGCTGGACGCTCTGGACACGCAGGGCCAGTTCTCGCTCTTCAGGCTGGTGCGGATCTGGCCCCAGGTGGTGGGCGACGCGATTGCACGTCACACCGAGGTCAGCTCGCTGAAGTTTCACACCGCGGTGATCAAGGTCTCGACCGCGATGTGGATTCAGGAGCTCAACCTGATGCGGCGCCAGATTCTGAAGCGTCTGGTCGACACCATGGGCGACGATTCGGTGCGCGATTTGCGTTTCGTCAAGGGTACGCTCAGCCGTCACAGCCGCCCGCGTCCGGCGCCGGCCAAGCGCTACGTGCGTCATGCGATTGAATTGCCGGAGCTTAAAGACCCCGAACTGCGCAAGGTTTTCGAAGATCTGATCGAAGCCTGGGGCCGCGCCCCGCGCTAATGATGCCGACAGATGATGGGCTGACAGCCCGTTCCTTGGTTTTTGTTCTGTTCTGGATGTCTCCCCCTGTCAGGGACCCTGACAGGGTGGAGATGGCGCCGCTGCGGCGCTCAAGAGAGGGAATCCTTCGGCAATCGATCGGTTGATAGACGTTTCACTGGAAGGGCGGTGGGGTTAACTTTGCCACGCAGCTCGTATCGGGGGGCGTGTTGGGATCGGAAAGGAAAGAGGCGAGCACGGTCTGGGCGCATCGCGATTGCGGCGTGACCCAATGGCCGATGCCGGGAATTACGATGGTGGTGGAGTTGGATAGTGTCGTCGCGGCGTACTTTGCCCACATCGGTGACGTCTTCGCGTCGAACGAACCCGAAATCACCAGTGAGGGGATGCTGCTCGTGGTGACATCCCTGATCGACGCCGATGCTCCGGGAACGTCCCATACGGCGCAGTCCTCAGTCTCGAAAGGAAGCTGGGGCGCCTGGGACAGGACCGTCGGCGGATAGTCCGGAAATGCAAGCAGGCCCTTCGCAAGGATTTGCGATTGAGGCTCAAACGGAATCCACTCGCTGCAAAAGACCCCGTAGGTCAATCCATAACCGAAAGTACTTTCACTCACCGGGTTCGCACTTGCGGCGCGGTTGGCGGCGATCTGAACCGGGTTTCCATCGACGAGCTCCTGTATCGCCGAGGGCACCGCCGGGAAAAGGGTCCGGCCGCCCGCGACAAACCAGTTCACCAGCGCACCGCCATCGAGCACGACCGTAACCGGCGGTCCGCCCGGTGTGTACGTGCTCGTGGTAATCAGCGGATTCTCCTCGAGTTGCTGGACCTGGTTGGTGAACTTGGCGCGCACGTCGCCATACTTCTTCGCGCATGCGGGCTGGGCGGCACACGCATCGAACAGATTGTTAAAGGCTTCGGCGACGTTGCTCCAGGTCCATCCAAGACTCGCGGCGCTCGGAGGCACGACAGAGTCGATCGTCATACTCACCACTTCCTCGGGGTGGAGGCGCAACATGGTGAGCGCCAGATAGGTGCCGTAGGAATACCCGTACAGGCTCCACTTGGGAATCTTCAGCACTTTTCGCAAGTCGACAAAATCCGCCACGTTCTCGAACGTGTTATACGCGCTCAGATCGACGCCGTCCGAGACCAATCGATCGTGGCAGGCCTTCGTCGCCGCCACATGCAACCGTCCGGTCGAGGGGGCATCGTAAACGAGGCTCACCGCCTGCGCGTTGAATTTGTCGATTTCGGGACACAGAAGCTCCGGTTCCGCGTCCAGGGTTCCACGCTGGCCCATGATGACGAGATCGCGGTCATGGTTGACGCCGGCCGGGACCAGGAATTGAGCTTCTCCGAGCGCGTCGCCGCCCGGACCGCCAGTCATGTGCACGATTGGTTCATGCAGCGGCGGCTGCGTCACCGAGGGTATGATCGCGACGGGAAGGCGGATGGTTTTCCTGTTTGCCTTCTGACGATTCTCCGGCACCACCAGCTGTCCGCATTGCGCATTGGCCAGCTCGGGCAGCGACGCCACGCTCGACGGACACGGACCGGGCTCGAATCTGGCGGCCGCAACGCCAGGCGATGAGTTCCCTGAAGATCCGCCTCCGCACGCAGCGAGCATCAGGACCACAACAGCCGCTAAGGGCGCGATGCGAACTCGCTGTATCGACGGCCGCCAACTACTCATGCCCACCCTAGATGTGCGGATTCCGCACCTCATCCTCTCGGTGTTGCCAGACGAAACGGCCGCCTTCCCCGGTTCGGTAATCATTCGCTAATGCGGACTCGCCGTATCGTCGAATTCGTTCCAGCCTAAAAGGGTCCCGGGAAGAGGGAGAGGTTATTCAGTTCCTCATTGGGTTGATTGGACGGCGTCGCGGTGCTCGAGGTCGCAAACGGATACGGAGTCAGCGACGCAACACAACTGGTGTCCGGCGCCATCGGATTGGAGAGGAACGACTCCACCACGCCCTTCGCGCACGGTTTTGCCGGCGAATCATCCGGCAATCCGATCAGGAAGAGCGTCCCATGCCCGGCACCGGGAACAATAACCGTGGTCGAGTTTTCGAGCGTGCCGGCCGCGTATACCGCCCACTGCGGTGCGGTTTTTCCATCGAAGCTGCCGGCCATGACGAGGGTCGGGATCGAACTTACCGTGACCTGACGCACGGAGCCGGGCGCCTTTGGAACATTCCAGACCCCGCAATCCTCAGTCATGAACGGAAGCCCCGGAGACAGGGACAAGACGGATTGTGGATAGGTCGGGAAAGCGAGGAGCCCCTGCACCAGAATTTGAGATGCGGGCTCAAATGGCACCCACTCGCTGCAAATCACACCGTACATCAGGCCGTAGCCGATCGCTCCGATCGCCGACGGGTCCGCCAAAGTGGCGCGCGAGCTGGCAATCAGCGTTGGCCGTCCTTGCACCAATTCCTGTATTGCCGCGGGAATCGAGGGAATCGGCACAACCGGATCGGGAACGGAACCTATCCAGTTGACCAGCGCTCCGCCGTCGAGCACCACGTCCACGCTGCCGAAAGGTGCATGCACCGTCATGGTCAGCGGATTGGCTTCCAGTTTTTGGACCTGAGCTGTGAAGGCGGCGCTCAGATCCCCGTACTTGCTGGCGCACGCGGGTTGATCGGCACAGGCGCGAAAGATGTTGTTGATAGCCTCATTGGCGTTGGTCCAGGTCCATCCCAAGCTTGCAGCGCTCGGCGGCACGACGGCATCGATGATCACGCTGCGGATGCCCTGCGGATGATCGCGCATCAGGCTGAGCGCGAGATCGGTGCCGTAGGATAATCCGTATACGTTCCACTCATTAATCTTCAGCGCCGTGCGCAGGTCGGCGAAGTCGGCGGAATTTTCACTCGTGTTGAAGTTGCTCAGGTCGATCCCTTGGCCAACCAGGCGATCATGGCAGGCTTTCGTCGCGGCCACGTGCAGGATGCCGGTATCAGGAGAATCGTAACGCAAGCCGACGGCCTCTGCGTTGAACCGGTCGATCTCCGGACAGGCCAGGTTCGGTTCCGTATAGGCGACCCCGCGCTGATTCATGATGATGAGGTCGCGGTTCTGATTCAGTCCCACGCTGACGAGAATTCCCGCCTGCGCTATAGCGTTGGCTCCCGGACCGCCAGCCATATACACCACAGGATCCGGATCGGCCGGCTGTTTCTGGGAAGGAATGATCGCGACCGGCAGTTGAACCTTGCCTTCGCTCGGATTGCTGCGATTCTCAGGGACGGTCAGTGTCCCGCAACTTGCGTTGAGGCTCGCCAGCGCATCCGCCTGGTCAGCGGGACAGGGACCGGTTTTAAAGGTAGCCGAGGTTCCGGTGCCGGACGAGCCGCCCGAAGCACTGGAACCGCAAGCGCCACACCCGATCGCCAAAAGGAGAGCGAAGACACTCGCTTTCCATTTCACTCTTCTGGAAGGTTTCAACGGGATTTTTCTCCAAGGGAAACTTTCATCTTCTTAAGTTGGCTCAATCTCAGTTTGTAGAGTTTCGCGATAATCGTGAGAGCTTTCGCTTTAGTCAAGAGGCAAATTGCTTTTGCAGATGCAATCAGAGTATTAGGGACAAATAAACGGCAAAGAGTCATAAAGGCGCAAGACAGAGTTGAAAACCCCGGTATCGAGGCGGGAAGACCGATAATCGATCGAGGTGCTGCGTTATTGCCTTCCCTGGATGTTTTGTGACAGATGGTCCGCATGAAAATTCGCCTCCTCGGCGCGATCGCTCTCGCCACCTTCTGCCTGGCTCTCACGACCGCGATGGCCGCCTCTTTGGCGGGATGCGGGGGTTCTTCGTCGTCTAACGCCGGCAGCTCATCGGATGGATTGCTGCCCCGCAATTACGTCGTTCTGCTGCACCTGGTGAACCAGTACTTCGATACGATCACGCAGCAGGACAGCACGGGAAAGGATTCGACCGCCCAGGGAGACCCGGACGCCACCAGGGCCGTGTTCTTTATCAACGCCGATGGTTCACAAAAAGTTACCATTACCGTCGATCGCTATCGAAACTCTTCCGACGCTACCTCCGCGTATCAGACAGCCCTTCAAAAGAGCGAGGACGTCCCGGGATTCGAGCCCATCACCATTCCGAGCGTGGGACAGCAATCCTTCGCCGGCAGCGTGACGCAGGGCGGCGAGACGCACGTCGGCCTGGGCGCGCTGGATGGCAATTTCGTCTTCGGAGCGACTCTGGCGGGATTCGATGCGACGCCGGACAACGTGACCAACCTGGTCGGTCTCGCCCGCGCGCAAAACGCCGCCGTCGACGCCGCCGCTGGCCAGTAGCGATCTGTTACCCGCGCATCCAGGGGTCTCTTTGTCACGACCGGATTGAGGGCTTGCAAAGCTCGAGAGCGGCCCGTTCTTCCGGACCGTAATAGCTAAATTCTAGGAGCGAATTGCGGGGTGCCCCAGTGCCGCTTTCCAGCCGCTATCCTCGTTGAATTTACTAATGATGGCTTGACGAAATAATTCCCGAAGTCAGTGGTGATGGGCATGTTAAATGACCATGCCTGCTCCCGATGGCGTTCTTCACCGGCGGTCTCGCAATCCTTTGGTCCCTCTGCGGATCGGTTCCGATCGTGGTAGACACCCTGATCGGCGATGCCTCTACCGGGAAGCTGCCGCATCGCCACCGCACTCTTGGCGCGATTACGAACCGAAGCGTTGCTTGAGCCAGACGGTCACTTCCTCCATCGCTTTTTTGGATTTGTCCAGGACCGCTTGCATTCCGAAGAACCCGTGATGCACGCCGTCGTAGCGCGTGACCTGGGTGGGCACACCCGCTTCGGCCAGGCATTTGCCATAATGTTCCCCTTCATCACGCAGGACGTCCAATTCGGCAGTGATAATCAACGCGGGAGGCAGCCCACGCAAATTGCCGGCGCGCACCGGCGACGCGTAGGGATTATCCGCTTCGGCCTCATTATTGAGGTAATGACCCCAGTACCATCTCATCCCCGCCGCCGTGAGCCCGTAACCCTGGCCGTTCTCTACATAAGACGGATAGCCGGGTTTGGGATAGTCGGTGACCGGAACGATCATCAGCTGCCCGCATAAAGCCGGACCTCCGCGGTCACGGGCCATCAACGCGGTCACCGCGACCAGATTTCCGCCCGCGCTATCTCCGGCCAAAACGATATGCGCCGCGTCGGCGTTAACTTCACCGGCGTGTGCCGCGACCCACTTGGTGGCCGCGTAACAATCCTCGGGGGCGGCGGGAAACTTGTGTTCGGGCGCCAGCCGGTAATCGACCGATATCACCACGCATCCCGCCGCGTTGCACAAATTGCGGCAACCCCGGTCGTGCGTGTCGAGGTTGCACATAACGAAACCGCTTCCATGAAAGTACAGCATTAGAGGGAACGGCCCGGTGCCGTGGGGCGTGTAGATACGAATCGGCAGCTCGCCGACCGGTCCGGGGATTACCCGATTGACCACTGACGCGACCGCTATAGGCGGCAATTTACCCGCGGCGTTGTATTGCGTCGCCAGAGCGCGCGCCTGCTCGACGGACAGGCTCTCGAATCGCGGCAGCTTGAGCAACTGCTCGAGTATCGGTTGGAGCTGCGGGTCCACTGGCATGCTGGGTGCCTCCTTGTTTCAATTCCGATCGGCTTCCGGCTTGCCGGCGCCATAAGCTCGAGTTCACGGGTTACCAATTTAGCGCGGCGGCACTTGCGAAGCAGGCGGGGCAAGGGCGACGCGTGATCCGCGACAATCAGATTTGCCGGCGCAATGCCTCAGCTGAGCTGTTGCCGTAGCGGCGTCGTTGCCTCATTTGATTCGTCACTGCGACCGAGAGGCAGCGGACGTGACAGGAAATGAGAGAAGCAACCCGCCGGGAGTTGGTGGCCCGTTAAACAAACAGCGCTGCGAGGCTTTTTTCCGACCCGCTTTGAGGGTCCAATTTCCCCCAACCGAGCGTAGACTTAACCGATCCGTTGCAGGACGACAACCGGAATCTGGCGGGTGGTCTTTTTCTGATAGTCGGCAAAAATCGACATCTGCTGCGCCTGGCTGTTATAAAGGCGCTCGCGCTCTTCGCCGCTGGTAACCGTCGCTCGGGCCTGAAAACGCTCGCTGCCGAGTTCAACCGTCACCACAGGGTTAGCCACCAGGTTGTTGAACCAGGCGGGATTCTTCGGTGCTCCCGCAAACGACGCGATCAACACGATTCGCTCCGCGTCCATGGTGTACACCAGAGGCTTGGTCAGGACGCGGCCCGTTTTAGCGCCAGTCGTAGTCAGCAGCAGCAGTGGCATTTTGGCGAACTGACCGGAAACCTTCCCCTGATTCGACCGGAACTCAGTGATTACGCGTTGATTGAAATCATTCATTTCCGACATGTTCTTCTCCTCGCTGAGCCGGGTTGAAGTTCAGCCCCGCTGGATTATAGCCTCGCGCCCGGATTAAGCCGAATCTGCTGTCAACGTCAGGCGCGTGCGCCGCCTCTGGCGCAAACCGCGCGCGGATGCGGCTTGTGGAGAAGGTGAGCACGCCGGCTTCGATCCCGCCCTCGCGGCGGACATAATTCGAGAGGGTTGAGCCGTCCGCGCCACTGCTGCGCCGGAGGTGTCAGGAAACGATGCGGCCTGACATCACCGATCAACAGGTCGCTTCGTCGCCGTTCAACATCTCGACTGAGCCGGACAGACGCGACTCGTTCCCGGCTTTTGGGTCGGCACCATCGCCCGCCTGGCAGGCTGCGAAGAGAGGGAGGGAGCCATCTTTTATGCAGGGTGCTTCTCCCATCGGGCAACCAGTCGGTCTCCGCACCCGTTTTGTCGCACCCTGCTGAAGGGCTGTGTGCAGGAATGCCCCCTCGCGGCTTACGGTCAGCCGCCTGCGGACCATCAGTTCGCTGTGCCCGCCGTGACGTTCTAACTTCCGGAGCGATGCCTGCTGACGGGACCGCGCGAGTTACCGGAAAAGACGGCGGCGAACTATTCTTTGGAATCGAGGCCTTGCGGTAACTGAATAATGAGGAGCCGCGCCGCTCCCCCCACGGTTCGCGTCATGTGCCCTTTGCCGGTGAGATCGTCGGCGAACAAAAGCTCTCCGGCTCGCCATTGATGCTTTTGGTTGTCGCTCGTGCATACTTCGAGCACGCCTTGAAGGACCGTGACGATCTGGCGCGCAGGGGCATGATGCCAGCTTGAATCAAGCCCATTCGGAACGTCGACGAATCTGACGTTTGGAGAGGAGTACGCCATGGACATCAGAGTGGGAGATCCCCGGTCAGGTCCATGCTGATCGATCGGAACCTCGATTTCCTCCAGCCGAGACTCTCCCTCAGGAGTCGCACAGATTCTAAAGATCTTCATGGTTACCCCGGGTGTGGCAGGTTCGCTGCTCGTTGGTCAAAAATGGAACGGTCGAAGAATTCACCTGCCGGAAGATATCACTTTGTCTCGACGATGTAAGCAGAATTTGCGTGTTGCGGAATCCATATGAACGCAATATGCGGCGATTCGCGCTGGCGCCCAGGACGTTCGTCGCTTTTCATCATCGGACACAATCAGTGACGCAGGCTGCAAGCGTCTCTTCATGGCAACGTCTGCGAAATGCCAGCGGTATAGCATGCAAGCCGATTGCCGCGGGCCGCCTGTTCGTGGCATTAGAACCATATCCAAAGCAGCCGAGCACGTTGCAGGAGCGATGAAAACATCAGACGAATCGAGACTTGAGCCCAAGCGCCGCATCCAGTTCGCATTCACGGACGAGCAGGAGCAGTTCCGCTCGGCTATTCGGCGATTTCTCAATGACAAATCTCCGACCACTGAGGTTCGGCGCCTCATGGGCACTGCCGAGGGTTACGATCCCGCGATTTGGCGCCAGACTGAGCGAGGATTTAGCGCTGCCCGGCATCCACATACCGGAGCAATATGGTGGCGCAGGGTTTGGCATGGTCGAGCTTTGCATCGTTACCGAGGAGCTTGGACGCGCACTGCTTTGCGCGCCCTATTTTTCCACGGCGGTGCTCGCAGCCAACGCCATTCTGAACTCCGGCACCGAGGCACAGAAATCGGCCTTATTGCCGGACATTGCAAAAGGCGCACGGCTAGCCACGCTGGCGATCACCGAGCTCAATGGTAATTGGGATCCAATGGGCATCGAGGTCGTCGCTACCCCCGATGCGGACGGTTACCGTCTGGACGGAGTCAAAAGTTACGTTGTGGACGGTCACGTGGCGGACCTGCTGATCGTCGCCGCACGTGCCCCCAAGACGGTCGGCGACCAGGGGTTGGCGTTCTTCACTCTTGATGCGAATGCCGGCGGGGTGGAACGGCGCCTTTTGGAATCGATGGATCCTACCCGCAAGCTTGCGCGCATCGATTTTCACGGCGCTCGTGCGAACCTGCTCGGCAACCTTGACGATGGCGCAAAGCCAATCCTCCGTACTCTTGATCAGGCCGCTATCGCGCTTGCCAATGAAATGGTGGGTGGCGCCCAGACGCTGCTGGACTCGGCGGTAAATTATGCGCAACTGCGGGTACAGTTCGGACGAACGATCGGCTCGTTTCAGGCAATCAAGCACAAGCTCGCCGATATGCTGCTGGACGTAGAGCTTGCCAAGTCGGCGGCCTATTACGCGGCTGCAAGCGGCCGCGGTGAACGACCCCGAGTGGCCCGCGCTCGCCAGTCTGGCCAAAGCCGCCGCGTCAGAAACGTACCTCAGTACCGCGGCCCAATGTATTCAAATTCATGGCGGCGTCGGCTTTACGTGGGACAACGACACGCATCTGTGGTTCAAGCGCGCCAAAAGCTCCGAGGTGTTCCTCGGTCAGCCAAGTTATCACCGGGAACTTTTGATGCAGCGCTGGGGAGTTTGAGCGATGAGTAAGGTAAACGAAGCAGAGGTTCGTGCCGAAGTGCGGGAATGGCTCGCGGCGAACTGGGATCCGGATATGCCGCTGGTGGAGTGGCGTAGCAAGCTGGCCGATTCCGGATGGGGAATGCCGCAATGGCCCAGGCAATGGTACGGCCGCGGCCTGCCGCACGCGCTGGCGCGCGTGGTCGAAGAAGAATTCGCCGAGGTGAACGCTGTCGGCGTTGCGAAATCAGGAGTGCGAATGTTGGCGGCGGCCACCCTGCTGGAGCACGGATCGGATCTGCAGAAGAAGAATTTCCTGCGCCGCATTCTCACTGGGGAAGATACCTGGTGCCAGTTCTTCAGTGAGCCGGGTAGCGGCTCCGATCTCGCCGGCGCCACCACCCGCGCGGATTTGAAGGGGGATTTCTGGATCATCAACGGACAAAAGGTATGGACGACCAGCGCGCATCATGCCGACCATGGCCTGTTGCTCGCGCGCACCGATTGGGACGCGCCCAAGCACGAGGGGCTTTCGTATTTCGTGATCGACGTCAAGCAGCCTGGGGTCGACGTGCAGCCGCTCAAGCAGATGAACGGCCACGCCTCGTTTAATCAGGTGTTCTTTACCGACGCGAAGGTTGCGCAAGAGAACCTGGTCGGCCGCGTCGGCGATGGCTGGAAGGTGGCGATGACGACGCTGGCTCACGAACGGCGCGGTGCCGATGGGCTGACCTCATCGTCCAGGCGCGGGTCGCGCGTGGGACGGATACACGCCGAAGAGCGCGCCGAAACCGAAAAGGCGAATCAGCCCTACAAATGGTATCCACAGCGGGCCGGCCGCCTGGACCTCATCATCGATCGCGCCAGGGAGACCGGCGCGAACAAGGATCCATACGTGCGCCAGGAGATCGCCAAGTTGATGATCCTGGCCAACTCCGCCCAGTGGACCGCCCGGCGGGCGCGCGCCGCTCAGCAGCAGGGACGCCCGCAAGGTCCGGAAGGCTCGCTCGGCAAGCTCGCAGCCAGTCACGTTGCGCGCGCCTGCTCCCGCGTCCATACGCTGATCACCGGCACGGCAGCGATGCTCACTGGACGCGAAAGCCCGCGCGAGGGAATCATCGCGGAAATTCTGGTCTCGGTACCGGCCGTTTCCATCGCCGGGGGCACCGACGAGATTCAGCGCAACATCATCGCCGAGCGGGTGCTTGACCTTCCGAAGGAACCACGGTTCGACACCGGCCCGTTCCGCAACGTGCGCAGGAACTAGCCGCGCCAGTGACGCCAGATCGATAACTGAGGTCGCCCGGAAATCAGACGCTGACAGTGGTCCCACGATAGTAATGCTGCAGGATTTCTGTGTAAGTCTTGCCCTCATTGGCCATGACTGCCGCGCCGATTTGGCATAGGCCGACACCATGTCCCCAGCCGGCTCCGCTCAAGACCAAGCGGCCAGACTCCTGGTGTACGAGGAACGCAGAGCTGTAAAGCCGCGGGTCTAGGCGTAATTTAGTGGGCTAGGGAGCCGCAGTTCACCGATTGGTCGGTCTTCCCGAAACTTCAATCGGTTGGCCGTCCGGCAGCCCGTTCGTGGGCGTCTGGGCGGCGAGCTAGAAATCGCGGACTAAGCGTGTAGTGGCCATCACCGGAAGGTCTTCGGACGGGGGTTCAATTCCCCCCGCCTCCACTAGAATTCTGTAGCGGTCGGGTCAGTATTGGTTTTTCAGGCCATGGCTTCTGGCTTTGCCGCGTTCGATCCGACGAATGGTTTCCTTACCCTAATACGGGTGACGGTTATTGGCTTCAACTCGGTCCTCCGCGATTGCCGCCATGACACCATAGCGTCAATCATGTACAATTTAGCTGAATTCCGGAGCAAAACGGTATCCGAAGATGACTAAAACTATCAGCAAGACAAACCGACCTCGCCTCACGCTCGATATACCTCCGACCCGGCGCCGGCGGATCGACATGGCTCCCGCGGCCCAGGACCTTTCAGTTTCCGCTTACGTAACACACCTTCTCGATCGCGCCGTACCGGCTGCCCGCATGCTGAAACGAGCGGCCGACGGAACCATCTCCGCTGATACACTGCGCCGGTTCGCGGCTCTGCGAGCCGAACAGCCAGCGCCCTTTCCCAAGGACTCCGCCGACCTGATTCGCGAGGGTAGGATGGAGCGCGAGGATCAACTGTGAGAGCCGACGAAGTCGTCGTCGACGCAAGCTTAGCGCTCAAATGGGTCGAGCAAGAGCCATACAGCGACGAAGCCTCGGCGCTTCTGGAGAACTGGCAGAAACAGCGCCGCCGCCTGACCCCGCCCGCGCTGTTCGCTTTACGAAGCGACCAACGCCCTCGCAAAGCGGGTGAAGAACAGCCAGCTAGCCCTTGAAGTCGCGAAAGGGTGGCTGGCATCAGTTCAGTGCGAATGCTGGACAGCAGACGAACGTCTCTGGAATACGGTCAAGAACGAACTGCCCTGGGTTGGCCAACATGCCGTTGCGGTGCGATCTTAAACGCAGCGTTTGCGAAGAAATACCAAAACTTCTCGGGTAAAACAAACCTCAATGTGACACGATACCGAAACAGAGAGCGGCTTTCTGAATTCACCGCTATTGCCGACACCTTTGCGGAGATTTTCGTTCGGGTGCCAAATTGGCGAGAAAATGTACTAGTACCGTGCGCCCGATGTCACCAGGGAACCTATGAAATCATGCTCCACGGATGTAACGAAGCGAGATGCCCTGAGAGTCGCCGCTCACGGCGCAACGACTCAGCTCGCTATGCACATTGAATGGTATCTTACTTTCTCTGTCCCAGGCTTTGCCTGGAATGGAATAGTTAGTGACTGACGCCCAATTTGTAGGAAATGCCTCCAACAACGCCGAATATCCGCCGGGAACTTGTTCGCCGCTACCGAGACTGTCCGATCGATTGCCCGATGTTTCAAGATGAGCTGATTTCGACGCTCAGTGATTTTTTCGGCGTGTTTCACTCACTGTTGGAGCCAAACAAGATCTTCTGGTTTCGGGGTCACCCCCAACTCACGCATTCACTCGCACCCTCAGCCCTTCGTTACGCCGAGCAGGAAAAAAGAGACGCGGCACTCCATCTTCTGGCTGATATGAAGCGCTTTCTCGACATGAAGTTAAGCCGCCCGCCTGCGCCCGATGATGATCTTGGGTGGATGCAGGTCGCACAGCACTATGGCCTGCCCACGCGATTATTAGACTGGACTCAAAATGCAGCAGTCGCACTCTTCTTCGCATGTAGTAAAGACCTTGATTCGGATGGGCTGGTCGTTATCCTCAATCCTAGCGAACTTAATCAAAACGTCGATCCTCGATCGCCGCGCGTGTTCAATATGGAACGAGACAGCAATATCATCAGGCCATATTTCAGACTCGACGGTAGAATGCGAACGGCGGAAGGCGGACCATCGCAATAAACCCAACCTGGAATACCGAACGGATCGCCCTACAACAAGGTGCCTTCACTCTCCATGGTTCGCGAACCTTCGCGCTTGGACCGCACTCAGGTTAGCTCCCTGCTGTACGTACCCATATTGCGGGAACACAAAAGCGCTCTATTAAACGAGTTGGAGCGTGTTGGTATCGGTGAGATGTTCATCTTTCCGGAGCCAGAACATGTGTGCTCTCACCTACGGAGAAGTGCGGGGTTGTGAGGACCGTATGGCAGAACAGATTCCCTTCGTAACGAGTGACGACACCGCAAGAATCGCCCGAAGGCTCTATGCCGACTCGGAGATGGTGCGGCTCCCTTTAGACCGAGTCTCAAGCCTGCTTACACTTTTGCGTCCCGCCTTCAGGATATGGTTGGACCCTTGTGTGGACGGTATGGACGATCTGGACTCGCGTCGCGACCGCCCGTGGTTCGTTTTCATGAAAGCCTTCCCGAAATTCGAGGATATCGCCAAGCCAACATTCCAAGGAAAACCCGTCGCATCAGAAGTACAGGCTTTTGTTGACGCTGTCCTGGATCAGTGCGCCTCATACAGACCCACCTGGATTACCGTTCCTCAGATGCCATTGGTTACGAATTCCGATCGCAACAAGATCAATCGAGCGCTCGCGGTCGCGACCGGTAAGTGGAAAAGCGCGAAAGGATTCTCCGGAAAACTAATTTTGCCTGTGATTTTCACGCATCAAGAGCAAGTCAACCGTAAGACCGCAAGGAACCCTAAAGTGCAGCAGGCTGAGAGGTGTTATCACGAATCTCAGGCAGACGGGTTTTGGGTCGTCGAAAGGAGCTTAGTCGACGAGAGCGGATCTGCGACCCTAAGAAACAGGCGTCTGCCAGGAATTGTTGCCTTCCATCAGGAACTCAATGAGCGAATCGCGTCCAGAATCCGGATAGCGGGACCATACTGGGGACTAAATCTAGTACTGTGGTCAAAGGGTCTAGTGGATTATCCGGCGATTGGAATTGGTTCTGGGTACCAATATTTCCTGGCCGGCGGTTATACAATGCAGCCGAGCGTGAAAATCGTATTGCCCTCACTGCGACGGCGGGTTGGCGTTAGCGTCCAACTCAGAAACTGGCTCGATGCGGCAATTGCCAAACTGGGCGCGACGCATCCGGCATATGCAGAATTCAGCGAGATCAAAAGACAGTACAGTAGCCTGAACTCGCTCGATGCCTCGCGTGAGCAGGTTGCCACGTTTTACAAACATTGGATTGACGTTATAGCGAATGCGCCAAAGTCAGGCCGATCGATGGCTCTGTTTCAGGATTTGTCAGCTGCGTACGCACTAGGCAAGTCGCTTCCGGACCTACCGGATGAGGGAACAGCACGCCGTCCCGAAGCGGTGGCTGAGCCGCTCATGCTCAATTGCCTTTGACCCGGCTCCTCCAGAACTTTTCCACACAATACAGCTGAACAGGCTTGTCCCTCCAGTGCTCGATCTTCCCGGGCGCGACCATGACTTGGCAGCGGCTACGTGTGACGCCCAGCAAGCCTACGCCGGCCGCGAAGAATATTGACCAACGCGAGGGTGTAGACGCGACGCGCCTGGCAATTTCGCCCGGCAACGCAACATACGATTCGTCAGCAAACGCCAGATTGTTTAACGCTTGCCGCATGGCTTCTTCGACTCTAGAAAGCTTTAATTCTACAGCGACCATGCGGTCCTGCAGTGGCATCCAGCCGTTCACCTTCTGCAGCCTGCTCTTTGAGGAAAGGACCACGAGCCGATCAGCGACGAGCCGGTCGGTCTCCTTTCGAACGGCCTCCTCGGGTACCGAGCCTGTCCAACGGCGCAATAACTTCTCGAGCGTAACGGATCTGCCAGTTTCCACGTCCGGAATCTGAAGGAGAATCATTGCTCGGGTGATTGACGTCACCGGGCGCGTCTGCTGCAGCTGGATGCGCCGCGCCACATTCTCGGCATTGAAGCGCAGACCAACGAGATCGCACACGCCCCATGGCGTGACAAACTCAGACTTGGCCGTCATGCCTCCGGCCCTCATCCACCGCGCCACCACCGGCGTCATGTCACATTCCTTCAGAAACATCGCCCTTGACTGCTCTCTTCTGTTGCCGCTAACCAACGGTATGCTACGCGAAGGGGGTGTCCAACTCCAGAGTCGGCCAGCCAACTGTCGTCCAATATTCTAACGAATCTGTGCAGGTGGGCGCTCCGTCGATCACTACCGCGGCTCGCAGAGTCCCGGAGACATTCGGCTCTTGTCTCGGGCCTTCCCTGGCTTGCTCGACAACGGCTCCGAGTCGTCAAAGGCACCACGGATCGACAGTCGAGCACAGCAAACCCAGCCGGTTCAGCGCTTCGGAGCGAACACGATCATCTCAAGTTCATAGGTATTTTACCACGCGCTTTGGCGAGTTGCACCGCCCTCGGCGAAAAGAACTGCATTGGGCCAAAAACCCTAACCCACGTTCCGCAAATCTGGATGCTTCTTGGTCGCCCATGATCGCGGCGGGGACGACCTGGGGCATGTCAGCTTGCCGGCTGCATTTTCCCGCGATTGCCGGATGATTCCCACGGGGAGCCAATCTGAGAATCGCGTCGGGAGCCGGCAGTGTTAACCACTTACGGTGACTCCGCAAGCTTGATAGGTTCCTATTCCTCGATGTTGAAGCCGCGTCTTGTCCATTAAATTTGCGTTCGTGGTCGGATGCTGGTCTTTACAAGACTGCATGAACACAGGAGAAACATGTGACAGGGGGAATGCGAAATGTCTTGGAAACAGTTGGTGGGAACAGTGTCATCGGGAGCAGCGCGAATCCAGGTCGAATGGCATTGCCTCCGCCGAGAAGTAGGGACCCTCCCCTTGTTCGTCTTTGCGACCCTGCTTGTACTGTCGATCCGCGCCTTTTGGTTGCAGTGGTCGGAGTGGTCACAGTGGCCCTATCTAGCGACGACGAAGGTGGCGCATTTTCTGGAGTGGTTCGCAATCTTGGGGCTGGGCGCGGCTTTGCTCTATCTGTTCCACGCCATCGGTGAAACTGAATGGCAATTGAAGCCAGGAACTTGAAGGCTCGCTGTGCTTGACCACGCTTACGAGACTAAACGGGATATCGGCAAGTTTGGCATTCCCCTCAGCGTCTTGGACGGCGTCAAAAAGCACCGACTGTTCAAAGAAATCTCGCATCTTCGCTACGTTGTGCTGGCCGTGGTCACCTTTTCGTTCGGCGCTACCACCTTGGGTTCCTGCTATCGCGATAGCAAGGATGCCTACAACTACCTTGGTATGCGCGATGAGGTCATACAGCGCTCGGCCGATCTCTCGCGAGGAGGTGGTTGCGGAAAGATCGCAGCCGAGGCCTTCCAGGAAATGGAAGACGATGCTGCGCAAGCCGAGCTGGACCAAAACGCCCACTGAGCAACACCGCACCTTACAGTCAGGGCACGCTCCGCGAATACACCGTGAGCTACTGATGCTGGTAGTTAAAATAGCTCAATTCACGCGCGGGTGCGGACATCAGACGCTGACAGTGGTGCCGCGATAGTAATGCTGCAGGATTTCTGTGTAGGTCTTGCCCTCATTTGCCATGACTGCCGCGCCGATCTGGCATAGGCCTACGCCATGGCCCCAGCCGGCTCCGCTCAAGACAAAGCGGCCAGACTCCTTGTCTACGACGAATGCGGAGCTGTAAAGATGAGTGCGCGATAGCGCGCGGCGAATTTCCAGTTCTTTGCCGATGATGATGTAGTCGCGCTCCCCGGTGACCTTCAGCCGATATATTCGGCCTGAAGGTCCGCGAGCGAGCGCCTGCATGTCGCGAATCGGACCAAGGTCCACGCCCAGCCTGGATTTGATCAGATCGGCAAGTTCTTCGGGCGTGTACGCGACCCGCCAGCGATAGAAATCGCGAGTCTCCTGATCGAATCCCGGCAGAACGCGCGAGAGGAGCTCCGAATCGTGGGTATTGCAGTAAGCCGGCGGGTTGGAGCGTATCCATGTCTCAGGACTGTCGTAGGGCAGGCGTCCTGCCGCCTTCGCGCGCCGTCGTAGACCGATCCAAGATAGGGAATATCTTCATCTTCCCAGGCGGTCGCATAGCGCTCGGTTATTCCGCCGCAGGACTTGGAAAACCGCGCGTCGCAGATAGCGCCGTTGTAACGGAGAAACTCGCCGGCCGTCGCGCGAACCGCTTCGGCCACAGCCGGAGAGAACGCCTTCGTGATGCCCTGATAGCGCTGGCAGTGGTCGTCGGCGCACACGTCGAAATCCGGATGCGCCTCGCGGCCGTACCAGCGAAGGATTTCGTGAGAATCGAGAGCCTCGACTCTGCCCGCTTCGCGGAGGCGAGAGGGATTTGCTTTCGGAAACCACAGCCAACTGCGCGAAATCACCGCGTGAGCTTTCAGCAGTTCGAGCGGACAGGACGCGCTCATCTCGGATGAAATCACGCTCGTGACGTACTCTTCGAGCGAAACATCATTGATCACCGTCAGCCCGGCCTCTCGTTTCACGAGGCGAAAAGCCCCACGGAATACCTGGCGCTCCTTGCGTTCCCAATGAAATCCGATTCCGATCGTGACGTCGTCCAGCGCAAACGCGCACGATGCCAGGTCCGACGGAGTAAGCGTAACTTCAGAAGTAAATCTGTAGCGCCCGGAAGTGTACGGACTTGCCGGAAGTATCGGTAAACGTGCCCGTCAATTCGACTTCGACCGCGGATCGTCCTTCAATCAGCCCTACGGATACGTTCAACGCTCACTCTCCAGCTTCCCGGCAACTTCCTGAAACTGATCTGTCAGGCAAAGTGACCTCTCGAAAAATTGCGGCAATCGGCGTCACCCGTGATTCTTTCGAAATCCTGTGCCAGCGGCACCACAAATATTCCGCACAAATCAATCGATGCCGGACTCACCGTCAGTTCGCCGGTGTGAAAGACCTCCGGCCGATGTTTTCCTGCGCGGAAACAGATACGTGACCCATTCCCCTCTCTCATGAAAGACCGCGATGTTGACCATCGGCTCTGCTCGTTTGCCAGTCGTTTCCGCGAGCAGTTCGATGGCGCGATCCATTCGATCGATCAAAGCAGATCGATCCCGTCCACGAAATAAGAACACATTTCTTCCGTAGTTCGGCACGGTAAGACCGTGACCGGCAGGAAAGCCTGTCCACGTCAGTCCAGCGGTGTCCTTCTCGATCGGAAACAATCCTCGCGAGCCGGCCTGAAAGTGCATGTGGTCTGGTGCGGACGCTCCGCATTCCGGACCGTTATAAATGACGAAATATCCAGGCAGGGCTGCGGCAAGGTCGAGCATATTTCCGAACTGGTTCGCGATGCGCTGCAAGCCGTGCTCTCTGTGCGCGATCGTGAGGTGACGCTCCACGATTGGAAACGGATTGCAGTAGATCGTGAAGTCCTGCATCAAACTGCAGACCTTCTTCCTCCGGCGGCAGATTTCCCGCGACATAGGAAGCAGGGGCGTTTCGCAACCGACTCCCGGTCGACAGCCGCCGTGGTACTGCCCACACGATGGGGAATGTGACGGATGAAGATGTCGAACCAATCGATCCGTACCGGCCGCGTCTTCGCCCGCGCGAGGCCTTCAATGCCTTTCGCGAGTTGCGGCCATGCCCGCGCCTGCCGTTTAAACAGTTCTTCTATTTCGTGGATCATCGCCGCATTCGAGCCTGAATCTCGATAGTTCGGAGCCAGTCCTTGTACAGATCGTATCGATTCGCAACCTCGAGCGGCAGAGCGCTGTCGCTATTGCCTTCCCAACGGCGGCAAAGATAAACGGACTCGTAGATCCGGCCGATCTCATAGTCACGGCTGATGCGCAGCGCCACGGCGTAATCCTCGCCATAGCTGACATTCGGAAATCCGATACGGCGCAGAACCGATGTATTGAATGCGCGCGGCGCGCCAAGACCATTGATGCGGAGCGCATTGTTTCTGCCGTTCTCGCGGCTCCATTCGCGATGATCGATTAGACCGGGCGGAATCTCCTTCAACGAAAAATCGACCATCGTGTAGGAGCCGATGACCATCGCATAAGGTCCGGCTTCAAGTTCCGCAACAATCCGGCGCAGGACGCCGTCATTGATGTAGAGGTCGTCAGAATCAAGTTGGATGGCGTATTGTCCGCAGTCCTTGGAGTAAATCGCCTCGTTCCAGCATCCGCCGATTCCAAGGTCGCGGCGTTCGGGAACGATGTGCTTAAAACGCGAATCGCTGATACCGCGCAGGATTTCCGTCGTCCGATCGGTCGAATGGTTATCGACGACGATCACATTGAATTCGAAATCAGCGCTCTGGACGAGGGCGCTTTGAACGGCGTCGAGAATTGTCCGCTCGCGATTGCGAACCGGGATGACGACGCTGGCTTTTACCGGAAATGTTTCCGATGCGGCCGGAACTTTCTCGAAGTGCGGCTGCAACCAGGCGCCGATTCGTTTGAGATGCGCCGTCGCGATGCGCTCCATTTCGATTTGGTAATCGCGATTGCGCGGGTCCACGTAGTCGAATTGCTTTTGACCCGTCGGCCGCGCATCAATCATCGACGCGCTGTACAACGGTTCGGGAATCCGCACGATCGCGTGTTTTTCCGAAATCCTTAACCGTAAGTCGTATAGTCCTCCCCATTTCCAGGTGCTGTCGATTCCCGACTGACGCGCCGCCTGAACCGACACGCCAACTACCGGGCCAAAATCGAAACTGTCGCGGATGCTCCCGCTTTGATAGTCGATACGAGGATGGTCGATTGCGTCGGCATAAACCCAGCCGGCGCCGGTTTCACGTATGACCTGCGCCATTCGATCGAACATGCGCGGTCCGGGCTCGATGTTCACACGCGGATCGCCGAGAAAGATGACATCGGAGTCGGCAGCGTCGAGGAGTCGTTGAATACTTGCGGACGAGTAGTCCTTTGGATAGACGAGGTTCACCTTCGCCTCATTGCCATCTCTTAGCTACTAACCGCGATGCTTCGCGTCGCGCCCTTGCGGCCGCACGACAATGACGCCGGCCATCCGATTTGCCTTGAGAAACTCGATCAATTCCTGTTCCACGACCATGCCCGTGGCTGCGCGACGCGTGACGCATCAGGACCCTTTTACCATCGCGCACGATGATTCCAGCATGAAACACGTCGAGATTCTTGCGCGTGGACACAAAAAAAATCAGGTCGCCGCTTTGCAAATGGGGTTCCAGCCGCGGCATTGCCGGCTTCGGTACGCATTCCACGCTAACCCGCTGTGGCAGCGAGTCCCGGTACAACATTCAGAACGCGTTCCCTGCTGACTATCGGGACAGCCGGGATTGAAACCGGCCTGATTATCCCTTTGCGTACGTTGTTGCGAATCCAGAGCGTCATGTAGTGATTGCGCCGCTCCCATTGAATGCGGCCTCGTTCATACCGAATCTTTCGCAGCCACTGCGATGAAGTCATCAACGTTGGAAGCGCGGGCGAGCGCCACCATGGTTTCGATGTACGTGACGCAGTCGAATCCATCGAGGGAAGCCGTGAACACCTCGGCGGTGTCGGCCGATCCAATCAGCGGATTTGGCTGGTAGGGACATCCAAGGAAGTGGCGGGAGAGAACGTCAATTCGGCTGCCGGCGCAATGGTCATGCTTCGTTTCCGATAGAAGCTGCTTTACGCGCCGCCGGCTCACCAGTGGCTTACGTAATGCGGTCTTCTCCAACCGGCGGTCGATGCCGATCTTCACGGCGGTCGAGACTCACCCCTCGGAGCCTGGCGGCTCAAGCAGCAGGGCGAATCCATCCGCGTCATGAAAATCCGGTTTGTCGGCCGGATGGCGAAGCGCCCAGTACGAGCGCCCATCGCTCGCCTCGATAACCGCCGAGAGCCCGACACGGAGGGGAGCGCGCGGGTGGATGGCAGACAGGCCATCGAGCCGGACAACGGCGTCGAGTTCAAGCCGCCCGCCAGTGGAGCGCACCCCGATGTGCGGGTGCATCATTTCGTTCGGCGAGAGGACCGCCGTTGCGATAGCCGCAGAAAGCATAGACGGCCCACTCCCCCGACGGGGCGAAGTTGAACTCGTGGTACGCCGGTTGCCCTTCCATCGCGATGAAGGCTTCGAAGCAGGTGTGCTGCCAGAGCTGTGTAGCGATGCGCGGCGCGCCCGGCGAAGGGACCAGGATCCGGGGAATATCTCCGTCGAGGCGAAACGTCATCTGGAGCTCAGCGCTTGGCGATCGGCGTACGAGCACCGCAATGGCGCGCACCGTCTCCGGGCGTTTCGACGGATGGCACCTGAGGTCGATCCACTGTTCGACGGTCATAACGCGCTCGGTCGCCGCGTTCCTGATGCTAGCTGCTCAGCGCGCCCTGTTTGGGGATCTCCCATTTGACATTGGCAAACTGGCGGCTGACCGGAATATCGAAGGGGTCATCCAAGGCCAGCGACTTGGCGATCTCGCGCAGCGCCGGTAGCACCTCCTGGCCCATCAGCCGGATGTAGCTGAGCGAATCCTTGTGATCGATATTGCCGTCGTTGCCCCACAAGGCCAGGATCGAGCAGCGGGTTTCCTCCAGCCGGATGCGCAGCTTTTCGATGACCTGCTTGGGGTTCCCGGCAATCAGGGTGCCGTTGGCGATGCGGGCCTGAAAATCAGAGCGGCCGTCGCCGATCTTACGCTCCTTGCTGCGATAGCCCGCGCGCAGCTCAGCCATCGGCCGGCGCGCCCACTCACCCAGGTAACCTGAAGGCGCGGCCCACACGGGATGAGTCAGTCCGGTGAATTCACCCTGCATCCACATGAATTGGCGGGCGTTCTTCATCGCCTGCTCTTCGGTTTCATCAACCCGCACCTGCAGTAAGGCGCCACGATAGGCCGAGCCGCCTTCGTAGCCGTGCTGGCGAGCGGTTTCGTCGTACAAGGCGCAGACCTGCTTGGCCGCGTCGGTGGGCAAACTAAGCCCGATGTAGGGATAACCGTGCTCGGCGCACCAAATGACGGTTTCGCGGCTGGAGACCCCCGGCACCCAGATGCGCGGATGCGGCTTCTGCATCGGGATCACCCATGGATTGACGACTCGGAACTGATAGTGGTCGCGCTCCCAACGCCACGGTCCCGGCTGCGTCCAGGTCTTGATGATCAGGTCGTGGGCCTCTTCGAAGCGGTCACGGTTGTAGGCCGGATTGGTGTTGCTGGCAAACGCCTCAACGCCGCCGCCCCGTACGATACCCGGAACCAGGCGGCCCTTGGACAGCAGGTCGATCATCGCCAGCTCCTCGGCCAGACGCACCGGGTTATCGGCCACCGGCAGAGGATTGCCTAACAGCACGATTTTGACCCGCTTGGTCGTAGCCGCGATGGCGGTGGCAAAGATGTTGCACTTGGCCTGCATGCAGAACGGCGCGTTATGATGCTCGTTGAGCATGATGCCGTCCCATCCGCACTCCTCGACGTACTGGTACTCAACCAGCCGCTCGTTGTAGAGCCGGCTGCCTGAAATCGGATCGAAAAACTTATTCGGGAACAGTAAGGCGGTGTATCCGTATCGATCGCCTTCCGCGGGCGGATAGGTCGACATCGGCTGTTCGGTAAAGTACATCAAATGCATCGTTGCGCCTCCTTCGTACTGGGCCCCATCGTGCCTGCCGCGGCATCCTTAAACTGATTTCCCGTTTGCTGATTTGCAAGTAGCAGAATCGTAGCCGCTTGTCTGCAATGGTGCGAACGGCCCGACGACGAGATAACGTGGGTTGCGGCGAATAAGACCCACATCGGAGATCCAGGATGCGAACAGTGGAAAAACTGGCCATGCCAATATTTGGATGTAAAGTCGATAGCCAACAGATTGCGGTCCAAGGCAGGTGGTCGTGAGTCGACCATTGCTCGTTATTGATGGCGACTCGTTTGCGCATCGCGCCTATCACGGACTTCCCAAGTCGATCCGCCGGCGCGGGAATAAAGGCGGAGGCGCAATCGTTGGCTTCGCAAACTTTCTGCTGCGGCTTTATGATAGCGAGCGGCCCCGGGCGGTGTTGGTCGGCTGGGATACGCTCGACGTGCCGACCTATCGTCATCGGGCGTTCGCGGCCTACCAAAGCGGACGTGAGTTTGACCCCGAACTGCGCGACCAGCTTGAAGTGTTGCCGCATTTCGTTGCCGCGTGCGGCTTTGTCTGCGCCAAAGCTCCAGGTTACGAGGCCGACGATTTTCTGGCGGCCGCCGTCGCCAGCGAGGAGCGACGTGGCGCAACGGCTATCGTGGCGACCGGAGACCGCGATGCTTTTCAGCTTGCCTCGGAATCGACGACGATTCTCCAGCCCGTGCGCGCCGGCGAAATGGCACGCATCGGGCCCGCGGAAGTACGCGAGCGGTACGGGGTCGAGCCTAAGCAGGTGCCCGACTTCATTGCGCTCCGCGGCGACCCGTCGGACAAGCTGCCGGGTGCGCCGGGAGTAGGCCCCAAGGGCGCCGCCAGCCTTTTGCGTAGATACGGCACTCTCGAGGACGCGCTCGCGCAGGGTAGATTCAAGGAGCAAGCCGATAACCTGCGCCTCTACCGCTGGATCGCGACAATGGACCAATCCGCGCCTCTCCCCTCCCTGCAAGACCAGACCCCAACCTGGGCGCAAGCTGCAGCTCTCGCTCGGGAGTGGGAGCTGAACCGTCTGGCCGACCGCCTCGACGCGCTCGCCAAGCCCTAAAGGTGATTGATGTAAGCGCAATCGCAGTTCCAACAGGCTAAACAGGTTGATATGGCAGGACCCGCGGAAGCTTTCGACCGGCGGATTGGCGGCCGCGGGCGGGTGGCCGGCGACACGGCCTTCGCGTCGTGCTGTGGCTGCGGGTTCGACAGTCTTGGTCGAAGCTGCGCAATTCGGTGTAAAGTGTTTCAGTGGGCAAAGAAGAAGCCACCGAGCTGCTCTCGATCGAGGGACGCGAGGTCCGCGTGACTCACCCGGACAAGCCCTATTTTTCGAGACAGACCAAGCTCTCGAAACTCGACATTCTCCGCTATTACCTGTTAATCGCGCCGGGCGCGCTGGCCGGAATCCGTGATCGTCCGCTCGTTCTAAAGCGTTTCGTTGACGGCGCCGAAGGTGAGGCGTTTTATCAGAAGCGAGCGCCCAGCAAGCGCCCTCCGTGGCTGCGAACCATAACGCTGGCATTCCCTTCGGGACGCACTGCGGAAGAGCTCGTGGTCGATAATGCGGCGGGGCTCGCCTGGGTCGTCAACTTGGGCTGCATCGAGCTACATCCGCACCCGGTACGCTCCGGAGATCTCGACCATCCGGACGAGTTAAGGGTCGATCTCGATCCATGGCCCCGGCGTCAGTTGGGCGGACGTGCGCATCGTTGCCCTTGAGGTGCAGTCGCTTTTAGAGGAGATGGGGCTGCGCGGCTGGCCCAAAACCAGCGGTTCACGGGGAATCCACATCAACGTGCGGATCCAACCGCGTTGGACATTCGCCGAGGTGCGCCGCGCGGCGCTCGCGCTGTCACGTGAAGTCGAGCGGCGCGCGCCCGCCCTGGCCAGCTCGAAGTGGTGGAAAGAGGAGCGACACGGCGTGTTTCTCGACTACAACCAAAACGCGAAGGATCGGACGACGTGCTCTGCGTATTCCGTGCGCCCGGTCCCCGACGCCCGCGTGTCCGCGCCGCTTCACTGGCACGAGGTTCCCGACTGTGAGCCGGCCGACTTTACCGTCCTCACAGTTCCCAAGCGTTTCGCGGAAATCGGGGATCCGCACGCCAACATCGACGCGGCGGCGGGTGCGCTCGAAAATTTGCTCGAACTCGCGGCTAAAGATGAGGCCGCGGGCCTCGGCGATGCGCCCTGGCCGCCACACTTTCGCAAGATGCAGGGTGAGGCGCCGCGGGTTGCTCCATCGCGCGCCAGGTCCAGCACGAAAACGCCCCGGACGAAAATGCCACTCGTGGTAGTGGCGAATTCTCCCAGCAGGGAAGCAGCGCTGGCGGGTCTGGAAAAGTGGAAGAGCAAACATTCTGAGGTGGCCAGACTGCTTGCCGCGGATGACGTGCTGGTTGACTCCATGCGCGGCAGGTCATCCACATGGACCCGCATCCGAATAAACCTCCGCCATGTGCCCGAAGCGCTACGGCCCTCGCCAGAACCTCCCGACCCGGATGACGATCCTACGCGTGAATGGCGTACCAGGCGCGCTGCGAAGCAGGGCGCCTGAGCGCGTCTTACGCGGCTCAGCGGCCGCCGCCGAAAATTGCCATCAGCTCTTGCGGTGGAACCACTTCGAGCTGGGCATAGGTGCAGTCACCCGGTTTTTTGTCGGTGCGCCACCTTCGAAACTGCGCCGTGTGACGGAAGCGGGCGCCCTGCATATGCTCATAAGCAACTTCCACCACCAGTTCGGGTCGCAACGGCTCCCACGATAAGTCCTTGCCGTGGCTCCAGCGGCTGTGGCCGCCCGGCATCCGATGCGCGGCTGGGCCGGTTTCGGTTCCATGCTCCGCCCACGACTTCCAAGGATGATCCGCCAAAGCCTCCCGACGATAGGGCGCGAGGTATTCCACGAGGTCGCGGCGCTTGCTTTGAGTGAAGCTTGCGCAAACGCCCACGTGCTGCAGACGCGCCCGAATCGTCGAAAAGGCCGAGCAGCAGCGAGCCGACGGCCGTGCGCTCGCCGTTCTTGTGCCATCGAAAACCAGCCACGACGCAATCGCAATCCCGCTCGTGCTTGACCTTCAGCATAACGCGCTTGCCGGGCTCGTAAGGGCCTGAAATCGGCTTGGCCATGACCCCATCGAGACCTGCGCCTTCGAAGCGGCGAAACCAATCGGACGCGACGCTCGAATCGCACGTTGCCGGTGTCAGGTGGATCGGCGGCGCCCCGGATGAAAGTAGCGATTCCAGCTCCTGGCGCCGGCTTTGGAACGGTTCGCGCCGTAAATCCCGGTCGCCCTCGCAAAGCAGGTCGAAGAACACGATTGACGCCGGGCTTTGTTGGGATAGCAGCCTCACCCGCGATGCAGCAGGATGGATACGGAGCTGCAGCGCCTCGAAGTCGAGGCCATTACTATTTGCCACGACGATTTCGCCATCGAGCACGCAGCGAGCAGGCAACTGCTCGCGGATGGGCTCGATCAATTCGGGGAAATAGCGGTTCAGCGATTTTTCGTCGCGGCTCTGAATCAGGATCTCATCGCCATCGCGAAAGACCAACGCACGAAAGCCGTCCCACTTTGGTTCGAAAATCCATGCTCCCCCCGCTGGTATATCGGCAATTCGCTTGGAGAGCATCGGCAAGATCGGCGGATTAACCGGAAGATCCACGCTCTTGATCGTATATCCTACGGCTATCTTCCGCGACCAGGTTGTAGCGTTGGGACATTCTCCAGCCCGTCATTTACTGAGGTCCTGATCACAGAAGACGGCAACTTATTTGGTCGGAGACCACAGGCAATGCTCCTGAACGAAGTCCGCCGCGCGCAGGTTTTTGCCCGAAAACCACATCGGGTTGGGGCACGTGCATAAGTACCGGGCGGCCTCGGCCGGTACGTCCATCGGTAGAGCCAGTCGGGTGTTCCAGCCTTGGTAGTCATGCCCGACGCGGCCGTACTCGACGTGCTCACTGAAAACGAACCCGGGATCCAGGCCGATGACCGCGATATTGTCCGGCCTGACTTCCTTGGCCAGTGACATCATGAAGCGTATCTGGGCCGCCTTGGTCATTGGATAACCCAGCCCAGTAGCAGCGTGGCCCGGCATCCCGGGCATTATTGTGGAGTCCAGTTCGCCGGCCGCTGAAGTCACCACAACGATGATCCCTCCACCCTGAGATTTCATCTGAGGCACGATCACTTTGCACGCCCTCACCGCGGACATCAGGTTCACCGCCACCTGAAGGTTGAGTTGCTCGACGGTAGTATCTTCAAAGAGACTGAGGTAGCCCGCTCCTCTGTGCTGGATGCTGTGAATCAGGATATCTACGCGGCCAAGGTCGCGGATCGCCTGATGGCACATCGCGTCAACATCCTCGCCGATCGCGAGGTCAACTTTAATCGGAAAGGCGCGGCGGCCCATCGCCCGAATTTCCTCCGCCGTCTCGTGAATGGTTCCTGGCTCCGGCGACTGGCCGGCGGCGTCAGTCCTCGCCGCGACCGCGACGTCAGCTCCCTCCTTGGCCAGGCGCAAGGCCATCTGTTTTCCCATGCCGCGGCTCGCACCGATTACCACCGCTGCCTTACCTGCAAGACGCATCTGGTCGCCTCCTGCTTGTTCCAAGAGCCAGCACCATGTTGAAGTTCATCCGGGATTTCGCTTTCGATTGCCGATTTCAACTAGCCGTATAAGCGCAACGGGCTTGCGGTGCAAGGTTTAGCGTCGCCAATCAGGTCCCCCGGGCATGTTTCCCGTGGGAATACCGAATGTCCGGCGCAATATTCAACCCCATTGGGAGTTGTTCGATCACCGCGTTGTCGGGCGGGTAACGCCGATCATGCTTCAAATCGTTGAAGAAGTCAGGCCTTAGACCCGTCCTCGCGGCGAAGACTCGCGGCGACTGCCTTTTGGGTTAGCCCGCCCCTTTGCGCGCTGCGACAATCACTCGGTCGGCCGTCCGCTTTTAGGTCATCTGGAAAGAACCCGCGTTTTTTGGTACATTTGTACGAAGATGCGATTGATTGAATCCAGCTTGCGCGTTGGGGAAAACCAGAAAGCTTCGCAACGAAATCCTGCCCATTTGTCTGCGTGTTCCATGACTGCACGATGGTCTTCGCTTAGAACTCTCACGCCTCCCTGATACGGCTGGCGTCCCCACCGGGCCCCGGCACCTCCGGCCTTTCTCTCGACGACACGCTGCCCGCTGTCGGCAGCGCGTCGGAGGGGATCAACTCTCTGACAGGAATTGGACACGCATGAATGACCCGCTTGATCGATTAAACTCGGACGTCTCACGGCGGCGCACCTTTGCGATTATCTCCCACCCCGACGCCGGCAAAACCACGCTCACCGAAAAGCTGTTGCTGTACGGTGACGCGATTCACCTCGCGGGCGCCGTGAAGCGCCGGCACGGGGAGCGGCACACCACCAGCGACTGGATGGAGATCGAGCGCCAGCGGGGCATTTCCGTCTCCACGAGCGTGCTCCAGTTTGTGTATCGCGGGTATCAGTTGAATCTGCTCGATACCCCGGGGCACAACGATTTCTGCGAGGATACCTACCGGACGTTGGCCGCGGCGGACGCCGCAGTCATGCTGATTGACAGCGCCAAAGGCGTCGAGCCTCAGACCGTCAAGCTGTTTCAGGTCTGCCGTCTGCGGCAGATTCCGATTTTGACCTTTATCAACAAGATGGACCGCGACGGCCGCGAACCCCTCGCCCTTCTCGATGAGATTGAACGGGTCCTCGGCATCCCGTGCAGTCCGGTGACCTGGCCAATCGGCATGGGGCAGACCTTTCAGGGTGTCTATGACCGCTGGTCGCGGCATGTTTTGCGCTTCGACCGCGCGAACACCAGTGAACGCAAGGTGCCGATGACGATCTCCAGCCTTGAAGAGCAGGCACTCCAGAGCCACAGCGACGCGCACGCCTACGCGCAGCTCCGGGAGGAGCTGGCATTGCTCGACACGGCGGGGGCTTCCTGGGACCTCAACTCTTTCCTGCGCGGCGAGCTGACGCCGATCTTCTTTGGCAGCGCGCTGACCAACTTCGGGCTGGAGCCTTTTATCGACCGGTTCCTGGAGCTTGCGCCCCCACCGCGCGCCCGCAAGACGTCAAGGGGCGAGCTCGACGCCGCCGCGCCGGCCTTTTCCGGGTTTGTATTTAAAATCCAGGCCAACCTGGACCCGCGCCATCGCGACCGCATCGCGTTCGTCCGCATCTGCTCGGGCCGCTTCGTCCGTGGCATGAAGGTCCGCAATGTCCGCACCGGAGCGACTCTCACCTTGAGTAAGCCATTTCAATTCATGGCCCAGGATCGGACGCTGATCGAGGAAGCGGTCTCGGGAGATGTTATCGGACTGTGGGACAACGGCGTGTTGCGCATCGGCGACACGATTTGTGAAGGACCGCCGGTGGAATTCCCCGGGATCCCCCGTTTTTCGCCCGAATACTTCGTTCGTGTGCGCCTGGCGGATCCCTTCAGGCGCAAGCAGTTGACCAAAGGGCTCGCGCAGCTCGCCGAGGAAGGCACCGTGCAACTGTTCTTCGATCGGCAACGCCTCTCCCGCGACCCCATTCTCGGCGCGGTCGGGCCGCTCCAATTCGAAATCGTGCGGCATCGGCTCGCGACGGAATATGGCGTCGCCGCCGAGTTTACCGCCCTTGCATATCAGCATGCACGCTGGATCGAGGGGGAACGCATGCATCTCGACGATTTCGAACATAGCGGGCGCAGCACTTGTGTTTTTGATACCGATAATCGCCCTCTGGTGCTGTTCGCGAACGACTGGGCATTGCGCAAGGCGCAAGAAACGCATCCGGACCTGCGCTTCCTGGCAGCGGTCCAACCACCCTCCACCGTGCGCCCGGCCGCATAGAGAGGTCCACGATTCTGCCTTGAACCATTTTTCCCTCCGTACGGAGCCAAGCGCCAGTGCTGCATTGGAGGTCGTACGCACAAGCGTCAGAAAATTCCGGGTGGTATATTTTGCCGATCTGCCAGAGCCCGGCTTTGTCCGCTGTCATCGACGGCAGAGTGGTTTAAATTGCTCTCTTGCTTCGCGATCCGAAGAACCGGCCAGGCGGGGACATTGACTGGTGCTCACCGACTGGCGCTTCCATCGCGGTCATCGCGCGCGGCTAGCGTGGGATCACCGGCAGGATCAGATGCGACGGGTAGCGACGGTCATGGAAAATCGTTTGCTCGGCCGTGCGCAACTCTGCGTCCATTCCAATCGCGTGTCCGGTGTTTGGATTGCGGTCGAAATGGGGAAAATTGCTTGAGGAAACCTCCAGCCTCACTTGGTGGCCCGCCTTGAACACGTGGCTGGTTGCCCACAAATCGATCTTGTACTCGTACACTTCCCCGGTCTTGATCGGAGTCGGGTAACGCAAGGAGTCACGGTAGCGCGCGCGGATGATGCCATCGGCGACGTTGTGCGCATAACCGTCCGGACGCAAATCCACCAGCTTGGCGGTGAAATCGGTATCGGGCGCCGAACTGGCGGCGTACAGTTTGAGCGTCAGCGGCCCGGTCAATTCGAGATCGGATCTCAGCATCTCCCCGGTGTACACCAGCACATCGTTGCGCTGCTCGACCGGGGTCTGGTCGTACACGCCGTACCGGATAGTCAGATTATTCCCGCCGCGGGTCGGTACGGGGTCGTTCGGATCGTAGATATAGCGGTCGTATTTCGACTCCCCGGGCGCTTCGAAGCTCAGCGCGCCGTCGCCGGACAGCGAGTTGGCCTGGCCGCCGGAATGCAAATACAGGCTGGTGTATCGCGTGCGCGCCAGGGGCCATTCGTACTCGTCACGCCAGTGGTTGTCGCCCATTACAAAGATTCTCACCGGCGGCCTTTCCGCCATCCCGTTGCGCACGCCCTTAAGATGGTATTCGAACCATTCCAATTCGATTTCGTGCAGTTGGATCAGCGCTTGCGGACCGAAGTCGATCTCGCCCGTTCCCTGCGATGTCGGGACGGCGTATGGCAGCAGATGCGCCCACGGACCCATCAGCAAACGCTGGCCGCGCCGCGCCTCCCCGGTCATCGCGCCGTTGCTCAGACCCGTGAACATCGTCAGCGTGTCGTGCTGAAACAGGTCGTACCAGGAGCCCACGTGCAGCATCGGCACGTTCATGTCCGCAAGGCGCCGCCGCAGATCTGACGCCTGCCAGTACGGCCCGTAGCTGGGCTGCTCAAGCATATCCGCAACGTAGGGCGCACCCTCTTTGCACCATTGACCGAAGTCCCGCAGCGGCAGATGGCTGTACGCCTCGCGTTTGAGGGGTGAAAACATCATCTCCGGGCGGGCCATGACCTGGGTCAGCTTCGGCCAATGACTATCAATCAGGCCCTTGCGCTCCAATATGTTCTTCGCCATGCCGAAGAAATATGAAGTTACCCAGGCCAGCTCGAGTACGCCGCGACGCCAGAAAAAATTCTCATGGCCCGTGGCCGGAGCTGAAACCGGACACATCGCGGCCAGATGGGGCGGACGCTCCGCCGCCGCAAAGTATTGCCATAGTCCAAGATAGGATTGCCCCACCGCGCCCACGCGTCCATTGGACCACGGCAAAGCTGCGGCCCATTCCACCGCGTCGTAGCTGTCGGGGCCATCGTCGAGGTACGGATAGAATTCACCATCCGAGGAGTGCCTCCCACGCATGTCCTGCACCACGACCACGTACCCGCGCGGGGGGAAGAACTTATGCTCCGTCGCCTGGGTAAAGTCTTGCTTGCCGTAAGGCGTCCGCAGCAGCAGCACCGGAAATTTGCCGGACGCGTCGGGACGATAGACGTCCGCATAAAGCGAGGTCCCGTCGCGCGTTTTCATCTTAAGGTTGCTTTCGACCTTTACCTGGTATTGTTCTGGGGACGCCATGGGGGCTCCTTACTGAGCAAGTTGAAATGCATGGAAGAGGAACGAATCGTCATCCCGGTCAAACCAGCAGATGGCCGCCGTCGATCGTCAGTGTGATGCCCGTCACGAACGGATTTTTCATCAGGAACAGCACCGCCGCGGCGATATCTTCGGGCTGTCCCATACGCCCTACCGGCAAGCGCTTGGCGATATCCGGGAATCGCTCGGACGCACTCTTTCCCGTCATCTTGCCATGCAGTGGAGTATCGATTAATCCGGGCGCCACCGTGTTGACCCGGATTGGCGCAAGCTCGAGCGCCAGGCCGCGCCCGAGCGACTCGACCGCGCTGCACGAAGCCGAGATTACCGCGCCGCCGGGCAACGGTTTGCGCCCTGCGACGCCGGTCAGAAACGTGATCGAGCCCGCGGGCGGCATCTTCGGAGCCGCGTACTTGGCCGTGAAAAAAGCGCCCCAGAAACGCGCGTCGATGGCCGCCCGCAAGGTCGCCGTGTCGGCTGTAACGGTCGGACTGTACACGAGTTCCGCCGCGGTGACGAAAGCGTGATCGACTCTCGGCAGGTCGCCGAAAACCGTACGCATCGCGGTCTCATCCGAGGCGTCCGCCGCCACCGTGCGGACTGTGCTCCCCAGTTCCTTTCGCGCGGCGCTCAACCGCTCCGGCGATCGTCCTGTGATGACCACGTTCGCACCCTCGGAGAGCGCGGCCTTGGCGGTCGCCAGTCCTATTCCCGAACTGCCGCCGATCACTACTATGGTCTGTCCTGCGAGCGCCATGTGTTCTCCTTTCGCTCTCGCCCCACGTACGCGGTTGGTTTATCTGCTAAGCTTAAGAGCCAGCGATACCGGATTAGGCAATGATCCGATCCCGCGTACCGTCCCACAGATTTCATCGTCCGGCTTCAGGAAAACCGAGGGCTTCCGTCCGGCGTCTCACCCCGGGCTGAAACGTTATTGATAATGGTGTCGCCGCCGACGTAGTTCATCGCCTCTTGGACCGGCACGCGCAATACTTGCATATGAGACTTGGTTGTCAAACTCAACATCGGCGGCCATGTAGCCGCGGACATCAAAAGCTACAGACACAGACGCAAGCGGGGCAGAGGCTGAATCCAAGTGAAACGCGCAGGGAGTGACCTGTCAGGAGGGTGACGGCCTTGAACGACGAAGCCAAGGTTGCGGTTATCACCGGTGCCAGCCGCGGGATCGGAAGGGCGGCGGCGCTGCGCCTGGCCAGGCACGGGGTCAAGCTGATCCTGGCGGCCCGGACTTTGAATAAGGGAGAAAGTGTCTGGCCGGGCTCCCTGGAGGAGGCCGCCGCGCAAGTCCGTGCTTTGGGCGCCGAGGTAAGCACGGTCAAATGCGACGTATCGGTACGCAAGGAGATCGAAAATCTTTACAACTTCGCCCTGCACAAGTACGGGCGTGTCGATATCCTGATAAACAATGCGGCTTATTCGGAGCCTACCAATGAAAGCAACGAAGGCTTCGAACCGTTCCTGGATCTGAGTATCGACCGATGGGAGAAATACCTGACCGCCAATGTTCTGGCCAATGTAATAGCATGCAAGCTCTGCTTGCCGCCGATGATCGAGCGGCGCAGCGGCATTATCCTGTGCCTGACCTCACGCGCCGCGACGCTCAACACCGGCTTGCCGGGCAAGGGCGGCACCAACTCCGCCTATCCCACCACGAAGGCCGGGCTCAACCGCTTGGTCAATTTTCTGGCCGAGGAAATCCGCGAGTACCGCATCCCGATCATCGCGTTCTGCCCTGGGCCGACGATGGTCGAGCGGATGGAACATATCGCCGGCCGCTTCGGCATCCCGATGGATCGGCCGATCAGCGGGCTTTCCTTCCACTCTCCCGATATACCCGCGGCCGCGATCGAATACCTGTGTTGCGCGTGCCCTGACCCAATGAAATATACAGGGCAATTCGTGCTCGCCAGCGACCTGGTGAAGGAGTTCGGCCTGAAATGAACCCTGACTATAACGTTGGTTTACCCGGCTCGCATCGCCGGCTCCGGAGTACGATGCGATAGCCGCCAATCTTCGAGCGGACCACCGCAGGAGAGCAACATGAAGGTAGAGGAACTCATCAATACGGCGCGCTCGCGGACGGGACTTGACGATTTCGGCGAGGACTCTTTCCGCGAAGGACTGGAGCGGCTGGTCCATTCGATCAACGCCGAAACCAGGTTGAACGATCTTGGCAAGGCCGGGCTCCCCGAGATGCTGATGGCTTCTCTGGTTAATCGTCTTGAGGTGGAGCATTGGTATCACATCCATCCTGAGATCGACGAGGAGCAGATTGTCGCGCCCCTGTTCGGCGTGGGTTTACCCCGCACGGGGACCACCGCTCTCATCTATATGCTTGCGAGAGATCCGAGTACGCGCACGCTGAGAAACTGGGAGGCCGCCAAACCCTGTCCGCCCCCTGAAAAGGCCACCGAACTGACCGATCCGCGAGTCGCGGCGTTTGAGGCCAACCTGGAGGCGAACCTGGAGCGAACTCCTGAAATGCGCAAATTGCTACCCCAGGAGGCAAGCGGACCGATCGAATGTTTCCCGTTGATGTTCATGAGCTTCAAGTTTCACGCGTTCGAAGCCATGATGCACGTTCCGTCTTATATCGAATGGGTAAATTCGAGCGCGTGTGACATGGAGCCGGCTTATCGATACCATCAAGCGAGTGCTGAAACTCCTTCAATGGCGATGCCCTCCCAAGCGATGGAGCCTGAAGACGCCCAGTCACATGCTCTACATCGACGCCCTGAACAAGGTATATCCTGACGCGCGATTCGTTATGACCCATCGCGATCCTGCCAAGGTTCTCCCTTCGCTGTCCAAACTGCTTTGCGCGGTTCGAGCCGACTTTCTGGAGGACCCGATGCCGCGCTGGATGGGGCCCGCGGCCGCCAAGGAATGGACCCTCGCCTTGCGCCGGATGCTGAAGTTCCGCGACCGCATCGGTGAGGATCGATGCTATGACATTTCCCATCGCGCATTCATGTCGGACCCTATCGGCGAAATCCGCAAGCTCTACTATTGGCTGGGGTGGGAAATGAATGACGATATCATGGGTCGGATGCACGGATGGCAGGAGGGCAATCTGCGGGGTGCGCAGCAGATTCGCCCCGAGGATTTCGGGCTCGACCTCGCGTCACTGGGCGAACAGTACCGCTTTTATACCGATCGCTTCAGCGCTCTCCTGTAGGCACACCGCGAACTCGAGAACCGGGCTGACGGGGAGACGCAACAAACCCAAAGGAAATTTCCACCGTGGTCAGCACCTTTTCACTTTGGGCTAGCCGCGCAGCATGCCGATGCCCCATATGATCGGATTTTCCTGGAAAGCGGAACAGAACCTATTTTTTGCGAGCGAATTCCGCGCGAATCCGGGGACCATCGGCATCCAGTTCCGGCGCCGACTTGCGCGAGGGCCGATCGGATAGCGTACTGATCTTGATCGGATTACCCGCCATTTTTATCGCGCCCGCATTCACGATCATGTTCCTGACTTGCAGTTGTGGATTATTGACCGCTTCCGCAACGGTGCCGACAACCGCGCACGGCACGTTGGCTTCGGCGAAAACGCTTTCCCACCCGGTTGCGGTGCGGCCACGCAAGATCGCTTCCATTGCGACCTTCAACCCGGCTTCATTGGCTCTGCGATTCGCGCCGGTGAGGAAACGCGGATCGTTAGCCATCTCCGGCCTGCCCAAAGCGCCGCACAAGCGCCTGAAGGTGTCGTCGTTCGCCGCTATTATGATAATCGGACGGTCGGAGGTGCTGTAGGTATCGCATGGAGAGACGGCGGGATGTTTGTTGCCAATCGGCTGGGGAATCGGACCACCATTAAGGACGTTCATCAGCGCGCTCTCAAGCACCGCCATCTGAGCGTCCAGCATCGCGATATCGACTTTGGCCCCTTCGCCGGTCTTGGTCCGGTGGTAAAGTGCCGCTTCAATCCCGGCCAGACAGAACATCCCGCTGAAGTAATCGACCATCGAGGTTCCGACTTTAGTTGGTGGGCCGCCGGGTTGGCCGTTGATGGTCATCATCCCGCTCATCGCCTGCAGAATCGGATCGTAAGCGCAGCGCTCATGCAACGGCCCGGTTTGCCCGAAGGCCGAAATCGCGGCATAGATGAGCCGCGGATTGAGGCGCCGCAACGCTTCGTAATCCAGGCCCAGATGCTCGAGCGTGGCGTAGCGCAGGTTCTCCACCACGACGTCCGCCCGGCGAATCATCTCGAGCAGAAGCTCCTTATCCTCCTTTTTCTCGAACTCGAGCGCGATCGACTCCTTACCCCGGTTGACCGTGGCAAAGTATGCTGAAGATCCATCCACTAACGGTGGAAAATTGCGAGTCTCGTCGCCATGGCCGGAGTGTTCCACCTTAATCACCCGAGCTCCCAATTCCGCCAGGTACATCGTGCAGTAGGGGCCTGACAAAACGTGGGTTAGATCGATCACGGTAATGTCGGAAAACGGTCCATCAGCCATCAACTCTTCTCCACTCGCTGAATTTGTGGTCTTGCAACGCGTTGTGAAAGTCCTCGCGGTGCGTCCACGTCATTACATGAGATTCCCGAAATGATGGACATCCGGATCTCGCAGCTTCAGCAGTATATTTGATGTCAGAATAAATGGTAGAGGCAGTGCGCCGGAGGTTGCCGTATGACACTTCAGCTAAAAAAGGAGCCTCTTTCGAGCCCATCGACAATCGTGGTCCCCGGGGACTGGATAAAGACCGGCCTGAGCAAGTACGTCATCTCGGGACCAGCTTAAGCGAACCTTCCCCGGCATCATGCGATCGTAAGCGTCGGCTCCGGCGCAAAGATGCGCGTTCCCTGGATCTTGGCCCGTTAGATAGGCGTCTGGCAAATTTTCAGGCAAACACCTATTCTCGGGAACGATTTAGTGGCCGTTCGTGGTCACGATTACCCGCGTAATTTTCGTCCCGCCATTAGATCTCCTGGCGCATCTTCGCTGGACAAATTAACCTGTCCAGCATGCGGGGCCTTATCGAGCAAGCGGCGCTGGCATGCACCTTGCTCCAGACTGGCATGCGCATTACTCCAGAAACGAGGTACGCACCCTCTTCGCAAGCCAGGTAAGGAGAAATCTCGATGACAACTCCCGTTCTCGAACAGCGCCCGGCGGCGGCTCGCGCCGCCCCCGTCACTCACCACCGGACGACCAATATCGATGGAGTGAACATCTTCTATCGTGAGGCCGGTCCGGTGGATGCGCCGGCCGTCCTGCTGCTGCACGGCTTTCCGACCTCGTCGCACATGTTCCGCAACCTGATCCCAGCCCTGGCGGATCTCTACCATGTAATTGCGCCGGACTATCCGGGTTATGGCCAAAGCGACATGCCTGACCATGCCAAATTCGCCTACACCTTCGACCGCTTTGCCGCGCTGGTTGACGGTCTCCTCGACCAACTAAAGGTCACTCGCTACGCCATGTACGTCATGGACTATGGCGCACCCGTGGGATGGAGGCTGGCCCTGAAGCATCCCGAGCGCGTCACGGGCCTCATCGTGCAGAACGGCAATGCCTATGACGAGGGGTTGAAGGAGTTCTGGAATCCGATCAAAGCATACTGGGCCGATCATTCGGACGCCCATCGTAAGGCGCTGAACGCGCTCGTTGCTCCGGAGACGACGAAGTTTCAGTACACCGACGGCGTCGCCGACCTCAGTCGTATCTCGCCCGACAACTGGGTTCACGACCAGGCGCTGCTCGATCGCCCGGGCAACCTCGATATCCAGATGGATCTCTTTTACGACTACCGGACTAACTTGCCGCTCTATCCCGCGGTTCAGGCTTACTTCCGCGATCACCGGCCGCCGACGCTAATCGTCTGGGGCAAGAACGACAAAATCTTCCCGGCCGACGGGGCGCATCCGTACAAGCGTGACCTGCCCGACGTGGAGTTTCATCTCATAGATACCGGCCACTTCGCCTTGGAGGACAAGGCTGATGAAATCGTCCCTCTGATCCGCGATTTCCTCAAGCGAAGGGTTGCGCGGCGAAGGGTTGCGCGGCAATGAAGCGGGCAGCGGCAAGTTCGTATCCCAGCGATGTCGCCTTCACGCCGGCCGTCAAGGCGATCCAGAGCCGTAAGGGTTCCAGAACAGGCTATGCCAGCATGGAAGCGCGCGGCTCTTGGGAAACGCGCATCACGCCCGATTTGGCCGAGTTCATTGGCGGCCAGACCAGCGTCTTCCTCGGGACGGCCAGCGCCGATGGCCAGCCCTATATCCAGCATCGCGGCGGACCGCCCGGCTTCCTCAAGGTGCTGGACGACAAGACCGTCGGGTTTGCCGATTTCACGGGAAACCGCCAATACATCACGCTTGGGAATCTGACCGAGAATCCGAAGGCGTTCATCTTCCTCATCGACTACAGGAACCGCCAGCGGGTGAAGATTTGGGGCGAGGCGCGCGTGATCGAGGATGATCCCGGCCTGATCAAAAGGTTGAAACCGGATGGCTACAAGGCGCGCGCGGAGCAGGCGATCCTCTTCAGCGTCTCGGCCTGGGACTCCAACTGTCCGCAGCACATCCCTCAGCGCTTCGAGGCGGCGGAGGTAACTGCGATGGTGGCCGAACGCGACCGGCGCATCGAGGACTTAACCAAGGAGCTGGATCGGCTACGTAAGGTTCGAAGCCCTGGTCCCTGAGAGAAAAAACTCCAGTGAGAGCCGAGCTGGTTTCTCTCAGTGGTCGCGGCCTGAGCATCGCCGCGGAGGCTGTCCGCGTATGGCGAGTGAGTGAGTTTTGTTCCCCAGCAAGCGCTCGGAAAAGGATTTTCACAGCCTTCGTGTCTCTCCCAGCGGGAGAGAAGACTTAGGAAGGAAGCCAGTTTTTATGCCGGGCGTTGAGAGCATCATTCTTCAAAGCGATCAACCCTACAGCGAGGAGAATTATGAACGTCGACAGGAACGACGCCGCAGTTGTATTTATTGACCCTCAGAATGACGTATTGAGTGAAACCGGCCTCGCATGGCCGCTGGTCCGCGAGAGTCTTCAAGAAAACAATACCATCGAGAACATGGAGCGCATCTTCACCACCGCCAAGGCGCATGGATTCGAGGTTTTCATCTCTCCTCACTATTTCTATCCCACGGACAAAGGATGGAAATTCAATGGACCGCTGGAAACCGAGGAGGCTACCTCTGGTATGTTCGCGCGCAAAGGAGTCTTGAATCTCGACGGCCTCAAAGGCTCCGGCGCTGACTGGCTGGAGCGTTTTAAGCCGTACATTCAGGACGGCAAAACCATCGTCGTCGCGCCGCATCGGGTGTGGGGACCAGAAACCAACGACCTGGTTCTGCAGTTGCGCAAACGCAAGATCAGCAAGGTTATTCTCGGCGGAATGCTGGCCAACATGTGCGTCGAATCTCACTTGCGCGAATTGATAGAGCAGGGTTTCGAGGTGGCCGTCGCAAAAGATGCGACGGCCGCGCCGAAGCATCCGCAATGGGGTTACGGCTATACGGCGGCGCTCATCAACTACGCGTTTCTCGCCCACGCGGTCTGGACCACGGACCAAACCGTCAGGGCGATGGAGCATGGTTCTTAAAGCTTGGCCAACCCCATAGCTACGCAGAGGAGACGGGCCAATGCCGGACGTCGAAAAATACGAAATTCTCATTCTCGGAAGTGGAGAAGCGGGCAAATACCTGGCCTGGACGATGGCCAAGGCGGGTCATCGGACCGCGATGGTCGAGCGAAGATGGTTAGGTGGGTCGTGCCCCAATATCGCGTGCCTGCCCAGCAAGAACCTGATCTATTCCGCCAGGGTAGCATCGCTGGCGCGGCGCGGTGCGGAATTCGGTCTCGAGATGGATTCGTTCGCAATCAGCATGGCGGGCGTTGCGCGCCGCAAACGCGAGATGGTCGAAGGGCTGCATCAGATGCACGTTGCTCGTACCACAGCCAGCGGAGTGGAACTGATCATGGGCGAGGGCCGGTTCGTTGCTCCGAAAACCGTTGAGATTGCTCTCGACGATGGCGGCACGCGACGGATTTTCGGCGAACGCGTGTTCCTCGTCGTGGGATCGCGCGCGACGATGCCCAATATTCCCGGACTCGCCGCGGCGAATCCGATGACCTATATTGAGGCGCTCGATCTCGACCGGCTGCCGGCGCATCTCATCGTGATCGGGTCGAGGGGCGCAAGGGTTGACGAGGTATATGAGACCGCGAAAAAGCCGCGCGGAGCCACTGCAGCCGATGCTCGCTTACGGAGCAAGAACTATACACGCATGGCCCGTTGCACAGCATCGATGAAGAGATGAGAAGATGACATCAGACAACATCATACCCAGCGCCGCGCGAATTGCGCCTCCTTTCACGCTCGAAACGGCTCGGGCCAAAGTCAAGGCGGCGGAAACCGCCTGGAACAGCCGCGATCCGGAGATCGTGGCGCAGGCGTACACCCAAGATTCTGAATGGCGGAATCGCACGGAATTCTTCACGGGCCGCGCCGCCATCAAGTCGTTCCTGAAGCGGAAGTGGGAGAAGGAACTGGACTACCGCCTGATGAAGGAGCTCTGGTGCTTCACGGGAAATCGAATCTCCGTGCGCTTCGAGTACGAGTGGCACGACGCCGACGGACAATGGTACCGCACTCACGGAAACGAGCATTGGGAGTTTGATCCAGAGGGACTGATGCGGCGCCGTGACATGAGCGCAAACGACTACCCGATTGAGGAGTCGCAACGTCGCTATCGCCAGCGCTAAAGAACCGGTTCACCAGTGGATTGGCGGGAGTCCATTTTCGCTTCAGGGCTGCGCGGCGTTTTTCACTTCGATGAACTCAACAAAATTCCCGTCAGGATCTTTGAAGAAAACAAATCTGGTTGTCCCCCGCTTCAAGTCCAAAGTCATCGGACCGGTTACGACCGGAATCCCTCTCGCCCGTATCGCCGCGACTTCAGCATCGAGGTCGTCCACCAGAAGGCATATACGCACGACGCCAATACTGTTGAATTTGGGGCGCCAACCCTCGTTCGAACTCTTCGGTCCCCAGCAAGCCAGTTCGATGTGCCCATACGGGTCTGTAGATAACCTGAGCAGCGCAATCTGTGCGTCCTGGGGGTCGGCCCCTACCTCTCGCACAAAGTTTGTCAGATCCAGCGGTGGAGAACCTTCCTTGAAATCAGCCCCGTGGTCCTCTTCGAAACCGAGCGCCTTGTAAAAGGACAGAGAGCGGGCAAAGTCTCTGACGTTTAACTGAATATGATATATGGCTGTGGGCATGGGCGTCCTCGATCCGATTTGTGGTGGCGGCGTTATCGACCTGTTCTTCGTCCTCATCTGCCCCCTGCGTACACGGCTGTCGTAGCGGAGGCCGGCTGGAGGAAGCCACTGCCCACTAAACTTCCCGCCGATTCAGTGCCTTACGAGTATGCGCCGGCATTAATACCCGCTGGCGTGATCTCTCAATCGCCGTGCTAGCGGATGTGGCTGGCCACGTGGCTCAAATAATCGCGCTTGCCGATGTCGACGCCGTTGTGGCGCAGGATGTCGTATGCCGTAACGACGTGGAAGTAGAAATGAGGCAGCGCCCAATCCCTCAGAAACTGAAGGCCCTTCATCTCGAGTGTCAGGTTATTGGGGAACGCTATTTTGATGTCGCGATCCTCCGCACCCTCGAATGCGGTCGCGCGCACGCTCTGTAGATAGTCGATCGTCCCGGCGATGCGAGCCTTGAGCTCGTCGAGGGTCTGCTCCTTGTCCTCGAAGCGCGGCGGCTCCTGGCCGATGAGGCGCGCCGTCGAATCCTTGGCCTGATCGCAGGCGACCTGCACTTGTCTGACGAGTGGAAACATATCCGGCGCGAGCCGTGCATTCACGAGCACGGCAGAATCGAAGTTTCTAGCGCTCGCGTACTGGGCTCCCTTGTCGAGAAGCTCTGACAATGTGCGCAGCATGGGCACAAATGTTTCGACCCCAATGTTGTATACCGAAATCTTCATGGTGACTCCTCTTGCCAGGCAGAACGCGAGTGGAATCTTACGAGAGACGGCGAGCTGTCCCGCCCTTATTGGACTCGCACTTCCTGAGGCAGAGTTTAGCGTAGCAGCTTGCGTCGGCATGACCCAGAGTGGACGCAGCTCGACTGACGCCGCGACTTGCGGCCCGAGCCGCCTACGATACACCGCGTCGAGAGCGGGCAAGTCGATAACGGGGCGGCCGTTGACACCTCGGGCATGGCGGCGGTGTCAGCATTATTCCAGACCGTGGCTGGGGTTTGTACATGGTCGCTGTAATCTTCTCCCCGGTCCGGGGGAGATGGGCGCCGCCGCGGCGCCCAGAGAGGGTCCTTTGTCAGCGCGGCCGCCAAGGCGCGCGATTAAGGAAACCGGCAGCGCTGCATAAATCGCTTCGAGCACAGCTTCGATCTCGGTGTTCACTTCTGCATTCCAAAATCGCATCACTCGATAACCCTGCTCGGTGAGACAAGCCGTTCTCAAGGGATCCGTGCGCTCCCGCTCCGGCTCCGCCTGTTGATTGCCGTCGAGTTCGATAATCCGGTGGCGCGTGACGCAGCAGAAATCTGCGAAGTATAGACCAATGTGGTGCTGTCGGCTGAATTTGAATCCCGCAAAGTGCTTGGCTCTGAGGTGCTCCCACAACTTCCGCTCCTCATCCGCACACTCAGCGCGAAGGCGCCGTCTGGATCGCGCAAAGGTTCGTCGATCGGAACCTCATGATCGCGCGCCTGAAGCAGGCGCGCTGACAAAGGACCCTCCCTGGCGCGCCGCCGCGGCGCCTTCTCCCCGGTCCGGTGGAGAAAATTAAAGCAAAATGTAGAAACTCCAGGGGGCGGTTCGTGAACCGCCCTTTCTCTCCCCCGGGAAAGATAAGAGCAGCGGCGGAAATTTTTTTGTCGCAGCCTGCTAGGCGGTTCATCGGAAGATGGTGCCTTGGACGCGGGGACTTGGGAGTTCCCGCGTCCCTCTGCTATATCCGGTCGGGGTGGCGTCGGCTTTGGCGCGGCGCCCGCGGTGCGGAGAGCAAGAGCAGTTACCAAAGCGATGGCAGATAATGGGCTGTGTAAACTCGATGTCCCGGTAAACCGCTACAACGGGTATGCTGACCGACGCAGCCTGGCGGCCTCGGCGCTGCTCGTCATCCTGGACCTGGCCTGGGCCGGACTCACAGTTGCGGCCGAAAACGCTCCGTCGAAGATCGCACCCGCCTCTCCTTCTCTCTTCAGTCGCCAGCCTCTTGGCTTTGACCAAGGGACCGGGGAGCGAATCGTATCCGCGGTTCGGAGCTTTCCAGGTGAAGTTCCAAAGCTAATCGAGTTCGCGCGCCACCAGCATCAGGTACTGGGGCACGGCGGCGTATTGATGCTGCTGCTGGCGGTCAGCATCGGCTATGGGATCTTCGGGCGTGACCGGCTTGCGCGTCGGGTCAAACGGGGGCTTGCGCCGCTGTCGGAGCGGATGCCAGGGGCTGGACAGGAGTGGATGGCGGCGCTCTCGGAACTGGTCGCGGCCGCGCTGCTGCCCATTTCGTTGTGGGGTCTGTGGGCGTTCGTAAGGGCGCTGACCGGTTTTCAAGGGCCGGTGTTCATTATCGTTGGGCAACTGCTCCTGGCGTGGGCCATTTACGCATTCGCGCTCAGTGCCGTATACGAACTGCTGGTGCGTCCGCTGCTGCCGATTCCACCTGAGCATGGCCGCTATCTTTTCAGATTTGCGCGGTTGCTGCTGGCCTATGGGATTGCGCTGAAGGTTTGCACGAATTTGATCGCGGATTTCGGCGCGCCGGCGGACGTGGTCGAGTTGATTGATGCGGCGCTGCGCCTCTCACTGATCGTTATGCTGGCGGTCGTCACGATGCGCCGGCGCGCAGTGGTCGCGCTATTCCCGGTCCTTCCGAACTTTCTTTATCGGGGATTTGTCGCGGCCTTCACCCGCTTTTATCCGGCGATTTGGGCGCTGACGATAATAATCGCGCTGATCCAGCTGGCCGGATTCGTGACCCTGGCGAATTTCATCTGGGTTCGCACGTGGTTGCCGGCCGCGCTCTTTTTGTTGGCGGTGACGGTCAATCATCTGAGCCAGTGGGCACTCCACCGTTCCTTGTTCTCCGACAATGCGCCCCACGAAAACGCGGTCGCTCTCCATCGCTCGCTGGTCAGGCTCGTCCGGTACGTCATCGTGCTTGCTACGGCAGCGGCCTTTTTCCATTTGATCGGCGCGTTTCACCCGCTCTACGCGTTGCTCTCCGCGCCGGTGATGACGCTGGGAAAGCAAAGCGTCTCGGCTGTGGTGCTGGTCAAAGCCGTCCTCATAGTGCTGGTTTTCGCGCTGTCGGCCCGGCTCATCCGGGACTATTGCGAGTTCCGAATTTACCCGCGGCTCAACGTCGATCCGGGCGTCGCCACCGCCATTAATACCTTCATCGTTTACGTCATCGTCGCGATCGGGGTGCTGGCCTCGGTGGAAGCGGTGGGCCTGGGATTGGGCACGATTACGCTGTTCGCCGGGGCATTGGGTATCGGACTGGGGATGGGACTGCAATCGATGGCGAACAACTTGACCAGCGGGTTCACGCTGATTTTCACACGGGCCCTGCGCAAAGGCGATGTCGTCACCACCGGAGATACCATCGGCATTATCCAGGAGGTCGGGATTCGGGCGACGCGGATGAAGACTCTCGATGCGGTTGAGTATCTGGTGCCCAACTCCGAATTCGTCGACGGCAAGATCGTCAACTGGACGCGGTCCGATCCCTATACGCGCCTGCACGTACCGATCGGAGTCTCATACGATGCCGATCCCGAAGTGGTGCGGCGGATCATGGAAGCGGTGGCGGTAAGCACGCCCAACGTTCAGCCGTCACCGCCGCCCGAAGTATGGTTCGCGGGTCTGGGGGACTCGAGCCTGAACTTCGAACTGCTGCTATGGATTAACGTCAAAGAGATTCAGCCGGAGCGGATGCGCAGCGACCTTTATTTCGCGTTATTCCGGGCCCTGAAAGAAGCCGGAATCGAAATCCCCTTTCCGCAGCGTGACATCCACATCCGCTCCACCGAAGGCTTCCCTCCCGCGCCCGCGCCCAAGCGCCCCTAGCCCTGAAGCGAATCTGTTCTCTCCCCTCGTGTTGTCCAAGGCGAATGTCGATTTTCGAGCTCGGCGCGGGTAGGCAGCCATCAGAATTTTGATGCCTGGCGTCAAAGAAGACGCCAGGCGCTATGGACCCTCACCCCGCGCTGAGCGCCGGCCTCTCCCCTCGGGATATCACGGCCGGATGCATTTTTTGACAGTCTCTCGAGATGCGACCGCCTCTTGCCTCTATCCCTTGACCGCGGGGAGGCTGGCGGCCTTGCGCACCAGGTTCAGATAATGGGTCATCCCGGTCTCCATTGTGTAACGCGGCTGGAACCCCAGGTCCTTCCTGAGGTTGTCGTAGTTCATCTTCGGAACCGTCGGCACCGGCTTTTCTGAAACCGTGATTTTGGCCTCGGGCAGCAGCCTGCGCAGATGAGCGGTCACGTCCGCCATGCGGCGCATCTCTGCCGCCATGTTGTAGACCAAACGCGAGGGCTTGGGCGTGTTCATCGCGCAAAACCATGCCTCCGCCGCGTCGGCAGCGTAAATCCAGTCCGATTCGGTGTCATCCGGCGGCATCGCCACGGGTCTTCCCAGCGCCGCCAGTTCCGGCAGCACCATATAGTGGACGTCCTCCGGTATGGGAGTCAGCCCGCTGGCGTATGAACCGCGCATCCAGCGTCCGAACCCGAAGACGGAGGTCGGCCGCAAGCCAATCGTCTCCAGTCCGAAACGACGCGAATAAAGTGCGGCGAGATTCTCCGAATAAAGCTTGCACATCCCGTAAAAGATGCCGGGGCTGGGCGGGTCGTCTTCGTCCAACCCCTCGCCGGGCCGCTTGACGCTGCGCCATTTTGGCCCGCCCAGATAGACCGCAACCGAGCTGGCGTAGACCACGCGCTGGACGCCCATGACCCGCGATGCCTCCAGCACGTTCAGCGTGCCATCGCACATCACCTTCATGTACGAGATCACCTGGGCCGGCGGCGGGTCTCCCAGAATTGCGGCCAGATGGTAAACCTGCTCCACTTTGTAGTTTTTGATTGCCGCGGCAACTTCCGTGGGTTCGGTGATGTCTCCGGTCACCAGCGTCACGTCGTCCAGCACCTCCGCGATGCGCTCCTTGTTGGGATAGCGGTCGAAGAGGATCAGTTCCTTGCCCCTGATGCCTTTTTCCTGCACCAGATGACGCGCCAGATAAGAACCGAGAAAACCGGTTCCACCCGTGATCATTATCGCCATGGATTCGCCTCCTGCCCGGCGGATTGATGCCGGAGCCAAGCTACTACTTTCGCGCTGAGGGCGACAGCCGGGCCAATCGAATTAGCGATACGTCGCTCCCGGCCTCCCGCCGGGGATCAACCTCCAGCCCGCGAAGTACCGCTTCATGAATTCGGTTCTCGTGGTTCGGGCCAAGGTTGCCGAACTGGCTGGCTGATCGTAACCTCGCGCAGGAACGGTCGTTATTTTGCGGGTAGGCGGTGGACGATGACGCGACCGCATAGCGTGAGACGTTATGGAACTGCATCACATCCGCGATTTTGTGATGGTCGCCGAGGAACTGAGCTTCACTCGCGCGGCCGTGAAGCTGCGGGTTGCGCAGCCTTCGCTGACGCGCAAGATCAAGAACCTCGAAGAAGAGATCGGAGTTGAGCTCTTCGACCGCGGAAAAGGCCGCCTGGAGTTGACTCAAGCGGGACGTAGTTTTTTCGTCAATGCCAGACGCCTGCTGGCGCTCGCCGCTGAAAGTGTCGAGACGGCGCAGCGGGTTGGCCGCGGTGACGCTGAGCAGTTCAGAATCGGTTATACCGCGGGTTTTGATTATCATCGCCTGCCGGCCACGCTCGCGGCATTTCACCGGGTTTGTCCCAAGGCAAAACTGAGTCTGTTCGACCTGACCTGTGCGGAACAGTTGCGCGCCCTGGAATTTGGCCAGATCGACATCGGCTTTGTCGGAATGCCTGACGCCTTGACCGGCACCGAACTGCGGGGGGAATCCGTCGCCACTTATGAGATTCTCGTAGCGCTGCCCGAAACAAGTCCATTGACCCGCAAGACCGCCGTCACCATCAAGGACCTGGAAGATGTTCCGTTTATAGGATTAAACGTCAAGGAGTATCCACACTATGACGAGTGGATGCGCCGGGTCTCGCAGCCGGCGGCCTGGCGGCCACGTATCGTGCAAACGCCTGATCGATTCAGCGTGATGCTCAACGCGGTAGCGGCCGGTTTGGGTGTCGCCGTGATGCTGGAACAAAATCGTAACCTTCCCCACGAAGGGGTCGTCTTCCGTCACTTGAGGCCGCCGATGCGGGCCGAACTGTGCGTCGCGTGGCGGTCCGATAATAAGTCGCGTCCGCTGCATGAATATCTGCGGATCATCAGAGCACCGGCAGGATACCCGGGCGCCGCTCAGGTGCGGCTCCTGAAGGCCTGACAGGTGCGGAAAAACGGGGGCAGAGACCGACTGGTTGCCCGAGAGGAGTAGCACCCTGCTTAAAAGCTGGCTTCCTTCCTCAATCTTCTCCCCCTGGCCGAGGGGAGATAAGAGTGAGGGAGCAGGCTGTGGAGACTTTGTCCGCAGCCTGCTAGGCCGGGAGAATACCTTTTCGCTATCGGGCTATAGACAAAAGGCATTGGTTTTCGTCTCGAACATCAGCTTAAGCTGGCCGATCGGAGCAGGGAGACGGATCGCGATGTATGTAATCCCGGCGGATTCATATACGGTTGAACCGGTCGATCCGGGGACTTCGCGCGGCGACCGGCGTCCGATTTTTCACATTCCGAGTCGCCGCTTTGATCTATCGGGAGGATGAGTGTAAATGCGCATCGGCTTCATTGGATTGGGCAACATGGGCGGGCCGATGGCCCTCCATCTGATTAAGGCGGGGGATCACTCGGTGCAGGTGTTTGATGTGCGGCGCGAGGCCGCGGCGCCCCACCTGGCGGCGGGAGCGGTGTGGAGTGATTCTCCTCAGCAATTAGCGGCGCAAAGCGAACTCATTTTCACCTCGTTGCCGGGTCCGCCCGAAGTCGAAGACGTAATGTTCGGAACAGCCGGCATCATTCACGCAATCCGTCCCGGCTCGGTGTACGTCGACCTGAGCACCAACTCCCCCACGTTGGTCCGCCGCATCCATCAGGTGCTCAAGCAAAAGGGCGTGGACATGCTCGATGCGCCGGTCAGCGGCGGCGCCGGCGGCGCGAAAGCCGCCAACCTGGCGATTATGGTCGGTGGCGACGAAGCGGTGTTTCGACGGGTCGCGCCGGTCCTGGAAATCATCGGCGCCAAGGACCAGATCACGCACATTGGCGCGATCGGCGCCGGCAATATCGCCAAGCTGGCCCACAATCAGCTTTGCATCGTGACCTCGGCCGCGATTGCCGAGGCCTTCACGATGGCCACCAAAGCGGGAGTTGCTCCGCAGGCCTTGTTCAAAGTAATCAGCGACGGCGCTTTTGGGCGCGGGCTTCTGCTTAAAGGTCTACCCGCCGTAGTATTCAAGGGCGATTTCGATCGGCCCGCGACCTTTGCCCTCAAGCTGGCCCGCAAAGACGTGACCCTTGCAAACCAGGTCGCGCGCGAATTCGATGTCCCAATCCCATTGGCGGCGCTGGTCGAGCAGCATCTGACCGAAGCCGTGGCGCGCGGGCTCGGAGACAAGGACGGCGTCGCCGCGTTCGCCCTGCAAGAGGAAAAGGCCGGAGTGAAGGTACGCAGCGGGCGCTAGCAGGATGCGAAACAAGGAGTCTTCGAGGGCAATCCAACGTTTGGTGGTGCCGCACCCGGCATGAAAGATGGCTTCATACCTGCATCTTCTCTTCCTCTGGGAGAGATAAGAGTGAGGGAGCAGGCAATGAAAAAGCAGATATCCTTTTTTCCGCAGCCTGCCAGGGTGCAACTCCAGCCGCGCTTTTCGCCAACTTTACCGACGTATAACGCAGCAAATCGAGACCCCGGAGTCGAGGTTCAACGCAATGTCTCATAATGGCTTCAAGGTGATTGATTCCGACATGCACATCATCGAGCCCGGCGATCTGTGGCAGCGCTACATTGATCCCCGGTTCAAGGAGGGCGCGCCGGTCGGCAATGACGCTCCCATCCCGCGCAACATCGGGGTCAATCTGTCCTACGGCATGCCCAGCCAGCATCCCGACGCGCAGCCGCATATGACCAACTGGTTTCGCGCGCTGAGCGCGCACATGACGCCGGTCGAGTCTGAGTACGAGTTTGCCGCGCGGCGCAACTGGGACGGGGTGTCGCAGCTCGAGGCGATGGACCGCGAGGGCATCGACGTCGCGGCGCTCTATCCTTCCCGCGGACTGTTCGTGCTGGGCGTGGACAGCAGCGAAACCGCCGGTTCAAAGGGTATCGACCCGGCGCTGGCCACGGCTATCGCGCGCGCCTACAACGACTGGCTGTATGATTTGATGGCGCCTGATCGCAAGCGGATGTATGGCGCCGCGATGGTTGCGCCTCACGACGTCAAAAGCGCCGCTGCCGAGACCCGGCGATGCGTGGAGAAATACGGCTTCAAGGCAATCTTTCTGCTGCCGGGCCAGGTCAACAAGCGTCCATGGCACGATCCGCATTACGATCCGCTATGGGCGGAATGTGAGCAACTCGGTATCCCGGTGGTGTTTCACGGCGGCGGCCCCGATCATCTCAATGATTTCGGTCAGGGCCTCTACGACAAGCTGATGTTGTGGCACACGTTCTCGCACAGCCTGGGTCCGATGGCGGCGCTGGTCAGCTTTGCCGGCGGCGGCGTGCTGGAGCGCTTCCCGCGCCTGCGCGCCGGTTTCCTGGAGGCCAGTTGCTCGTGGGCTCCATGGCTGCTGGCGCGGCTGGACGACCATTACGAGGAGTATATCGGACGTTTCGAAGTGAAGCTCTCGAAGTTGCCTTCGGAGCATTTCCGCGACAATTGCTACGTTTCGGTTGAGGCCGACGAGAAGCCCGCCCGGCTGCTGGTGGACTGGATGGGCGATGACAACGTGGTCTTTTCCACCGACTATCCGCATCCGGACAGCAAATTTCCTCACGCAGTCGACAAGTTCCTGTCGATGCCGTTGCCCGATCAGGTCAGACGCAAATTCCTGTGGGACAACTGCGCACGGCTATATGCAATCGAATAAAGCCCGATTCCCGTAGCCACCGGGCGTCACTTCAAGGCGTCTGCCCACGGACCGAGATTTTAAATCCGGGGGCATCTGCTTGACATACCGCCAATTCTTGCATATACAACTAATCGTGACAGAAGAGACCAAAAAAATGCAGCTGGAATGCATCGGGTTCCGCGTTCGCAAGCTGAACCGAATGATCACTGCGATCTATGACGGCGCTCTCTCGAAAGCCGGGTTGAAGGTAAGCCAATTCACGCTCCTGGTTGCGGTCGCCAATTGCGAAACAGCCAAACCGGCGGACCTGATCAGGGCCCTCCAAATGGACGAATCAACGCTCAGCCGCAATGTCGAACGGATGCGCGCGAAGGGTTGGCTGCGCATCGTGACGGGCCATGATCGCCGAAGCCACTCGATTGAAGTCACGGATAAAGGTCGCGAGCTGATCCTCAAGTGCTATCCCGCCTGGGAGCAAGCCCAGAAAGAGGTCACCGGACGACTGGGAACAGAAGGTGTCGCCGCACTGCGGTCCGCGTTGCGCAAACTTCAAGGCTAAATTTTTTTCGCGAGATGCTTGTATATACAAGAACACAAGGTGAACGATATGGACGCTGCCTTCGAAAATAATCTCATGGAGGACTTCTGGCGTCGCCTCGACGGCCGCGGCTCGCACGCCGAATTGGGCGCTACGAAGGAACTTGATGCGCGATCCTTTCAAGACGAAACTGATACGCTGCCGGAGCCGAGCGATCGGATTGAAGCCCTCAGGCGCGGCTTTATCGACGACCGGCGGCCTTATCCCGATTCAAACCAGGACGTGCCATGCCGCCGGCCTCCCTCCGGCGGCAAGCCCGGGCACGCGCGCATCAGCCGGCGGATTGCCCTGATCGCGCTGTTGATTGCCGCATTTTGCGCGGCGGCGCCGGCCGCGTGGAACTATCTGCAGTCTTACGAATCCACCGATGATGCCGAAATCGATGGCCACATAGATCCGGTCAGCTCCCGCATCGACGGCACCGTTATCCGCGTTCACGCGGAAGACGACGACCGGGTGAAGCAAGGAGCGTTGCTGGTCGAGATCGATCCGCGCGATTACGAGGTCGCCGTGGAGCTGGCCAAGGCGCGCCTCCAATTGGCGCTGGCACATGTCGCGTCCGCTAAGCAGGATTACGCCGCGGCGCTGGCGACTATTCGTGAAGACGACGCGGCGAATTTCAGGTCCCAAAGGGAGGCGAAGCGGTACGCAACGCTGCTCGAACAGCGCGTGGTTGCGCAGGAGCAATACGATCAATATATCGCGACGGCGCGGGTTGACGCCGCCAAGGTTGATTCCGCGCGCGAAACGGCGGCGTCGGCATTCAAAGTGATTGCCGCGCGTGAGGCCGAAGCGGGCGCGGCGCAAGCCACGCTCGATCAAGCCCTGCTGAACCTCGGCTATACGAAAATCTTCGCCCCGGCCAATGGCATCGTCGGCAAGCGCGGCGTCCAGTTGGGTTCCAGAATTCAGCCTGGCCAGACCCTGATGTTCGTTACCGAAACCGACAACATTTGGGTCACGGCGAATTTCAAGGAAACCCAACTCGCGAGAATGCGGCCCGGCGAGAAGGTCACCATTCATATCGACACGTTCGGCCGCAACTACCAGGGCTACGTCAAGAACATGCCCGGGGCGAGTGGCGATCGCTTCAGCCTGTTGCCGGCGGAAAACGCGACCGGCAACTACGTAAAAGTAGTCCAGCGGCTACCAGTGAGGATCCTCTTCCAACCCGGTCAGGATCCCGATCATCTGCTGCATCCCGGAATGTCAGTGGAGCCTTCAGTATGGCTGCGATAACCGTTACGCGGCGATTGGACGGCTCGGAGCCGTCCGCTGTCCCGGCAATTTCGGTGGGGCCGGCGTTCAATCCATGGGCGATTGCGCTCACGGTCACGATGGCGACGTTCATGGAACTGCTCGATACGAGTATTTCCAACGTCTCGCTGCCCCACATCGCCGGCGGACTCGGCACCAGTTACGACGAAAGCACGTGGGTGCTCACCAGCTACCTGGTCGCCAACGCCATAATCCTGCCGATGAGCGCGTGGCTCAGCCGGGTGTTCGGACGCAAGCGCTACTACATGATGTGCGTGGCGCTGTTCACCGCCACTTCATTTCTGTGCGGACTGGCCCCGAGCCTTGGAATGTTGATTTTTTTCCGCATTCTGCAGGGAATCGGCGGCGGCGGTCTGGCGCCGGTCGAACAGGCGATTCTGGTCGACACCTTTCCCAAGGAGAAACTTGGCGGAGCCTTTGCCCTCTACAGCATGGCAATCGTCACGGCGCCGGCAATCGGGCCGCCGCTGGGAGGATGGATCACCGACAGCTTCTCGTGGCGTTGGGTGTTCTTCATCAACGTTCCGATCGGATTGCTCTCGCTGCTGCTGTCCAGCCGGCTGGTGCACGATCCGCCGGCATTCATTCAGGAGCGCCGCCAGGCGTGGAGTGGCGGCAAGCTGCGCATCGACTACATTGGAATAAGCCTGATCGCGATCGGTTTTGCATGCCTGGAAGTGGTGCTGGACCGCGGCGAGCGCGATGACTGGCTGGGCAGCCATTTCATCGTGAGCTTTCTCATAATCGCTCTGGCGGCCATAGCGATCGCGATTTGGTGGGAGTGGCATCATCACGACCCGATCGTCGAGTTGACGCTGTTGCGCGAGCGCAACTTTGCCTTGTCCTGTATTTATTACTTTCTGTTCGCGTTCGGGCTTTTCGGCAGCACGGTACTGATTCCCGAGATGCTGCAGACGCTCTTCGGATACACCGCGACTGATGCGGGCCTGGTTCTGGGGCCGGGCGCGGCGGTAATAACTTTGCTCGCTCCATTCGTGGTGCGAATCGTGCCGCGGATCGGCGCACCCCGGCTGCTCGGCCTGAGCTTCACGATCGCGGCGCTTTCATTTCTTTACTACAGCGGAATGACTACTCAGACCGATTATTTCCACTTCACTCTCGCGCGATGTTTCCAGGGCTTCGGCTATGCGTTCATGTTCGTGCCCGTGAGCCAGCTCGCATACTCATACCTGCCGCAGAACAAGAACAACAAAGGCTCAAGCCTTACCAACCTTTGCCGGAATTGGGGCGCCAGTTTCGGTATCGCCTTCGTGACCACGATGCTCGAGCGGCGCACGCAGTTTCATCAAAGCGTGCTGGTGAGCAATATCACCTCCGCGGACGTGATGCTCCGCGGCTTCGTGAACACTTCAAGCCGTTATCTGATCACCCGCGGCGCCAGTGGTCCCGACGCGATCCATCAGTCGTACGCGATGGTCGCCAACCTGATGAATCAGCAGGCGGCGATGCTGGCCTTCATGGACTGCTTCCGGTTGCTCGCGCTCGTCGTCGCCTTGGGCGTGCCGCTGGCGTTTCTCATCCGGCGCTTCGAGATACGCAAAGCCGGGGGCGCGGCGCACTGACGATCCCGCGGCGCCAAAAGAGACCAGCCGTATCAATGGATCTCGGCGGCGTCGGCGAATGCTTTGCGCAGCCGCTCCATCGAAAAGCCGGGATCTTTACTCGCATCGATGAGCACCTTCTCGCGCCGGGCGATGAGCGCGGCGGTAGCAGGCACCGCCTTGATCACGTCGGCGGGAACCACCACGGCACCGTGCCGATCGGCGTGGATTACGTCGTTGGGCGAAACCACCATCCCCGCGATGTTCACGACCACGCCGATGTCCACGACATGCACGTTGGCGTGCGAGGGCATGACTGACCCCGCCAGCACGAAGAAGTCCGCCGCCCACACGTCGAGGTCACGCACCGACCCGTCAGTAATAACGCCGGCGCATCCCAGACCCTTGTGGACGTGGCTGTTGACCTCGCCCCACAATGAGCCCAGTCCGATGTCGGGACCGTCGAGATCCTGGATGACCGCGATGCTGGGCATCGGCGCCGCGGCAATATGTTCGTAATAAGCCATCGCTATCTTGCCCGCCTCGCGCATGCCGCGCGGATGGGGTTCGCGGCAACGGATGGTCGCGGTGCGCGCGAAGGCGACCACCGGCTTCATGGCTGGAAACGGTGCGACCAGCGGCCGCCGGTTAAAGCCCAGCGCACGGCGATGGGGCGCGACTACCTCCAGAGCGTTACAGATCGTCGGGGTGTCAAAGGCGCGCAAAGCTTCGAGGTCGGCGAGTTCGGGCAGCGCAGACATGGTTGATCCTCCGCAGAGTTGTTTCCCAACCCGGTCCACTGAAGACGGAGTCAAATCGCATCATTGAAAAGCGCGAAGGCGCGCGCGTTGTTGTGGCCGGTACCTTCGGCCGCTCGGATGCTCCGGATTCCCTGGACGGTGGTCTTGAGCCTCTATGTCGCACGCCAACCGCTTGCTAATCAACCCGCAGCCTTCAGTCCAGGCTTTGATTGAGCAACCCGGCCAGCCGATAGCCCCCCTTCGCAAGCTGTTTTCCGGCTACCTGGCCCTCCCGTTTCATGTACGCCTGATCCAATACCACGGGGCCTCCGGGCGCGGCCTGACATGCCGATGGCGCACAGGGCTTTTCCGGGATATGGAGCGCTCCATAGACGTCGCTCCTGGCCAGTTCGTGGGTCTCCCAAGCGATCTGGGCGGCGCTCATCGGCTGGGTTGGAACGATCGTTTTTGGGTAAAGCCGCTCGAGCGCCGTGGCCGTGGCCCTGGGGCTGTGCGTTCCCATTCGCGCTTCCAATTCGACGACCACCGCATCGTCCCATGCGAAGTGCAGGTTCTGCTCAGGCGGGGTCACGTCCACTGGTTGGCAGGTCCCGCCGCGGTCCCCATTGCTTCCGGCGTGCAGCGGTTGATGGATATCGCCGACGAAGTGGATCAGAAAGGCCAGGTCGCCGGCCGCTCCCCAATGGTCATAGTTGCCGGTTTTCAAGCGATCGGCGTATTCGTCGATCTTCGCCGTCACGCATGCGCCGCCCGGACAACGCATGGTCAGGTCGGCGGGCGTGTCCTGCAGGCACAAAGAGATGTAGTGCCAGGGATGGGTCTTCGGATCGACGCGAAACTCGGTGTCGGGGCGGATGGAAGCGGCGGCCATCGCATCGCCGACGGCCTGCGGATTGTCGGGCACCCCAAGGATGCCGGCCACGCGCGCCCGCGCCTGCGGGGTCAGATGGTCGGCGGCGATGATGGCGACGACTTCATGGCCCTCCGGCATCCAGGCCCAGCCCGCACTGGTGAACAGGAGGGTCGAAACTATCGCCGCGAAGACGGTTCCGGCTCGGCGTATGGAAACTTTATTCATCACGTCCGATCAGAGCAGGCGCTCGGAAGTCGAGGCAAACGCCATGACAAGTTTCACGCCAGACCTGACCGCAAAAATGCGACGTTCGAGGGTCAAGAGCCGCGTCGCCCTCAATTCGCCCCTGGCAGCGCGAACCCTGTGCATGATAGCTTGCCAACCAAATTTGCCCGGCCGGTTTTTCGGACGCGGGAGCCGATTCCAAATCCGTCGGGCCTTCGGAGGAACAACGAACCGCATAGATGAATTGCCTGGGTCCACATGCCATCGTCATCGGCGGCAGCATGGCGGGTCTGATGACCGCTCGCGTGCTCGCCGATTTTTTCGACTCGGTCACCGTGCTCGAGCGCGATCGAATCAGTCCTGGACCTGCGATTCACAAGTCCATTCCGCAGGGCAATCATCTCCACTTGCTGTTGCTGGGCGGACAACAGGTGCTGTCGCAGCTGTATCCGAACTTCACCGATGACCTGCAACGGCTGGGCGCCGTGCGGCTGCGCGCGGGCCGAGACATGGCCTGCTTCCTGCCCGATAGCAAAGCATATTCGCTGAGCGGCTCCGTCACGCAGCCGCATGACCTCGGCTTCGACTTTTATTGCCAAAGCCGCGGGCTGCTCGAATACTGCGTGCGGCAGGCGACGCTGGCTCACGCCAACGTGAAATTCCGCGCCGAGTGTTCGGTTCAGGGGCTCATCTGGGAAGACGGCCGCGTCCAGGGCGTGCGCATCACGCATGATGGCGAGTTGAGTTCGCTAGAAGCCGGCCTGGTCGTGGACGCGAGCGGACGCGGGTCGCGCGCTCCCCGCTGGCTCCGGGAGTTGGGATTTGAAGTTCCAGCGGAAACGACTATCGGAGTCGACTTCGCCTATTCCAGCGCACAGCTCCGGATTCCCGGTTATGCCGGTGAACCGGAGCGCATGCTGTTGTTCCTCGGACCGGCCCCGCACTACTGGACCGGTGCGGCGTTCGAAGCGATCGAGAACGACGCCTGGCATCTGAGCTTGTTCGGCCGCTTCGGCGACTATCCCCCAACCGATCGCGAAGCCTTTTTTGCTTTTGCCCGGGATCAGATGCCGACCCCGAAACTTTACCAGATCATCAAAGACGCCGAGCTGTTGACGGAGATCGTCCAACACCGTTTTCCGACCAGCGTGCAACGCCACTATGAGCGTCTCGCGGCTTTTCCCGAACGCTTCGTGGTGCTCGGTGACGCCATCAGCAGCTTCAATCCGGTCTATGGTCAGGGGATGAGTTCGGCGGCCCTGCAGGTCCGGGAGCTGAAAGAATTGTTGACTCGGCGGGCGGCCGGCGCGCGCGGACTGGAGGGCTTGGCGCCGGAGTTTTTTGCCAAGGCGGCGGAGGTGATTCTCACGCCATGGACGCTGGCCGCCGGCTCCGATTTCGCTTTTCCACAGACTACCGGTGAGCGCCCCGCAAACGCCGCCGAAGGCGCGCGCTACTTCGCGGCGCTGGAGGCGCTTGCGATTGAGGACCTGGACGTGCGCCGGCTGATCGTCGAGGTGTTTCAACTCGCCCAGCCGCTGACCGCGCTTTTCAACGAGCCGCTGCTGAGCCGCGTGCTGGCGCAAATGATGAAATCGGCTTCCGGATGAGGACGGATTATCGCGGCCGTCCGGGTTCATCAAAATCAATGCCGCCACGCGAGCGGGTGAGGTCAGGCCTTGGGCCGCCAGTGGAATTTCCAACGTGACTTGCCCAAGATAGGCGGCCGCTAACTTTGTGCCAGCGGCTTGGCGTCGAGCAGCACGAAGGCGATCAACGCGGGTTGCGTGCCCCGGTTCTCCCAAGTGTGATTGGTGCCGCGCTGAACGACGGTATCCAACGGCTTCAGGGTCACCTCGCCCTGGTCGAGAATCAGAGTGATCTCGCCCGACAGTACAACTGCGTAATCCAGCGTCCTGGTGGCGTGCATATCGGGACGTCCGCCCGACGGCCTGACCGCGTCGCCGGCGCCGAAGCGTTCCAAAGCCTTGGCCGCGTTGCGCTGTGCCTCGGCAGCGGAAGTCTGGCTGGTGGGCGCAACCTTGCACAACCAGAACAGACTGCCCAGCGGCGGGAGCGCCAACCTGACTTTGCGCAACGCCGCGTCGTTTTCGGTTTGGTTATCCACCGGTGAAGAATCCGTTGCCCAGATTTGAGCGATACCGGCGCCGTTGCGTTCGTTCGCGTTGCTGGGCGGGCCATCGAATACCACCACGGACTGACCCGCTTCATTGTGGCCGGTAACGACTCGCCGCAACTCTTTCCACTCCATGGCCGCCTCCAGATCTCAGACCGGATCGCAGCCGCCGCCGGCAGCGCAAGGACGCCGCGACCGCCGCAATCCGCGATATCGGTGCAGTAGCATGATGAAGACAGCCTTGGAAAGCGCGCACTTTCGCGTGCGGCTAGGCTTCAGCGCCGGAAATGCGATCCAGGAGTTGGGCGGCGATGGTTAAGAATTCCTGCTCGGTCTTGGTCAGGGTCTGCGCGATGGTCTTCGCCAGCCAGGCCTCCTGAAGCCGGGCGTTGTTGCGCAGAACTTCTATCCCATGCCGCGTGATCGTAATTCTCGCACGCCGCAGGTCCGCCTGATCCGCCACCCGGGCGATAAGCTTCTGATCTTCAAGCGTGGCCAGGATTCTGGTCAAAGACTGCGGCTGCAAGCGCTCGTGCCCAGCCAGTTGTCCAGCCGAGAGCGGCCCGTTCTGATAGACACAGGCGAGTGCGCTGTAGGCTGACAATCCCAGATTCATCGTCCTGCGCTCAGACCGCAAGCGGCGCTGCAGGCGCGCCACCGCGATGCGCAACAGTCGTGCCTGCTCGCTGCCGCTCTCAGTCGACCCTGCCTCATTTATTACGCTCATAGGTAATAAATATTGACGATCTGGTAAAGCTTTCTCAACAGCAGTCGCATTCAATGGGTGCCTTTTATGGGCAAAACCAGTTGGTACGGGCAAGTGTTTTAAATCTTTCGCTCTTGCCATTAGTTCGTGTAACGTAATAATTTTTAAGGCTATGAGATTGACCGCCTGGAGCAACCGGCTGACGCCGATGCGCGACGTCATCGGGCGCGATCCGCTCGTCTGGTCGCTGACGCTGATTATGGCGGTAATTTACCTTGCCCTGGCCGGCCGCTATGACACTTTCCGCAACGAACTCTACTTCATCGTATGCGGGCGTCATCCGGCCTTCGGCTATGTCGATTTGCCACCGTTGGTGCCGCTGATCGCCGCCGCTACCCAGTTCGCGGGCGATAGCACCTGGCTGTTGCGGCTGCCCGCGATTGCGGCGGCGCTGGCTCTGATACCTCTGACAGCGACCCTCTGCCGGACTCTGGGTGGAACCGCGACCGCGGCATGGATGGCGGCGCTTGCGGCGGCAATCGCGCCGATGCTGATCGGAATCCAGGCGACTCTTTTCACTTCGACTTTCGAGCCGTTAACGTGGACGCTGTGCGCCTATTTGATCGCCCGCGCGGCGATCGAAGGTAACCGATCCGCGGCCCTGTGGGCCGGCGTTGTTGCAGGCGTCGCGCTCGAAGCCAAATACGGAATCGCAATCTGGCTCATGGGCCTGGGAATCGGGATGATCGCCACCTCCGTCCGCCGCCTGCTCTCATGGCGCGAGCTATGGTACGGCGCGCTAATCGGCGCATTGATCGCGGCGCCCAGCCTAATCTGGCAGGCCGTCAATGGTTGGCCGTTCCTCGCAGTGATTCATTTCGCCGCCACCCACCGGAATCTAACCGGCTCGCCAATACGTTTCATAATCGGTCAGATCTTTGGGATGAATCCGTTGCTGGCGCCCCTGTGGATCACCGGTGTGATCGCGCCCTTCATAGTCACGCGTTTGCGCGATGCGCGGTTTCTCTCAATCGCTTTCGTGATCGCGACTGCCGTGATCATTTTGGCTCACGGCAAAGACTACTATCTCGCCCCAGCCTATCCGGCGATGTTCGCGACCGGGGCGGTGATATGTGCAGGGCTCTGGCGATGGCTCCGGATGGCATGGCTTACAGGCGCAGTCGCATTATCATTGTTTGCGGCTCCAGTCGTGTTGCCGATACTCAGTCCTGTGGCGCTCGATCACTATTTGCGAGTCACCAACCTGCGGCCCCATCCCAGTGAAGTGGAGGCACTGGGTGCGCCTTTGACGCAAATCTTTTCCGACGAGCTGGGCTGGCGGAAGCTGGAACAACAAGTCGCCGCGGTCTATTGGTCGCTGCCTCCGGACCAGCGCGCTCGCGCCGCGATTATCACGGCGGATTACGGCGAAGCCGCGGCGATCGACGTGTACGGCCGGCGCGATGGTTTGCCTCCGGCGCTGTGCGGTTCGCTTCAATATTATTTATGGGGAACGCACGGTTACGACGGCAGCGTCATTATCCGGGTCAACGGCAATCCGGATCGCTGGCGGCGGTTATGTCGGGACAGCGCGATCGCCGGTCGTTTCGGCGCACCGTACGTGATGCCATACGAGAACGGGCCAATCATCGTCTGCTATGGATTGGTCAAGCCGCTTTCCGAAGTCTGGCCCATGTTCAAGCGCTACCGGTAATCAAAGCGATCTAATTGCCGGCGCGGACTTTTGGCCGGCCGTCGGTTTACTTCGCGGGGCGCACATTGGAGCCCGCCATATCGCGACGCAATGGGTGATCCACGACAATCGCCCTGCCGCTGGTGATAGCCTTCACCGAGTGCGGCGTGTTTGGCGGCACGATGGCGACAAAGCCCGGTCCGGCCATCCGCGATTCATCGCCGATCGTTACCTGAAGCCGCCCTTCGATGGTGTTCCAGACTTCCTCGTTCGCATGCGAGTGTTCATGAATGGAAGAGCCCGTATCAAATACCGTATTGCCCAAAGGTCATATTGTTTGAATCGAAATAACGGCCCCTCGATCCAGGAAGCCGCTCGATTTGCTTCAGCTCACCGGTGTCGATGAATCCCATGGTTTAAACTTTCTCTGCGGGAGCGTGCGCGATCGGAGATCGGGTCTCCTTTCAAGTGTAACTCTCCGCCACCGCGAAGGCTGGATCGTGATGGAGAACCGGCAGAATTTTGTCCGCGAACAGGCGCATGCTGCGTTCGACTTCCGCCCGCGGCATCCCGCCGTAACTGAAGCCGATTCCCAGATGCTCCATGCCCATCTTGCGCTGAATCGCTTCCAGCTTCTCCAGGCATTCGCGCGGCGTTCCCACTACGTGCAGCTTCATGAAATAGTCCAGCGCCTTGGCCTCGGCGGCGGAGTCAGCGGTCAGCTTGCTGAAGGTCTTTTCAAAGCGGGCATGGTATTCAAAGTCCTTGAGCCCCTGAAGGCGTCCCTGCGTATAGCCATAATGCTGGTTGATCGACTTGAACATGCTGCCGAAATAGGTATGCCCCTTATCCCAGATTTCGGCATGATCCTCGCCGACCAGGACGTTGCAGGTGCACATCGGAGGACGCGGTTTCAGTCCCACGCTGCGCGCGGTCTCGCTATAGCGGTCGAGGTCGGCGCGCGCGCTGTCCCAATCCTTCTGGGCGATGATGAAAACTCCGAAGCCCAGCTTGGCCATGATTTCGGCTGACTCCGGACTGATGGAAGCGGCGTAGAACCGGCGCTCGGGATGCGATACCGGGCGCGGCCGGATGCTGATCTCCGGGATGTTGAAATGCTTGCCGTGATACGAAAAGCGCTCCTGCGTGATCCCCTTGATCACGATCTCGGCGGCCTCCTTGAAGCGCTCGCGCGACTGTTCCATCGGGATACCGAAGCCCTCGTATTCGACCGGGGCCGCGCCGCGCCCGAAACCGAAGATCGTTCTGCCGCCCGACAAAACGTCCAGTGTCGCGATCTCTTCAGCCACGCGGATGGGGTCATGCCAGGGCAGCACGATCACGTCGGTGACCAACTGGATTCGTTTGGTGCGCCCGGCCACGTACGCCAGCAACTGGGTGTTGTTGGGAATCATCGCAAAGCCGGTAAAGTGGTGCTCGACACACATGAGGGAGTCAAAGCCGAGCGGCTCCACCAGATCGATCAGGGATAGCTCATCCTGATAGACCTCGTCGTCGGGGCGGCCACTGGGATTGATCATCGTGACATTTGCGCCAACCTTCATCGGGACTTCTCCTTTATCGGTTCATCAAGCGCAGCCGTAACAACCGCACCGGGTTGATTCCTGGTCCCAAAGCGAAAATAAAAGCCTGGACGCCGGCTCAGAAGTCCTCAACCTACCCTCTCCTATACGAAAAAGGGAGGGAACGCGGAATGTGATTGGACGTTTTTTGCCACCACGAGCGGTTTCGGGTGCAATTTCCTCGACCCTTGACCGCCTGTTAAGATGAATGGTCGTGTATTCCGGCGAGCGAATTACATATCGAACTCTGGTACTTGTCGGCAGCGCCGCGCTGCTTGCGGTAGCGCTGATGCTACCGGCCTGCTCACACGCGCCCTCGGCGATGGGCCAGCAACGGCCCGCGGTCCCGGTGTTAGTCGCCAAGGCCGAGCGGACCACTATTCCGGAGGAACTCCATGCGATCGGCACAGTGCAGGCCTATTCGACCGTCGCGGTCAAGGCACAAACCGGGGGCGAGGTAGTCGGGGTCCATTTCCACGAAGGGCAGGAGGTCAGCAAAGGACAGCTTCTGTTCACGCTCGACCCGCGTCCGTTCCAGGCCGCGCTTGACCAGGCCCGGGCTAACTTGGCCCGGTCCATGGCCCAGGATGCGATGGCGGAGGCCGACGCCAAGCGCTGGGATACGATGTACAAGGTGCATGCGGCCTCATCCCAGCAGTACGATCAGGCGCATGCGAATGCCGCCGCGCTCACTGCCAGCGTCGCGGCTGACAAGGCGGCCGTACAAACCGCCGAGCTCAACCTGCAGTATGCGCGGATTACCTCCCCCATTGACGGGCGGGCCGGCAACCTCAACCTCAACGTCGGCAATATCGTCAAGGCCAACGCGGACACCCCGATGGTGGTGCTCAACCAGATCAAGCCGATCTATGTACAGTTCGCGTTGCCGGAGAGGGATTTGCCCGACATCCGCCGCCACCTGGAGGTCAACAATTCCCTCGCCGTAGTGGCCAACCCGCCCAATCTGGCGAACCAGCAGTCGATCGGGACTTTGAGCTTTATCGACAACTCCGTCGACACCACCACCGGCACAATCCAGTTCAAAGGACTGTTTCCCAATCTCGACGAGCGGTTGTGGCCTGGCCAATTCGTCGACGTTACCCTGACCCTGGAACAGCGGCCCAACACCGTCGTGGTGCCGGCGCAAGCCGTGCAATCAGGGCAAACCGGAACCTACGTCTTTATCGTTGAGCGCAACCTGACAGTGCAAATCCAACCGGTTAAGGCTGGCGTGACCCTGGAGGGCAAGACCGTGATCGAACATGGGCTGCAAGGGCAGGAAACCGTGGTCACGGACGGGCAGATGCTGCTGGTTCCCGGGGCCGCGGTCCGGATCAAGCAAGGCCTGGGAACGGAGCCGGGCACGGTGTCATGAGCTTCAGCGACCTCTTTATCCGCCGGCCGGTAATGACGACTCTGCTGTCGCTGGCGATCGTGGTATTCGGGCTGCTCGCTTATCGCTCGCTGCCGGTCAGCGATTTACCCAACGTCGATTTCCCAGCGATCGTGGTTTACGCCAGCCTGCCGGGCGCCAGCCCCGAGACCATGGCGTCTTCCGTAGCCACGCCGTTGGAAAAGCAGTTCTCCACTATCGCCGGGATCCAGTCGATGAGTTCGGCCAGCTACCAGGGGGTCAGCAACATCACCCTGCAGTTCGACCTCAACCGCAACATCGACGCGGCGGCGCAGGACGTTCAGTCGGCGATCGCGGCAGCGCAACCGCAGCTTCCGCATGAGATGCCCAGCCCGCCGACTTTCCGCAAGGTAAATCCCGCCGAACAGGCGATTATGTACCTGGGGTTCAGCTCGCAGACGCTGCCGCTGTCCGAGGTCGACCGCTGGGCTGAAACCGATCTCGCGCAGCGCGTCTCGATGGTCAGCGGCGTCGCCCAGGTGCAGGTCTATGGCTCCAAGAAGTATGCGGTGCGGATCCAGCTCGATCCCAAGCTGCTGGCTTCCGACGGCGTGGGTATCGATGAGGTTTCCGACGCGGTCCAGAAGGCCAACGTCAACCTGCCCACCGGCACGCTCTATGGCAAGCATCGCGCCTATACGGTACAGGCCTCCGGACAGCTCACCGACGCGGCGGCCTATCGTCCGTTAATCGTGGCCTACCGCAACGGCGCTGCGGTGCGGTTGGCGCAACTGGGCCAGGTGCTCGACAGCGTTCAGGACGACAAGGTTGGCGGCTGGGTCACGGGCGATCCCGGCGTGGTGTTGGCGGTTCAGCGCCAGCCCGGTACCAACACCGTCGAGGTCGTCAACAATGTGCGCAAGATCATCGAGGGTTTCAGCCGTGAGCTACCCGCGTCGGTCAAGCTGACCATCCTGTACGACCGGTCGCAGTCCATCCGGAATTCGGTTAACGACGTGCAGTTCACCCTGATGCTGACCGTGGCGCTGGTCGTGATGGTGATCTTCGTATTCCTGCGCAACCTGTCGGCGACCGCAATCCCCAGCGCCGCGCTGCCGCTGTCCATCCTGGGGACGTTCGCGGTGATGGCGCTGCTGGGCTACAGCCTCGACAACCTCTCCCTGATGGCGATCACGTTGTCGGTGGGCTTCGTGGTGGACGACGCGATCGTGATGCTGGAGAACATCTTCCGCCACATGGAGATGGGCAAGGCCCCGCTGCAGGCCGCACTGGACGGCTCGGGCGAAATCGGCTTCACGATTCTATCGATGACGTTGTCGCTGGCCGCGGTATTTATTCCGGTGTTGTTCATGGGCGGCGTCGTGGGCCGTCTGCTGCACGAGTTTGCGGTCACTATCGCGGTGTCGATCCTGGTGTCGGGATTCGTGTCGCTAACGCTCACGCCGATGCTTTGCAGCCGTTTTCTGACCCCGCCCAAGAGCCAGCGCCACGGACGCATCTATCAGGTCACCGAACGGGGCTTCGATGCGCTGCTGGCCGGGTACAAAGCCTCGCTCCGCTTCGTGATGCGTCATCGCCCGGCCACCATGGTGGTGTCGGCGCTGATCCTGGGTGCGACGGTTTACCTCTTCATGATCATCCCGAAGGGCTTTCTGCCCACGCAGGACACCGGCCAGATCATCATCTTCACTCAGACCGCGCAGGGCATCTCCTATGACGCGATGGAGAGCCACACCCTGGTCCTCATGAAAATCCTCAAGGATGACCCCAACATCGATTCATTCTTTGCCGGAATCGGCGGCGGGGGTCCGATGGGCGGGCTCAACAACGGGATCATGTTCGTCCATCTGAAGGACCATCGTAAGCTCAACGCCGACCAGATCATCGATGAACTGCGTCCCAAGGTATCGCAAATACCGGGGATGCTGGTGTTCATGCAAAACCCGCCGCCGATCCAGCTGAGCGCGCATTTCACCAAGGCGATTTATCAACTTACCTTGCAAAGCCCCCGTACCGCGGACCTTTACCGCTACGCTCCAGTGTTGGAAAGCCGGATGCGGGCGATGAAGGAGCTGAGCGACGTCAACAGCGACCTCGAAATCAAGAATCCCCAGGTCAATATCCTCATCGATCGCGACAAGGCCCGCGCGATGGGAGTATCGGCCCAGGCTTTGGAAGACGCGCTGTATAACGCCTACGGTGCGCGGCAGATTTCCACGATTTACGCTCCCAACGAGGAGTATTGGGTAATCCTGGAGCTGGAGTCCAAATATCAGGCCGAGCCCTCGAAGCTGCCGCTGCTTTATGTCCGCTCCACCACCGGCAAGATGGTCCCGCTCGACACCTTCGTGAAGTTGAGCACCACGCTGGGACCGCTATCGGTCAATCACAACGGGCAAATTCCCTCGGTCACGATTTCGTTCAACATCGCCCCGGGCGCCTCGCTCGGCAAGGCGTTGGATGGGGTCCGGACGCTGGCCGCCAATACTCTGCCCTCGACCGTCAACACCACCTTCGCGGGGGCGGCGGAGCAGTTCCAATCCTCGATGGGGAGCTTGGGCGTGTTGCTGGTGATGGCGATCCTGGTCATCTACCTGGTCCTCGGCATCCTGTATGAAAGCTTCATCCATCCGATTACGATTCTGTCGGGGCTTCCGTCGGCAGGCTTTGGCGCGCTGCTGACGTTGCTGGTCTTTGGGATGCAGCTCGATCTGTTCTCCTTCGTGGGCATCATCATGCTGGTCGGTCTGGTCAAGAAGAATGCCATCATGATGATCGACTTTGCCGTCGACGCGCAGCGCAGCGGGGGCGAGAGCGCGGCCGACGCCATTTTCGAAGGCGCTATCGTCCGGTTCCGTCCGATCATGATGACCACGGCGGCCGCCTTCATGGGCGTGCTGCCGATCGCGGTGGGCTTGGGCGCGGGAGCCGAGGCGCGCCGGCCGCTGGGCGTGGCGGTCGTCGGCGGCCTGTTCTTCTCGCAGCTCCTCACCCTCTACATCACGCCGGTCTTCTATACCTACATGGATTCTTTCCACAACCGGATGGTATCGCTGTGGCCGCGCTCCCACGCTTCCCGGACGGGCGCGACCCTGGAGTCCGAGCGCGCGGAGTTCGAGCCTGAGGTCGAGCCGGGGCGCGCCGCCCGCCGCCGCGATCGGATGGCTTCCTGACCTTCGGAATAACCAGGCGCCGCGCTCAAGCGGCGGGCGCGGTATTGTGCGGCCTTACCAAATCGATATAGATGCGTCCGACGAAAGTGTCGGCTTCGATTCGCAGCGGCACGTGCCTGCGATCGGCGGATACCCACACGACTGCCTGGCGGACCTTGTAATGGTTTTTGGGATTGCTGACGTAAAGGACCGTAGGGATGACGCGAAAAGCGTCGATATCGTCGGGGCCCTGATGGATCTGCTCGCGCTTGGTTACGCGAAAGTTGATGACGTAGCGTTCGCTGGCGGCAAACAGGTCCAGCGTCATCGAGCCGCCGACTTTCATCGGCTGCGAGAGCGCGAGCAGGCAGCCTCCGATCGGGCCCAGTGGATGGCTGGCGAGGAAGCGCTTTACTTCGGTGTGGTCGTGCTTGCGCCGGGTGGTTTCGACCACCCCCCGGCTGCGGTCGAAGATGACCGCGTAGTCGGTGACGCGGCCATTGTCATTGTGATGAATGACGACGCTGTCAGAGGCCAGCGATTTAACCCCGAATTCCTCGCGCAGAAAGGCGCGCGTCTGGTAAAAGACATCCACCAGCCGGTTGGTCGAGACCAAAGCTTCGCCCATCCAGTCCTGGGGCCGTTTGGGGTCATCGCGCAAGGAGATCTTCGCGAATGCGACCGGAAGCTCCTCCCACGTAACGGTGTAGAACAGCTGCTGGCCCGGACCAAACGGAACCGGCCCCGGCGCGTACCCAGGGGTTTGAATTCCGGGGGGCAGGGGGTCGAGCGGTAAATTTTGCAGCCCAAGGCATCCCAGCGTTACCAGGATAACGAGAACTCTGACAATCAAAAATCGTGCGGTTTGCAAATCTAAAAGACAGTCCGTCTGGAACTTACGCTGTTGCAATTCTATCAGCCATCGTTGATGATCGCACCTGAACCGGCGGAGGTAAATTGATGTTGAAGCCGCGTTTGGCCATTTGTCTGGCCTTCATATTTGGATTGTTGTTGATGTCGCGGCGGGCTGCCGCCCAAATGACTCCGGGCTCCGGCCCTGGCGCTGGCGCTGGAGCCAATAGTACGCTGGGCAATATCCTGAGCGGCGCCACCGGCAGCAACAACAAGAATGCCGATCGCAACGCTACCCAACACGACTTGAAGAGCGCCGAAGCCGGGCTGGCCGACGCCGACCCCAGAGTGCGGGTCGAGGCATTGCGCAAACTGCGTAATGTGCAGGATCCTCAGGCCGACTATCTCCTCATCAGAGCGATGGCCGATCCGGATACCCGCGTGCGGGTAAAAGCGATCGACATTCTGGGCGGCCGCGGCGAGACCAGTGCCGTCCCACCGATGTGCCAGTTCCTCTTTCTGCGCTCAACTGAAGCGGTGGTGAAGGTGCACATCGCGGCCGCCTTGGGACGCATTGGCGATGAGCGCGCAGCGCAGCCGCTGATTGAATATCTTTACGAAGCGCGTGACGAACGCAGCCGCGGCACCGCGGTGTTCGCCCTGGGCGAGATTGGCGACCACTCCGCCACCGACGTGCTGAGCACCGCGGCCACCGAGGATCCGAGCCCCACCGTCCGCCGGCTAGCCCAGGAAGCGCTGCAAAAGATCGACGGCGAGATCCCGAGCAGCCATCCGGTGAAAACCGCCAGGCAGATGGTGCCGACCGACGTGAAGCTGTCCAAGATCCGCCAACTGGATCAGGAAATGAACCAGCATTGATGCGGTATCGGTCAAGGCCAAGTCAAGCTTCGATCAAATCGTCCAATCCTTTGGGATCCGCAGTGAAGCCCGGCAGTATAGTTCCCAGTCGGTTGCCGGCCTGCAGATGGCGGCGAATCACGACGCTGAGCACCGCGCGGAAATCGGTGGTGACGGCAAGGTCGCGGCCCTGGTAGAGGTCCGCCTCGGCCAACCCCGGCCAGTTCCCGTAAACCTTGCCGCCACGAACCTTTCCGCCCGCCACCCACATCACATTGCCGTGGCCGTGATCGGTGCCGCCGTTGCCGTTTTCCCGCATCGTGCGCCCAAACTCCGACATCACGATGATTACGGTTTGCCGATAGGCCGCTCCTAACCCTTTGACCAGGCTCAACAGGCCGTCTCCCAATGGCCGCAGGTGATTGGCCAGCTGCCCCTCGGCCGACCCCTCGTTGACGTGAGTGTCCCATCCGCCCAGGGCGGTGAATGCCATCCGGATGCCCGGGTCGCGGGCCATCAAATGGCCCAGCCGGGTGCAACTGTCGGCAAACGCCTGATCGGGACGCGGGGCGCCGTTGTCGGCCGCGGCCATGTCCTGATCGAGTTCAGCCAGCAGCTTTTGACGCGCCTGATAGCCCTCCTGGAAGGCACGGCTCAGCGGGTCATTGCCCTGGTACAAACGTGAGAACGGCTCCTCGATACCAGGACGATCCAGCGGAATTGGACGTGCCGCGCCGCGCCCCATCGGCATGTTCGCTACGACCATCCGCCCCGACAGGATCCGCGGCACCACCGGACCGATATTCAGCGCGTCAGTGGCGCGATGGGGGCCGGGCATCGCGCCCAGCAGCCGGTTCAACCATCCGTCGGGAGTGCTCTTGACCCCCGGAGTTCCGGATTCCATGTAGTCCTGGGCGTCGAAATGCGAGCGGCTGGGATCGGGCGAGCCGCAGGCCGCAACGAACGCCAGGCTGCGCTCGCGCCATAGCGGGGTCAGCGAAGAAAGCGCGGGATGCAGGCCAAAATGACCGTCGAGGTCGGTTACCCGGGCCTGCGCAACGGCGATACTGGGGCGCGCTTCGTAGTACGCGGCTTCACCATGCGGCGGCAGCACGTTGAGCCCGTCAACCGCGCCGCGCAGGAAGATCACCACCAGGCGATTGGGGTTGCCGCCGTCGGCAAACGCGCGCGCCATCCAGGCGCCCGGCCCGCTCAGCACCATCCCAGCGCAACCCAAAGCTGCCGCAGTCTGGAGAAAATCACGCCGATTCATCTTAACCGTACCTCAATGGAGCATAAATTCGGGACTGCCCAGGATTAGAGCGGTCCGCAGCCCAGGCGCAGCCTCGCGCACCGTGACGCGATCACCGAGTTGGCGTGCTCGGTGGCCTGCTTGGAGGTCTGGGCGATCTCCCAGGCCGTCGTGGTGGTCTCGTTGATGGCCGCGGCCTGCTGGGCGCTCATGGCCGCCAGGCGGGCCACGCTGGCCAGGATCTCGCCGGCGCCGTGCTGCGTGGTGACCGAGGTCTGCGAGAGCTGGGCGAGGAAGACCGAGAGGTTGCGGGAGGCCTGGAAGAAGCTCTCCGCGAGATTGGCCAGCTCGCCGCCGGCCTCGACCTTGGCCTTGGCGGCGGTGGAGAGGTCGCCGTTGGCGATGGAGCGGGCCGCATCGCGGAGCGCGAGGAGCGGGCGCACGATGACGCCGCCGGCGTAGTAGGCCAGCGCGGAGAAGCCGGCGATTAGCGCGGCGCAGACGACGACCGAGCCGACCGTGCCACCCACGCCCGCCAGGGACCGCGCCAGGATGGCGGTCACGATCGTGGAGGCAGCGACGAGGATGGTGATCTTCCAACGCAGCGACAGGCGCGCCAGCAGACTTTCCATGGCTTCGATTTCTATCAGGGACCGGGCCTGCCCGGAAATCCAGGACCGCGCGGGCGCGGGTGGGCCGGGTACGCACATCGGGCCGAGCCCGGCCCTTCGCTCCGCCGTCGATATCCCCGCCGCGGTCAGGGGAAGACGCGGATGGCCGCCGCGCCGCCGGCCGTGGCCACGTGGAGCGTGGGCGGGGAGGGCATCGTATCCAGCTCCAGGGACAGGATCTGGTCGCTGGGGATGAGGCCACCGGCGCGGATCGGGGTCGAGGTGGACGTGGCGGGGTCGAACAGCACCATGCCCGAGTAGAAGGAGGCGATGGCCAGGCGTCCGTCGGGCAGGCACACGAGGTCGCGCACGGTGCGCTCCGGCAGCCCCACCTGCCCCGCGGTGTAGTAGGCGAAGGAGTGGGCCTGGGGGTCGAAGACGGCGATGGTCGCCTCCACGCCGTCGTCCGGACCCTGGCTCCCGAACCAGACCCGGCCGTCGGGGCAGACGGTGACGCCGGTGAGGTAGACCGAGTGCCCCTCCTTGGCCACGGGGAAGACCGGCGGGGAGCCCGAGCCCGGCCCGAAGTACGGATTGCCGAACGCGGCCTTGAAGGCGGCCCCGTTCCGCGCGAACCAGTTCACGGGATCGGGGTCCCAGCCGATCAGGCCGGCGGTCCAGCGGCCCGCGTGCCACAGGTCGCCGTTGGCGTCGAGGGCCAGGCCGCGCCAGTCGCCCATGCGCTGGTTGGCGCTGGTGCTGTCGCAGGGCTTCTCGAAGCAGACGCGGGCGTGGAGGTGGTCGCCCATCCACTCCTTGTACGCGTCGTTGAACCACTCGCCGGGGTTCGGGAGTCGGAACTTGTCGGGCAGGAGCATGGTCACGCCGTGGTCGCTGCCGGAGTAGAGCGTGTGCTTGTGGATTCTTGTGGTCGTAGAGGAGGCGGTCGATGATCCGGTCGTGCCAGTACTTGCCCCCGTGGTTGATGGCCACGAGGTCGAAGCGGTCCACCGCGAGGGTGCCGTCGGGCTGGAGCCGGACACGATCGATCTTGCCCGAGTGGGCGGTGGGGTCGCACCAGTCCTCGCCGGCGCCGTTGTTCCCGCAGTCGGCGCCGTCGGGGTGCTCGCCCTGGTAGCCGACGAAGACCTCGCCCGGCGCGCCGCCGGCGAGCGAGAGGATGCCCGGAGGGGTGCCCTGGCCGAAGGCCTCGGTCCCGCTGCAGGCCTGCGCCGCCGGGACCTGGTAGCCGTTGCAATAGTGGAGCTGGTTCCCGTTCATGTGCAGGCCGTCGCGCTCGTCGTAGCGGCGGAAGGCCGTGGCGCCGGGCGCCAGGAGGTAGAGCGCGTCGTGGGTGGCGATCCAGCGGTTCTGCGCCTCGTCGGTGGTCATCGCCACCACAGGCGACTCGAGGATGCCGTCGCCGGGCCCGTAGATGACGTTGGCCACCGGCCAGGGGCCAGGGGTGCCCATGATGAAGCCGGTGGGGCCGGTGGGGCCGGTAGGTCCGGTAGGTCCGGTGGATCCGGTAGGTCCGGTGGATCCGGTAGGTCCAGTGGATCCGGTAGGTCCGGTGGGGCCGGTGGGGCCGGTGGATCCGGTGGGGCCGGTGGATCCGGTGGGGCCGGTGGGGCCGGTGGGGCCGGTGGGGCCGCTCGTCCCGGTCTGCCCGGTCGAGCCTCCGGTCGTGCTCTTGGTCCCGCAGCCGCTTGCGACGAGCAACCCAGCCGCCGCCCCAGCGATTGCCAGCCCCTTCCACTTGGTCGCCATGCACGTCCCCCTGCCCGGTGCGGGCGGTGGAAGGCTTGCGAACGGCGCGCCAGGCGCCCGGATCACGGGGAAGGCGATGGGACAGGCGCCTCGGCCGCCCACGGCAGGAAGCCGCGTTCCCTCGGTGGGCGCAGCGCGCGCAGGCCCGGCGGCTCTCCGGTCGCTCGCCGGGGCATGTCACGGGTGCGGAGCGCCTCCTCGCCCGATTGGGCGTGCTGTTCGGGAGGCAGGAACCGATTGCTCCCGCGTCCGGACGACATGCCGCAGCGCGGCGTGGCCACTACGATTCTCCGGGATGCGACTGGGCCTGGTCCTCACCGGCGGCGGCGCACGTTCGGCGCTATCAGGCGGGCGCCCTCCGCGCGCTCGCCCGGATGGCTCCGCCCGGACCGCTGCCCTTCTCCGTCCTGGCGGGCATCAGCGCGGGCGCCATCAACGCGGTCGCGGTGGGGAGCGGCGCCGACGACTTCCAGGGGACCGCGGACCGCCTGGCCAGGAGCTGGCTGGGGCTCACCCCGGACCGCGTCTACCGGACCGGCGCGCTGGGCCTGGCGCGGATCGGCACCCGCTGGATGCTCGCATCTCTCGGCCGGCGGCCTCTTCGGCCGGAGCGGCATCAACTACCTGCTCGACGCGCAGCCGCTGCGCGAGTACCTGGAGCGCGAGATCCCGCTGGGCCGCCTGCGCCGGAACCTGCGGGCGGGTCTCCTCCACGGCGTCGCGGTCTCGGCGACGAACTACCGCACCGGCATGGGCGTGAGCTTCTACGAGGGCGACGCCTCCATCAGCCCCTGGACTCGCTCCTCGCGGCTGGGGATCCGGCGCGGCCTGACGCTCGACCACGTCATGGCCTCCGCCGTCCATCCCCGTTCTTCCCCCGGTGGATCGGGCCTCCTACTTCGGCGACGGCTGCGTGCGCATGCCGTACCCGATGAGCCCGGCCATTCACCTGGGGTCCGATTCGGATCCTGGCCATCGAGCGTGCGCTGGCTCCCGCCGCCGGCGCTGGCGCGCGAGGCCGAGCGCAAGGACGTCGCCCCGTGGCTCCCGGTCTCGGAGATTGCCGGCGTGCTGCTCAACGCCGTCTTCCTCGACGCCATCGACTCGGACTACGAGCGGCTGCAGCGGACCAACCACACGCTGGCGGCGATGCCGCGCGAGCGGCTCGGCGGGCGGACCTGGACGTGCGCACAGATCCAGGCGCTGGTGCTCCGCCCGTCGCAGGACCTGGGCCACCTGGCGGCGGACGAGTACGGGCGCTTCCCGGGGATGCTCCGCTACCTGCTCCGCGGCATCGGCGCGCGCGGGGACACGGGCGAGGATTCGCTGAGCTACCTGGCCTTCGAGCCGGTGTACATCCAGCGGGCGATGGAGCTGGGCTACGCCGACGCCATGGCGCGGCGGGACGAGATTGAGGCGTTCCTGCGCGGCGCGCCCGTGCCGGAGCACGAGGTGGCTGTCTGAGTCCTGGCGCCCAGCCTGGCCGCGATGACTTGGAGGCCGTCCACGCCGATCGGCTGGCACGGTCCTCGCGCGGCTCACTTGGCTCGGTGCACCGCCCGAAACGCCTCGAGCCGGGATGCGACGGGGGACGGGCCGGCGTGGGACGGTCCGACCCTGCACCGTCCTCCCGTCGCTTCGACGCGGCCCGGGTCGGCTTCGTCCTGGCGAAGGTGCTGCGTGCTCGAAGGGCCGCTGCTGTCAGGTCCTCCGAGAAGGGACTGTCAGCGCGACCTGGTAGGGTTCACGATGGCGCGCCTGGACCGGCTTCACCTCTGCGTCTGCCAGCAACCTGGCAGCTCGCTCAGGCGAGCAGAGAACCCCAGGCTCGGAGCGCGTCCTCGAACAGGAGATGGCCGTGAGCACTGAAGCAGAGCTTCAAGCCGAGCTGGAGCGCCTCAAGGCGGAGAACGCCGCGCTGAAGGCGCGCGGGAGCAAGGGCGTCTCCATGAAGGTGAGCGAGAAGGGTGGCGTGTCCGTCTACGGGCTCGGCCGCTTCCCGGTGACGCTCTACCAGGAGCAGTGGCTCAAGCTGCTGGACCTGGCCGACGACATCCGCGGCTTCATCAAGGACAACGAGGGCCGGTTGAAGAAGAAGGAGTGACCCGGGCGCACCCGCTCGGCCCCTCACGTTCGCGGGCAGCGGTCACCCCGGCCCGCCGGTGAACACCACACCGCGCGCCCTACGACCCGTCGCTGCTCCTCGCTTCCGACGGGAGGCCGCATTCGCTCATTCCTCAACCTTGCGGATCACGAGCCGGTACTGGGTAGCGTGCTCACTCGCGGCGAGAAGAGAGGCTCGAGGGAAGGTGGGCAAGAGCGTCTTGAGATTGGTGATGAGCGCCTTGTCCGCGCGGAGGCCGACGATCATCACCTTCACAAGCTCTGGAGGGAAGTCGAACAGGCACACCGGGTAGGGCGTCTCTGCTCCCCGGTAGCTGGCATCAGCGAGTACCCGAGCGATGCGCCATTCCTTTTCGTATGCCCAGTCATCCGACTTGGTCTGGAACAGTAGCGGGGAGTCGGCATTGTCGAGGTCAACTGCGGGTCGAGCGCGCTGGTAGCGAACCTGACGAGAAAGCCGAACTCGTCGTTGGGGCTTCTACGTTTCGAGAAGAACGCGTGGTCCGAGTCAAGACCGAGCACGACTCCGCGGTGGCAATCGGTGTAGTGGCCCCACATCAGGATGGAGTCTGGAACCGAACTTCGCTCAGGCAGAGGAGACCTGTGAGCCGGCCCAACTCGCCAACCCCCGCGTCCAGACCCTTTTTCATTCTAGGAGTCTCAGCATCGATGAAAGCATCCATGGCCTTGAGGGCGTCTTCTTGGTTCAGAAGCCCGGGGGCAAGAGCGATCTGCTCGGCGGGGAGCCGCCGCAACGCGTTCTCCATGGCTTCCTTCATGGCCCTCTCCCGGAGCCTCTCGGGAAAGATGCTTCCCCATACCGGCCGGAACTCGAACGGATCGTTGAAGTCTCCCGGCTGCGTGAACCTGATCCTCTTGCTGCGCAACACACTGAGAGCACGCTCTGGCTTCAGGTACTTGTAGAGGATCATCGGGCCTTGCATGTTACGCGCCTGCTCGGACTTCGCGAAACCCTCGACCGGGCGGGTTCCGGGTACAAGCGGCTTCAACTCGCGGGCTCGCGGCCGCGGTGCCGGAGCCCGTGGGCCACGCAACTTGGCTTCCGAAACACGCCATGCCAGAGTCGCCGGATGCGGCGTTTCGTGAACGGGTACCTTCCCCTCGGCAACGTCAGTGGGATCGCCATCAGGGCCCACTGGGCTACGCCAATCGGCGCCGTTCTCGTCGGGCGTTTGGAGTTCAGGCCCCTCGACTGGATCCTCTTCGCCGCCATCATCCTCGTTCACGAACTCTCCCACGCCGCAACGGCCCGCGCCCCTGGCGTCGAGGTCTATTCTGCTGATCTCATGCCCTGGGGCGGGCAGTGCCTCCATGCTCGGCCCCGGACCGAGACCCGGGCCGGGCTAATCGCCGCCGCCGGCCCCGCTTCCCACGTCGTGATGCTCGCGTTGGCCACCGCCCTTCTGCGCGCGGGGCCGGGACGCCTGGGGCCACGCGCTCCATGAGTTGGTGGACGCGCTGGCCATCGCCAACGCCATGCTCCTAATCGTGAACCTCATCCCCGTTCCACCGCTCGACGGTGCGCTCACGTGGAAGCTCGTCTGGAAGTTCGCCGGGCTCTGCGTCACCGGGGGGTGGAACGCGGTCGCCGATGCCATCGAGCGTGTTCGCGCGGCCCGAGCGGCGCCGCCGGGCTCGGCGCCTCGCCGACTCCATTCTCCGGTCGCTGAAAGCTGGCACCGGCGATGAGCAGTCGGGACACGGGCCCTGAGCGCATGTGCGTGGCCGAGAGGGCGTTGGTTGCCACGATTCCGCCCCTCACCACCATCACCCGCCGAGCTGCGCGCCTTCCACCGAGAGGCGAGGCTCGCCGTGTAGTTCCGGGCCCGGTCACCCCGCCCCGCCGGTGAACACCTCCCCGCGCCGCAGCCACGTCCGCACGCCGTCCCGCTCCACGAGCTTCAGGAAGCCCTCGTGGATGCACCGGTGGTGGTGGAACGGGCAGATCCCCATGAGGTTGAGGAGGTCGTCGCTCCCGCCCTGCGAGCGGTACTTCTTGTGGTGCGCCTCGGCGGCGAGGTGGCTGCAGCCGGGGACCTGGCAGTAGCGGTCGCGCTTGCGCGCCTTCTGCGAAGGCGTCCTCGCCGGATTCACATGGGGTTTCCAGGTCTCGGTGAAGTGCGCGGCGACGATGGCCAGGCACCTCCCGTCCGAGAGCTGGGCGTGCGCGAGCTTGCGGACCGCGTCGAGGGCGGCGGAGAGGAGGAGCGCCGTGCTCTGCGGCACCGCGGCGGCGAACCTCCGGTGCGCACGCAGCTGCCGCTCCCGGCCGGCCTGGAGCTCCCGGCGGAGGGCGACGCAGGTCATCGTCTTGGCCCGCTCGGTCCAGGCGCGGACCTCGTCGTCGGGGCGCCGGGAGAGGAGGCGGAGCTTCTCGTACGAGAGCCCCGCGTCCCGGGCCTCGCGGAGCGCGGCGCGGTTCGTGAGCTCCTCCTCCAGCTCGGCCCGCTGCTCGACGGCGCGGCCGGGGAGCCCCAGGCGCTCCTCCGCGTAGTGGCGGAACGAGGTGAAGCCGAGGGTGCCCATGATGCGCCCCTGGCGGATCGTCCGGGCGGCGTAGCCGACGTAGGCGTCCCAGTCCTTGCGGAGCCGGGCCAGCTTTCGCAGCTCGGCGTCGATTCTTGTCGGCCGTGCCCAGCGCCTCGAAGTCCACGACCGGCGCGGCCTTGCGCGGCACCGGCGGCAGGTGCGCCCAGCGCTCGGTCTCTACCTCCAGGGCCTCCTTCCGCGCGGCGTCGTCCTCCAGCGCCTCGCGCGGGCGGCGGAAGGCGCGGCCGAGCCGGACCTTCTCCGGCTCCTCGGCCACGGCGGCCACCTGGGCGAGGAACTCCTGCGCCATCGCCTCGAGCTGCTCCGCGCGCGTCGAGCTCGGCATGAGCCCCTCGGCCACCTCGAGCCCCTCGTCCACCACCTCGCGCTCCTCGTCGGTCATCGCCGCCCGGAAGCGGAGCCAGTCCTGGTCCTCGTCCTCCGCCCCTGCCTTCTTCGCCTGCCGCACGGCCGCCTCGAGCGCGCGGACCGTCTCCTTCGAGGCCCGCTCGACCCACGCCGCCTCCGCCTCACCCCTCGCGACCGGCAGGACCTCGCAGGCGGCCCGGAGCGTCACCTTCCCCGACTGGGCCGCCTCGCGCAGGAGCGGCCGCGTCCGCAGCCCATCCCCGAGCCGCGCGTAGAGCTGCGCCGTGCGCGGCCGGAGCTCCAGCACCTCGCGCGCGTAGTCGCCGAGGTGGAAGCAGAGCTCCGCCAGCCGGTTCCTTCTGCGCAGCGCCGCCAGCCCCTGCGCGACGGCCACGTCGATCGCGGTGCGGCCCCGCGCGGCGAGGGCGAGCAGCTCCTCGCAACACGTCCGCGTCGAGCTCCCCGCCGCGGATGCGCTCGTGGATCTCGCCCGGCGTGTAGGGCTCGAGCGAAATCTGGGGCGGCGCGTGGCTCGCGTAGGCGTCCTCAGCCTCGCGGGCAAGCAGCACCATGGGAAAGCGCGTCGTTCACGATGGCGAGCATGGCACGGCGGTCTGACACCGAACGTCACTGCACCCGTTCACGTTCGGTCCGATCGGGATCCGAGTTTCCGATCGGAGCCCACTAGCGAATGGCTGCGCCCCAGCGACTTGCGGCGTATCTCCGATCGGAAACTAGGGTTTTCCGATCGGCCGCCCCTCGGCCAGTCGCCGCGCACAGCGATGAACAAGCTCGCCCCGGGCCAGCGCATCCCCGCAGGCGCGTGCACAGCTTCGCGTCCGGATCACCGCATCCGCCAGAGGTGATTGGCGGGGGAAGTCGGCCGTCCCGATGAGGGCCTGAGGGATCGTGGGGTTGGCCGGCAGGGCCGGTGGCCGCAGGCGCGTGCACAAATTCGCGCGCGATCTCGGTCAGGTACGGAAACAGGTGCGGCGGGCGATCGGCCAGATCGTCCGCCGCGGTTGCTTCCGGTGGGACCCGGCAGCTACGACACCCGAGATCATACGAGGGGAGATCGATGGAAGGAAGAAGACTCCGCAGGATGGTGGGCCTGCTGCACGCCCGCCTGCCGGAGCTGGACCTGGACGCGGTCGCCGATCCGCGAGCCCGGGAGGGTCGCTGGTCGCTGGCGCAGATCCTCCGGGCGACGCTGGTGGGCATCATGGCGGGCTGCAAGAGCCTGTCGGAGAGCCGAGCAGCTCACCGCGGGCTTGTCGCTCGACGAGCCCGGCGGCAGCTCCGGCTGCCCCGCCGCCTGGCGGACACGACGGCCCGGGACGCTCTCTGCCAGTGCCGCTCGACGGGCTCCGGGAGGTGCTGCACCGGACCGTTCAGGGCGGCGTGGCGGCGCAAGACGCTCTCCCAGAGCACTTTGCCCATTCAAGTGGTGCGCGCTCGACGGCAAGGTCACCGCGGTGCCGATGCTCAACCAGCCCTTCGTCCAGACCCAGCACCCGGAGGTCGGCTCGCCTTACGGCCTGGTCCGCACCATGACCGCGGCGCTCGTCTCCGCGCCAGGGCGGCCGTGCATCGACGCCATCCCGATCCCCGCGAGCACCAACGAGGTCGGCCACTTCCAGGCGGCATTCGATAGCGTGAACGAGACCTACGGCGGGCTCTTCGACGTGGTGACCTACGACGCCGGCGCGCTCTCCGAAGCGAACGGCTCC
>CAWDWL010000027.1:0-62480 GCA_963805995.1 uncultured Pseudomonadota bacterium | reverse complement strand
TGCGGCCGATAGCCGTGCGGCTGGCGCGCCAGCCGTTGACCGGCTTTCGGCGTTGGCGGGGCTTTCGGCTCCGAAGGCGCCGTATTCGAAGCCGTTGAGGAGCAGATTGCCCATCGCCGGCCAGCTCGATTCGTCGTCCCACAGTTCCTTTGCGCGAGCATCCTCCAAATCGAGCTGAGTGCGCGATGTAGAGAGTTATTGCCACCCAGTAGAGAGTTCCCTGAATCACCGCGCGTTCGGCGTTCAGGCCGGTGTCCTGATCGCCGAAGAATCGGGCGTGGTTGAAGCTGAGCGCCTGGCCCACTTTTGCAAGCCGGAAATCGATAATTCCACTGGTGGAAAATCCCTGATGGAACACGGCGTCACCGCCAATCGCGGCTTCCACCGCCGAGATTGCGGGAGGCTGATCGCTTTGCACCCGGGCGGAACTGAAATTCACGCTGCCGTCGATCGCGGCGCGGTTAAACAAGACCTGTCCGTAGGCGCCAAAAGTCAGAGTCACGTCGCCGTCAATGGTGGCACTGACCCCGGTTATCGGACCGGTGACGCTCGCCCGTAAGTTCAGACCGCGAAGCCGCCCGTAGGAAAGATCGATACCGTCCGCGATTGTGCAGCGTACCAGACTCAATGGAAACGGCACGGTTTGGTACGAAAGATCCACCAGACCGGTAATGCGCGCCGCTTTGATACCGGCGCCGCTGGGATGTACCAGACGCGAGGCACGAGGGTCCGAGCATAGCCATACCAGCAAGGGCGCCCGGATGGTTCGCTCCGGTCCCCAGGAGCCGGCGTGGCTGGGGTCGTTGGACGGATCATTGGGGTCGTCGCTGGGCCCGGCCGAATCGAATCGCGGCTGGGCGCGTTCGTAACAGCACTACCTCGGCCCTACTGAGCTGACCGAACTTCTCGCGCGCCATCTGTTCGAGCACATCCGAGTTGCTCAGCTCCGGCGCCGCGGCCGGGTACGCCGGGCATGCGACGATCAGAGCTAGCGCTACCAGTACCAGGCTGCGACGCATCACCCGCGCGATTCCGATGGACCCAGCCGCGGTCCTGCCATCGCCGAGCCGGCCTTGGCCGATCGCGAGTCGCGGTGGAGACCCAAGGCCAGCCCGATCAGGTGATCCAGGCTGACTGCGCCGGCCCCGGTAAATCCCAGCCATACGAATGACAGCGCGTACAGCGGCTCATCCAGTTCGACAAAATCATCCAGCCCGGAGACGTTCTTGAGCTTCACGCTTACGATCGCGACGATCATGTTGATGACCATCGCAACCGACACGAAGCGGGTGGCAAGACCGGCGATGGTCAATGCTCCGCCCAGGCATTCGGTCCAGGCCGACAGCGCCGCGTTGAACGCGGGGTAGGGGATGCCCCATTCCGCAAAGCGCTGGGTAAAGGTATCCAGGTTGTGCAGTTTGGCCCATCCGGTCTCGAAGAAAAAGTATCCTACGAACAGCCGCATCAGCAACGGCGGCACCCAATCAAGCTGATCGAGCAAATCGGTCAGACGCTGCCATAGGTACAGGATGGTCCGAAGAAGCCCGGGCTATTGGATTCCATCGCGGTTAGCTCTCCCGGCGGCGATTAGTTGTAGTCATGAGCAAGAGATGCTTGAGACCGGCAAAGGTTTCAAGCGATCGGCGGCGTCGTGGTTTGAGACGACTGGAGGCCGACAGCGAATCCGTATGTCGACTCTTGACAGCAAAGGTTTCCAATCTTTAATATTCGACGCAATTTGGGACTAATTCTATGAAATAGTAGGTATCTACGCTAGCGCAACTAAAGCAACATCCGATAGTAGTAACAACCGTGTTATCGATGGCTTTGGTAAACAACGAGACCCATCGTCAGATTGCCGGAATGGCTCAATTTCCAGCCCAACGCGAGGCAATAATCGGATGACTATGAGATCCTCATCCCCTAACGCGCAGACCCCCAGTTTTCTGCTCATCGTATCGGTTTGCTCCGCAATGTTAATCTGCGCGGCGCGCGCCGAGGCTTTCAGTTCCGCACCGCAAGCGGAAACGTCGCCAGGAATCGCGGCCGTTGGTCCTTCGGCGACCTCGAATCCGGCGCTGATTACGGACAATTCGAAGGACCCTCTATTTTATGACGATTTCATGCGGATAACCTTTCTGCCCAAATCAGTGGACGTCATGACCCCGGGCAAGTCCGGGCCGAACGGAATTCTGCGGGCGTTTTTCGGTTCGACACGATTTTATACGCCGCCTATCCCGGTAACGAGAATCGCCGACTTCAATGGCTTCAAGCCCGTGGCCGGCCTGGATTTGGTCGCGATGAGATGCCAGCCGCGGCTGGGCGATGCCGACCCACGCCTGGCAATCTGGCCCCATCTGGCGCAAATGCTGGTCAATGATCTGGCGGATCGACATTTCAGTTGTCCGGCGTCGCCATCGGTACCCGAGAATGTTGCTTTTTGTCTGGCCAAGAACTACGAAGACACGCCCGAGCCGCGCGCCGTTACCGCGCTCATAAATGCCCTGGAGTTTGCGGAAGAGCTGTTCCCGTTAAAGGGCGGGAACTTGCTCTACGACTTGTATGGGATCGACCAGGACCATAGCGGGCTGGGGCTGGTCGTCAAGGGCCCCGCGGTGCCCAATATCACCGCTGCCGAAACGCTGACGCAGTCAGTGGTTCCCGAGTATCTGCTCAAAAACATAAATCTCGCCGATCTCAATTGCAGATGTATCCGCGTCGCGGGCTATCCCGGACGCGATCAGAGTGTGTTACCTGCGGACCTGGTCTGGAATCAGGGGAAATTGGGCTCCCGCGGGCTGTGCTCCCAATACGTCAAGCGGCTTCCCAACAGCTAAACTCGGTCGGCGCCTGCGGACCGATCGCCGGCGCCGGCCGTCTCACGGGAACCTGCGTTGGTCCGGTCTGACAGGCTTCGACTATTGCCGGGCGGTCTTCGCTGCTACAGTCATCCCGCGCGCTTAAAATTCCAGCATGGGAGCGGAAGCGGTGAAGCTTGAAAATAAAGTCGCGATTGTAACCGGGGCCGGGCTCGGGATGGGACGCGCGATTGCCGAGCGCTTCGCCCGCGAAGGGGCGCAGGTGGTAATCGCGGAGGTTAACCGGTCGGCCGCCAACGACACCTTTGCCGCGATCGAGCGGCAAGGTTTGGTGGTTCCAACCGATATCGGCAAGGTCAGTGAAATTGACGAGCTGATGTCAAAAACCGTCGAAACCTTCGGACGTATCGATATTCTGGTCAATAACGCCGGCGTCACCAGGTCGTTGGGTTTCTTCGAGGTGACCGAGACCGATTGGGACTGGATGTATTCGGTCAATGCGCGGGGGTTGTTCTTCTGCATGCAGCGCGCCGCGCGCGAGATGGTCAACCAGCGCGCGGGCAAGATCGTCAATATCGCGTCAATCGCGGGCAAGGGCTACCGCGGCACTTCGAATATCGCCTACGCTGGCACCAAGGGCGCGGTGATCGCGATGACCCGGATTGGAGCCTCGCAACTGGCGCGCTACAACGTCAACGTCAACGCGATTTGCCCCGGCGTCACCCGCACCAGCCTGTTCGAAGCCGCGATCGGCGAGACGGTCGAGAAGCGCGGGATGACGCGCGAGGAAGTGCTCAAGCGAATCGAGGCGACAATTCCGCTGGGCCGCTCCAACGCTCCCGCCGATATTGCCAACATGGCGCTATTTCTGGCCTCCGAGGAGGCCGGCAACATCACTGGCCAGTCCTTCAACGTCGACGGCGGCCTGATGTGGGATTAACCAACCGTACCGCAGCGGCTCCAAAGTCTGTACGTTTGTCGCTGTTATGTTCGCCCTCTGTCAGGGGGAGAAGGGCGCCGCTGCGCCGCGCAAGTCAGGGTCCTTGCTCGGGTCAAAGCCCACGACCTTGCCAGCGATGAAATACCGCTCTTGGATGGCACGTGACGGCGTGACGATTACCTCGACTTTTAGAAAATCAGCGTCGATGGTCGCCAGGTCTTCGAAGACGAAGCGTTGGACTTCCGCGCACGTCATCGCGCTACGTCTCGATCATCTTCCGGGAGACTTTGGCTCAGAGCTTTGAGCCAATCCTTCTCACTGGCCGTGAGTCCCGGGGATCGCGTTGCGCCAGAACGACAAACACCGTCGATAGTCCATCCCAGCTTTGAGGCCCTCCGTATTTGCCCTTAATCCAAGGGCCAGCCGCTGAAGGTCCGTCACCCGGCACTTGCGGACTCGCGCCGTCCTATTTTCCCCCTCCGGGAGAGGTGATCGGGATAACTTTGAGAAACCTGCTGGTGTATGACCGCTCGCTTACGCTCGCGGCTCGGATCGGAGGCGCCTGCTCAGATGAGAATTGACGCTTTCCCTATCCTGCCAGCCCAGCTGTGTCCCGTTTTGAACGTTCGACGCGCAGGTTTACCTGAACCACGACAGGTGTTGTATTAGGGTTAACCACGTAATGGCAGGCCGGCACATCGGGCCGGACCCGCCCGACGTTCAAAGGAGACCGCGATGGACTTCGCCGTATTCTACGAGATTCAGGTCGCCAACCCGATCAAGAATCGCCGGGCCGAATTTGAGACCTTCCACGAAGTGCTGGCTCAAATCGAATTGGCCGAGGAAGTGGGCTTCAAGTACTTCTGGAGCGTCGAGCATCATTTCCAGCCCGGTTTTGCCCATTCCTCCGCGCCCGAAGTGATTTATGGCGCGGTCAGCCAGCGGACCTCGACGATCCGAATCGGGCATGGGGTGGTGCTGCTGCCATTTCCCTATAACCATCCGGTGCGCGTTGCCGAGCGCCTCAACACGCTCGACATCCTGAGCAAGGGGCGCCTGGAAGTCGGCACCGGCCGCTCCGCGACCGAGATTGAATTGGGCGGCTTCGGCATCCCCTACGGCGAGACCCGCGCGCGCTGGGAGGAGAGTCTCGACATCATTACCACCATCTGGAAGGCGCCCGACGGCAGGTTTTCCTACAAGGGCAAATACTTCGACATCCCCGAGCGCACCATCGTTCCCAGGCATCATCAGGAACCCCATCCTCCGCTATGGGTCGCGGCGACCAGCGAGGACACTCACACGATGGCGGGCCGCATGGGTCTGGGCCTGCTCTCCTTTACGCTGCTGGTCAGCACCGAACACCTGGGCCGCCGCATCCAGGCCTATCGCGATGGATTGAAGGAGGCCAAGCCCAAGGGCGCGTTCGTCAATGATCGCGCGGCGGCATTCTTCATGACGCACTGCGCGGCGACCGACAAGCAGGCCCGCGAGGAGGCCGAGCGCGCCTTCCTCTCATATGCGCAGACCACGCTGGCCACGGCGATTAAAGTTCCGTCGGGCGGCGCCGGCGGAGAGCAGAAGTACGCGCACGCCCAGTTCGAAGCCGCCGACCAGAGCAAGCTCAACCTCGACTATCTGATCGACAACGACATGTGCATCGTCGGCAGCCCCGACACCTGCATCAAGCAGATCGAGCGCATGCAGAGCATTCTGAACATGGACCAACTGCTGTGCATGATGCAGTTCTGGCCGATTCCGCATCACAAGACCATGAACTCGATCAAGCTGTTCGGGAAGCATGTGATTCCGTACTTCTCGCCGGTGTGAGCGCGAGACTCGTCGCGGACAGGGCAAAGTGTCCGTTCCCCTTCCCTCTCAGGGAAGGGGAACAGGGTTAGGTTGCCTGATCGACCTGGCCTATCCTCAGAAGCGGGAATAATTCTGGGCAGGGGTGTCGCGCAAAGTCAGTGGCTGCAGGCGAAATCTGTGTCGTGGACCGTAGCGTGTAACCTCTCCCTCGCCCCTCTCCTAGGATAAGGAGAAGGGACAGAAAGAGCCTCTGCCCCAATGCGTATGTCCTCCTGACACTGTGAAATTATTCTCGCTTTGAGGCTAACCCGTAACCGTTCCCTGAGAGGGAGGGGGAACAGAATGACTGCACCAACTTGGGTAGCATTTCTTAAAGGAAACAGCCGCCCCGTGACGTACGGGGCGGCTGTTCAATTCTGATTACTCAGCCGACCGACTGAGTAATCATCCTGCTGACAAAATCATCAGGCGGCTTTCTCGTTCCATACCCGCAGCGGTTGCAGCGATCCGATCGATTCGGGCTTGGCGCCGGCGGCCAGCGGACGGCTGCCGGGCGCTACTTCGAAGGGCGACTTCAAGTCGAGCTCCTTGCCCATCTCGCGAATCGCGGGCAGCACTTCCTGGCCCAGCAGCCGCAGGTTGTTGAGGCGATCCTCGCGCGAGATCGGGCCGTCATTCTGCCAGATCATGAAGATTCCCGGGCGCAACACTTCCAGCAGCGTCTTGATCTTGGGCAGCACGCTCTTGGGGGTGCCGCAGATCATCTGGAACTGCCGCTCGGCGTCGTTGAATTCCTCGAAGATATGCTTGCGCGTGGCTTCCACGTTAAGCTGCTTCTGCTGCCAATTGGCTGAGCGATGGTCCACCTGGGCGCCCGAAATGCGCTCTCTGGTGGTCTCCGCGGACTCCGTTTTCTTGCCGGCCCAGGGCGTGGCGGATTCGCCCTTGGGGCGCGGCGCGGTCAACTGCTTGGCGATACGCCGCGTCGCCATCTTGGAATTGTACCCCGGCGGGAACGACCAGTGCGGCTGGGAAAACAGGCTGTAGCCGATTCCGGCGCCGCCGAACATGTCCCACTTGGCGATTTCGTGGGCCTTCTCTTCGGTCTCGGCCACGTAGATCTTTTGCAGATAGCCAAAATTCTCGGTCCCGACCTGGTAACCTTCCTTGGCCGCCGCGTCGCGGTAGAAGTCCCACAGCTCGAGGGTGGGCTCCAGGAAGGTGGCCAGCGCCACGTACGGATAACGATGCTTGGCGCACCATTCGACCGTCTCCGGGCTCAGCAATCCCGGAATCCAGATCTGCGGATGCGGCTTTTGCAGCGGCAGCATCCACGGATTCACATAGCGATAATGGAAATGCTTGCCCTCGTAGCGGAACGGCCCGGGCTGGGTCCACGCCTTCATGATTACTTCGTGGGCTTCGTCGAAATACTCGCGGTTAAAGGCCGGATTGGCGTTGGACGCGAACTGCTCGCTGCCGGCGCCGCGCACCCATCCGCTGACCAGCCGTCCGCCTGAAATCAGGTCGATAGTGGCCAGTTCCTCGGCCAGGCGCAGCGGGTTGCCCACGATCGGCAGCGGATTGCCGAGCAGAACGATTTTCGCCTTCTTGGTGAGCCGCGCCAGAATCGACGCCTCGACGTTCATCACCGAGCCCATGCAAAAGGCGTTATCGTGATGTTCGTTCAACATCAGGCCGTCGAAGCCCATTTCCTCGGCCATCACGCGCTCGTCGAGGTATTCGTTAAGGTAGCGGGCCGCCGTCTCACGTTCGAACATCGTGTTGGGCAGACCGAAGAAGCCGTTCTTGATGATCTCGTCGTTGCTGACGTAACGATGAGGCCGTTCGGTAAAATAACCTACATGCATAAATCACCCTCCCCGTGGTTCGATCGTAAGACCCTGTGCACTTATGCGCGAATTAATCACAACTAATTCAGGTTGTACAGGCGCGCGGCGTTGTCCCACATGATTTTGCGCTGGGTATCCGCGGGCAATTCCAGCTTGAGAATCTCATCCAGGGCGTGGATATAACCCTTGCCCTCCATATGCCCGAAATCGGTGGCGGTAACGATGTTGTCGTCGCCGATTACGGCCGACACCTGCGCGATCCCCGGATCGTCGGGGTCGGCGGAGATATAGCATTGGCGCTGGAAGTACTCGATCGGCGATTTGCTCAGCCCCGCGACTTTGCCGCCGCGGTTGGCGCCCTGGACTCCGGCTTGAATCCGCTCCAGCCAAAACGCCGGCCATCCGGCGCCCGACTCCAGAAACGCCACCCTCAGCTCCGGAAAGCGCTCCAGGATACCGCCGCCGACAAACGACAGGCACGCGATCATGTTGCCGATAGTGAACGCGCACAGCCCGCGCCCGTCGCCCCAGTTGGGGAAATACTCGGTTCCCACCTGATGCAGCGCGGTGCCGCCGGCGACGTGAACACCCAATGGCACGCCCAGTTCCGAGACCTCGTGCCATAGCGGATCGTAAAAGCGGTCGTGCAGGGCGACGTCATTGACTGGTTCTGGATTGAACGTGACCCCGCGCATGCCCAGCTCCCGGACGCATCGGCGGGCTTCGTTGGCCGCCTCGACCGGATCGCGGATATCAACCGACCCGATTCCGATCAGCTTGGGGCCCGCGGCTTTGCAGAAGTCATGCAGCCAATTGTTGTAGGCGCGCCGGTAGGCGGCGGCGACCGGGGCGGACAGACCGGGAACCGCGGTCGCGTAGAGCCCGATCGTCGGATAGAGCACCATGTAGTCCATCCCGGTGCGCTCCAACGCGGTGCGATAGCAATCGGGGCCGAAGCCGCCCTTGATATAGTCGCCGTAGGCTTCGGTCAGGCCCGGCGCCGAAACGGTGTCAGGCATCTGAAAGTTCGGCATCACCGAACCGCCGATTTTGATGTGCAAATGAAACCCGGGCGGGTCGCCGCGATAGCCCACGGCATGCGTGGGGGCGAAGCGGCGGAACTTGGGTTCGAGGTATTTTTCCCACATGTCGACCGGCTCCAGCACATGGGAATCCGCGTCGATATAGCGATGACCCTTATACATTCAATGGTCTCCGATTGAGGCTCTTCTATCTTTGCACCTTTTTGACGATGATCGGCAACCGAACAGAAGTTCAGCAATTCGGCGGGTTTGTCCCGATCGCGCTTCCCAAGGGACGGTCCACGATCTAATTTGTCAAGCGTCGAAGCCGCGCGCCGGATCAGCACAAGCTGGAGGCGTTTCGACATCCGGCCCAAGCTCGTGGACGCGAAGGAACAGTGAAGGAGACTTTCGATGGACCTTAACCTGTCGCCCTCAGAGGAGGCGTTTCGCCAGGAGATCAAGACCTGGTTTGAACACAATCTGCCGCATGAATTCCAGACCGGGCGCCTGCGCACGCTGTCGGAGGACGACGCGGCGGAAATGGGCAAGCAATGGCAACGCAAGCTGGGTGAGGCGGGATGGCTGGGGCTGGCGTGGCCAAAGGAATACGGCGGCCGCGGCGCGACTTTGATGGAACAGGCAATTTACTTCAGCGAGGGGTATAGCGCCCAGGCCCCGCTGCCGCTGGACTGGGTGGGGACGCGCCTGCTGGCGCCCGCTTTAATCGATATCGGCACGCCCGAGCTCAAGGCCCGCTACCTGGGGCCGATAATGAAGGGCGAACAGGTCTGGTGCCAGGGCTTCTCGGAACCCGACGCCGGTTCCGACCTGGCCAGTCTGAGAACCCGCGCCGTCGTCGACGGCGACAATTTTATCGTCAACGGGCACAAGATCTGGAGCACCACCGCCCAGTACTCCAATTGGTGCATATTGCTGGCGCGGACCAATCCCGACGTGCCCAAGCATAAGGGGTTGACGATGATGACGGTGGACATGGCCACTCCCGGAATCACCGTGCGTCCGATCAAGCAGATCGGCGGGTCGTCTGAATTCAACGAAATCTTCTATGACAACGTCAAGGTGCCGCGCAGCAACGTGATCGGCGAAGTCGACGGCGGCTGGGCGGTCGCGATGCGCACGCTGACCTATGAGCGCGGACTGTACACCCTGATCGTGCAGGCCAAGTATCGGACCTCCTGGGAGGAGATGCGCGAGTTTGCGGCCAACACCCGGCGCAATGGCCGCGCGCTGATCGACGACCCCAGGGTGCGCGAGCAACTGGCGCAATGCTATTGCGATATCGAAACGATGCGCCTGGTTAACCTCCACACCATCAGCCGCTACCTGCGCGGAATCCCTCCGGCCGAAGAATCGTCGCTGATGAAACTGCATTGGGGGATGACCGAACAGCGGCTGTACGATTTGGCCATGACGCTGGGCGGTCCCGCCGCGCTGGCGATGCCCGGCGCGCCGCGCGCATTGGGTGATGGAACCTGGAACATGTACTACTTCCAGTCCCGCTCGGTGACCATCTACGGCGGCACCCAGGACATCCAGCGCAACCTGATCGCGGAGCGCATCTTCGGCCTGCCGCGCTGATGTGCAGTTGCCCTGCCGGAAACCAGCGGAGGCAACGCAGCTACATCGCCGACCAGCCGGAATCGACCGGGAACACCTGGCCAGTGATGAGGCGCGACTCGTCAGAGGCGAGGTACAGGGCCAGATTCGCCACGTCCTGCGGTTCACCATAGCCGAGCAGGTTGAAGTCCGTGCCGGCCGCCATGAACTTGGGATCGTCGAAGAACTTCTTGATCCGCTCGGTCAGGATTACGGTTGGCGCCAGCGCGTTGGCCCTGACCTTGTGCTCGGCGTAATCCACCGCGATTGCCCGGGTCAGCGATACCACCCCGCCCTTGGACGCGGCGTAGGCATGGCGTCCGTGTTTGTTGCCGAACAGCGCCGCAATTGACGCGGTGTTGATCACCGAGCCGCCGCCGTTGCGAATCAGCTCGGGAATTGCGTACTTGCATCCCAGGAAAACCGAGAACAAATTGACCCGAATCGCGCGCCACCACTCATCCAGCGACACCCCGACCACGGGACCGTCGGCAGCCGACGACGCGCCCGCGTTGTTATACAAAATGTCGAGTTTGCCAAAACGCTCCACCGCCGCCTTGATCGCCTGCTCCACGCTTTGCGGCTCGGTCATGTCGGCGTGAATGAAAATCGCTTCGCCGCCTTGATCCTTGATCGATTTGACGGTTTCCTCGCCCCCCTCCCTGACGATATCGACCACCGCGATCTTCGCGCCCTCGCGCGCGAACAACTGCGCTCCCGCCCGCCCGATCCCCGAACCCGAGCCGGTGATCAATGCGACTTTATCTTTCAGTCTGTCCATTAGAAGTTCTCCCACGATGCTTCAGACGCTTACTTCTATTCCCTCTGCTTGTGAGACAGTCGATCCTTGCGCTGAGCCTGTGAACCGTACCCTGGCTGCTCCGGATAACTTGACGCCCGCCGCTATCTACCAGCGCCGGACGTCAGAATTTTGATGCCTGGCGCCGAAAAAAAGGCGCCAAGCGCTGCGGACCCTCACCCGGCGCTACGCGCCGACCTCTCCCCTCGGGGCGAGGTCATCCAGACGGCGGACGCGATTATCGCAACGCGTCGCCTTCAAAGCCAAACGACGCATGCTTAAATCGGCGCGCGCTGCAGCACGCCCTCGGCTTCCAGTTCCGCGACTCGATCCTCCGAATAGCCCAGGTAATCGCGCAGGACTTCGGTGTTATGCTCGCCCAGCAGCGGGGCCTCCAGATCCAGGTCGTCGGGAAATTCGGAGAAGCGATAGGCAGAGCCCGGAATCTGCAATTCGCCTAAAATCCGATCCGAAATTTTGCGTATCGTCCGACGCTGGCGCATATGCGGATGGTTCATGGTTTCTTCCACGGAGAGCACCGGCGCCGCGGGCACGCGATTTTCCTCGAGCCGTCGCAGCGCCTCGTCCTCCGTCGTGGAGGCAAACCATTGCTCGAGGATTCTGTACACTTCGGCCGCGTTCTCGGTGCGGTCAGGCACGGTGGCAAAGCGCGGGTCCGAGGTCAGATCCAACCGGCCCATCGCCGCACACAGCCGCGCCCACAGGCGGTTGTTCTGCGCCATTACACATATGTAATGGCGATCGGATTTGAACAATCCGATGGGCGGCAAGTGCGCAGTGCGGGTCCCGTTACGAACCGGCTTCCAGGCGCCGCCGCTCGCGCTGATCATCTGCACCGCCAGGTCGAAGCATTGGAAATACGAATCGAGCAACGAGATGTCCAGATGCTGCCCCTTGCCGGTCTTTTCCCGATACAGCAATGCCGCCGTAATTGCGCCAACACCGGTGATCGCAGCCAGTGAATCGCCCAGCGATAGCCCGGGCATGACCGGCGGGCCCTCGGGAAACCCGTTCATATTGAGCACGCCGGCGTATGATGCGGCGATAAAGTCGAAGCCGACTTTGGAAGCCAGCGGTCCGCTCTGACCAAAGCTCGTGATCGAGCACATCACGATCGCGGGATTGATTGATCTGACCGTCTTGTAACCGAGGCCAAGCCGCTCGATCACGCCGGAGGAAAAGTTCTCGACCAGGACGTCCACCTTGGGCAGCAGTCCTTTTACGATGGCCAGGCCGGCGGGCGTCTTGAGATTTAGGCACACGCTCTTCTTGCCGCGGTTTTGCTGCACATTGTAAGCGCTGCGTCTGTTCTTGACCCACGGCGTCTGGCGCGTCTTGTCGCCGCCGGGCGGCTCGATCTTGATCACTTCGGCGCCCATCTCGGCCATGATCCGGGTGAGCATCGGACCCGACAGATATTCCGTCAGGTCCAGTACCTTGAAGTGGCTCAGCACATGTGGTGGTTTTCGCCGCGCCATAAGTCACCTCGATCATACCCCCGATTGCCCGCCGCCGATCGCGTGCAGCCTGGCGTCCGCTGGTCCCGTTGAAAGGCCGCACTACTTCAGTATCTGCTGACTGTATGTCACCCCGCCGGTGATTTTGTCCAACGCTTCGGCAACCATCCGCGGGACTGCGTGGCGCAATTCAAACGCGCCATCATGCGTGGCAGACCTCCGGCCGCCGCCGCTGCCTACCGGCGGGATTAAAGCGATGCTCCGCGCTCAGTCCGGTCGCGCTTGCTTCGTCGGCAAGGAGTTTCCTAACCTCGGCGCGAGAAAAAGTCCGCGGAGTTTTTCGCGGGATGTCAGTGGCCGTAAACGAAATCCGTGTCGTGGATCGTTGCGCGTGACCTCTGCCTCGCCCTCTCCCAGCCCTAAAGCGAAAATAATGTCACCTGCCAAACACACAAACACATAGGGGCAGAGGCTCCTTTCTGTTCGCTCTCCTTGTCCGAGGAGGTCCGAGGAGAGGTCGAGGGAGAGGTTACACGTCCCGACTGAACGGCACGCGTTTCGGCGATGTCCACTTACATTTCGCGAACAACTGCCCGGAGTCATTCTCGCTTCAGGACAAGGAGGAGATGGGACAAAAAGAGCCTCTGCAGGATGACTCACTCACCGAGCGGGAAACTCTATTTCAGGGAGGAAGCGACGCTCCCTCCCTTGCGCGGATCGACTCAGTGGGCCTGGGCCGCTGACATCGTTGGCTGTGGAGCTGAGGCGGGGGCTTCGAGGGTTCCGCCCAGCGCTTTGAAGGCGTGCAGGAACCACTTGATGCTGGAGTACTCATCTTCGGCCCACAACGCCAGCATCTCCTTGGCGTCGAGGTCTTCTTTTATCAGTTCGACGAATTCATAAATCGGCTTCACGACGTCGTCGGCATTGGAAAAGTTCGATACGATCCGCCGCAATTTCTCAAGGTCGGCGAGGTTGGGGTCGGATTGCATCGTGACGAACTTTTCGGTTTCGGGATCCTTGGCCGTTTCACACGCGACGCCGAGATCCATCAGCTTGCGGTCCATCACGCGAACGTGGTAGCCCTCGCGCTCCGCCACGGTCCGCAGGCCGCTGACCATACAATCCGTTTTGCAAACTTCGGCCCACTTGGACAGGGCCCTGGCGCCCGCGGCCTCGCCATTGCGGACCCGCTGGAGATAGGCGACGATCGCCTCGCGTTCGCACCCGTAGGTCTTGCCCATGGCGGTGAATCCGCCGCCATTGGCCGTGCCGACGCCCTCCATCCGGGCCATCTCCTGTTCGAACGTGGCTTCACTGATGACGCCCTTGCGATAGGCGCGCATGAGTTGGGTGAATTCGAATTCTCGACTCATAAGACAATTCCTCCCCAGGACTTTGAGAACGTTACAGATCAATCAGATCAAATCACGCAAATCACGCAAAATCGCGAAGCTGGTTTTGACTCTCCTTTCCCGGAACCCCCTGGCTTCAAATGTTTTCCCATCAACCAGATTAGACAATCGCTGGTTCGATATAGCAAGGAGCAAACCACGCCACGGATTCCGCGGTCACGCGGGCGGATTCGCGATCGCCATTGCCTTGCGATACGCGGGGCGCTGGCCAATGCGCTCGAGGTAGGCCTTGGTATTGGGGTACTGGGACATGTCGGTTTGCAGAAAGCCGGTCACCATCCCGAACGGATAGACCATCATGATGTCGGCGGCGGTAAAGGATTGGCCGGCAAAGTACGGACGCGTACCCAACTCGCCGTCGATATAGCGCAGCATCGTCGCGGTGCGCCCCTTGAGCATCGCGACCATCGGCGAGGACTGGTCAACCCCGGGCATCATCCCGCCCAGGAACAGGTGGAGCAGCAACTGCGTCATCGCCGATCCTTCAGCGAAGTGCATCCACTGCAGATAGCGCGCGTAATCCGGCGAGCTGACCGGTACCGCGAGCCGTCCATCAGCATGGCGATGGATGATGTACTCGAGGATTGCGCCGGATTCGACCAGGACCGTATCGCCGTCGCGAATCGTCGGCGCTTTGCCCAGCGGATGGATTGCCGCCAGCGCCGCCGGCGCCAGCATATTGGACTCACGCGCAAAGCGCTCCAACTGGTATTGAAGACCAAGCTCTTCCATCAGCCAGATGACGCGCTCCGAACGCGAGGTGGACAAGTGATAGATAGTGATCATTTCCGCGCTGCTCCTTTCGCCTGGTCTTTAGTAATGAATTGCCGCGTGATTGGTTTGGTTCCAGTTAGCAGGTTGCGAAAAAAGAGGCATCAATCAGATCCTCGCCGGCCAATTCATGCATCGGACTTTCAAGCTGCAAACAGTTTTTCGACAATCTCGAGACCGAGAGAAGTAAGAACCGCAGACCCCGCTGGGTCTCTTCGGTCCTGGCTCGCCAGAGGGGCGGGCGTCCCTGCCCGCCGCAGAGCTATGATTTCAATCGTTTCCCATCACATTGCCGCGTGACAAACCGCCTCGACATTGTTGCCGTCCGGATCGATCACGAACGCGCCGTAGTAGTTGGGATGATACTGCGGGCGCAGGCCGGGAGCGCCGTTGTCGCGGCCGCCGGCTGCGATCGCGGCCGCATAGAACTGATCGACGACGCTGCGCTGAGCGGCGGCGAAAGCCACATGGGTGGGGCTGCCGGCGGCACCCGGACCAATCCAGAAGTCGGGTTTTCCGTCGCGGCCAAGGCCCGCGGCGCCGTCGAATTCCATTATGACCACGTATCCGAGCGGGGCGAGCGCGCGCTGGAAGAACTCTTTGCTGCGGGCGAAATCCGATACTGCCAGTCCAATGTGGTCGATCATGGTGAGGTCTCCTTACGGAAGCGGAAACTTTTCTCTAAGATTTGAGCTGTCAGCCGCTATGCTAAGCGGGCCGGTTATGGTTTACAATCGCCCGCGGTTAAGCCACGACTTCAAGCATGGCGCAGGTTACATCTTGAGCATCGATCAACACCGAAAGCGAACCATCAGGACGTCACGATTGGCCGATCCCGCGCGCCGCGAGGGGCCGCTGGCGGGGGTCGCGATCATCGAATGCGGCCAGGGAGTGGCCGCGGCCTTTGCCGCCCGGATACTGGCCGACCTCGGCGCCGACGTAATCAAGGTCGAGCCGCCAGCCGGCGACGTTACCCGCCGGCGCGGTCCGTTCCGCGGCGACCTCCCGGATCCGGAAAACAGCGGCCTCTTCCTTTTCCTCAACGCCGGCAAGCGCGGCATCACGCTGGACCTCGGTACCGCCGGCGGCCGCGCCCACCTGCATCAGCTCCTGAAGGACGCCGATATCCTGATCCACAACGTCGCGCCGGGGAAACGCGCCGCCGCCGGGATGGATAGCGCCACGTTGTGCGCGGCCTTCCCCGAACTGATCGTCGCAAGCGTGTCGGCCTATGGGGACAGCGGTCCGCGCGCCAACTATCGTGCCTACGAACTGAATGCTTTTCATGCCAGCGGTGCCGGCTCCGTCAATCCCCTCACCTCGCCTTACCCCGAACTTGCGCCGCTGCGGCTGTTCGGCAGCCAAGCGGAATTCGAGGGCGGCCTCCACGCCGCGATGGTAACGCTGGCCGCAATCTGGGATCGCCTCGAATCCGGGCGCGGCCAGGCGATCGACGTATCCGAGCAGGAAGCGCTGGCCGCTACGCTGGAGTCGAATTTTGCTTTGTATAGCTATGCCGGGGTCGAGAGCTCGCGCTTTCGACCGCGGCGTCCGGGCCCGTGGTTCATCGTCGAGGCCGCCGACGGCTACGTGTTGTTCTCACTGCTCTACGAAAACGACTGGGTCCGTTTCGTCGAATGGATCGGGCCCCGGCAATGGACTGCGGACCCGCTCTTCAAGGACACCATGTCGCGGGGCCGCAACATGGCCAAGCTGCGTCCGATAATCCAGGAGTGGGCCAGGAGTTGGCAGGTACACGAACTGTCCGCGCAGGCGCGAGCGCGTAACATCCCGATCGTGCCGCTGGCGACGATGGCTGACGTTTACCGCGACGAGCAATTGATGGCGCGCGAGTTTTTCGCCCCCCTACCCGCTCGCGATGCGCACGGGCAGGCGCTGCTGGCGCCGGGATATCCCTTCAAATCGACCGCCGCTATCTGGTCGCCGCGACAGCGTCCGGCGCCGCGGCTGGGAGAGCATAACGCCGCGATCGCTTCGCTGATGGATTCGGGGGGCGACGCGCCGACGCCTGCGGCCAGCGCCGCCGAACGCCGATCGGAGGTGGAATTGGTGCAGGCGCACGCGCCGCTGGCGGGCGTCCGCGTGCTTGACTTCATGCAATTATGGGTCGGCACCTTTTGCAGCCTGCAACTGGCCCATCTGGGGGCCGAGGTAATCCGCGTCGAAAGCGCGCTCCATCCGTGCCGCCAGCGCAGTCTGCCGCCATTCGCCGACGGCAAGCCGGGACTTAATCGCGCCGGAATCTTCAATCAGTGGAATCAGGGCAAACGCAGCATCCAGCTCGATGTGCGCAATCCCGAGGGTTTTGAAATCGTGCGCCAACTGGTCCGCGAATGCGACGTGGTGACGGAAAACTTCGCCCCTGGCGCGATGGAGCGGATGGGGCTCGGTTACCACGCGCTGCGCGAGATTCGCAAGGACATCATCCTGCTGTCGGTTACCGGAAATGGCCAGACCGGACCCCACTGCAAAGACATCAGCTACGGCACCACCGCGGGCGCGCTGTCGGGCATTTACGGCCTGTGCGGATACCAAGGCGGCGAGCCACTGGAGCCGGGATGGATCTGCGCGGAATCGGTCGCCGCGGTCACCGGAGCGTTGGGCGTTGTTGCCGCGCTAATCCATCGGGCGCGCACTGGGCAGGGGCAGCATATCGACGTTGCGATGCTGGAAACCACGGAGATGGTGATGCCCGAGGGGCTGATGGAATTCGCGATGAACCAACGCGAGCCGCGCCGCCTGGGCAATCGCGACCGCTGGATGGCGCCGCACAACTGCTACAAGGCCCAGGGCGGTCCACTGGACTGGGTCACGATTGCGGTCGGCAGCGAATCGGAATGGAAGGCGTTGTGCGACGCGATCGGCCAGCCGTCACTCGCCGCCGACCCGCGCTTTGGCAGCGCGCCGATGCGCAAGCGCAACGAGGACGAACTTGACGCCATCATCACTGAGTGGACCGCGCAGCGCGACCGCTGGAAAATCACGGAAATCCTGCAAGCGGCCGGAGTCGCCGCGATTCCCACCATGAGCAGCAAGGACCTGGCCGAAGATCCGCATCTGGCGCAGCGCGAATTTTTCCCGCAAATCGATCATCCGGAAGTCGGCCGCCGCCAGCACACCGGCATCCCCTGGACGATGTCGCGCACCCCCTGCCGCGTCCAACGCCACGCCCCCCTGTTCGGCGCCGACACCGAGGAAATCCTGAGCCGCGTGCTAGGTCTGTCCAACGCCGAAATCCAGCGCCTGCGCAATTCCGGCGCGCTCACGTGATGATTTTGAAGGCGCGGCAGCTCGGCGGCTTAGCAGGCTATTTGAAACAGGATTTTCACCGCCTCCACCCTCTCTTTGGCCTTTCCCGAAAGGGGTAGAATACTCAAGTTTCTACAAATTCTTCCGATGGACTGATTCGGGGACGCGCGGCCCGTGAATATAGTAGCAGAAAAAATATACTTTCTGATGGTGGGACAGGCTTTCGAGCCTGTCATCGTCTTTTCCAAAACCTTCGGAAGAAAAACATCACAGGCTGGAAGCCTGTGATGGACAGGCTTCCAGCCTTTCACTCGCCTTTCTACATTTTGCTTTAATTTTCTCCCCCGGACCCGGGGGAGAAGGGCGCGGCGGCGGCGCCCCAGAGAGGGTCCTTGGTCAGCGCGCCTGCTTCAGGCGCGCGATTATGAGTTCCGATGACGAACCTTTGCGCGATCAAGGCTGGCGCCTTCGGGCTGAGTGTGCGGATGAAGAGCGGAAGATGAGCACTACTCGTCGGCATGGCCAATACGGTGACAGCTCTCAAATGTGGCGCGAGCCAGGAAGCTCGCGCAGCGACGACAGGCAGGGACGCCTGTCCCACTATTTTCAGAGTCCTTGCCCCCTGCCGCGTCCCTTTCGGCCACTTTATCGACATCCTCTGAGAGCCAGCGTTGCCCGCGAAATGTACAAACTGCAGAACCACAGGCTGGAAGCCTGTGCCACGAAGCCATCTCAGTCATTTAGGTTGGCGACCCGTAGTCTCTGATTTTTTCTGTGGCACAGGCTTCCGGCCGGTGAAAGTCTCTCAGTGTTTTTCAGGCTGTCACCTTCGTTTTGCATTCCTACGGGTATTTAACGTTCGCCCGTCACCCGTTGCGTCGGCAGGTAGCACCAGCAGGTGATTCGGCCGCCGCCGGCGGTGATTACCGTCACGGCCTCGCGAGTGTAGAGGTCGGGAAGCTCCTCGTAGCGATCCAGCGCGGCTAAATCGCGCGCGTCCAGGTTTAGCAGGATCGCGCCCGCGGTTTCCACGCCGGGCCGTGGGACGATATAGAAATAGCGAGCGCGTCCGCGCTCGTAATCGGGCAGGCGCGCCGGGAGCATCCGCACCTTACGGCCCAGGACCGCGCGCCGGCGCGATGCGGAGAGCAGACTGCCATAGACGAACACGCGTGTGTGTGGATGGTTGCCGGACGTACCCACAGGACCTCTCCGACTGATAGACTCGTTGCATTATTATCGGACCGATGCGATTTCTCGAACGGCAAATTCAATCCGAGCTGGACCAACTCAAGCGCCAGGCGCTCTATCGTCAGCTCCGGGTGATCGACAGCGAGCACGGCGCCCGGGTCAGCTACCGTGGCCGCTCGATGCTGATGCTGTCGTCCAACAACTATCTGGGACTAGCGTCGCATCCGGCGCTCAAGCGCGCAGCGATCGAGGCGACGCAGCGTTTCGGCACGGGGACCGGGGCGTCGCGCCTGATTGCCGGCAATCTCGAGGCGCTGGGCGATCTTGAAGCCCGGCTCGCGGAATTCAAGGGGACGCAAGCCGCGCTGGTTTTCGGGTCGGGATACCTGGCCAACCTCGGAACTCTGCCCGCGCTGGCCGGTCCGGATGACGTCATCTTCAGCGATGAGCTGAACCACGCCAGCCTGATCGACGGATGCCGCCTGTCGCGGGCGCAGGTTATGGTTTATCGCCATTGCGACGTCGATCATTTAAACGAAATGCTCGCTCACGCCGCCGCCCCCCGCCGCCGTCTGATCGTCACCGACTCGGTCTTCAGCATGGACGGCGACCTCGCTCCGTTGGCCGATATCGTGGAGCTGGCGCGGCGCTATGAAGCCGCGGTAATGATCGACGAGGCCCACGCGGTCGGCGTCATGGGACCCAACGGAGCAGGGCTGGCGTCGGCGCTTAATCTGGAGCGCGAAGTCGATGTTCAGATGGGAACGCTCAGCAAAGCCTTGGGCAGTTACGGCGCCTATGTCGCCGGTTGCGCAACGCTGGTGGATTTCCTCATCAACCGCGCGCGCAGCTTCGTGTTTACCACCGGTCTGCCCCCCGCCAGCGCGGCCGCGGCAAGCGCCGCGATCGATCTGATCGCCATCGAACCCGGCCGTATCAAGCGGCTATGGGATAACGGCCGTTACCTGAGCCAGGCGCTGCTCGACGCCGGCTTCAAGCTGGGCCGCACCGCGACGCCGATCCTTCCCGTGATGGTTGGCGAAGCGCAACCGGCGATGGATTTGGCCGAAGCCCTGCTCGCGCGCGACATCTTCGTGACCGCGATTCGGCCGCCGACGGTGCCTGCGGGCACCGCCCGGCTGCGAGTCACGCCAACGGCGGATCACTCTCGCGCGGACCTCGACGAAGCACTCGCCGCGTTCGTCGCGGCCGGCCGGGAGGTGGGAATTCTCCCGCGTCATGGATGAACAACGAAATCGCCGGCTGGCCGCCGCCGACCATAGCTACCTGTGGCATCCGTTCACCCAGATGCAGGCATGGCTCGCAGACGAACCGCTGATTATCGAGCGCGGCGAGGGCAATTACTTAATCGACGTCAACGGCAAGCGCTACCTCGACGGCGTGTCGTCGTTATGGTGCAACGTCCATGGCCATCGCAAGGCCAAGCTCGACCAGGCGCTGCGCGAGCAAATCGATCGGATCGCTCATTCCACGATGCTGGGGCTCTCCAATACGCCCGCGATCGAACTGGCTGAGGAGCTGATTGGAATCGTCCCCGCCGGATTGCGCCGGGTCTTCTACTCCGACTCAGGAGCCGAAGCCGTGGAGGTGGCGGCGCGGATGGCGGCGCAGTACTGGCAGCTTGCCGGGCAACCCGATCGCACACTCTTCGTGACCCTGAACGAATCGTATCATGGTGACACGGTAGGCGCGGCAAGCTTGGGCTATAGCGAGCCATTCCATCGGCATATCCGTTCACTGCTATTCGGCACGATCAAAACCCCGCCGCCGCATCTGTTTCGTTTTCAGCAGCGGATGGCGCCCGATGCGGCCGACCAGGCCGCGCTTGCAGTTGCACAGGGAATCTTCGAGCAACACCGCAACCAAATCGCAGCGCTGGTGATTGAGCCGCTGATGCAGGGAGCGGCAGGGATGTGGTCCCATTCGGCCGCCTACCTGCGTGCGATGGTCGCGATGGCGCGAGCGGCCGGCGCGCTGGTGATCGTCGATGAAGTAGCAACCGGGTTTGGACGCACCGGTAAGATGTTCGCCTGCGACCACGCGGGAGTAAGTCCCGATCTGTTGTGCCTGGGCAAAGGCATCACCGGCGGTTACCTGCCGCTGGCCGCCACCTTGACGACGGCGCGCGTTTTTGAGGCTTTCATGGGGCGTCCTGAGGAATTCCGGGCCTTCTATTACGGCCATACCTACACTGGAAATCCGCTGGCCGCCGCCGCCGCGATTGCGAACCTGGAAATTTTTCGAGAGGAGCAGGTAATCGAGCGGATCCAGCCCATGATTGGCATCCTGCGTGACGCGCTGGAGGCCCGCTTTGCCCGCCATCCCAAGGTCGCCGATATCCGCCAATGGGGCCTGATGGCCGGGGTTGAGATCATGGAATCACCCCACGACCGGAGAGCTTTTCCCTACTCCGCGCAGACCGGAGCGCGCATCGCCAAAGCGGCGCGCAAGGCCGGCGTGATGGTCCGTCCGTTGGGTGACGTGATGGTCTTTATGCCGCCGCTCTCGATTACCGCGGCCGAGATTGACATGCTGGTAGATGCGGTGTTCGCGGCAACCCGCGAAGTCGTGAAGGAGTAGAAGGTGGAAATCTCTGGTCGCCGCATCTGCGACGGTCCCCCTCTTGGAGACCGACCCTCGCAGTTACTGTCGAGCCCGGGGGACCACCAGCTCATGTCGGCGCCGAGATCTGGATGCTCTTTACAGGGTTTGCAGAAAAAGGCAAGGGCGGACGGCCTGGGCAGTTGAACTAATTAATTCGCACTATGGAACCGGTACTTTGATACAATTCGTATGAAGAGCCGACTTTTGATTACCGGCACCGACACCGGGGTCGGCAAGACGATGGTGGGATGTGCGCTGGCGTTCGCGCTGAAAGTGCGCAGCCTGCGCGTTGGCGTGATGAAACCGGCCGAGACGGGGTGCCCGCAGAGCGCGGAGGGATTGCGCCCCGACGATGCGATCGCGTTGCGTGCCTCCGCCGCGGCCAGCCATCCGCTGGAAATGATCTGCCCCTATCGCTATCGCTCGCCGCTGGCGCCCGCCGCTGCGGCTGATGCCGATGCATTGGCGCCGCCCGATCCCGCTCAGATCGAGCGTCTGTTTGGACAGATCGCCGCCGACAGCGACGTCGTACTGGTCGAAGGCGCCGGCGGTATCGCCGTGCCGCTGAGCTGGAACTTCAACTATGCCGATTTGGCCGTCGCGCTGGGGTTGGAAGTAATTTTAGTGGTCGCGAATCGTCTGGGATGTCTCAACAGCACAATACTCTCGTTGGATTACGCCAGGAACAGGGGTTTGCGCCTGCGGGGCTATATACTTAACAATGTGGACCCGGTAAGTTCTCCCGCGGCACAGACTAACGCCGAATCCCTGCGGCGTCTGACCGCTGTGCCGGCTCTGGGTTCTGTACGGTACAAGGAGCCGCTTCCATTCGACCTGGTCAGGCGGCTGCTCGAATCACTGGAACTGACGTGAACCGACCCTCTTTATTTCTGGGTAACATTCTGAAGCGTATTATTGCGCAAAATTGCCATGTCCATGAAAATCAACGTTGATCTTAAGGCTGGATTCCTGCAGTCGCTCAAGCGCGAAGTGTTGGCGGCGCTCAACCCCGAAGAGCGCGCCGTGATCGAGGTGTCGACCGGTGAGATGGGCAACAAGCCCGATGCGGTCAAGCTGGGCTGGCTCAAGATGAGAACCGGAGAAGTCTGGACCAAGCAGCGCTACACCCGGGCCCTTAAAAAGACCATAGAAAGTCTCAAAGAGGCAGTCGCGCGCGACAGCGACGCCAAGGACTGAGCGGTACTTCAGGCTGCTGGCTTGCCCCGACGGCACTGACGCTTGCTGGAAACACCAGCGGGGCCGGTCAGCCCGGCCCCGCTCTGGAGTTCTCAGATCGTTACCCGATCGGACCGATTAGTGATTGCGCATCCAGCGCTGCTGATGACGCGCCGCGGCGTACGGATGCGAGGCGAAGAACGCACCGCGCGCGCCCGGATGCATCGCTTGATAACCCATTCCGGGCGCGGACCCGTAACCATTGCCGTACCCAGCGCCGTACCCGGGGTTGTCGAACCAGTGATGGTGATGGTGGAATTCGGGCTCCATTCCCCCTTCCTGCGCATATGGCGCTCCCGCGTATGGGTATGACGAGGCTCCCGAATACGGATATGGGCTTGCAGCATAGGGCATCTGGGCCGCCGGCATCCCGCCGCCGTAGCCGCCGGCACCATAACCGCCGCCACCGTAACCACCCAGCATCGGCGCCAGGCTAGATATGATCGGAATGGAACTCAGTTGCTGCATCATCGGATTGGCATAGCCGCCATAATTCTGCAGCCCCGGATAGCCGGCGCCGTAAGGGAGTCCGGTCGTCATTCCCTGTTGCGCGGCCAGTTGCTGCGCCATCCCCGGATGCATGGCCATGTAATTCTGATAGGTCGCTAAATTCCTCTGATATTTGGCTTCGTAGCCGGCGTAAGCCGCATTGTAACTGTTTGGCGAGCCCGGATAGTTGGTCATGTAGTTGGGAACACCGGTCGCCAGCGGATTGACTCCGGCTTGCTGGGCCACGCCGGGATGACGGCTCATGTAGCGGTTCCATTTCGCGGTCTGCGCCGGCGTTTGCGCTCTGGCCGCGGAACCGAGGGCTCCGAACAAAGCCATCGCGGTTAAAGTGATGATTACCCGTTTCACGATAGACCTCCCCGTTGGCGCCGCGGCTTTGCGCGGCACCGGTTATTGGGCCCGTTAGTAAAAGACACCCGCGCTAGTGACGCGCGGAAAAGAGCAGCAAGCCAATTCCTCCGGTTAGATATCCCAGGCTGGTTGCGGCCGAGGCCGTCGTCCGCCAGGCCTGATTGCTCTGGTTGGCCAGATGATCTTCGAGCTGCATTTTCTGTTGAGGGGTGAGCGAACTGTAGGGCGCGTCGTAGTAGCTGGGTGCGGACTGTTGGGCGGCGCCCTGCGGATTAAATGCGGTGCATCCCGCCAGCGTGCTTGCCAGCGTTATCATGACTGCGCCTGCCGCGGCTGGCCTGCGCCAATTCGAGCCCGACCTGAACCGACTATGCATCACGAGCCTCCCTGCGCCGCTAGTTTGACGCACGTCGTTGGCTCATTGTTTACATGCCTTCAGGCGATTCTTTTCAGCGCCGATGTTCAGCTTTGAATCCTGAATTGTGCCAGGCTTAAGCACCTGGATAGGCGCTAGCCTGACGACGCGCCACGGGTCACAGGTCAACGGAGCGAGTGTGTCTCCCCGTTATGGCCTTTTAGTGGGCGGGCATTCCTGCCCGCCACCCACCGGCTGGAAGCCTGTGCCACGAAGCCATCTCAATCATTTAGAAGGGAGGGTTCTGGTCCCGCCTTTTTCCGTGGCACAGGCTTCCAGCCGGTGATTTTCCTCCCCACAGGTCTCGGAAAAGCGGATGACAGGCTGGAAAGCCTGTCCCGGTTTCTCAGTTCGAAGTCAGTGCTAACCGACCCTCGATGCGCCTGACCTCCCGTCACTCTCCGCTTGATCAAACGAAGGGAACAGAATTTATTTTCGCACTGGATCGGCCAAGCCAGCCAGTCGTAAACTGCTCTAACACTTGTTCGCTGGCGCGAAGCGGGGCTGCAACGATGAGCGACGAACTCAACCTGGCCATCACGGGCGTCGAACCGCAAAACGAAATCGCCGGAGCGCGGCGCGTGTGGCTTGCCACCACGCGAGGTAAAATCCCGATGATGTTGCATACGGTCGAGAGGGCCGAGCGCGCCGTGCTGTGCGTGGGGGGAGCCGGCGGCAGCCTGGATGGACCGGCGATGCTCTATCCGCGGCTGGGCCTGGAAATGCGCGCGCTGGGTCTGACCGTGCTGCGGCTGGGCTACCGGTTTCCCGGCGAGTTGACGGAAAGCCTGCTCGATACCATGGCGGGACTGTCCTTTCTCAAGGGTATCGGCCATCAGCGCGTGGCCCTCGTCGGCCACTCTTTCGGCGGCGCCGTGGCAATCGCGGCCGCCACGCTCAGTCCACTGGCGGTCGCGGTCGTAGCGATCTCCAGCCAGCTCGACGGCGCACACAACGTGAATCAACTCGCACCGCGTCCCCTGCTGCTGATTCACGGCACTGCCGACACGGTGTTGCGCGACGAAAGCTCTCGACTGATCTTCGAGCGCGCGGGCGAGCCCAAGACCCTCAAGCTGTTTTCCGGCGCCGATCACGGATTGACCCAGGCGGGCGACGAAGTCTTCGCGCTGGTGAAACAATGGCTGCTGGAGCATCTGTGAAGGCGGCCGCCGGTCTCTGGACCCAGGATTGTGACACCTATACCTTCGGCGAATACCAGACAGATGTTTGAAACCGCCCGGTTTGGGAATTTGGCGTTAACGCAAGCCGCCGACTCCGGGCCGGATCAAACGCGTTGTGAGTGAGTAAGTAGATGAAGATCAAAGTGGCCGTAGTTGGTGCGACCGGGATCGCGGGGCAGCAAGTCCTCGCCGGACTCGACAACCATCCAACTTTCGAAGTCGCCGCCCTGGCGGCCTCCGAGCGTTCCGCGGGCAAGTCCTACGCGGATGCGATTATCGATCGGGAATCGGGAATCAAGCGCTGGTACGTTGCCGGCGCCGAGCCTTCCCCGGCGGTGATGGAACTGCCGGTCCAGGAAGCCAAGACCTTGCGCCTGGATGGAATCGACCTCGTTTTCGCCGCGGTGGAATCGGAAGCGGCCCGCGAGCTTGAACCGATCTATGCGCGTCATGTCCCAACCATTTCCACCGCCCGGCCACATCGCATGGAACCCGACGTGCCGCTGGTGATTCCCGGCGTCAACATGGACCATCTGGCGCTGATCAAAGAACAAAAGCGCCGCCGCGGATGGCAGGGCTTTATCGCCACGCTGCCCAACTGCACGGCGACCGGAATGGCGGTCACGCTCAAGGCCCTGGATCTGCGCTATGGGATCGAGGCGGTGATGGTCACCACGATGCAGGGAATTTCGGGTGCGGGACGCGATTTGCCGGCGCTCGATATCGTGGAAAACATCATCCCCTATATTCCGCGGGAGGAAGAGCGCGTTCAGATCGAAACCCGCAAGATCCTGGGCCGTATCGGCGAAGGCGCGATCGTCGAGCCGCCAATCAAGGTCAGCGCCACCTGCACCCGCGCCGGAGTTATCGCGGGGCATACTGAAGCAGTCGGCGTGGCGCTGAAAAAGGCGGCGTCGGTAGAAGATGTCATCGCGGCCTTTGAGGGCTTCGGCACCGATTTCACTTCGCTGCGCCTGCCGACCTCGCCGCGGCACATGATTACCGTGCATCGCGATCCGATGCGCCCGCAGCCGCGCCTGGATCGCGACGCCGAAGACGGCATGACCACTTCGGTCGGACGCATCCGGCCCGACGAGGTGCTGCCCAACGGCATCAAGTACGTGCTGGTGACGCACAACACCGCGATGGGCGCGGGCAAAGGCGCGGTCCTGCTAGCCGAATACCTCGCCCACGCAGACTATCTGCGGGCGTAAGGTTTCCTACCCCGTCTCCCCAGCGCTCTCCCATGCATCTGCTTTCTACCCCCTCTCCCATTCATCTATGGGAGAGGGCTGGGAGATGGTGCCTGCTCTTGCCGCAGCGCCTGCATGATGCTCTCCAGCACACCATCGAGGTTTTCCACAACATCACTGTTCCAGAAGCGCAGGACCCTGAAGCCATCTTGAGCCAATATCCTGGTGCGCCGTTCGTCGTAAGCAGAGCTCTCCATGTGCTGGCCGCCGTCCAGCTCGATGATCAGTTTTCGTTGAGGACAGCAGAAATCCACGATATACCCGCGAATCGCATACTGCCGCTTGAACTTGACCCCGAAGCCTTCTCGCCTCAGCTTCTCCCAGAGCTTGCGTTCAGCGTCGGTAGCTGCCGAGCGCATCTGCCGTGACCGCGAGAGCAGGGTGCCGTTGAGCAGGGCGTTGCGAAAGCGCGTTTGCATTTTCGTACACCCTCTCCCCCGCGCTCTCCCATAAATGAATGAGAGAGGGAGTCAGACGCCAATTACCCCGAGCTCGCCGCTTTCCCGATCTCGTCGGCGTTGGGAATAAACGCATCCTCGGACGTATAGAGCACGTCATTGGAACCTTCGCCGGGCGCGAAGATTTTCTCAATCCCGGGCCTGGTGAAGCCGACGTAAATAGTGCGCCGGCCCTGCTTACCCGTGGGCGGCGGCGCCGCATGCAGGCAATGGCCAAAATGCACCGTGCAGTCCCCCGCTTCGGTCTCCAGCGCGACCACCGGCAAGTCCGCATACGCGGTCGCCGTACCCTGCCGGCACGAATAGCGCCATGAACCCGCCAGCATGTAGAGCTGGCCGCTGTCCGGCGTCGCCGCGTCAAGCTGGATACCCACCTGCACGGACGGACAGATGACGGGATGCAAGCCGAGCCCGCAGTCAACATGCCAGGGATAATCCGCGAGACCGGAGGTAACACCGGGGACCTTTAGAATTGCCGCGGGCGAATCCATCCGGTTACCCTTCGCAGCGACCGGCTCCGGACTGAGGGAAGCCAGGCGCAGCAGGCGCGGATCGTATTCCAGCGCGGCCAGTGGGGCCGACCTCTCGCCCATGTACACCAGCCGGGTCAGCAAATCTTCATCGGCGGCGTTCTTGGCCCACCACGAACGGCGGTCGCCGGGAACCGCTTGCGCCGCCAGCCGCATCACCTCGCCGCGCAGGGCTTCGACTTCCGCCGGCGAGAAGACCCCTTTGACCAACGCAAATCCGGTCTGGCTAAAGAAATGGCGCAAGTCCTGGTCTGGACCGTCGAGCGAGAACGCGCGCCGCAGGTCGAGCGGCTGGCCGTCAAGACCGGTCAGATCGACCAGCGCCGGATCATAGACCGGACGCCCAAAGAACATCGCCCACAGCGCCGCTTCCCATCGAATCAACCCGCTGTAATCGCCGCGCGCGAAGGCCGGCTTGCCGGCGTATATCAACCCAATCGGCGTGCGATACTCGCAGACCAACTGGCGCCACGAATCAAGGTCTAACTCCACGATGGTCTCGGCATCGCCGATGCCCGGCGCCACGCGCACTGTACCTTCCGCCGGGATATATGTGTAACCCGCGCTGCCTGGAATCCGAAACGCCAGCGGCGACGCGTCCTGGAGGTCGGCAAACGCCCGGCGCCCATTGCCGCGCGCCAGACGTTGCGGCAGGTCGGAAAGGTGGAAATGGTCGAAATCAATTGATGGTACGGACAGCTTCATCGCTCATCCTCCCCGCTGACTTAGTCCCGGCGCATCGGCGGCTTGACAACCCGAGAGCCGCTCGACTAACAGACGAGAGCGTTCCCCAAAAGCGCTTCCCGACGTTGCTAATTTAGGCCATCCTGACCGGAAAGCGCAACGCCAGCGGCGTCCCGCGTTTAGCATCGCTTGGCGGGAAAAGAGAGGCCCGAAGCTCATGGACATCGGCAAGGATTTGGTCCTCGAAATGTATCAAAAGATGCAGCGCATCCGGCACTTCGAGCAGAAAATCAAGGACCTGATCACCACCGGGGAAATCCCCGGCTTCCTCCACGTTTCGATCGGCGAAGAGGCGACCGCGGTAGGCGTATGTGCGGCCCTGCGGCCGACCGACCGGATCACCTCCACCCATCGCGGGCACGGACACCTGATCGCCAAGGGCGGCGACGTGGCGCGGATGATGGCGGAGATTTACGGCAAGCGCACCGGCTACTGCAAGGGCAAGGGTGGCTCGATGCATATCGTGGATTTCTCGCTCGGCATCCTGGGCGCCAATGGAATCGTGGGCGGTGGAATCCCAATCGCGACCGGCTCGGCGCTGGCGGCGTCGATCACCAAGCGCGACGACGTCACCGCCTGCTTCTTCGGCGATGGCGCCTCCAACGAGGGGACCTTCCACGAATCGCTCAATCTGGCCGCGATTTGGAAGCTGCCGGTGATTTACGTCTGCGAGAACAACGGCTTCGGCGAGTTCACGCCGACCGCCGCCGTCACCGCGGTCAAGGATATCGCCGTGCGCGCCAAATCCTACGACATCCCCGGCTACGTGGTGGACGGCAACGATGTCTTTGAAGTCTACCGCTACACCAGTGAAGCCGTGGCCCGCGCGCGGCGCGGCGAGGGCCCCACCCTGCTTGAATGCAAAACCTATCGATGGGAGGGGCACGTGGTGGGCGAGCACGCCTTTATCACCGGCAGCTACCGTTCCGAGGAGGAGGTCGCGCGCTGGAAGGCGCGCTGTCCGATCCTGATGCTGGAAAAGACCGCGATGGAGTCGGGCGGATTGATTAAACCCGAAGAGCTCCAACGGCTCGCGCAGCAAGCGCGCGATGAAGTCGATGCGGCGGTGGAATTTGCCCGCCAAAGCCCGATGCCCGACCCGGCCGAGGCCACCGAGGACCTGTGGATTTGAGTGAGCACCATCATGGCGCAAATAACTTACCTGCAGGCTATCCGAGCGGCGCTCACCGAAGAGATGGATCGCGACCCGCTGACCTTCCTGATGGGCGAGGATGTGGTGCTGAGCGCGTTCGGCAGCACCCGCGGACTGCATGAGCGGTTTGGCTCCGAGCGGGTGCGCGATACGCCGATTTCCGAGGCCGGCTTCGTCGGGGCCGCGGTCGGGGCCGCGATGGCGGGGCTGCGGCCAATTTGCGAGATTGAGATCGCGCCCTTCATCTATTGCGCCTTCGATCAGATCGTCAACCAGGCGGCCAAGCTGCGCTACATGTCGGGCGGCCAGGCACGCTTGCCGATTACCTTCCGCACCCTGTACGGCGCGGTCGGCGGCGCCGCGGCCCAGCATTCCGAGACTGTCTATCCGCATCTGCTGTCCGTGCCCGGGCTCAAGCTGGTGGTCCCTTCCAGTCCCGCCGATATGAAGGGGTTGCTCAAGAGCGCGATCCGCGACGATAACCCGGTCGTCGTATTCGAGCATGCCGCGTTGGGGCGGCTGCGCGAGGAAGTCCCCGAAGGCGATCATCTGGTGCCGATTGGAAAGGCCAGCATCAAGCGCGAGGGCAAAGACCTGACGCTGGTCGCGATTGGCCTGATGGTGCCGCGCGCGATGGCGGTGGCGGCGCGGCTGGCCAAGGAGGGTATCGAAGTTGAGATCGTCGATCCGCGCAGCCTGGCGCCGCTGGACGAGGAAACCATCCTCAACTCGCTATCCAGGACCAACCGGCTGATGATTGCGGAAGAAGCCCACCTTCACGGCGGCGCCTCATCGGAGATCGCGGCGATAGTGGCGGAGAAGGGCTTCGACCTGCTGGATGCGCCAATCAAGCGGGTGGCGGCGTTGGACGTGCCGATCCCGTTCAGCGCGCCGCTGGAAGCGGCGGTGATCCCGGACGAGCGGCGGATTGAAGCAGGTATCAGGGAGCTGCTGGCCTAACGAAGCGGCAAACCGGCGGGCTGAATCGCCAACATCATAACAACGTAGCAATAGGAAGAAGCAGCGATGGCGGTGGAAGTCGTGATGCCCAAGTTCGGGCTAACGATGAATGACGGCATAATCAAGCGCCTGATAAAGCAGCCGGGCGACACGGTGGCCGAGGGCGAGCCGCTGTTCGAAGTCGAAACCGAAAAGGTCCTCAACGAAGTGCCCTCGCCGGCTGCGGGCATCCTGGTGGCCTTCCTCTTCAACGAGGAAGATACGGTCGATTGCGGAGTGGTGTTGGCGGTGATTGCGGAGCCCGGCGAAAATGTCGAGGAACTCAAGCAGCGTTATCGCGCCGCCGCGCCGGCGCAAGCCGCATCGCCGACGCGCGCAGCGCCAGGCAAGGAGCCTGCAGAGGCGTCCGGGCCAGCGCGGCCGCGCAGGCCAATCACGCCAATCGCGCGCAAACGCGCGGCGGAACTGGGCGTCGATCTGGCAAAGGTCGTCGGCACCGGACCCGGTGGCCGAGTCACGCGCGAGGATGTCGAGCGTGCCGCCGCGGCCTCAGCCCAAGCCGCGGCATCGCCACAGCCCGCCCCATCCAGCGGCTTGGCAGCGTCGATCTTGCCGCTCAGGGGAATTCGCAAGACCATCGCCGAGCGCATGATGCAAAGCCTGCAAGGCTCGGCGCAGTTGACGATCACCACTGAAGCCGACGTCACCGCAGCCGCTGATTTGCGCGCCAATCTCGCGCGCGAATTTGAGTTCACTTACACCGACCTGATGATCCACGCCGTGGCCCGCGCCCTGCGGCGTCACCCGCGGCTGAACTCCGCGCTCGCCGGCGGGACCATCGTGCTGGCCGGCGAGATCAATATCGGCGTGGCGGTGGCGCTCGAAGAAGGCTTGATAGTGCCGGTGATTCACGGCGCCGACCGCAAGACGCTCAAGCAAATCGCCGCCGAAACCAGGGATTTGGGCCAGCGCGCGCGTGAAGGGAAATTACGCGTCGAGGAAGTCGAAGGCGGAACCTTCACCATCACCAACTTGGGCACTTACGGAGTGGACGCTTTCACGCCCATCATCAATCACGGGGAAGCGGCGATTCTCGGAATCGGCCGCATCGTCGAAAAGCCGGCGGTTTATCGCGGTGAAATCGCCCGGCGCTCGATGATGACGTTGAGCCTCACCTTCGACCATCGGATCGTGGATGGCGCCCCCGCGGCCGCGTTTCTGCAGACCGTGGTGGAGACTTTCAACTACGGCGAGCGCTGACTCTCTCGGCGGGCAGTTGGGTTGGCAACGCGCTCCCTGTCTAGCCCTAAAGCGAACCCAATGTTGCGCCTTGAGCGCACGAACGCATTGGCGCAGAGACTTTTCTGTTCCCCCACCTTATCTTGGGAGAGTCACCATGAAACGACCGGCTCCGATTTCGCAGGGACGTAGGTTACGCTTCGAATTGGAGCAAAACGGTAGCGCAGAGCTACAGGCGAAAGGAGCCGGTCATGAAGGACAATATCTTATATGTAGGACTGGATGTACACCGCGACAGCATCGCGGCGGCAGTGGCGGAGCGCGAGGGTGAGGCGCGGTCGCGGGGAATAATCCCCAACACGACGGAAGCAGTGGCCAAGCTGATCAAGCAATTGGGGCCGGCCCGACGGCTGCGGGTATGTTATGAGGCGGGGCCCTGCGGGTACGTTTTGTACCGTCAGCTCAAACGGCTTGGGGTGCATTGCGAAGTGATCGCGCCCAGTCTGATGCCGGTGCGGCCCGGAGACCGGGTCAAGACCGACCGGCGCGACGCGCTTAAGCTGGTGCGCAGCTATCGGGCGGGGGAATTGAGCGCGGTGTGTGTGCCGGAGGTGGAGCGCGAGGCCTTGCGCGACCTGGTGCGGGCGCGCGAAGCAGCCAAAAGCGATCAGCAGCGGGCGCGGCAACGGTTGGGCAAGTTTTTGTTGCGCCAGGGGCTCCACGCGCCGCGTGGGACGCGACGCTGGAGCAAGCGCTATCTGGAGTGGATCGCGCAGTTGCAACTGGAGCAGGTAGCCCAACGGCTGGCGTTGGCGGATTATCTGGCCGAGGTGGAGCATGCGGGAGCGCGGGTAGCGCGGCTGGACGAGGCGTTAGGCCAGTCCTTGGCGCAGGCCCCGGAGCCGATCAAACGGCTGGTGGCAGGGCTGCAAGCGTTGCGCGGGGTGGCGCAACTGACGGCGCTGACGATCGCGGCCGAACTGGGCGAATTGGGGCGCTTCAGGGGAGCGCGGCAATTGATGGGCTACAGCGCGTTGGTGGCCCGCGAATACAGCAGCGGCAAGCGGGTGCGGCGCGGCACTATCACCAAGACCGGCAATGCCCATTTGCGCCGGGTATTAGTGGAGGCCAGCTGGCACTATGCGGCCAAACCCGCAGTGGGCCCGGCGCTCAAACGCCGCCAGGCGGGACTGGATGCCAACCTCGTGGCGATTGCCTGGCAGGCGCAACAGCGCCTTTACCGGCGTTATCACCGGCTGGTGGCGGCGGGCAAGTCCAACACCAAGGCGATCGTGGCGGTGGCGCGCGAGTTGACCGGTTTCATCTGGGCCATCGGAGTGTTGGTGGAGCGCGGCGAGATTACCAGCCGGGGTCTGCTTAACCCAGGCCAAGCGGCTTAGGATTGCGCCCAACCAAAGCGTTTAACTGAATTAAAGGAATTGCGGTGGGCCAGACCAGCGCCAGCATCACAGCGCCAAGCCACGGAGGGGACGACCCTCGACCTCGCCCTTGTGTACGGCCACGGCCGACTCACGTTGAGAGTCACAGGCGTCCCTTACGAATCCCGACTATGCGACGAGCACAGCCTCGACTCGCGAATATCAGGGTGAGTAACCGTCGTCATCGGCGCGGGTGCGCGGGACCAGCCCCTGGCCCCACCGCCGCAGATACAAAGGTGCGAGCCTGCCCCTGCGCAACGCTTGGCCAGCCACCAGCACGGCTGGCCGGCGCGCTGCATCGCAGCGGCAGGCTCGGACGCGGAATCGGTTTTTTTCGCCCACGCCCCAGCCCCTTTGAGGGCGTGGGCGAAAAAAACTCCTATTTCAGAAAGGAAGATCCTTTGCGAACTTGACAGGTCGTTTCATATCAGGGCGAGGGAGAGGTTACACGCTCCGACCCGTGATCCATGTTCCGCCCTCAGCCAGCGGAATTGTTTTCGCTACGGGGCTGGTTTCGATTGAAGTGTAACGATTGTAGACCGAAAACGTTAAGCCACTTTTAGTAGAGCCGGGGCGACTTAGTTTCCCTTGAGGCGCGGATCGTCGGTCGAGACGCATTGAGCACCTTGCAGGCGTTTCGCGTATTCTGAGTAAGAAACTGGATCATGGCCGGAATGCCTTATGTCTCTCAGCCTGAACTGCCATTCCAGCTGATCCTTTTCACTCCAAAGATCTTTCGTTATGCGACCCCGGATAGCTTCACAGCCGGAGGCTGAATCAAAGCTTCCAGCATTCAGCCATTTCGATAAAGGCGCTTGAAGGTCGGCTTGGTTCTGAGCCGTTGTTGGAGCAATCAGGAGATACCACCCGACCAGTGCGAGTGCGGCGGCGTGGCGCAACTTCATGCCCGCCTTTGTAGCGCGCCGTACTGGCCTTTGGGAAACGGCTCAGGTCAGGCCGGCCGATGCGAAGGCGGTCTTTCATCTTGCGGACACTCAACCCCAGGGCGTCGCAGGCAGTAGTCAGACAGGGGCACAGCGGGTTTGGCAACGCGATCTTTTCTTAGTAATGATCCGCTGCGGGGCAACACCGATCTGTCTGGAGGGATGGCGTATGTCGAAGTCAGCGGAGATTCGGGCTCGTCTGGGGCATCCGGTAATCGATTCCGACGGCCATTGGATCGAATATGGCCCGGCGCTCAATGAATACGTCGCCAGGGAGTTGGGTAAGGACGGCGTCAAACGCTTTTGGAGCGGGTTCGTCAACCCCGCGCTGAATTTCGCGGATCCGGACAGCAAGGCGCCGTCGATGGTATGGTGGCATCTGCCGACCAAAAGCGTGGAGGACCGCGCCACCGCGATGCTGCCCCAGTTGATGCATCAACGGCTGGGCGAAATGGGCATGGATTTTTCGGTGCTGTTCCCGACCATCCCCGGATTGCTGGTCAACCACGCACTGCACGAACCGGAACTGCGACAGGCCGGCTGCCGGGCCTACAACAAGTATACCGCCGACATGTTCCGCGGCTATACGGATCGGCTCTGTCCGGTCGCATCGATCCCGATGCATACGCCGCAGGAGGCGGTGGCGGAACTCGAGCACGTCAAGCAGCTCGGCTTCAAAGTGGTGGCCCTGGCGGGGTTGTTCCTGCGGCCGCAGCGCGCGGGCGGACCTGCCGCCGGGGCGCCCTGGCATGAGTTAATCGGGCTCGACACGGAATTCGACTACGATCCGGTGTGGGCCAAGCTGCTGGAGCTGAAGCTGGCGCCCGCGTTTCATTCCATTGGCCTGGGCGTGGGATTTCGGCTGTCGCACTCCAACTTCGTCAATAACCATATCGGGCACTTCGCGTCGTCGGGCGCGGCCCTGTGCAAGGCGCTGTTTCTGGGCGGCATCACGCGGCGCTTCCCGGACCTGAAGATTATTTTCCTGGAAGGCGGCGTGACTTGGGGGTGCTCAGTGTACAACGACCTTGTCGGCCATTGGAAGGCGCGCAATCCACAGGCGCTGGAGCGGGTCAATCCCGCCAACGTGGACCGGACCAGGCTGGCTGAGCTAATCCAGCGCTACGGGCATCCGCTGATGCGCGAAGTAACGCGGGGCAAGGAACTCGAACTCAACGACGTGGTGCCGGCGCCCGCGGACCTCAACGATTATCGCCGGTGTCAGATCGAGACGGTGGAGGAAATTCGCGACCTGTTCGTGCCGCACTTCTATTTTGGCTGTGAAGCCGAAGACCCGATGATCCACACCGCGTTCAACACCCGCGCCAACGCGTTCGGCGCTCGGCTCAACGCCGTGCTGGGTTCGGATATTGGACATTGGGACGTCGCCGAAATGGCGGCGATCCTCGAGGAATCCTACGAACTCGTCGAACACGGAATTATCAGCGAACCGGAACTGCGCGACTTCACCTTCACCAATCCGGTGGGATTCCTGACCGGGATGAATCCGGATTTCTTCAAGGGCACCGCGGTGGAGAAAGAGGTCGAAAATCTGACCGCGGGAAATCAGAACACCAAACTTGACCAACAAGCGGGCCGGGGTTTACCCGAGGGCTAGCCCCGGCCCGCTTACCTCACACCAGGACTATTTCAGTCCCCGGTGCAGTGAGCCCGCACTATCGGTTCTGCTCACCGCGATTTTGCCGGTTCGCGTCACCCTTGTTTGCTTCCTGGCCGGGCTTGTTGCCGCTTCGGTTCATGTCCTGATCGGACTTGTTACCGCCCGAGTAGGAGCGCTGTTGGTCGGTCTGATGATGCTTCTGTTGTTCCTGCCGGCGCTCGGCCTCGCGGCGCTCCTCCTCGCTCCGGTTGCCCATCGTGTTCTGGTTCTGGTTGTCTCTGCGTTCCTCTTTCATGATTTACTCCTTACACACAAGTGATACCGCTACGGCTGATGCCTTCGGCTAGCCACTCGCCAACAGGCGTAACGGAATCCACTGGGTTAAGTTGCAAAACCGAGGCCAGCGCAAAGCCGGCGAAAACCGGGGATAAATCTAAAACATGGCCACAATGGGAAAGCAATTTTTACTGTGTCCCGGACTTCCTCCGTGCCGTGTGCCAGATATTTTCGCTTTTAGGGCCGTGGCAATAAGCCATTCTCCGTGTTATTGCTCCGGCCAGAGAAGAACGACGCCGCTCACTCGAGGAGACGTTCATGGCACATCACGGTTACAAAGTGATGGACTCCGATATGCATCTAATCGAACCGCACGATCTGTGGCAGCGCTACATCGACCCGGCTTACCAGGCCAGCGCGCCGATCGGAGCCAACGTCGTGCCGCGCGACGCCCGGGTTTCTATCGAAGGCAAAGATCTTGGGGTCACGCCCAAGAAATGGGGACGCAACCTGGCCCAGCATGTCCTGGCGCAGAAAGAAGACTACGCGTTGGCCGACCGGCGCGGCTACGACAACGTCTCGCAACTTGACGCGATGGACCGCGAAGGTATCGACGTGGCTATCCTGTTTCCTTCCCGCGGATTGTTCGTGCTGGGACTGGACAGCACGGCGGTTATCGGCGAAAAGGGCATCGCGCCGGGCTTCGCCACCGCGATCGCGCGCGCATACAACGACTGGCTGTATGATTTCTGCGCACTGGACCGCAAACGCCTGATTGGCGCCGCGATGGTCGCGCCGCACGACATTGAAGGCGCAGTCGCGGAAGCCCGCCGCTGTGTCGAGAAACTGGGTTTCAAAGCAATCTTTCTCCTGCCCGGTATCGTCAACCACCGGCCCTGGCACGACCCCGCTTATGACGCACTCTGGGAAGAATGCCAGCGGCTGAACGTCCCGGTGGGATTTCACGGCGGCGGACCGGACAAGCTCACCGACTTCAGCGTTGGCCTGCATGAGATAATGATGATGTGGCACACGTTCTCGCACTCGCTGGGCCCGATGCAGGCGTTGGTGAGCATGGCCGCGGGCGGGGTGTTCGAGCGCTTTCCGAAATTGCGCGCCGCGTTCCTGGAAGCCAATTGCTCGTGGGCGCCGTGGCTGCTGTCCCGCCTCGACGAGCATTACGAGGACTATATCGGCAAGTACGAAGTCCAGCTCTCGATGAATCCCAGCGAATACTTCAGGCGCAACTGTTATGTATCGGTGGAGTCCGACGAAGCCACCTCAAAGTTGTTCGTCGACTGGCTGGGCAATGACAACGTGGTTTTTTCCACTGACTATCCGCATGCCGACAGCAAATTTCCCCATGCGGTGGACCGGCTCCTGACCCTGCCGCTTTCGGATGAGAGCAAACGCAAGTTCCTGTGGGACAACTGCGCGCGCCTTTACAATATTGAGTATTGACGGCGGACAACTTCAGGCATTTTTCTGGATACCCTCTCCCTTAGAATAAAGGGAGAGGGTATCGGAAAAGGAGCGCCGATATGCATGATCTCGTGATCAGAAACGGCAGGATAATCGACGGCAGCGGCAAGCCCGGATACCTGGGCGACGTGACCGTCGAAACCGGCAAGATCGTGGCCGTTGGCGGCACCGCCGCGTCGGGGCGGCGCGAAATCGACGCCGCCGGCTTGCTGATAACTCCCGGATGGGTCGATATCCATACCCATTACGACGGCCAGACCTTTTGGGATCCCTATCTCAGTCCGTCGAGCTGGCACGGCGTGACCACGGTGGTGATGGGCAATTGCGGGGTCGGATTCGCGCCGGTGGCGCGCGGCCACGAAGACTTCCTGATCGGCATGATGGAAACCGTCGAAGACATACCCGGTCAGGCACTCGCCACGTCGATCAAATGGCAATGGGAATCGTTTCCGCAATACCTCGACGCCATCGGGCAAATCAGGCGCGTGATCGACGTCGGCACGCAGGTGCCCCACTGCGCGGTGCGCGCCTATGTGATGGGCGAGCGCGGTATCCACAATCAGGAAGCGACTCCCGAGGACATCGCGAAGATGGCGGCGGTAGTCCGCGAAGCGCTCCAGGCCGGAGCGCTGGGACTCAGCACCTCGCGCACCGCGGCCCATCGGGCCAAGAGCAAGGAATTCGTCCCCGGCACCTTTGCCACGCAAGCGGAGCTATTCGGTCTCGGCCGCGTCCTGGGCGAGGCCGGTCATGGAGCGTTTCAGATTGTCTCCGACCTCATCGGCGACGAGGCCGAAATGGAATGGATTGCGCGGCTGTCGAAAGAAACTGGCCGGCCCGCCACCTTCGGTGCGGTGGTCGGCAATACCACCACCGACATGCTGCACAAGCTGATGCGGCTGGTGGCGCAGGCCAACGCCCACGGCGCCTACCTGGCGCCGCAAATCGCGGCGCGGCCGGCGGCGGCGCTGATGGGACTGGAAGCGTCGGTCCATCCTTTTATTACGCATCGCACCTACCGCCCGCTGGCCAGGCTGGGTCTGGAAGAGCGCGTGGCGCGGATGCGCGATCCCGCAATCCGGGCGCAAATCCTGAACGACGTCCCGGCGGTCAAGGAAGCCCTGACTCTGCGCATGGTCACCAATTTCGAAAACTACTTTCAGCTTGGCGATCCGCCCGATTACGAACCGACTCGTGAGATGAACATCGCGCAGCGCGCCGCGCGCGCCGGCAAAACGCCACAGGAATTGACTTACGACATCATGCTGGAGCGCGGCGGCCGCGAGCTTATCTACATGCCGTTTACCTATTTGGACTATAGTTTGGAAAGCAATCGCGAGATGATGCTGGACCCCGCGGTGATTCTCGGCCAGGGTGACGGCGGCGCTCATTGCGGCCTGATTTGCGACGCCACGATGCCGACCTTTCTGCTGACGCATTGGGTGCGCGACCGCAAACGCGGCCCGCGCCTGCCGTTGGAACTGGCGGTCAGACGCCATACGCGGGACACCGCGATGCTTTACGGTTTGGCCGATCGCGGGATGCTGGCGCCGGGCATGAAGGCCGACATCAATCTGATCGACTTCGATAATCTGCATATGCACGCGCCCGAAATGGTTTACGATCTTCCCGCGGGCGGCCGCCGCCTGGTGCAGCGGGTCGAGGGTTACAAGTACACTATCGTAAGCGGCGAGGTTATCTTTGAGGATGGCGAGCCCACCGGCGCGATGCCGGGGAGACTGATTCGCGGACCGCAGGCTGCCAGCGGTGGGGAATGATTTGCCGATGACCCGATTCATCCTGGTCCGCCACGGCGAGAGCGAAGGAAATCGCGACAAGCGATTCCCGAATCATCTGGCGCCGTTGACCGATCTGGGCCGCAACCAGGCGCAGACGGCGGCGCAATGGATTGCGCAGCGCTATAAGCCCTATCTGGTGGTGGTGAGTCCGTTCGTGCGGACCCATCAGACCGGCGCCATAATCGCCGACCATTTAGGGGTCGAACTGGCGCTCGAACCCGATATCCGCGAGCAACATATGGGGCTCATGATCGGGCAGACGTGGGACACCGCGCGCAGCGATCCGACCTGGGATCGCAACCGGTTCTGGCTATGGCGTCCCGCCGGCGGCGAAAATTACGATGAGGTGCGGGTCCGGGCCGGGCGCGCGCTCGATCGGATGACTCAACTGCATCATCAACGCGAGGTTGTAGTAGTCAGCCATGGCGGTGTGATCTCCGCCTTATGGGCGCATGCCGCGGGGAGCTGGAAAGGCGTCCGCGTCCCCCGCAATTGCGGGATCGTAATCGCCGAGCACGCCGACGGCCGCTACCTGCCGCCGATAATTCCCGAATAGGGCGGTTTGGGGTTGGAGAACTTAATCTCCCTGACCGGGCGGTTTGGGTTGACTTGCACGCTTCGCTTGAGTAACCATTAGCCGTAACAGTCGGAATTTGCCTTATCGAGAGCGGCGGAGGGACTGGCCCTATGAAGCCGCAGCAACCGGCCCGGCAAGGGTGCTGGTGCTAATTCCGGCAAGGTTCCCCCGGTCGGGGTTGCCTTGGCAGATAAGGTGAGAGCGTAACAGCCCTTTCCCTTATCATTGTCGTCCGCATCCCGGACGCACGCGCCCCGCATGCCTTGACCGTTGGAACCGTAAACGTACGGTTGAGGGCATGGCCGCTATTGTTCAAGGAAAGGTGTTGATTGTCGGAGCCGGCGGGCTCGGAGTCCCGGCCGCTTTGCGTCTGGCGCAAGCCGGCGTCAGGCACATCACCCTGATCGACCCTGAACCAATCGAGCTTTCCAATCTGGCCCGCCAGGTCATCTACCGCACCAGTGATATCGGACAATTCAAGGCGGAAATCGCGGCGCGGCGGCTGACGGTCGATTTTCCCGGCCTTGACGCCGTCCCGATTACCGGCGCGCTGGACGAGCAAAATGCCGCCGAACTAATCGCGCGCCACGACTTCGTAATCGACGGCACCGACAATCCCGCGATCAAGTTTCTAATCAGCGATAGCTGCGTGGCCGCAGGACGCCCTTTCGCGTACGGCGGCGTGCTGGGATTTTTTGGCCAGGCGATGACCGTGTTGCCGGGACAGACCGCCTGCCTGCGCTGCCTGTTTGAAGCGCCGCCGGCTGAAAGCGAAATCGCCAGTTGCCGCGAAGCCGGCATCCTGGGACCCGTGGCCGGGATTATCGGCGCGCTCCAGGCCGACGAGGCCAGTCTGTTCGTGCGCGGTGCGCGGCCGCGCTTGTGCGGTGCAATCCTGACCTACGACGCGCGCGCAGGACGCACTCGCGTAACCGCTATAAGTCCACGGCAGGGATGCGGATGCGGCGCGTACGTCCAGCCGCGCCGCGCTCCCGAAGATTCCAGCCCACGCCTGAGTTCGGGTCCCATAACCGAAGGAAAATTATGAGTTACTTCACCGCTCTGAAGTGCCGCGAATGCGGCCAGGATTACCCGGTCGAGCCCTTGCACGTATGCGAAACCTGCTTCGGCCCGCTCGAAGTGGTTTACGATTACGCCCGCATTCGCGGCGCGCTGACGCACAAGGTCATCGAATCGCGCGCGCGCAATCTGTGGCGCTATCGCGAGCTGCTGCCGGTGGACAAGGAGCCCGACGTCGGGCCCAGTTCGGGCTTTACCCCGCTGCTGCATGCCAAGCGTCTGGGCGCCGAACTCGGGCTCAAGCGGCTCTATATCAAGGACGACACCGTCAACCATCCCACGCTGTCCTACAAGGACCGGGTGGTCTCGGTCGCGATCACCAAGGCCATCGAGTTCGGCTTCAACACGGTCTCATGCGCCTCGACCGGCAACCTGGCGACGGCGGTCGCGTCGCACGCGGCGCGCGCCGGGCTGCGATGCTTTATCTTCATGCCCGAGGGGGTGGAGTCGGGAAAGATCGTCGGCTCCGCGATTTATGGCGCCAAGGTGATCACGATTCGGGGCAACTACGACGACGTCAACCGGGTGTGCAGTGAAATCGCGGACAAGTACGGTTGGGCGTTCGTCAATATCAACCTGCGTCCGTATTACACCGAGGGCGCCAAGACCTTCGGCTACGAAATCGCCGAGCAACTGGGGTGGAAATTGCCGCAAAACGTGGTCATCCCGACCGCCGGCGGCACCATCCTGCCCAAGGTCGCCAAGGCCTTCAAGGAACTCAAGGAAATCGGCCTGGTGAAAGGCCCCGAGCCCAAGATTCATTCCGCCCAGGCGGCCGGCTCCGCGCCGGTGATCCACGCCCTGCACAAGGGCACCGACCTGATCAGCCCGGTCAAACCCAACACCATCGCGAAGTCGATTGCGATCGGCAATCCGGCCGACGGCTATTACGTGCTCGGTGCGGTGCGCGAGTCCGGAGGATGGGGCGACATGGCCACCGACCCCGAGATCATCGACGCCATCAAGCTGCTGGCGCGCACCGAGGGAATCTTCGCCGAGCCCGCCGGCGGCACCACGCTGGCGGTGACGCTCAAGCTCATCGCCCAGGGACGGATCAGCCCCGATGAAAGCGTGGTGGTAGCGATCACCGGCAACGGTTACAAGACCCTGGAAGCGGTCAGCCAGTCGGTGGAACAGCCGTACCTGATGGATGCCCGCCTGAAGGACTTCGACGAGCTTTACGAACGGCTTACCGACGGCAAACCAGCCCTGGCCGGGGCGGCCTGAAGCCGCTTGTTTAAACCACGGCCATGCACGTAGGCTGTTAATCACCAGGAGGTAATCTAACCAGATGCCAGTTCGGGTTCGCGTCCCCACTCCGCTGCGCAGGTTCACCGCCGGCAACGGCGAAGTAATCGCCGCCGGCGCCACGCTTACGGACGTTATCAATGATCTTGAAAGCCGCCATCCCGGGATGCGGGATCGGCTGCTGGATGACAAAGGCGAGATTCGCCGTTTCGTCAATATCTACGTTAACGGTGACGACGTCCGGTTCCTCGACCAACTCAACTCCGCGGTCAAGGATGGCGACGACATTTCCATCGTTCCAGCGATTGCCGGCGGACGTTAGCCGGCGGCCGGTTCCGGTCGCGCGCGCGCACAGCGTGCTCGACCTGATCGGCAACACGCCACTGCTGGAGATCGCCGGCCTGACCGCGGGGCTGCTGCGTCCAGGTGTGCGGATTTTCGCCAAACTGGAGTGCTTCAACCCCGGCGGCTCGGTCAAGGATCGCGCGGCGCGCAAAATGATCGAGGTTGGGCTGGCCAGCGGAGCGCTGAGTCCGGGCAAGACCATTATCGACTCGACCTCGGGCAATACCGGAATCGCGTTGGCGATGCTCGGCGCGGCGATGGGGTATCCGGTGGAACTGGTGATGGCCGCCAATGCCAGCCGCGAGCGCAAGCGGGTGCTGGCCGCCTTCGGCGCCAAGGTCATCTATTCCGATCCGCTGGAGGGATCGGACGGTGCAATCATGCTGTGCCGCAAGATCATTCATGAAAACCCCGAGCGCTACTTCAAGCCCGACCAGTACAACAACGAGGCCAATCCGCTGGCACACTTCGAAACCACCGGCCCGGAGATCTGGGAGCAAACTGGCGGCGAGGTCACCCACTTCGTCGCTTCGATGGGCACCAGCGGCACCATCATGGGCACCGGACGCTATCTGAAGGCGCGCAACCGGGCCATCCAGGTGATCGGCGTCGAGCCCGATGACCCGATGCACGGGCTGGAAGGGCTCAAGCACATGGCCTCGTCGATGGTGCCCGGCATCTACCACGAGAGCGAGCTCGACCGCAGGGTCGCGGTTTCGACCGAAGACGCTTACGATATGGTTTACGCGCTCGGCCAGGTGGAAGGATTGCTGCTCGGGCAGTCTTCGGGGGCGGCGATGCTGGCGGCGTTGCGCGTCGCCCGGGAGCTGCGCGAGGGCTGCGTGGTGACGATCTTCCCCGATTCCGGCGACAAGTACCTGTCCACCAATCTGTGGATCGGCTGGAAGGCGTGGGACATGAGCAAACTCAAGGGATTGCTGCAACGATGAGTACCGGACGGCACCGCGAGCGCTACTATCTCACCTATCCGCGCGGCCTCATCAAGGAGCCGCTACTCTATCATCTGGTCAAGAAATTCGACCTCATGTTTAATATCCGCGGCGCCAGCGTGTCCGACGAGATCGGATTGGTCGCGGTGGAGTTCGAAGGCACCGGCGAGCAAATCGAGCGCGGCCTGGAATGGCTGCGGCAAAGCGGCGTCACCGTCGAGCGCATCGAAAAGAACGTGATCGAATAGATTTCAGCGCATCGGCTGGCGCAATCTGAACCTTGCTTACCGACCCTCAAATCGAACGCTACAGCCGGCAGATAATTCTGCCGGAAGTGGGAGGACGCGGCCAGGAACGCCTGCTGGCGGCGCGGCTCACCGTGCTGGCGGAGCTCGACGATCTCACACCGGCGCTCAATTACCTGGTTGGCGCCGGGGTGGGAAGTATCCATCTGGATTCTCCCGCCGGCAGTCAAGCCCTGCACCAGGTCGCGTCGGAGATGACGGAACTCAACCCCGACGTGCGCTTGGTAACCGCGCCAACGGAATCAGCATCCGACAAAACGCTGCTGATACTGGCCGGGACGGACCGGATCGTCGAAGCGGCGCGCCGGATCAATCAGGGTCGCGGCTATCGGCGCGTGATACTTGCCCGCCTGGGTGAACCTTACCTCGTGGCGATACTCGGTTCGCAGTCCCCGTGCCTGGAATGCGCCGGCCAAGTCACTGCTGGCTCCGATCGGAGAGTGCGGCGGGTTCGCCGGATCGGCCGCGATGGTTGCGGCAACCGAGATCATCAAAAGCGTGCTCGAAGTTGGACCCCAATCGCCGCGCCTGATTGAATTCTCCGGCTACGAGTCGCGACCAAGGACGCTTGAGACTTCGCGGCTGCCGCGCTGTACCGTATGCTCCTGCATTCAATTTCGACTATGACCAAGCGCAAAATCGCCACAGTCTCACGACCCCTTCTGTCCCCTCTCCTTATCCTAGGAGAGGGTGAGGGAGAGGTTACACGCTCCGACCGTAAGCACGCCTCTCGCCCTCAGCCACGCGCCTTTCGCAAAACCTCTCGTTGGAATTATCTTCGGATTGGAAGAGGCTGGCATATCGTCTCAGGCACCGAAATCACGTCCGCAAGCTTTCTTGCTCGCAGTCGGCATGGTTGGATTGCAATCGTGTCACCTCTCCCTCGCCCACTCCTAGGATAAGGAGAGGGAATAGAAATGAGCACCTCCAACGCTGACATCCGACTCCAGGCCTCCAGCCAACTGTGGATGTTCGATTTCGACAACACGCTGGTCGCGCTGGAAGAAACGGTCGACTGGGCGGCCAGCCGTCAGGTGCTGGAGCCGATGCTGCGCGACGCCGGCTGTCCGGCGGAATTGTTTGCCGAGTTCCCGCGCGGGAATCTGGTGCTCTACGACGCGATCCTGCATCGCCTGCGCGAGGGCCGCTTCACTCCCACCCTGCCGGCGCGCGAGTTGCTCCAGCGCGCTTCGGATATCATTGAATCCTTCGAGCTGGATGGAGTGGATCGGGCCCAGCCGCTGCCCGGGGCTGCCGAATTGCTGATCGAATTGGCGCAACGCCATGTGCCCGTGGCAATTGTCACCTCAAACTCATCGCGCACGGCGTATCGATGGCTGGCGCGAGCCCGCCTGGTGCCCACCGTCCGGATGGTGGCTGGACGCGATACATTCCTGCCTCTGAAGCCAGCGCCGGACATGCTCAAACGCGCGCTTGATCACTGCAAGGCGCAAGCTAACGCCGCCCTGTTCGTGGGCGACAGCGACGCTGACCTTAATGCCGCCGGCGCCGCCGGGGTGCGCTTTGCCGCAATCACCTCCAGTCAGCAGGCGCGCAGCCGCATGCGCGATCACCGCGTCGAGTCCGTGTTTGCCTCACCCGCCGAACTGCTGCGCGCCATCAAGGCCGGCTAAGCCCCGGCCCGTATTCCCGCAAGAGGGTTGCATCTGGCCTCGCGCTGACCTTTACTCAGCCTGATCGAGATCGAGCCGGTAATGCTGGAGACGTCAAAGAATCCCGCCCTGTTGAAGCTGGATCTGGCGCTGCGGGGAGTGGATGCTCCCTGGGCTTCGGACGCCAAATGGCTCGAATTACAGCTCGACGGAGAGATTTGGGCGCGCGCCCGAGTCGCTTCCGAATCGCCGTTGAAACTGCTGCACGGCGCGCATGGCGATATCGTTTGTGACGGGGACGGCGAAGTTGCGGTTCGGGTTATAGCGGAGCCTGAATATGCCCGGCAAACCAGCCGCCGGGGAGTGACACTGGGAAGCATTGCGGCCATTCGCGGCGCCTACGCGGTGGTGGAATTGAATGGCGGATGCGGCGTCAGCCTGCCCGGACGCGTGTGCGCGCTGTGCCGCGGGCGGGAGCTGACCGAAAAGCCCGGCGAGATCTGGCCGGTGGAAGATGTGGTCGACGCGCTCGGAGCGATCTTCAAAGAAGGGGCCGCAGAATTCGTGCTGTTTCAGCTCGGCTACCTGCCCGCCGACGACGCTGGCCTGAAGCTGCTGCTGCCGTATATCGAGGCGGTGCGGCGGCACTTCGATACGATGGTTGCCGTCGCGATGCATCCGCCGGCCGATACCCGCTCGATCGAACGGGCATACGCCAGCGGCGTCGACGCGCTCAGCTACAACCTCGAGGCCGCGGATGCCGAAAGTCTGCTGGCCAACTTCCCGGGCCGCGCGCGCTTCCTGGGCCGCAACCGCTACTTCCACTCGCTGTCCCATGCCGCCAAGGTCTTTCCCAGCGGCGCGGTTTTGTGCGAATTGACGGTCGGCTTGTCCCCCGATGAAAAGATTGGCGCGGCCATCGCGGAGCTTACCGAAATTGGCGTGCTGCCCATTCTCAGCGTCGACCCCACCCGCACCGCGGGCCGCTCCGCCGCCGAGCTCGCCCCTTTGTATGGCCATCTGTTCGATGAGGTGCTGAAGTCCGGACTCAACATGTCGTGGGCGCGCGATCTTTCCCATGCGATCACGCCCATGGAGGCGCGTTACTTCGTGGTGAACGCGCCGCAACTGCCGGTCCTGCTGCACAACCTGGCCAAAAACCGGATTGGGGCGCTGGCCACCCGCTCGCTGGCGAAACTGCGCCGGCGCCTGCGGGTGAAGTGGGTCCGCGCGTCTTTCGATTCCTCGCGTCTGTGAGCGGTCAGCCCTTGGATCAAGACCGCCTTTCCAGCTCCCCGGACCAGGAGCCGCCCGAACTCCTCGACGTTGAGGTCGATACGCGCCCGCTCGCGCTGGTGCTGCTGTCACGCAGCCTGCGGTTGTTCCTGCTGCTGGTTGGCGCGGCAGTCTTCTTCCTGATTCTGCGCGCCACGCCTCCGGCCGGCCTCAGTCAGGCCGGCGAACGTGCCCTGGCCGTGTTCGCCTTGTGCGTCATCTATTGGGTGACCGGCGCCCTGCCCCTGGTCATCACCGGACTGCTGGCAATCGTGCTGCTCGGGATGTGCGGGGTGATGCCGCCGCGCACCGCCTATTCGCTGTTCGGCAGCGAAGCGGTGTTTTTTGTGCTGGCGGCTTTCATGCTGGCGGCGGCGGTCAATTATCGCGGACTCGGCCGGCGCGTGGCGGTGATGGTCTTCGCGCGCTATGGAAAAACGCCTCACGGACTGATCCGCGCCATCTACCTGCTCAGCGCCCTGATGTCGTTCCTGATACCCGAGCACGCGGTCGCGGCAATTGTTTTTCCGATCGTGCTCAATCTGGCCAATTCGCTGGAACCGGCCGCGCGGCGCACGCGTTATCCGACGGCGCTGTTCCTGGCGATGGCCTGGGGCACCAATATCGGCGGTATCGCCACTCTGCTGGGCGGCGCTCGGGGTCCGCTGGCGCTGGGGATTCTGACCGAATCCACCGGGGTTACGATTTCCTTCACTCGATGGTCGGCGGCAACTATCCCTCTCGTCGCGCTCCTGCTCATAGCGGGCTACCTGGTGCTGACTACCTTTTTCGCCTTCGAGCCGGTCGATATCGAGCGCAGCGTGGCGGCGATCACCCATCGCAGGACGCAACTGGGGCGCATAACCTTCGAGGAAACCGGTGTCGCCGTGGTGCTGGCAGTGACCGTGGTCGCGTGGTCGCTGTTCAGCACCAAGCTCGGGCTGGCCGGGATCGCGATCCTTGCGGTGGTGGCGCTATTCGTGTTCGACCTGCTCTCCTGGCAGGAGGTCGAAGGCCACGTCAACTGGGGAATCATTCTGATGTACGGCGGCGCCATCGCGCTGGGCTCGGCCCTGGAACGCTCCAAGGCCGCGGCGTTCATCGCCCAGGCAATCGCCAAGAGGACCAGCTCGCCCGCGGTGCTGCTGGCGATACTTTCACTCGCCGCCCAATTTCTCGGCGAAACGCTAAGCCATTCGGCGGTGGTGGCCTCGATGCTTCCGGTTGGCCTCGGACTGGCCGCGCATTTTGGCCTGGACCTGCGCGCGCTGACCTTGGCGATCACCCTTCCCGCCGGCCTGACCTACATCATGCCGGTCAGCACTCCCGCCAACGCGCTGGCCTATTCCGGCGGTTATCTGCGCACCAAAGAGCTGCTGGTGCCGGGATTGATTATGATCCTGGCGAGTTGGGCGGGATTGAACCTGGTGATGCATCTATACTGGCCGCTGATTGGCCTCGCTCCGATGGCGATCAGAGGCTGAACATCCTCAACTTTTTCTTGAGATTTCAGCGCCCCTAAAGTGTGGCTTGATTCGCCGCCCAAAACTGGAACTAAATACATAGACCAAGTCAGCATTCAGATTCGTGGCGGTGGAATGAGCGAAGGATTCACTTTATGGCTCACCGGCTTACCCGGCTCGGGGAAGTCCACTTTGGCGAGCCTGGCGGCGGCGGAGCTACGACGGCGCGGTCATCGCGTCGAGATCCTGGACGGCGACGAGGTGCGCACCCATTTGTCCAAGGACCTGGGATTTTCCAAGCCGGATCGCGACGCCAATATTCGCCGTATCGGCTACGTCTGCAAGCTGCTGTCGCGCAATGGCGTAATCGCGATCAGCGCCGCCATCTCGCCCTACCGCGAAACCCGCGACGAGGTCCGCAACGAGCACGAAAAGTTCGTCGAGGTGTACGTGAAGTGTTCGCTTGAAAAGCTGGTCGAGCGCGACGTCAAAGGCCTGTACGCCAAGGCGCTGCGAGGTGAAATCCCCTCCTTCACCGGCGTATCCGACCCCTACGAGGAGCCGCTCAATCCGGAACTGGTGATAGAAACCGACCGCGAAAAAATCGAAGCCGGCCTGCAGCGCCTGATCGCCAAGCTGGAGCAACTCGGCTACATCGCCGCCGCGCCCTCATAGGGAGCCTCCCGGCCAGTAGCGTGGGCGTCCCTGCCCGCCGCCGACCGCTGACCCGGTAGCTTCCGGCGGGCAGAGACGCCGCGGAACTCTGGCATCCCGGCCGCGGTGTGCAATCACACCTTCCGCGCCACCGGTATCACCGCGTACCTTGACAATGGCGGCTCCCTTGAAAACGCCCAAGCCATGGCCGCGCAAGAGAGTGCCCGCACCACCAAGCTGTACGACCGCACCAACGACTAGCAGCCCGTAACGGCTCGACTAGTAGTGATATTGCGCTAAGACCGAATAGAATCCAAATGACCGCTCAAGATAGCTATACTACGGATATAGATGTTATGGGCCACTAGATTCACGCTTGCGAGGTTGAGAAGAACGGAATCTAAAGATTGAAACGACACCTAAAAACAGATTAGATGCGAATACGATGACTGGACGATATTTGTCAAGCCAACCGACCGGGGTCGCAGTTTTCAAAGCTTTATCGCTCTTCATTGAAGAAAGCGGCGTTGGGCCATCGCCTTATCCTGGCTGGCTTATTCTGCCTCATCGTGGCATCAGCTATGCTTGTTTTTCCCATACCGGCGCTGGCGGGCGAGAAGTACAGCACCTTCACCCCCGTGGGCGAAATGAACATCCCGCGCGGCTACCACACCGCCACGCTCCTGCCCAACGGTAAGGTTCTGGTCGCTGGCGGCACGGGCGGCTCTCACGATGTACTTGACAGCGCCGAGCTTTACGATCCGGCACTTCACAAGTTCACTCTTACCGGGAAAATGCTTTCGGTCCGGGCGGGCCACACCGCAACCCTGTTGCGGGACGGGAAAGTCCTCATCGCAGGGGGATTTCGGTCTGGAGGGGCAGTGGCAAGCGCTGAACTTTACGATGCTGTCTCAGGAAAGTTCAGCCCTACTGGCACCCCGGTGGAGGGTCGGGTATGGCCTACCGCCACGTTGCTTCCCAACGGTAGAGTTCTCCTTACCGGCGGTGTGACCAACAAAGGAATAACTCGAACGGCTGAACTTTACGATCCGGCAACCGGGAAATTTGTTGCCACCGGTAATTTGACGGTCGCGCGACAGCTACATTTCGCCACGGCCCTGAATAGCGGCCCTGTTCTAATCGTTGGAGGAATGAGCAGGAGCTAGTACGGACCCTATCCTCATCGCCGGACGCAGTTATCTCGGCAGCGCGGAACTGTTTGACCCGGGACAAGGACGATTCAGTCTGATAGCGGGCACCGGAAGTAACGGCAGCGCGATCCGGCTTGCCAGTGGAAAGGTCCTGATAGCCGGCGGTATCGAGGGTCGAGTCGTATCTGAGCGACGGTCGGCTGTACGATCCCGCAAAACAAATATTTGTCGATACCGGAAGCATGACTTTCCCGCGGTTCAGATATGACGCAACTCTCTTAAGCGATGGGCAAGTACTGGTGACAGGCGGTTTGAAGACCATCCGTTGGCCGCTTACGGTCCTGGCGACGGCAGAGCTATACGACCCTGACCACGGCGCGTTCGTCAGGCTTCCAGACATGATGACGCCGCGTATAGGTCACACTGCGACACTGCTCCCCGACGGAGACGTACTGATCGCCGGAGGTTTCCGCGGCAGCTTTATTGCGTTGTCCGCAGCGGAATTGTACCGTCCGGCGTCCATCGTCAACCAGTCTTCCGCCAGGTCCGTGCAGACCGGCCGCAAACTCCAAAGCATTAAGCCTTTCATTTCGGGACACGGCGCCTCCCGTAGGAAACAAAGATGGAGCCGACGGCCAGCGCTTTCAGAACCCCGCTCGCAAGGAATACCATCAGGCCATCCGGGCTGCCATCAGGTACGTTGAGTCCCTTGAAGCGTTTTTCAGGGTAATGTGGGGTACAGCTTGAATGTAACCGCACCCGGCCGGTGGCGGTGGGTCGGGGCGCGCCTTCTTTGCACCCGGAACAGACGCAAGAAAAGGCCCTCCACTCCCTTGCCCTAGCAGTGAGGCGTGGGACAGGTGAAGGCTTGGCCATCAGAACACTTGCAGCGCCGATGCCTCGATCCGCTCCCGCAGAACCGGGTGCAAGCTGCGCCGCGTCATGATATCGGTTTTGCGCCCAAGGATTCGGGCGGCGGCGTCCTTCACATCCATCAATTCGAAAAGCCCGAGTGACCCCAGAGGGTGGTCGAAGAACAGGTCAACATCGGAATCCTCGCGTGCCTCGCCGCGCGCGGTCGAGCCGAACAGGTAGAGGTGCTCGACGCCGAGCTGCTTCAACTCGGCTTCGTGCTCCTTGAGTTTGGTTATGGCGGCGGTGCGATCCATCTCCACATAATACCACAGGTCCGACCGGTGTGATTCGTAATAGGCACCGCTATGGCGGGCAGGGACGACCCGCCCCACTGACGGATATGAGCGGCCTTACTGGACCGGCGGTTCATCGTCGCGCGGCATCGCCACCGGGGAGCCGTGATGGAGCACCATTTTCCACTCGTTGCCTGAGCGTTCGAACACGTTGGTGGCCATCACGGTGGACTTGGCGATACCGTCGTAACCGCGCTGGGTCAGGTTTTCCTGCACCACCACGACCGCAACGTCGCCATGGAGCAGCAGTTGGACCTCGGAAATATCGAAGGTCATCTCGAAGGTGGAGTCGAAAATCCGCTCCCAGCTACGCATGATCGGGCCCCATCCCGACAGCGGACGCCATCCGGGATGGATGCAGACGATATGCGGCTCCTGAAGCCAGATCTTTTCCATCCGCTCCATTTCGAGGGTTTCGAAAGCGTCGTAAAAGGCACGGTTGGCTTGGCTGACTGCTTCTTTGTCCGACATCGGCGTCTTGGCTCCAAACCCTTCCCATCAGCTTAAGCGCCGCCAACGGCGGCATCAACCGGATTGCAACCGGTTTCTCCATCGTGGCTCAACCAATATGCTGAGGACAGTGGAACGGAGCCGGCCTGGACCGGCGGACTACTCCGCCCTCTTCCGATGAGCCGGGCAACTTCCACCGGATATAAAGAGTGATGGCAAGGTTACGGGTAATTTTCGAAAGCGGTGAGCCCGATCGGGTGATTGAGTTTAGCCCCTCCAAGGCGCCATTTCAGCACGACGGCCAACCGGGTTCGATCCTGGATGTGATGCTCGCCAATGGGATACACCTGGAGCATGCATGCGGCGGGAATTGCGCCTGCACCACTTGCCATGTGATCGTCAAGCAGGGATTCGACCAGCTCGCGCAGGCCGAAGAGGCCGAGGAAGACCTCCTGGATCGGGCGCCCGGCTTGACTCCAACCTCGCGGCTGGGCTGCCAGGCGGTAATCGAGGACGAAGACGCGGAGTTGGTTGTGGTGGTGCCGCGCTACACCATCAACCAGCAAGTCGCCGGCGAGCACCACTGACATCGCGCACCTTGGCAGCTTTTTTTCTGCCGATGAAACGTCGCGGTAATCGCTCAGCGAGGTTACGCCTGGGCGGCGACGATTGGGGTGCTGGCGGATTCCTCGGCAGGCATTGGCGCGCATCCGAGGATTGCGACACTGCCGATCAGCAAGAGCACCCCGAACAGTTCGAAGGCGGGCGAGTAACTGCCCTTGAGATCGAAGATTCGTCCCGCCACCACCGGGCCGATCGCCGCGCCTGCGGTGTGGAAGATGCCGACCATTCCGTAAAGCGTGCCGAAGCGCTTGAGGCCCAGGGATTCCGCCGCCACCAACGGGATCAGCGCCAAGGGCGCGCCGACCGTGAGACCGAAAATCACCACGAAGCCGATTAGCGGCAGCCGATGCCCGGCGCCGGTCAGCAGGCCGATCCCCAAGGCCATCCCGAACAGGGTGGCGGACAGCGCCGTCCGGGGGCCGATTTTATCCGCGATCCATCCGATCAGCAGCTTGCCCGCCGCGCCAAAGGCCAGCACCAAACTGAGCACCACAGCGGCGCGCGCCGGCGCGTATCCGATACCGATGAGATAGGGCACCGCGTGGAGGTTGGTGCCGGATACCGCAAGCGAGAAGCACAGCACCGCCGCCGATATCAGCCAGAACGAGCGCCCCGAGACCGCGGCACCGACCTCGAGTCCGGGCAGCGCGGTCGCGGCCTGCGCCACAGTAGAACCGTCGCCACGCTCGGGACGGGTGCGGACCAGCATCAGGACCATCGGAATCACGATTATAAAGGCGGGGACCGCCAGGACCAGGTAGCCGAAACGCCAACCGTCAAACCGGATCGCCCGGTCCGACACCAGCGTCATCACCATCCCGCCCACCGACGTCCCCGCCATCGCCAGACCCATTGCGAGGCCGCGCCGCGCACCGAACCAGTTGGCGATTACCAGCGAGCACGGCAGCAGCGTCGCGGCCCCGATACCGAGGCCAATCAGCAGGTAGGCCGCGATCATCGCGCCGTAGGAATGGGCCAGGCTGGCGGTGATGAATCCGCATCCCGCCATCACCGCGCCGGCCGCCATCACGAGCCGCGCCTCGACCCGGTCAAGCACCCATCCAACCAGCGGGATACTGACCCCGGCCGCCAGCGCCAACGCGGTCTGCAGTGTGGAGAGGCGCGCGCGACTCCATCCAAAAGTCTTGATAACGGGGGTGAAAAACACCCCAGCCGTGTTGTAGCCCGAGCCAAATATAAAGAAAAGGGTGAAGAAAAGGCTGGCCACCACCAGCCAGACGCGCCGCTGCGATTCCTTCCCGGTTTCCATCATGCGCGGCGGCCTATTGCGCGACAGTCATGGGGACGTAGCCTTCGGTCCCATCCTTCATCCTAATCTTTAAATAACTGAGCGCCTGGCCGATGACGTGGATATACTTGCCACGATGCACCTCGGCCAGCTTCCGGCCCCATTGATTGGGCATCGAGTAAACCGGCGAGTCAGCCGTCAGCAGGAACTGCTTGTCGTAGGGCGTCACCAGGTCCACCGAAGAGGGTTCGATGTACCCGACCCTGCCGTCCTTCAACTGGACCTGAAGGTAGGACTTGGTTGAGCCGGTAACCTGCACGAACATGTCACCCTCCAGGGTTCCGATCTGCTCGGTGCGGCGGCTGGCGCGGGCGTAGATGGGCGCGCCGGGGGTCTGCACCTTCAGGCGCGCGGTGGCCGGCTCCACCGTCGTTTCAACTTCATTTTGGGCGGCCTCCTTATGGTGCTTCCGACGTTTTTTGGCGGCCCGCTTTTTGTGATGAACCGGCTTGTGTGCAGGCGCCGCTCCTGGGGGCGTTGCGTAAGGCGGCGCGACCTCGGGAGACGGGGCCTCGGCAGGTGGTGGCGCGGGCAGGGGTTCGCTGATCTGCGCCAGGCCCGGACGCGGCGCAAGTACCAGGAGAGCAACCAATACGAGTAGCAGACGGCGCATTTCAAACCTTTTTCAGTGCGCCGATATCAGGCGCATGAATTCCTTCTCTATTTGATTGGACGAACGAGCGACCCGAAACGTATCACTTTCGGAATCCGTAACGAAGATGGACGCGCGCAGGGACGCGATCGATCCCGCCGCCGCCACGGCTTGCCTTGGACAAAGCGATCGAACAGCAGCTATTTTCCCGGTGCGGACTTCAACCAGGAAAAGGCTTGAATTGGCTCAACCAGAAATAGACGACATCGCCGCCACCGCTCGCATCCGCCCGGCACTCCCTCTGGCCGGCATTTCAGCGGTGGAATGCGGACAGGGCGTCGCGGCCGCCTTCGGCGCCAAGCTGATGGTCATGTTGGGCGCCGACGTAATCAAGGTGGAGCCTCCCCAAGGCGACGTAACCCGGCGTCGCGGCCCCTTTCCAGAGGATGTCGAGGATCCCGAAAACAGCGGCCTGTTTCTGTATCTCAACGCCGACAAGCGCGGCGTAACGCTGGATCTGAATGACCCGCGCGAGCGCCGTAAATTGGATGACCTGCTGGCCGGCGCCGACCTCCTGATCCATAACGTCGCCCCGGCGCAGCGTGCCGGATGCGGCCTGGAAAGCGGCGCGCTTTGCCGCACCTTTCCGAGTCTGATCGTCAGCGCCATCTCGGCCTATGGCGGCTCCGGTCCCCACGCCGGCTACCACGCCTATGAACTCAACGCCGCGCACGCAACCGGGATGGCTTCGCTCAACCCGCGATTCTCGCCCTTTCCCGACCTGCCTCCGCTCAAGTTCCACGGCCATCAGGCGGAGTTGCAGGCCGGAGTGCACGCCGCGATCGCAACGTTGGCGGCGCTGTCGCATCGCCTGAAGACCGGGGCGGGACAGGCGATCGACATCTCCGAGCAGGAATGTATCGCGCCGATGCTGAGTCTGACCTTCCTGCCCTACGAAGGTCAGCACATCACCCGCCTGGGCGGACGGGCAAACGTCGTCCCCTGGGGGACCTACGAATGCGCCGACGGCGATCTCGTGTTCACCTGCGGCGATGATGAGCAGTGGCTGCGCCTGGTGGATCTGATGGGTAATCCCGAGTGGGGCCATGACCCGCTGTTCAAGGATCGCGAAGCGCGATTTCAAAACCAGGACGCCCTCAATGCGCTGCTCAACGAGTGGACCAAAACGCAATCGGCGCAGCAATTGTGGCGCGAGTCACAACGGCGCCGGATACCGGCGGCGCCGGTCAATACGATGGCGGAAGTTTACGCCGACGAGCACCTTAAAGCGCGAAACTTCTTTGTTCCGCTGCCCCAGCGCGACCGCGCCGCCGCGCCGGTTCTGGTCCCCGGCATCCCAATTAAATCCGACGTGATGGCCTGGCGTTTCGAAAAACCGGCTCCGAGGCTCGGCGAGCATAATCAGGAGATCTTCATTGCTCCACGCACGACGCCGCGCTCCCACTTCGCCCCGACGGGCTCCGACAAGCCGTCGGACGCCGGACCACTGGCCGGCATTCGCGTGCTGGACTTTTCCTGGGTTTGGGCGGGGCCATACTGCGGGTTGCAATTCGCGCATCTGGGCGCCGAAGTTATTCGCGTGGAAAGCGCCAAGCGGCCATGCCTGAACCGCTGTATCCATCCATATGCCGACGGTCAAATCGGCCTCAATCGCGCCGCGCACTACCATCAATGGAACCAGGGCAAGCGCAGCGTGGCGCTGGACATCGCGACTCCGCAGGGCGCGCGCATCGCGCGCGAACTGGTGCGCCATTGCGACCTCGCTATAGAGAACTTCACCCCGGGCACGATGGACCGGCTGGGTCTGGGTTATCGGGACCTGACCGCGGTCAATCCGAATCTGGTGATGGTCTCGCTCTCGGGTTACGGCCAAACCGGACCATACAATCGACATCCGGCCTACGGCCCCCTGATCGGAGGTCAATCGGGACTGTACGCAGTCAACGGCTACCCGGGCGATAAAACGCGCGAAGTCGGGATCACTTACGCCGACCCGACCACCGGCGTGTTCGGCGCTTACTTCGCGATGGCCGGACTTATACATCGCCAAAGGACCGGCCAGGGGCAACATATCGACGTGTCGATGTTAGAAACGATGGAGCTGATGCTGGCTGAGGGGCTGCTCGAATACGCGATCAACGGACGCGAACCGCAGCGGATGAACAACCACGACCAGTGGATGTCACCGCATAGCTGCTACAAGGCCCGCGGCGACGCCGAGCGATGGATCGCGATCGCAGTGGGCACCGAGACCGAATGGCGCGCTTTGTGCCGGGTCATTGGACAGCCGTCGTTGGCCGACGACCCGCGTTTCCGCACGGCCGCGGCGCGCAAGCGCAACGAGGCTGAGCTGGACCGCATAATCGAGGCCTGGACCGCGGTGCGCGACCGCTGGGAAATCACCGAGCTGCTGCAGCAGGCGGGCGTCGCCGCCATCCCAACTTTTTTGGACTGGGACCTGTTCGACGATCCACATCTGCGCGAGCGCGGATATTTCGTCGAACTGGAGCACGCCGAGGTCGGCAAGCGCCCGCTGACGGGACCGGCGTATTCGATGTCATTGACGCCGTGCAAGGTCCGCAGTCCGGCGCCCTGCCTGGGCGCCGACACTGAGCAGGTCCTGAGCAGCCTGTTGGGCTATACGCTGGAGGAAATCGCCAATATGCGCGCCGCCGGGATCGCGGCTTGAGCGGACGGCCTCGCGATCATCCCGGGGCGGATGACTTTCGCGGTCTTCCGTGGTACGCCTACAAGCATCAAAAGGTGGTGACAAGCACCAATTCTCCGCAGGACTCGAAACGGAGGTCGCTATGGAATGTTCGTTTGACCGCGCCGCCGAAGACGTCGGCAATATCGTCGCGCTGGAGCATGTTAACGTCCTGGTTCCCGACCCGGATGTGGCCACGGCCTTTTATATCAGCGCGCTGGGGCTGACCCGCGATCCCTATCTGATGACGGGGGCCCGCAACATGTGGGTCAACCTGGGCCGCTGCCAATTCCACCTGCCCACCGGAAAGGCGCAGGTGCTGCGCGGTCATACCGGGTTGGTGATACCCGATCGCGCCGCGCTGCTGAAGCGGCTGGGCAAGGCGCGCAAGCATCTTGACGGCACCGCGTTCGATTTCCATGAAGACGAAACTTTCGTCGAAGCAACTTGCCCATGGGGCAACCATTATCGCTGCTACGAGCCCAATCGGCGCTTCGGCCCGGCCACGCTCGGCATCGGCTACGTGCAATTTGACGTGCCGCCGCAAACCGCCGAGGGCATCGCCCGCTTCTACAACGACATCATGGGTACGCACGCCGCGGTCGCGGAAGATGCGGACGGACGCTACGCGCACACCCGGGTCGGCGTCGGGCAGGAGTTGCTGTTCCGCGAGACCGATCGTCCGCTTCCCGACTATGACGGCCATCATATCGCGATCTACGTGGCCGACTTCTCCGCGCCCTATCGCAAGCTGCTGGAGCGCGGGCTAATCTTCGAGGAAAGCAACCGCCATCAGTATCGCTTCAAGGACATCGTCGATCCGGAGACCGGCAAGCTGTTGTTCACCATCGAGCATGAGGTCCGCAGCATGACGTCGCCGATGTTCATGCGGCCCTTGGTCAACCGCGATCCCAACCAGAACATCATGCGCTATGCCCCCGGACACGACGCCTGGATTTCGGGCGTCGCGTACGATGACTGACGCGCGACGCGGCCAAAAAACAACCAGCCTTCTCAGGAGGACCGACCATGGCATTGATTCCTTTCGCTGACGAGAACAATCCCTCCCCGGAACTGGTGGCCGCGCTCAAACGCGCGCCCCTGGTGCTGAACGTTACCCGCATGATCGCCAACTCGCGCAATGCGCAAAAGGCGCTGGAGGGGTTTGGCGCAATGATCATGAAGGGCGAACTCGATCCCAAGCTGCGTGAGTTGGCGATTCTGCGCACCGCGAAAGCTTGCGGCTCCAATTACGAGTGGCTCCATCATGTGGTGGTGGGCAAGGGCGAAGGCGTAACCCAGGAACAGATCGACAATATCGAGAATCCCGGCGCCAAGTGCTTCAACGAAACCGAAGGTCTGGTCGTGCGCCTGGCGGGCGAGATGGCGAAAAACGTCAAAGGCAGCAAGGAAGCGCTGTTGGCGTTGAACAAGAAGCTCGGAACGTCCACGGTAGTCGAACTGATCATGGTATCGGGCTTTTACGGCGCGCTGGCGCGTCTGCTGGAGACCACTGAAGTCGAGCCGGACGATTTTGCCGGCAAAGTCGACGTGTTCAAAGCCAACCGCCGCGCGTAGGGCGGTTGGTTTTAGCCCGCATTTCTCACCAAGAAGAAATGCGGGCTAGCAGAGACTCACAAGTCAGTTTCGAACTCAAAATACAGACTTTAGAGCCGCTGCGGTGCGGTTGGTTAATCCCAAACCAGACCGCCGTCGACGTTGAAGGACTGGCCGGTGACGTTGCCCGCCTCCTCGGAGGCCAGAAATAGCGCCATGTTGGCAATATCGGCGGGCGCGTTGGAGCGGCCCAGCGGAATCGTCGCCTCGATCCGTTTGAGCACTTCCTCGCGCGTCATCCCGCGCTTCTCGACCGTCTCGCCGATCGCGCTTTCGAACAGGCTGGTGCGGGTGACGCCGGGGCAAATCGCGTTGACGTTGACGTTGTAGCGCGCCAGTTGCGAGGCTCCAATCCGGGTCATCGCGATCACCGCGCCCTTGGTGCCAGCGTAGGCGATATTCGAAGTGCCGCGGTAGCCCTTGCCCGCGATTGACGCGATATTGACGATCTTGCCCGCGCGCTGGTTGACCATCTCGCGCGCGGCGCGCTGCATACAAAAGAACAGTCCCCGCGCATTGACCGAATACATCCAGTCCCAATCGGTCTCGGTCACTTCGAAGAAACCCAATGACCTGGTGACGCCGGCGTTATTGACCAGGATATCGATACGTCCGAAGGCTTCGACGGTTTTTGACATCAACTCGTCGATTTGACTGACCTTTCCGATATCGGTTGGAACCACCAAACCTTGCCGCTCGATCGCGGCAAAGGTGTCGTTGGCGGCCGACCGGTTAACCTCCGCGATTACCACCTGCGCCCCTTCGCGGGCGAAGCGCTCGGCAATTGCGCGTCCCATCCCGAGCCCGGCCCCAGTTACTATCGCGACTTTATTTTCGAGCTTCACCGCTTTCGCTCCCATGCTGGAATTTTAAGCGAGCGGGATGACTGTAGCAGCGAAGACGGCCCGGCAATAGTCGAAGCCCATCAGACCGGACCAACGCAGGTTCCCGTGAGACGGTCGGCGCCTGCGATCGGGTCCGCAGGCGCCGGCGAAGTTTAGCTGTTGGGGATTGGATAGTATAAAATAATCCTTCGAATTGTCCGTAATCAACGCCGGATTCGCGGTTGCCGAAGGACCAACGGCCGCGATTCCCGGCGACGTTTCCGCTTCCGGTGCGGAACTGAAGGCCTCGGCGCGCGCCACGCAGATTAACATTGCGGAGCAAACCGATACGACGAGCAGAAAACTCGGGCTCTTCGGGTTAGCGGATGAGGGTCTCATAGTCCTCCGGTTACTGCGTCGCGTTGGGCGGGAAATTGAGCCGTTCCGGCAATCTGACCATGGGTCTCGTTGTTTACCAAAGCCATCGATAACACGGTTGTTACTACTATCGGATGTTGCTTTAGTTGCGCTAGCGTAGATACCTGCTATTTCGTTGAATTAGTGCCAAATTGGGTCGAATATTAAAAATTGGAAACCCTTGCTGTCAAGAGTCGACATACGGATTCACTGTCAGCCTCCAGTCGTCTCAGCCACGACACCGCTGATCGCTTGAAACCTTTGCCGGTATCAAGCATCTCTTGCTCATGACCACAACTCATCGCCGCCGGGAGAGCTAACCGCGATGGAATCCAATAACCCGGGCTTCTTCGCAACCATCCTGTACCTATGGCAGCGTCTGACCGATTTGCTCGATCAGCTTGATTGGGTGCCGCCGTTGCTGATGCGGCTGTTCGTAGGATACTTCTTCTTCGAGACCGGATGGGCCAAACTGCACAACCTGGATACCTTTACCCAGCGCTTTGCGGAATGGGGCATCCCCTACCCCGCGTTCAACGCGGCGCTGTCGGCCTGGACCGAATGCCTGGGCGGAGCATTGACCATCGCCGGACTTGCCACCCGTTTCGTGTCGGTTGCGATGGTCATCAACATGATCGTCGCGATCGTAAGCGTGAAGCTCAAGAACGTCTCCGGGCTGGATGATTTTGTCGAACTGGATGAGCCGCTGTACGCGCTGTCATTCGTATGGCTGGGATTTACCGGGGCCGGCGCAGTCAGCCTGGATCACCTGATCGGGCTGGCCTTGGGTCTCCACCGCGACTCGCGATCGGCCAAGGCCGGCTCGGCGATGGCAGGACCGCGGCTGGGTCCATCGGAATCGCGCGGGTGATGCGTCGCAGCCTGGTACTGGTAGTGCTAGCTCTGATCGTCGCATGCCCGGCGTACCCGGCCGCGGCGCCGGAGCTGAGCAACTCGGATGTGCTCGAACAGATGGCGCGCGAGAAGTTCGGTCAGCTCAGTAGGGCCGAGGTAGTGCTGTTACGAACCGCGCCCAGCCGTGAATTCGATTGGGCCGGGCCCAGCGACGACCCCGATGATCCATCCAACGACCCCAGCCACGCCGGCTCCTGGGGGCCGGAGCGAACCATCCGGGCGCCCTTGCTGGTCTGGCTATGCTCGGACCCTCGTGCCTCGCGCCTGGTACATCCCAGCGGCGCCGGAATCAAAGCGGCGCGCATTACAGGTCTGGTGGATCTTTCGTATCAAACCGTGCCGTTTCCATTGAGTCTGGTACGCTGCACGCTCGCGGACGGTATCGATTTTTCCTACGGGCGGCTTCGCGGTCTGAACTTACGGGCGAGCGTCACCGGTCCGATAACGGGGGTCAGTGCCAGCATTGATGGCGACGTGACTCTGACTTTTGGCACCTACGGACAGGTCTTGTTTAACCACGCCGCGATCAATGGCAGCGTCAATTTCAGTTCCGCCCGCGTGCAAAGCGATGAGCCTCCCGCAATCTCGGCGGTGGAGGCCGCGATTGGCGGTGACGCTGTGTTCCATCAGGGATTTTCCACCAGTGGAATTATCGATTTCCGGCTTGCAAAAGTGGGGCAGGCGCTCAGCTTCAACCACGCCCGATTCTTCGGCGATCGGGACAACGGCCTTAACGCCGAACGCGCGGTGATTCAGGGAACTCTATACTGGGTGGCATTAACTCGTACATCGCGTACTCAGCTTGATCTGGAGGATGCGCGCGCCAAGGAACTGTGGGACGACGAATCGAGCTGGCCGGCGATGGGCAATCTGCTCCTCAACGGTTTCGAGTACGGCGCCTTCGGAGCCGAAAGCCCCGCCAACGCCGAAATCCGGCTGCGATGGCTGGCGCGCCAGCCGCACGGTTATCGGCCGCAGCCCTATGCTGAATTGGCCAAGGCGCTGGTGACCTCGGGCGAAGGCGAGGGAGCGATCGAGGTGGACATCGCGCAACGCGTGAACCAGCGGCGCGAAGGCGGGCTGTCGTGGTCCTCGCGGGCCTGGAATGCGATGCTCCAGGCCACCATCGGCTACGGCTTCCTGCCGCTGCGCGCGTTGTGGTGGATCCTGGCGTTCGTGGTCCTGGGCACCGTGCTGTTCCAATGGGGCTACCTGGAGCGGGTGGTCAGTCCGACCGAGGAAGCGGCCTACGAATCGTTCGTGCACAGCGGAACCACTCCGCCCCACTACCCGCGCTTCAACGCGTTCGTGTATTCACTGGAAAACTTTCTGCCGCTGGTGGAGCTCCATCAAGGCGAGTACTGGCGGCCAAATCCATTCGCCGGCGCCGCGGACGACTCGCCTGCCGGCAGCGCAGGCCATCGATATTCCGGCGCCTTCCTGCGCTGGTATCTGTGGATTCACATCCTGGCCGGGTGGATTCTGACCCCGCTAATGGCAGCCGGACTGTCAGGGCTAATCCACGTCGGATAGTAACGCTAATCCGCCGGCGGCCTCCCCTGCTCCTACCGCCGGCCGGCCCTGCCTGGCGCCGGCCGGCGGTTTTGGTCTGAGGGTCCCGGCTTATTGATCGCGGAAGGCTGACTGCGCCACCACGTCGAGGGTAACCTCGCCCAGCACCGAACATCTGTTCGCCGGGTTGATGCAGGTCTGACTGGTGTACACCGCAGCCACGCTAAGCTGCACCGGGCTCATGATCTCGACAAAGCCCTCGATAAAAGGCGGCAGCGGTGCGCTCCCCACCGGGAACGCCTTGAAGATTTGGTTACAGTCAATGGTCAGCGCCTGGTTGGGGCCAATGTCCAGGCCCGTGATCGGGCTGATCTGGCCCGCGGAAACGCCGGGAACTCCCGCAATCACGGCCTTCTT
>CAWDWL010000026.1:0-43071 GCA_963805995.1 uncultured Pseudomonadota bacterium | reverse complement strand
TCTGAACCAAGGCGGCGCAACGCGTTCTCCATTCTGGCGGAACGTCGCAAACCAAAAAGGGAAAGGTTTTCCAATGAGCCAAAATCGCAAGACGAACCCGAAGGGCAAGCAGGTCGCCGTGGTGGTCGGCGCCACTTCCAAGTGGCAATCGGATGGCCGTAATACCTTGCTGGCGCACGGCAGAACGCTGGACGACAGCGGCCTGCCGGTGGCGCGCGCTGGGGAATCGGGGGCGCGATCGCGCAGAAGTTCGCCCAGGAGGGTTTTTTCGTTGTACTGACAACCCGCAACGAGGGTAACGCGTCAGCATTAGCCAAGGCCATCGCGGAGCAGGACGGTAAAAGTCTGATCGTCAATTTAGATCTCGTCTCGCAGGAGTCGATCTCCGCTGCGTTCGCCACGTCCGCCGCGAAGTTGGCGATCCCGCCGTTCTGGTCTACAACGCGGGTTACCTCGAAGGCCGTGAACTTCCTCCCGAGAAAGAATTGCTCGAACACATCCCGGTGGAGATGTTCGATACCGCGCAAACGTGTTTCCAGCAGGGGGCCTTTTCCGTCGCCAAGGAGGTGTTGCCGGCAATGCGCAAGAAAGGACAAGGATCGTTTTTTTTCAGCAACAATTCCAGCTCGCTGCGCGGGCGCAAGCGAATGACCGGACAGTCACTTTACTATCCGAGGGTCATGATGCGCACGCTGGCGCAGGTACTCACCGAGGTGTATCCGAGCACGGCGTACACGTGGCCAACGTGGTGATCGACGGTTTGATCGACTCCCCTGGAACCCGGGCGCTGCCGATGGCTCAGAAGCGACCCGATATCGTGATGAATCCGGTAAAGATCGCCGAGGCATTCTATTACCTGCATACCCAGGACCGGTCGTGCTGGACACACGAGCTTCAGCTCACACCATTTCCGGCCAAGCCGAGCTACTGATAGCGCGTCGCCGGGTTCACTTTCGAATCACGCTGCGGAGGCGATGCTGATTGCTTCATCAGCGGATGAAAGGTGCATCCCGACACGTCGGCAGTTTGCGCCCGCGCCTCGGGCCGTTCCGTTCACGCTGCACCGCGCGACTGCGGAGTGTGGCATAATGCGTCCGAAATGACGACGGTGGTAACCCATTCCCCGTTCTCACAACCTGCACCGAGAATGAGGCATAAATGTCAAAGGCGCTCAACGGAATTACGCTGCTAGAGTTTGCGTCGCATCCGGCGTGCGCCTATGCGGCGATGCTCCTGGCGGAACAGGGCGCGCGCACGATCAGAATCGAGCCGCCGGGCGGCGACCCGGGGCGCGGCGGACCTCACTTCGCGGTCCTCAACCGTAGCAAGCGCTCGGTCATCCTCGCGCTTGACAGCGCAAAGGGACGCGCCGCGGCACGCGAACTGCTCAAGCTGGCGGATGTGGTCGTCAACGGATTCACGCCGGGCCAGTTGGAGAGTCTGGATTTGACCTACGATCGCATCCAGGCGATTAATCCGCGCGTGGTGGTGTTGAACATGCCGCCCCTGGGGAGCCGGGGTCCCGCTGCTGACGTGGCGGCCGGCGATGAACTGGCGTCCGCGATAAGTGGAGTTACCGCGGCCCAGGGGTCGCTCAGCGGCGATCCGGTGCCGCTGGCTTTTCCGCTCGTCAGTTATCAGACCGGGATTCTGGGCGCGCTTGCGGCCGCCGCCGCACTGTATTGGCGCGATCTCACCGGGCAGGGCCAATCGGTGGAGGTCTCGATGCTGGCGGGAGCGTTATCGGTGCAAAGCGGGAGCATCGTGCAACATCCGGAGTTAATCTCGATGATGGCGGCAAACCGGCGCGATCCGATGGGCCCGGCGCCCAGTTACCGGATTTACGAAGGCAGCGACGGCAGGTATCTGATGCTCTCCTGCGTCACTCCCACTTTCTGGAACAAGCTCGCCCTGGCTATCGGCCGTCCGGAGCTGGTTTCCGACCCGCGCTTCGAAAACGCTCCGATGGGTCTTATGCCGGAGGAGCGCGTGGCCCTGATCGACATCCTGACTCCGATAATCCGCTCGCGGCCAGCCAGCCAATGGCTTGAGATTTTCCGCCACCACGACGTGCCGGCTTCTCCAGTATGTACGCGTCGTGAATTCATTGACGATGCGCAGGTCAGGCATGTCGGTATGCGGCGCGAGGTGACTGATCCGATGCTGGGCAAAACCGTACAGATGGGCGTTCCGTTGATGATGTCGGAAACTCCCGGCGAAATCGCCGGTCCGGCACCGGCGCTGGATGAGTGCGGTCCCACGCTTGCGGCCCTGCTTGACGAGGCCGGCCGCCTTCCCGCACATCACAATCGCGCAATATCCGCGGCGACGGCGTCCAATACGTCGCGCGGTCCGCTGGCGGGAACCTTGGTCCTGGACTTCACCGGATACATCGCGGGCTCCTACTCCACGATGCTGCTGGCCCACCTGGGCGCCGAGGTCATCAAAGTTGAATCGCCCGGCGGCGACGGCTTTCGTTTCGCGGCTTTTGCCTTCCAGGGATGGAATCAAAACAAGCGCGGCGTAGCTATCGATCTGGGCGACGCGCGGGGGCGGGAAATCGCATATGCGCTGACAAAGAAAGCGGATTTGGTGGTGGAAAATTTCCGCGCCGGCAACGCCCGCGAGCTTGGCGTTGACTACCAGACGCTGGCGGCACTGAATCCGGGAGTCGTGTACTTGAGTATCAATGGGTTCGGCAGTTCGGGCCCTGACTTTGACCATCCCTCTTTCGACCCTGTTCTGCAGGCGCGCTCCGGAGTAATGGCGGCGCACGACGGCAGCGCGTGGGGACGCCAGCCCGTCCACCCGATCGTACTCAACCTGCCGTTTTGCGATTACGGCGCCGCTGCGCTCGGCGCGCTCGCCTGCGTTTTGGGTCTGCGCCATCAGCGCCTGACCGGGAAGGGCCAGCGTTGCGAGGTCACCCTGATCCATTCGGCGATCGCCCTGCAAGCCGGCGAGTTCATTTTTTACCAGGGCCGGCCCAATCTGGAGTGCGGTGCTCCCGAATCCCGCGGCGCCTCGGCGCTGCGCCGCGTTTACCGCTGCCAGGACAGCAAATGGCTGTTCCTCGCCGTCGCCAGCGAGTCGGATTGGAGCGCATTACGGACCGCGCTCGATATCCCGGTTGCGGCGAAGGCATTTTCAGTCGCACGTCTGGAGCTTCCGCATGGCGCTTTGGCCGAGGAGCTCGCCCGCGAATTCGCCAAGTACCCAATCGATGCGTTGCTGAAAAGGCTGACCGCGTTGTGCATTCCAGCAGCGGCGGTTAATCGGGCCGTCGACGCCTTCGACGATGTCCAGATCGTGGCAAATCAACTGGCCGCCGAATTGTCGCATCCTGAGTACGGGCCGATAAGGCAAACGGGAGTGCTGTTGAAATTTTCCTCGACGCCCTGCCAGCTCTGGGGTTCAGCTCCGGCTCTTGGTCAACACACGCGCCAGGTCTTGAGTGAGTTGGGATACACCGCCGCGCAGGCAGCCGAGCTTGAAAGCAGCCGTGTGGTGTTGGCACAGCAGCCCAAACCACGCGCCTCCTCAGGGGAAAGCGATTGACCATAGAGGCAACCTCGCGGGCAATGCGCAATCACCCACGCGCAAGGGCATCATTGGAAATAGCGGGCTGGCAGCTTTGAAAAGCGAGTGGACCGGCACCTCATCAATTGCATAACATCGAGTTCGCCAAGCTGTAAGGGCACATAACTGATCCGGATCAATCGGGTCACTCGCAAGCCGATGTGCGATCACTTCCGGACTGTGGGTGACATCGAGCCCTCAACTGCTGCGGATGTGGTCCCGATGTGATGACGAAACTGATTTTGTCCAGCGTATCGGCGGAAAAAGAGGTTGCTCATCGCCGGGGCTCGAAGGCACTCGGGTCGTCCGTTTCTACGAGAAGACGAAAATGATGGTCCGTCTCTTCAGTCCGGGTTCGATTCCGGGCCGGGGCATATTGGCAATCCTTACTCCGGAGCCGACCGCCGGCGCCGTCCGCTCAACAGGTACACGTTGGCACGAAAATCCAGGAGCGGGTCCGCTGACGGCTCGATACCATCGACACGTGGAATCGGATCGAAGATGATCCATTTCTGCGCGTGGCCGTTGTCCGCTACCGGCTCGGTAAGAACGAGCCTGCCCAGGTCGAGCAGCTTGCGGTCATCCGGCCAGCGAACCGTCACATCGTCGACCTCGTCTCCCTCTTGCGCCAATTGAACTATTACACGGAACACAAGGCTCTCTCTTGCAATTCTTGCCGTGATCTCGTTGAAGAGATAATTCGCCTCTTTCGTGGCAACGGCGGCGGCGTCGAGATGTTCATTGCCTGCTTCCGGGACAACCCGGTAGCGTCCATAGCGGCTAATGCCATCCTTGTTGATGAAGCGCATCGCGGTCAGGCCAAAGTAGGTTTCTCTGGCGAAGCTCGAAGGTGCTGGCTTCGGCGCCTGAACGAATGCCATCGCGGAAGGGTGGCTGCCAAGGTATTTTTCCAACGGTGAGCCCGGGAAGTGAGCCGGATCGCTGGCCGCCAGGGCTTTGAGAAACTCCAGAAACTCCTGGCCTGTTCTCGCAGGAAAACTATTCGTCGAATGGCTCACGATGTCCGTATGCGCGTGTTCGCCAAGATGGAAACGAATCGCACAGCCGCGTGGATCCGCGTTGGGGTCATTGTCGGGGATCAGCGGCATGCCGGTGGAATTCGAGAAGCGCACCGTTGCCGGAGTCGCCGGGCGACTGAGGTGAGGTGCTTTGCTAAGCGAAGCAGCTTCCGGTGAAGGCGTGAATGTTCCACTCAGCATGATGCCCTTGGCGTGCGCCGGTCGAAAGCCAGGATGGTATCCAGAGATTGCATCGAATTGCTGAAGTACCTCCTGACTCAGCGCCAGGGTCTTTTTATCTGTAGACAGTGGCATAGCACTTCTCCTCTGTCGGCTCGGCGTTGGTACGGATCGCCAGACACGCCGCTCTAACTCACGTTCATTATCCGCAAGCACCGTCCGCTCCGATAGATGCGTCGCAATTCCCCATGACATTGCCCCGACAGGCGTGCTTCTGGCGGCAACCGGCATCTGGGCATGCGCCTGCGCACGTCGCTAGAACGCTTATGGCAATGGGCGGCAATCCGGGACGGCCGGTGCTGGTTACTTTGACTGATGCGGCACCGTTCAGGGCGCGGGCGCTGGCGGGGAACCGGTCCGATCACACGCCGATGTTCGATGACGCAAAGCGGCAGACAGAAGGCGCCGGCACGGAGGCCGGCGCTACGGCAGAGCAATCGACCGCGGGCGAACCCGGGCCCGCGGAGAAGTCTGCTGCTACCGAGGCGGCACCCGGCGGGCAACGGAATCATGAGAAATAGCTGGGTAGCAGCTTGGGGAGCGAGTGGACCGGCACTTCATCGACGGCATTAACTTCCAGCTGGCCAAGCTGGAACGGCCCATAGCTGATCCGGATCAAGCGGGTTACCTGCAAGCCGAGGTGTTCGAGCAGTTTCTTGATTTCGCGGTTTTTGCCTTCGTTCAGGGTCATCGTCAGCCAGCTATTGCTGCGTTGCCTGCGATCGAGCGTGATCTGGACCGGACGATAGCTGACCCCGTCGATGGTGACACCTTGGCCCAGTTCGGCAAGCGCCGCTTCATTCGCGATGCCATGCGCCCGGATCCTGTAGGTACGCGAAACCCCCTGGACCGGATGTTCGAGGTGGCGGGCCAGTCCACCGTCATTGGTCAGCAGCAATAGTCCTTCGGTGTTGACATCGAGGCGGCCGACCGAAATCACCCGGGGCAGCGTTTTCGGAAGTACGGAGAAGACCGTCGCCCGGCCTTCGGGATCGCGGGCCGTCGTCACCAATCCTGCCGGTTTGTGATAGCGCCAGATTCTGGTCCGCTGCGGCGCCGCGACGGCCCTGCCGTCGACCGCCAACGCATCAGCGGCACTGACCAGCGTTGCCGGATGCCTCACGATGGTGCCGTTAAGCGCGACGCGGCCGGCTTCGATCAGGCGCTCGGAGTCGCGCCGCGAAGCCACCCCCGCACGCGCCAGGAATTTGGCGATGCGTTCTTTTTCCACTGCTGCGATGCCACGCTGAATGAACCGTCGGACGTCGCGCCCGATCATTATCGGCGCCGCGACCGCCGGTCGAAGTCGTAGATAAACCTCGCCGACATCATACCGCCAACGGCCGCACCAATGCGCGACGGCCAGCCAGCGGTTCACGCCGCCAAAGGCTCGGGCTTCAGCTCCTTTAGCGCCGGCATCACCTCTTTGGCGAAGAGCCGCATACTCTTTTCGGCAACGGCCATGGGCATGGCGCCATACTTGAAGATGAACATAATCTCGTCGGTTCCGAATGCGTTGGCGAGCTCAGTCGCTCGCGCGACCGTCTGCTCAGGCGTGCCCCAGGGATGGCTCTTGTAGAAGCCTTGCTTGAACGGAGAGGCATCCTTGCGCAGCGCCTCCGATTGCGCGCCATAGGCCTCGTAGCCCTTGATGCCGCGCAAGTGCGTCCCGAGCAGCTCGTAGTGACGCAGCGCCGAATCGGCATACTCCACCATATAGCGCTGTGCTCCGGCCTGGGCCTCGCTGGTCGTCTCGGCCACATAAGTCCATAGCGCAAGTTTGGTATGGCTCGGTTCGTAGCCGGCGTTGCGCCGCAGCTCAGCGTAATGGCGCATGTTTACCAACGCCAGGTCCAAGCTGGTGGTGGGGATGGTGAGGGGTCTCACGCCATGTTTTGCGATTATCTGCACCGTCTGCTCGGTGCCGCCTGCGCACCACAGGTTCGCGCTCAAATCGTGATCCGGCTGGGGTCGCAGGCGCAGGCCGTGGATTTTGTAGAACTCACCGTCGAATTCGCACTGCCCCGTACCCAAAAGCTGTGTGAGCACCTGCAGCGACTCGTCGAAGCGCCCTCGGGCTTCGTTCTGGTCGATGCCCAACCCGGCGTACTCGCGCCGTCCCAGCCCCCTGCCGACGCCGCAGATAACGTTTCGGCCCGCCCCAAGGAAAGCATCGAGCATATTGACATCTTCGGCGACGCGCACCGGATTATGCCAGGGCAGCACCGTGACCATCGTTCCCAGGTCCACGCGCTTGGTGATACCGGCTATATAGGTGAGATACTGTAACGGGTTCGTCACCATCGTGTAGGGCGTGAAGTGGTGCTCGATGGTCCAGACGGAATCGAAACCGGAGTCGTCGGCGAGACGGGCGATGCCGATTTCTTCCTTGAAGATCTCGCGGTCCGATCGCGCGGCGCGTTTGGGCACGGACTTACCCTGTTCCTCCGCTTCGTAGCGGTCCCAGTCGCCGTAATTCTGATTGAAGATAGTTGCCCCGATCCGCATAGTTTTCCCTCGATCCTTCGCGCCTTGTCTTCAGCCATCTGCCTCGCGGGCCGAGAAGCAAAACATCGCGTCGGCACCGATACCCCGGCTGCGCTCACAATTTCAACGTGACGCGCAACGCCGACGCCGCGGCGCGCGGACATGCGAATCGAACGACGCATGCCGCTCAACTTTGTCGAGCGCAGGTGCGCGGCGAACGCGAGGAAGGATGACTGGCCATCGCTAACGACTATATCCCGACTGAAAAGCTTGTCAATTTCGCTCGATAATCCTTATCAGCCAGAGAATTCCACCACCTTGCAGTGCTTGCGGTCCGGGAATCTCCCGGGACGGTAACGATGACGCACTTCCTGGCGCGTACGATCAAGGCTTTCACGTTCAGCGCGGGCGCCGGCTAACGGCCGCGGTTTCCGATCCGACGCCAGAAACGGGCGGACACCCGCCGCTTACCGGCTCGGCGATCGTGTCAGTCCCCTTCCTCGCGCATCCAATCCGCGACGCGCTCGCCGATCATGATGCAGGTCAGGTTGGTCGGCGCGCTCACGATGTTGGGCATTATCGAGGCGTCGGCGATGCGCAATTGTGCCACGCCGCGGACCCGCCCGTGTTGATCGACTACCGCTTCCGGATCGCTGCCCATTTTGCAAGTACCTACTGGATGATAGCCGGTATAGCAGTTGGCCCGAATATAATCCGCCAGGCGCTGCGGCGAGCTGAAGCTCTGTTCGTCGGGGGCCTCGATCCGATCGACGTAAGCGGCCAATTCAGGGCGCAGCAGCAGCGAGCGCGCGATATGCATCCCCTCCATTACGATACGTATATCGTCGGGATGGCTGAACATGTTGAGATTAATCGTGGGAGCTTGCCGCGGATCGGCGCTGGTCACGGTGATAGCGCCGCGCGAGCGCGGTTGCTGCAATGCCGGGCACAGCGCGATTACCGGATAGTCCGGTGCTCCGAAGTAGTCACGCAAAATTTTCTCGCCGTAAGCGCTGAGCATTGGAAACATCAGTTCGTGCGGCCGGGCCGAACCGCCCACGTTGCCACGTAAGGTGACTTCCCAAAAAACCGCAGGATCATGCTCGACCCCGGCCTTGGCGCGCGCGACCACCATGATTACCGGATGGTCGATCAGGTTTGCGCCCACTCCGGGCGAATCGACGATGACCTGAATCGCGATCCGTTCGAGCGCGGCGCGAGGGCCAATTCCCGAGCGCATCAGGATCGCCGGGCTACCAATCGCCCCCGCACAGATCGTCACCCGACGGCCCGAAAACTGTTCGATGCCCGCGCCCGCGTCCGCCTCGACCCCGACCGCGCGATTTCCCTCGATGAGCACCCGGTTGATCAGGCAACGGCTGTGGATGGTGAGGTTGGGCCGGGAACGCGCCGGGAGCAGGTAGGCCAATGCGGTCGAGATCCGGATGCCGTCGCGAATATTGTGCGGCACCGCGCCTGCACCGATCGCCCCCGGATCGTTGAGGTCCCCCACCTCCGCGCATCCGATCGCGCGCGCCGCGTCGATGAATGCACGGCTTAGGGGCTGCAGGCGTTGCGGACGCTCGATCCAAATGGGGCCGCTGCGGCCATGAAAGTCACCGTCACGATCCGCGTCGCATTCGAGCTTTCGATAATAGGGAAGAACCTCGCTGAAGCTCCACTCCGGGTTGCCCAATTCAACCCATCGCTCGAAGTCGGGCGGCAACCCGCGCGTCGCGGCCGCGTTGTTTACCGCTGAGGAGCCGCCCGTAACCTTTCCCCGCGGATAGGGGAACTCATGCCCGGCGGTAGCGGTCGCGGCAAAACCCCAATCATGCGCCACCAGTGAAATCCAGGGATCACGGAGATCTTCGGGGAGTTCTTCCATGCTGGGATAATCGGGTCCGGCCTCCAGGAGCAGCACCCGGCGATCCGGCACCTCGCTCAGCCTTGCGGCAATCACCGCACCCGCCGAACCCGCGCCCACGATAATTTCGTCAAACTGCTTCACCCGTCTCTCCGCACTCAGTTCTTTTGAATTGCTTCAACATATATGGTTTGGACCGCCTCGTCATGTCCTCACCTTTCGCTGGTAAAACGAGTGCCGCTTCTCCATTCCAGAAAAAGAATGACCCTGGGGCGGGGCCGGTTTCCGGGCCGTCCTGCTTCAGACAAAATGTCCGCGCCGCGCGATTTTTTGGGTCGCCTGTAGCTATTGTTCGCTGCTGGAAGCCTGAGACAATCTATTTTCTCTGGGCAAATTACTTTATCGGGCGGACCTTCAAACGGTATTGTTCGCCGAACAGCGCCCGCATCCCATAGAGTATGAAACGTTGATATTTCCACCAGTTGCCAAGGCTTGTTTGAGACCCAGGCGGAACTCCGTCATTGGAAAACGAGAGTCTCTGACTCATCCGCCGCAACCTCCGGCGCTTCGATGCGGTGAATCACCGGCAAGGCCAACAAGATTACTACCGGTGCCATAGTATTCGACCGCATCGCCGACTTCGGGAAGAAGCGGCACTTGACGGCATCCGGGCAGCAATCGTCAGCTGGTGAACGTTCTCTTCCTGGCTACCCACGATAGAGCGCCGCTGACGAAGGTCAGCCCGGTTTGCTTCACGTGAGCTTGTAAGCGCGCGCGACGTTGTCACCCAGGATTCCGCGCGCCGCTTGCGGCGACATCTTCTGCACCAGTTCCTCGAGTTCTTCCATATAATTCCCGGGGTGGTCGGAATGGGGAAAGTCGCTGGCCCAGAAGAACTTGTCTGCTCCGACCGAATCGGCGATCAAGGCCAACCGCTGTTCGTCGGGATCGGCCGAAATGAAGCACTGGCGGCTGAAATAGTAGGAGGGCGGTTCCCGCAGCGGCAATGCGCCGCCCAGGATGGTGCCTTTATACAAAGCGTCGGCACGGTCCAGCCACCATCCGATCCAGCCGGCGCCTGATTCGAGCACGACCACGCGTAGCTTGGGGAATTTGTCAAAGACGCCATACATGAACAGGGTGTCAAACGGCATTTGCGTGCCCGCCCCGACGAACATGTCGGAGTACCAGATGCGCGCGGGGCCTCTCATGCCGTCGAAGCGTTGATGCAGCGTCAGCTCGTCGGGTTCAGTGCCGTTGGGATGCAGACCGATTGGAATGTCGAGGTCCTGCAGCGCCGCGAAAATCGGGTCGTGATAGGGATGGCCGTGGGGTTTGCGGGTCAGCGTGAAGGGAATGCAAAACGCTCCCTTGCACCCATCCTTGACGGCGCGTTGCAGCTCCTCCACTGCCCGCGCCGGGTCGGCCAATGAGATATGCGCGATTGGCACCAGCCGCCCGCCGGAATCGCGGCAGAAGTCCACGATCCATCGGTTGTAGGCCCGGCAGTACGCGTAAGCCAGATCGAGGTCGGGACACTCGGGCTCCCACATGATGCCGATCGTCGGATAGATCACGGCCTTGCTCAGCCCTTCCTGATCCAGCCGCTGGACCCGCTCCTTGGGGTCCATGGCGCCAAAGGCCAGATCCTTGGTGTAACCCTCATCCGGGCTGAGCCCGATAAACGGCTTGTCAATTTTGCCCGCTTTCCACAATTCCCGGCGCTCTTTCATGTGATCGATTTCGCGGCCCATCGAACCCAGCCGCGTCAGCGATCCGCGGACACAGAACTTGGAAGGCTGGCCATTGATCTCCAGATATTCCCAGCCTTCGGAATCACGTTTGATACGCATCGCACGGTCGCGAAACTTGGGTTCGAGGTAGCGCTCCCAGAGGTCCGGCGGTTCGAGGATGTGGCCGTCGGCGTCGATTATTAACTGTCCATTTTTCATGGTGTTCATCCTTGTCTGGAACGCGGATTACCCGGGATTTTTATTATGGCCTTTTACTCAGAACACCGCTTAGTGCAAATTCGCCCTTAGCGCAAGGAACCGCCCGTATCAGGGTTCGAGCCGTCAGCCGGGATTCAACTAATAAGCGTGGCGGCATTGCCGCCGAGGATTCTAACCGCTTCCGGCGCATCTTTGAAATGGCCGCAATCTGCTCTTTCGAATGCGGCCACATGCAGTCGGAGTGTGATAGTCAGAAGACCCCATGATGTTGTCGACTCCAACCTCGTCGCGAATACAGGCCCTCAATCGATCGTCGAAGAACTTGAGTTCGTCCAGTACCATATTCCCAATCCGGTCGCCGGCGGACTGGTGGCGGAAGTTACCCAGACCAACGTCTGCGGTTCCGAGGTCCACAATGTGGAAGGCCGAGCTCGGGCGGCGCAGTATCATGCCAGGTCATGCTATGAACGGGATCCTCCAGGCGCTGGGCAAGTATGCCGGCGTTCCTTTAAAGATTGGCGACCGTATCGCGCCAGTCTATTGAACGGTATGCAATCGATGTGACAACTGCGCGGCCGGTAATCCTGCCGGATGCGCTGACCGAAGATTGGGCGTGCTCCTATCCCGGCTTGCCCCCGCATTTCACCGCCGCTGTCGCCACCCGTTACTTCACCGAGCCGGACTCCGCTTACCGACGATGAAGTGACAACCAGGCTGCCACTCGTCGGTGTCAATCCGCGTGCGTCGCCTTGGCGCGGCCCATAACCGCGGCGGGCCGACTGCGGGGCGCTCAACTCGCCCTGCCGCGGAGACTTGGCTGACGCCAGGCGCAGTCAACCGCGTCAAGTTTAGACACTACAATCGTTCAAAAAGTGCTATAAGAGGACGCTTTTCCAGACCGTCCGGGAGTAATTCAGGAAACTCTGGAGGCACCAAAATTGGGGGACGCCAAGCGCCGATCGCGAATAGCGCAATCTTCAGGCCGATTGCGGCCCGATCTTGCCCGCATCTGCCTGATGCTTTTTGGCGCGGTGCTGGGGATCGGAGCGTGCGGATGCTGGCTTGCGGTTCTCCCGCTCGCGATTAACGCTGCGGAGGACGTCGGCTCCGCTGTCGCTAGCGTGACTATAAATGCGGTCGTTTCGGCGCATCAGGAGTCCGGAAAATTCGCGGACCAGGATCACCCGGGCGAAAGCGAAATGGACCGCGAGGATCGCTGCGAACAGCTTCAACTCGAAGTTCCTGGTGTGATCGAACTGCGCAAGAGCGCCGCCGGTGCACCCGAATACCGGGAACTCCAGGTCAGCGGTTCCCTCGGCAATCCGCAATGGAGGGCGATGGTCGACCAGGACGCCAGGGTCGGCGGCTGGCGTCCGGCGGCCAATTTTCTTCAGATGAATTTCACCCCGCCGCTCGGTCCTCTCCCCGACGCCGGCAGCGATTATCTTGCATATCGCCTTATCCAGTCCGAATCACCCGCAGAGGTCGAGTTTGCTCCCCTGACGGTGAATTTCGGCAAAACCGAAGGAACCTTTCGCTGGAATGGGACTTTATACCAGTTCGCGCTAGCCCACACGCTGCCATGTTTTCCCGTCCCACCTGGTTAATGACCGAGCGGAGTCCAGTTATGCGATCGGGACCGGACAGCCTTCCGGGCTAAGAGCCACACGCTGGGAGCGCGCCACGGCTTGGTCTCCTGCCGGCCGCCGGCCCGAGGTGGAAGGCCTATCTTTCCTTCAATCGCTTTCCAAAAAGCGCATAAGTCGCGCAGCGCTCACTCTGGTTGCCGATGCAGCGGCGATTAGCTGACTTTGGATTTCGGCATGATTGGCGAGGACAGGTCGGTTACTTTCGGGATCAAAGAAGAGCGGTTCATCCGGCATCGGTGGGCGCCCGAATTTATGAACGAAAGCTTTAAATCGATGGCTGGTCACCTTGAACAAGGAACATTTGACGCAAGGATTACGGGGTGTGCAGGAGAGCCATACGGAGCGGGAATTGGAACGTTTTGTCTTGATTCCCAAATTCTTCAAGAGTCCACTAAATTCCAATACGGTGATAATAAACTATTATAACTTGAGATATTAAGTCAAAAGAGAATATAACTTGTGTGGCGGCGGAGGAGCACTAAGGAAGCAGCACGAGGCGAGGGAGGAGGCAGTGAAAAGCGAAAATCCCTTTTTCGGCGCCTGCTAGCGATGCCAGGGTTGTCCGGATTCTTCATCTTGAACAATCCGATACAAGGCATGGGTATCGATTGCGAGGAGCTGCGCGATTTTCTCAGCGGTATCGAAGTCAACGGACTTTCTGACCGTGGGGTTGCCGGTATTCGTGTCGCCGAATTTCCCATGATTCTGCCGGGCTTGGCCGGCTCGATCTCGAATCTTTTTGTTGTTAAGCATAACATATCGTAGTCGCAACTTTGGTTCTTTGTCAACTCTTGTTAACAAAGAGGATCTTGCGTTGGCTACGCTCGTCAGCTAGGTTTGTTTGAGCAAACGGTTAATCCGTTAGTTCAAAGAAGGATAAGATTATGCGAACGACGTCTGTGGCCGGAACCCCGTTGACCCTGGTAACCAAGCCGGATTGTGCCCCGGAAACGCTTTGCGCCAAGTGCTCGCTAGTCATGGTCATTCGTAATCGTTTTCACGTCTTCCAAGCTAAATTTGGCCGCCAGCCGCGGGCCAATGAGCCGCTCTTTTTCGATCCGTCGAATAGCCGGCCAGTCAAAGCTAGCCGAAGCCAAGCGCGCGAACAGGTCCAGGCCGCCGCACAGGCTATGGGGGTTAAAGCCGCGCCAGTCCTACGTTTGCTCAAGCTCGATTCAGCCACGGAGAAAACCGACCTAGTCCGGGAAAGCCCTGGTCAGACTCTCCCCGGACGCTTGCGGCCCAAGGCCCGCGGCGAGCGGCGGATGCCGGAGAGAACGGCCTCGGAATGGCAACGGTTCGCAGGAGATAAACGGTTGCATCGACTTCACAATGTCACCCGCGAAGAACTGAAAACTCTCTCGGGTTTGGCGATGATGGGAGAAGTGCGGAATTCGTCTGATTTTCTCTACATCCTTAATTTGATCAGAGAGGCATCTGAGCCAGTCGCTCCCAACACTACGGACAAGGCGCTCTGAGCGGCGCTTGGCCACAACTGCTCAGCAAGACTCCAAAAGGTAGGCGGGAAAACTCTCTGGCACCGTGCGCTTGATCCGGATGGTCCTGGTACGCGCCGGCCACAGCGTACCAAGCGACACCAAACCGTGATTGGACCGGTGAGTGAAACGTCGCTCTTGGGAGCCTGGCGGCCATGGTGTCCAACCCTGTGCGATCTGATCGTTTTCCAGCGACAACGCAGGGGCTAGACAGATCACGGTAACGGGCCATCCAGGAAATCCGGCCGCCTGAAATGCCCACCAATCGCGCTGGCGGCTGATCTTCGTTACCCTGAAAGTGCGGGCGAGAATCGGCCGCGTAGGAGCAGCGTCAATGCATGAGAAAATCAAAGTGGGATTCCAAACCTTCGCTTCCGATGGCGGCGAGGAGTTCGGTGCGGTCCGTGAGGTCGCCCCCAATGGCCGGCCGGAGCTTGTGATCTACGTCGAAAACGCGGGCGACTTTACGGTCTCGCTCGACGCTGTCGAAGCGGTGCATTCAGAAAAGGTGATCTTGAACTGCGCCAAGCTCGAAGCTCGTCTTCGCCGGGCGATCGGCCATGCGCACGACGCTGAAAAACCCGGCGCTTGACCTGCGCCCGAGCGCCCGCGCGGGCACTCGCTCCGGCTGCGGTGGGATTTTTCTTCAACCCGACCTGGTATTCCATCGATGACTCGGGGATCTCGCATGCCGCGAAAGGACTCGCCGCCACCATCGCCTCGGATCTGCTGCCTGAGTGCGCCCGCTTGATCAGCATCTACTTGAAGGTCCACCTGGTGACGACCGAGTTTACCTGGTTGATGTTGAGCCGGCGCACGAGATCGGCGACGGCGCCATCGCGGCGGATCTTTTCGATACGATACAGTGCTGGAGAAAGCCATGAACACCACGGTAGCTCGTAAACCGCTGCGCATAGAGCATGCTTATCCTGACCTCGCCCAGGTCTGGCGCCTGGTTGAAGTCAACGCGCCTTACCGGTCGATGGCGGGCCTGGATGGCTACCGCGAGTATGGCATGCTGTCCGCGATGCCGTGGTTCCGCGAACACTGGGCCCTCGATGGCCGCGCGCTCGTTCCGGGCGTCGACGCCATTGTGCACAATCCGGCTTTTGTCGAGGGCGCGCGCAAGGTCTTCGGCGGCGGCATCGTTCGGCCAATGACGCTGCTGATCAACCTGATGGGGCCGATGCCGGCCGGAACGCCGCACATCGACACCCCCAGCTTTAGAGGAGCGGAAAGGACCAACTTTCCCCTGTGGATGTTGTTGGTGATGGGCGCTTCGGGCCTGTTCCGGCGCTGGTCTCTCGCCATGGCCGGTACAGTCAGCTGGTTTTACGACGGCGAAGGTGGCGAGTTTGAATATTGGCCCGATGGGCAGAACGGGCCCCTGGTGCGGGAACGCCCGCCGTTCGGCAATGCGGCGGTGGTGACGGACAGCGACCGCATGTACCATCGCGTGGCCGCGATTGGCCGCGCCGACCAGTATTTGTCCGAGGGCAATATCAGCGCATCGTCAGAACTGCGGCGCGAGGAAAAAGGCGCCTGGCGGATCGTCGACGGCGGCACGGTCGGCGCCCTCTACGAGCCCGGCCAGGTCCGCGTCTCGTTGTTGTGGAAGGCCATCGTTTTCGCCGATGAAGCCGCGGCGGTCGAGTTCGAGGAGCACTCCGACGACATTACTTTGGAAAGAGCGACGGACATCTTCTGCGCCGACCTTGGCAACCGCGGCATCGGCTTTACTGGGCCATCGGATCCCGTGCACGACCCGCAATGGGCACGCACACTGATCGCCGCCTATCCACTGCCCTCGTTCAGGCCGCGATAGCGCTCGGGGCAGAGGCTCTTTTTATGTCCCCTCCCCTTATCTTGAGAGCGTCAAACTGTATGCAGCTTGAAAGTCCGATGTACGGAATGCCTAAGGCGGATCTGATTGATGCCTTCTCCCTGACCAGGGAGAGGGTGCAGGAGGCGGGCCTACAAACGATGTATCAGACATGCGTAATCCGCCTCTGCACCAATGCGTTTGGTGTTTCTTGAAACGTCCGGAAACCGCGCCGTACCCTCTCCCTTACAAATAAAGGGAGAGGGTGCAAACCCAAGCTCCTGCACGAGGCTCGCGAGGGCTCAACAATGGCAGACGAAAAGCCTATTTTGGATCAAGTGAACATCGTCGTGGGCGACCTGCAAGGATCGCTCGATTTCTATCGCCGGCTCGGCGTGTCGTTGCCAGAGCCGCCCAAGAACAAGGCCGGCGAATTTTTCCATGCGAACGGTGATGTCGAAGGCGGGCTTCACCTTGATCTGGACAGCTCCGCGTTCGCGCAGGTCTGGAACAAAGGGTGGAGCGGTCGGCCGGATCTCGTTGGTCGGGTTGTGTTGGGCTTTCGCGTCAGCTCAAGACCAGCAGTTGACCGAGTCTACGCCGAACTCACAGGAGCAGGCCACCGAGGCTTGCAGCCACCCTACGACGCGTTCTGGGGCGCTCGTTACGCGGTAGTTGAAGATCCGAACGGTATCGCGGTGGGCCTGATGAGTCCTATTGATCCCGATCGGAAGACTTGGCCCCCAGAAGGATGGGCCGGGTGAACGCGGCCCTCAGTCCCGAGTCGACCGCTTAAACCCCAGACAGGATGTGTACCCTAGGACCCGTCGGCCATTGTCGTAATAATTGGATCCACCTCAACCTCTCGCCCTTGCCTTTTGTGTACATGCGTCAGCAATGATTCGGGGCCTAAGTGCCTATTTGTGATCGTTGAGGACCTGAATCTTGAATGGGGTCAGCCGTTTCGTCTTGGTCTTCAGGTAATCAGTCACCTGGGTTATCTGTTTAACGGTTGCCGATGAGATCACACCGGTAGTGCAGGTGTCCGGGGTGTAGGTGCTCGTCACAATGACGTAATCGCCCAGATTTTTTACCACGTCGCAGGCGCACTTGGCTGCTTGCGGATTGTTCTTGCTGATGAGGCAGGGCTTATCCAGGCACCATGCCCAAGGCCGATCGTTGGAGCATACCGCATAGCTCTTGACTGGATAATAACGCGACCGCATCTGCTGACCCTCGGGGGTTTCCTTCACGCCCTGACAGGCCTCCTGGCCGGCGGAATAACTCGTGTTAACTGTGCAGAGACATGAGACCTGTTTTTCGTTTCCAGGGATCGGGCACAAGGCGCGATCTTACATAAAGCAAACTTGCTTTTGCACACCTTGAAATCCTGAGCCTGCGCGATCGCACCGAAGCTGACGCCATCGCCAAAACGATCCGCGATGGGCATCCAGATCGCCAATTTCACTTTCATTAACTCCTCCTCTCGTTTCACACAAAGTAGCACGCTGATGGCGCTTTTCCCGTCAAGTTCGGCATGGCCGGGAATACACACCTTGCGAAGGCGGATCCGCGGCCCGCCCAGCGCCTTGTTGTAATAGTATATGACCAAGCTGTTTTGTGACACCCGCTTGGCGGGCGCTGATTGCGAACTGTCAGCGATGCAGCTTGCGGGTCACCGCTTTCAAGTCACTGACGAACTGTTCCATCATGCGGTGTCGGCCTTCCCCGGTTGGTGCGCGCAAGATCGCCGAGGGATGAATCGTTGCGGTGATGGCGGGTTTTTGCGGAGCTGATAGGAACTCGCCGTGATGTTGCGTCAGACGAAATTTGCCGCCCAGCAAAGCCTGCGCCGCCGTGGCGCCCAGACAAACAATGACCCTGGGTCGGATCAAGGCGATTTCAGCGTCCAGCCAGGGACGGCAGGCCGCGATTTCATCCGCGCGCGGCTTCTGGTGAATGCGCAGTTTTCCTTTGCGGGTCCATTTGAAATGCTTGACCGCGTTGGTGATGTAAACCGCGTCGCGCTCAATTCCTGCTTGCGCAAGCGCCTGATCCAGAATCTTTCCGGCCGGACCGACAAACGGTTTGCCTTGGAGGTCTTCCTGATTGCCGGGTTGTTCGCCGATTAGCACGATCTCGGGGTTGTCGGCGCCCTCGCCAAAGACGGTCTGGGTTGCGTTACGCCAAAGCTGGCAAGCCTTGCAGCCGGCCGCCAGCTTGCGCAATTCGGCCCGGGTCGCATCAAGCGGTATTTGCGGTACCGCGCTCACCGAATGCCTTTGTTTTGTCCGCCATCGTTGATCGAGTCATCGCTCGTGTTTACCGATTCAGGATCTCGTTGCCTGCCCCGCCCTTCACTGCCCAGGCGAGTCCCGGCCGTGGCATCATAATGACCTGAAACCAGTGTAATTCCTGGGCCTGCTCAGCAGCCAGAAAACTGCACCTGAAAATGGATAGGTTCTCGGCGAAAACTCAGGGCATTCGAAAAATCACAAAGAGCCGGGTTTGACTGTCCGCGGCACGCTCTGCTTTGCTCCTCCAAGGCATCGGATTACAGCGCGGAGAGATCACATGAAATATACACGCATCTATGCGGACGCCCACGGAGAGTCGCATTTCGAGGATGTCGAAGTCGGGATGAGTGCGGCGCCTTACAATACCGGCTCGATCTCGGAGATGTTCGGGGCCAAAGGCGTAATGTTCCGGGTTTCGGACGACTACTTCGTCGATTGGCACAACGCGCCGCGCCGCCAGTTCGTCGTGAATGTCACCGGGATGCTCGAGGTGGTCGCCAGCGACGGCGAAAAGCGTGTGCTGGGTCCCGGCACGATCCTGCTCGCCGAGGACGTCACCGGCAAAGGACACACCTCGCGTAGTTTTGGCGGCGGAGAGCGGCTGTCGCTGTTCATCCCGCTCGCGGACTGACGGTCGAACCGGCGAAGCGGTGTTAATTGTGTAGCGCTTTCTCCATCCGTTTCACCTACTCGATGGGTGCCGCTCTTGCGCAATATAGGAGGAAGTTAGTAGGAACAATTGAAGGATGCAGCGCATCGGTTGAAATACCTTGGCCACGTGTTCGGTAAGCGCTCGGCAGCGCGTGTTTCACTGGAGCAGGCGGGCTGGACAAAAAGAGGTCAACTACCTTGGAACTAAGCGTATTTTACGAGCTGGAAACTTCGGATCCGAGTCCCGAATCAGTTCGGCGAATCTATAAGGAATGCATCGAGCAGGTGCAGCTTGCCGATAGTTTAGGGTACCGCGCCGTGTGGTTCACCGAGCACCATTTCCTGGAGCGGTTTTCCTACAGTTCCGCGCCGGAAGAAGTTCTGGCCTTCCTGGCGGCGAAGACCAATCGCATCCGGCTTGGTCACGGGATCGTGCTGTTGCCCTTCCACATCAACCATCCACTCCGGGTCGCGGAGCGGATCGCCGTGCTGGACAATCTGTCCAACGGGCGGGTGGAATTCGGTGGCGGGCGCGCAATCTGCGAATCCGAGTTGTCGGCTTTCCATGTCGATCCGGACCTGACCAGGCCGCAGTGGGAGGAAGCTCTGGCGATGCTCCCGCGGATGTGGACGGAGGACAAGTTCAAATGGGACGGTAAGCTCATACAAGTGCCGGAACGGGCGGTGATCCCCAAACCGGTGCAGCAGCCCCATCCTCCAATGTCAGTTGCCTGCACTCAGGCGTCAACTATCGAATTTGCCGCCGACAACGGCCTCGGCGTGCTCGGGTTCGGTATCAGCGAAGCGAACTCCGACGAATATGTGAGGATGTATCGGGAAAAGATCCGTACCGCCAAGCCGATCGGAAAGTTTGTAAACAACCGTTTTGCGGTTCTGCGCATGGCCCTGTGCTCACCCAACGACCGCGAGGCGCTGGATCTGCAAGGCGCTAACGTGAAGATGTACACCCAGCATACCCGCGAACTGTTTGCTCCGTGGATCGACGGCAAGCCCCCCGCCAGCTACAAGAAGATCATCGAAAACTTTGTAAAGGGCTTTCGAGCAAATCGATCAGGTTTCGATTGAGGACGTAGTCAAGTTTGGGGGCGCCTGTATCGGCGACCCGGCCCGCTGCATCGACTCCTTGCAGGTCCTGGAAGACGCGGGAGTGGATGAAGTCATGCTGTTCATGCAGCTCTACACCACGCCGCACGACCAGATAATGCGCTCGATCGATTTGTTCGCCAATAAAGTGCTGCCAAAGATCAGGACGTCCTCCGCCCACCGCGAGCAGAACGCCCAAGTTTGAATCGTCCCCCAGCGGGAAGGGACTGAGTCCCTGCCTGCTCCTGGAATTTTTGCGTTCCGTGAGGATATCATCCTGAGCCGGCGAGCAACGCGAGCCGTATCGATTCAGGCGCATCGCCTTGATCCATCTTTACCCGACGACAGCAAAGTCAGCCGAGCTTGTATCTTGCGGTATCAATTGATTCTGGCTCGCAGCCCTGGAATGCGACGAATGGCAACACCGGGGCTTTTCCGGGAAGAGTCGAGACCAGCGATTCGCCGTGTTTTTGCCGATTCCAACGATTTATGGTTTGGCACGATAATCGCTTCATAAAGACTCCCGGATATTCATCGACTATGCATAAAGGAGTAGCAAGCGGAGGTTGCGCGAATGCAGCGCTATAGCGGCGACGGTGTCGTAACGCTTGAAACGGAGATACCCATCTGGGAGCGATTCTTCACGGTCGCGCCACTGGTTCTGGTCGGAACCCGGGAGCCGAGTGGGTCGTATGACCTTGCCCCCAAGCATCTGGCGTTTCCCCTCAGCTGGGACAACTACTTCGGCTTCGTATGCACCCCGCGCCATCGCACCTACCAGAACATCCGGCGTGAGGGAGAGTTCACGGTCAGCTACGCCCGCCCTGCGCAGTTGGTTTTGACCGCGCTGGCCGCCGCGCCCCGCTGCGGAGAGGGCGACGACAACAAGCCGAGCCTCGCAGCGCTGCCGACTTTTCCAGCCAGCAAAGTCAACGGCGTTTTCGCGCGCGACGCCTACGTCTTCCTGGAATGCGCGCTTGAACGAATCGTCGATGGGTTCGGTGAAAACAGCCTGCTCGCCGGACGAATCGTGGCGGCGCATGTCCACCAGGACGTGCTACGCGCCTCCGAACGCGATGATCAGGAGGTCATTCATGACGCGCCGCTGATGGCTTACCTTCATCCGGGCCGCTTCGTCGGTATCGACCGGTCTTATTCCTTCCCCTTTCCGGCCGGGTTCAAGCGCTAGCCGGGCACTGCGGTTATGAACGCCGATCTGGGTCAATGCATCCTCCCCTATCTGCGCGAGCGCACGCCCGACCTGATCGATACCCTGACGCAATTGGTCCGCGCCGAGTCGCCTTCGACCGTGCCGCAGTCCCAGGATGCGATACTGCGAATTCTTGGCGAGCGACTGAGCGGGATGCGTTATGAGGTCTCGCGGCTTAAGGGGCGGAACTGCGGGGGACATCTATACGCCCGGCCGCGCGGACGCATCCGCCGTCCCGTTCAATTGATGCTTGGCCACTGCGACACCGTCTGGCCGCTGGGAACGCTCGCGGACATGCCTGTTACCGTAAGCGACGGCATGCTCAGGGGCCCGGGGTCGTTTGATATGAAAGCCGGCCTGGTGCAGATGCTCGCGGCGTTGGAGGTGCTTCAGGCGTTCGGTCTTGAGCCGCCATTGAGCCCGCTGGTCTTCATCAACTCCGACGAAGAGATTGGCAGCCGCGATTCCACCCGCCATATCCGCCGGCTTGCCCGGTTTGCCGAGCGTGTGATGGTCCTGGAGCCTTCGTTGGGGCTTGACGGCAAACTGAAAACCGCCCGCAAAGGAGTGGGACGCTTCACGGTGACCGTCAAAGGCAAGGCCGCTCATGCTGGTTTGAACCCTGAAAGCGGCGCCAGCGCGATCCTGGAACTCTCTTACGTGATCCAGAAGCTGTTTGCGCTCAACGACCCGGAAAAGGGCGTTACCGTGAACGTCGGTACGATCGATGGCGGGCTCAGCTCTAACGTCGTCGCGCCCGAAAGCCGCGCCTCGGTCGACGTCCGCGTGGTGACCGCCGAGGATGCTCACCGGATCGAGCAGAGCATCCGCGCTCTGCAACCGGTCACTCCCGGGGTCAGCCTGGAGATCGAGGGACGAATCGGCCGCAGTCCGATGGAGCGGACTCCTGCCAACCAGGCCCTGTGGCAAGTAGCCAAGGAGATCGGTCAAGGAATGGGATTGGATTTGGAGCAGGGGCTGGCCGGCGGAGGCTCTGACGGCAATACCACCAGCCTGTACACGGCCACCCTCGACGGCCTGGGGGCGGTGGGCGACGGGGCGCACGCGCGCCATGAATTTGTATTTTGCGACAGGATGGCGGAGCGCAGCGCGCTTTTGGCCCTGCTCCTGCTGGCGCCATCGACGGCAGGGGCCTGAAAGAAGGAGAGCACGGCGACGAAGTTCGTTTTCCGCAGCCGGTCTGGGGGGTTTCATGAACCAACAACGTTATTCCTTCGCGTCGCTTACGCGCATCTCCAATCTTCCCGAGATCAGTTTCAGCCCAATGCCGCTGTCCAAGGCGCAATGGAGCACCGGCGATTACGTGGTGGGCGAGGTAAATCATCCGCGCGGCTTGTCCGCGATTGAACTGGCCAATGGCCGGATGATCGAGGTTGCCGAAGGGGACCTGGTCGTCGGCGCGTTTGGACAGCGATGCGCGACACTCGAGGCCGTCGGTGGATGGCGCGATATTGGCGACGACCTGCAGATGGAAGCGCTGACGCCGGCCGGATTGTTCGGCAAGGTTACTTCGAAATCCGCCTTCCTGCCAGCACTGCTGGCGCTGACCTATCGCGGGCACGTGACGGTCAACGGCGCGAAGGTCGCGATGCGCGACTTTGTCGCATCGCGACCCCGGCTGCCCTTCACGATGCCGGTGGTTCTGATTGTCGGCACCTCGATGTCGGCGGGCAAGACCATGACCGCGCGGCTGGCCATCCGCCTGCTGAAGGAGGCCGGACTCAAAGTGATCGGCGCCAAGCTCACGGGCGCGGGACGCTACCGCGATATTCTTAGCATGAAGGATGCGGGCGCCGACCTGATTTTCGATTTCGTCGACGTGGGGCTACCGTCCACGGTGGGACCGGCCGACGAGTATCGCGAGGCACTGGATCGGCTCCTGACGATGATTACCGAAGCCGGCGCCGACGTGGTGGTAGCCGAGGCGGGGGCGTCGCCGCTGGAGCCCTACAACGGCGCCACCGCCATCGCGGAGATCGAACCCAACGTGCGCTGCATGGTGCTATGCGCGTCGGATCCATACGCGGTCGTGGGAGTCATCAGTGCCTTCAAAAAACGCCCTGACCTCGTGGCCGGCGCGGCGGCGAACACAGAAGCGGGAATCGCATTGGTTCAGAAACTCTCCGATATCAAGGCGCTGGACCTGCTGGACAAGCGTTCGATACCTGAGTTGCGCACGCTCCTTAAGCGCGCCCTGGCAGGGTGTTGAAAAAAAGGAGCTATCAATTCCTAATGATGCTCGCTTTCAACATCCTGCATAAAAACTGGCTTCTTTCCTTAATCTACTCTCCCTCTGGGAGAAATAAGAGAGAGGGAGCAGGCGGTAAAATCTCCTTTTCAACAGCCTGCTGGGTTTGTAATCCTCAGTCAGGAGAAATCGCCGACCGTCTTTACTTCTGGCGAGTAGCTTCCCCGCCGCGGCCGGCTTGCAGCAATATCCGTCCGTGGTGAAGCTGCGATCCACGACGATCGCCTGACCGGTGATGAACGAGGCCTCATCCGAGCACCGGAACAATGCGGCTCGGGCGATTTCTTCCGGCCTCCCTTCGCGGCCCAGCAGATGGGCTTTGTTGGCCGCTCGCCACGACTCCTTCAGTTCGTCGGAATCCTGGACCTGTAAGTCTCATTGAGCCGAGTATCACCTCCACCCGGGCTGCTACAATTCGGCCGGGATGGAGTTTATGTGGTTTCACGAGGCCGCGCCTTCACGCGACTTCGAACAGGCCGGCCGCCCCCATCCCGCCGCCGACGCACATCGTGACCACGACATATTTCGCGCCACGCCGCTTGCCCTCGATTAGCGCGTGTCCGGTCATGCGCGAACCGCTCATCCCGTAAGGATGCCCAATCGAAATTGCGCCGCCATTGACGTTCAGCAGCTCGTTGGGAATATGGAGCTGATCGCGGCAATAGATTACCTGGCAGGCGAAGGCTTCGTTCAATTCCCACAGCCCGATATCGTCCATCTTAAGCCCGTTGCGTTCGAGCAGCTTGGGTATCGCGAACACCGGCCCGATTCCCATCTCGTCGGGCTCGCATCCGGCGACCGCCATGCCACGATAAATCCCCAGGGGATGCAGCCCGCGCTTTTCGGCCTGCTTGGCTTCCATCAGGACGCACGCCGAGGCGCCGTCGGAAAGCTGGCTCGCGTTGCCCGCGGTAATAAACCCGCCAGGACCACGGACCGGAGGCAATTGCAACAGACCTTCGAGCGTCGTGGCCGGCCGGTTGCATTCGTCGCGGTCGAGCGTGACTTCCTGATGGCTCTTGGTGTTGGTTTTCTTGTCCTCGAAGAGCTTGTTCGCCTTGATCGCGATGATCTCGTCGTTGAACAAACCCTCCTGCTGCGCCTTGAAGGTGCGCTGCTGGCTTTGGAACGAATATTCATCCTGCGCTTCGCGCGAGATATTGTAGCGCTTGGACACCACTTCCGCCGTGTCGATCATAGCCATGTAAATCGCAGGGGCGCGCTTGAGTACGATCGGATCACCGGCCCGGTAGGTGTCCATGTGCGCATTTTGCACCAGGCTGATCGACTCGACGCCGCCCGCGACGACCGTCTGCATTCCGTCTGCGATAATCTGCTTGGCCGCCATCGAGATGCTCATCAGGCCCGAGGAGCATTGGCGATCGACGCTTTGACCTGAGACGGTGACGGGCAGTTCCGCCGCTATCGCGGATTGACGCCCGATGTTGAAGCTCTGCGTCCCCTGCTGGAGCGCGGCGCCCATGATCACGTCGTCAATTTCGGCGGGGTCGATCCTGGCGCGCCGGATCGCTTCCTTGACGACCGGCGCGGCCATCGACGGCGATTCCAGATCATTGAAAGCGCCGCGGTAGGCCTTGCCAATCGGCGTCCGGGCGGTGGATACGATTACAGCTTCTCGCATGGAGCACTCCTTAAGGTTCTGGGCATCGCTATCGCAGCGATGTCGATATTAGGGCCGATGGACATTGATAATCTTATTTCGACCGCGCTGCCAGCAGTCAACAGCTCTGAGCGGCGCGATCTCGTCGGCCCCACCCTACCAGAACCGGATTCGTGGCCAGCGTTGCCAACCGGGACGTATGATATACGTGCATGGCTGGAAACGCGCATAAGAGAAAACTTACGATTACGTTGGAAGACGCTGTTTACCAGGGCCTTCACAAGGTAGTTGGCCGGCGCAATATCAGTCAGTTTCTCACGACCTCGCTCGTCCGCACGTTGTGCCCGACGCCCTGGAGTCAGGATACAGGGCAATGGCAGCCGACGAAGAGCGTGAGGCGCAAGCCGATGAATGGGGCGAGGAGATGATGGTGGATTTAGCGGATGCGCCCCGCCGAAAAGACCGCACCCCGCCGCGGCGAAGTGAGTGGGATGGCCCTCGATCCGTCCGTCGGAGGGAGATTAAGAAAAGACTGATGGATTAGCTTCTCGGGCCATGCACGCGATTTCTTCGCAGCCTGGCTGCCGCTCGGACAGATCGCCTCTGCGTTTGCTGTCTCCTCGTTTTCGTTGCATATTGCGATCTGGGGGGACTTTTATGAATCTTAAATTGGCAGCCACCAAGACGGCTGCGCGCCGCCATGCTGTCGCGGCTCTAACCCTCTGCGGGATAGTTTATTTAACTGGATGCGGCCCCAGCCAGGACGACTGGATGGGACGCTTCGGGGATTCTTTCGCTAGAGCTCGCGAGGTTTCCAGCCTGGCCAGGAACCTATCGGCGCGACGCCGCAATTTAAGAACTATGGCGCTGGGCACCAGAAAGTGGCCAAAAAGACGCTCAGTGCCGCGCTCGAGGCTGTTCGCCAATAGCCAAGACCTCTGAGCAGTTGCGTGGGGTCAATGCGGCCCAGTTCTTATTAGGCCGGCTGTCGGGGAGAGGCACGCACGATATTTACCGGAATCGCGGATTGGCGTGGCATCGCGTTGATTACCTCGCAGTCCCGCTCCGAGCTGACCAACTGGTTTACCGGCGATCCTTGCTTCTCGCAGTCGCCCGCTTGGTCGGGCAGCGGTCCCCATCCGTGAGACATCGAAACCACGCCCGGGCGGACGGTTTCGTCGCTCTGCACGATTGCGGTAATGCGGCCATGATCCGAGACGATCGCGACCTTGTCGCCGGAGGTGAGTCCCAACTCCGCAAGGTCCCGCGGATTCAGCCACGCCGGATTATAGGGACGGCGGCGGCGAATCGCGGGGAGCTCCTGGTACATCGTGTTGGACACCTCACGCATCCGCCGTGCGGATAAACGATGAGTGAACACGTGCCCGGCGCTCACCTTCGCCCCGGACGCCTCGAATCCTTCGGCAGCCACGGCAGCGAGCTCAGCGGCGACGTCGGGCGGAATCACCGCAAACCTGGCGACGGAGTCATCTGCCGCCTCGACGTATTGCGCCGGCAGATCGAAGATATTGCCGCCCGGATACTTCCTGATTTCGTCCAGCGATACCTGTGAGTTCCGCGTCACGATGGCGATGAGGTCTGCGCTGGTCGGCGGATTCGTCATATCCAGCGGCACGCCATCATACACGATCGTCCTTCCCAAACGTCTGGCCAGCGCCCAAAACAAATACCAGTCATCCGCCACTTCTGAACCGGGCGGCGGCTTGGACACGCCAAAAGTGCATTGCGAGAATGGCACGTGGAAGAAAAGCGTTTCGTAATCCCGCGTGGTCGGGAGGTCGGCGCGTTCGTACTGCAGCTTGGGTGGCAGGATGTAATGCGAGAGCCTGGCCGTGTTGCTCATGACCGGATCGATCGTCACCAGCAGCTCCAGCGAGCTGAGCGCCCGCACGGTTTTGCGCTGATCGGGCAGCGAGTTCACCGGGTTGCCGCCATCGACGATGATCGCCTTTATCTGCCCCTTGCCCGGAACCAGGATCTCGTCGGCCATGATCCCGGCCATCATTTCGCCAAACAGCATGCCGACGCCGCGGATGCGGCTTTTGTGGCCGCGCTCCCACGAGCGGCGCGGCGCAATCACGCGGGCGCGGCGCGGCCGGCGCGGCATCAGCACGCCGGGATTGGGCACGCGCTCGCCGGCGCGAAGATATCTGCCGCACACCACGTTGAGGCATTCGATCAGATGCTCGGCCAGGTTGGAATGCTGGGCCATGTCCGGACCGGTACCGGCAATCGCGGCGCCCCGCTTCGCATTGTGAGCAAAGAGCTCCGCTGCCTGACGTAGCTGCCCGCGCGCCAGCCCGGCGCGTTTTTCCACATACTCCGGGCGTGAAGGACTCGACCGCGCGGCGCAGTCCCGCGAGATCGTCAACGTAGCGCGCGCAAAATTCCGCGTCCTCCCAACCTTCACTCAGGATGATTCGCAACAGCCCAGCCACGATGGAGGGATCTTCTCCCGGGAGCGGCTGCAGGAACAGGTCGGCATAGCGCGCGGTCTCAGTGAGGCGCGGATCGACCACGATCACCTTCATGCCGCGGGCTTTGGCGTCTTTGATCTGCTTGGCCACGTTGATGGTGTCGAAGCCTACGGTCGATATCGAAATCAGCGGGTTGCCGCCGAAGATCATCACGACCTCGGAATCATGAAACGGATGATGTCCCGCGCCCCACACTCCCAGGCGTTCCACAGTCACCCATTTCGCGGACTGATCGACCGTCATAGTGGAGAAAAATGACGGCGAGCCGATCGCCGTGAGCCACGCTGGCAGCATGAAATAGGCGGTAGAGTTCAGCCCGCTTTGCGTGCCGCGAAAGGCGGCGACCGCCTCCGGCCCGTCGCGCTCGATAATAAGCCGCAGCCGATCCGCGATTTCGTCCAGGGCCTGTTCCAGCGCGATACGCTCGAAGGTCCCATCGGGCCGGCGCTTTAGCGGATTGAGCAGGCGCTGCGGACCGTTGTGCGCTTCCGGCGCCACCAGCCCCTTAACGCAGACGTAACCCCCGCTGGCGGGATGATCCTTGTCCCCGCGAATGGCCGTGATGCGGCCGTTGTCGTCCAGTGTGAGAACCGTACCGCAGGCGCCAATACAAATGCGGCAAAATGACTTCACCTCTGTGCTGCTCATGGTCTCCCACCTGTCCGCCCGCTGGCCGCAAACCCTTGCCGAGCGTGGGCGATATGTTAATAAAGTCGCGCAGGGAAAGCCCAGACGCCCGCTTTCCCTTGAATCTGTCTGGGAGGTTCAGCCGATGTCAAGACCGCTGACCGTGGACTCCGACGGCCACATCCTGGAGCCAGCCGATTTGTGGGAACGCTATCTCGAACCTAAATACCGGGATCGCGCGATCCGGATAAAAGTCGACGGGAGAGGACTGGAATACATCGAGGTCAACGGCACTCCCAGCTATATGCAGGGCGGCACGCTGGGTGAAATGGGCGGAGCCTACCAGGATCCGGTGGAACTGATGACCGCGGGCAAGGTGACGTACTGGGAGAGCGCGATGCGCACTCCGGGCGCGATCGATCCCAAGGCACGGCTCAAGCAGATGGATGAGGAGGGTATCGACATCGCCCTGCTCTTTCCGACCATCGGCATTTGCTGGGAAGGGGCCTGTTCGGAACCGGAAATTTCGGCGGCGTACTGCCGGGCTTACAACAATTACCTGTTCGACTTCTGTTCCGCGAATCCCGGCCGTTTGATCCCGATCGCGCACGTCAACCTATGCGACGTAAACCTGGCCGCGGCCGAAGTGGAGCGCGTCAAGACCAAGGCCAAAGGGATCTTCATCACGCCGTTTCCGGGCAACCGCCGGCCCTTTGGCGACCGCTACTATGACCCGTTCTGGGCCGCCTGCGAGGCCGCGGATCTGCCGGTTGCCAGCCACGTCCAGGTGCGGCCCGATTCGCTGGGCGCGGGCTTGCACATTCCCACCGATCGCGCCGAGGACAATCCGATATGGTTCCAGGCCATGCAACTGCCGGTGGACTCCCTGATGGCGCTGAACTGCATCTTCCAGGGCGGCGTGTTGGAACGGTTCTCCAAATTGAATTACGTCATTTTGGAGGCCGGATGCGGATGGCTGCCGGGATGGCTGGATCGGGCGGATGGGAAATGGGAGATGTTCTCCTTCGCGACCAGAAGCCGGCGCCGGCCGAGCGAAGTCTTCCGCGAGCGCTGCTTTATCTCAGCCGACGTCGATGAAAACTGCATCCCGCTGGCGGCCAGCCTGGTCGGCGCGAACCGCCTGATGTGGGCGACTGACTATCCGCACATCGACGCGCACCAAGCTCCACTCCAGGAACTGAGCGCGCACATCGCGGAGCTGTCGCCCGAGCAGCAGGAGTGGATCCTGGGCAAGACCGTCGCGCAACTCTACCGATTGTAACTTCTGTCCCCTCTCCCACTCAGTCGTGGGAGAGGGTGATCTGGAAAGTCTGGGAGTGCAAACCACACTACGTCAGCATGATCCTGCCGGCGTCGACCACCAGCGTCTGGCCGGTCATCAGCGCGCTGTCGTCGGAGGCCAGAAATACCGCGGTCCCGGCCAGGTCGGTGGGTTGCAGATCGCGCCGCAGCGCGGTCTGATTCCTGAAATACGCAATCATGTCCTCGGGCATCAGTTTCAATGTTGCCTCGGTCATCACCACGCCCGGAGCGATGCCGTTGACCCGGATGTTATACTGCCCCAGCGACTGCGCCATCCACCGGGTCAGAAAAGCGACCGCCGACTTCGACAGGCTGTAGAACTCGATCGGCACCGTGTCGAGTTCGCCCAGGTAGGGTGTGTTCTGCGGCCACGCGGCGACCGACGCGATGTTGATGATGGACCCGCGGCGGTTCGCCTTCATCGCGGGGAACACCGAGCGGGCCGCGATCACGATACCAAACACGTTGATATCCATGACCTTGCGGCCGTATTCGAGGCTCTGATTGGTCGCATCGTAATCGTAGTAAGTAGCGGCGTTATTGAGCAGCACGTCCACCGCGCCGAACTGTTGCGCGGCCCGCTGTGCGACCTCATTCATCAACTCCTGGTTGGTCACATCGGCCTTCACGGCCAGCGCCTTGCCGCCCGCCGACGTGATCTCCGCCTCCACCTCGCGCGCGGCTTCTTCGCGGATATCGGCGATGACCACGGCCGCGCCTTCGCGCGCAAACCGCAATGCATACTCCCGGCCGATACCCTGTGAGGCTCCCGTGATCATCGCGACTTTGTCCTGCAGTTTCATTTTGTATTCTCGAAGTTTCGTTAGCTGGACGTTTTGACGCCGGCGCCGGGTTGAGCGGTGGCGGTGGACTTTTTGAGCCGCGGCTTTACTTCTTTGGCGAGCAGTTCAATGGAGCGCATGATCTTGTCGTGCGGGGTGGTATACATCTGCATGAACATCAGCGCCTCGTCGACGCCGGCGTCGGTCAGATAATCGAGAACCTTCACGCAGGTCTCGGGGCTGCCGATGCAGGCGCCGCCGGCCTTGACGACGTCCTCCATCGACACTTCCTCGAACATCTTGAATTTGAGCTTGTTGTCCTCCATCTGCCACTTGTAGGATTCCGGAATTTTGCCATCGATCCAGGGCGAGAAAATTATCCTGGTGTCTTCCACGTAGCGCTTGACGTTGGGCCCCTGGATCGCCAGCGCTTCCTCGTCAGTGGGACAGCACAGCGTAAAGGTCAGCAGCGCGAATTTGGGATTGATGAACTTGCCGATGGGGGTGGCTTCCTTGAGTTTCTCCCGGTACTTGCGCACGAACTCGTTGGACTGGCCCTGCCCAATCCCAAAGGCCAGCACGCCGAGGCCATGTTTACCCGCGAATTCAACCGTAGACGGCTGGTTGCACGCCACCCACATCGGCGGATGCGGCTTCTGCACGGGCTTGGGTTCAATCGGGCGCTCGGGAACCTGCAGCAGCGGGCTGTTCCATGAAAAGACCCGCTCGGTCCACATCGCGGGCAGCGCGCGCAGCGTCTCCTCCCATTGCGGACGCGTCGCGTCGGGATCGATATGAAAGGCGTTTAGTTCGGCCTCGGTCGTGGAGCGGCCACCGCCGAACTCGACCCGCCCGTTGGAGAGCAGGTCCAGCACGGCGATGCGTTCCGCGACCCGCACCGGATGATTGATGGCGAAGGGGAGCAGGACGATTCCGTGGCCCAGGCGGATATTGCGCGTGCGCGCCGCCAGATGGGACAGCATCAATTCGGGCGACACGCAGAAAGATAGAAAAGGCAGGAAGTGATGCTCAACGAACCACACCGTCCGGTAGCCCAGTTCGTCGGCCAGCATCACCTGCTCGATGCATTCGTCGTAGCACCTTTTGATGCCGGCCTCGGACATGTCGGCAGTTTCAATCTCAAAAAAAAGGCTGAGATCCATCTGCTTTCCTTCCCCGCGATTGTGCTCGCCGCCGCCCGGACACGGCGATACGGCAGCCTTACCAGTCTTGCAGGCAAAGCGCCATCTTGAGCATCCGCTCGCGCGCCATTTACGGCCGAGCCAAGCTCATCCTGATTCAGAGCGCATCGTCAGTTCACCACGGCGGCATCCGGGCTTTCTTTGCCGGTCAAGCACGACAGGGCGTCCGGTGCGGGGAACCGTCCGCCTTCGGCCACGGCAGCGAAATCGCATCCGGACCGCGCGCCGCATTTACACGCGGCGGTACACGGTAATACCAGTCTCGAGTGCCGATTGTACAAACGGCAACTGTCCGGCGCTGGCTTGCTCAAGGTCATCCTTGGTGCAGATGACGAGATCGATGCGCGGGAAACTGCGGGCCACGAGCTGGTGAGCGCTGCGCAGATAAAACTCCACATCGCCCGTGACTTCAGCGATCACCAGCAGGTCGATGTCGCTTCCGGGATGCGCGTCGCCTTTGGCGTAGGAGCCGAACAGAACAATCCGCTCCGGCGCGAGCGCTCCCACCAGGCGGTCCAGTGTTGCCTGCAACGCCGCGGGTATGTGCACCGTCTGCACCTCAGCTCACCGAGTAGTCGATTTGCAGCACCACGTCGGCAATCTGGCTGCTGGTCAGCGATCGCCAGTCGCCGGCGGCGGCGGCCTTCAGCTTAAACGCCCAGGTGGCGGGTTTGCTGTTGGGCGGCATCTTAACCACCGCCGAACAGACGTAAGGTGAGCCCGGCGGCGTGCCCGAAATCTGACTCATGGTCAGATCGGCCTGCGGCGACTGCGTCAGCGCCCCCTGAGGCTCCAGGATAAAGCTCGAGGTCGTCCATGAAATGGCGTAGACCGTGAGTTTGTTGACCGTGGTCGTGCGCCCGCGCGTCCAACTGGGGAATTTCGAAGCACTGACCGGCAGCACCAACTGCTGGTCGGTTGCAAGCACGGCTGTGGTAAGCAGGGCCTGCCACGGGGTTGGCGGGCTGGGGTAGTTCTGCCAGGTCGCCGCCGCGTTGGTCGTGAAATCGGTCCAGGCCGCAGCGACATTGGCCGGGGCGGCGCCAGGTGTGGAGAAGTCGTTCTGAGCGCTGAACAGCTTGGTTCCCGAGCTGGGCAGCGTTGCCGCAGCCGCCGCCTGCGCGGCCTGCTTGAACTGGTCGCCGCCATCGAGCGCGGTGTAGAGCAAATGGATCTGGACGTCGCCGACCGTGCTCACGTCAATTTCGTTGGCGGCCGGCAGCTCCAGATGCCAGGAACTGATCGCGCCCGCGCCTTCGAACGGCATGTAACGTGGGTCGGTGATCTGGTAATGGACGTTGTTCTCAAACAACCCGGGGTCGTCCTGCGCCTGGCTGGTGACCATGCGTTGCACGGCCCCGTATTGGTAGGCGAACCGCGGGTCCTGTCCGGGCGGGGTCTCAGGGTATCCGCCGGTCAGATCGGTTGTCAGCCGCACCTGATTGCGCACCAAAGTCAGCGTGCAGGTGACGTTGTCATTCTTGCCTGGGCTGGGGTAGACGACGGTCAGGCTCACACGCGTGAGCAGGCGCTGATAGTGCCCGGGATAGTCCAGGTCGAAAATTGTCTCGGGCAGATCGAAGTCGCACGAACCGGTCTGGATCAGGGTTATCAGCGCCAGCGGGTCGATCTTGGCCAACGAGATGATGCGGCTGATTTCGTAACGGCGCACGTTACGTTCCAGATACGATGATTGCATGCGCCTTAAATCGTGGCTCAGCGTTTCCCCGGCCAGCAGGCCTTTCTTCAAGCTGTCCCAGTATCCAAAGGTGACGAACGAACTGTCCGTGATGCCCAACTCGTAGCGGTAGCAGCGTTCCGCGCGCTTGCACATCGCGTAGGCAAGCTTGTAACTGCGGAAGTAGGTATCGGAAAGCTTGCCGATCATCCAATCATACAGGTCCTCGTTGGTGAACTTGTCGGTCAGGAAATCAATCTGCTGCTGCAGATTGTCGATGGCGGTCTGATGGTTGGTCTGCTCCATCTGCGCAATCTGGTTGCGAAGATTGGCCGCGTTCTGAAGATCCTGGATGCGCTGGATATCGATTCCGGCCTCCGCCGCTTTCTGATTCCAGTCATCCTGACGATGAAGATAACTGCCACCCCGATAGAGCATGGCCGCCGTTTTCTCGACCGCCTTGGTCGCCGTCTCGACGGCCTTCGAGGCCAGATCGAATGCACGTCCGGCATTCGGTCCGCCTTCCGAAACCTGTGCGGAGGGCGATCCCCCAAATCCTGATACGCCAAACGGAAACAGCGGAACGATATGCGCGCCGCTGGCGACCAGGTAGGAGTCCGCCGACAAGGCGTACTGGATCACCGTTCCCGCATCCAGCAGGAGGCCCAGGGTCTCCAGGGTATTGATCGTTTGCGAACTGTAGAATTGCTGGCGCGACTGCGCCAGCAGCAGCGCCTGCCCGAGCGCATCGATTTGCGCTTGCGTCTCGTCCACCTTGGCCTGATAGATCTGGTTTTGATCTTCCAGCAGTTGCCGCTGCAAGGTGGGGAGCAGCACGGCCAGATGATCGGCGTCCTTCTTTTCAAGCGCCGTAAGCAACTGCCCTCCATAGCCTCGCACGGCATTGCAGAAGTCCATCGCCTGCTTGTACAGCTCCACGTAACGGTAGTTGGGCAGAGGCGCGGAGACGTCATTCAGCACGCTGCCCAAGTCGATGCCTGCCGCCTGCGCGGCCACCAAGAGCCCCGGATCGATCGGCGCGTCGAACAATGCCAGCGTTTGCGGCAATCCTTCCTTGCTGAGGCAGTGCCGGAGGTTGAACAAGCGGCTGGACACGGTCGACCAGTAGCCCAACAGCTTGTCGTTGGGCGGTATCCTGAAATAGAAGGTCTGGGGCGGCGGCATTGGTCCGCCGCCCGATCCGCTGCCGCCCGACCCGCCGGAGGGCAGCACGTTCTCAATGTCCGCCAGCGCGTTGGCAAAGGCGTCGAGATTCGGCAGCAGATCGTGGAACGACTCGTCCGCCCGCTCGGGCGGCGGGACGGCGGCGGGTTGCGGACCCAGGATTTCCGAGGCCAATACATACAACAGCGTCGCCTGGTTGAGGTTTTCGCGCGAGGCGGTTGCATACAGATTGTCGGCCCACGCGATCAGGTTATCCAGATACGACATCACCACCCGCTTCATGTAGGCCACCGGCCGCTGATCCGCGATCAGAAAAGGATTGAACGGATCCGCCCGCCAGCGCGCCACCTGCGCATCGGCGTTAGTGTCGTGCTGGTTCACCAGCTGCAACAACTGGGTAATGCTTTGCTGCTGAATCTGGGCCGGCGTAAGGGTGGCGAACGGCAGCGTGATCCAATAGCGCTGCGGCGCCGGCGAGGGCCCCGCCCGGGTGGGATCGAAGATGAAATGAAAGAAGCTCAGAGCATCCTCGAACTGCTGGTTCTGGCTCAACTGTTCCGCCAGAAAAAGCGGCGCATGGAAGAAGAGCTCCCAGTTGTAGCTGGAATACGCGGCATCCGGGCTGAAATCGATGATCTCGTTGTCCTCGCCCCAGTGCACCCGGCCGACTATGGGGTTGTAAGTGGATTGGAAGCTGAAGGTGTCCCCATGTGCCGGGTCGACTTGGTCCGGACTTGCCTGGAGCGCGGGATTGTATAAGGCGGGCAAACCACCGGCCCAGATTTCATGCCAGAAGAGCTTGGTATAAGGATGATAGAAGCGCCTGAATGTGTATTGTATTTCGAACGGCGCGTTGGCGGGGTTCGACGGCGCCACCGGCCGCCACTGGCTGCCGTACTGGTAGTACTTGGTGCTTTCAACATAGTAACTGCGCTTGGCGTCCGCGTAAAAGAAGTAGGACGTGGGATCGAACTGGAGGTCGGTGCAGGGCCCGATCACACGCAACGGCACGGGAGCGGTTTCCAGCAGATCGCCGCCGTTCTGCTGCAGCGGGACGCCGGTGAATGACAGCGGGATACTGGACGGGCCCATCCGGCCCTGCGGCTCTGTCACCAGAGCGCCCGCCTCGGGCACCAAGTGCGGCTCGCCGGTCAAATCGTCATCGGTCTGATTCGGCGGCAGCAGCAGTAGAGGCCGGGCATCCGCACCATACTTCTGCTGCGCGTAGTCGAAATAATTCCACTGCACCGAGCCGCTTAAGGATACTGAGGTATCGCGCAATTCGAGCGCATTGATGCGGCCGTCAAACGCCGCCCGGCCGATCTGCGTCGCGACTTTGTTGTTGACCTTTTCGTCGATGCCGCTCTCAGAGAACACCACGATCCCAGCTATGCTCTCCGTCACCGACCATTCATCGATAGTGTATGGCCCGAGCCGGAACACATCGATCCACAAGTCGCTTCCGCTCATCCTGGCTTTCAGGCTGTAGAGCGCTTCGACGGCGCGGTTGTCGCTGGCGACGTCTCCTGCAATCAGCGGCACGTCGTAGAGTTTGCCTTTGGCATGCTGCGGCGGCGCCCATCCGGTGTGACGTGATACACTGAAGCCAACCGTGATTTCCACGTGTTTGGCGGCCCTGTTGGGTTGACCCGAAGAAGTCTGTGCCGGCGGAACCTGCTGCTGCGGTTCGTTGGCCTGGCTAACCTGCGCCCAGAACAGATAGAGGCTGCGGCGATGCGCCACCGGGATTACCTGGTGCGCCTTGATGTCCAGTTTGATCTGCTCCCACGGCGTCCACTCCTGATTAAGCTGGGAAAACTGCCGGTGGTAAAAGTGCGGGGGGTCGGGGCGAGTGCGGGCGATCACGTGGATATCGCCGTTGACCGGATCGGTGCACGTGCCCGTGACCAGCAGATGTGCGATGTCATCCAGCCGTCCGACATAGTTCAAAGCGGCGGTCTCCAGGTTGTCGGCCGTAGTGTCCTGCTGGTGGGCGTCCTGGTTGAGCTTATCGAAGATTTCCGACGTGTTCGGCCGGTCGGCTTCCAGCAGCCAGTTCTCGGGATAGAGAAACACCTGGCGGTTGGCTTCCCACAGCCGGTATCGCTTCATCCACTGCCACTCAGTCCAGTGATCGTCCGCATTGGGATCGGCCACCACACCCGCTTCCAGATTCATCAGGCAGCGTTGCACAAACAGTTGCACGGCCGCATAGGCTTGCACCACGCGGCTAGTCACTTGGCAGGAACTCATCTCGACATCGATCAGAAAGTAGTCGAACAGGCTATTGGTGTCGGTGCCCCACACGGGATTGTTGTGGCTGTCGCGCAGCGGGTTCACCAGCAGATAGGCCACCAACGCGTCGCGCCGCCGCTCGCGCAGCGGGTCCATCACCGCCGGCGCCGCATTCAGCCAGGCATCGTTGGTGTAGCGCGACTTCAGCGCCTGCAGGGCCGAAGCGGCGGCGGAGCTTTCGTCCAGGGCTTCCACGCCCCAACTAACCAGACCCGCGCCGGTTCCACCGGTGGCTGTGCCCATCGCGATGAGCGTACGCAAGCGGTCGTAAGTGGCGGGCTTCACATAATCCGCCGAGCCGTAGCCCAACTGCGTAGCCAGCGCCGCAATGTCCGCCTGCTGCCATCCGGTAATCACGCCCAACGCCGCCGGGACGCCAGCCGCGGTCAAGGCGCCACCCTTCACGGCGGAAATGAGCGCCGTCAGACTTGGAATGGCCGGCGGCGGCGATGCGGTGGAGAGCGCCGCAGCATTGAAGGCGCGGTTTAGCTGCACCAACAGCACCGTAGCCAGCAGCGCATCGATCGACTGGCTCGGCTGGGACATCAGAACCGGAAGACTCGTGAGGTCCACTCCGCCATAAGCCGATGCGTTGGGCAGCAGCCATAGAAGATCTACGTTCACCAGGTGCAGAGTCTGCACCACCAGGCCGACCTTCGCGAGCAGGCGGATTGCCAGGTACTGGTTGGGGAAGTTCGCGACGAGACGCTGTGCGCGTAGTCGTTCGACCCTGCCGTCCGGGCGATAATGGCTGGGGCCGTGAGTGCGGCCAGCAGCGTGGTTGCGGTGCCCGGAACCTTAAGCTGCTGCATCAGCAGCGCCGTGGCGTCGGTGGCCAGTTGCAAATCGCCCGCGACCGCCGCGATCACCGCCGTGCGCGTAAGATAGTTGGCCAGCGAATTCAGCACCAGGATGGCGCGCTGATTGACCTCCTTCTGCACCGCGGCGGCATCGTTGGGGTTGGAGACCAGCGGTCCCAGACTCGCCTTGGCCGTGGCCACGTCCATAAACGGGCCAAAATAAGTCGTGATGAAGCTGTTTCGATCGGTATAACCGCTGCCCGAAGTGCCCATTGCCACGCCGGTAACCGCACCGCCTGAAACCGTGGCCGTAGCGGTGGCGCCGGTACCCGCGGGTTGCGAAATCTTCACCGTAGGCGCCGAGGTATAACCGCTGCCGCCCGCAATCAGATTAATCGCCGCAATGCCTCCACTGGCATTGATCGTGGCGTAGGCCTGCGCACCGGAACCACCGCCACCGGAAAAGTTTATGGTCAGGACCGGTCCGAAGCCGCTGCCCGGCGCCGACACTGTTACGCCGCTCACGGAGCCGGCCGTGACCGTGGCAGTTGCCGCCGCTCCGGCGCCGGCCGGTTCGGAAATCGCCACGGTCGGTGCTGAGGCGTAGCCGGTACCCCCATTGGTCACCCGGATGGCTGTGATCGCTCCGGTTGCATCCACAATTGCATAACCCGCAGCGCCGGAGCCGCCGCCCCCGGAAAAGGTCACGGCGGGGAAAGGAAACGTGCCGGACACGAGGGCTGTCGCATCCGCCACCACCGCGGGATCGGAGAAGAACGGAAGCTGGCTAAGCGCGCTGGCCAGCGTTTTGAGCGGCGGGTCGGTGCTCGCGTAAATGTCGTCATTCACCTTCTGCATGGCGGTGCGGATGTCGGTGAGCACACTCGTCACCTGTGCGTCCGTCATGCCTACGCCGCTGGGCGCCGCGGCATAGCCGCTGCCGCCAATGCTCACGTGAACGGCGATAACCGCGCCCGCGGCAACCGTGGCCGACGCGATTGCTCCGTTGCCGCCGGCCTGGGTGATGATTACGGTGGGTGGCGAAGCATATCCAGTGCCGCCCTTAACCACATTGATGGCCGTAATCGCGCCGGTTCCGTCCACCGCCGCGTAGGCCTGCGCCCCCGAACCACCTCCTCCGAAAAACGCAATGACGGGGCCGCCGGGCGTTAGCAGATACTCGATTTGATCCGCGCTGAAGCCGGACTTGGCCACGCTTGACGCCCGCTTGATGAAGGACTGCGTGGCGCTCAGCGACGCGAAGACCGCCGTCAACGGCTCCGGGCCCAGTTCCAGCAGTCCGGAAACCGTGAGCTTGGTGGCGCGGGCGAGCAACATGATGCGATACAGCGTGCTCAGGGTGCCCAGCGTCAGCGTGCCGTCGGTAAAGCCGGTCAGCGCTGGCCAGTCCGCGGCTTGAATCTGCAAAGCGGCGCGCACCGCGGTGGCGTGGCTGCTCAGCGGCGGCGATGGACCGGCGAGCAGCGTCGCCAGCACCAGGGCAGGGTCCTGCGGCACCGCCGGGTTCTGGAATAACGACTCGTATAGCGCGGTGGTCTCCGAGCCGTCGGGGTCGCGATGGGTGTTGCTATCGATGTTCTGGTAAAAGCTCAGGAGTTGATCGCATGGCAGTCCGGTCGTGTCCTGCAACAGCCGGAAATTGAACAGCGCCACCAGGGCGTTGGCGTCCAGCGTACCGTTGCCGCCAACCGATGGTGCGGACAGCAGCAGATCGAGTTCCCACATCTTCCAGCCGGTGCGCCGCCACAGCCGCAGAAAACGATGCATCCGATCCAGGCGGCCGGCGTCCAGCGGCGTCAAAGTCTGCTTGGTCGTATCGCAAGAGTTGCTCTTATCCTGAATCGTGGTTGGCGCGCCGCCATTGAGCACCCACACCACTTGCAGCAATTCCAGCAACTGCTCGTAGGTCAGATCCGCGGCTTGCAGAAAGGCGGCAACCTGGGCCAGATCGGTGACCGGATTTGCCGTATTCCAGGCGACGTTCAGCGATACAAAATTGACCTGAGTGATCAGGTCGCGCTCGTGCGGGCAGATCCCAAAGCGCTCCGCGGCGACGGTCACGTCGCTTGAAGACAAAAGGCTCTGCCGCAACTGCCATAGCGACACGTTGGACTGTTGCAGGTAGGTGCGCAGTTGATCGAGTGCGTCATCATAGGGCAGCGTATGCGGATAACTGGCGGCTCCGACCAGAGGATAGGCCGCCGCGTTGACGTGTTCCGGCGCGGCACGCAGTTCCTGCTCTGTAAGTGTCGTCTGGTAGGAGGACGCGGGAAGCGGCCCCGCGGGCACCACGGTCACTGCATTCTCCAGCAGTTCGTTGACCAGATCGATATAGGGCAGCACCGTGTTAGTGTTTGGACAGTTCAACAGCAGGTATTCGAGGTCCGGACGCCGGGCGATCAAAGCGTCAAGCGCGGTAGAATAGGGGCCGCTCTGGCCCCGATTGCGCAGCCACAGCAGCAGGTCCGTCAGGTATGCGGCGGGACTGAGCACCGAGGTACAGTCGTCAACTTCGCAATAATCCTGTGAACCGAACAGCGTGGCCAGCGTCGGGTTCTGCCGCACCGCCTCCTGGATCGGCTCGTTCAGGGCCTTTGCGGAACCGAGCACGCTGGGCCAGGCGTTGGCGTTCACCATGCCGAGGTTGAGTTTGGAGTAAAGCGAGACCAGGCTGGCGTACCGCTGATCGGCGAAATAAAACGTCTTGTACGCCTCCAGGCGCGAAAGCCCCGCCGCCACCGCTTTGCCGACAAATTGCTGCTTGCCCATCATCGCGATGGATGCAGCCGAGTGGATCCCCTGGCCCAACAGCGTTTCCGCCGTATCCACATGCGGCACAATGCGCAAGACGCGCTGGAATTTGCGGACGTTGGCGACCACCGCCGCCTGGTCTCCCGGCGCGATGCCGGTGAAGGCATTGGCGCCCTGCTGATGAAGATAGATATCGATGCTGAGGCGGCGCAGATCCAGAGTGCCATTGTTGCTGAAAAACTTCTGCAAAGGGGCGCGCTGCGCCTGCGGCACAAACGTGCCGGCACCCACGCGGCTGGCCAGCGCGGCAGTAGGATAGGCCCGTGTCACGCGGCCGTAAATTTCCTGCGCGAATACTTGTGCCGGGCTGGCGCTGCCCGCCGCACTAATGTTGGCGGGGACGGCGCCGGCGCCGCTGGCATTGATCAATTTGAGCCAGTCGGCCTGCGTCAAAGCGGCCAGGTCGGTCAGTGATTTGTAAGTTCCGGCCGCGAAGCTTTGTTTCAGCGCGCTCAGAAGCGGAACCTGATTTTTGACAAAGGCGCCGATTTCCAGCGTCTGCTGCACAGACGCCGCTTCCTGGGGCGTGAAGCCGTGCTGGCCGTCGGCCAGCGTTGCCCAAAACTTGGCCATCGGCTGCGTATTCTCCTGCAACGCCTTGGCGAAGGCCTGTTGCTTTCCCTGGGCGAGCTGGGCCAGGTCGAGGAGCTGGCCCAGCGTGGTCTTACCGGCAAGATAAGGCTGGCTGAGCGCGTTCTTTTGCGCGTGGGACTGTAGGTCGGCGACGATGGCGGGAATCTGCGCGGCCAAACTCTGGCTGATTAACCCGGCTTGGACGGCCGCCTGCAGCGTACCCGTCTGTACGCCAGAGCTCAGGCCAAAAATCAACGTTGCGACGTGCTGGACGAGCGAATCGATCAATGTGAAACCGTCGCTGGCCGCAAGCAGCGAAGATGGAAGGCTGGAGGGCACGCGCTGGCGCAGAAACGCATAGAAGGCCGCGGCATCCGTGCTGTAGGCCTGATTCAGCCTTGCCGCAACCAGCAGTTGCATGATCTGTTCGCTGGTCTTGCCGGTCTCCTGCGCGAGATACGTAATATCCTGGTGTTGGCCGCTCTCGACCAGGTCTTCGAGTTTCAAGCCGTCCAGTAGCGGCTCAACAGCCCGTAGCAAACTGCTGAATTCAGAGGTATCGGGCGGCTCCGCCTGAAGATTCATTTCGAGCTCGGGCTGGACCTCGGTGGGTGCGGACCGGATCGGTGCACGAAGCGCTGCGGAACTCGCTTGCACCACGACGAAGAGCCGGCCCGCGACGTCATCGGGCGGGTCGTAGCTGATCTGGTAATTGCCCTCTTCATTCGCTAATCCACTGGCGAGAAACTTCGCCTCGCGGATGCGCTGCAGAGTAACGGTGACTTCGGCTCCGGAGATCTCCTGGGCCTCAACGCCAGTTACTTTGCCCTGCACGTGATACTGCTTTTCAATCGAGCTCACGACGTCCTCCGATTTGTCCCCATCAATGGGGAGGATTTACGTTTGCCCGCCTTGGCGCTGTCGATGTTACATTGAAGCTCCTCTATTCGACACTTTGTTGCAAAGATTTACATCAGAGCAATCTACGACTCTTAAGAGTGGCAAGATCTCTTTGAACGTGCGAAAGGAATCGAAGGCGCCACATCTCAACGGACGCCTCAGGAATCTGCCCTCGGCCGGCCGGTGGCTGTCCGGTGCGTTCGCTCCGCACCGCAAGCAGCCTTGGTCGCGGACCCCGGGAGCTGGCCCGGCCAAAGACCTTGAATTAAACCTTTCTCATCAGCGATCCAGGAGCAAAGAACATGGCCGCAAGATTACTTGATAAGGTTTGTCTCATCACTGGAGGCGCTTCCGGAATAGGCAGAGCGGCGGCGTTGGCTTTTGCGCGTGAGGGCGCAATCGTAACTATCGCCGACGTCTCCTCTGGCGGCGAAGAAACCGCTCGCCTTGCGCAAAATGAGGGCGGCCAGGCGGCGTTTGCGCGATGCGACATCTCGGTCCCGCTGACGCGGAAGCCTTGATCGCCTCGATCGTGGACAAATACGGGCGCCTGGACTGCGCGTTCAACAACGCCGGCATCGAGGGTCCCCTGGTGCCGATGGCCGAGGTCTCCGAGGAGCTTTGGGACCGCATTATAAGGGTGGACCTCAGGGGCGTGTGGCTGTGCCTGAAGCATGAGATCAGGCAGATGCAGCGCCAGGGGCGGGGCGCGATCGTCAATACCAGTTCCACCGCGGGAATATGCGGCACGCCGGGCTACAGTCCCTACAGCGCGGCCAAGCATGGCCTAATCGGACTGACCAGGAGCGTGGCGCTCCAATACGCCGCGTCTGGAATCCGCGTCAATGCGATCTGCCCCGGGCTGACCGATACGCCGATGATGGATCGAATCCTGGGCGGCGACCGTGAAATGGAGAAGCTGTTCGTTGCCGGAACGCCGTTCGGACGCAAGGCGCAGCCCGAGGAAATGGCGGCGGCCGCGCTGTGGCTGTGCTCCGATGAAGCATCGTTCGTCACTGGCGCGGTGCTCCCCGTGGACGGCGGCGCGTTCGCGCAGTGAGGGCAATTAACTTGTTAACCGCCCAAACACATTGGCGCAGAGGCCTTTTCTGT
>CAWDWL010000025.1:0-128258 GCA_963805995.1 uncultured Pseudomonadota bacterium | reverse complement strand
CCCGGCGGGGAGAGGAGTCGCGAGTCCGCGAGTGCCGGGTGAGGGACCTCAGCGTCTGGGCCTTGGCGCCCGGCGCCAGACCGCAAAATCTTAACGCCCGGCGCTGGAAAAATAGCACCGGGCGTTAAGGTCCCTCACCCGCGCCGTCTCAGGCCGGTCGGCCTTCGACCGCGTGACCTCTCCCGGCGACCGGGAGAGGTGGGAAGCGCGGACGCATCGCATTCCGTGGACTACTCGGTCTGCTGCTGCTGTCGCATCTGCTCCATTTCGCGGCGTTGCGCCTCGATTTCCTGCTGCTGCTGCGAGATCTGGTCCTGGGTTTGCTGATTTTGGGCCTGTTGATTCTGCATCGAATTGCCCACGGCGAAACCGCCCAAAGCGCCGATTCCGCCGCCGATCGCCGCGCCCGCGGCGGGATGGCCGACGGCGGCGCCAATGATCGCGCCGGTGCCGGCACCCAGCACGCCGCCGCCCAAGGTGCCCTCTTCACGCGGCGTGATCGGCTGACTGCCGCATCCCACGGTGGCCAGCATGATGGCGCCGAGAGTCGCCGCCGCAATCGCTTTATAACTGTTACGCATATGACCTCCTGCCGGGACTTAAGGCTCATCTGGTCCCCTCACCGATGAGCAACTGCTGGACTATCTGACGGAGCTGGCCCGATCTTTGTTTACACGGCAATGGCGGGCGAGGTGCGGCCCAGCAGTGTCCCTCACCAAAACGTGCATCGACCTGACGGGTTGGTACAGCGGTGTCAGGATGTCATCGACCGATCCGGTGCAATCTCTGAAGTATCGGCGATCGGAGCGATTGGCACGTCTCTGGCTTGGTAAAGCAGTCATGATCAGAGGGCCGCACACCGCCATCGGGGGAGATAAGCGAGAGGGAGCAGGCGCGGAGACGGTTTTCGTAGCCGGCTGAGATAGAGCCGCCCCCGGATTCTCTTCACCACGGAAAGTCGACGAGGCCCGCAGGAAGTTCTACATTCTGCGTTTCAATATTCTCCCCGACCGGTACCCCCACAGGGCCCCGACAGGGGGAGAAGGGCGCCGCTGCGGCGCCCAAGAGAGGGTCCTTTTTCAGTGCGCCTTCTTAAGGCGCGCGATTGGAAATCCGTCGGGGCTGCATAAGTCGTGTCCATGCACATTTACCGTTCGGCGTTTACTGCCTGGTCCAAAAACCCCTTCACTCGATAACCCTGCTCGGTGAAGATGCGCCGTTCAATATGCATCCTTGCCCCCGCTCGGCTCTAAGGTACTGCCAGAACTTTGCTCATGATCTTAAACTCAACGCGAAGGCCCGGTCTCAAGCGCGCTAAAACTCTTAATCGCGCGCCTCAGAAGGCGCGCTGAAAAAGGACCCTCTCTGGGGCGCCGCAGCGGCGCCCTTTCTCCCCCGGTCCGGGGGAGAATAGTAAGCGCAAAATCTAGAACTACAGGCGGCCGGAAATCCCCTCATCGGGGAATCGTCAAAGTAACTATCGTCGACGTTCCGGAAGTGCACCCGATCAACTTGTCTCAATCCCCTTGGCGGGGAATCGTCCTCTGCGACGGATAGTCGGCCGTCGTCAAGTGATGGAAGCAAAGGGTCTCAATCCCCTTGGCGGGGAATCGTCCTCTGCGACGAGACGGGATGGACAACGGGGACAAGACATCGAGTCTCAATCCCCTTGGCGGGGAATCGTCCTCTGCGACATCACGGAAACCGAGTTCCGGGCGCTCACTCAAGACCTGTCTCAATCCCCTTGGCGGGGAATCGTCCTCTGCGACTCCGGTGCCGTTCCTGATCTCGCTCCAAGTCTGCGGGTCTCAATCCCCTTGGCGGGGAATCGTCCTCTGCGACGCAACGCTGACCTTCCGCCCCGTAGCTCGTCGATATTCCAGTCTATCAGTCTCAATCCCCTTCGCGGGGAATCGTCCTCTGCGACTTTGTTTTGCGTACGTCATCTATAGCGCGCCGTCTTTATGTCTCAATCCCCTTGGCGGGGAATCGTCCTCTGCGACCGCATCTAATTTCGCAATAGAATCGCGCTGTTTCAAGGGTTTCGGCCGGGGCTTTTTTCGCAACACCGGACTTTGCTCCAAAAGGGCCTGGATTTGCGAAGTTTGCCGCCTTTCAATCCGATTCGTCGTCGTCGCTGGCCACCACATACCGCCCAAAACCCAACGTCGCCCCCTTGCCGATTTGCACCATCTCGCCGAACCGGAGCAGCGGCCATAACTCCTTGACCGCCGGACCGCGCCAGCGCAGGCGGCCGATCACTCCCGGCCATTCCATTGCGCGCCCCTGGCGCGCGGAATAGCGCCGCACATGCACCAGCCGGGTCTCCGGCGCTGCGCTCTGTATTTCCCGCGCGGCACTGGCAACTTCGCGCTCATCTATCGGACGCCCGCCGCCGCCGTAAAGCGCGGCCAGCGCATTGGCGCGGCGCGCCAGCGTCAATGCGAAGTCAGCGGGCGATGGACGCCCCTGAAACTTGCCCTCGCGCTTAAGCCGCAGCGGCGTTACCAGCCGAATCTCGATCCCCACGTCCGCGTCGTGATTGTTGAGCGCTTCCAATACCGCTGGTGGTGGGGTCGATAGCAGCTCCGTAGCCGCGTCGTAAACCGTGCCACCGCCGTCTTCGCTGACGATGCCCGCAAGCTCGGCGCGCGCATAACGCGGCGCGTCAGCCGCCGGATGCGGCCGCCGGCCGATTCCGACCAGCGCCATCTGCCGCAGCGCGACCACCAGCAGCGGCAGGTCGTCGATTGCCCGCCCAATCAGAGTGACGCGGAAGGGGATCTCCGCGCCTTGTGCGATTAGCCGTGGATGGCCGCTGGGCAGCGTCCAGCCCGGCTCCGGCGCCAGCACCATCGGACGCGGCGCCTGCTCCCGGATTCCCACCTGCTCCAGTCCCTCAATCGCCGGTGCGCAACTGGCGAACAGCGCCGGATAAGCGCATCGGTTGAACAGCGGACAGCCCGCGCATTCATGCCGCCGCGGAAAGGCGCACACCGTCTTCCACAACGCGCGTCCGAGCGCGCCATGGAGGGCGGAGCCCGCAAAGGCCGGCACCAACTGGGCCTCGGCGGCGCGCATCGTCACGCGCAAAGGCAGCACCGGCGGCAAGTTGGCGGCGTCGATCGGCATCAGAGACTCAACTGGGGAAATTCGACCAGTTCGATTCCGTCGGGCAGGTAGCTGCTCACCGTTTTCATGAAGCTATCAGCCGGCATGCCTGGACCCGGGCTGCGTCCCGTGGGCCAGTATCGAGTTGTTGCGTCCGCTAAGAACTTTCCTGACCTCTGGGTCCTGGCCGAAACGATTGCCCAAATCGAGCCCATCCTCCGCCAACGCCCGAAAAGTGGCGAACAGCGGAAGCTCCAGGTTGCCTTCGGAACTGCGATATCTGATCTCATACTCAGCGCGGATTCTGCCTGGCAGTTTGTCTATTGGAGCGTCGCTGGTGGAAGCGCCGAAACGCGTCTCGAATGCGCTTGGCCGATCATTTCCAACGCCCGGTACAAGCGTGCCGACGGCGTCGTCGTACCTGGTCTCCTGGATCCGCCTTGCGGCATTGGCAATTAAATCCGCCGCCATCAGTGGATGCAGTTGTTGAAAGTCGCGGGTCTGGCCGCGCAGCGTCTGGAGGTTGGCGAGATTACGGACCAGTTGCCGATGGAAGTTGTCAAGCGGCACGCGGTCGCGTAAGCCCGCCAGCGCCAGCCGCTCACGAAGTTTGCGCTCAGCCTCCTTGAGGGTCTCGACCGCGCCGGCATGGTTGAACCGTTCCCACTCCACGTAGCCGCGCGCCGCGTCATGGATCGGTTCGAGCAGCGCGGCGTCCGAGGGGCGCAACTTGGGCAGGATTGTCTTCAAGGTGGCCGCCGCCGCGGCAAACTGAAAGGAGTTGAAATGGCGCGCGACCGCGCGTCGTTCCTCGACCGCGAACAGCGCCCATGGATTGACCGATTCACGCATCCGCTCGGTGCCAGTCTCGACTACCCCGAGGCCGGCGCGATCGCGCTGCTCGCCACCGACGTAAGAAAACGCCGCGCCGCGCGCCACCGCCGCGATCGCCAGCGCCGCGGTCATCGCCTTGGTGCCGCCGGTGACGTCGGCAACCTTGTCGCATCCGGGGAGAGCCTGTTCGGCCCAATCGAAACATTCCAGCGCCTTTTCATAACAATGGATCAGGTCTTCGGCGTCATCGACGAGCACCTTGTGATCGCTGACTGCCGGCACCGACTTCTTGATCTCGCCAATCAGATCGACACTGCGCTGGGAAGCGAAGAAGCACACGCGCTGGGGCGAACGCTGCAGGATCGAAAAGATGATTGGTTGCGGGCTCCCGCCAACCGAAACAATTAACGCCGTCGCCATAGTTCGCCTCCGATACCCAAATCACTTTCGATCCAGCGCTGACTATCCTCATCCTTGCGCATAACAGAAAACAATAATCGCAGATTCCGTATCGAAACCATTGGCGCAGAGGCGTTTTTCTGTCCCTTCTCCTTAGGAGAGGGAACAGAAACGTTCACTGCGCCAAGGGGTTTGTTCATGGTCGAACTACTGCCTCTTCAAGTAGGGAGCGAGTTCCGCGATTTGGGCGATGTCCTTCATCCGCTTGCGGTCGTGGCCGAAGATCCTTGTGAGTTGCTCCGCGAGCAGGCGCAGGCGGCGTTCGCGTTCGGACTGGTCGGGATGACCTGTGGCCTGCTTGACGTAGCCGTTGACCTTGCCCCAGTCCTTGGGTTTGAGATCCGCGATTGCCGCCGCGAACGGGTCGCGCTGCGCCAGCGGCGACGACGGAGATGGCGCTACCCTGGCGGCAACCGGAGCCGATACGGCAACCTCCTCGATTTCGATTGGGGCGGGCCGCGTCGCGGCGGCGATCGCGGTGGCGTCTTCGGTGGAAACCGGATCGATCTTGATCCATCCGAAAACGTCGCACGGCCGGCCGCGGCTTGAATGCCCCTCGATTATCACCTTGCGGGTCTTGCCGACGCGTCCCATTACGCGGCCGCGTTCATCCGCGTTCAGGATGTCGCCGGTCATCGTGCGCCATCCGGTGCCCCACCCAAGGCGCAGGACGATGGCGTTGGCGGGGCAGTGCTCGAGCTCGGCGAGGAGGTCTTCAAGGCGCTGCGCCATCGCGTCCTGATTGCGGCTCTTGAAGTAAACCAGGTCGCCGTCAAGCAGATAGCGCGCGTGTAGATGCGACCATCCTGCCAGCGTCCGCAGATCCGGGAGTTGATGCGCAAAGGGCAGCCGCGCGTCGAGAAACCCGTCGCCGGCGCGCAATGCGGTAAGGGCGCAGGCGCCGCGCCCCAGCGCCTCCGCGGCGGTCAGCGTATTGCGCATGGTTCCGGCCGCGACCGCTGAAACTACCTGGAGGCTTGCGGGCGCGAACATCGCGTCGGAAACCGCCAGCGTCCTGAGCAGATCGGTCCTGGGGTCGTTGGCCCGCAATCCTTCGCGGCTGAAGTGGAAGACCGCTTCCTCGAGCTGCTGCGCCGACGTTCGATGGCCATAGCCGGCTTTCCACAACGCGTCGATCACCGGTCCCGGACGCTTGCCCGAATGCGGCCCGCCGTCGGTGGCCCAGGCAGTCAGCAGCAGCGTCCGCAACGCGCCCTTGATCGACGAGCCCGGGATGATCGGCCGCCCGTCGCCGGTGCGAATCGCGACGCGCAGTTTTTGCGCCTCAATAGTGCCGGGCACGCGGTAGAGCCGGCACGCCGCCACCCCCGCACCGCGGCCTTTGAGGAATTCGCCGATCCTCGCGCCGCCGCGCATGATGTTCTCGGCGAAGCCCTCGAACGCGCCGAAAGCCTTGAGCACCAAGGCAGGGTCGAGCACTTCGGTGAATCCCTCGGTGCTGAAAAAGTCGATGCCCCGCACGAATTCCTCGCCCGATCCGATGTGGACCGGAGTCAGGCATTCGATCTTGAATAGTCCGGCCTCCATCATGGCGCCCCCGGCGGTTTAATCGGAATCGTGACCGCGCGCCCGGGCCGGAATACAGGATGGCCGGGAGCCGTTACCCTCCTCCAGGACTATCGGGCTGGCGCCGTAGCTCCGGCGTCCAAGGTCGCGAACGATCGCGCCTTCGACAATCATGTTGACCGGCTTGCGCCGCGTCGTGCCCGCGCCCGGTGCGGTGACCCATCCGCCGCGGCTGGTAATGGTGTACTCGGCCGGAGCGTCGAGCAGGCCTGCCTCGATTTCGTCGCGTCGCGGGATAGAGTAATGAGAGTGAGAGCCGCGCGCCGGAGCCGAGGTCAGCGAATTCTTCCCCGAAATCTTCGATTACCTGTTCAATTTCGAAGCCGCCGTAACCGGAGCTGCGATCGCCGCCGATACCCTCGTCGCCCAGCAGCGCGAGCGCCGCTTCCACGCCGCGCCGCGAGCCCTCCTCGATGAAGTCAATCACTACCGTCAGACGCACACGCCGATCCAACTGGACGGCGCCGAACTCGTAGAGCATCCCCTCCATCGGACGGTCCCCCAGCCGATCGACCTGCAAACGCAGGCGCGATTGGTGGTGCCAAAGTTCGCCGCCGAAGTTCGCGTTCATCAGCGCCTCGCCGCAAGGCGCGGCGGTATTTGGCAAACGCCCGGCGAGCAGGGCGCGCAGCGCGTCGGGATCGGCGAAGCGGATCCGCTTGAGCGTCTTGCGCAGGTCCGATGGCAAGTCGGCGACGCGATCGAAGGTCCCGGCGGGAACGAACAGCAGCGTCCGCCAGTTGCCATCGATCATCACGGTAGGAAGCGCCGAGGAGATCGCAAACGGCGGGTCGGCGGCGATCCGCGTGACGTCGCTGGCCGACGCGTCGGGCATCACGTGACGCCACAACGAAATGATCGCCGCGGCCAGGGTGTCGGAGCGCGGCAGGAGGTCGAGGTCGGCGAGGTCGCGCTCGCGCCCGGTGCCGAGATGAATCGGGCCGTTGAAGGCGAGCCGATACGCGATCAGCGCCATCAGGCGGCCTGCTCCGCCGGCGCTAGCCGCCCGCCGAAAACGATCGCCTGCGCGAGCAGGTTTTTGCCGCGCTCTTGCTTCAACCGGGCCTCGTCGCGATAGGCTTCGACGGCGATCCGCGCGATCCGCTCGAGCACGATTTTGACCTGCCCGTAGCCGCGCGAACTCTGGCCGCCGATCGCGTCGTCCGCGACCAGTCCGAATCCTTGCTTGACCAGTTCGATATGGGCTTGCTCGTCGTCGGTGTCGAACAGGTTGAGCATCAGCTCGAAATCGAACTGCGCGCCGGCGGGCACGCGCTCGAACACGCGCGGATTCGCGGTGCTGGTGAGCCGGTCGATCGATACCTCGGTCTTGACCTCGGTAAACGGCATGTCGAGGTTGCGCATCCGCTCGACTTCGGCGGCGTTGGCCAGAAAGGCGTCGCGCACCAGAATCCGGCTGGCGCCGCCGTAGGGCTTGCCCTCTTCGAGTTTGCGCGCGGCACTGGCGGGCACGCCGAACATCAGGCAGACCGCGCACGAGCCGCAATCGCAGGGACCGCGGGAAAGCGCGCCGTCGTCGATCTTGAATCCGGCGCATCCTTCGCCGGCGCAGCGGACTTTCTCCAGCAGGCTGCGCATCTTGCCCTTGAGCGAACTGCCGGGGATATAGGGGTAGTTGCTGCGCGGCTCGCGCAGCACCAGTTTGTCCGCGCCGCCGATGGCGAGGCCGGTATCACTGCCGCCGATATGCATCCCGGTAACCGCGACAATCCTGCCGCCGAAGATCAGCTTGGCCTTGAGCGCCACGTGATTACTCATCGCCCTTCCTCCCGGGTTCCGGTTCTTGGCGGCTGGTCGTAATATCGATGGTAGGCGACGACCGCTTCAGCCAGGTCGCACACTGCGTCAATCTGCTTTCTGGTTTCCGCCGTCTTCAGCAGGTCGCCGAACAGATCCCACAACTCGTTGGCGCTGCCGCCGGCCCGCGCGACCAGGTAAGCCAGACGCGAGCGATGCATCCGCAGGGCGCGCTTTTGTTCCTCGGGGTCGGACTTGGTGCGCAGGATTGCGATCGGTCCGTAAAAGTTCCTGATCTGGCTGCGATTGATTCCGCCCTTGAGTCTGGCAGCGAGCCGCTCCGCGATCTCGTCGATTTTCGTGGCGTCGCCGCTGAGCACGTCCGCGACTTCCTGTTGGCGGCGCGGGCGCTCCGGCGGTTGACTTCTGGTGTCGGTCCGCGGCGGCTGCCCGCGATTATCCGGCCGTGGTGGCGGCCGCCGATCCCTGTCCCGATCTGATGGCATCGTCGTCAATCTCCTTTCGTCCGGGTAAGCCAATCCGCCCATCGAACCGCCGGCGCCAGCAGCCATATCAGGTCGCGGTCGGCGCTGAGATCGTCCCACGTCTGGTCCGGTAATGCTTTGGCCAATGCTTCCAGGCGGCGCTTGAGGTCAGGATCGGCCGGCGCGCGGGCAATAGTATAAGCGGCGCTCCAGGCCCATCGCCCATGGCGCGCCGCCTCCTCGATTTCCGCGATCGGCCGCGCCGCTCCGGCCCGAGCCTGGAGCGTGGCGTGACCGCGCCGATAGGTGGCGGCGATGTCGGCGAGCCGATGGAGCATCGCACGCGGCAGACCGGCGCCGAGCAGTTCGCACAACTCATGGGTCAGCGCCGCGGTGACATCGAAGTCGCGCCAGCTCATGGTTTCGTCCAGGAAACGGATCGCATCCTTGAACCTGCCGTCAGCGCGTCCGGCATACTGCTTGGCGCGATGTTCCTCCTCGCCGGCCAGTTCAGCCGCCGCCGCGACTGGATGGCGCGGGCGCACGACGGTGATTCCGGCCGAAAGCCCCCAAGCGGGGTTGCCGCCGACGAAGCGAGCGAAACGCTCGCGGATCTCTCGCGCCAGATGAGGCGCCGCCGACCATGCCGCGACGATAAAGAGATCGTCGCCGCCGGAGTAAATCATCTGGGCTTGGCCGCGCCATCGCGGCTCACCCAGCAGATGCGAGAGATAACCGCCAAAGAAATAGCTGAGCGTGCGCGACAGTGCAGTGATTCGCGACATGCTGGCGTTGTCGCCCAGGCCGGAGCGCAAAATTTCGCCCATCGAGTCCACGTCCATGCGCAGCACGGCCAGCCGCTCCACCCCGGTGGATGATTCCGCCAGGCCGTCGAAGTCAAGCGTGGTTCCCGCCTCGTCCTGCGCGCGGCTGGCGCCCGCCAGCCACATTCCAACGGGGCTCTTGCCTCCAGGTGTATCGCGGTCGGGCGGCTGATTAAGACGCATCAGGCAGACCTCGTCGCCGGCCGCCGCAATCGCGCTTTGCCAGCTTCCGCCATAAAGCAGGTAGCCCGCCTCGAAGTCGGCAAGATCGAAACTCTGTGCATCGGCCAGCTTCGCGGCGCATTGAGACAGGCGACGCTTCCAGTCGGGGCCGTCGGCACGGATTATCGCGGTCGCTCGGGTTGCACTCTTGCCGAGGTCCTCGAACTGGCGGCATTCCTCGCATCCCCGACGCTGTTCATCCTCCAAAATGTCGAGACGCGCGAGCTTGCCGCAGACTTCGCACGGCTGCTCCGGGCCCGGGTCGCCGCGCGGTGCGAAGATCGCGTCGTAGTGGGTGCGAATCAGGCCGGCAAAGCGCCGCCGGCGGCGGCTGTTCAAGTCCTGGACGGCCGCGGCGAAGCGTTCGGGGAGGTGATGCTCGATGAAGTCGCGGCCGCTCAAGTCCGCCATCCCCAGGGCAAAGGAGAGCCGGGCGGCGTAGCGCTGATGCAGACTGAGGTCGATTCGCTCAGCGACTTCGCGCGCCGGCCCGCGCATCGACGCCGGGAGCAGCATCCAGATCTTGCCGCCGCCATTGTACAGGATGCTCGCCGGCGGCATCCCCAGTGCGCGCAGGATGCGATGACCGATCGCGTCGGTCAGAATTTGCAGAGCGAGTGAGCGGCCGCGCAGAGCGCGCGCCGCGTTGCGCGAGACGATGGTATAAAGGAAGCGCTGGATACCTCCAAGGTCGCCAACCGCCAGGGCGTAGCGGCGCGCGTTGCGGTCGCGCGCCCGCTCCACGGTCGGGGTTCCGCGCGTCATCAACTCGGCGGCAAGAACCGCCGCGATTGCAGCGGCGACGCGGCTATGCTCGAACAGCGAAACGTCGCGCGCAGCAATGCCGGCCGCGGCCGGCACGCACCAGGCATAGCGCTCGTAGATCGAAATAAAGGCCTGGAAAAAGGTGGACGGGTCGCTTTCGGGAAGCGCACGCGCCTCGCGTGCGAACTGCACGAACAGATTGCGATACTCGTCCGCGGCCTGCTGGCGTGTGCGGGCTTTGGCGTGCTGCGGGAACAGCCGCTCGTCCATCGCCAACGGCGCCAGCGCAAGCTCGAGGCCGTCGGCGCCGGCGGCGTCTCCGATGCGGGAAAGCAGCGGAGCCAGGCGCGCGGTATGAACGTTAGCCCATCCGGCCGCCCCCTCATCGGGATGTCCGTTGTCTAACCCCGCCGAAAGACGATTCGCCTCGGCGACCACCCACTCCCATACCGAGGTGGGTTTGTGATGGCACGCGGCCCAGCGCGCGACGTTGCCCTCCTTGCCGGCGGGTGCGGTCAGCCAGCGGAAGTTGTCCTCGATGAAATGCCAGGTGTAGGCGGCATGCTGATAGGAAAGTTTGCCGTGCGCGTCGGCCAATACAAAGTCGCGAGGGTTGGGCAGGGGAGGGCAGTTTTCGGGGTCCGCCTCGGCGCGTTGGGCGAACTTGCCGACGTCGTGTAGCAAGGCGGCTAAAGCGACCTGCTGGATTTGGCGCTGGTCCGTGGCCAATGGCGAGTTCCTTCCGATCGATCCTGCGGTTAAATGCCGGCCCGATGAATTTGTAACGTTCTGGCAAGTTTGGCAAGCGAGAGCCGAGTCATGCGCTTTCCGCACATTAAGCTAGCTGCCGCCGTAGAATGCCGGGTCTCGGGCGGATATATTGTCAGTACGGGATTGAGGTCAGGGTTATGGAGCTGGCGGCGAGCCGTAAGCAGAAAAACGGCTCCGTAAAACTGGTGGCGCTTGGCGGGTTGGGTGAGATAGGCCTCAACCTGATGGTGCTGGAGTGCGCCGGCGAAGCCCTGATCATCGATGCCGGCGTGATGTTTCCCGAACAACGCGCATTGGGCGTGGACCTGCTCATCCCCGAGATGGGCTATCTCGATCAGCGTCGTATCGGCGCGGTGGTTCTTACTCATCTCCACGACGATCATATTGGCGCGCTGCCGTTTTTGCTCAAGCGCTATCCGGTTGCGGTGTACGGCAGCGAGTTGACGATTGCGGTTGTCCGCCAACGCCTGCAAGAGCGCGCGCCGGGCCGCGAATGGGACTTGCGCACCATCCGCCCGCGCGAAACTTTCGCAGTCGGACCCTTTCAGATCGAGCCGCTGCGGGTGACGCATTCGACCCCCGATTCGCTGGCACTGGCGATTGATACCCCGGCCGGAATGATCGTCCACACCGGCGATTTCAAGATTGACGACGCGCCGGTGGACGGCGAGCGCTTCGATACGGCGCGCTTCGCCGAATTGGGTGAGGCGGGGGTCAGATTGCTGCTTTCCGATTCGACCAATGTCGAACGGCGCGGCCGGACCGACTCGGAGAGCTCGCTAAAGCCGATCTTGCGCGAGCTGGTGCGCAAGACCACCGGCAAGTTTTTGCTGTCCGGGTTTTCTTCCCATCTGCATCGCTTTCGCCAGTTCGCCGAGGTTTGTCACGAGCAGGGCCGCCGGGTCGCGATACTGGGGCGGCGGATTAGCGAGACCACCCGCGTGGGCATCGCGATGGGGCATCTGCCGCTGCCGCCCGGGACTTTTATCGACGAGCGCGAAATCAGCTCGCATGCGGACGCGCGGCTGGGGTTTCTGACCGGCGGCAGCCAGGCTGAACCGATGTCCGCGATGGTGCGAATCGCCAACGCGACGCATCCACGTCTGCGCCTGAGCAAGGGCGACGTGGTGGTGCTTTCCTCGCGCTTTATCCCCGGCAACGAGCGGCTGATTCATCGGCTGATCAACGATTTGTACCGGCTGGGCGCCGAGGTGTTTTACGAAGGCGTCGCGCCGGTGCATGTTTCGGGTCATGCCAGCCGCGACGAACTGGCCGAGATGATCCGGCTGACGCGGCCCGAATACTTCGTGCCGATTCACGGCGAATACCGCCATCTCAAGCGTCACATCGACGTCGCGATCGAATGCGGTGTCAACGGGCGCGGATGCTTTTTGCTGCAGGACGGCGAACCGCTGATAATCGACCAGTACGGCGCCCATCGCGCGGCCAGGGTGGAAAGTGGCCGCACTTTGTGGGACGGTCAGGCGCTGGAAGAGGAGTCCTTGCTGTATGAACGGCAGGTGCTGGCGCGCTCGGGCACGGTCGTGGCGATGGTCGTGGTGGACCGCCGCAACGGCGAAATCCTGGCCGGTCCGGACTTGATTTCACGCGGTTTTCTCAGTGGCAACGGTGCATCGGAGCATATGACCCGCGCGCGCGAAGAGCTGCGCCGCAGCCTGCAGGAAAGGCTGGCCGGCCATCGGCGGCAGGAGCGGGAGTTGAAAGACGAAGTGGTGCGCACGCTGCGCGCCTACTTCGCCGAGGAAGTGGGGCGGACGCCGGTGATCTTACCGTGGGTGGTAGAGCTGTAGCCGGAACTTCATCACGGAAATCCACCTCCAGGTCCAAATCCGAGCCTGACGACGGGATAGTACTGCTCACGGCGCCGGCCGGTGAGCGGATCGGGCGCGAACTCGCCGCGCTGGCGCTGCTGGCGATCACTGCCTTCACGACCCTGAGCCTGGTATCCGCCGAGATTTTACGCTGGCCCAATCTGTGCGGTCCGCTGGGCCGGACAATTTCGGACAATCTCGGCGGCTATTTCGGCTATGGGGCATTCATTCTGCCGATGCTCGCTATCGGCGCCGCATTGGCGATCTGGTCGGCCGCCGGATGGCGCGCCCTGGCGCGCATCGGCGCGGGCGGACTGATGCTGTTGGTCAGCGCGGTGGCCCTGGGCGCAATGATCGGCGGCGTCGCGGCGGGTGGTTACGGTGGCGCCGCGCTGGCGGGTTTGCTGTCCATCTATATGGGCTCGGTCGGCAGCTATCTGGTGGTCGTCCTGGGGCTGATTTGTGGCTTCGCCCTTTTGCTGCGGCGCGCACCCACCGAGCTGATGACCGCATTGAAGGATTCGGCGGCGGGCGCGTTGCGCAGGCGTCCGGCCAGTCCCGAGCCGGATCGCGACTCCGGAGCCTTCGAGCTTGGGCCTGAATCCCTGGCGGACGGTTCACAGCCGCTGATGTTGACCATACGGCAGGAGGAAAGCGAACCTGAGCGCCGGGGGTTCGGACTACTTTCGATTCTGGCCCGGCCCAAAGCGGAGCGGGCCGCCGAGACCCGGCCCATGACCAGCGGCGATTACCAACTCCCGCCGCTTTCCCTTTTGGACACGCCGCCTTCGGAACATACCAAGATCGACGAAGAGGCGCTCAAGCGCAACGCCAGCCTGCTCGAGCAGAAGCTCGCCGATTTCGGAGTCGAGGGCAAGGTCGTGGAAGTGCAACCCGGACCGGTGGTGACGATGTTCAAGTTCGAACCGGCTTCGGGCGTCAAGGTGAGCCAGATCGTCAACCTCTCGGATGACCTTTCGATGGCGCTCAAGGCGTTGGCGATTCGGATCCAGGCGCCGGTGCCGGGCGAGGCGGTGGTGGGCATCGAGGTGCCCAACCGCCAGCGCGAGAAGGTTTATCTGCGCGAGATTCTGGAATCGGAGGAATTTGCCGCGGCGCAAAGCCACCTTACAATCGCGCTGGGCAAGGATATCGCGGGAAAACCGGTGGTGGCCGACCTGGCGCGGATGCCGCATCTGCTGATCGCCGGAGCGACCGGGACCGGCAAGTCGGTCTCGATTCACACCATGATCGCGTCGGTGCTGTTTAATGCCACCGCCGATGACGTGCGTTTTATCCTGATCGATCCCAAGATGCTCGAGCTGTCGGTTTACGACAACATTCCGCATCTGCTGGTGCCGGTGGTGGTCGAGCCGGACAAAGCCGCCGCCGCGCTGTTGTGGGCCACCCAGGAGATGGAAAACCGCTACCGCCTGATGCGCGACATGGGAGTGCGTAATATCGACGGTTACAACCGCGCGATCGAAGCGGGTCAGACGGCCCTGGGGCCGCGGCCGGGCGATAGCGACGACCTCGCAACGACCGCGACGATGCGCCATCGCAAGCTGTTCAAGATGGTCATCATCATCGACGAGCTGGCCGATCTGCTGCTGAGCGAGGGCAAGACCGTCGAGCGCGACATCACCCGGATCGCGCAAAAGGCGCGCGCCTCCGGAATCCATCTAATCCTGGCCACTCAACGCCCCTCGGTGGATGTAATCACGGGCCTGATCAAGGCCAATCTGCCGGCGCGAATCTCGCTTCAGGTCACGTCGCGGGTGGACTCGCGCACCATCCTGGATTCGATGGGCGCCGAGCGTCTGCTGGGCGAGGGCGACATGCTGTTCATGCCTCCGGGCACGGCCAAGCTACGAAGGCTGCACGGGCCGTTCGTCTCCGAAGGGGAGATCCGCAAGGTTACCGATTTTCTGCGCAGCCAGGGCGCCCCCGACTATCGGATGGAAATCCTGGAGACCACGCGCGGCGAGCCGGGTGAAGGCGGCGAAGGCGGCTTCGAGCGTGACGAGATGTACGACGAGGCGGTGCGGGTCGTGCTGGAGACCAACCAGGCGTCAATCTCGATGATCCAGCGCCGCCTGCGGGTCGGCTATAATCGGGCCGCGCGGATGGTCGAGCAGATGGAGCGGGAAGGCTTGGTGGCGCCGGGCGACGGCGCGCGTCCGCGTGAAGTCCGTGCGGGCGGATTTTCCAAGGGCGAGGCGTGAGTTGATTGGTGGTAGGTGGGGTCACTCCAACGTTTTGCCGAGAGCGCTAATATTACGCGCCAGTCGCGAAAATCAATGGAATAATGGTATAAATCCAACTATGTCACGCGCGCGGATAAATGTTCCTGAGGGACGCATCGGCGACTTCTGCCGGCGCCACCATATCCGCAAGCTCGCGCTCTTTGGTTCTGTGCTTCGGGAGGATTTTGGTCCCAAAAGCGATGTGGACGTATTGGTTGAATTCGATCCGGAGCACATCCCAGGTCTCAGCTTCTTTCGAGATGGAGGCTGAGCTATCCGCGATTCTAAGCTGCAAGGTGGATTTGAATACTCCTGCCTTTTTGAGCAAACACTTCCGGGATCGGGTAATGGCTGAGGCCAAGGCAGAATATGTCGCGCTATGAGATCTGAAAAAGAACTTGATTTAACGTCCATTGAACAGGATTACGCGCTGCGGCACTTTCCGGGTGAACCGTACCGGTTGCTTAAACCGATAACGGTCCAAGTCAAGTGTCTTGGTGACGACGACTTTCTGGCCAGTTTTCACGCTGCCAATATGGCGATTTCCGGAGACTCGGTGCAGGAGGCTTTTCAGAACTTGGCCGCTCACATTCTCGATGTGCTGGAAGTTCTCGAACAAGAGGAATCGACGCTGGGACCTGAACCTGCCCGCCAACTCGCGGTTTTGAGGGATCACATTGCCCACGAAGGGTAGCCTGCTACTTCAGAAAGAAGCGGAGGCGATTGCGGAAAAGCTTAACGCCGAGATACGACATGGCCGCAACCATAGTCTCGCACTAGTCAGGTGGAATGGACGATTGGTGGCTCAGTATGGGATTCGCAGAGGCAAACATAGCGGACACGATTACATTCCCGGCCAGTTGTTTATCTCGCTGCGACAGGCGCTCGGCCTCGCCAATTGTCCCCTCTCAAAAGAACAATACTTCGAAATTCTGAGGCTTAAAGGGAAACTTCCGCTATCTCAATGATCTCCGCCGTTGGCGTAAGCCTATGCCCTCATGTCCCAGGCGGGTGCGCCGCTATGCTGGGCTGCGTCCCCGCGCCCCCTCAGCTCATTCTTCTCCGGCGCGCGTAAAACGTTTAACCTTAAAGTAATCCCGGTTCGCTGGCTTGAGAACCGCAAATCCGTGGGCATACCCGGCGGCATCTGAACCGAATGAAAAGCATCCTGCGCTCAAACCGAACCTTCAAATTCCCGACAATTGCGCTGGTCGTGTTTGGACTGTCCGCGATAAGCGTGGTCTCCGCTCGTCGCGTGGCGGCCGAAAATTCCCTGCCGATGGAAAGCGCCACGGTGGTGGACCGCATCCAGGACCATTACCAGCATACCCAGTCATTCAGCGCCAAATTTACCGAAGAACTTACCGGTACCGGCCGCGTCAAGCGCACCCGGTCCGGGCAAGTGTTGTATAAGCGGCCCGGCAAGATGCGATGGGAGTTCGTCCTTCCGCAAAAGGAAACCGTGGTATCCGATGGCCACAAGCTGTACGACTATCAGCCCGATCTCAACCAGGTTCTTGAGCTCCCGCTCGAGCGCGCCTTCAAGTCGGCGGCGCCGCTGGCGTTTCTTTTGGGAATCGGAAATATGCGGCGCGACTTTACGGCTTCGCTGCCGCTCTCCACGCCCACCGATCAACTGGTTCACCTGATTCTGATGCCCAAAGGCGGGGGTGACCGGATCGAGATGGGCCTGGACGCTTCGACTTACGACCTGATGACGGTGAAGGTTACCGACGCGCTGGGCAATACCACCTCAATCCGCTTCAGCGCGGTTCACACCAACGTCCAGCTTGCCGACGCATTGTTCAATTTCCAGGTGCCCGATGGCGTGGACGTGGTGCAGGCTCCGGGAGCCCCCGCGCCGGCGCATCTGTGAGCGTTGAGCGGCGGGGGAATTGCGTCGCCCACGGCGGCGGGATACACATATAGGTTCGCTGCTATCTATGGAGAAAGTTCATCTCTTGAGCCTGGGCTGTCCCAAAAATCTCGTCGACAGCGAGATGATGTTGGGCGCCCTGACTCGCGCCGGGTTTGAAATGACCATGGCGCCCGAAGACGCCCAGGTGCTGGTGGTCAACACCTGCGCGTTTATCGAAGCGGCCAAGAAGGAATCGATCGACGCCATTTTGCGGGCGGCAGAGATCAAGCAGCGCGGCGCGGGACGCCGGCTGGTGGTCGCGGGATGCCTGTCGCAGCGCTACGGCGAGCAGTTGCGGGAATTGCTGCCCGAAGTGGACGTGTTCGTCGGCACCGGCAACTTTCTCGACCTGCCCGACCTGCTGCGCGCCACCCAGCCGCCCGAACTGCGGCCGGCTCCGTATCCTGGCGCGGCCCATCTGCTCCCGGCGCCCGACGCGCCGCGCATCACCACGACGTCTTTTTTCAGCACCTTTCTGAAGATTTCAGAAGGATGCAATCATAAGTGTTCGTTCTGTATCATCCCCAAGATCCGTGGTCCGCATGAAAGCCGGCCGCTAGCGGCCATTGTCGATGAAGCCGCCGCGCTGGCCGCCCGCGGCGTGCGCGAGTTCAATCTTATCGCGCAAGACTTGACCGCTTACGGACGCGATCTCAATCCGCCGGCTTCCCTCGCCCGGCTGTTGCGCGAACTGGCCCGGGTGGATGGGGTGAAGTGGCTTCGCCTGCTGTACTGCTATCCGAATTTTGTCACCGACGAATTGCTCGATAGCATCGCCGAGCTCCCGCAGGTGGTCAATTATATTGACATGCCGCTGCAGCATGCCGACGACGCGATTTTGCGCGCGATGCGCCGTGAACGCTCCGGCGCCGCCCTGGAAAGGCTGCTGGATCGGATTCGCCGGCGCATCCCCGACGTGGCCTTGCGCACCTCCTTTATCGTCGGGTTTCCGGGCGAGACCGAAGACGCCTTCAGGCGGCTGGTTGACTTCGTTCGCGCCCAGCGTTTCGACCGGGTCGGGGTGTTCACCTATTCGCGCGAAGAGAACACCGGCGCTTACGAGTTGCCCGATCAGGTGCCGGCCCGCGTGATGCGCGCCCGCCGTGCCCGTCTGATGGAGGTGCAGGCGGAGATTTCGATGAGTAAGAACCGCGAACTGATCGGCCAGGAACTTGAAGTGATGGTCGAAAGTCACGCGCCCGGACAGGCCCGGTTGCGCGGCCGCACTGCCGCCCAGGCGCCCGATATCGATGGGATGGTTTTTCTGCGCGGCGAAGCAGAGCCGGGTGAATTTGTGCGCGCCCGGATTGAGCGAGCTTTCACCTACGACCTGCACGGGCAGGTAATCGACGCGATCAAGCCCAGCGGGCTGCTGAAAGAGGGATTTCCGCCGCCTGCTCCCGCTCTCTTATCCACCGGGAAAAAGATAAAGGAAGGCAGCCAGTTTTCACCCCCGGGTGTTGAGAGCGACGTATGATTCATAAGGCCCAATCGGGATTCCTTCAACGCCTTGCCATAGAGAGGTTGGCAACCCATGCCTAAGAAACCAGCTTCAACCAGCCGCAAGAAGTTCCTGGCCAAGGTGCGAGAGCGTCTGGATGAGATGAAGGAAAAGATTCTCGCCGAAATGAACCAGGCGATGCGGGCCGAGCGCGAAGGGAGCAAGGATGAGGGTCTGGATACCTACGATCTTGCTTCCGAGGAGCGGGATCGGGAAATCAGCTTTATCCTGTCCGATCGCGAGCGGGTCAAGAGTGGCGCGATTGACGACGCCCTGCAGCGCATCGCGGACGGCTCCTACGGCGTTTGCGAATCCTGCGGCCTGGAGATTGGAGAAGAGCGTCTGGAGGCGCTGCCATTCACCCGCCTGTGCCGCGACTGTCAGCAGGATCAGGAACGCGAAGCGCGCACCCAACGGCGCGCCGATGATGATCGCGGCGTTTACCGTAAATTCGGCTCCAGCGAAGGCGACGAAGAGAACACCTGAAACCGCATCGGCTAAACCCGGGGGGCCAGGCGTCAGCGGCAATTCGGGCCGGGTTGATGGCGCCAGTTGGTTGCGCCAATCGTGAAATGGCTTTACCAGCCGCTGATAACCAGTCATTGTAAGAGCGGGAACTGGGGCTGCTAAAACTTATCCCCTCAATTTGCACGCAAGCCATCCCGAGTCGATGTCTGAGATTTTGAAAGAGCCGCCGGCCAACAGTGCCGTTGATACATCTTATCCCGGCCTTGCCCAAGTCAAGGCGATTGTCGCCTTTGCCAGCGCCAAGGGTGGCACCGGCAAAAGCACGATGGTAACGAATTTCGCCGCCGCGCTGGCCCTCAAGAGCCGCAAGGTCGGCATCGCGGACGCCGACCTCGACGCCCCCAGTGCGGCCACGATGCTCGGTCTGGCGCGGGTTCGCCTGATTTCCGCGGTCGGCGGGGTCGAGCCTGCCAACGGTCCATTCGGCATCCGCGTCATCGCCAACGATCCGGCTGCCGGCCAACCGCTGATGAATTTCGCCGCGGATGATGGCGGCTGGGAGCCCAACGGCACCGCCCGCGATAACGGCGAAGAATTCAGCTCGGTTGACGACCTGCTCACGCGCGCCCGCTTCGGCGCCCTCGACCTGCTAATGATCGATCTGGCGCCGGGCTTCAGACACGCGGTCCGTTTGAGCCAGCTGATTGAGCGCGCGGGTGTGGTGATGGTCCTGCCCGCCTCCGGTATCTCAATCGGCGCGGTGCGGCGATCATTGGAGCAAGCGCGGCGCGAGCAGGTCAAGGTTATTGGTCTGATCGAGAACATGCAGGGCTTCTACTGCGGAAACTGCCATTCCGTCCGGCCGCTGCTGCCGCGCGGCGACGTCGGCGCCCTGGCCCGCGATTTCAACGTGCCAATCCTGGGTCGAATCCCGTTTGATTCGCGGCTGGCCGAATCATGCGACAACGGACGCCCGTTCGTTCGTGAATATCCCGAGGCGCCGGTGACCAAGCTGATCAACGAGGCGGCAGCCGCCCTGATGGCCGCATTCGCAACTCCGCCCGTGGCGGAGCCCTCCTGGCCAGAGCGCCAGGAGATGCCGTAGCGGCGCCTGACCTTCGCCGCCCGGTCGGTGCGGTTTGCGCGGCCTTCCAGATCACGACATAACCAAAAACCATCGCCGATGGTGGCCGCATCGGGGAATGCGCCTGCCTCGCGGCATTTAAACTATTTGTTACCATTCTCGTCTCTTGATTTTGCCCATTTTTTGCCCTACTGATTGTTAGCATTGCTGGTCACTGGGGCGTTTGACCGGGATCGGTTATCCGCCGCGGCCCAAGCTTCAAAGTCGACTCCACCGGGTGGGGGAAACAGCTCCGAGCGGATAATGCTGCTCTTGCAGGTGCGGGACCGGCGCTTCCGGGGGCGATGAGAGGGAAACTTTGATCCCAGGCTTCGAGCGGAACAAAAGAGACGGCAAGCGGGTTCCGGAGAGGGTGGCATCAGGCGCCGGGTGCGGGCGCCGGGGTTTCCTATCCGCTGCGGCGATACTGCTAATCGCCGCCCTCGCGCTGGTGGGCACGTCGACCGCGCGCGCCATGACGATAACGGTCAACAATCTCACCGACCCCGCCAGCACCTTTAAGAACGGCTTCTGCACCTTGCGCGAAGCGATTAACAACGCCAACAGCCCGGGCGCCGACACTACTGGAGGCGACTGCGCGGTTGACAGCGGCAACGGCGTCGACACGATTCAGTTCACGCCTGGCCTGACCGGAACGATTAAGCTCAACAACTCATCCTTGCCCGATATCATCTGGACTTTGACCATAACCGGGCCCACCGCTACTCCACCGGCGATCACGATCGACGCCGGCGGCAAAACCCAAGTGATGCTAAATGCCGGTACGCTCACCCTGCAATATTTAACCATAGCTAACGGAGACGATACCGGAGGCGCTGGCGGCGCCGACGGCGGCGGCATGTTTAACCAAGGCTCGCTGACCATCAGCAATTGCGTGTTTTCCGGCAACCAGGCTAGCAATGCCAATGGCGCCAACGGCGGCGCCATTTCCAGCCAAGGCCAGGTGACCATTACAAACAGCACGTTCTCGGGTAACCAGGTCGCGAGCACTGCCAGCGGCGCCGTTGCCAGTGGCGGCGCCATTTCCACCAAACAGTACGTTGAACGTCAGCAACAGCACATTTTCCGACAACACGGCCAGCAGCGCCCACGGCCAGGCCTCAGGTGGCGCTATACTCAGTTCGCAAGGCACCTTTAACGTAACCAACAGCACGTTTTCGGCCAACCAGGTCACTGGCGGTAGCTTTGGCCAGGGCGGCGCGATCAATACCATCCAGGATATAGTGACTATCACCGGCAGACATGTTCGGGAAATCAGACGACGACTGCGGGTTCAGGTGGCGGCGGTGCTTTCGGTGGGAGTGACACGGTAAGCATCACCAACAGCACATTTTCAGGTAACAAGGCGACCGGTACGGGGGGCGCTAACGGCATCGGCGGCGCCATCTACAACAACTATTTCGTCGATGTCACCAACTGTACATTTTCCGGTAACCAGGCCATTGGCGGCACCAGCCCCTCGGGTGGCGCCATCGATAGCGATGTCGCAAGCCCTCTTGAACTGACAAATACCATTTTGGCGGCAAGCTCTGCCGCCAATTGCGGCGGTTTGGGATATGTCACCGACAACGGCTACAACATCGCCGACGACTCAAGCTGCAACTTCATCGGGGGGAGCGGTAGCAACGTTATAACGCCGGCCAGCGCGATCGGCCTCGATCCCATGGGGCCGCAGAATAACGGCGGGCCGACCCTGACTATAGCCCTGCTATCGACCAGCCCGGCGATCGACCTAATCCCATTCGCGTCGTGCGCTGTCACCACAGACCAACGTGGTGACCCGCGGCCCGATCCCGAGGACGGCGCCAAGGGCCCGTGTGATGTCGGCGCGTATGAGTTCCAGGGCACCTCGACGCCCACACCAACGGCGACGCCAACTCCGGTGATGACTCCATCTCCGACGCCAATCCCGACCGGGACGCCAACCGCAACGCCGTCATCGACGCTAACTCCGAGTGAGACACCGATGGCCACGCCGTCACCGACGCCAACTCCGACCGGGACGCCAACCGCAACGCCGACGGCGACAGCACTCCGAGTGAGACACCGACGGCCACGCCGTCACCGACGCCAACTCCGACCGGGACGCCAACCGCAACGCCGACGGCGACAGCAACTCCGAGTGAGACACCGACGGCCACGCCGTCACCGACGCCAACTCCGACCGGGACGCCCACGGCCACGCCATCGGCGACGTCAACTCCGACGTTGACCCCGAGTGCATCGCCGACCCCAACGGCGACTGCGTCGTCATCGCCGACCGCGACGGCGTCAGCCAGCCCGCCGCCCACGTCAACCGCAACTCCGACAGCGCTTCCGACCGGAACCTCAAGCAGCACTGTTACCTCCACGCCCACGTCTGGTCCCACGCCCGTGGCAAGGGTGACGCTGGAGCCCAAAGTGGCGTTTTTCATTGGGTGGCCGGGCAGCCGTGGCATCACCATTACCTTCAGGTTCACCAACCGAGGGACGGTTCCCGTTAAAATGTCTTCTATCGGAACGGCTTCATCGAACGAGTTCGTGATCATGCACAATGCTTGCGCAACCATGCTGACGGCCGGCCGGCAATGTTCACTCACGGTTCAATTCGAAGCTCGCTACGGAGGCGTGCAAACGGGTACGTTGACAGTGACGGACAACGCGACCGGGAGCCCGCAGAAAGCAACTTTGGTCGGCTTTGGTTTCTAGCTTGGGCGTGAGCGATTTCACGGTCGAGCGGCAGTCCTACCACGCGAATAACGTTCGGCCTTGCCCAGCCCCGTAAGTCTAATAATCGCACAGATGCGTTAGCCAGGCCGCTTGCGCACGGGATCGCGTCCAGCCAAGCGATAAGTCGAGCGCAGGCCACCGCGCACCGCAGCGCGGAGGGCGGACGGGCCTTCCTCCGCCTTCGGCTGGCTAGATTCCCCGGTTTTTCGACATTCGGCCGAAATCCGGCGCTTCCGCTCATGACCCTGTAACGCCGTCATCTACGGTGAGGCGGTCAAGGCTCAGGAAGCCGGCCGCGAGTTGCGAGCCGGGGTCTTCGCGCCGCAAGAGTTCGTGAGAACGCGCGTGCTGCGCGTCTTCCGTGTGGCGTAATCGCCATCGATACCATTTCATAGTGGTCGATTGACGACCTACGACACGCATCGTACATTAATTCTTATGAAGCAGCTTCGTCTTCCGGGCGGCGATCTGGAGTACGCGGTGCTCGCAAAGCTCTGGGATCTTGGCACGGCATCGGCGCGGGACATTTACGAATACATCGGCGAGCCTGCCGGGCTCGTTTACACGACCACGGCCAAGGTTCTGGATCGCCTTCATGCCAAGGGTCTGGTGACCCGCGAACTAAACGGCAAGGCCTTCACGTATCGCGCAAAAATCTCTCGTGACGTGGTCAACCGGGCGCGGGCGCGAGCGGTACTGAGCCAGTTCCTTGGATCGCGGCCTCACGCCGCAGTGGCGTCGCTGATCGAGGCGGCTGAGTCGCTGGATCCGCGGCTACTGGACGAATTCGAAAGGGCCGTCGCTGCCCGTCGGAGGTTACGACATGGAACGTGAGTGCCTTCTGAGCATCCTGGTCGCCCTTCTTGGTGGAATGATGATCCTGGCATGCGGCTGGTGGCCGGCCCGCAATGTCGGCGGCGCCAGCGCCCGGCGTCTTGAGCGTTTGAGATGGCAACAGATTTGGCTGCCATTGGCTCCCGCATCAGTTATTGCAGCATCGCTTTGCGGGTGGGCATTGGCTGAACCTGACCCCACCCCGGAGAGAGTATCGATGCTCTTAATATTGGCGAGCGTCCCGTTCGCGCTGCTATTGGGTCGAGCCGCCATTCGCGCCGGATGGTCGCTCGTTCGCGACGACGGCGACGTCGTGACGGCGACCGTCGGACTCGTGCGGCCGTGGATTTTATTTTCGCCGTATCTTGCGAAGGCGCTCGACGATCGCACCATCGAGGCGGCGCTTGAACACGAGCGCGCCCACGCGCGGCATCGCGACCCGCTGCGCATCTGGCTCGCGCAGTTGGCGACCGACATACAATGGCCATGGCCCCAAGCGCGGAGGCGGTTCGGGCTGTGGATTCTCGCCCTCGAACTCGCGCGTGACGAGGAGGCCCGGGCCTCAGGCATCGATGGCTCCGATCTCGCCAGCGCGATTCTGGCGTCGGCGCGTCTGGGTCGTCAGGCGATCTTGCCCGCGAACGCGGCTTTGATAGGTGACGCCGCGACGCTTAAGGAGCGTATTTCCCGGCTGCTTGAGCCCCTTGCGCTTGACGCGACACCCACCCACACCACGGCGTGGACCGCAATGGTGGCCGTGTCGGTCCTTCTCGCAGCGGTCAGGTTTGGATCGGGTCTCGGTGAACAGATTCTTTGAGAATCCTGCTCTGACTGAGCGCCTGAACCTTCGGGCGCGCCGAGCTTCAATCGTCGGCGCCGGCCGCGGTCTTTCTCGCGTCTCAATGCCGCATGGGTAGCCGCTTTCCGGCTGGCGATATTCGGCTTAGCCGCGGTGGTAGTCGGCAGGCTGTGCGGCTGTGCGACTTATCATCCCGAACCGTTGGATGCGGCGCAGGTCGCTCAGCAGTTCGACCACCGGTCATTGTCGAATCCGGGATTGTGCCAATACCTCGGCACAAACATGGGTTCGAACCTTCTGTCTTGTCCCCCACCACAATGGAATCTCTGCGCGCTGACGCTGGTCGGCTTTTACTACAGCCCGGACATCGCCGTTGCACAGGCGCGGGTTCGCGAAGCCGATGCTGCCGTCATCACGGCGCGTGCGGTGCCCAACCCAACCGTCCATGTTGGTCCGCAGTACGGCGAGGCTCTCAACCCGAATTTTCCACCATGGGGCATTGGCTCGTTCTCACTGGATTTGCCGATCGAGACTGCCGGGAAACGCGGCTACCGAATGTCAGAGGCTGAGCGACTGGTCGACGCGGCGGAACTTGCGGCGGGCGCAGCCGCGTGGGCGGTTCACAGCCGGATTCGCGCTGCCCTGCTGCGGTACATCATCGACACCCGGCAAACGGATTTGGCGAGGCAGGAGGAAAACGCGCTGGTGCAAACCGCGGCGCTGTTCGCCCAGAGGCTGAAGAGCGGCGAAGGGTCGCGATCGGAACTCTACCTCGCGCTCGGCACTATGCGGAATGCCAAGCTCAAGGCCGCTCAGGCCGAAGTGCGCGTGCCCGAGGACCGCAACGCGCTCGCCATGGCCATGGGCCTGCCGGTGGCGGCGCTTGACGATGCGACGTTTTCATGGCCTGCGCTGGATAATCCCCGGGACCAGAATTCGCTCTCTGCCGCGACCATCCAGAAGCTCGCGCTGCTGAACCGAATTGACCTGCGCGGTGAGCTGGCGCAATACGCCGCCGCGGACGAGGCGTTAAAACTTGAAATCGCGAAGCAATACCCGGACCTCCATCTTGCCGGTGGTTATTCATGGGAGGGCGGCGAGAACATTTTCGAACTGGGGCCGTCATTAGTGCTTCCGATCTTCAATCAGAATCAGGGGCCGATCGCGCAAGCCGAGGCGCGGCGCAAGGAGGTCGCCGCACAGTTCGTCGCGATGCAGGCGGGGGTTGTCGCCCAGTCGAAGACCGCGCTGGTGAGCTACCGAGGAGCGTTGGCCGCACTGGATGCGGCGCGCAGCGCGGCTGATTTTCAATTGAAGCGGCTCGATCAGGTCAGGCGCGCGGCTGCCGTCGGCGAGGTCGACCGCGTCTCACTGAACCAAACCCGGCTGGAGGATCTGGCGGCGCAACAGAGTCTTCTCGAGGCGCTGGCGAATGCGCAGACCGCAGCCGGAATTCTCGAAGATTCGATTCAACGGCCGCTCGACAGTGGCGGCCTGGGCCAGTTCAAACTTCCGCCGCCGAGAGGTTCCAAAACGGAGCGGACGCTTGAAAACTAACCGCTCCCGTTGGATCGGGTTGGCGGTGGCGGGAGTTGCGGTCGTCGTCATCTGGATCTGGCTATTTGGGCCGGGCCGGCGAGAAGAGGGCGAAGAAGAGGAACGGGTCACCGCGACCACACCAATTCTTTCCCACGGACCAAACGGAGAGATAATCGTCGCGCTCAGCGCCGACGAACAGGCGGCCACAGGGCTGAAAAGCGAAGCGCTCGCACCGGTTACTTTTTCGCGCAAGTTTATCGCTTACGGCGTCGTTCTCGACCCGGCGCCGTTAGCCGCGCTGGATGCGCAACTGGTTTCGGCGCGTGCGGCACTGGATGCCTCCCGGGCCGAATATGCACGCGCGAAACTCCTACATTCCGAGAACGAAAATATTTCCCTCAAAGACGTGCAGGCGGCGGACGCCAGATTCCGCGGTGACCAATCGCAATTTGACCTGCTGAACCAGCGGCTTACGAGTGAGTGGGGCGGGGTCATAGCCGCGATGACGCCGGCGGCGCGCGCGCAGCTAATCGATGCCCTGATGAAGCGCGCCGCCGGCGTAGTCCGCGTTTCGCTTCCGCCGGGCCAATTGATGGAGCATGACCCCGTGCATGCACAAATCGCGGTATTCGGTTACGGCGCGAGTCCGCTTGCCGCAGGTTCGATCTGGCACGCGCCAACTGTCGATCCGCATTTCCAGGGACAGGGTTTCCTGCTGTGGGTCGAGGCTCGCGGGTTTGCGCTTCCTCCCGTGCTGGCTGTCACCGCATTCCTTGAGTCTCCGGCCGCGCCCGAACGCGGCGTCGTGGTACCAAGGGCCGCGATCGTCCGGATGCGAAACAGCGCCTGGGCTTATGTGCATATTGCGCCCACCCGTTTTGCACGGCGCGAGGTCGCATGGAGCGCACCCACCGCGGGCGGATGGTTCGTGACCACCGGAGTTGCTCGCGGGGATCGCGTGGTCGTAACCGGCGCACAGGCACTGCTGTCCGAAGAATTCAAATCGCAAATTCAAGTTCAGGACTGAGGCGCTAGCAGGGTGCGGAAAAAGGAATTTTTGTGCGGAATTCAACGTTTGGTGCTTCCGCTCTCTGCATGAAAGATGGCTTCATTCCTACATCTTCTCTCCCTCTGGGAGAGATAAGAGTGAGGGAGCAGGCGGCGGAAATCCTTTTTTCCACAGCCTGCTAGGGAGCACGGCCCACCAATGCTCGAGCGATCATCGAATTCTCATTGCGTTTCCGCGGTATCGTGATTGCGCTGGCCTGCCTGGCGGTGCTCTACGGTCTCTACGTGACTGAGCATGCGCGGCTGGGCGTATTCCCCGAGTTCGCGCCGCCGCAGGTCGTGATTCAAACCGAAGCGGCTGGCTTCTCACCCGAGCAGGTCGAGACGCTGGTGACTCAGCGGATCGAAAACAATCTCGTCGGCACCGTCGGCCTCGAGTCAATTCGCTCGCAATCGATTCAGGGCCTCTCCGTCGTGACGGTCGTCTTTCAAGGCGGTACCGACATTTACCAGGCGCGGCAAATGGTGGGCGAGCGCCTTCTGGCAATCCTCAGCCAGATGCCACAGGGTGCGGCCGCACCGACGATGGCTCCGCTGACCTCGGCCACCGCCGTAATCATGGATTGCTCGATCTCACCGGGGCGCTCGGCGATGGACTTGCGGACGTTCGCCGACTGGACGCTTCGCCCTCGGCTCTTGTCGGTGCCGGGAGTTGCAAATATCTCGATCTATGGCGGTGACGTGCGCGTAGCTCCAGGTTCAGGTCAAACCGGCGCGCTTGCTCGCGTATGGTCTGGGTATCAGCGACGTCCTCGCCGCGGCGAAAGCATCAACCGGTGTGCGCGGGGCGGGGTTTGTCGAGAACACGAACCCAGCGCATCGTTATTCATAGTGAGGGCCAGTCGATAACGCCAAACCAGCTCGGCGGCGTGGTAATCGCCCATCAGGACGGCGCGAGTGTCAGCCTCAAGGACGTGACACGCGTGCAAATGGGCGCCGACGCCGCCCATCGGTGCGGCGCTAGTCATGGGCAAGCCGGGGGTTATCGTCCAGGTGTCGGTCCAATACGGAGCAAATGCGCTTGACGTCACCGCAGGGCGTCGATCGGGCGCTCCACGATCTCGCACCCGCTCTTCAGGAGCGAGGGCATCACGGTTTATCGGCGGGGTTGTTTCGGGCGGCGACTTTCGTCGAGACGACCATCGCCAACATCCGATCGTCGCTCCTGGTCTGGCGGCCTGCTGGTGGCGGTCGTGCTCGCACTGTTTCTCTACAATCTTCGCACCGCTTTCATTTCCCTGACCGCGATCCCGCTCTCGCTGCTGATCGCGATCATCGTCCTGGCAGCGCATGGGTGTGACGCTCAATACTCTGACGCTGGGCGGGCTGGCGATCGCCATTGGCGAAGTGGTCGATGACGCGATTATCGACGTGGAAAACGTCTTCCGCCGCCTCAACGAAAATCGGACGCTTGACCAACCACGGAGCGCATTGGGGGTAGTCCTCGATGCGTCGCTCGAAGTGCGCAGCGCGGTGGTTTACGCGACTTTCGTGGTGGCACTGGTTTTTCTGCCCGTGCTGACGATGTCGGGGGTGCAGGGACGAATCTTCGCTCCGCTCGGATGGGCTTACATCCTGGCGATCATGGCCTCGCTCGCGGTCGCGCTGACGGTCACGCCGGCGCTGCGCCTCGTGATGCTGCCGAAGGTTAAAAGCGTGCCGGAGACAGCCTTCGTCCGCAAGCTGAAAGCGGCGCATCGGAGGATGCTGGAGCGAGCCTCCGCGAACGGCGACCTGGTGATTGGCGGCGCGGCCGTGCTCTGCCTGTTCGCGCTGGGAGCGCTACCCTTCTTTGGCGGGAGCTTTTTGCCCGAGTTGCAGGAACGCAGCTTCCTGCTGCACATGGTCGCCGTACCGGGAACCTCGCTGGAGGAATCGATGCGGGCCGGCCGCGAGGTGACGCTCGCGCTGCTTCGAAATCCGCATGTCGAGAGCGTCGCCCAAAGGGCCGGTCGCGCGGGTCTCGATGAAGACACCCTGGGGCCACACCAGAGCGAATTCGACGTTAGGTTGAAGGCGCTCGCGGGTGAGGACGTGGACGATATCGAGAATCAGCTCCGGAACGCTTTGGCAAAATTCCCCGGCTACGACTTTTCGATGAACTCTTTTCTCACCGAACGAATCCAGGAGACACTTTCCGGCGAGCAGGCTGACGTGGTGGTCAAAATCTTTGGCAACGATCTCGACGTGCTGGACCATGAAGCGAGCCAGATTGCCGGGAGCCTGTCGCGGATCAAGGGCGCCACTGGCGTGCGCGTACAATCGCCCGGGGAATGCCCCAGATGATCGTGCGGCTCATCCCCGCGAAGCTCGTGCAATTCGGATTTCGTCCCTTGGATGTGCTCGATGCGATCGGGACCGCGTACCAGGGTTCGAGCGTGGCTCAAGTGTACGACGGCAGCCGGTTCTTCGACGTCGCGGTGATTCTGGATCCGAAGGACCGCGGCCGCCTCGAAAGCATCAGGGACCTGATGCTCCGTAACGGCGAAGGGCAGTTGATGCCGCTCGGCCAGCTCGCATCCGTCTCCGCCGCCGCGGGGCGTTACGCGATACTGCACGAGGGTGCGCGCCGGGTTCAGATCGTCACCAGCGACGTCGCCAACCGCGATCTGGACTCGTTCGTCGCCGCGGCGAAGAACGAAATACGCCGGCAGGTTCCGCTGGCCAGTGGCACTTACATCGAATTCAGCGGGGCGGCCGAGGCCCGCGCGCAATCTCAACGTGAGATACTGGTGAATTCGCTAATCGCAGCCGTGGTGGTCGTGTGTCTGCTTTACATCGCATTCGGGAATGTCAGGAACCTGCTGCTGGTACTGGTTAACGTTCCGTTCGCGTTTGTTGGCGGCGTGCTGGCCGCGCTCATTACCGGTGGCTTGCTCTCGCTGGGCTCAATGGTGGGCTTCGTCACGCTGTTCGGCATCACCATGCGCAACTCAATTATGCTGATCTCTCACTTCGAGCATCTGGTCTCGGTCGAAGGGATGAGGCGGGGGCCTGGGGCGGCCCTGCGCGGCGCTTCCGAGCGGCTGGTTCCAATCCTGATGACGGCGCTGGTGACGGCGCTGGGCCTGTTGCCGCTGGCGATCGCTACCGGCTCACCCGGACGCGAAATCGAAGGACCGATGGCAATTATCATCCTGGGCGGGCTCTTTACCTCACCGCGCTTAACCTGCTGGTGCTGCCAACGTTGGCGTTACGCTACGGCCGATTCGGACCGTCTCAGGAGCCCGATTGAATCGAACCAATGGCGCGAGCGTTACGGCACCGCAGCGGCGGCCACAACCAGCAATGACGAGCGCCCGATGATCGCCACTATTCAAGGCTTTCTTGGCAGCGCGGGAGCCTGGGCTCTGATTCCGATCTTCCTGGTGGTCGCCCTGGAGTCGTCCGCCTTTCTCGGTTTGCTGTTTCCGGGCGAAACTGCCGGTCTGATAGCCGGCGCGCTCGCGGCGACGGAGGCCTTTTCTGCCTGGTCGGCTTTCGTAACTGTCGCGAGCGCCGCGGTTCTCGGAGATATCGCGGGCTATGTGCTAGGACGCTGCTGGGGACAGGCGGTATTGGCGCGCTGGCCCTTTGCCCGGCGTCAGTACGAACGGCATCGCCGCCAGCTCGAATCCTACTTCGATTGGTGGGGCATGGGGACCGTGTTCGTCGGCCGTTTTGTCGCGGAGGGCCGCGCCTTCGTGCCATTCGCTGCGGGTCTGTCGGAAATGCCGGCCCGCCGGTTTATGCCGATGGCGGTAATCGCCGGTGTGCTTTGGGGCGGCGCCGTGATCGCTCTTGGATATGTGCTGGGTTCCAACTGGCGACTGGTCGAACGATGGCTGCGATCGCTTGGTGCCGGCATTCTTATTCTCTTTGGTTTGACCATACTGATGGTTCTATTGTGGCGATGGCTTGCCCGGCGCCAAAGCAAAATCGCGGCGGCGTGGCAACGACGCGCTCAACAGTACGGTATAGACCTCGATCCTTTTGTCGAATTCGTTCGCGCCCGCCTCTCGCCCACGGGCTACCTGGGTCTCCATTTGACCGTGGGCTTGATCGCCGTAGGCGCGATGGCTTGGCTGTTCGGCGGCGTGACGCAGGATATTTTCGCCCAGGATCCGCTGGTTCACGTCGATCGGTTGGTCGCCTCCGTTATCATGGATCATCGCACTCCGGCGCTGGATGCGTTCATGGTCGTCCCGGCTTTTCTGAGTAGTTTTTGGTGGTTGGTATTCCTGGTTGCAGTTGCCGCGGTAACATCGGCATTCGCCGGTGACTTGACGCTCGCGATCACCGCTGCACCCATTCTGGGTGGCGCGTATGGCTTGGCCTTCGGGCTGCAAGCGGTGCTCTCCGGGTTTTCACCCGACGTGCCGTTGCCAAAGCTGATACATGGCTTCGCTGGCTTCCCCAGCGTCACCCTGACGGCCGTGACTACGGCCTATGGAACGGTGTGCTACAGCGCGGCGGCGCGCACGACAAGCTGGCGCCTCCAGACCTTAACCGTAGCTTTGGCACTCTACTTGGTTCTGCTGGTGGGATTGGGCGTCCTCTATGGCGGAGGACTTTTGAGCGCGACCATCGGCGGCATTGCGTTGGGCGGATGCTGGCTCGCGATCTGCGTGACCGGAAACATCACCTACGACCGATTGCGTGGCCCAAGCTGAAGGCGCGCTCGGTCACCAGCGCTCGCGGTCTTGCGCTCGGAAATGCACGGCTGCGGTCAAACCGCGATGGGCCTCGGGACTGGAGAATTTACCCTCAAAGAAGCGAAAATAGTTTCAGCATGTCAGGAGCAGATGCGCATTGGGGCAGAGGCCCTTTCTGTTTCCTCTCCTTATCTTAGCCCTGAAGCGAAAATAATTGTACGCCCTGAGCGCACGAACACATTGGGGCAGAGTCCCTTTCTGGTCCTTCCCCTAACTTGAGAGAGGGCGAGGGAGAGGTTACACGCTCCGGCCCTTGATCCATGTTTCGCCCTCAGCCAGCGGCATTTCGCCAAAAAACTCCGCCCGGAATTATTTTCGCTTTCAGGGGTTTAATAGGGGGAGAGGGAAAGAGGTTACACACCGACGGTCCACGAGACAAATATCGCCTTCGGCCACTGACCTTGCGCGAAACAACTTCCCAAAATTATTCTCGCTTGGAGGCTAACTATGATGCAGCACAAAAGGCTAATTATTGTACGGCACAAAAAGCTAAATCTGAGGCCACCGTTCTGCCGATTCCCGGAACCGTACTATGTGATGCTGATGCCGCGAACCGCGCAGATCCTTCAAGTGAATATGGCACGCTGCTGAAATGCGTTACTGTACCCGCCGATTTGCAGGCAGGCAACTAAACGCAGACTGCGCTGAACGCTTTTATGTTGACCGTGAACGAGGCAGAGTGGTTACCGAAAGAGCCCGGCGGCCACAGGACTGCCTTCCAAACTCTTTACGTGAAATGCGGCTTTAAGACTCCGCCGCCCGGGAGCATTCTGCAATGAATTGCAAAGAACCGGTTTTCAAAATCGCTGACACCCGAGATATGAGCCTCGAGGTTAGGAAGTGAATCCTAGCCCGATACGACAGCGAGAGGCGCACCGCAGTCGACGTTCCGGGTGGCTGCGCGCTGCGGTGCTTGGTTCAGACGATGCGATTGTGTCGACCGCGAGCCTCATGATTGGTGTCGCCGCCGCCTCGGCATCGAAACCGGCGGTCTTGATCGCCGGTGTTGCAGGGCTCGTGGCTGGTTCGATGTCGATGGCTGTCGGTGAGTATGTCTCAGTTAGCGCGCAGCGAGACTCGGAGCAGGCCGATATTGCGCTCGAACAGCGAGAGCTTGCCGGCGACCCGCGAGCTGAGCTGAACGAACTCGCGATGCTCTACGTGAAGCGAGGGCTTGAAAAAGAGCTGGCGATGCAGGTCGCGCAGCAGCTGAGCGCTCGCGACCGGCTGGGCTCACACATGCGAGACGAGCTCGGAATCGAAAAGGGATCCCTTGCGCGTCCCTTGCAAGCGGCGTGGATTTCGGCCACTAGCTTCGCAACTTTTGCGCTGGTCCCTATAGCAGCCCTCCTGATAGCTCCTCCATCCCAAGGGATCCCCGCGATCTCAGTGTTGTCCCTTGTCAGCCTCGCCGCCCTTGGCGCATTTGGCGGCCATCTCGGTGGCGCACCGCTTGGCCGTGCGGCGTTGCGCGTGACAATCGGAGGCGGCTTGGCGATGGCAGTGACGGCGCTCATCGGGCGACTGCTTGGCGTTTCGGTGAGCTGAAGGCGGCATCACGATCAGATCCGCTAGCTGTCTGGCGGCGAGTAGAATCCCACGCACGATCCATAAATTTTCGCGACGCCGAGCGTCAGCGCCTAATTCTGATCGAGGTCAATCGTTGGCGATCAAGGGCGTCAATCCTGCGCTGGGATCGGCGCGGCCACGACTGGCTAAATGATCACGAAAGCCCGGTGGCGAGGGAGGCGGTCTTCCGCTCACCGGGAAGATCGATCGCTTTCACACTACTGTGTCGAACCGCCGTCGAGTCTCAAGTCATTGCGCCTCTCCGCCTTTTCGTCCGCAAAACCGAGGATTGCTCGCAACAATAAGCATGGGCCTTGGTTCACGAAAATTCTCTGCGTGGTAGTTTCCGAAACAAACTATCTTCGCTCTCAAGGTAATCAGCTATGCGTGGCAATTTGAACGCTGCCCCGCACGACCAGGTAGCACGGCAGCCGTGGTCTTTGCCCCCGGTTGTTGCGATCCATCATCTCATCTCAAATATGCATTGAACTTCTGAGTCGACCCGGCGAAGAAAACGTCTGAACCCCCGCGACAGAATAACCCGCCGCGCACTTCTATTCGTGAGATTGGAACCGTCCGTCTGAGGGAAACGGGGCGCAATCAAAATGCGCCTGGGCATCGCGCACACTGAGGATTTGAAATTTGGTGCGAAGTGTCAGGTTGCGTGGAACTTTCCGAGAGCCGAATGCGTTGTAATGCAGGGAACTGCATTCAGAGGTGTCGGGGACTCTTAATTACCTGAAGTTACAAAAGCGCCGGGACGGTTTGCTTTGAAATCTCCCTGAGCTTGCTGGCGGGTTCAAGCGCGAGCCGAACGGCTGCACTCATGTGCAGGAGATTATGCGGACGCACAGCGCCCCTATGGACGGATGCGTCTTCCAGCGGGCGTGCTGCGGGGTCACGCGGCGCGAATGAGTTTGCCAGCTCCAAACGGTGACGGAGCGGTGGGGCGCGCGACCCATCTCACCGGAATTAAACCGCGTGGTAACTGACTCCGGTTGCCACTCCAAACGGCGGGCACAGGGGACTAGACGCCTTGCGGTTCGCTTAAGCCACATAACCAAAGAGAGGAAAAAGATGCACAAGTCGAAATCCTTTAACGCACTGAAGACACCTCTACGCGGGATGATCCTGACCAGCGCCCTGGCGGTGCTGGCGGTAATCGCGGCCGCGTCCGCAAGGGCGCGCGCCGAGCAACCGCCATCGCCGTGTCATCCCAATCCTCTGGCCGCCCAGGATGAGGCGACGGTTCGCAATCGCGGGGATATCGTTAACCTGCCGATGCCGTTGACGGATCGTTTGGCGCGCCTGGCGAACCGTCCGCACAGCCAGTTGCCCACGCAGGTCTACGCGGAGGCGGACAAGTCCAGCCAACTATTCCAGTACTACCTCCTGGATACCAACGGCTTTCAGCCCAACGTCTTCACCAAGATTTTCCCTGGAATCAACGACCACGCCCAACTCAGCGTAACCGGCGGTAACTGCGGATTGCCGACCATCGGCGCCGTGCGCCTGGTACTCGAACCGAAGCCCGGACTGCCGACCGACCCCCATAATCCGCGCGCTTTCATCGATGTATTCACCGACATCTCCGGCCTGTTTGTGATCAACAATGAGAGCGGATGGTACGAAGGCTGGATGATCCATGATCTAACCGTACCGGCGGTCAATCCGATGCCGCGGCGCGACGGCCATGCGCAGTTTGGCACGATTCTGCCCGCCGACGCGGAGGAGTTGAAAGAAATGGGCTCCGGCCACAACGTTCCAGGCGCGGTCTTTACGAGCGACGGTTTGGCGGTGCATTTCCCCAGGGCGTCGGACGAATTTCCGAGAATACAAACCAACGTGGTACCCATCTATCTGAGCATGGGAGCGTACAACTCCTTGCAGCAGATGGACACGCATCCGTACTGGGAGTTCAATTACCTCGGCACCAACTGGATCCATCCCTTGTATGAACTACCGTTCGCAGGCGGCTTCCCCGACAACTTCGGCCAGGCGCCCGATACCTTCGAGGACGGCGAGATCGGCGCTTTGCAATCGATAGTACCGGGTTCCGGGCCCAACGGAATCAGGAACAACCCGGTGGCGGTAGGTGACAACCCCAACCTGCCGCGCGATCCTGACAAGTTCGACGGCGATGTGAATGCTCAGCGCGAGTTTCGCCAGCGTGGTATTCCGAGCGGACTGGCCAACGAAGTTTACCTCGACGTGTACCTGCGGCGGGCTTCGTTCGAGCCGCACAACCAGAACCTGCAGCGCCGCTTGTTCGACGCCTACGCGCAAGAAGTTGCGCGCGTGGATCAAAATCACGACGGGATTATCTCCGCGCCGGAAGGGGATATCGACACGCCGTCAGACGGCTTCGCAGACAACACCCGGTTGTTCCTCCCGCCCACCGTGTTCAACCGGTTCGCGGTGACCCGTGAGATCAACGACGGATTGCTGGCGCCGCGCTTCGCTCCCAGCGAGCGCGCCTTCGTACTGGCGGGGAAAAAGGTGGATGTGAGCCCGGCCGTACCAGCGTCAGCTGGCCGCGACAGCGACGATCGCTAGTCAAGCGGGACGCAACCAGCTATCCGCAGGACTGAAATGGCCGGAACGCTCCATCGACGGGCGTTCCGGCCATGATGATTGATCAACCTTGTCGTGCTGCGTCCCGATCAAGTAACGGCGGCACAGCTCAGTTAAGCACTTAGCGTCGAAATTTACTGATCACCAATCGTGCAAGGACACTTGGGTGCTAGGACAGTCGGGTGTGAGCGAGGTTCGCTCCGTCAGTGAGTCTCGGGGTTGGAGCTTAAGCGGTACACCGAGGACAATTCGCGAACACAGACCAATTACAAAAAGAGAAGAACAGACCAATGAGACTGGGATTGTGTAGAGCGCTGATTTGCGCCCTGGCTGTGGCCTGGATGCGGCCGGCGTCGGCACATGCCCAGTTCAGGTTTGATCCCGCAAACTACACCGGGTTGGTCGACGCCAGTTCCGCCGAGACCGTGCCCGTTGGAACCCGGATCACGGTGCGGAACTGGCAGCAATACCGGAATTTCATGCCCATGGCTTTCGTGGCCGCTTACAGCCAGCGATTTGGCTTCAAGATCGGCGACGATCCCAGATATACGATCAATGTTGGACCGACCATATCGGTGCCGATGTTCAAACAGCTGCGGGAAAACACCGAACAATTTGTCGGTCAAACCAGGCTCCGGCAGCTTGCGTCGGGCGGCTATACAATGGAGGGTTACGTTGCCGGAGTTCCTTTTCCCAAACCTTCCGGACCGTTGATGCCCTATCAGTTGCTATATAATGTGTGGACCTACTATTTCCCCACCATCAGCTATTTCAAAAACTCATACATGGCGATCGACCGCTATGGCGATCAAACCGATGAGCAGCTCGACATTGATCAGTGGCGGATGAGTCACCGCAGCGATGAGGGCTATCCGATCAATCCGTCCTATAGCCAGGGTCTGATGCAGTCCAGCCGCTTTTTGGTCGGCTCGCCGGAGCAGGAGAAGTACACGACGCAATTGTCGCTGCTGCCCGACGATCCGGAAAAGGTGCAGGAAATCTACATGTTCGTGCCAGCGCTGCGGCGTTCGGTGCGGTTGTCTTCAGCGGCTCGATGTGCGCCGCTTCTGGGCAGCGATTTCAACCAGGACGATAACGGCGACGGGGTCTTTTTCCAACCGCCGAATTTCAAAGTAACCGTGTTGGGAATCAAAAAGACGCTGGCGATCATGCATGGCGACCAGGATCACTGGTATGGAGGCGACCTGCCCGGCGGGGAGCGGCTCTTCGACCGCGACGGTCTGCCGGGTTGGCCCAATCCCATCGCCGGTAAATGGGAGGTGCGCGACGTTTACATACTGGACCTCGCGCCGCTGCCGCTCATTAGCGGATATTGCTATGGGCACAAGGTCATCTTCGTCGACAAGGAGACTTTCGTTCAAATCTACCTGGATGACTATGACGACAAAGGTAACCTGGCCAAGGCCCAACTCATCTGGCACACGCCGCTCCCAGTTAATCGGGACGAACGCTACATCATTCGCGGGCATGATCCCCAGACGATAATCGACTGGCAAAATACTCACGCGACTACGTCATTGCTCGACGCGGCGCCCGAGGTGAACCGGATGAATCATCGCGAAATCAGCAATCTGCCCGAGATCTACGCCCTTCCCGGCGGGCTGGCGAATATCATGAAGTAAGTGAGTGGTAGAAGTATCGCTGTGTTACGAAGCGGCGGTGCTCTCTGGCCAGGGACGAAGCTGTGCTAAAGTGAACGAGCCACGAGGATCGTTGGGTCGTTAAGGTATCTGACTGGATTGGCTTCGGCGACCACTTCCCCAACCGAACGTCACGGGTATTGATCAGTCAGAGGCGTGTCAGGACCCAAGGATCGGCTCTGCGAGTACCGCGTGGAAAGACCCTTTAAATTTCATAGTACAAGAGCTTTCTCTATCAGGCAGCGAGTTCGAAACAGGCACGGCGCGTAGTGGCGAGGGTCGAGTTCCATTGCGAGGAGTTTTTTCCCCGCGTCGGATTTATCGTGGCCAACTTGGCCCTCAACAAACGGGCGGTGGTGCGCTTCTACAACAAGCGCGGCACGGCTGAACAATCGATAAAAGAGAGCAAGCAGACGGTCGCGATGACGCGGCCTTCCTGCCATCCCTTGCGGGCCAACGAGGCGCGGCTGTGGCTCAGTCTGATCGCTTATAACCTCGGGAATTTGTGGCGGCGGCTGGCGCTGCCGGCGCGGTTCGGGGACTGGTCGCTCACCAGCTTGCAGCAGCGGTTGGTGAGAACCGGCGGACAACTCACAAACACGCGTGCTACTACTGGTTGCTACTGGCGGAGAGCCATCTGACGCGGCGGCTGTTTGGCGGCATGCTGCAGAGGATTGTCACGCTGACGGTGCCGGCCGATAAGCGGCCCGCAGAGCGCAGCAGATTTTGATGACTAGATGGGGGATGGAGAAGTGTCTGCGGAATCGATTGGACCCAACGCCATTTCTGGGGGTTGCGTCGCCGCGAGAGGCTAAACCGACCGATCCCGGCGCAGTCTGACGGCACAATGGAGCAAAAATGGGCCAAAAGCTTGGCGAGGGAGGCCGGTTGGTCTACAAGCGGAGTTCAAATCGGGAAGGCAAAATGGAAATTCCGGTTCAAATTACTTGAATCGCTTAGCGCCGAACGCCAAGTTTGCGTAGGGATTGCGCTCGTGGTTCACGTCCGCAGGGTCAGATCCAAAACTGTTCGGTAGGGAGAGCACCATGACCCCAACCATCGGCACTCAAACACCCAGCGATCAGATTCGTCCGTTTCAGGTGAATATTCCGGAAGCGGAACTTACCGAATTGCGCAGACGCATAAACGCGACAAAGTGGCCTGAACGAGAAACGGTTACAGATGCATCCCAAGGAGTACAGCTCGCGACGATCCAGGCGCTCGCACGCTATTGGGCGACCGAGTATGAGTGGCGCAAGATCGAAGCAAAAATGAACGCCCTGCCGCAGTTCATCACCGAGATCGATGGATTGGACATTCATTTCATCCACGTTCGGTCGAAACATGAGAACGCTTTGCCTCTCATCGTCACGCACGGATGGCCGGGCTCGATCATCGAGCAGATGAAAATTATCGACCCTCTGACCAATCCCACGGCACATGGCGCGAGTGCAGCCGACGCTTTCCATCTGGTGATTCCGTCAATGCCAGGCTACGGGTTTTCAGGCAAACCGGCGACGACCGGCTGGGATGCTCCCCACATCGCGCGTGCATGGGTCGTGCTGATGAAGCGCCTCGGGTACACGAAATTCGTGGCGCAAGGCGGCGATTGGGGCGCAATCATCGTCGAACAAATGGGCCTGCAGGCGCCTCCGGAGTTGCTCGGCATTCACACTAACATGCCTGGCATCTTTCCAGTGGACATTGACCAGGCGGCTTTTTCTGGGGCCCCGGCGCCATCGAGTCTCTCAGCCGATGAGAAGGTCGCTTACGAGCGTTTGCAGTTCGAATATCAAAAGGGAATCGCCTACGGGTACCAGATGGGGCTGCGACCGCAGACGTTGTACGGAATCGTGGATTCACCCGTCGGCCTGGCGGCTTATTTCCTTGATCACGACGCGCGCAGCTACGATCTGATCTCACGCGTCTTTGAGGGAAAATCCGAAGGCCTCACGCGCGACGATGTCCTCGACAACATCACGATCGCCTGGCTGACGAACACGGCGCTTTCTGGCGCCCGTCTTTATTGGGAGAATTGGGGCAAAGTCGGGTTTTTCAATGCCAAAGGCGTCTCCATCCCGGTTGCCGTGAGCGTCTTCCCTGACGAACTCTATCCAGCTCCGCGGAGTTGGGCAGAACAGGCGTACCCCAAACTCATTCATTACAACCGGCTCCCAAAAGGCGGCCACTTCGCTGCGTGGGAGCAACCCGAACTCTTTGTGGCCGAGCTCCGTTCCGGGTTCAGATCACTTCGGGGGGCACAGTGACCAGCGCCACCATCATTACGCATAGATTCACTTACCCATATTTGAAGGACGAAAAGAGGTTTACGGGCTGCTCACAGAACTAGTCTGGAGCAGCCCGTTAAAATTGAATTGCCGTCGAATCAGTTTCTAGAAAGAAGGCGAAGGGGCCGTCTCATGCGCTGTGCTGTGCCCGCATTCACGGCGAACTGCTCATGCTCGGGGTCGACGTGGCGCAGTCGACCGCGCGGCTCGGCATACCCAACAAGAGCAACAGATAGTAGCATATGGCGCCTTGAGAGTGATGGCCCAATTGCCCGGCAGGAGAAGTGACGATGAAGAGAATGCTCGACACCAAGATCGCGCTCGTTACGGGCGGAAATTCCGGGATTGGTCGGGCTAGCGCCATCCTTTTCGCGCGGGAAGGCGCCAAAGTCGCGATCACCGGCCGCAATGCTGCGGAGGGCGAGGCAGTGGTTGCGGAGATCGTCGCTGGTGGCGGCGAGGCAATTTTTGTACAGAGCGACCTGACTTTGGCCGGAGCCGCCGCAGCCGTGATCGCACATATCGTCTCGACTTGGGGACGCCTCGACTGCGCGTTCAATAACGCAGGAATCAGCGGCGGCGGACTGTTGTTGGACGCGATTGACGAAGCGGCTTGGGATAGGGTGATCGCGACCAACCTGAAAGCTTCGTTCTTCTGCCTCAAGGCCGAGGCCGCCCAAATGAAGGCACAAGGAAGCGGCGCGATCTTGTTCAACGGCTCGATCCTCGCGGAGATCGCGCAGCCGGGAACCTCGGTCTACAGCGCCAGCAAGGGCGGCGTCGTATCGCTCGCGCGCGCCGCGGCGGTGGAGCTTGGGCCATTCGGCATCCGGGTGAATACTATCAACCCATCGATCACGCGGACACCGATGACACAGGCGCGCATCACGAAAGGCCAGGACGGTAAAGACACACATCCTCTTGCCGCCAACATACCGCTGGGACGTCTGGCCGAGCCGGAAGAGATAGCTCAAGTCGCTATGTTCCTTCTGTCGGATCTCGCCTCGTACGTGAATGGTCAGGCGGTCGACGTGGACGGCGGCCAAAGCGCCGTTTGATCTGGCCGACGCATTGCGTCAACCGGAGCACTGGACGAATTCGCTATCGACACCCGAGGCCGCCCGCTTCCTATTACGCGTTAATCCACGTTAAAGCGTAAAAAACGCCGATCACCCTTACTGCCGAGACGAAAACCCGGCCGTTGGCCGGCCTGGGCGCGGCACCAAAGTTCGATTTGTGCAAACTTGCGCAGCCCTCTAAAAGCGAGTTGAATCGCGGAGTCAAAAAGGAAATTCCGTATGAATGGAGGATCGCTCGCCAATGCCTGATGGAAACTCGGCTGAGTCCGCTGGCAAATCCCCCCACGAACCGGCGCCTTCTGCACCGACGCCGGAGGCCGATGCGCCAATCGCGCAAGCCCCAGCCGGGAAGCAGCTTCAAAGGCGGCAGTTGTGGATGTGGATCGCCGGCGGCGTGCTTCTCCTTTTGGCGCTATACGAGGCCATCCCGTGGGCCATCACTGCCTTCAGAACAGAGTCAACAGACGACGCCTACGTTAACGGACACGTGACGTTTGTGGCGCCGCGGGTGCCTGGTCAAGTCGTGCGTGTGCTGGTGGACGACAACAATCGGGTGCGGAAGGGCGCCCTGCTTGTGCAGCTTGACAAGGAACCGTACCAGGTCAAGGTCGAAATCGCGCAAGCTGCGCTGTCGGTTGCGCAGGCCGGCATTGTCACAGCACAAACGAAAGTTCGGGGCCTTGAGAGTCTGGCGCTCAGCCAACGGTTCGATCTGGCAAATGCGATGCACAACCTCAACAATCAGGTCGCCGACCTGCACTCTAAAGTAGACGCTCTTCAGGCCGCGAATGCCACCTTGATCAAGGTCCAGGCCGACTTCGGGCGGGAGAAGCAGCTGTACCAGCATCAGGTTATATCAAAGCAGGAGTTCGATTCGTTCCAGGAAGCGTTTTCAGTAGCTCAGGCACAGCAGCATAATGCTCAGCATGAGGTCGGGGCGGTTCGTGCCGAACTTGGGCTGGCAGCCACATCCAAAAACGGTGATGAGCTCAGCGGCATACCCGCGAATCTCGACCAAACTTATTCAGCGGTCAAGGTTGCCCAGGCGCGACTGATGCAGACTGCGGCCGAGCTCGGGTCTTTTCATTCATTCAATGAGTCTCCCCAAGAGATGCTCGCAGAGTTCTACAAGCGCGACTCGTCGGGCAATATCGATGCGATCTTCGCTGAGATTTCCAAGAATGCACCCGACGTGAAACAGGCTGAGGCCAAGTTGAAGGAAGCCCAAGCCAATCTCCATCAAGCCGAGCTGAACCTTTCCTATTGCGATGTCGTGGCCGACATTGACGCTGTCGTGACGCGTCGCAACGTCAACCCAGGCGATCAGGTTCTCGCCGGGCAGGGGCTGATGGCATTGCGATCTCTCACCGATATTTGGGTCGACGCTAACTTCAAGGAGACGCAACTGGCGAATCTGCGTATCGGACAACCGGTGGATCTCGACGTCGACATGTACGGCAGTCACCGGCACTTTCGGGGTCGCGTTTCCGGTTTCACGATGGGAACGGGCTCTACGCTGGCGCTTTTGCCGGCCGAGAATGCGACCGGAAACTTCGTCAAGGTTGTGCAGCGCCTGCCGGTGCGAATCGAGTTGACCAATTACGATCCTGACGTAGCTCCACTGTTCATAGGGCTATCGGTCACTCCGTACGTGTATATCCACGAGACGCCTACCGGTCCGAACGCTGGCAAGATGCTTCAAGCTTCAGTATCCGCGACTGGTCCCGTTTCTGCGCCCGGCCCTCAATGAGTGCCGCAACGCTCCAAGTTCCGCTCGCGAGGCGATCGGTCAGTCCCTGGCTGATAGCGTTTGCTGTGGTAATCCCGACCTTCATGGAGGTTCTGGATACCACCATCGCGAATGTTTCCTTGCGTTACATTGCCGGCGGTTTGTCGGCAGCCAATGTTGATAGCGAGTGGGTAATCACCACTTACCTCGCAGCCAATGCGATCGTTTTGCCGATTTCCGGATGGCTCGCGCTGCGCCTGGGCAGGCGAAACTATTTCCTGCTCTCGATAGCCATCTTTACGTTGGCGTCCGCGTTGTGTGGAATGGCCGGAAGCCTGGGTTTTATAATCGCATCTCGAGCGCTTCAGGGTGTGGCCGGGGGTGGTCTCCAACCCTCGAGCCAAGCCGTGCTCCTGGATGCGTTCCCGCAAGAGAAACAAGGCCAGGCGATGACGATCTTTGGGATGGCGGCACTTCTCGCGCCGGTTGTCGGGCCAACGCTCGGCGGCTATATCACCGACAACTATGGCTGGCGCTGGATCTTCTATCTGAACGTGCCTGTCGGCCTGTTTGCCTATTTGATGTGCCACGCGCTGGTCGAAGATCCAGAATATCTACAAGTTGAACGGGCCAGGAATCGGAATCGACGCGAACCCTTCGATGTGCTCGGCCTCTGTCTGCTAACTGTGACCATGGTTTGCTGGGAGGTCATGCTCAGCAAGGGACAGGAGTGGGACTGGCTCGGCGATCCGTTCTATCGCGTGCAAGGCCTGTTGATCCTGTTCATGCTCGGCCTGGGCGGCTTGATCTATCGCGAATTGCGGCTGCGCAATCCACTAGTCGCGCTCCGGACGATGGCCGACCGAAACTTTGGCACCTGCTGCGTCATTATCTTCTGCGCCTACGCAGTGCTCTATGCCAACACCATTTCGCTTCCCGCTTTGCTGCAGTCACTTTTTGGCTACGACGCCACCACCTCGGGGTTGGTGTCTATCGCCATCAGGAATCTTCGCGATCATCATGCTGGTTGTCGTCGGCGCCCTGCTATCTCGCGGAGTCGATGCCCGCTATCTAATGGCCGGCGGTCTAATCACGATGGCCATCGGAAACTACTGGATGGCACACCTCAACCTTGAAATTAGTCCGTGGCAGGTGGTGTGGCCGAGGGTAGTGGTGATCGCGGGGTTGTCGATGCTGTTCGCGCCACTTAACGTGGCGGCATTTATCTATCTACCGAAGGAGATCCGCGGCGCTGCCGTCGGATTGCTGGCTTTGCTGCGCAACGAGGGTGGCAGTGTGGGGACCTCTGTCGCCCAAATCATTCAGCAACGACGCGAGCAGTTCCATACCCTGCGGCTGAATGAAAGCCTCGATCCCCTGAACCCTCCGGTCAACAATCTGTTGACACGGGGCCAGGCATATTTTCTGCAGCACAACGGCGATGCTGTATTGTCACATCAAATGGCGTTGGGCGTTCTTGGCCAGTCGCGAGCTCAGCAGGCCTCGTCACTGGCTTACTTTGACGTATTCTCATTTTCGGCTGCGGTCGGCTTGATGTTGGTATTTTTTATCCTGCTCATGCGTCGTTCGGTAGCGGAGAAGGGGGCTCACATTGGTGGGGAGTAGTCAGTTCCCGTTCAAGTCAGCCGGTAAAGTAGCGCGGCAGGCCCGCGGCAAGGTCGTCCTCGAGGTTGCAATCTAATTGTTTCCAGTAGCCCGACCCGAGATATGATCCGCGCAAGGCGGACGCGCAAGTCCAAGTTTCGGACATAAGGAAACCCAGCACCATGAGACTTGAAAATGACATCGATACAGTGAAGACCGAAATAAAGGGCAGCACGATAGAAAGTGACGAACCCGTTTGCCTTTGCTGCTGCAAGGAAATATCTGATGAAAGGGCAGTGGCCCGCCCTCTTGTCGGTGTGTGCATCGCGGCGGGTGAGGGATCGATGGCCCGCGCTCATCACTCTTGGGTGCCTCTTTAACGGTTCTCTCCGCGGAGGCGCCTGATCATGGATAAGAGCGACTCGACCACGCGTCAAAAAGCGTTGGCGATTAATCTCGACGCCACGACCTATGGAACATTCGCCGAGATTGGCGGCGGCCAGGAGGTCGCACGATCGTTCTTCCTGGTCGGCGGCGCCGCCGGAACGGTGGCGAAGACGATCTCGGCTTATGACATGTCGGTCAGTGATTCCCTTTATGGTCCAGCACAGCATTATGTGAGCCGGGAACGCCTGGAGGCAATGCTGAGACTGGAGTTCGCCCAATTGCTCGAACGCCTCGGTCCTTCCCGTGGCGATACGAAGAGGTTCTTCGCCTTCGCCAACACCGTGGCCACCAGCCGCTCCGGGGAATCCGGCAAAGGACGCGGCTGGCTCGGGGTCCGATTTCAGTCCCGTCCTCGCGAGGAACCGTCCAGCATCATCATTCATGCTCACCTCTTGGACTCAACCACCGAATACCAACAGGACGCGCTCGGTGTGCTCGGCGTCAACCTGATTCATGGCGCGTTCTTGCGACGCGCGAGTATTGCGGACTTGATCGATTCACTGATGGACGAACTGTCTCGCGAACGGATCGACATCGACATGATCAAGCTCACCGGACCAACCTTCGCGAGTGTAAACAATCGCTTGCTTAGCCTCGAACTGGTGGAGCGCGGACTGACCGACGCCGCAATGTTCAGGGCGGACGGTGAGGTCGTGCAGCCGTCGGAGGTCCTTTACAAGAAACCAATCCTCGTCGAGCGAGGCAGCTTCAGGCCCGCGACGAAGCTCACGCTCGACCTCCTCACCAGGGCGCTCGATCAGTTTTTGCAGGAGCCAGGCGTTAAAGGACAAAAGCCCGTAGTGCTGGCCGAGATGACGCTGCGGAGCCTGAGCGCGAGCCAAGGCCTCGATCGCGAGGATTTTCTCGCCCGGGCGGAAATCCTCGGGGCCCTTGGTTTCGACGTTCTCATCTCGCGGTTCGAGCCCTACTACCAATTGGCCGAGTACCTGGCCGGCTACACCGACGGCCTCATCGGGCTCGCGGTTGGGTTGCCTGCGGTTCGACAAGTGGCGGACGAGCGGTATTTTACGGACCTGCCAGGTGGCGTGCTTGAATCCGCGGGACGCCTATTCAAACGTTCGGTGAAGATGTACGTCTATCCGACTCGCGACCCCGCTTCTAACGAGATCCATACGGTGCTGCAGGCACCGATTCCAGCACCGTGGAATCACTTGCGTGACTTGCTACTGGAGATCGGTCGCATCGTGCCCATTCACGTTTACGACGAATCTCTGCTGTCGATTCACACGCCGGAAGTTCTAGAACGGATCCAGCGACAAGACCCAACCTGGGAAGCGATGGTCCCTGCCGTTGTGGCCGAGGCGATCAAGACAAAGAACCTCTTCGGTTTGAAATCCAACGGCTAGCGTATGTGTAGGGAGCGGAAGGTGTCCGCACATCAACCCGAACACGCTTATGCTAGATGCACTCGCTGAGGATCAGACGGAAGTCGCGATAAACCCCTTCATTCCGTGATTTGAGGGTCGCCCGCGGATTGCGTGGCCATACAGGGACCCTCGCGTTTATACCCCGATCGAGCCAAGCTTTCCTGCAAGCTCCGCGCGGGCGTCGAGGTCATCCATTGTCTGTTTAGCATTGCCAGACGGGAGGCTAAAGATCAGATGTTTAAACCCAATCCTGAGAAGTCGCTTGGCTAAGTCCTCCGACGGGGGCAAACCGATAACCGCCAATTCCAGCGAATCGAAACACCGTCCGACACGCTCGCAGAGGGCGCGCAGTTTCCCCAGGCCCTCAACCAGATCATTCTGTTCGCCGGGCCGGCCAATTGGCATCCAGCCGTCGCAGTAATCCACGACGCGCTCAAAGCATCGTTGGCTTCTCGATCCAAGAAGGATCTTCGGACCGGGCTTTTGGATCGGCTTTGGCCAGGACCAGAGCGGTTCAAAGTCGACGAACTCGCCGTGAAACTGAGCAACATCCCGGGTCCAGATTTCGCGCATTGCCAGCACCCGTTCGCGCAGGATTTTCCAACGCTGCCTGTATGACGTTCCGTGATTCTCCATCTCCTCTACATTCCACCCGGCGCCGACGCCGAGAATGACTCGGCCGTCCGAGATGCGGTCCAGCGAGGCGACTTCTTTGGCCAGCACGATCGGGTCGCGCTCGATCACTAGGCAGATTCCTGTACCCAGCATGACTCGTTTGGTCACAGCCGCGGCCGCCGCAAGCGCCACGAAGGGGTCATGCGTGTGCGAGTATTCCTTGGGAAGTTCGCCACCGCCTGGGAATGCAGTATGCCGGCCGACTGGAATATGTGTGTGTTCATTGAAAAGTATCGAGTCGAGACCGCGCTCTTCCACAGCTCTGGCTAAGTCTACGACCGAAAGACCATAGTCAGTCGGGAATGTTGTCACGCCAAATCGCACCATACTCAGCTCAGCGGGATATTCCGGCGTGGACCTTCATCTTTTACTGGGAATGAACCCAGGGATGCCCGTGTCCACAACCGGATTGAGCCTGACTCGGATACTGATACCTTCACTAATTTCCTTGATGGCGTCATCGGGAAGAGTCGAGATTTGAAAATTTTCCTCGATGTAGCGGGCGTTCGTAGCTGTGGTCAGAGGGGCCGTGCCGCGCTGCAGCGCCCATGCCAGTAGAACTTGAGCGGGGGTTTTATGGACGCGCTTGGCGATGCCCGTGATGACAGGATCGTCGAGTAACCTCGGTTCGATACCATGACCCAACGCCGCGAAGGCCTGCATCACGATGCCATTCCTCTTGCAATAGTCGAGCAGTTCCCCTTGAGGGAGATATGGATGGGATTCGACTTGAAGAACAGCAGGCTTTACCCGTGCGGATTCGAACACCTCCTTCAGCTGTCCCAGACTGACGTTCGATAATCCGATAACCTTGCACCGGCGTTCGTCCACGAGGCTCTCCAAAGCCTTCCACGTATCCGTCAGGGTCGTAGCATCATCATAAATCACGTTGCTGTTCTCGTCCCTCGGGTCCTGGTCGTCCCCGGGTTTGAAAGCAAATGGGGTATGGATGCAGTATAGATCCGCATAGTCTAGTTGCAGTCTTCTCAGACTTGCCTCGAAGGCGGGTCTGACACGTTCGGGACGATGATTGTTATTCCAGAGCTTCGTACCGACAAAAACGTCCTTCCGTTTGACTTTGCCCTCCTGGAACACATCCCGCATCGCTTCGCCCACTTGTTCTTCATTTCGGTAGCGTTCGGCGCAATCGAATTGACGAAAGCCCACCGCCAGCGCGGCCTTAGTTGCGTCTTTTGTTGCGATCGGGTCAGGAATCAGCGTGCCAAAGCCGAGTGCCGGAATCTCATCGGAGCCATTGTTGAGCGGTATCTTTATATAGCGAAGGCCGTCGGTGTCACTCATAAAACCATTACCTCCCTGGAGATCGCATTCTGAGTCGATTGTAACAAAGCTGTCCGAGGAATGACAAATCCTTGCCACCAACGAGCTCAGCACCTTCTACAATCGTGGGTTCAGGCCGGGAGCCTGATAATCGACACGGGAAAGCCTTCGCGTGCCGGATCCGTGACCCTTTGGTTCTGCGGCGTCCCTCATATACTATGCCGAGTGGTCAGGAGAATTTGCGCCTCGTCTGATGACGGGCGATGGCGAAGGTTACTGCTACGTCCGCCGTAACCGATCCCGATTAGGAGCATTTGACCGTCGCGACTCCCAAGAACCGCTGGGGATTTGCACGATCTAGAGCCGAGAAGAGAGCTTCTTAACCCTAAAGCGAAATAATTCCGGGCGGATCTTTGGCGAAATGCCGCTGGCTGAGGGCGAAACCTGTATCAAGGGTCGGGGCGTGTAACCTCTCCCTCGCCCTCTCCTAGGATAAGGAGAGGGAACAGAAAGTGCCTCTGCGCCAAGGTGTTCGTGCGCTCAAGGGCAAAATTATTTTCGCTTCAGGGTTAATAGAGCCACTGTATGTCCGTGCACCATGAAGTTGCGCCGCGCGTAGCCCACCAGCCCTTCGACCTTGCCGTTGTCGTTGCCCTTGCCCGGTCGTCCGAAGCGATCGGCGAACAGGTAGTGAGACTGCAGCTCGCTGAGATCCGAGTCCTTAACCGTCTGCCATCTCCCAGGATGCGCGCCACCGCCAGCTTGAGGTTGCCATACACGGTCGGAAGAGCGACACTATGAAAAACGGGCTGGGCCGCACCGTTCGCCCATCAGGAGGGAAACGATGAGTATTATCGATAAGGCGCTAGAAGCAAACCGCAACTATGCAAAAAGTTACGATCCGGCGCTGGGGAAGCGTCCGACCCCCAAAATCGCAGTTGTAACCTGCATGGATCCACGGCTCTCAGACCTCCCTGGAATCTTGGGTCTGCCGCGCGCCGATATAGACGTTATCCGAACCGGCGGACCCGCGGTAACAGAAGATGTTCTCGGGGAACTTATTGTTTCCAACCGTATACTCGGAACCACAGAGATTCTGCTTCTCAACCATACCGGCTGCGGGTTCACGACATTCACAGATGACGAGCTGAACGCAAAGCTGAGCGCCTCGACCGGAGATGCTTCGCCGGCTCCAATGCGCTTCTTCTCCTATAAGGACCCCGAGCAAAATACCCGGGAGCAGATCAAGAAAGTCAGGTCGCATCCCTGGATTGCCAAAGACATCCCCGTGCGCGGCTTCATTTTCGACGTGGACACGGGCAGATTACGGGAAGTCAAAGTACTTGAACACGAGCGCGCCGCCTGACTCGCGATCACTTTTCCTTGTTCACCGGTCGCACAATTCTTGCTTCCTGCTAGTATAGTGTCCAGTATATAACTAGACAATAATCTCCTATCGGTTATAGTGAGGTCATGGGTTATGCAAGCCGAGCTTTGGCTCTGTCCTCCGACCAACGTCAGCAGCTTGAGCAATGGCTCGCCGCGTATGGAACTCCCCAGCAGGTGGCACTGCGTTGCCGGATCGTGTTGGCTGCCGCGCAGGGCGGTTCCGACTTGAGCATCGCTGCCGGACTCGAGGTCAATCGTCACACCGTGACCCTGTGGCGTAAGCGTTTTGCTGCGCAAGGCTTGGCGTGTTTGTGGGAGATCGCTGCGGGTCGGGGTTGCAAACCAATATTCGGAGCTGAGCAGATCAAGGCCGTGGTCGACGCCACCCTGCAGACCAAGCCCAAGGGGATGACTCATTGGAGTTGCCGGTTGATGGCTGAGCACCAGGCAATGAGCAAATCGACCATCAGCAATATCTGGCGCAGCCACAACATCAAGCCCCATCGGGTCAAGACCTTCAAACTGTCGCGCTACCCGAAATTTGTGGAAAAACTCACCGACGTGATCGGACTGTATTTGAACCCACCCGATCATGCACTGGTGCTGTGCGTGGATGAGAAGAGCCAGATTCAAGCGCTGGACCGCACCCAGCCCGGCTTGCCGCTGAAAAAGGGGCGCTGCGGCACCATGACCCACGACTACAAAAGCAATGGCGCGACTACTCTGTTCGCCGCGATCGAATTGCTTGAGGGCAAGGTCATTGGACAATGCCACCAAAGTCATCGACACCAGGAATTTCTGCGCTTCCTGCGGCGCTTGGACCGCGAGTTCCCGGCCAACCTCAGCTTGCATCTGGTAATCGACAACTATGGCACTCACGCTCATCCCGAGGTCAAAGCCTGGCTCAACAAGCATCCGCGTTTCGTGCTTCACTTGGTGCCCACCAGTTGCAGTTGGCTCAACTTGATCGAGCGCTGGTTTAGAGAACTCACCACCAAGCGCATCCCCCGCGACTCCTTCCCCAGCGTGCCCGACTTGATTGCGGCCATTGAAGAATTCCTGGAGGCATGGAATGAAAATCCCAAACCTTTCGTCTGGCACGCCACCGTCGAATCGATCCTCTCCAAGCTCTCCGGCTGCCGTCAAACCTTGGAACAAATCCAACCTGGCTGTACCCTACCGCCACAAAGAAGCTTAAACAATTGTCTAGTTAATTCTCGGACGCTACACTAGGAAGAGTCGAAGTGGATCCCAATGGCTATGAGACAGCAACAACCCCGAACAGCTCTGGAGCAGCATGGGTCGGCTTCTGCGGCCGGTGATCTGGACGCCGAACGTGACATCTGTCAAGAGAACGTGGTCTGCGAATATCCGCAATCGGGTGAACGAATACACGGCAAGGAAAATCTAAAGAGTCTGAGAGGACATTACCCAGGCCGCCCCGGTGGATTCATCGTCCGCCGCATCGCGCCGGATCCGTGACCTCTTCCTCCAAGGGAGAGGCTAGGGTGACGGTTCTTTTGCTCACGTTGCAAATATTCATTCGCCTTTAGACTGGGCGCAGTTCGGAGGAGTCATGAGTACGACGGTTCAGCCAATCGACGATCTATGCATCAACACTATCCGGACGCTCTCTATCGACGGGGTCCAGAAAGCGAACTCGGGACATCCGGGAATGCCGCTGGGCGCGGCCCCGATGGCCTACGTCTTGTGGACGCGCCATCTCCGGCACAATCCCACCAACCCCAAATGGCCCGATCGCGACCGTTTTGTGCTGTCGGCGGGACACGCCAGCATGCTGCTCTACAGCCTGCTATTCCTCACCGGATACGACCTTAGCATGGACGATATCAAGCAATTCCGCCAATGGGGAAGCCGCACTCCGGGGCATCCCGAGTATGGTGTGGTGCCCGGAGTGGAAGTTACCACGGGTCCGCTGGGTCAAGGCGTTGGGAACGCGGTGGGATTGGCAATCGCGGAGCGCTGGCTGGCCGCGACATTCAATCGGCCGGGCCACGAAGTGGTGAATCACCATACGTATGTGATGGCCAGCGACGGCGACATGATGGAAGGCGTCGCGGCCGAAGCCGCCTCGATAGCGGGTCAGTTTCGGCTCGGGCGATTGATCGTGCTCTACGACGCCAATCAGATCACCCTCTCGGCCAGCGCCGACGTTACCTTCTGCGAAGATGTAGGCGCGCGATTCCAGGCTTATGGATGGCATGTGGAGCATATCGACGGGATGGATATTGCCGCGGTTGATGGTGCCTTAACCAAGGCCAAGGCGGTCGATGACCGGCCGTCGCTAATCGTGGCGCGCACGCATATCGGCTATGGCAGTCCGCATAAGCACGACACTTTTCAGGCCCACGGCGAGCCTTTGGGCGTCGAAGAGGTGCGATTAACCAAGCGGGCGTTGGGCTGGCCTGAAGACAAGAGTTTCTACATTCCCGAAGAGGCCTTGGCCCAGTTTCGCAGGTCGGTGGAACAAGGCCGCGACCTGGAGGCGCAGTGGCATCGACGCGTGGACGCATTGCGCACTGCCGATCCGCAGTTGGCTGAGAAGCTTCGGCAGACGCTGGCCGGGGAACTGCCCAAGGGATGGGACGCAGCCCTTCCCCGGTTCACGCCCGCGGACGGCGCGATGGCGACGCGCGACGCCGGACAGAAAACCATCGTCGCGTTGGCCGAGGTGATACCCAACTTGGTTGGTGGATCGGGCGATCTCGATCCATCCACACGCACCGCGCTCAAGGGCCAGGGCGACTTCGAGAGCCCCAAGTTTACGCCGCCCGAAGGGGCGCCGCCTACCCAGGGAATGGTGGGCGGTCCGATGGGGTACGGCGGGCGGAATATCCATTTCGGCATTCGCGAGCACGCGATGGCCGGAATCGCCACGGGCATGGCCCTGCATGGCGGCATCCTGCCATACGCCGCGACCTTCTTTACGTTTTCCGACTACATGCGGCCGAGCATCCGACTGGCGGCTTTGAGTAAGGCCCACGTGATCTATGTGTGGACCCACGACAGCATCGCGTTGGGCGAGGACGGGCCCACGCATCAGCCGGTGGAACAACTGGCAAGCCTGCGCGCGATTCCCGATCTAATGCTGCTGCGCCCGGCCGACGCCAACGAGACCGTGGAAGCGTGGAAGATCGCGGTGGCGCATACTGAGGGGCCGGTGGGGCTGGTGCTTACGCGCCAGAAGTTGCCCACTTTGGACCGCAGTACGCTGGCCCCCGCTGCGGGAACGGCAAAAGGAGCTTACGTCCTTGCCGACTGCGCCGCAGGTCCGCCCAAGCTTATCCTGATCGCTACCGGTTCCGAAGTTTCGATCGCGCTCGAGGCGCACAACCAACTGACTCGTGAGGGAGTTGCAAGCCGGGTGGTCTCGATGCCGTGCTGGGATTTGTTTCAGGCGCAGCCGCAATCCTACAAGGACACGGTTCTTCCTCCCGGCGTCAAAGCGCGGGTCAGTGTTGAGGCAGGCTCCACGCTAGGATGGGAGCGCTATGTGGGCCTTGACGGCGCAATCATCGGACTGAACCGCTTCGGTGCTTCAGCGCCGGGTGAAATCGTGATGCGTGAGCTGGGCTTTACTCCAGAGCACATTGTCAAAGTTGCCAAATCTATCCTGGCCGGCAACCGCTCTGGGTAAGACATCGGTAAAGCTCGAAAGCAAGTCGCGCATCGAAGCCAAGTTGCAACTAATGCCGCCGCGGCATCGCACTATTGTACCAGGTAAACGAGCGCGTGGCAGGATTCATAGAGCAACAGTTCGGCATCCGACGGCCACTTGCCTGGTTGGATCGACTCGAAGCGCTAGTCGCCCGCGAACTTGCTCCTAGCGCCCGGAAGATCCGCACCGCCTTACGCATCTCCACGATTGTGACAATCGCAATTGGACTAGACGCGAGCTGTCACGTCAACAGTCAGCTGGGCGCGGTAATTGTGTGGCTCCTGGCCGGCGCAGGACCGATGATGTCCATTCGCAAGGCGCTGGCATGGCAAATCGCGGTGATGCTCGCTCTGATCACGTCGGTGGTGATGGCGCGCGCATTCGCGGAGACGCCGTGGTTGATGCTGCCGTTTGTCTTCGTATGGATTTCATTTTCAACTTACGTGGGAACGACGCGCAAGCTCGGCGCGGGCGTGCTCGTTATACAGATAGCATGCCTCATCACATTCTACGGCGTGGTATTCTCACCTGAGGAAATTGGTTGGAACGCGGCAGCCGTGTTCGACGGTAGCGCGATTGCCTTCGGCGTGATCGTCCTGTTCGACAACTGGTTGTGGCCGGACCCGGGCGAGCCGATCCTGATTGAGTCTCTCGGAGCGAGCGTCGCGCGTACCCGTTCGCAGCTTCTGGGCGCTTCGAACTTTTTTCTCGCTGGCGAAAGCGTACCTCGACCGCCACTGCCAGCACCGACTTCGGACCTCCCCGCACAAATGGCGCTGCTTGATCAAGCCGTGGCCGAAGGCGCGTCCGAGCATCGCCGGGCGATCCTGCTTGCTGCGATCACGCTCGTGGCTCGTTTCAGTCTCGAAGTGGATCGCCTCATCACTACGGCGCGCGAGAACCTACCTCGAGAAATTCGTACGATGGTCCGGGGCGAAGTTCAAATGGCGGTAGATGCGATCGCCGCCGCGCTTGACGAGATTTCGCACAAACTACCGGCGCGCATTGTTGTAGGCGCGGACGAGCAAGCTCCCGACACGCGGACGCGTGTGCGCTTGGCGATGGACAATCTGGCCGCGCGCATCGTTGAGATCAGACCAGCATACATCGGCAAAGCCAGTTCGGCGGAAATCGGAAATTTCGCGGAATTCATCGATTCGCTGGCTGTGCTGACCAGGCACATCGAGCGCCCGCTGGATGAACCTCCGGGGCCATCGACCACGGAGCCATCGAACAGTGCTGTTCCTCGGAACAGTGCTGTCCCTCGATTGAGCGCTCCTGCAGATCCCGCGCTTGTTCGCTATTGCTTGAAAGTCGGCTTATGCACCGTGGTCGGCTATCTAATCGGCGTCATTAGCCAGCGTCCGGACTTATTCATTATCCTGGTGACCGTATTAACAACCGCGACTCCTACCTATGGCGCAACCCTGCAGAAGATGTACCTCCGGATCGCCGGAGCTGTAATCGGAGGAGCGGTTTCCCTTCTCGTTATCATTATAGTTTCGCCTAACTTCGACACGCTCCCAACCTATATGCTTGCGGCCTTCGCGGTCTTCTATCCGTTTGCATACTCTTCGCTCGGCAATGCGCGGATGTCGTACGCGGGCAAGCAAATGGGGGTCATTTTTTCGTTGGTGTTCGTTGGATTGAGCCCATCCGTCAATATCTACGAGCCTCTTTGGCGCATTTGGGGCGTCTTGCTTGGTGATTTTGTCGTGGCGATGGTCTTTTTTACCCTGTGGCCGGAATACGCCGGTAATTCCTTGTTGCCCAGACTGAAGAAAGTCATTGCCAATACGCTCGCGCTAGCGCCAGGCGGCTCAGCTGCGAGCAGCGAGGATCAAATCCTGAGGACGAACTCGGAAACGATGCGCGTGCTGACCGAGTTCCTCGCGATCGCCGATGACGCGCGGATGGAAGGACGCACCTGCGCCGTCTACCATGATGGGATCGTCGAAGCGGCCGGGACTCTTCGCCGGATTTCAAACCGGCTGTCCTCGATCGCGACAGCGCGGGTTCTTATTCAAATGCCGCAACTCGACCCCGTCACGGAGTTTGCGCGCGAGCGGGTCTTCAATACAATTCGTGGGCAGCTTAACTCGTGGCTGGATTTCTTCAGCGGCGCTGAATGCTTCAGCGCTTCGGCTGCTCGCGCGATCGCGCAGAAACATTCAGCCGATGAGTTGGCGGAACCGCTCAACGAGTTCAGTTCATACTTGGAGGAGGGAGGGTTCGCCCGATTGGCGTCGTGGCCGCTCGAGCCGCGCCGCACGATGCTCGCGGAACTGCAGTTAATGCGACGACTTGAGGTTCTATTCTCCGAGCTGAATCGGTATCTGGCGGATGTTCCCGGCCCCCCACGACACGCTTCACGCATCGAGGGGTGATCAATCTTCAATATATTCCTTTTATCACCACGGCCTCGATGTGAGAAGCAAACGAAGGTACCGCCACCGACGCCGCCATCGTGATCGCAAAGCCGCCGATAAGGAGTGAACGGTCGCACGCACCGCTTCATGCGTTACGAAAGATCGTATTGCAGTTCGAGCACGGAAGGTTTCGTCGATAACTGGGCGCGTGTCTGTGCCATTGAAAGCATGCAGATGAATTCCGCTCTGCTCGCTTCTCGGTGCGCTCCACAGAATCGCTGGATTCGATCCCCATATCTGGATTCGCCCGGATAATCTCGCTGACTAATCTTCAGTTGTGCTGGGGCGCGCGCGAGGGAATGGCAGTGAGAGCGCAAGGCATCGCAGAGCTTGGCTCCGGGATTTCCAATGGAGGGGTCGATGTCGCGGAATTGCCTACCGCGAATCCGAAGACGGAGATACCATGTAATATATGGCGTCGAGCTCATTAATGAAGAAGTAGCGTTCACCTTCGTGGGCGTCAGGTTGGGGACTTCGATCGCCCAAATCATTCAGCAACGGCGAGAGCAGTTTCATACCCTGCGGCCGGATGAAAACCTCGATCTCCTGAACCCTCCGGTCAACACTCCGTTGACACGGGGCCAGGCGTTTTTCCTGCAGCACAACGGCGATGCTGTATTGTCATATCAAATGGCGTTGGGCGTTCTTGGCCAGTCGCGAGCTCAACAGGCGTCGTCAATGGCCTACTTTGACGTATTCTCATTTTCAAAGTCGCGGTTCTGTTGATGGCGTTCGTTCTGCTCATGCGCCGCTCGGTCGCGGAGAAGGGAGCCCATATCGGCGGGGAATAAGCCGGACTGCGTCGGCGCTGTGAACCCACGTGATTGCCCGAAAAGATCAGAAACGGAAGGGTTTGGGTGTTCTGCCGGAGCCTTCATGCGAGCCTTCACAACTGTTGAGCTGATCGCTCGCACATCCTAACTACGGCGAGCAAGCGCAACTTCGGCAGATAAATGACGCAAGTTCATCAAGTCGCGATCCTGATTCCGCTGGCAGGAGCAGCCAGCGCGGTCGCATGCACGATAGTTATCCGGGGTCAGATCTCTCCATGCTCATAATGAAGGAATCAATTCCGACTTAATGCGCTTGAATTATATAAGGGAGCTGATTTCGCCGGAATCCTGAATGGCCGCATCGTGCTCGCAGCGGTGTTCACGATCGCCACCGGCGTCCTGGTCGGACTCTTTGCGAACACCTCACGCCGAACCGTCACTCGCGAAATCATAGTGATGCCGCGGTTCAGCCGCGCTGTCGCCGCCTTTATGTGGTTTTCGGCGTAGGGGTTTTGGTTGGGGTGCGGCTGGGCGTGTGGGTGGGGGTCCTCGTTGGGGTGCGGCTGGGCGTGTGGGTGGGGGTCTTAGTGGGGGTACCGCTTGGCGTCTTGACCGCGGTCCTGGTGGGAGTGTGACTCGGCGTCCGGGTCGGTGTCCTCGTGGGGGTGTGGCTGGGCGTCCGGGTCGGTGTCTTGGTGGGAGTGTGGCTGGGCGTCCGGGTCGGTGTCTTGGTGGGAGTACCGGTTGGCGCCCGGGTCGGTGTCCTCGTGGGGGTGTGGCTGGGCGTCCGGGTCGGTGTCTTGGTGGGAGTGCGGCTGGGCGTCCGCGTCGGTGTCTTGGTGGGAGTACCGGTTGGCGTCCGGGTCGGTGTCCTGGTGGGGGTGTGACTGGGCGTCCGGGTCGGTGTTCTGGTGGGAGTCCGCGTCGGGGTCCGGGTCGCGGTTGGCGTACGTGTTGGCGTACGCGTCGGGGTTGGGGTGGGGGTCGGCACCGCGTAGTGGATCGTCCCCGTCGCCGGGCTGCCCGAGGTGGTAACTGAGTAGAGGTTGTTGAGCAGCACCGACACCGTGGGGCCGAGCAAATTCGCCACGATTAGGTCGGGCTTGCCGTCGCCGTTGACGTCCGCCGCCGTCACCGAGCGCGGGCCTCTCGTGGCGAAGGTCTGTTGTGCGGCGAAGCTGGACGTGACCGCGCCCGGCGCGGTGGTGTTGAGCAGCACCGACACCGTGCTGTCGTCATTGTTCGCCACGACCAGGTCGGGCTTGCCGTCGCCGTTGACGTCCGCCGCCGTCACCGAGTCCGGGCCCGTGCCTGTGGCGAAGGTCTGCTGGGCGGCGAAACTCAGTGTGGGTGGGGAGCCTGCAGTGGTGTTGAGCAGCACCGACACCGTGTTGCCGTTAGTTTCCAGCCCGAAATTCGCCACGATCAGGTCGGGCTTGCCGTCGCCGTTGACGTCCGCCGCCGTCACCGAGACCGGGACGTTGCCCGTGGCGAAGGTCTGCTGGGCGGCGAAATAGTGTGGGTGGAGAGCCCGTAGTGGTGTTGAGCAGCACCGACACCGTGTTGTCGTTTTGATTCGCGACGATCAGGTCGGGCTTGCCGTCGCCGTTGACGTCCGCCGCCGTCACCGAGTTCGGGCCGCTGCCCGTGGCGAAGGTCTGCTGGGCGGCGAAGCTGTGTGGGTGGGGGCCCGTAGTGGTGTTGAGCAGCACCGACACCGTGTTGTCGTTTTGATTCGCCACGATCAGGTCGGGCTTGCCGTCGCCGTTGACGTCCGCCGCCGTCACCGAGACCGGGCCGCTGCCCGTGGCGAAGGTCTGCTGGGCGGCGAAACTAGTGTGGGTGGAGAGCCCGTAGTGGTGTTGAGCAGCACCGACACCGTGTTGTCGTTTTGATTCGCCACGATCAGGTCGGGCTTGCCGTCGCCGTTGACGTCCGCCGCCGTCACCGAGTTCGGGCCGCTGCCGGTGGCGAAGGTCTGCTGGGCGGCGAAGCTCGTGTGGGTGGGGAGCCCGTAGTGGTGTTGAGCAGCACCGACACCGTGTTGTCGTTGTTGATTCGCCACGATCAGGTCGGGCTTGCCGTCGCCGTTGACGTCTGCCGCCGTCACCGAGTTCGGGAGCTGCCGGTGGCGAAGGTCTGCTGGGCGGCGAAGCTGTGGGCGTCAAATGTTGCCGCCGGCGCGGGCGTGGTGTTGAGCAGCACCGACACCGTGGCGTCGTTCGCATTCGTCACGATCAGGTCGGGCTTGCCGTCGCCATTGACGTCTGCCGCCGTCACCGAGAACGGAGCGCTGCCCGTGGTGAAGGTCTGCTCGGCGGCGAAGCTGGGCGTGGCCGCACCTGGCGCGGTCGTGTTGAGCAGCACCGACACCGTGTTGCCGTTTTCATTCGCCACGATCAGGTCGGGCTTGCCGTCGCCGTTGACGTCCGCCGCCGTCACCGAGTTCGGGCCGCCGCCGGTGGCGAAGGTCTGCTGGGCGGCGAAGCTGGGCGTGGCCGCGCCCGGCGCGGTGGTGTTGAGCAGCACCGACACCGTGTCGTCGTTGCTATTCGCCACGATCAGGTCGGGCTTGCCGTCGCCGTTGACGTCCGCCGCCGTCACCGAAACCGGGACGTTGCCCGTGGCGAAGGTCTGCTGAGTGGCGAAGCTGGGCGTGGCCGCGCCCGGCGCGGTGGTGTTGAGCAGCACCGACACCGTGTTGCCGTTTTCATTCGCCACGATCAGGTCGGGCTTGCCGTCGCCGTTGACGTCCGCCGCCGTCACCGAATCCGGGAAGGCGTTCGTGCCAAAGGTCTGCTGGGCGGCGAAGCTGGGCGTGGCCGCGCCCGGCACGGTGGTGTTGAGCAGCACCGAGACCGTGCTGTCGTTCGCATTCGCCACGATCAGGTCGGGCTTGCCGTCGCCGTTGACGTCCGCCGCCGTCACCGATTTCGGAGCATTGCCCACGGCAAAGGTCTGCTGGCCGGCGAAGCTGGAAGTGGTGGCGCCCGGCGCCGTCGTATTGAGCAGCACCGAGACCGTGTCGTCGATCGCATTCGCCACGATCAGGTCGGGCTTGCCATCGCCGTTGAGGTCCGCCGCCGTCACCGAGGCCGGGGCGTTGCCCGTGGCGAAGGTCTGCTGGGCGGCGAAGCTGGGCGTGATGGCCCCAGGCGCCGTGGTGTTGAGCAGCACCGACACCGTGTTGTCGACTTCATTCGCCACGATCAGGTCGGGCTTGCCGTCGCCGTTGACGTCCGCCGCCGTCAACGAGTTCGGGAAGTTGCCCGTGGCGAAGGTATGCTGGGCGGCGAAGCGCGGCGTAAAGCTGCGCGCCGCACCGCCGCCGCCGAGCAATAGCATCTGGAAGGTTTTGTCCGGCGGATTGATGGTGCGGCCGGCGACCGTCACCGGAATCGTCGTGCTGGTGGTGCCGGCCGGAATCACCAGCGACCCGCTCGCCGCCGTGTAATCCGTCCCGGCGATCGCCGTGCCGTTTTTGGTCTGGAACTGGATAAAGGCGTCGTAGCTGGTATCGCCGCCGCGCGCGATAGGAAAATGAAGGGTCGTCGACGAGCTGCCGGTCACCGTAACGCTGGCGTTGGAAATCGCCAGCGTGCTGGGATCGCCCCACACCGCGAGCGAAAGCGAAAGGCCGAGCAGCACTATCGCCGCGATCAGACCAAAGTGGTTGGGGATTCTTCGTGCAGATTGCCAAAAACGGCTTCCAGGCAAGATCTTTCTCACAATTTATCCTTAATCTTTGCTTTTCTTATGATTTTTATACTAAATTAGTCGTAGGCCATCCTGAGAACTGATCTGCACGCTCTTGGCGACAATTACGTCCGAGCCTTCTAGCGGGACGAAGATAGCAAAAATAATCTTGGGAAATCTATAAGCGAAATCTTTCTAAAACAGCCAAAATTAGTAATGTTATCGAATCGCCCAGACACTTATGGGACCAGGGCCGCACCAGCATCTGCTTCCTCTTTCGGTGGTGGGGTCCGGGGATCGGGGCGGGCAGGAGTTTTGGCCGCACTGCTGGCATTACTGAATGGATAAAGCCCAATGGCGCCCCGGTCGCAACGTCACCTTCGGTGCTCAATTACGCGGCCTGGGCGTCGCCCATTTTGAGGTCGAGGGTGGCGTCAAAACTAGGCCTGGCGCCGAGCAATTCATTTGGCCGCACCTCAAAGAGCCGGTGGGCTGGCCTGATAGTCGGTGAGGGTTTTGTCGAGCCTTAATGGGTCGTCTCAGAATTGGAAAAAATCGTACGCTGGCAGTGTGGCTGGCGTTCCTGTTCACTCGCCCGTTCGATGCGTTCTCGTCACCGCTCCAGCGCCCGATAAAGCGTGGCTCGATGGACGCCAAGCAGGCGGACGACCTCAGCTACACGGCCAACCGCATCGAGGCGAGTGACAGTCATCACGTCGCCGGCGCGGAGATGCTCAAGCAGGCGGCCAAGCTCGCGCCGGTCGCGTTTCACGCCACTGACCATTTCTTCGAAGATCCGGGTGCAGCCGGCCTCGCGTAGTGTGCCTCGTCGCTGAGCGAGATCCTGGCTTCGGAGGCAAACCCGGGCGTAGCCGATCAGCGGCCCGATTTCGATCTTCCTGGCCATGCTGCACCTGTCGCAAGATATGTCGCCGACTCTAGTGTAATGTCCCAGTAACAACACAGATGGGTGGGAATCGACCAGCCCGCTATTATGATGAAAAACCAGGTTTCGGACCTTTGATCTAACGGGAGAATACTTGTGCACGATAGGCAAACTACAGCCCCAGACAGCACGGCAGTGCGGGTCGCCTTGTGGCGAGCCCTGCACGTCGAGGTTGATCCGCCGCCACATGTGCTCGAAGACACGATTGGTCTTCAGCTGACGTCACCCGACCAAGAATGGCGTCTTCGTCCGGACATGACCCCGCAGTTCACGAGCCCCTTCCGAGCATCCATCGTCGCCCGTGCTCGCTTTATCGAGGACTTGGTTGTAGAACAGGCCGACCACGGCGTCGGCCAGTACGTCATCCTCGGCGCGGGCCTGGACACTTTCGCCCAGCGCAGGCCGGAGATCGCCTCCAGGCTGAAGGTGTTTGAGGTCGATCGGCCAGGTCCTCAGGCATGGAAGCGGCAGCGCCTGATCGAAGTCGGTTATGGCATTCCTGAATGGCTGCGGCTCGTTCCGGTGGACTTCGAGGCCGGCGATGCCTGGTGGGAACGGCTAGCGGAAGCCGGCTTCGATGCCAGCCAGCCGGCGATTGTGGCCTCCACTGGCGTCAGCATGTATCTCACCAAAGACGCGATCGCGGCCACGCTGCGCCAGGTCGCGGCGCTCGCCCTCTGCTCCACGCTCGCCATGACGTTCCTGCTGCCGCTAGAGCTTGCGGACCCCGAGGTGCGTCCCGGACTTGAGCTGGCAGAGAAGGGGGCGCGAGCAAGCGGGACGCCTTTCATCAGCTTCTTCACGCCGCCTGAGATGTTGACACTGGCCCGCGAAGCCGGCTTTAGAGAAGTCCAGCACGTATCGGCAGCAACTCTCACCCAGCGCTACTTCGCCGGCAGGACAGATGGGCTTCGCCCGCCAAATAATGCGGAGGAACTGCTGGTGGCGAATACATAGCTCGTCTGGTTTGGGGCAATGCCATCACGAATGTTTGGGGCTGATTTCCTTGAGAATAGTCCTTCCAGCGCAAGGTCACTTGGCCCTCTTGCAGGGAGATGAGTCGTGGATTGGAGACTGCCATGCGGGGGTGCAGCGGGCCAAGTACCTCAGGACTTGCTGCGGTTCTCCAACAGGTAATTTGGCATAGACCACCCGCTCCGGGTAATCCCGGATGTGCTTCGGCCCGAGCCGATCCGGAGCGGCTCCAAAGTGTTGGGCAAGCTTGGCCACGCAACATATAAGCCTCCACGGTGTTGGATGAGTAATTTTGGAGCCGCAAATCTTCACTTTCGGGGTAGGTTAAGTCATCGCGACCTCCTTCCCGCCAAGCTGTAGAGATCCGAGCATAAATGACCGGCCTGATGCGCAAGGGCTCGCGACGCAGAATCGGACGTATAAATATGGGAGTACGCTGACTAGCAGCTATATAACTGCCGCGTAGCGGTTAGTTCAATGTCCTTAGATGCGGCAAGGGACGGGCCGGGGAGGGGTCGAAACGGGAGTTAGTCGTCGCCGCTGAGCGATGCGACCACCGCCGGCGGATGGAGTGCGCGGGAGCATTCGAACATTCCCGCGCCGACGGCGCCGTCGAGCTCGAAGCGGGCAAAGCCCATCGACGTATAGACCCGCGACGCATTCGGCCCCGGGCGCGACAGCGCCATGAAACATCGCGGCGTGGCGCGCAGCCGCAAGCTTCCCTGTGGATGCGTCAGCAATGCTTCGAGCGTGGCGGGCGCGGAACCAGGCGACCAGGGCGCCGTTTGCAGTTGCTCGACGCGGCATTGCGCAACGCGGTCACCGATCAGCAACAGTCCGCTCGCGCTATGGCGATGCTCAGGCTCATCCGCCATCCGCGCCTCAACCGCCCGCCCAGGCGCACCATCAGGGAAGTATCCCCACAGCGAAGCGCGTGACACGAAAGCCCGTTCAGGCTGACCCAGCAACGATACCCCGACCCGCCCAATCGCGTTAAGCGCGCGCGTGACGCCGCCGATGGTGATCGTGCCGGTAACAGTGCCGAAGCCGGTCTGCCGCGTGGCAGCGGTGAAAAAATGCGGATTGAAGCGGATCGGGCCAGTCGCGGTTTGAATCCGAAGCGTACATTTAAGTCGGGCGGCGCTATCGACGACGCCGGTTTCGAACGCCTGCTCCATCCGCAGGTACGCGGCGGCGTCGGGCACGACCAATGCCTGTCCACTGAACTCGACCGTCACTTCGCCGCCGTCGATGGTAAGCTGGACCGGCCCGCGAGTGAGCCGGTTGCGGTGCAAAGCCAGTTTACCCTCGGCGGTACAAATCGCGATCTTGCCGTCGGGCAGCAACATGATGACCCGCGCCCCGCCGCCGCCAAGAAAATCGATGCTGGTCATCACGCCGATTTCGCCAGAGGGGTCGAACAATTCGACGCCAAATCGGAACGGCGCCGGACGGGCCGCCGGCGACCGGGGTTTCACGCGAGCCGTCGCGCGATGAGGCCGCGCAACCACCGCCGGAAAGGCGTCGATCCATGCCGGACGGCTGGCCGCGAAACTTTCCGTCAACAATCCCAAGGTCCTTTCCCTCAGCGGCCCCGGCCATCTTAGTGCGACCGACAGTTCGAGCTGCACCGCGTCGATGGTGCCGTTGGCGGCCAGACGGGCGAGATTGCGCAGCGGCTCCAGACGGCTGTGCTCAAAACGCGGAGTGAAGATTTGCAGCAGGTTCTGACGCCCCGCCGCCGGATAGCGCAACCCGAAAGTGGGCAGGATGCCGGCAGCTTGGAGTTGTCCACACAGATGCGCCAACGGACCGTTGATGAAGCCCTCGCTGGCCGTGATGTGCGCGGTCGCCACCGGCCTTAATCGTCCGCTATGGATGCGGGCGCCCAGACCGAAATCGATTCGCGCCTCGACCACGTTCCAGCCATGGATGACCAGCACCAGCACGTGGCCATGACGATCGATCAGCTTCTCGACCTGGCCGGCGACCCGCGCAAGAATCCAGGGCGCCTTATGCGCGACGTCTTCAATGCGATTGCAGTCCAGGGCATTGCGATCCATCCCGGTGTTGATCAACGCATGGGCCTGCAGGCGCCGTGACAGCTCCCGGGTAATATCCGCCGTGTGGAGGTCATTGATGCGCGGATGGAGCCGGGCGCGCGCGGCCTTGCCGGCGCGTCCTCCGTGAGGCGCGATCAGCAGGATCGGCGTGCGTCCCTGGACGACCTTCGAGCCAGTCGGCGTCGGGGTCGAATGAAACCCCGGGTTCAGGCTTCTCGCTCATGCATCCGCGTGCGATGAAGCACCCACGCGGTCCACGCGTGGAGCACCATCGACATGATCAGATAGTAGCCGATAAAGGTGAACGATAGCCAAACGATGAAATGGTTGGGGGCGGGCAGGGTGAGCAGCAGGTAGGCGACCAGGACCGCCCAGATAATGCCCAAGGAGATGGTGAGCCGGCGTAGCAGTTCGGTGCGGCTGGGATAGATATATTTGATCGGGACGAACACCAGCACCGCGAACAACGCAACGATGATCGCGTTGAGCACCGGACGCATCCGGAAGCAGAACTGGTAGAAGACGACGAGGTTCCAGTACGAGGGAAAGCCGAGAAAATAGTGATCGGGGGTTTTGGCGTTGGTCTGGCAGAAGCCGTAGGCGCTGGAGAGCAGGATCGCGCTGACCACCGCCCATCCCCAAAGGCCGGCCGGAAGCATTCCGGCGCACAGCATCAGGTAAGCCGGCGCCACCACGTAGGTCAGGTAGTCGACGATGTTGTCGAGCAGGGCGCCGTCGAAATTCGGCAGCCGTTGCTTGACCTGGAAATATCGCGCCAGCACCCCGTCAGTGGAATCGATTACCGTGGCCGCGGCCATCATCACGAATGATGCGCGAAATCGATGATCGGCGGCAAACTTGATCGCCAGCAGGCCCAGTACCGCGCCCGAGGCGGTGTAGGCGTGCACCCCCCATCCCAGGACCTTCAGGAATTTCTCCCTTGAACCCAACTGGATGCGACTGATCAAGGGGACGTCTCGCGCTCCGAGCGAGCCTCATCGGGGTTCCTCAAAGTCAACCAGTCCACGGCCGAGACAATAACACGTTGCGTTCAAACTTGCCGCACCCCGCTCCCAACCCTGACCTGTCCGGGCCGGCGGCCTGGTGCGCTGGCGAACACTCTGTTCCATCTCGCCTTTGCACACGGCCACGCTTTGGGCTCGGCTGCGCGCACGATGGGTTGCTCAAACAGGCTATTCCACGTGCGCGGCACCCGGAGCGCATCCCGGATGCATTGCATATCGGACCCTCCTGGGAAAGATCCGAACACCTTGGCGGACAATATGATTGGAGCGGTTCCCGCGATATTCGAAGACCATCCGCCAAGCCACGGAGGTGGATAGTCAATTGCCCGACACGCATCGTACACAAAGCATGCTGAATGTATACGACGTTTGTCATAGTTATCCTTGAGGATACTATCAGGTACAATATTTAAATACACGATCCTCTTGACACTCCATTTACACCTGTCTTATTTATCGCGCGTTTTCGGCCAGGTTCCTTGCTCGGTTCCGGTTCATGAGCGGCAGTGTCGGCACCCGCCGGTGAGTCAATGATCGCGGTGCGAGTGGAATGATTTGATATGCGGCGAGTTTTAATTCGGGCGCTCCTGGCCAGCACGCTGGCATGTGGGCCGATCTCTATGGCAATTGCCGCCGATCCTCAGAATCCGGCAGTGCCGGGGTCCGCTGCGACACCGCTGCCGGCGGTCCCGCCGCCGGCTACCGCTCAGCAGCCGGTGCCAACCTACAAGCTGCCGCCGGTCATCGTAACCTCCACCCGCACCGGTATCGCACCCGAAGACGCAACTACCTATGTGACGGTGCTGACCGGCCAGGACATCAAGCAATCGCCGCAACTGGTACTGGACGACCTCTTGCGCCAGGTCACCGGCTTCAACACCTTCAGGCGCTCCAGCAGTATCGTCACCGCGCCGGCCGACGATCCGGAGGCGGAGGGCGTGACACTGCGGGGAGTGGGTCCGGGAGGAGCCAGCCGGGCACTGGTTATGCTCGACGGGATCCCGGTCAACGACGCGTTTGGCGGCTGGCTTTACTGGGATGAGATTCCATTGAACAGCATCGACCGGATCGAAGTGGTCGAGGGCGGCGGCTCCAATTTATGGGGCAACGAAGCCGAGGGCGGGGTGATCAACATCATCAGCAAGCCCATCCCGGACAATAGCGGGGTAGAGACGCAAGCCTCCTATGGTATTCGCAACACCACTCAGGACGCAGTCACGGTGAATTACAACCAAGGCCCGATTCGAGGGATGCTGGAGGGCAACTTTTTCAACACCGACGGATGGAACATCGTGCAGTCCAATTTTCGGGGGCCGATCGATGGGAGGTCAAGCTCGATCAACGAGTTGTTCGCCGGCCGGGTGGAATTCGATCCCGGCAGCGGATTGTCGTCGTTCCTGCGCGGGAGCTATTACAACGAGAATCTCGACCTCGGGACCCCCTTTCGCAACGCCAGGGTCACCCGCGGCTTTATCAACGGCGGCGCTGCGCTGGACGACCGCTTGGGGGACCTCTTCCATCTGAGCGTGTACGCCCATCTATCATCGTACTTTCAGAATTTCTCCACCGTTAACGCGGCCCGCACCATCGAGACGCCGACCCAGTTGCAGAGCGTGCCGTCCACCGACGTCGGGGGATTTCTGACCTGGACCCGAACCTTCTTCAAGTATCACCAGGTGGCGGCGGGTGGCGATTTCCGTCTAATTGACGGCCAGAGCCAGGACAGCTTCTACAATTTCACCGGTGCCGTCATCGCGGACCAGAGAGTCAGTTCGGGGAGACAGAATTTCTTCGGCGCTTATATCGAAGACGTGTTCCAACCGACTGACTACTTCCAGGTCGATGCCTCGGTCAGAGGCGATTTTTTCGACAGCTTCGACGGCCAGATCCAGGATACCCCTGCCGTTGGTGTGCCCACGAACGTGACGTTTCCGGCCCACATGCGCACCGCCACCAGCCCCAAGCTGGGGATCCGCTATAACCCCTGGAAATGGCTCACCCTGCGCGCCGCGATCTACGAAGCTTTTCGCGTTCCGACCCTGGCCGAACTTTATCGCCAATCCAGCGTCGAGGATCTGGTGCTGCTGCCCAACCCCAATCTGAGCCCGGAGTTTATGGAGGGTGGCGAGATCGGGTTTCAATTCCGAAAATTCAAGGGGATAACGCTCAGCGCCACCGGCTACTGGGATATACTGCACGACCCGATTTCCAACGTGGTCACTGCGGCCAATCCGATCACCGGCAATGACTCCGAGCGGACCCGGGTCAACCTGGGACGGGCACGGATTCGCGGCTACGAGCTTGACGCCGAATATTCACTGTCCTCGTTACTATACAATGCGGCCTATCTGGACCCCATCACTATCACCGGAAGCTTTCTGGAATCGGAGGCGACCCTGGTCAGCAATCCACCCGATCCCACACTGGTCGGCCGCCGCCTGGCCCTGGTTCCGTGGGAGACGATTAACGTCGGGGTGCGCTATTCTAACCCCATATTCGGCGACCTCACGGTCCAGCAGCAGTATTGGGGCAAACAGTACGAAGATTCCGACAACCACGACATCCAGGGCAATTATTGGATCACGAATTTGACCCTTTCCAAGACCTTCCAGGAAATCACCCAGGCGCGCTGGCTCAATGGGACCACGGTGTTCGCAAAAGTCCAAAACATGATGAACCGCAGCTACGTAATTGACCTCGGCGGCGGTATTCCCAAAGTCGGCACGCCGCTGTTGATCCAATTCGGCCTGACCGCGCCGATCAGATTCTAAGGTCACCCATTGCAAGCGCATATGCACAGAGCATCGAGACCACGGATGTGGTTATTGATGGGCGGACTGATGCTGGCGATGACCGCAGGATGCGGCAGCGGATCGGGCACCTCGCTTCCGATGGTGGCGATCGCCTCGATGGTCCCGGCCGACGGAGCGACCGATGTCCATCTGAGTGCGGCAGTTTCCGCTACCTTCAACCAGCAGATGAATCAGTCCACCATCAACTCCGCGACTTTTTCGCTCAGTGATCCCACCGGCGCAATTGTGGCCGGCGCAATCGCTTACGACTCCTTTAACTTTACCGCGACCTTCTCTCCCGATTCCCCGCTGATGCCGAATACCATCTACACGGCGGCAATCTCCGGCGGCGTCGCCAATGTGGCGAACTCCACCTTGGGAACCGACCTCACCTGGAGTTTCACCACCGGCACGGCTCCGTAAACGCATCGGAGCGGGGCGTTTGTCGCAGCGCAATATGATCGAGAGGCGCTGAAGTGGGCAGGAAAGCCTTTTCATGCCGAGCGGCGACAAATTCAGGCCCGCCCGATCCGCGTTAATCATGCCGGCAATTTTGATATACTGCGCCATCGTCTGTGAGGCGTATTTTCATCACCGCGATAATGGAGAATCACGAAACCGGATTGCGGCCTGCATTTGATCGGCCCCTGCGGCGATTGGCCTGGGTCGTTCCCGTGTCGCTGTGCCTGTGGGTCCTGATGCTGGCCGGATTCTCGATCCTGCTCGGCAGGATTTCTCCGGCGCCACCGATCCAACCATTGGAAGTGAGCCTCGCCGACCTTTCACAAGGCACGGCCGGAGGCTCGCAGGGTGGCGGCGCTGGTCCGCAAGGCGGTGGCGGAGCACTTGGGGCCAAGGCTGCCCAGCAGGCACTATTGTCGCTCAGGCACTCGCCGGTGACGACCGGTCCCTCGGTAGCCTCGGTCTCGCATCCGTTGTTGATGCGAGAGCATCCATTTTCCCCAGCGATATCAAGAACGCGGCCGAAGACGATCGCGAAGCTGCCAAAGAGCGTGAAGCCGGTAAAGACCGCGAAGCCGAGTAAAGACCGCGAAGCCAAAGACCAGGATCGCGGCGGCGGTTACCCGGCCCCCGCGCGTGACCAGCGAAGCGGATTGGGATGATGACGACGAGACGGCCGCGGCGAAGGCGGCCGGGTATCAGACCCCACTGTCGCGCGCGCTGCCGGCGCTGTCCTCGGTCTCAGCTTTGTCCGCCAAGCCGGCCAGCGAAGCGCGCGTTAATCTGGCGAGCGTCGGCGCCGCTAGTGGCGCGGGGCTGGGTGGGGGAGGGGGAGCAGATAGCGGCAGTGGCGGCCGGACAGGGAGTGGAAGCGGCGGCGAAGGGACCGGAACCGGCGGTGGAATTGGCGAAGGATCGCAACTCTATACTACCGTGGCACATCCTCCGGTTGCGGTTTCCCGCGTGCTTCCGGAGTATCCGGACGCCGCGCGGTCGCGCGATTTGGAAGGCGAGGTCGTGCTCCGGGCGATCGTGGATCGGCATGGCGCCGTGGAACGCGATGTAGTCGTGGTTGAATCGGTGCCGATGCTGGATCGGGCCGCGATTGCCGCGCTGCGGCAATGGCGCTTCGAGCCTGGCCGCGACACCAACAACCGCGCCGTGCGGGTGGTGATTGAGGTGCCGCTGCGTTTTCGACTGCGCTGAGCGGGCTTCGGCAGTCCTGCCTGGCAGGGCGCGGAAAAAAAGAAGTTTTGTGGCATTTCTGAAGAAGGTCACGTGTTGCGTCATTCGGTCTACCGAATGGCCGATCGTGGTGGAATGCGGCCTATCTGCTTTCGAGGCCACGACACAGCAAAGCAGACTTGGCCGTCGCGTGCGTCATCCGCCGCCGGCGCGGGACCGGCGCTCGTTAGTCGCGATCGGGCGCACCAAGCGGAAAGTAAGACCGATAGGGTCGTGCCTCATCAACAGCGCGCGCGAAGGACGGCCTCGCCAACAGGCGCGAACGATATTCCCGCAGTCGTGGGAAGTCGGACCCGATCTGGTGAACCCAATCGGCATAGAAGAGCGACGGCGCGGCGGCGCAATCGGCCATGGTGAAGCTCTCGCCCGCCGCCCAGGTTCGGCCGAACAGCCTTTCTTCCAACCAGGCGTAGGCTGTGTCGAGCGCCTGGCACGCTTCCGCCATCGCCTCTTCCTTCCGCGCGCCCTCCGCACGTAGCGCCTCGGACACCGGCTTTTGCATGGCCGTCATGACATAGTTGTCGAAGAAGCGGTCCATGAACCGGACCTCCAAAGCGGCGCCACGGTCGTCGGGCAGCAACCGGACCGAGCCGGCGTGGTGCAGATCCAGATGCTCGATGATGATGCTGGACTCCGCGACCGTGCGGCCATCGTCCACCAGCACGGGAAAGCGACCGAGCGGCCAGAGCGCCGCACGTTCTTCTGCCGCACCCGGTTCTTCCAGATGCCGGTAGGTGAAGGGGATTTCATTCTCCCAAAGCGCGATCAGCACCTTTTGGCAGTAGGAGGAGAAGGGGTGGGAATAGAGCGTCATCGACATCGGGCAACCTCCAACCGCTCGCACCTCGCAAGCGGTTGTGCGACTGAGCTCGACCGATCCATCTTTGCAAGCATAAGGAGACTGGAATTGAAAGAGGCGCATAGAGTCGGGGTGCCCGACCAACCTGACACTTGAGGTACTGGGAGACCGGCTGGTTTGTTGCCGCCAATCTCCGCTCGAAAAGTAAATCGGGTTCATTGCACCGGCCGGCGGCAGTGAAAGGTTTTGATCGGTTGCGGAAAAAGCTAAGATTCTGAAGCGCTGGGGTGAAGCCCCGGGTTGCGCAGGTTTCGTGGCGTTCTATATAACACTGTGGAAGGTCGGAAGATTTCCCAGGCCTGCTTTATGAACCGATTTTTTCGCCTGCTTATAATCCTTGTAATTTTTATGGGCCTTGGATGGCCTGTGAGTTCCCTGGCCTCGCCGCCTGCGGGCGCCGGCAACCTCATCACGATGAATTTTCAGGATGTCGATATCTCGGTCCTGGCCAAATTTATCAGCGATATTACCGGTAAGAACTTCGTTATTGATGAGGGCGTCAGGGGCAAGGTGAGCATCATCTCACCGACCAAGGTCACGCCCGATCAGGCCTACTCGATCTTCAAGTCGGTGCTCCAGATAAAGGGCTTCACCACCGTAAATGCCGGACCGATAATTCGGATTATTCCGACGCGCGACGCGCGCGGGTCAGCACAGCTTACCCAATCACAGACGCCCGCCGAGCAGGCCAGCACTGACGAATATGTCACTCGCCTGATCAAGCTGCGCAACGCCGACGCCTCGGCTTTAGTCTCGATGGTTCAACCGCTCATCTCCCGCGATGGCCTGGTGGCCGCATTCCCTGAAACCAACACGCTAATCATCACCGATGACGCGTGGAATGTGCAGCGCCTGTTGCAAATCATCGGCACGCTGGATTCCGAGCACATTGAGGAATCGGTGGAAGTAATTCCGCTGCGTCTGGCCTATGCCGATGACCTGGCGCCCAAAATCGAACAGATTATGGGCGGGAGCGGCAGCAGCAGCGCCAGCTCCGGCCGCCCGGGGTTCCCGCGTCCAATGCCGGTGTATGGCGGCGGGTATGGTGGGGACACCACGAGCGGGACGCGCCCGATTAAAATCATCCCCGATGAACGCACGAATTCGCTGATCGTGTTGGCTGACCCGCTTCAGATGAAGCAAATCAAGGCGCTGATCGCCGAGTTGGACATCCACAGTCCCACCGCCAGCTCGCATGTGCATGTTTACTATCTCAAGTATGCCGACGCGCTCGAGATGGTGTCGGTGCTCAACTCGTTGCTGGGCGGGAGTGGAGCCGGTCCCGGCCAGCTCAGCCCACAGACCGGACGCGGTTCGCTTGGGCGCAGCAGCGGGATGGGCCCATCGTCTGGATTTGGGAGTACGAGCGGGGGGATGTCGGGGTTTGGCGGTACCTCCATGGGCGGTTATGGCGGTGGCGTGGGAGGTGGCTTCGGGAGTGGCTTGGGAAGCGGCTCGATGGGCGGGCGGGCCAGCGGATCACTGGGGGGTGGCGGCGGTGGGACCGCGTTGAGCGCCACCGGCGGCCCGGGAACCGAATTCGAACAGCCAGTGCATGTTGCCGCCGATCCCGCGACCAATTCGCTGGTCGTGAGCGCGTCGCCCCAGGACTACAGCACCTTGCGCAACATCATCACCCAACTTGACGTACCGCGCCGTCAGGTTTACGTGCAAGCGGTGATCGTCGAGGTCAGCGCTATCCGGATGCGCGAGTTGGGAATCAGCTTCCAGGGGAGCGCCAACCTCGGGGGCAATACCTTGGGCGTGGGCCATTTCGACTACGGCAATCTGGCCAACGCGCTGACCAATCCCTTGGGCGCCACCGGGCTTACCTTGGGCCTTGCCAGTGGCAGCATGTGTACCGTCAATTCTGCCCTTAGCGCGGCCGCCGCGACCACTGGCACCACTACTGCCACGTCGGTGACGGTGCCATGCGATATCGCCTTGCTCACGGCGATCGAGACCGACACCCATTCCAACGTGCTATCCGCCCCGACGCTGCTTACCGCGGATAACGAAGAGGCCACGATCGTGGTGGGTCAGAACGTGCCCTTTCTATCCTCCGCCAGTGCGACTTCAGCCTTGAGTGGGGACATTTTCAATTCGGTCGACCGCCAGAACGTGGGCATAACGCTGGATGTGGTGCCACAGATCACCGACGGCGGTTACATCAAACTCGACGTTTACGAGGAAGTATCGGCGGTGATCGCGTCCACGGCCAACAGTCCCCTGGGTCCGACTACCACGATTCGTTCCGCCTCCACCACGGTGCTGGTTCAGAACCATCGCACCACGGTAATCGGCGGCTTGGTCGCCGACGAGGTCGACATCACCAACAACGGGGTTCCATTTTTGTCCAATATCCCGGTGCTGGGAAACTTCTTCTCGGATAAGCAACGCAGCGCTCAAAAGACCGACCTGATGGTCTTCCTGACTCCGCATGTAATTCTCAACCGCGAGGATTTGCGCGAACTGTCGCTGGATGAACGCCAGAAATTCCTGCAGACGCTGGGACGCAAGGAAATGCACCAGATGCCAATGGATCAGATGCGGGAAATCTTCAAGCCCAGCTTCAGCACTTCGGTGCCTCCGGGTGCGGAGTTCGGACTGCCCAATCCCCAGCCCGACCCGGGCTTTCAGCCCGCTCCGCCGGGACCGCTGGGCGCGCACTAAAATCCACCGGCGTCGCGTCGCGGGCAAATCCCAACGCCGATCTGGCTTGCGGCCCGATCAACGTCTATAACCTGAACTGGTGTTCGATCGCGACTCGACCGGGGCCGCGAGGGCGGGACCGGCCGTGCGCCCGATGCCGTCGGCCAATTAAAATGCGAGGTGAGCCTCCTTGGAAAATCACTGGGCCCTGAAGGACAAGGCCGCGATCGTCGGAATCGGCCAGACCAAATTCTATAAGCGCGCGGCCTCGCCAGTCAGCGAATTCGAGCTCGCCTGCCAGGCCATCATCAACGCCGCCGCGGATGCGGGAATTGCAGTCCGGGATATTGATGGCCTGACCACGTTTGCCGGCGCGAACTGGGACTCCGATCTGATGGCCAACGTTTTGGGGATGAAGGAACTCCGCTTCGCGAACAACGCGTGGACCGGCGGCGGTGGCGTCACCTCGTCGGTATGCAACGCCGCCCTGGCGGTGACGTCGGGGATCGCCGACTGCGTGGTCGCGCTCAAATCGCTCAAAATGGTCAACCGTTTCGGGCAGGCCAGCACCAGCGCCGACATGTCCGGGGCTTACGCTTACATGGTGCCATACGGGATGCTTACGCCGGCGCACAAGATCGCGATGCGTGTGCGGCGCTTCATGGAAGAAAATAACGTCGGTCAGGACGCGTTGGCCGCGGTGGCCCTGGCCTCATACCATCACGCGCAGTTCAATCCCAATGCGATCGCCTACGGCAAGCCGCTGACCCGCGAAATCTATGACAACTCGCGCTGGATCGTCGAACCTTTCCATCTGTTCGACTGTTGCATGGAAAACGACGGCGCCGTGGCGGTCATGGTGATGAGCGCCGAGCGTGCGCGCGACCTCAAACAACGGCCGGTGTACATCACGGCGTCGGCCCAAGGCATGGAGTTTCGCAATTACAAGAACAGCAACAACGCGCCCGATTATGCCAGCTCGAATTACAAGGTGATCGGACCGCGCGTTTTTGAGATGGCCGGGATCAAGCCCAAAGACATCGACGTGGTGCAGAATTACGACCATTTCAGCGGTGGTGCGGTGGCCGCGCTCTACGAGCACGGCTTCTGCGAGCGTGATGAAATCAACGAATTATGCACCTTCGAGAACCTCACCTGGCCCCACGGCAAACTGCCGTGCAACACCTCGGGCGGGAACCTGGCCGAATGCTATGTGATCGGAATGCAACTGATGAATGAGGCGGTCCGTCAGTTGCGCGGCACCTCGACCTGCCAGGTCAAGGATGCGGAATTCGCGATGGTGATTTCGGGCTCGATGACCAGCCCCACCGGTAACATGATCCTGCGCCGCTGAATTAAGGGAGAACAGCAACGATGGCCGAGCTTTCCACCTATTTGCCCAAGGGCCTGCCTAACCCTAAGCCTGATGTGGCTCGTGATGACGCCGAGTTCTGGGCCGCGCTTAAACGCCACGAGCTGATGGTCCAGTTCTGCAAGCGCTGCGCAACCCGTCAAATGGAGCCCGAGTGCATTTGTTACAACTGCCAGAGCTTTGATCTGGGATGGCAGAAGGTAGCGGGGCGGGGCCGCATCTATAGCTGGATCCGGCCCTGGTACGCGGCCCATCCGGCGCTGCGCGAGTTCGGCCCCTACCTGGTGGTGCTGGTGGAACTGGATGACGATCCCACCGTGCGCATGGTCGGCAACCTGATCGGCGACCCGCAACAGGAAGTCAGGGTCGGCGCGCGGGTCGAAGCGGTCTACGAGGACCATCCGCAAGAAGAGTTCACCCTGGTACATTGGAAGAAGATCTGAACCGGTGTATTAACTTCGCTAGGGGATTCGCGCGGCCTCTGGGTCTTTAAGGGATTGGAACTGGACGGAAATCGGGGCGCGGCGCGGGTTAGAAAGATACATGGAGGATGGCTAATGACGACTATCGTTTCGGCGGATTCACATGTGATGGAGCCGGGAAATCTCTGGCGGGAGCGGCTGGACAAGAGGTATCGCGAGAACTCGCCGCACGTGGCTCCAAACGAAAATGGCGCACTTTTCTTTGAGGCTCCCGGCGTTCGTCCTTTCCCGGTCGCACTGGGCTTCGGGATTGGCCTCAACGGCCAGCAACTCCATGACCACATGGCCAAGTTCAAGGGCTATGAAGAATCCGGACGCCGTAGCGGTTGGGATCCGATCGAACGGCTGAAGGATCAGGACGTCGACGGCGTCGGCGCCGAGGTGATGTACACGACGCTCGGCATGCCGTTGTTCGGACTGACCGACCTTGAACTGCAGTTGGCCTGCTTCAGAGTTTACAACGACTACGTCAAGGAATATTGTGCGGCGTCGCCCAAGCGGCTTTATGGCGTGGCCCTCACCTCGCTGGTCGATATCGCAGAAGGCGTCAAGGAACTCAAACGCTGCGCCGCGATGGGCTTCCGGGGCGCGCAGATCTGGGGCGTATCACCGGTGGACAGGCCATACTATCTGAAGGATTACGAGCCTTACTGGGAGGCGGCACAGGAATATAAAATGGCGATTTCGCTGCATGTCGCCACCGGCAAGAACCAGGCGCCTACCCCTAGCGGTCCCGAGATGAGACTGGGTTCGGCGCAGCAGTTGATGACCCGCATGGACACCATCCACGGGATTCAGAAGACGCTGCTCAATTTCATCTATGGCGGCGTGTTCGATCGATTCCCGGACCTGCAGGTGGTCTCGGCCGAGCATGACGCCGGCTGGGTGCCCCATTTCGTCCATCGTATCGATCGCCAGTACGAGAAATGGGCGAGCGCCAACGACAAGCATCTCAAGCTCAAGCCCAGCGATTACATGCGGCGCAACGTACATGTCACCTTCCAGGACGATCCGGTGGCAGGCATCGCCGCGAAATTCTACGGCGAGAACAACTTCATGTGGGGGTCGGATTTTCCCCACAGCGACGCGACCTGGCCGCATTCGCGCGAAGCGATCGATCGCAGCATGGAAGGGGTACCGCAGTATATCCGGCGCAAGATCGTGTCGCGCAACGCCGCGCTGCTGTACCGGATGGATTTGGACTAGAACCTGCGCGGTTCGCCGCACCTCACAATAATCGACATCCACCACCGCGGTGCCGGCGATACGCTGGCACCGCGGTGGCGCTTTTGGACTCCCGTCAATTTGCCCATTATGGTGTTGAATGCCATAATAGGTCATGCGTCCCGTGGCTTTTCAGGCCAGGGACGTTATCGCAGGCGGGAGATACCTTCAGGAAGTTAGAATCTCCACCTTTTCGCCCCGCGCCGAATTTCCTGAAGGAATCCGCTGTTCCCTATGCCTGATTGATCTAGTGAGCGGGAAAGCGGTGCTGCTGTACGATGTGCACAGAGGTAAGCCGCATCATCGACATTTGCGGGGCAAGGAAGCCCCATACGATTTCGTGGATGAGGACCATTTGCTCGACGATTTCCTGCGTGACGTGGGACGCATTTTGGAGGGTAAACTATGCGTGCCCGCCGGCTTAACATTGGAATTCGCACCGTGGCCCAGCGCAACAAGGGACTCCGTGACGCGATGCGCCGTGTCGCAGGCGGCGACCGCGCGGCTAGCGAGCCGGAGCTTTATTTTGAAAATATCGACGATCTGCGCCGGGCTCTCACTGAAAAGCGCCTGGAGCTGATGCTGGCGATTGCGCGCGAACGGCCGGCTTCGGTCCACGAATTGGCCATGCGCCTCGGGCGCGATTACAAGAACGTGAGCACCGACGTTGCCCTGCTTGAGCGCCTTGGCCTCGTGACCCTCGCAACCTCCGGCAACAACGGAAGAGCGCAAGTGCCGACGGTGCCCTATGACGAAATTCACGTCACCATTGAGCTGCGCCGCGATCAGGAAGTTCGCCCCAACTGATCGTTTTCCTGCCGCTCATGATTTTTTGTCGCCCCTTTCCAGGCCGGCGTCTTTTGTAATCGCCGCGCGATTCGTTGTACACGTACATAGCCGGTAACCACCGGCGGCCTAACCGGGGAGGAGCACACCATGCGTATCGCAGTTGGCGGCTATCTCGTTTCGGCGAACAGCTTCGCCACTCAGCGGACCGGACTGGATCGTTTTCAGCGCTCCGGTCTTTCGGGTGACGACCTGTTGACCAAACTGGGCCGCGGCGACAATGCGATTGCCGGATTCCTGCGCGGCGCGCGCGAAAAAAACTGGGAGGCCGCGCCGCTGCATTATTTCTTCCCCGGATTGGCCGGCAAGATTACCGACGAGGCCCATCAATGGGCCAAAGAGGCCATCGTCAACAGCTTGGGCAAGGCCCATCCGATTGATGGCGTCTTTCTTCAGCTCCATGGAACCGCCGCTTCCGACAGCATCGCGGATTGCGACGGCGACCTCCTCCAGGCGGTGCGCGGCGCGGTTGGCGACCGGGTGCCGGTGATTGCTTCGCTCGATGGTCACGCCAACGTCAGTGAACAGATGGTGCGGCAGGCGAGCATGCTGATCGGTGTGAAGACCAATCCGCACTACGATTTCGAACCGGTGGGACGCCAGGCTGCCGCGATGATGGCCGGGATGCTCGACGGCTCGATTGCACCGGCCGCGGCGCGGGCGCAGCCACCGTTGATGCCGCCGCTGCAAAAGCTTTATATCGCGCCGGGATGGCCGATGGATCATCTGATGCGCCTGGCGCGCAATCGGGCGGCAGGCGATGTGCGCGTTCTGGATGTGTCGCTGCTGGGCGGATTCTTTGTCTCGGATCGGCTCGAGACCGGAATCAGCGTGGTCGTGACCACCAACCGTGAGCCGGCGCTGGCGCGCGAGATTGCCGACGAAGTCAAGGAAGCCTGCTGGGCGCGGCGCCATTCGTTTCTTACCGACATGGTTTCCGTGCATGACGCGGTGCGCGACGCGATCGCCACCGACGAGGGACCGGTCGTGCTGGGCGACCTGGCCGACAGCGGCGGCGCCGGCACGCCCGGTGATGGCACCGCGATCTTGGCGGAGCTGCTCAAGCAAAACGCACGCGGCGCGGTGATCGGCAATATCGCGGATCCAGACGCCGTGCGGGACGCGATTGCGGCCGGAGTCGGCCGGCAGGTGACCCTGACCGTCGGCGGCAAGGTGGACCGGTTTCACGGTGAGCCGGTCCCGATAAGCGGCCGCGTGCGCGTTATCCATGACGGCGTTTACAGTGCGTCGACCAGGTTTAACTTCGGCACCTACCATCGCGGGCCGACGGTGGTAGTCGATTGCGGCGGCACCGAAGTGATTCTCACCGCGCGTCCGTGCCTGGTCTTCGAACCCAACCATTTCCGCAGCCTCGGTATCGAACCGGCTCAGCGCAAGATCCTGGTGTGCAAGGCCGAGCTGCAGCATCGCGCCGGCATGGCCGATGTCGGGCGCACGTTTATCGATGTGGACGCACCGGGGCTAGCCACCCAGGATTTGAGCCGGCTGCCTTTTTCAAAGGTTCGCCGCCCCGTGTTCCCGCTCGACGATATCTGACCCGCTGGGTGGGATTTGCTTTGTCTAACCTCTCCCTTTGAGGCCCGGACATTTTGGTCATAACTTGAGCCGGTTCTGCTGCTACTCCTCTCCCCCGGACCGGGGGAGAGGGGACGCCGCTGCGGCGCCCCAGAGAGGGTCCATTTTCAGCGCGCCTACTTCTGGCGCGCGATTCGGAATCCGTCAGCGCTGCGGGTATCACCTCCAGCACGTTGTCCAGCTCGCTGTTCAGCTGCTCGTTCCAAATTCAGACGGCGCCACGGCTTGCACCTTGATCGGTGGACTCGGCCCCAGTCCGCCGGCTGCGCTTGCGCGCGGTTTCATCTTTCCGGAAGATTCATAATCGCGCGCCTCGAATGGCGCGCTGACAATGGACCCTCTCTGGGTGCCACAACGGCACCCATCTCCCCCTGGCCGGGCCCCGGTCCGGGGGAGATATTTTTGGTCATCTCTTGCGACGGTACCGCTGCTGCTCCCCTTCCCCGGACCGGGTCCCTTTGGAGGGGAGAGGTCGTCAGCGCGAAAACCGTCAGTGCGCACACGCATTGAGCGCGAACGGGTGAGGGTCCTTATGGCTCGGTGCTATCTTCCAGCGCCGAGCTTCAGAATTCTGATGCCCGGCGCCGGGCGTAACCCTTTGCTGTGGTCGTCTTCCTGGACAACCGACGCAATTCTCGAATTAATATCGGTTTGCGAATGAACCTGCGGGCGATAAGATTTCTATAGAAGCCCCAGCAAGGAGGAACTCCGATGGCCGCAAGCGGCACATTTGTCGAAACCCACTCCTCAGTCAAAGATTTTATCGCCGGCCGATCCAAGATGCTGATCGACGGCAAGTTTGTAGCGGCAGCTTCCGGCAAGACCTTCGAGAGCTACAATCCCGCTACCGGCGACGTGCTTGCGCACGTTCCCGAGGGTGACAAGGAAGATATCGATCGCGCCGTGACCGCGGCGCGCCGTGCGTTTGAGGGCCGCTGGCGGCGGATGACGCCGTCGGAGCGGGGGCAGCTCATCTGGAAGCTGGGCGAGCTGATCGATCAGCACGCCGATGAATTCGCCCAGATCGAGTCGTTGGATAATGGCAAACCGGTCGCGGTCGCGCGCGTGGCGGACGTTCCGCTGGCGGCGGACCTGTTCCGCTACATGGCCGGATGGGCCACCAAGATCGAGGGCAACACGATTCCGCTGTCGATTCCCGGCGGCGGCTACCTGGCCTATACGCTGCGCGAACCGGTCGGCGTCGCCGGTCAAATCATCCCATGGAACTTTCCGCTCCTGATGGCGGCCTGGAAGCTCGGCCCCGCGCTGGCCACCGGATGCACGGTGGTGCTCAAAGTGGCGGAGCAGACTCCGCTCTCCGCGCTGCGCCTGGGCGAATTGATCCAGGAGGCCGGATTTCCTCGCGGGGGTGGTCAATATCGTGACCGGCTTCGGCGAGACCGCCGGCGCGGCCCTCGCCGCGCATCCCGGCGTCGATAAGATGGCGTTCACCGGTTCAACCGAGGTCGGCAAGCTGATCGTGCAGGCCGCCGCGGGCAACCTCAAGAAGGTATCGCTGGAGCTGGGCGGCAAGTCGCCTAACGTCGTCTTCAAGGACGCCGACCTGGAGACCGCGATTCCGGGCGCCGCCGGCGCGATCTTCTTCAATCATGGGCAATGCTGCTGCGCCGGCTCGCGCCTGTACGTGGAGAAGGGCGTGTTCGACAAGGTGGTGGAGGGTGTGGCCGAGGCGGGCAAGCAGATCAAGATTGGCCCCGGGATGGACCTCAGCACCCAAATGGGACCGCTGGTTTCCACCGAACAGCTTCAGCGCGTATGCGGCTACCTCGAATCAGGCCGAAAGGATGGGGCCAAGGCGGTTATCGGAGGAAATCGCGTCGGCGAGCGCGGTTATTTCGTCGCGCCGACGGTGCTGACCGACGTCAAGCCAAGCATGAAAGTCTACCAGGAGGAGATTTTCGGCCCGGTGGTAACGGCGATCCCGTTCAGCGATCCGGCGGAAGTCCAGGCCGCGGCGAATGAGACGGTCTATGGTCTCGCCGCCGGCATCTGGACCCGCGACATCGGCAAGGCCCACAGCCTGGCCGAGCAACTCCGTGCCGGCACCGTCTGGATCAATTGCTACAACGTGTTCGACGCGTCGCTACCATTCGGCGGCTACAAGCAATCGGGCTGGGGCCGCGAGATGGGCCACGAGGTACTAAACGAGTACACCGAGACCAAGTCGGTATGCGTGCGGATTAAGTAGCTTCAAATGAGTACGGCGGCCGTGATACGCCGCGGCCCGTCATCACAGGCTGGAAGCCTGTGATGACGGGCCTTTTATAAAGCGGTATCCCGAAGCACGCGTTTTCGGACGCGATGCGCATGTCGCAATTGCAGCGCCAGTTCGCATCCTCTAGCCAGGGCCGCGCCCTGAAGTGCGGCCACCGTGGGAATCGCTGGTCCTTCCAGATGATGGAAGCGTGGGTCTCCGGGGAGAGCCCCTGGGGAGTTTGCTAGCCAAAGACCCATAGATTGTTCTGGCCATTTGCTTACTAGCATGTTAACCGGGTAATATTACGTCATAAATGGCGTAGTATTGACTTTAAGATGAGCCATTTATGGCGCCACTGTGGCAGGTTTTTCGAGGTTGTTATGTCCGCTCCTAACGATAGCGCTTTGAGTTTGCTGCGACATTTAAATGAGCGACGCATACAACTTGGGATGAGCATGCAAACAGTCGCTCGTAGGTCTGGGGTCGGAATGCGAACGCTCAGAAGGCTACAGAATTGGCGGGATGGTTCAGGGCTCTGAATCTTTCGTGGCACAGGCTTCCAGCCTGTGATGAGATCGTTCGAAAGTATGGAAGTGGGCCGGTCAGAAGCGTACGTGTAACCTCAGCATCGGCGTTCCTTTTTATCAAATCGACCACGATCTGAAAAACCTCATTGACGACCTAGAAGCCTGGCGAATGCACGATAGTTACGATCTCATCGAGCAAGCGGTTCGCTTGCATCACCGCGCGGTACAGATCCACCCGTTCAATAACGGCAATGGCCGGTGGAGTCGCCTACTCTCGAATGTATGGTTGAAGCGATGTGGCTCGGCGCCGATGCGATGGCCGGAGCAAACGATCAAGAACGAAAGCCCGATTCGTCAGCGCTATATTGAAGCCGTGAGAGCTGCGGATAGAGGACGCTATGGACCGCTGCTAACTCTCCACCGTGAATACATGGGAGTGTAACACCTGAACACTTACCTTAGCCGCGGCACTTGACGCTCCTTTCAGGCTTCCGCTTACTCCCCCTTCCACACTGGTTTGCGCTTTTCCAAAAACGCGCGCGAACCTTCTTTGTTGTCTTCGCTCTTGACCACGGCGGCGATTAGTTGGTCGATGTCGTCGTGGCTGGCGTCGTAGGCGGCGCTCATGCATCGGCGGACGGTGGCTTTCATGGCGCGCAGCGAAAGCGGGGCGTTGGCCGCGACTTTGTCCATCAGGGCTTTGACCGCGGATTCGAGTTCACCGTCGGACACCACTTCGTTGACCATCCCGATTTCGTAGGCGCGGCGGCCGTCGATGGCGTCGGCGGTAAACAGGATCTGGCAGGTGTATGGTGCGCCGATGATTTCGATCAGCTTGCGGGTGAAGTTAAACGGTGGGGTCAGACCGATGCGCGCCAGCGGCATCCCGAAGCGCGCGTTTTCGGATGCGATGCGCATGTCGCAATGCAGCGCCAGTTCGCATCCTCCAGCCAGGGCCGCGCCCTGAACCGCGGCCACCGTGGGGATCGCGAGTCCTTCCAGGTGATGGAAGACGGTTTCCAGGCTAAGTCCTTTGCCGCCATCGGTGGCCGCCACGCGATGCCCCTCAGCAAGATCGATTCCGGCGCAGAAATGCCTTCCTTCGCCGGCGAGACACAGGGCCCGCACGGCCTTGTCGCTTTCAACCGCGGTCAGCGCTTCTTCGAATTCGGTGAGCATCTGGTTATTGATGGAGTTGCGTTTAGCGGGCCGGGCCAGCCGGATCGTGGCGTACTCACCGGCGCGTTCGATTTTGATCATTTCCATTGGCATTCATCCATTGAATAAAAAATTCGTCATCTTTCGAGTGGGGCAGGGTGATGATCGGAATGTTTCAGTCACCCTCTCCCTCGCCCTCTCCCATGACTGAATGGGAGAGGGAACAAACGTAGGAGAAAGAAGATCAGGGTCAGCGCGGCAGGCCGAAAATGCGCTCGGCGACCAGGTTGCGATGGATGTCCTGGGTCCCGCCGTAGATGGTGCAAGCGCGCGAGTAGAAGTAATCCGCCGTCCATTGACCGCTGCAGATTGCCTGCGGCGCCCCGGGCATCGCCAGCGACGCCGGGCCGCCCAGCGCCATGCCCAGATCGTAAAGTCCCTGGTCGGTCGTCGCCCAATGCAGTTTCATCAGCGACGATTCCTCGCCGGGCGTGGCGCCGCGCAGGTAGCGGCTGATGTAACGCAGGTTGGTCAGCCGCATCATTTGTATGTACGCATAGGACTGCGCCAACTGTTCCCTGATCTTGGGATCGTCGATCAGGAGCTGGCCGTTGCGGCGCGTGCTTTTCGCATAGTCGACTTCCTGGCGCCAGGCCTTCTCGAACCGCGGGATCTCGACCAGCGTGTACAAACCGCGCTCGTAGGTGAGCATCCGCATCGTAACGTTCCAACCGGTTTGCAGTTCGCCGATCACGGCGTCGCGCGGCACGCGCACGTTGTCGAAGAAGATTTCGCCGAATTCCGCGCGGCCGTTGATCTGTTTGATCGCGCGCACGGTGACGCCCTTGCTGCTCATCGGCACCGCCAGCATCGTGAGACCCTTATGCTTGGGCGCCTCGGGATGGGTGCGCGCCAGCAGCGTACACCAGTCGGCGTAAGGCGCGTCCGAGCTCCAGACTTTCTGGCCGTTGATCACCCATTCGTCGCCTTCGAGCTCCGCTTTGGTCTGCACGCTGGCCAAGTCGGAGCCTGCGTTGGGCTCCGAAAAGCCCTGGCACCAGAGCATCTCGCCGCGCAATATGCGTCCCAAAAACCGTTCCTTTTGTTCCGATGTGCCGATTTCGATCAGCGCCGGCCCCACGAGTTGCAGCCCGATTTTATCCACTCCCATCGGCGATCTGGCCGCGATCGCTTCGGTAATGAAAATCGCTTGCTCCATCAGCGTGGCGCCGCGTCCGCCATACTCCTTGGGCCAGGCCAATCCCAACCATCCATTGGCGCCGCACTTTTCCTGCCATTTGCGCGCGCATGCCACTGCGTTATCGGGGTGTAGCGCTTCGAGCCGATCGACCGTCCATTCAGGGGGCAGGTTCTGTTTGATAAAGCTCCTGACCTCCTGCCGAAAAACTTCCTCGCTGGGCGACAGATTGAGATCCAAGGTTCGAAGTCCTCCTGAACGCAATTATAACAAAGGTATAGCTGGCCGACGCCCAGACTAGCCCCTTGAAATCTTCGAAACAATCGTTCCATAAAGGTGGCGCATCATGAATTGGATCGACGAAATCGTCGAGCCGACCTAACCAATAGCCGATAATTGACCGCCACATGGAGTGACAGGCGAATGAGCGAACAGAAAGTTGGGATCGTAACCGGAGCCGCGCGGCCTTGGGGGATGGGCTATCAGATCGCGATGGGACTGGCGCACAAGGGGTTGGACATCGCCGTCGTCGATGTGCGCGAAGACTGGGGCGCGCAAACCGTTGCCGACCTCAAGCGCGAGACCGGCCGGCGTGCGATCTTCGTCAAGACCGACATCACCCGGCGCGCCGACGTTGCCGCGATGGCGCAGCGGGTGGCCGGCGAGTTGGGCCGCATCGATGCGCTGGTGAACAACGCCGGTATCGTGCTCAACGAGATGGTCGAGGGGATGACCGACGACGGCATCGACAGCCAGATCAACGTCAACCTCAAGGGCACCGCGCTGTGCTGTCAGGCGGTCATCCCATATATGCGCCAAGCGGGAGGGGGACGGGTGGTCAATATCGCCTCGGGCGGCGCCTTCGAGCCGCTGCGCAAGCTGGCGATTTACTCGGCGACCAAGGCCGGCGTGATCGCGTTCAGCAAGGTGATGGCGAAGGAGGTGGCGCGCGACAAGATCGTCGTCACGGTAGTGGCCCCCGGAATCATGCACACCAACCAGGGTGCGGAAACCGGGCCCGCCGAGGGCCAGTACGATCGCTTCAAGCTGCTGTGGGGCCGCACGCTCGATCCGTCGGAAGTCGCGGAGGTCGTGGTCTATGCGGCGACCCATCCGGGCCACGTCCTGACCGGCCAGACGCTGCACGCCAACGGCGGCGGCTTCATGGTCTGACGGCCGTAAGCAGTTAAAGATGTCCGCCGTATAAGCAGTTAAAAATGTCCGCGTTGCCGGTCTGCTGGTAACGTGTTATAGCCCGAAAACAAACCCGGAAGGCTGAAAGGACGTCTCCGGAGTGAGGGAACAGTATGAAATTCGGCATCTTCTACGAGATTTCAGTGCCGCGCCCGTGGACTCGGGAAGGCGAGAAAAAAGTCTTCGATAATTGCCTGGAGCAGGTCAAACTCGCCGATCAACTCGGCTTCGATTACGTCTGGGCGGTGGAGCATCATTTTCTCGAAGAGTATTCGCACTGCTCGGCGCCGGAAGTCTTTTTGACCGCCTGTGCGATGGTCACCAAGCGCATCCGCGTGGGACATGGGATCGTGGTCTGCCTGCCGCAGATCAATCATCCGGCGCGGATTGCGGAGCGCACCGCGACGATGGATATCATTTCGGGCGGACGGCTCGACGTTGGCACCGGACGCTCGGGCACCTGGGTCGAGATGGGCGGCTTCGGAGTAAATCCGGACGATACCAAAAAGATGTGGGACGAAGTGGTCCATTGTCTGCCCAAGATGTGGACCCAGGAGACCTTCTCCTACGAAGGGCGCTACTTTTCGCTGCCCCCGCGCGCCATCATTCCCAAGCCCTTTCAACAGCCGCATCCGCCGATGTGGGTCGCGGTGACCTCTCCAGGCACCGAGGTTGACGCCGGCGAGCGGGGACTGGGATGCCTGGGGCTGACTTTCGGCAGCGTCAAGCAGCAGGAAGAGCGCGGCAAGACCTACCGCAAATTGATCCGCAACTGCGAGCCGGTCGGCGAGGTGGTCAACGAACACATCTCGGCGCTTAACTTTTTGTATTGTCATCAGGATAACGAGGAAGGCGTGCGCACCGGCCAGCGCTTCGCCGGGACCTTCGGCTACCTGGCGGCGATGCTGCTTTCGACTCACGACGTCTATCCGACCACCGCGTACAAGACCGGCGGTCTGCTGCCCGGCCTGCGTGCGGACCCTCACAAAAAGGGTGACGGCGCCCAAGCCGAGCCTAAATCCGACGCGCCCAGGGTTCCGGAGAGCATCACGATTGGGGACCCCGACCGGGTCGAGAAAGCGGTGCGCAAATGGGAATCCGCCGGCGTCGATACGGTCAATTTCCTGCTCAACGCGGCTGAAACAATTCCCCAGGAAGAGGTGTTGGCCAGCCTGCGCCTGTTCGCCAAGGAAGTGATGCCGCGGTTCAAACCGGGTCCGGTAGTGAAACCCACGATGGCGGAAGTCGCCGCGGTGGCGGGGGCGCGCTGATGCCGCTGCTGGGAACATTGGACATCGGGCAGTGGGCCGCCGGCGGCGCCGCTACCTTCGACCCCTGGGACGGTGACGCGTGGGTGCTGAAGAACGCCGAGCTACTGGCTGTATCGATTGAGATCCAACCCGGCGCGCGGGCGTTGTTGCCCCCGGGGATGCATCCGTCGGTCCCGATGTACGCCGTCTTCAGCGTCGGCAAGTTCCCCGAAAGCCCGGTGGGACCGTTCACGATGGCGCAGGTGCTGATTTCGGGCCGCACCGGAATCCGTCCGCGCGGATTTGCCCTGAAGACGCTGGTCGACAACGAGGCCGCGCGGCGCGAACTGGCGGCCCGATGGGGATTTCCGGTCGCGCCCGGCGAAGCCAGAATCGTCTCGCGCCACGATCGCGTCCAGGCGCAGGCGCGCGCCGGCGGCGCTTTGGTGCTGCAATGCGAACTGACCGACCGCGAACCGATCGAAGGTTCAGACATCGAGCCGTTGCCCAGCACTAACCTGGCGCGCAGCGCCGCGGATAACAAACTGGTCCTGATCCAGGTCGACCCCGCGTACGAGTACAGCAAGGCCGAACGGGGCCGGCCGCGGGTGCTCAGCTTCGATCAAACGGTGTGGCGAATGGGCGGCCACGTCGAGCTCAATCAGGGCATCACCGCGGTCTATTCACAGTGCGATCTGGCGCTGCCGCCGCCGCGATTCATCATGGATCCGCAACGGCCGTCGTCGCAGATGCCCAAGGCCGCGGCGTAGTTATTCGCCTTCTCAAGGTGGGAGCAGGGCACCGGTTTGAAGGGTGAAATGGATACCGTACTCTGGACAATGGGGCCTGGGTGTAAACGAGAATGCGTGTTCGTGGAGCGCAACGCGACCGGCGAATCGAATTGGATGATCGTGAGGATAATTCACGAGTATCGGGGCCTGGATGTTAGACTGACCGATGAACGGCTAGCGCATATTCTCGATCATCCCGAGATGATTGGCATCGAAGCTGCGATCGAAGAAACTCTCACAAGTCCCACACTGGTCATCGAATCACTCAGCGATGGAACAGCCCACTTGTACTACCGCTTCTATTCAGGGACCGCGGTCGGCGATAAATTTATGTGCGTGGTGGTGAAGTTTAAACCCGACGACGCTTTTGTGTTGACTGCTTATCTAACCGACCACCCGAAGAAGGGCACTGTCATATGGAGCGGAAGCACGTAAAGATCTGGTATGATGCCGAAGGCGACTATCTCGAAGTCATCTTCGATCGCAAGCAAGGCTACTTCAGGGAAACAACCAACGATCAGGTGATGGAGAAGGTCGATGCTGATGGCCAAGTAATCGGATTCTCCATACTCAAAGTGAGTGCCCTCAAGGAGCATCCGATCGATGTCGCGCTAGGCTCCTGAGATGCTGAGAAGGAGGAACAATTCTCGATGGACGTTCCTGTTGGGGTTCGAGTTCATGTGCCGAATCGCCACAGACGGTTTCCACTACTGAGGAAGTCTTGCCTATTCAACAACAAGGCGCGGGCACCTGATGGAACCAGTCTGAGAGCTCTCACCAGTCTGGAGGATGGCGGGCGCAATTCGACCGAACGCGCCGCTGGCACTTCCTTCGAACGGTCCGGATCCCCGGCTTCGCAGGTCGATACCGAATGAGCTTTACTTAATTCACTTGCTACCGCGACAGCTCCTCGACGATCCTGGTGAATGCCGCGGGATCGCGTTCCACGATCTCCACGCGATGCAGGGTGGCGCCCGCAGCCTCCTGCGCTAAGAGCCGTTCGCGCGCGCCGCTTAAGTCCCCGGGCTCGGTGACGTAGCACATCTCGTTGAGCATCCGCGGCGACACTGCCGCGGTTGCCCCTTTGGCGTCGCGCGCGTCCCAGGCCTGTTTAATCTTGATCACTTCGTCGCCGAAACCGTAGCGCGTCAGTTGCTCGGAATAGAAGGTCCCCATGCGGCCGGCGTAAAAGGCCAGGCCGCTGGCCTGGGCAGTCTTGGCGCGCTCCACGTTCCTGGTCACGACCACCGTGCCCGGCGCCATGATTTCCAGCGCCATCGGATCGCGTCCCGCCGCCTTGGCGATTTCATGGAATTCTTTGACCGCTTCGCCCAACCGTTCCAGCGGGATGTCCACCGGGAACCAGCCGTCGGCCTTCTGCGCGGTCAGCGCGACACTCTTGCGATTGAGCGATCCGATATAGATCGGAATATGCTTGCGCAGCGGCTCAAAGCGCAACGTGAAGCCGCGTTGGAGCTTGAACAGCTTGCCCTCATACTTGAGCGGCGTCCCCGCCATCAGCAGGTTGATGATTTCGACGTACTCGCGCATCCGGGTCACCGCGGGTTGGAAGCTGACACCGTGAAAATGCTCCGCGACGTTGGCGCTGCTGGTGCCCAGCCCGATGATCATCCGCCCCTCACTGAGCAAGTCCAGGGTGCCGAAATGCTGCGCCAGTGCGGCCGGCGTGCGCGAGTAGATGTTCACGATGAAGGTGCCGATCTTAATCCGCTTGGTGTGTTCGGCGACCAAAGTCAGCAGCGTGAAGGCGTCGGAACCCCAGGCCTCGGCCAGCCAGATCGAATGGACCCCGGCTTCGTCCGCCACTTTAGAGCGTTCGATCAGCCCGGTGAAGTCGGGCTTGCCTTCCCATCCGACCCCGATCGTCAGTTTGTGCGCCATTTGCGATGCCTCCCGCTGGTTGTCAGAACGCCGGTTATTATGACCGGCACTTAGCCTGTCGCTACGGCACACTGCCTGTCAACTGGCGCCGCGCCTGCGCAACGGGAATGCCTTGGCTGGTTCCGGTTTACTGCCGGTTTGAATATGCTGACGTCATGAGACGGTAGCGCGAGCTGTTCGCCTAATCCGCATCCTGATGAAAAAGCTGCTCCGCCGCTTAACCATATTCCTAATGCTCGCCGCCGCGGGCATCGGACTTTATTTCGGAGGCGAAAAATACCTGTGGCCGCTTCCTGACCTCTCCACTATCAAGGCGGTCGGAATCGTCGAGGCTCCCGAGGTCAACATCACCAGTCGAATCGCGGGTCGAATCCAGGAACTCAACGTGATTGAAGGTGATACTGTCAAACGCGGCCAGTTGATCTGCCGGATCGAAAGTTCCGATATCAGGAACCAGCTCGAAAAGGCGCGTGCCGATCTGCTGCATGCTCAGGCCGATTTGGCGGACGCACAGCGGATTGAACGGCGCTACCACGAATTGATCGAGGAAAAGGTGATATCGCAGGAACAATACGACGGCGCCGCCACTCGTCTGGACTCAACCAAGGCGGCGGTTGCCAGTGCAATCGCCAATATTCACTTCTATTCCGATCAGCTTGGCGACACCAAAATCGTGTCGCCGATCGAGGGAGTCGTCGTCAACAAGGCGCTCGAAATCGGGGAATGGGCCAACCCCGGCACGACGATTGTCACTGTGGACGATCTTTCGTACATCTGGGCCCGGGTGGATGTGCAGGAAACCGACCTTCAAACGTTAAGCGTTGGCAAGCCGGCGACGGTAACCTTGCCGACCAAGCCGCCGATGGTGTTTAGCGGTAAGATAATTGCGATCGGCCAGGAAGGGGAATTCGCCACCGAACATGACGTCCAGCGCGGACGCCAGGATATCCGCACCTTTTACGTCAAGGTGCGGATTCTTCAGCCGGGCGGCGTGGTCAAGCCAGGGATGACCGCCGAGGTGGCATTTTCACGGAGCAATGGAACCGCATTCAGCAGCAATCCACACCGAAGCGTTGACTAAACGCTTCGGCACGTTCGTCGCCGTCGACGCGGTGACCTTCGAGGTGCGCGACGGTGAGGCTTTTGGCTTGCTCGGTCCCAACGGCGCGGGCAAGACCACGCTGATCCGCATGCTCACCACGCTGCTGCCGCCGACTTCGGGGCGTGCGATAGTGGCGGGTTATGACGTCGCCCAGGACCCGCATTCCGTGCGCGAGTCGATCGGCGTCATCCCGCAGGCACTGACCTCCGACCTCGACCTGACCGGATGGGAAAACCTCGACATCTATGGCGAGTTTTATGGACTGACGCGGCGCCAGCGCCGCGAACGCGCCGTGTACCTGCTCGACCTCGTGGCGCTCACCGATCGGGCCAAGGACCTGGTCGCGACCTACTCGGGCGGGATGCGCCGGCGGTTGGAGATCGCGCGCGGTCTGATGCATGAACCCAAGGTGCTGTTCCTGGACGAACCTACTATCGGACTGGACCCGCAAAGCCGCCGCGCGGTGTGGGAATTGCTGGAGCACCTGCGCCGCGAGACCGCGCTGACGATTTCGCTCACTACGCATTACATGGAAGAGGCCGACACCCTGTGCGATCGCATCGCGATCGTGGACGGCGGCAAAATCGTCGCGCTCGACACGCCGGCCGCGCTCAAGGCCGGTCTGGCGAGCGACGACCGCATCGAACTCGAGGTCGATGGCGAGGGCGAGCGCGTCGCGGCAGTCCTGCGCGCCGAACCATACGTGCGCGAACTTACCTGCGACGCCCAGGGCAGAATCAGCGTCGCCACCCGTGACGGGGCGCGGGCGATTCCCAGCCTGCTGGATCGCGTCGAAGCCGCCGGCCGCAAAGTGGTCTCGATCAACGTACATTCGGTTACGCTGGAGGACGTCTTCATCCACTTCACGGGACGCACGCTGCGCGAATCGGCCGCGCGCAAGATTAGCATGCTGGAGATGGGACTGCCGCGGGGCACGAGGATCTGACGGCGATGAAGATCTGGGCGGTGATGCGCCGCGATTTGCGCAAGTTCGTGCGCAATCCCCTGACCATGGCGACCTCGATCGTGATGCCCATTGTTTACCTGGTGATCATGGGCAATTCCTTTCAGGGCCAGCTCAAGAATCTCCCGATCGCCGTGGTCAGCCAGGACAATGGCTATTATTCGCGCCGCCTGATTGCGCGGATGCAGGCGCTGGCCGTCGGACCCAAGACCATCACGCTTACCTACTTGTCCAACGCCGGCGCGGCGATCGCGGATGTGCGCCATGGCAAATACAAAGCCGCGATCGTAATCCCCGCCGACTTCAGCCGCGACATGGCGCACGACCGCGTCGGCGAGGTCGGCTTGTTCACCGACAACGTCGACATCGTCTCTTCCTCCACGCTTGCGGCGCTGCTCAACTCCGCGGTGGATTCGCTCCGAACCGAGTTCGTCACCGCGCGCCCGCTCAAGCTGCACGGCCTGGTGATGCGCGAAAGTCCGCTCTACCCCCAACTCGATTACGACCGCTCGCTGATCCCCGGAGTGATCGTGATGGCGCTGTTCATGGGTTCGTTGACGTCGGGCGTCTTTAACTGGGTGATGGACAAGTTCATGGGCGTAACCGAATGCTACCTGGTTACGCCGCTGCGCCGCTTTGACATCGCCGGCGGGATGCTGGCCAGCAGCGTGCTGGTGACCAGCATTGCCGGAGTCGCGGTGCTGTTCGTCTCGCTGCTGGTGACCGGCAGCACGATCTCCGGTGGGCTGCCGGCGCTCGCGGCGCTGACCGGGATAATCGTGCTGGTCGCGACCGGTTTGCTGGCGATGATGTTCTGCCTGCTGGGCCGCGCGGATCATCCGCGGCTGGTGGGCGTGTTTGCCGGGTTTCTCAACGTGGTTCTGTTCTTTCCCAGTGGCGCGATCTACCCGGTGGAGAGTTTTCCACATTGGTTGCGGGCGTTTGCCCGCTACAATCCCGAGACCCACGCGGTCAGCGCGCTCAAATCGATCCTGTTCAAAGGCGTCGCCTTGAGCGCGGTCGCCGGCGATCTGACTTTTTTACTGATCTTTATGGTGGTGATGCTGGTGCTGGCGAGCCTGTCGTTCAAGCGCACGCTATGATCCTGGCGACGCCAAGCCGTTGATGTCGCGCCAAAACAAAGGTTATACCTCAAGCGGAACGTTTGTTCGGAGGTCCGAAAATGGCAGAGTTGTCCAAGCTCAGGTTCGCCCCGATAATTCATTTTCGCAATCCGCGCCAGTGGTATCGCGATCCCACCCGCCTCTATGGAGAGATCATCGACGGCATCGTGATGGCCGAAGAACTCGGCTACGACGCGGTCTATCTGACCGAGCATCATTTTACCGACGACGACTGGGCGCCGTCGCCGCTGATGCTGCTCAGTGCGATCGCGATGCGCACCAAAAAGATCCGGCTGAGCACCAACGTGGCGTTGCTGCCGTTCTATCATCCGGTGCGGCTGGCCGAAGACGGCGCGGTGCTCGATATCCTCTCGGGCGGGCGCTACGAGTTCCAGTTCGGCCTGGGATACCGGCCCGAGGAATTTGGCGCCTACGGGATGGAGATGAAGCAGCGCAGCCGGCGCGCCGACGAGATGATCGAGATAATCCGCCGTTTGTGGGAAGGCGAGACCGTCACCTTCAAAGGCAAATATTTTTCCTGCGAAAATGCCCGGCTCACGCCGCGTCCGGTGCAACAGCCGCGTCCGCCGATGATCATCGGCGGCTTTGCCCCCAACGCGATCAAGCGCGCCGCCCGCATGGCCGACGGACTGGCGGGCGCCAGTCCGCAAGGCCTCAAAATTTATCATGACGAGTTGCGCCGGCTCGGCAAGGATCCCGCCAAAGCCAAAATCGTAACCGGCAATCCCTGGATGTACGTCTCCAACGATCCGGAGAAGAGCTGGAACGAGATCGCGCCCTACGTGATTCATGCGATCGGTTGCTACTCGGAATGGATGAAGACCTGGAATACGCCGCCGTTGTATCCGCCGGTGGCGAACAAGGAGGAGCTGAAGAAAACCGGCCTGCTATCGGTGCTGACGCCCGACGACGCAGTGAAGGCGGTGCGGGAACAGGTCGAGAAGCTGCACATCACTACCTACACATTCGTAGGTAACGAAGCCGCCTGCCCCTACCATATCATGCGCGAACACTATGAACTGTTTGCGAGCAAGGTGATTCCGCAGGTCCGCGGCGCCTGAGCGCTGATGTTCGATGAACGATCGAGACTGCGACTGAGACTTAAGGAATGGAAAAGAAATTGAAACTGAAATTCGCTCCGATAGTGCATTTCCGCAATCCCAAGGGCTGGTATCGCGATTCCACCGAGCTCTATCACGAGATTATCGACAGTATCGTGATGGCTGAAGATCTCGGCTACGACTCCATAATGATCACGGAGCATCATTTTACCGACGACGATTGGGCGCCGTCGCCGCTGATGCTGCTGAGTGCGATCGCGATGCGCACCAGGCGGATTCGGCTCGGCACCTTTGTCGGGCTGCTGCCATTCTACCATCCCGTGCGGCTGGCCGAGGACGGCGCCGTGCTCGATATCCTGTCGGGCGGCCGCTACGAGTTTGGCTTTGGCCTGGGCTACCGGCCCGAGGAGTTCATGGGCTACGGAATGCAGATGAATGAGCGCAGCCGCCGGGCCGACGAGATGCTCCACATCATCCGCGGCCTGTGGCAGGGCGATACCGTTACATTCAAGGGCAAGTACTTTTCCTGCGAGAAGACCAAGCTCACGCCGCGTCCCGTGCAGAAGCCGCATCCGCCGATCTACATCGGCGGCTTCGCGCCCAACGCGGTCAAGCGCGCCGCGCGGATGGGTGACGGACTGCTGGCGGGCGACGCGGCGAGCGTCAAAATCTACCTGGATGAACTGCGCGCCCTGGGCAAGGATCCGGATCAGGCGATAATGATGAGCGGGCCGGCGTGGCAGTACGTCTCCAACGACCCGGAAAAGGCCTTCGATGAGATCGCGCCTTACGTGTTGCATGCGATCGATTGTTATTCGCGGTGGATGCTGACCTGGAACTCGCCGCCGATGTACCCACCAGTGGCCGACAAGGTGGAGCTGAAGAAAACCGGGCTGCTCACGGTTCTCACCCCTGAGGCGGCGGTCAAAGCGATTCGGGAGTACGCGGAACAGATGCATATCACGACGCTGACCTTCATCATGAACGAGGCCGGCTGTCCCCCGCGCGTGATGCGCGAGCACATGGAACTGTTCGCCAGTAAGGTGATGCCGGAGTTCCGCTAGCCAGCAGCGAGCAAGGAAAATCGAGGGATAGTTTATGCAAGGCAAAATCGCATTCATGCCCGCGGCCCACACGTTGGAATTTCATGAGTATGAAGTTCCCGCAACGGGTCCCGGTTGGACCCTTTTGGACGTTACGCAAAGCAACGTCTGCGGCTCGGAAGTTCACGTCTGGAAGGGCGAGTTCATGGCCGGCCGCGGCATGATGCCGGGGCATGAACTGGCCGGACGCATCAGCCAGCTCGGCGAAGGCGTGACCAGGGATTCGGCCGGCGCTCCGATTAAGGCCGGCGATCGCATCGCGCCCGTCTATTTCCGGGTTTGCTACCGATGCAAGAATTGCGTGGCTGGCAACCAACCCGCCTGCCTCAATCCGCCCCCGGGTAATCCGCATCCCGACAATCCGCCGCACTTCACCGCGGGCTTTTCGACTCATTACTTCATCCGGCCCGAGCAGATCTTTTACAAGATTCCCGACAACGTGCCCGACGACGTCGCCGCTTCCGCCAACTGCGCGATGTCGCAGGTGTTCTGGGGGCTGGATCGCGGCCGCCTCAACTACGATGACACCCTGGTGGTGCAGGGCGCCGGAGGTCTGGGTCTGCATGCGATGGCGATCGCGAAGGCGCGCGGCGCGCGGGTGATCGCGATCGACGGCGTCGACGTGCGGCTGGCTCAGGCCAAGGCGTTCGGCGCCGATGAAACGATCGATATCCGGCAGTATCCCGACGCCCGGGACCGCCAGCGGCGCGTGCGCGAGCTGTGCGGCGGCGACCTTCCCGACGTGGTGCTGGAAGTGGCGGGCATTCCCCAGGCTTTCATGGAGGCGGTGAGCATGGTGCGGGCGGGCGGCCTGGTGCTGGAATTGGGTAACATCTCGCGCAGCCTGACCATCGAGTTCCCGCCTTCCACGTTGACTATGAAGTCGATCAACATCATCGCGATGACCGGTTATCCGCCGCATTATCTCAAGAAGTCGTTGGACTTCCTGAGCCGGCACATCGATCGCTATCCCTACAACGAATTGTGCGACGCAAAGTTTCCCCTCTCCAGGGCGGCGGAGGCGCTCGATCGCAGCGAGCGTCGCGAGGTGACCCGCGCCGCGGTGCTGCCACAGCAGGGGTGACCCGAATCGGGGCCGTCGGTCGGCGGTTTGACAGGACCGCGCCGGGCGCTGAATGATGTGCTTCGATATGCTAGCTGTGTGCTGATTGCGCGAAGGTCAGGCAAGCCGAATATTACCGCAATCGCCGCGAACCAGGACTCGATCCGGAGCCTGAAAGCGGATTTTGCGGGATGCAAGCCGCGACTGCTTGCGGCTATTTAGAAATAAAAGGGAGACCGAAATCATGAGTGAAGCTTGGATTATCGATTGTGTAAGAACCCCGCGGGGCCGCGGCAAGAAGGACGCCGGCGCGCTGTCCGGGATCCATCCCCAGGAACTGTTCGCGCAGGCGCTTAACGCGCTGGCAGAGCGCCATAAAGTGGAAAAGCGCGACGTCGAAGACGTGGTCGTCGGCACGGTCAGCGAAGTCGGCGAGCAGGGCGGATGTATCGCCCGGATGGCGGTGCTTGCCGCCGGATGGCCGAACGAGGCGACGGGTGTGTCGCTCAACCGTTTCTGCGGCTCCGGCCTGCAGGCGGTCAACTTCGCCGCGATGGGCGTGCTGTCGGGCCAGCAGGACCTGGTGGTCGGCGGCGGCGTTGAGAGCATGTCGCGGGTGCCGATGGGCGCCGACAGCTCCGGCCTGGACGGCCATAACCGCCATCTGCGCGAGCTTCATCCGCTGGTGCCACAGGGCGTGTCAGCCGACCTGATCGCCACGCTGGAAGGATTCTCGCGCAAGGATTGCGATCAATTCGCATACGAATCGCAGATGATGTGCAAGAACGCGATGGAGAAGGGCTACTTCAAGAAGAGCACCGTGCCGGTCAAGGACGCCGAGGGCAAGGTAGTGCTCGACCACGAGGAATTTCCGCGCGCTAACACTACGCTGGAGGGCCTGGCGAAGCTGGAGCCCTCGTTCGCCGGAACTCACCCCAACGCGGGTGGCTACCGGATGAAGGACGGCCCGCTGACCTTCGATCAGAAAGCCAAGACCCGCTATGCGCAGGCCGAGGTGGTCAACCACGTCCACACTCCGGGCAACTCCAGCGGAATCGTGGACGGCGCCGGCGTGGTGCTCTTGGCCTCGCCCGAATACGCCAAGGCGCACGGGCTCAAGCCGCGCGCCCGGATTCTGCAGACAGCCACCTACGGCGACGAGCCGATCATCATGCTGACGGCGCCGGTGCCGGCCAGCAAACGCGTGCTGCAGAAGGCCAAAATGACGGCCAATGATATCGACTTGTGGGAGATCAACGAGGCCTTCGCGGCAATCCCGCTCAAGGTGATGAAGGACTTCGGCATCCCCCGCGACAAGGTCAACGTCAACGGCGGTGCGATTGCGCTGGGACATCCGCTGGGCGCGACCGGTGCGATGCTGCTGGGAACCGTGCTGGACGAGTTGGAGCGGCGCGACAAGACCACGGCGCTGGTTACGATGTGTATCGGCGGCGGGATGGGAATCGCGACAATTTTGGAACGCATCTAAAAGCAGCAAGGCGCAACCGGCGTCGCCGGTTGCGCCTTGCTTAGTGCTACATCGGGCGATTACGCTGATAGCGAGATCGATTCATGGACAAGCAAGTCGAAGAAGATCGCCCGCCGCTCGTAGCGTCTAAAGACGGCGACTTCAATGCCTGGGTGCTTGACCAGGCCGACGCGCTGCGAAGCCGGCGTTACAACATCGACTGGGATGGCCTGGCCGAGGAGTTGGAGGCGATGGCGCGCAAAGACCGTACTAAGCTTCGCAGCCGCCTGCAGAATTTGCTCTCTCATCTCCTCAAATGGGCCTACGAGCCGAGCCGTCGCAGTAAAAGTTGGATTGCAACGATAAACCAATCCCGGGACCGCATAGAGGATCTTCTGGAGGAATCGCCAAGTCTCAAGAGCGAACTGACGTCGGCATTCGCGAAATCACCTGTCTATGCTCGCGCAGTTCGCGACGCCACTGTGGACAGTGAGGCCAAGGTTAGATTTCCAAAGCGTTGCCCGTGGACCTTGGATGATATCTTGAATCCCGATTTTTTTCCCGATCGTTGAAGCCAGACCACCACACCGGGCGCCCGGACCGCCATCCTGGTCCCTTCGCCGCTGCCTGAGATCATACCACCTGCGTGATGAATTTCTCCGCCTCGCGGATGAACTGCTCGGCGTCCGCGTAGCGTCCCAAATCGAGGATCACGTAGGTGACTCCGGCGTCTTCGTAATCCTTGAGGCGCTGGCGCGCTTTGGGAATATCGTCCAGCGGAAAGGCCGAGCGGGCGACGATTTCCAAATCCGGTTTGCCACGCGCTGCGGCGTCGGCTTTCACTTTGGTGGCGGCGGTCTTGAGCTCGCCGGCGCGCAACATCGGATGCCATCCGTCACCGAATTCCAGCACCCGCGCGAGTGCGTTGGCGCCGTTGCCGCCGACCCAAATTGGCGGGCATTTCGGACGCGGCTTGAAGACAAAGGCCGGAAAGCTGATTAGTTCGCCACGGTACGGTTCGGCTTCATGCTCGAATAAATGGCGGATGACGCGCAGCGTTTCGGTGGTTAGCGCGCCGCGCTTTTTGAAATCGACTCCCAAAGCCTCGAACTCCGGACGCATCCATCCGGCGCCGACGCCCAGGATCATCCGTTCCGCCGACAGTTCCTGGATGGTCGCGATGAGCTTGGCGGTGAATACTGCCGGCCGATACGGCAACACCAGGACCGAGATGCCCAGCCGGATTCGCTCGGTGGCGCCGGCCAGAAAGCTCAGCGTCGCCAACACGTCGAGGTAGCGTCCCTCGGATCCCTCGGTCTGATCGGGCGGGATGCATAGATGATCGGAGACGAACAGCGCGTCATAACCGAGCCGCTCCGCGGCGAGCGCGCACGTTTTTATCGCCGGCATCGTGGACTGCGGACCCATGTTGCGAATCGCGATTCCGAATTTCATGATGGGCTCCTTTGGTCTGGCGCCGCCGCGATGACCCGCGACCGGCCGCCGGGATGGCTTTGATCATTCCATCCTCTTGCCAACCGCGGAGCAATCAAGAAAGGATCAGGGCGGCGTGCAGGTAACCGATGTGCTACGTGATTGGAAGCGGATCACCGGGAAGAGGGCGATACCGAGCCCCCGCAGATACCAGGGATTAGATAGATGGACTTCTCATATACGCCGGAGCAGGAAGCGTTTCGCAAGGAGATCCGCCGATGGCTGGTGGACCATTTGCCGCCCGAACTGTGTATCGACGATCCCGCCGACGAGCGGGTCGCTCCCAATCGCGAGATTTTTGAGAAACGCCGCGCCTGGCAGGCCAAGCTCTACGCCGCGGGATTGGTCGGGATCGCCTGGCCGAAAGAAATCGGCGGACGCGGCGCCAGCGTAATCGAGCAGGTCATTTATAACGAGGAGTACGGTCGGGCGCGGGCCCCCTTGCTGCCGGGATATTCGGGGGTGGGGATGTGCGGGCCCACGATCGCGCAATGGGGCACCGAACCGCAGCGCCAGCGATTTTTGAAGCGCATCCTGAGCGGCGAGGATATCTGGTGCCAGGGCTACTCGGAGCCGGGTGCGGGCTCCGACCTGGCGGGAATTCAGACGCGGGCCGAGGACAAGGGTGATTACTTCGTGCTCAACGGCCAGAAGATCTGGACTTCAGGCGCGCAGTACGCCGACTGGATGTTCATGCTTGCGCGCACCGACCCGACCGCCCCCAAGCATCTGGGGATCAGCTACCTGCTGCTCGACATGCGGACCAAGGGCGTCGACGTGCGGCCACTGATAACTGCGAGCGGTCACGCGCATTTCAACGAGGTCTTCTTCGAAGACGTGCAGGTGCCGAAGGAAAACCTGGTGGGGCCCAAGAACGAAGGCTGGAAGGTGGCGATGACCACCCTGTCCTACGAGCGCGGCGCCGCCGGCGGCGGTTACGACTCGCAAATCCGCGCGCTGGTCGATCTTGCCCATCGCCATCAGATCGACGGCCGTCCAGCCTGGGACCAGGACTGGGTCCGCCAGCGGATCGCCCAGTTGGCGATCGAATCCAAGGCGGCGAGATATGCGCGCCTGCGCTCCCTCACGCGTCAGCTCAAGGGCCTGCCGCCGGGCCCGGAGGGCTCGATGCTCAAGCTGTTCGGCTCGGAGCTGGGAGTACGGATCGGATTTTTCGCCTCGGAGTTGCTGGGTCCGTACGGCCAACTGGCGCAACCGATGCCGGCGCTGCCCGACGCGCCACGATGGCAGAACCGGGTAATCAGCTCGCGCCAGTACACGATTGCGGGCGGCACCAGCGAGATTCAGCGCAACATTATCGGCGAGCGCACGCTGAAGCTGCCCAAAGGATAATTGGCCCGTGGACTAAACGAGCCGGCATTTTTGCCGCCGCACAAAACATACTGTAGAGCAGGGTAGCAATGGATTTTTCGTTTACGTCTGAACAGGAAGCGTTTCGCATGCAGCTGCGGCAGTGGCTCGCGGACAATCTCGATCCGGAGTTGCGCGTTTACGACGCGATGGACGAGCGCGTCGCCGCCTCGCGCGACGTATTCGAGAAGCGGCGGGTGTGGCAGGCCCAGCTCTACGCGGCGGGATGGGCCGGAATCGCCTGGCCGAAGGAATTCGGCGGACGCGGCGCCGGACTTATCGAGCAGATTATCTACAATGAGGAGTACGCGCGGGCGCGCGCCCCAATCGTTCCCGGCTACCTCGGCCTTGGAATGTGCGGGCCTACCCTGATCCAGTTCGGCACCGAGCTCCAGAAACAGCGCTACGTCAAGCGGATCCTGAGCGCCGAGGACATCTGGTGCCAGGGCTACTCGGAACCCGGCGCGGGGTCCGACCTCGCCAATGTCCAGACCCGCGCCGAGGACAAGGGCGATTACTTCCTGCTCAACGGGCAGAAGATCTGGACCTCGGCGGCGCAGTACGCCGACTGGATGTTCATGCTCGCCCGCACCGATCCCAAGGCCCCCAAGCACAAGGGCATCAGCTATCTGTTGCTCGACATGAAGACCAAGGGCGTGGAGGTGCGTCCGCTGGTGGTGGCCAGCGGCCATGCGCATTTCAACGAGGTCTTCTTCGAGGACGTCCAGGTGCCCAAGGAAAACCTGGTTGGACCCAAGAACGACGGCTGGCGCGTGGCTATGGGTACGCTGTCGTACGAGCGCGCTTTCGTCGGCGGGGAAGGGCAGTCTGAGGCGGTGCGCGCGCTGATTGAGCTGGCGCATCGGGTCGAAGTCGAAGGCCAGCGGGCGTGGGACGTTCCCTGGGTGCGCCAGCGCCTGAGTGCGCTGGCGATCGAATGCCAGGCGGCGCGGTACACCCAGTTGCGCTCGTTGACGCGTCAGCTCAGGGGATTGCCGCCGGGTCCGGAGGGCTCGATGCTGAAGCTGTTCGGCTCCGAACTGGGAGTGAGAATCGCACATTTTGCCACCGAGATGCTCGGCCCATACGCGCAACTGGGCCAGGCGATGCCCGCTGTGCCCGAAGCGCCGCGATGGCAGAGCAGGGTGATCAGCTGCCTGCAATTCCGCATCGCGGGCGGCACCAGCGAGATCCAGAAGAACATTATCGGCGAGCGCAGCCTCGGCCTGCCGAAGGATTAGAATTCTGGCCCCGGAGACGCTGCCACAGACTTAACCTCCAACTTGAACTTTAGTTCCATTGCTGTTAGCATGTGGTGTAGCACATTTGCTACGCCTTTTAATGAAGACCATTCCTCAGCGTGAGTTGCGCAATAAAATAAGTGCCGTGCTCCGCGAGGTAGAGGCTGGCGAAAGGATTCGCGTTACCGTCAATGGCCGACCCGTCGCGGAGCTGGTGCCGATTGATACGACGCGTCAGACCTTCGTACCTCGCGATAAAATAATGGAGATCCTGACCAAAGCACCGTTGGACCAGCAGTTTGCGAAAGACATCGAGGAAATTGCCGGCGCGACGATTGATGAACTTGGATGAGTTCTACAAATGACCGCGGACTCCTGGATACATCGGTTTTCATCGCTCAGGAGACTGGTCGCCAACTTGCGGTTGTTCCACCCGCTGCGGCGATTTCTGTCATCACGATTGCCGAACTGCGGCTTGGTGTATTGATGGCCGAGCAGCCCGAGGCCCGGGCTGAGCGCCTCCACACCTTGACTATGGTGGAGCGATTTTTCGAGCCGCTGGTCATCGACACGGAGGTTGCGCGCACTTTTGCGGAGCTCTCGGCGCGAGCGCGGCGGGAGGGTCGGCGCCCCAAGATTATGGATACCTGGATAGCCGCGACTGCGATTACCAATGACCTTACCGTGTATACGCAGGATGACGATTTTCTGGTGATTCCTCAGGTCCGAGTCATCAAAGTCTAGTTGCTCAAAAAGCGCGGCCTCTTCAAAAAGTCGCAATCTGCTCTATTGTGCGCTGGTTCAGCATGGCCATCGGGAGGCCGTACGTTGCTTGACTGTCTCGCAAAGATATTTGCTAGTCATATAATAAGTTTGCGGAAAGGCTCAGTTCGCCGTAATTTGACTTGGTCAAGCAGTCCGGGCTTTTGTCCATTGCCGTAGGGCCAAACGGAGCCCCAGACCGCTCGCAATAAAATCGAACAAGAACCCAGGAGATTAAAAATGAAGACCGGCTATGTACCTTTTGTCAGCGCGGTGGATAACTCGAAGCCGGACCTCCAGCTTTACCAGGAGGCGATCGCGTTGGCCGATATGGCGGAACCCCTGGGCTTCGATTCGCTGTGGAGCCTGGAGCATCACTTCACCGGCTACGCGATGATCCCCAGTCCGACCCAGTTCCTGACTTACTTTGCGGCGAACACCAAACGGATTCAGTTGGGCACCTCTGTCATAGTTTTGCCTTGGCACGATCCAATCCGGGTCGCGGAAGGAATCGCGCTGCTCGACGTGATGTCCGGCGGGCGCACGATATTCGGTTTCGGCCGCGGCGCCGGAACCGTTGAGTACGACGGCTTTCGGATCGCGATGGGTGAGGCGCGCGATCGTTTCCGGGAAGTCGCGGAAATCGTGCGCCTGGCGCTGAGCCAGGAGCGGTTTTCCTATGATGGCCAGTACTACAAGATTCCAACGACCACGATTCGTCCCCGTCCGATCTCGCATCCCGAGGAGCGCTTCTATGCTTCCACCGTCAGTCCCGAGTCGGCTGACCTGATGGCGAAGATGGGATTTGGCATGATGATCATCTCGCAGAAAGATTGGGAGTCAGCGGCGCTGGACTGCCAGCGCTATCGCGCCACGGCGGAGGCCGCGGGCCAGCCCGTCCGTCCGGTAATCGCGTTGGGAAACGTGATCATTGCCGAAGACCCCACCGAGGCCCGCGAGCTGTCCAAGGTCCATCTGCGTGCCTTTGCGAAAGATGTGGACAATCATTACCGCTTCTCCGACGGCCATCTCACCAACGTGAAGGGCTATGAGTACTACGGGAAGGTCGCGAAGACTTACGCCAAAATCGAGGCTTCAACCGCGAAGAAAGAAAACGGCGAGGTGAAACCCGATAGCGCGAAGAAGAAGTCCTCGTCGATGGACAATCTGCACGTCAACGGTACGCCCGCACAGGCCCTGGAGAAGATCCGCTACATCCACGAGTTAACCGGAGCGAGCCATTTCCTCGGTCAGTTTTCAGTCGGCGGCATCTCCTTGGAGAACTGCAAGCGCAGTATGCAGCTATTCGCCGAAAAGGTCGCGCCGGTGATCCAGAAGGACCCGGCATTTGCTCCGCGGATCCCCGAGTTGCCCGCGCGCGCCAGCGCCTGACGCCCCAATTTCAAACGTAAGGCGCATCGGCGTTTACGGCTGAGGACGCACTTCATGCGGCGATTGCAGCAGGAGAACCTATGGCGGCTTTAACACTGATTTCCTCCGATTCTCATGTCGTCGAGCCTGTCGATCTGTGGGTGGAGCGTCTCGACCACGCGTTTAAGGATCGCGCGCCCCGCGTGATGCCGAATGAAAAGCGGCCCGGGGTCTCCCTGGTTGCTCCCGGCCTCAGGCCATTTCCAATCGCTTCCCTATGGGCCGCCGGCAAAGGCGGAGAAGAACTCGCCCAACATTTGGCCGGGATCCATGGCGAGGCGCGGCGCAGCGGCTGGGATCCGGTCGAGCGGATCAAGGACCAGGATATCGACGGCGTTGCGGCCGAAGTGATCTACCCGAGCCTTGCAATGCCATTGTTCGGTCTCGCCGACGCCGAACTGCAGCAGGCCTGCTTCCGGATCTACAACGACTGGCTGGCGCAGTACTGCGGGTACAATCCCCAACGACTGATCGGTACCGGGTTGATTTCGCTTTACGACATACCCGCCGCTATCCATGAACTGGAGCGATGCCGCAAGCTCGGCCTGCGCGGAGCGATGATCTGGGGCGCCGCACCGCGGGAGCGTCCCTACGGCAGTCCGATTTACGACCCCTTCTGGCAAGCGGCCAGTGATTTGGGCTTGCCGCTGTCCCTGCATGTTTTGACCGGCGGGGAGCTCAAGGGTCCGACCAACCGGATGACCGGTGATCTGCTGCGCAGCGGCGCGGAGGCGGCCACCACTATGCAGGTCGGCGGCTATATCTTCATGACGGTGGACGTCCAGTTCACCCTGGTCTCGCTGTTGCTCAACCGCGTACTGGAGCGTTTTCCGCGGCTGATAATCATTTCGGCCGAGAATGACACTGGCTGGTTACCGCATTTTCTGTATCGCATGGATCATGCGTACGAGAAATATTGGAACGTTGCCGGGATGCGGCCATTTGAGATGAAGCCGAGCGATTTTTTTCGCCGCCAGCTCCGCGCGACCTTTCAGGATGATCCGATCGGACCGGCAACCTATGAGTACTTCGGCGCCGACAACTATATGTGGGCGTCGGATTTCCCCCATTCCGACAGCACCTGGCCGCATTCGCGCGACGTGGTCAGGACCGACTTTGCCAAGGTTCCCGATGCTATTACGCGCAAGATGGTATGCGATAATGCCGCACAGCTATATGGAATTGCGCTCGACTAATCCATAATCTGCATGCCATTGGTGAATCATCAAATGGGCAATTTCCTAAATATCATTTACGAAAAGCCGGCCGACAAGGTATTGCGGATCACCCTGAACCGTCCCGAGCGGATGAACGCGATGTCGCTGGACCTGCTCGCCGAATTCGATCAGGCATTGGACGAGTTTGAACAGGATCCGGACCTCAGCGTGATGATAATCCGCGGCGCGGGACGCACATTTTGCACCGGGTATGACCTGGGAGTCGACCAAAAGCGCGGCTCGGGATCGCGTATCATGCGCGACCGGGTGGCGATGCAAGGACTGGTCACACGCTGGATGCGTCTGTGGTCGCTGCTCAAGCCGACTATCGCGCAAGTCCACGGATATTGCATCGCCGGCGGGACCGAGTTGGCGGGCCATTGCGATCTGGTGTTTGCGGCCGAGGACGCGAGCTTCGGCAATCAGCCGGGACGCACGATGGGTATCCTGCCGACCATGTCGATGTGGCCCACGCTGATGGGTCCGCGCCGCACCAAGGAACTGTTTTTCACCGGCGATCCGTTCACCGCCAAGCAAGCGCTGGAATGGGGTCTGATCAACCGGGTTTATCCCCGCGAAAAGCTCGACGAGGAAACCCTTGGCTTTGCCAGCCGCGTGGCGATGGTATCGGCTGAATTGCTGATGCTGCACAAGGCGGCGGTCAACCGCTACCTGGAAATAACGGGAATCCGGGCGGCGGAACAATCCGCCGCCGACCTCGACGTGATCGCTCACGAGACCGACACCGTGCGCAACTGGATGCGCATGATCAAAGAGAAAGGACTGAAGGCGGCCCTCGAAGCGAGAGATGGTCCCTTCAACCGCAAGTGAACGGCGCAGGCGCGTTGGAATCCAAACTACAGTATGGCTGCTGAAGGGGAATCGCGCACCTCCGCGAAACGGCTCACACAAGATCAACGCCGGGAGCGCTCGGAAAGCCGCATGCTCGCGGCGGCGATTGAGTTGTTTGCCCGCCAGGGCAGCGGCCGCACCACGCTGGTGGAGATAGGCCAGGCGGCGGGTTACACCCATGGCCTCGTGGGTCACCGGTTCGGTTCCAAAAGCGGCCTGGTCCGCGGGCTGCTGAAGAACCTGCAGCGTGATTTCACCCGGCGGCAGTTGGCCGCGGCTACCCAGCGGCGAACCGGGCTCGAGGCCCTGCTCGAAGTGGTAAAGAGCAGTCTTGAGCTGATGGCGGAAGGCACCAAGAGCGCCCGGGTGATCCAGGCGCTTACCATCCTGGCCGGTGAAGCGCTGGGGCCGGCGCCCGAAATTCTTAATGATATAATCGGACTTAATCGTAACTTTCGATCGATACTGCGCAAGCTAATCGAAGAGGGGATCGAGGCCGGCGAAATCAGAAAGGATGCGCGCCCGGCGGAACAGGCCACCGCAATTCTGGGCCTGCTCCGCGGGATCGAAATCCAGTGGTGCCAGGAGCCACAGAGTATATCATTGGAATCAGTGATCGCCGAAGTTACCGATTCATTGAGGAGAAGCTTGCAGACTTCATCCCCGCGCTGAATGAATACTCCGCCGCAACGCCGGCGGACAATGCGGGTTTCATGGCCGCACCTATCGGCCCGCGCCGGACACCGGACTATAGAGGAGAAGCACGCTATGCGTTTAGCCGACAAGGTCGCTTTGATCACCGGAGGAGGCCGCGGAATCGGCCGCGTGATTGCACTCGCTTTTGCCCGTGAAGGCGCCGACATCGCGATCTGTGCCCGCACCGAGGCCGAACTCAAAAACACCGCCGCCGAAGTGGAGAAGCTCGGCCGGCGATGCTTCTTCAAGGTGTGCGATGTGACGGTCAAAGACCAATGTGCGGCGGTGGTGCAGGGTGCGATTGGCCACTTCGGACGCCTCGACATCCTGGTGAACAATGCCGGCGGAGGCGATGTCGCCCAGTACTCAACCGTGGGTAAGGCCGACGACGCCTGGTGGTTCGATAACATTGCATTGAACCTGCACAGCACGTTTTTCTTCTGCCGCGCGGCGCTGCCCAGCATGATCGAACGGCGCTATGGACGGATTGTCAACGTTTCATCGGTGGCGGGACTGCGAGGACTGCCGCACATGGCCAGCTATGCGGCTGCCAAGCACGGGGTAGAGGGGCTGTCGCGATCGATCGCCCTGGAGTGCGGAAAACTTGGCGTCACCTGCAATTCCATCTGTCCCGGGTCGGTGCGTTCCGGATGGACCACCAGCGAGGGTGGGGCGGGCGTGGCGGCCAAAAACCTGGGCATGACGATGGAGGAATACACCAAGGTAACCGCCAAGGCGCATACCACGGGAAAAATCGTCGAGCCCGAAGAAATTGCTGAGTTGGCAATTTTTCTGGCCAGCGACCTAAGCGGCACCACTACCGGCCAGTCGATTCTAATGGGCTTTGCCTGAGCGGCTGGCAGGGCGTGTTAGCCTCAAAGCAAGAATAATTTCACGCGTCACAAGCACATGCGCATTGGCGCAGATGCTCTTTCTGTCCCTCCCGTTATCCCAGCCCTAAAGCGAAAATAATTTTGCGCCTTGAGTGCACGAACACATTGCCCCAGAGGCCCTTTCTGTTCCCTCTCCTTATCCTAGGAGAGTCACCATGAAACGACCGGCTCCGATTTCGCAGGGACGTAGGTTACGCTGCGAATTGGAGCAAAACGGTAGCGCAGAGCTACAGGCGAAAGGAGCCGGTCATGAAGGACAATATCTTATATGTAGGACTGGATGTACACCGCGACAGCATCGCGGCGGCAGTGGCGGAGCGCGAGGGTGAGGCGCGGTCGCGGGGAATAATCCCCAACACGACGGAAGCAGTGGCCAAGCTGATCAAGCAATTGGGGCCGGCCCGACGGCTGCGGGTATGTTATGAGGCGGGGCCCTGCGGGTACGTTTTGTACCGTCAGCTCAAACGGCTTGGGGTGCATTGCGAAGTGATCGCGCCCAGTCTGATGCCGGTGCGGCCCGGAGACCGGGTCAAGACCGACCGGCGCGACGCGCTTAAGCTGGTGCGCAGCTATCGGGCGGGGGAATTGAGCGCGGTGTGTGTGCCGGAGGTGGAGCGCGAGGCCTTGCGCGACCTGGTGCGGGCGCGCGAAGCAGCCAAAAGCGATCAGCAGCGGGCGCGGCAACGGTTGGGCAAGTTTTTGTTGCGCCAGGGGCTCCACGCGCCGCGTGGGACGCGACGCTGGAGCAAGCGCTATCTGGAGTGGATCGCGCAGTTGCAACTGGAGCAGGTAGCCCAACGGCTGGCGTTGGCGGATTATCTGGCCGAGGTGGAGCATGCGGGAGCGCGGGTAGCGCGGCTGGACGAGGCGTTAGGCCAGTCCTTGGCGCAGGCCCCGGAGCCGATCAAACGGCTGGTGGCAGGGCTGCAAGCGTTGCGCGGGGTGGCGCAACTGACGGCGCTGACGATCGCGGCCGAACTGGGCGAATTGGGGCGCTTCAGGGGAGCGCGGCAATTGATGGGCTACAGCGCGTTGGTGGCCCGCGAATACAGCAGCGGCAAGCGGGTGCGGCGCGGCACTATCACCAAGACCGGCAATGCCCATTTGCGCCGGGTATTAGTGGAGGCCAGCTGGCACTATGCGGCCAAACCCGCAGTGGGCCCGGCGCTCAAACGCCGCCAGGCGGGACTGGATGCCAACCTCGTGGCGATTGCCTGGCAGGCGCAACAGCGCCTTTACCGGCGTTATCACCGGCTGGTGGCGGCGGGCAAGTCCAACACCAAGGCGATCGTGGCGGTGGCGCGCGAGTTGACCGGTTTCATCTGGGCCATCGGAGTGTTGGTGGAGCGCGGCGAGATTACCAGCCGGGGTCTGCTTAACCCAGGCCAAGCGGCTTAGGATTGCGCCCAACCAAAGCGTTTAACTGAATTAAAGGAATTGCGGTGGGCCAGACCAGCGCCAGCATCACAGCGCCAAGCCACGGAGGGGACGACCCTCGACCTCGCCCTTGTGTACGGCCACGGCCGACTCACGTTGAGAGTCACAGGCGTCCCTTACGAATCCCGACTATGCGACGAGCACAGCCTCGACTCGCGAATATCAGGGTGAGTAACCGTCGTCATCGGCGCGGGTGCGCGGGACCAGCCCCTGGCCCCACCGCCGCAGATACAAAGGTGCGAGCCTGCCCCTGCGCAACGCTTGGCCAGCCACCAGCACGGCTGGCCGGCGCGCTGCATCGCAGCGGCAGGCTCGGACGCGGAATCGGTTTTTTTCGCCCACGCCCCAGCCCCTTTGAGGGCGTGGGCGAAAAAAACTCCTATTTCAGAAAGGAAGATCCTTTGCGAACTTGACAGGTCGTTTCATATCAGGGCGAGGGAGAGGTTACACGCTACGGTCCACGACACAGATTTCGCATACGGCCACTGCCTTTGCGCGAAACCACTGTCCGGAATTATTCTTGCTTTGAGGTCGGAGCGCGCGGCTTTCCAACTCATTCGATGTCAGGTTCTCAACCCACTGCCAGGCCGTACAAGCGGCGGCCGTTTTCGTCAACGATCTTTGTTCGCGCCGCGGTGTCAAGGTCGGCCCGACCGGCGATCACACGCAGGCCGTCGGGATCGGATCCGACGTCGAGATGTCCGTAATCTGTTCCATGGACCAGGTTCTGCTCTCCCGCGTACTGAAGTAGATAGGGCAGGTCGTCGTCAACCTGGCAGGAGACGTACAGATTCTGCTGGCGGAGAAGATCCTTGGCGGCGGCACGCCAATCCCGCGAAGCTATGCGTTTCGCGGTGAAGTTGTCGGCGCGCAAGCATTCCTGAAGGGCCCACGGCAACCAGCTCGCCCCCGCTTCCAGGAACGCCCAGCGCAACCGGGGAAAGCGCTGGTGCAGGCCGGTCGTCAACACCGCGGCCAGCGCCATCGGAACCGGGGCCAGATTGCTCACCAGAAAAGTGTGCGGCTGGGAATAGTAAGTCCGCATATCGCCGCCGACGTGAACCGCGATTGCCAGGTCGAGGTCCTGCGCTTTGGCGTAGATGGGCCAGTAAGATCGATCGGCGATTCCGAGGCCATGCCTGAGGCCGCGCAAATGTACGGCAACCGCGCCATGGCGGCGGCCGAACTCCAATTCCGCCAGGGCCCGATCGATCGACCGCACCGGCGCCTGCAAAGCCCACAGCAATCGTCCCTTGCTGTCCGCCGTGCACTCCGCCATCCAGCGGTTGTAGCTGCGCGCCAGGGCTGCCTCCAGGGCGGGGCTGAGAATATCCGCCATCAGCCAGAATGTCGGGAACATCACGTGAACATCCACGCCCAGTTCATCCATCCGCCGGATCCGCGCCCCAGGATCGGTGAGGTCAACACTGCCGCTGGAAAAAGTCTTGCGGTGGGTATCGTCGATCACGGCGTTGGTCCAATAATGCAGGTCCTCGACGCGCCAGAAGCCGTTGATGGTCCTGGGACGAAGATCGCGCTCGTCGGGATCCAGATAATCCCACGTGCGCTGGTTTTCGACCACATGCGTGTCGCAATCGATGTGTCCCATCGCGATTTCTCCCCGATCCCTGCTATAAGGACGACTGTATATAGGAATCGGGAATCGCGGCAAATACGATACGCGCGCCGCTGGGTTCAAGACCCGGCTAGCCAATGACCCGAATTGGGAGGAGGCTTTAAAAAATGGATAGCGTACTGGACAACCTGGCTCCGTACTTCCTCCATGTCTCATACGTCGTGCGCGATTTGGACGCGGCGCGTGAGTCGTTCAAGCGCTTGATGGGTGTGAAGCACTTCGGTGCGATCGAATTGCCGATGGGCCCCCCGCTGATGATGCGCGGCAAGCCCGTGACGCAGCCGTTCCAGCTCAAACTCTCGGTGGGCCGCACCGGACTGAACGGCGACACCGAGATCGAACTGATTCAGCCGGCTCCGCTGGGCGACGACATCTACAGCGAGTTTATCAAAGCCACCGGCGGCGGAATGCATCACATCGCGTTCCTGGTCCCTGACTGGGAGAAGGCGACCCAAAGCCTGCGCGCCGCCGGGGTCCCGCGTCTGCTCGAAAATCATAGCGGCGGCCTGCATTTCGCCTACTTCGATTTGCGCGAAGCGGTAGGCTCAGCGGTCGAGGTCGTACAATACGACCAGCAAGCCTACGAGATGATCGAAAACCTCAAGGGTCCGCGGGATTAGCGTTGGCAGCCGAGCTGCTCGAGATTTTGATGACCAAGCCGCTGCGTTGCAGAACTGAGCTTGACTGTGAACCGCGACAGTTATTATCCTCCAGTAAACCAACGCCAGAAAGACAGCTTTTGTTGCATATCGAGAAATTCAGGTACCCGCTACGAACCGGCTCTCCACTTCCACGTGCGGGCGCTGTATGCCGCATACCACCATGTTTCGAGCATGGCGCACAATCGTGCAGGTCCGGATTGGGGTCGCCGCGCGTGGACGCTATACGACGGCGGTGGGCGCTATGACCACGACCGTTACGCCGCAGCCCGTGGTGGCGCCGCTGACGCGCGCCGCGATTTTTCTGATCGTGACGATAAATCCGGGCGCCGCCAGCGCGGACGCGGTGCGTGCAATGTGCGCAGACCTTGGGCCGCTGCTGCGTGCGGTAGGTTTCCGCGACGGCGAGGGCAACCTTTCCTGCATCATGGGATTTGGCTCCGACGCCTGGGATCGCTTGTTCGGGCATCCGCGTCCGGCGGAACTGCATCCGTTCCGCGAAATCCGCGCCGGCTCGCGCCACGCGGTTTCGACTCCCGGCGACGTGATTTTTCATATCCGCGCCGAGCGCATGGATCTGTGCTTCGAGTTGGTGACCCTGATCATGGCGAAGCTCGGCGACGCGGTCGCGGTGGCCGACGAGGTGCAAGGCTTCCGTTATTTCGACGCGCGCGACCTCCTGGGGTTCGTCGATGGCACCGAGAACCCTTCGGGTCAGGAGGCGGTCGAGGCTACCATTATTCCCGACGGTGACGCGTTCGCGGGCGGCAGTTACGTGATTGTGCAGAAGTATCTGCACGATCTGGCCGGATGGAACACGCTGCCCACGGAGGAGCAGGAGCGCATCATCGGCCGCACCAAACTCTCCGATGTCGAACTCGACGACGCGGTCAAGCCGACCTCGGCCCACAATGCGCTGAACACCATCGTGGAGGACGGAAAGGAAATGAAAATCCTCCGCGCCAACATGGTTTTCGGCCAGCCAGGCCGGGGCGAATTCGGCACCTATTTTATCGGCTACGCGAGCTCGCCCCGGGTGACCGAGCAGATGCTGACGAACATGTTCGTGGGGCGGCCGCCGGGCAACTATGACCACATACTGGACTTCAGCCGCGCGGTCACCGGCAGCCTGTTTTTCGTGCCGTCCGCCGCGCTGCTGGAGGCGCTGGCCACCGCGCCGGCGGCGGCCGCGGTCGCACTTACTGCCGCGCCGGCGGCGCAATCCGCATCGTCCAACCCGCCGCTGCGCGATGGTTCCCTCGGCATCGGCTCCCTGAAAGGATAATGGCGCAATGAATAATCTTCACCGCGAGCTTGCCCCGATTTCTGACTTGGCCTGGGCCCAGATCGAGGAGGAGGCCACCCGCACGCTCAAACGCTACCTCACCGGGCGGCGGGTAGTCGATTTGGATGGGCCTCATGGTTCAGCCTTCTCGGCGGTCGGCACCGGCCATCTGCGCGGGATCGAGTCGCCGGGCGACGGCATCCTCGCGCGCCAACGTGAGGTCAAGGCGCTGGTGGAGTTGCGGGCCCCCTTCGAGTTGAGTCGCCAGGCGATCGACGACGTGGAACGCGGCGCCAACGATTCCGACTGGCAAGCGGTTAAAGACGCGGCGCGCCAGATTACCTTTGCCGAGGACCGCGCCATCTTCCAGGGATACGCGGCCGGCGGTATCGAAGGGATTGCGCAAGGCACCAACAACCCAATCAAGACTCTACCGGCTGACGTACTCCAATACCCCGTGGCGATCGCCGAAGCTTTGACCCAACTGCGCCTGGTGGGCGTCAACGGTCCCTACAGGGTGCTGCTGGGCTCCGACGCCTACACCGCGCTGAGCGAGGCCAGCGACCATGGCTACCCGGTACTGGAGCACGTCCAGCGCCTGGTTAAAGACGAGATCATCTGGGCCCCGGCGATCTCCGGAGCCTTTGTTCTCACCACCCGGGGTGGCGATTTCAGCCTCTACCTCGGCCAGGATGTTTCCATCGGTTACTTAAGTCACAGCGAGGCCACGGTCAGCCTGTATCTTCAGGAGTCATTCACCTTTCTCCTGCTTACCGCGGAAGCTGCGGTGGCGCTCGTGCCTCCGGCGAAGAAGAAGACGCCCTGACGCGACCGCCGAGCCAACACGCGGGGGGATAACGGTTTCCGAGGACCGACGCGCTGGTAGACCGACCCACTTCGACGTCCCATCGAGTGTCTTGCAAGACGCGGCGCGGCGCCGTCCGCTTGACATCTCGCACAAAACGTTGTGCTCCTTAACGGAGACCGGCCGGCGTGAAGGAACGCGATGTCCGAGCTACTGATCAAGAACGGAACTATCGTCGACGGCACGGGCGCGGGGCGTTATCGCGCCGATCTGCTGGTGGCTGGCGGCAGGATTGCCGGGATCGGCAAGACCGGGACCGGCGCCGCGCGGACGATCGACGCTTCGGACCTGATCGTCGCGCCTGGCTTTATCGATCCGCACACGCATTACGACGCGCAAATCTGCTGGGACCGCTCGATTACGCCGTCGTCGTGGCATGGCGTAACCACCGTGGTGATGGGCAATTGCGGCGTCGGGCTGGCGCCTTGCCGGCCGCATATGCGCGAAACGGCAACCTGGGACCTGGTCACCGTGGAGGCGATTCCGTTCGATGTCCTGACCAGGGGACTCACGTGGGACTGGGAAAGCTTCCCGCAGTACATGGACGCGGCGTCACGGCGCGGCAGCGCAATCAACCTGGCTTTCGCTGCGCCACTTACTCCATTTCGTCATTACGTGATGGGCGAAGAGTCGATGGAGCGCGCGGCGCGTCCCAGCGAAGTCGCGCGGATCAGCGAACTGCTGCGCGAGGCGGTCGCCGCCGGCGCCTTCGGTTTTACCACCACCATACTGCCGCAGCATATCGGCTATCGCGGCCGGCCTTTGGCCTGCCGGCTGGCCAGTGCGCAAGAACTTGGCGCTTATGCGCGGGTGCTGCGGCAACTTGGGGCGGGTACGATCGAGATTTCCCTTACCCGAAAACCGGGAGCCGTTTCCGAAAGCGAATACGAGCTTCTGGAAATGCTCGTGAACGAGAGCGGACGTCCGGTGACATGGCTGGCGATGGCGAGTTGGCCGGATCGGCCACAGGAGGCCGGCGAGACGCTCAGCCGGCTCGAGCCCTTGATCCGGCGCGGCGCTCTTCCCCAAGTCACCTGCCGGCCGTTCGAAGCGCTGATTAGCTTGCGCTCCCCGATGATGCTGGCGGACATGGCATGCATGAAACCGGCGTTCAACCGCAGCGTCGACGAGCAGATCGAGGTTTATCGCCAGCCCGCCTTTCGCGCAGCGTTCAGGCAGGAACTGACGCAGCCGCGGCTGGCGTCGAACTCGTTCGAGAAAATCGAAGTGTGGGATGTCGCCACTCCCGCGCTCAAGCAGTTCGCGAAAACTCCTCTCGCGCAGGTCGCTAAAACCCAGGGAAAAGATCCCGTCGATGGTCTTTTTGACCTCGCTATAGCTGACCGGCTGCGAACTGAATTTGTCATGGAAATCTACTATGAGGAGGGGGTTGGGCGGCTAATGGCCGACCCGCGCACGATCATCGGCGTATCGGACGCGGGCGCCCACGTCGACATGGTTTGCGACGCCGGCTACTGCACCTTCCTGCTCGGCCATTGGGTGCGCGAAAAGCAGGCCGTGAGTCTTGAACGCGCGGTGGCGCGGCTGACGTCCGAAATCGCCGATGTGTGGGGAATCAAGGATCGCGGGCGTCTGCTGGAAGGCGCCGCCGCCGACATCGTAATCTTCGACGAAAAAACCGTAGGGTCCGCGGCTCGCGGCGAGATGCGCAATGATCTGCCCGGCGCCGCGCGCCGGCTGGTGGTCGAAGCCCAGGGTATCGTCTATTCGATCGTCAACGGCCAGGTGATCCTCGAAGATGGCAAGCTCACCGGCGCCATCCCGGGCCAGGTGTTGCGATCGGTATAGATCCGAACGATCAGAACCGCGCCTTGGGCACTGGGGATCCGGGAATATCGGAGCGGGTGCGGAAGATCGAGCCTTTCTCCAAAGCGTTGTCCTGGTCGAAGCAGGTGACGACGTAGAGGTCTTGCAAGTCGGTGCCGCCAAACACCACGCTGGTCACGTTGCGGGCCGGAATCGGAATCCGCCGGTCGATGGTGCCGTCGTTCTTGAACCGCACGACTTCGCGGCCCAGCACCGCGGCCACCCAGACTCCGCCGTCGGCATCGACCGCAAGACCGTCGGGGAGTCCGGCAGGGAGTTTGGCGAACATCCGGCGGTCCTTGAGTCCGCGGTCCGCGGTCACGTCGAAAGCCCAGACCGCCTGCGTGGCGGTGTCGGCAAGGTATAAAAGCTTTGCGTCCGGACTAAAGCCCAGTCCATTGCTTACCTGAACTCCTTCCCAAACCAGGTGGCCGCGGCCCGGCGGATCGACCCGATAAAGGGCGCCGGGGACGGGCGGCTCACCCTTGATTGCATCGTACTCTATGGACCCGGTGAAGATGCTGCCTTGCGCATCGGGAATAAGGTCGTTGAAGACGTTGATCTTCCTGCCCTCCCAGTGGGTGAAAAGATCGCGGCCGCGTCCGCTGGCCGAATCCCACAGCATCAGGCCGCGTCCGCTGACCACCAATCCTCCGCCGGCGTTGAGCGCGATTCCTCCGACCCGATCGCGCCTGGCGATTACCGTATCGATAACGCCGTTAGGATGCCGGCAATAGACTCCGCCGTTATCGCTGGCGTCGCTGAAATAGAGCCGGTTGGCCTCATCGACGCGCGGCCCTTCGATAATTTCATAACCCGACGCCAGCACTTCGAATTCCATCGATACCGCTCACCTCCGTTTGGCGCCTCCGCACCCGCCCGGCGCTGTCAAAGGCAGATCAGGGCGTTTGCCAGCCCGCGAATAACTATGCAAGAAGCTCGAAGAACTGCAACCGCGAGTTTGTGCACAGGAGGACGGCCTCATGGCCGAAGAAAAGCTGGGGAACGAGATCCAGTACGTGATCGACCGGATCAAGATCGTCGAGACGGTCAAGCGGCTGACCTTCCACATGGATCGCAAGGATTGGCAGAGCTACGAAGCGGAGTTCGCGGATCAAGTCGAAGTCGATTTCACCGATACCGCCTTTGGCGGAAAGGAGGCGCGCCTCGCGCCCCGGGCGCGATGGGTCGCGGCGGTTGCCAGCGGACTGGCGCGCTTTTTCGAAACGCAGCATTTTGCGTCGAATTATTTTGTCGAAATCGACGGCGACCGCGCCACCGCGATCACCTACTTCATCGCGCGCCACTTCATGAAATCGCCCGAAGGCGGAAAGTACGTGCTGGACGAGGGCGGCTACTACACGCATGGATTGGTGAAAATCAACGGCATCTGGAAGGTCAACCGCAACAAGCTTACGCCGCTTTGGGACGAGGGAGACCCGGAGGCGTTGAAGCTGGCCCAGGCAGGGGGACTATCGAAAGAATGGGTAGAGTTGTTTGGACTCTAACCGCTGGCACCGAAGAGAAAATAATTTCGGACAGAGGTTGCGCGAAATGTAACTGGATGAAGGCTAAACGTGTGCCGCGGATCGGAACGTGGCACCTCTCCCTGTCCCTCTCCCAGCCTCAAAACGAGAATAATTCTGGGGAGTGGTTGCGCGCAAGGTCAGTGGCCGTAGGCGAAACCTGTGTCGTGGACCGTAGCGTGTCACCTCTCTCTCGCCCTCTCTTAGGATAAGAAGAGGGGACAGAAAGGGCCTCTGCGCCAATGTGTTTGGGCGGTTAACAGGTTAATTACCCTCACTGCGCGAACGCGCCGCCGTCCACGGGGAGCACCGCGCCAGTGACGAACGATGCTTCATCGGAGCACAGCCACAGCGCGGCCGCCGCCATTTCCTCGGGCTGCGCCTTGCGTCCGAACGGCGTTCCGGCAACGAACAGCTTCTCCATTTCATGGTCGCCGCCCAGGATTCGATCCATCATCGGCGTATCGGTCAGCCCGGGGCAGATCGCATTGACGCGGATTCCAGACGCGGCGTATTGGAGCGCCACGCTCCTGGTCAGTCCGATTACGCCATGCTTGGCCGCGCTGTAGGGACTGTAGCCCGGCGTGCCGCAGATCCCCGCGGTGGAACTGGTATTGACGATCGCGCCCCGCCCCTGGCGCTGCATCTGCCTGATCTCATGCTTCAGGCACAGCCACACGCCCCTGAGGTCCACCCTTATAATGCGGTCCCAAAGCTCCTCGGAGACCTCGGCCATCGGCACCAGGGGACCCTCGATGCCGGCGTTGTTGAACGCGCAGTCCAGGCGCCCGTATTTGGCCACGATCGAGGCGATCAAGGCTTCCACGTCAGCGGGCACGGAGATGTCGCATCGTGCAAACGCCGCCCGTCCGCCCGCATTTTGCGCAAGGCGAGCGGTTTCTTCGCCGCCCGAGGAGACGTCGGCGATAGTTACGATTGCGCCCTCACGCGCAAACGCCAACGCCGCCGCTCTGCCTATTCCGGAGGCGCCTCCAGTGATGAGACAAACCTTATCAAGTAATCTTGCGGCCATGTTCTTTGCTCCTGGATCGCTGATGAGAAGGTTTAATTCAAGGTCTTTGGCTGGGCCAGCTCCCGGGGTCCGCGACCAAGGCTGCTTGCGGTGCGGAGCGAACGCACCGGACAGCCAACCGGCCGGCCGAGGGCAGATTCCTGAGGCGTCCGTTGAGATGTGGCGCCTTCGATTCCTTTCGCACGTTCAAAGAGATCTTGCCACTCTTAAGAGTCGTAGACTGCTCTGATGTAAATCTTTGCAACAAAGTGTCGAATAGAGGAGCTTCAATGTAATATCGACAACGCCAAGGCGGGCAAACGTAAATCCTCCCCATTGATGGCGACAAATCGGAGAACGTCGTGAGCTCGATTGAAAAGCAGTATCACGTACAGGGCAAAGTAACTGGCGTTGAGGCCCAGGAGATCTCCGGAGCCGAAGTCACCGTTACTCTGCAGCGCATCCGCGAGGCGAAGTTTCTAGCCAGTGGATTAGCGAATGAAGAGGGCAATTACCAGATCAGCTACGACCCGCCAGATGACGTCGCGGGCCGGCTCTTCGTCGTGGTGCAAGCGAGTTCCGCAGCGCTTCGTGCACCGATCCGGTCCGCACCCACCGAGGTCCAGCCCGAGCTCGAAATCGATCTTCAGGCGGAGCCGCCCGATACCTCTGAATTCAGCAGTTTGCTGCGGGCTGTTGAGCCGCTACTGGACGGCTTGAAACTCGAAGACCTGGTCGAGAGCAGCCAACACCAGGACATTACGTATCTCGCGCAAGAGACCGGCAAGACCAGCGAACAGATCATGCAACTGCTGGCTGCGGCAAGGCTGAATCAGGCCTACAGCACGGATGCCGCGGCCTTCTATGCGTTCCTGCGCCAGCGCGTGCCCTCCAGCCTTCCATCTTCGCTGCTTGCGGCCAGCGACGGTTTCACATTGATCGATTCGCTCGTCCAGCACGTCGCAACGTTGATTTTTGGCCTGAGCTCTGGCGTACAGACGGGTACGCTGCAGGCGGCCGTCCAAGCCGGGTTGATCAGCCAGAGTTTTGCCGCGCAGATTCCCGCCATCGTCGCCGACCTACAGTCCCACGCGCAAAAGAACGCGCTCAGCCAGCCTTATCTTGCCGGTAAGACCACGCTGGGCCAGGTCCTCGACCTGGCCCAGCTCGCCCAGGGAAAGCAACAGGCCTTCGCCAAGGCGTTGCAGGAGAATACGCAGCCGATGGCCAAGTTTTGGGCAACGCTGGCCGACGGCCAGCACGGCTTCACGCCCCAGGAAGCGGCGTCGGTGCAGCAGACGCTGGAAATCGGCGCCTTTGTCAAAAATCAGGTTCCGCTTCTGAGCGCGCTGAAACAAAGCTTCGCGGCCGGAACTTACAAATCACTGACCGACCTGGCCGCTTTGACGCAGGCCGACTGGCTCAAATTGATCAATGCCAGCGGCGCCGGCGCCGTCCCCGCCAACATTAGTGCGGCGGGCAGCGCCAGCCCGGCACAAGTATTCGCGCAGGAAATTTACGGCCGCGTGACACGGGCCTATCCTACTGCCGCGCTGGCCAGCCGCGTGGGTGCCGGCACGTTTGTGCCGCAGGCGCAGCGCGCCCCTTTGCAGAAGTTTTTCAGCAACAATGGCACTCTGGATCTGCGCCGCCTCAGCATCGATATCTATCTTCATCAGCAGGGCGCCAATGCCTTCACCGGCATCGCGCCGGGAGACCAGGCGGCGGTGGTCGCCAACGTCCGCAAATTCCAGCGCGTCTTGCGCATTGTGCCGCATGTGGATACCGCGGAAACGCTGTTGGGCCAGGGGATCCACTCGGCTGCATCCATCGCGATGATGGGCAAGCAGCAATTTGTCGGCAAAGCGGTGGCGGCGGGGCTTTCGCGCCTGGAGGCGTACAAGACGTTTTATTTCGCCGATCAGCGGTACGCCAGCCTGGTCTCGCTTTACTCCAAACTCAACCTCGGCATGGTGAACGCCAACGCCTGGCCCAGCGTGCTCGGTTCCGCAAAGGCCCTGAACGAGCCGATCCAGGAGGCGGTGCGGCAGAACCCGACGCTGGCCACGCTGTTCGGTTCACAGGATTATTGCGAAGTTGACGACTGTACCTCGGTGCTCAGTCCCGCCGCATACCTGACGGACCTGCTGCTGTGGCTGCGCAATCGGGGCCAGAGCGGCCCCTATTCTACCGCGCTTGACGCTTTGATCGCCCGGCGTCCGGACCTCGAATACCTGCTGTTGAACTGTCCAAACACTAACACGGTGCTGCCCTATATCGATCTGGTCAACGAACTGCTGGAGAATGCAGTGACCGTGGTGCCCGCGGGGCCGCTTCCCGCGTCCTCCTACCAGACGACACTTACAGAGCAGGAACTGCGTGCCGCGCCGGAACACGTCAACGCGGCGGCCTATCCTCTGGTCGGAGCCGCCAGTTATCCGCATACGCTGCCCTATGATGACGCACTCGATCAACTGCGCACCTACCTGCAACAGTCCAACGTGTCGCTATGGCAGTTGCGGCAGAGCCTTTTGTCTTCAAGCGACGTGACCGTCGCCGCGGAGCGCTTTGGGATCTGCCCGCACGAGCGCGACCTGATCACTCAGGTTAATTTTGTATCGCTGAACGTCGCCTGGAATACGGCAAATCCGGTCACCGATCTGGCCCAGGTTGCCGCCTTTCTGCAAGCCGCGGATCTGACCTACGAGCAGTTGCTGGAATTGCTGCAAGTGGTGTGGGTGCTCAATGGCGGCGCGCCAACCACGATTCAGGATAAGAGCAACTCTTGCGATACGACCAAGCAGACTTTGACGCCGCTGGACGCCGGCCGCCTGGATCGGATGCATCGTTTTCTGCGGCTGTGGCGGCGCACCGGCTGGAAGATGTGGGAACTCGATCTGCTGCTGTCCGCACCATCGGTTGGCGGCAACGGTACGCTGGACGCCAACGCCCTGGTGGCGCTGTTCAATTTCCGGCTGTTGCAGGACACGACCGGACTGCCATGCGATCAACTCCTGAGCTTTTACCAGAACATCGATAGCAACACCCATCGCGACCCCGACGGCTCGGAGACCACCGCGCTATACGAGTCGTTATTCCAGAACCCGGCGGTGCCGCAGGACCCTGCCCTGGTGCTGGCGACGCTGCTCGCCGGTCCATCGCCGCCGCTGAGCAGCCACGCCACCGCGGTGCGCGCCGCTTTGCAGATTCAAGCCGCGGACTGGCCCGCGCTGACCGGCTTTACCGACGGCACGCTGACGCTGGGCACCCTGAGCACGCTGTATCGCATCATGTTGCTCGCCCGCGCCACCAAGCTCACGGTTTCCGGACTGCTGGAACTGGGCCCGGAGCCGTTGACGGCGGTCTTCGCGTCGCTGAGCGCCACGCAGTCCTTCATCAAGCGGGCGTCCAGCGTGGCCAAGTCCGGCTTCAGCGCGGATCAAATCGAGTATCTGCTAACGCCCGGCGGCCCCGTCATTGCGTTTTTCGGAGGAGGTGGTTCGGGGGCGCAGGCCTACGCAGCGGTGGACGGAACCGGCGCGATTACGGCCATCAATGTGGTTAAGGGCGGCACTGGATATGCTTCGCCACCCACCGTAATCATCACCCAGGCCGGCGGCAACGGAGCAATCGCGTCGGCCACGGTTGCCGCGGGCGCGGTTATCGCCGTTCACGTGAGCATTGGCGGCAGCGGCTATGCCGCGGCGCCCAGCGGCGTAGGCATGACGGACGCACAGGTGACGAGTGTGCTCACCGACATCCGCACCGCCATGCAGAAGGTGAATGACGACATTTACGCGAGCACCGACCCGCCGCTCAAAACGCTGGCCAGCGCGCTTAGCCAGCTTCCGTTCTTCTCCGATCCCGCGGTGGTGGCGGATGCGACAGCCCTCGTGTCCGGCACGTTTCCTTTCCCCGCCGTGACCTTTTCCGGGGGCGGCGGCTCCGGCGCTGAGGGTTATGCAATTGTGGATGCAACCGGAGCGATCACAGCCATCCGGGTGACCAATGGGGGTACCGGCTACGCCTCAGCACCGACCGTGGTGATTTCCGAACCGGCCGGCGCCGGAGCGGCGGCAACTGCCACGGTCACGGCCGGCTCCGTAAGCGGCGTAACAGTGTCGGCGCCGGGCAGCGGCTTTGGACCGGTCCTGACCATAAACTTTTCCGGTGGCGGTGGTTCGGGTGCGCAGGCCTGCGCCACGATCAATGCCAGCGGAGGCATTGCGGCGATTAATCTGATTGCGGGCGGCAGCGGTTACACCTCGGCGCCTACGGTGAATATTTCGCAACCCGCGGGTACCGGCGCCACCGCTACGGCCACGGTTGCGGGCGGTGCGGTTACCGGCGTGGCAATGGGCACTTCGGGCAGCGGTTATACCGATCGGGACAGCTTCATCACGACTTATTTTGGCCCGTTTATGGATGTGGCCACGGCCAAGGCGAGTCTGGGACCGCTGGTCTCCAACCCCAACGATGCCGCCGCGGTGCAGAAGGAGGTCAATCAGCGCGCCACCCTGGTGCTGAATTCGCTGGCCAACTATCTTACGCGCACGGCGGTGATCGCGGCGGTCGCGGGCGATTTGCAACTGGCCACCGACGCCACGGCGCTGCTGATGCAGCAGCTTAAGGTTCCGGGCACCGCAACCACGCTGCTGGCCGCACTCACAGCCCCAGCCATTATCGCCCGGACGGCAGGGTCGAACGACTACGCGCACAGCGTCTCGTCGGCGAACTTCCCCAACCAATACCTGGCAATCCGCCTGCTCGCGAAGGTCGGCCTGGTGGTGCAGACTCTGCACCTGGTGAACGTAGATCTTCTGTGGCTGCTGCCCAACGCATCGGCTTATGGCGGAGTGGACCTCACGAGTCTTCCGGTTCTGATGTCCCAGCCGAGCCAGTCGATCGATGCGCTGCTGGCTACGGTGCTGTTGGTGCAGCTAAACCGCGCCTTCAATGCTGCGGCGCTCTCCACCGCATCGCCGCCGCCGGCCATTCCAAGTCTGACGGCGCTCATTTCCGCCGTGAAGGGTGGCGCCTTGACCGCGGCCGGCGTCCCGGCGGCCTTGGGCGTGATTACCGGATGGCAGCAGGCGGACATTGCGGCGCTGGCTACGCAGTTGGGCTACGGCTCGGCGGATTATGTGAAGCCCGCCACTTACGACCGCTTGCGTACGCTCATCGCGATGGGCACGGCCACCGGTGGGACCGGCGCGGGTCTGGTTAGTTGGGGCGTGGAAGCCCTGGACGAAAGTTCCGCCGCCGCTTCGGCTCTGCAGGCGCTGAAGTCGCGCTATACCAACGATGCCTGGCTGAATGCGGCGCCGGCGGTGATGGACCCGCTGCGCGAGCGGCGGCGCGATGCGTTGGTGGCCTATCTGCTGGTGAACCCGTTGCGCGACAGCCACAACAATCCCGTGTGGGGCACGGACACCAATAGCCTGTTCGACTACTTCCTGATCGATGTCGAGATGAGTTCCTGCCAGGTGACCAGCCGCGTGGTGCAAGCCTATGCCGCCGTGCAACTGTTTGTGCAACGCTGCCTGATGAATCTGGAAGCGGGTGTGGTGGCCGATCCCAATGCGGACGATCACTGGACTGAGTGGCAGTGGATGAAGCGATACCGGCTGTGGGAAGCCAACCGCCAGGTGTTTCTCTATCCCGAGAACTGGCTGCTGGAAGCCGACCGGCCGAACACGTCGGAAATCTTCGATAAGCTCAACCAGGACGCCCACCAGCAGGACACAACGGCCGACAACCTGGAGACCGCCGCTTTGAACTATGTCGGACGGCTGGACGACATCGCACATCTGCTGGTCACGGGCACATGCACCGATCCGGTCAATGGCGACATCCACGTGATCGCCCGCACTCGCCCCGACCCCCCGCACTTTTACCACCGTCAGTTTTCCCAGCTTAAACAGGAGTGGACGCCGTGGGAGCAGATCAAACTGGACATCAAGGCGCACCAGGTAATCCCGGTGGCGCATCGCCGCAGCCTCTATCTGTTCTGGGCGCAGGTTAGCCAGGCCAACGAACCGCAGCAGCAGGTTCCGCCGGCACAGACTTCTTCGGGTCAACCCAACAGGGCCGCCAAGCACGTGGAAATCACGCTTGGCTTCAGTGTATCACGCCACACCGGATGGGCGCCGCCGCAGCATGCCAAGGGCAAACTCTACGACGTGCCGCTGATTGCAGGAGACGTCGCCAGCGACAACCGCGCCGTCGAAGCGCTCTACAGCCTGAAAGCCAGGATGAGCGGAAGCGACTTGTGGATCGATGTGTTCCGGCTCGGGCCATACACTATCGATGAATGGTCGGTGACGGAGAGCGTAGCTGGGATCGTGGTGTTCTCTGAGAGCGGCATCGACGAAAAGGTCAACAACAAAGTCGCGACGCAGATCGGCCGGGCGGCGTTTGACGGCCGCATCAATGCGCTCGAATTGCGCGATACCTCGGTATCTTTAAGCGGCTCGGTGCAGTGGAATTATTTCGACTACGCGCAGCAGAAGTATGGTGCGGATGCCCGGCCTCTGCTGCCGCTGCCGGCGAATCAGACCGACGACGATTTGACCGGCGAGCCGCACTTGGTGCCGGAGGCGGGCGCTCTGGTGACAGAGCCGCAGGGCCGGATGGGCCCGTCCAGTATCCCGCTCTCATTTACCGGCGTCGCGCTGCAGCAGAACGGCGGCGATCTGCTGGAAACCGCTCCCGTGCCGTTGCGTGTGATCGGGCCCTGCACCGACCTCCAGTTCGATCCCACGTCCTACTTCTTTTACGCCGACGCCAAGCGCAGTTACTATGTGGAAAGCACCAAGTACTACCAGTACGGCAGCCAGTGGCGGCCGGTGGCGCCGTCGAACCCCGCCAACGCGCCGTTCGAAATCCAATACACATTCAGGCGCTTCTATCATCCTTATACGAAGCTCTTCTGGCACGAAATCTGGGCTGGTGGACTGCCCGCCTTATACAATCCCTTGCTCCAGGCAAGTCCGGACCAAGTCGACCCGGCACATGGGGACACCTTCAGCTTCCAATCCACTTACAACCCCATAGTCGGCCGGGTGCACTGGGGTGAGGATAACGAGATCATCGATTTCAGCCCGGACGCCGCGTATTCCAGTTACAACTGGGAGCTCTTCTTCCATGCGCCGCTTTTTCTGGCGGAACAGTTGAGCCAGAACCAGCAGTTCGAGGATGCTCTGAGCTTCTTTCATTTCATCTTCGATCCCACCCGGGCGGGGCCCTCGCCGGCGCCGCAGCGCTATTGGATCACGCTGCCGTTCGCCACCCTTACGCCGGCCCAGATTCAGCAGCAAAGCATTACCCAGTTGTTGCAGCTGGTGAACCAGCACGACACTAACGCCGATGCGCAGGTGGCGCGCTGGCGGGCGGATCCGTTCAATCCTTTTCTGATCGCGGATCAGCGGCCGGTGGCCTACATGAAGCGGGTGGTGATGTCGTATCTGGATAACCTGATCGCGTGGGCCGACAATCTGTATGCAACCGCCTCGCGCGAAAACCTCAACCAGGCGACGCTGTTGTATGTATTGGCCTCGGAAATCCTGGGTCCGCAACCCGCCGCCGTCCCGCCGCCCGAGCGGGCGGACGAGTCGTTCCACGATCTGCTGCCGAATCTCGACGCCTTTGCCAACGCGCTGGCGGACATTGAGAACGTGCTGCCCTCCGGCGGGTCGGGCGGCAGCGGATCGGGCGGCGGACCAATGCCGCCGCCCCAGACCTTCTATTTCAGGATACCGCCCAACGACAAGCTGTTAGGCTACTGGTCGACCGTGTCCAGCCGCTTGTTCAACCTCCGGCACTGCCTCAGCAAGGAAGGATTGCCGCAAACGCTGGCATTGTTCGACGCGCCGATCGATCCGGGGCTCTTGGTGGCCGCGCAGGCGGCAGGCATCGACTTGGGCAGCGTGCTGAATGACGTCTCCGCGCCTCTGCCCAACTACCGTTACGTGGAGCTGTACAAGCAGGCGATGGACTTCTGCAATGCCGTGCGAGGCTATGGAGGGCAGTTGCTTACGGCGCTTGAAAAGAAGGACGCCGATCATCTGGCCGTGCTGCTCCCCACCTTGCAGCGGCAACTGCTGGAAGATCAAAACCAGATCTATCAGGCCAAGGTGGACGAGACGCAAGCGCAAATCGATGCGCTCGGGCAGGCGCTGCTGCTGGCGCAGTCGCGCCAGCAATTCTACAGTTCGCAAACGATCAATACCCTGGAGACCCTGGGCCTCCTGCTGGATGCGGGAACGGTGATCCAGTACGCCTTGTCGGCGGACTCCTACCTGGTCGCCAGCGGCGCGCATATCGTTCCGCTGTTTCCGTTTGGCGTATCAGGATTTGGGGGATCGCCCTCCGCACAGGTTTCGGAAGGCGGACCGAATGCCGGACGTGCATTCGATCTGGCCTCGAAGGCCGTCGAGACGGCGACCAAGGCGGTCGAGAAAACGGCGGCCATGCTCTATCGGGGTGGCAGTTATCTCCATCGTCAGGATGACTGGAATCAGAAAGCGGCGGAGGCCGGAATCGATATCCAGCGCATCCAGGATCTTCAGAACGCGGCCAATCTTCGCAACCAGATTGCACAGATGGAGCAGACCAACCATCAGACCGCCATCGACAATCTGCAGCAGCAGATTGATTTCCTGACCGACAAGTTCACCAACGAGGACCTGTATGATTGGATGATCGGCAAGCTTTCCGATACCTACTTCCGCAGTTACAAGCTTGCCTACGCGATGTGCAAGCGCGCGGAACGCTGCTACCGCTACGAGTTGGGCATCACGGACAGTTCGTTCGTCACCTTTGGATACTGGGACAGCTTGAAGAAAGGCCTGCTGGCCGGGGAAACGCTGAGCCACGATTTAAGGCGCATGCAATCATCGTATCTGGAACGTAACGTGCGCCGTTACGAAATCAGCCGCATCATCTCGTTGGCCAAGATCGACCCGCTGGCGCTGATAACCCTGATCCAGACCGGTTCGTGCGACTTCGATCTGCCCGAGACAATTTTCGACCTGGACTATCCCGGGCACTATCAGCGCCTGCTCACGCGTGTGAGCCTGACCGTCGTCTACCCCAGCCCAGGCAAGAATGACAACGTCACCTGCACGCTGACTTTGGTGCGCAATCAGGTGCGGCTGACAACCGATCTGACCGGCGGATACCCTGAGACCCCGCCCGGACAGGACCCGCGGTTCGCCTACCAATACGGGGCCGTGCAACGCATGGTCACCAGCCAGGCGCAGGACGACCCCGGGTTGTTTGAGAACAACGTCCATTACCAGATCACCGACCCACGTTACATGCCGTTCGAAGGCGCGGGCGCGATCAGTTCCTGGCATCTGGAGCTGCCGGCCGCCAACGAAATTGACGTGAGCACGGTCGGCGACGTCCAGATCCATTTGCTCTACACCGCGCTCGATGGCGGCGACCAGTTCAAGCAGGCCGCGCAGGCGGCGGCTGCGGCAACGCTGCCCAGCTCGGGAACCAAGCTGTTCAGCGCTCAGAACGACTTCTCCACACCTGGCGCCGCCCCGGCCAATGTCGCTGCGGCCTGGACCGATTTCACGACCAACGCGGCGGCGACCTGGCAGAACTACCCCAGCCCGCCAACCCCGTGGCAGGCCCTGCTTACCACAGCCGTGCTTGCAACCGACCAGCAGTTGGTGCTGCCGGTCAGTGCTTCGAAATTCCCCAGTTGGACGCGCGGGCGCACGACCACGGTCAACAAACTCACGGTCTACGCCATTTCATGGACGACCTCGAGCTTTATCCTGGAGCCTCAGGGGGCGCTGACGCAGTCGCCGCAGGCCGATCTGACCATGAGTCAGATTTCGGGCACGCCGCCGGGCTCACCTTACGTCTGTTCGGCGGTGGTTAAGATGCCGCCCAACAGCAAACCCGCCACCTGGGCGTTTAAGCTGAAGGCCGCCGCCGCCGGCGACTGGCGATCGCTGACCAGCAGCCAGATTGCCGACGTGGTGCTGCAAATCGACTACTCGGTGAGCTGAGGTGCAGACGGTGCACATACCCGCGGCGTTGCAGGCAACACTGGACCGCCTGGTGGGAGCGCTCGCGCCGGAGCGGATTGTTCTGTTCGGCTCCTACGCCAAAGGCGACGCGCATCCCGGAAGCGACATCGACCTGCTGGTGATCGCTGAAGTCACGGGCGATGTGGAGTTTTATCTGCGCAGCGCTCACCAGCTCGTGGCCCGCAGTTTCCCGCGCATCGATCTCGTCATCTGCACCAAGGATGACCTTGAGCAAGCCAGCGCCGGACAGTTGCCGTTTGTACAATCGGCACTCGAGACTGGTATTACCGTGTACCGCCGCGTGTAAATGTGGCGCGCGGTCCGGATGCGATGTCGCTGCCGTGGCCGAAGGCGGACGGTTCCCCGCACCGGACGCCCTGTCGTGCTTGACCGGCAAAGAAAGCCCGGATGCCGCCGTGGTGAACTGACGATGCGCTCTGAATCAGGATGAGCTTGGCTCGGCCGTAAATGGCGCGCGAGCGGATGCTCAAGATGGCGCTTTGCCTGCAAGACTGGTAAGGCTGCCGTATCGCCGTGTCCGGGCGGCGGCGAGCACAATCGCGGGGAAGGAAAGCAGATGGATCTCAGCCTTTTTTTTGAGATTGAAACTGCCGACATGTCCGAGGCCGGCATCAAAAGGTGCTACGACGAATGCATCGAGCAGGTGATGCTGGCCGACGAATTGGGCTACCGGACGGTGTGGTTCGTTGAGCATCACTTCCTGCCTTTTCTATCTTTCTGCGTGTCGCCCGAATTGATGCTGTCCCATCTGGCGGCGCGCACGCGCAATATCCGCCTGGGCCACGGAATCGTTCTGCTCCCCTTCGCCATCAATCATCCGGTGCGGGTCGCGGAACGCATCGCCGTGCTGGACCTGCTCTCCAACGGGCGGGTCGAGTTCGGCGGTGGCCGCTCCACGACCGAGGCCGAACTAAACGCCTTTCATATCGATCCGACGCGACGCGTCCGCAATGGGAGGAGACGCTGCGCGCGCTGCCCGCGATGTGGACCGAGCGGGTCTTTTCATGGAACAGCCCGCTGCTGCAGGTTCCCGAGCGCCCGATTGAACCCAAGCCCGTGCAGAAGCCGCATCCGCCGATGTGGGTGGCGTGCAACCAGCCGTTTATGGTCGAATTCGCGGGTAAACATGGCCTCGGCGTGCTGGCCTTTGGGATTGGGCAGGGCCAGTCCAACGAGTTCGTGCGCAAGTACCGGGAGAAACTCAAGGAAGCCACCCCCATCGGCAAGTTCATCAATCCCAAATTCGCGCTGCTGACCTTTACGCTGTGCTGTCCCACTGACGAGGAAGCGCTGGCGATCCGAGTAAAGTCTAACGTCAAGCGCTACGTGGAAGACACCAGGATAATTTTCTTGCCCTGGATTCGATGGCAAAATTCCGGAATCCTACAAGTGGCAGATGGAGGACAACAAGCTCAAATTCAAGATGTTCGAGGAAGTGTCGATGGAGGACGTCGTCAAGGCCGGCGGCGCC
>CAWDWL010000024.1:0-151315 GCA_963805995.1 uncultured Pseudomonadota bacterium | reverse complement strand
CAGCGCCCGCATCCCGTCGCCGCGGATCAGGGTGAGCAAATCCCTTGGACCATCGACGGCCAGCAGGTCGTCGCCAACGCTGATCGCCAGTCCCGCGACACCCTTGATTTCATAGGCAACGAATTTCATCAGGATCTCCTCGATTAGCCCTGCACGGACTCCATCACCCGCAGAGCACACGGTCAAGATTTTCGAAATCACCGCCCGATTTGGATTTTTCGATTGCTACTCCCCATAGACGTTGGAATCAGCGGCGAGCAGCACCGCGGTCGTATCGCCGATGTGGCGCCGGATTAACTCAACCGCCTTGACGGCGTCGTGCGTGATCGCCGCCTCCATCAAGCTCCGATGCTCATCGAGGTCGGAACGCGGAGAGCGCAGGTACTGGATCGAAAGCCGGCGGTAGCGATCGGATTGATCGTAGAGCAGCCCGCGAAAGTGCAACAGCCAGGGCGAGCCGCAGGCCGCCACCAGGGATCGGTGGAAATCGCGATGGCGGGATTCCCACTCCGGATTGATGATGCGGCTTTGCGGGTCGTGGGCCGCGGTGACAAAGACCTTTTTGACCTTCGACAGCCGATGGAACGCCGCCAGGAGCGCGGCTTCCCACTCGTCGCCGCCGTGCTCCACCGACATGCGCATGGCCATCGACTCCAGTTCCTGGCGCATCCGGGTGACGTCGAGAAGGTCCGCCCTGGACACCGGCGCAACATGAAAACCGCGCTGGTCCTCGAGGATCACCAGGCCCTCTGCGGCCAGCCGCATCAGGGCTTCCCTCAGGGGGCTGAGGCCCACGCCGTAGGCTGACCGCATCTCGTCGAAGCGGAGCCTCTGCCCCGGCTTGCGCCGGCACTCAACGATATCCAAACGCAGGCGCTCATAAATGTCGGTGGCCCGCGTCCGCCCGCGCAGAGGTGCCGGCGGGGGCGCCATCGGCGCCGCAACCGTCTTTCCTTCAAGGTTCAGCAAGGCCGCCTTCATGTACCTGTCCTACAACCATCGGCCGATTTTCGAAATAATACGTCTCATATCGATGCCGTTAAGACAATCATCGGTGTAATGCCTGCTTTCTTCCTACGTGACAAGAGAATCGCCTTCTTAGCCACATGTTTTCGAAATTCTTGCACCGCCTGGGTTTGTGCGGTAACGCTGGAGCCTGGGACGTATTGCGGAAAGAAATCGATGCCGTTGAACAAGGCCTGTATCGGAAGAACCTATCCGCCCATCAAGAGCGTCGTCACGGTTGAGGGGCTGCAGAAGTTTGCCCGCGCCTATAACCATTCAAATCCGTTTTTCTTCGACCGCAGCAAGGCCGGCGTGATCATCGCGCCGCCGATGTTTGGCGTGACCTGGGTCGTTCCATCAACGGAGCGGGTAGTCGACCATGATCCGGATCTGCAGGTCGATACCGTGCACCTGGTCCATGGCGAGCAGGAGATCGAGTTCGTCAGGCCGGTCTCGCCCGTCGAGGTTATCTACACGGCTGCGGCGATAAAATCGATTGAGACCAAGGCGACCGGCGAGGTGCTCGACGTCGAGTCGACCAGCCGCGACCAAAACGGCGAGCTGGTTCAAAGAGCGGTCTTCTCGGCATTTATTCGCAGTGGCGGCAGTGGCCGTCCCAGCCCGAGCACCGCGCTGGCGCAACCGCAGCATGACGGGCCTCCTTTGTTCGTCCATCGCGAAGAGACGACTGTGGAAATGCCGCGGCATTATGCTGAAGCCGCCGCCGACTTCCATCAGATTCATCTCGATCCGCAGGCTGCTGCCCGGGCTGGTCTGCCCGGCGTCATTTTACATGGCTTGTGTACGCTGGCCTTATGCTCGAAGCCGTTTATCGAGCGTTTGGCCGGGGGAGATCCGCGCCGCCTCAAACGTTTACATGCGCGGTTCGTGAAACCGGTTTTTCCGGGGCGTCCGATACACATCGCGATATGGGCGGCGGGTGAGGGCGCCGGGCGGCGGATTTACCACTTCGAGGTGACGGACCCCGACGAACAGTTGGTGATCCGCAACGGAATTGCCGAGCTCAGCGTCTAGGCACGGTGCGGAAAAAAGAACCTTTCTGACATCCCGACGTTTTGGAAGTTGGTCATCCCTTCCAGCACCCTGGACGCTTCACCCAGCGCGGGCCTCCTTGGGGAATCTGCGCGACGCTCCGGGTATTTGATTCAAGTGTAAAGACCGGATTCAGCAGGCTATAGCGCCAAGCGCGCTCTTCGGCAAACCTCCGCAAGCTGTGCTAAGCACTTGGAGGTCCCGCGAGAGGCTACTGCCCGCGCCGGACGGCACTCAACACTCCAGGAGCAGCAAAAAGCATGAAGATCGGAATTTTTGTTGGAATAGCGGCGGGGGCGCGGCCCGATTCGATGGCCACTATCGCGCAACACGCCGAACGCCTCAACTTCGGCACGCTGTGGGCCGGAGAACACGTGGTGGTGTTCGACAGCTATGAGTCGAAGTATCCGTACACGGAAGATGGAGCGATGCCGCTGGCGCGCGACGCCGACTTTCTCGATCCGATCGTGGCATTGACCTACGCCGCTGCCGTCACCCGCAACATCCGGCTCGCGACCGGCATCTGCCTGGTCCCCGAGCATAACCCGATCGTGTTGGCCAAGCAGATTGCCAGCCTGGATTACCTGTCCGAGGGAAGATTTGCGCTGGGGATCGGAATTGGATGGTCGGAGGAAGAGTTTAAAGCTGTAGGCGTCCCCTTTGAGCGGCGCGCGCAACGCACCTGCGAGTACCTGGAAGCGATGCGCAAGCTTTGGAGCGAGGAGCACGCGAGCTTTGCCGGCGAGTTCGTCCGCTTCGAGGCGGCGCGGATGAATCCCAAGCCGGTGGCGAAAGCGCAGATGCCGATTTATTTCGGCGGCGAAAGTCTGCCGGCGCTTAAACGCGTGGCCAAATACGGTACCGGATGGTTCGGCTCCAACCTGGGGCCGCTGGAGACCGCGGAGAAGCTCGCCAAGCTGCGCGAATTAATGAAAGCCGCCGGGCGCAATGCGGAGGGTTTGCGGGTCATGATGTCGCCCGGCATCCCCCATTTCAATCCGAGTAATCTGGCTAAATACCGTGACGCCGGAGTTGACGAGCTGGTGATTTTTCTCAACTACAGCGCCAACCAGCAAGAAAATATCGGCAAGTTGGAACACCTGGCCAAGCGCTGGGTCGAGCCGGCCGCCAAGTTGGGTTAGGCAGCGGGACCTTCGGGAGACGCTTATGAGACTGGCAAATAAAGTTTGTTTGGTCACCGGCAGTGCGTCCGGAATCGGCGAAGCCTGTGCCAAGACTTATGCGCGCGAGGGCGGCAAGCTGGTCATCGCCGACCGCAACGTTGAAGGAGCGGAGCGGGTTGCGGCCGAAATCCGCCAGGCCGGCGGTGAAGCGCAACCGTTTGGAGTCAATGTGGCCAAGCCCGAGGAAATCGAGGCGATGGTCAAATTTGCGTTGGCCAAGTTCGGACGCCTCGACGTGCTGCACAACAACGCGATGTTCAGCGTCTTCGGGCTGCGCACCGCGGACATCGACCTGCGCGGATGGCAAAACACGCTCAATGTGAGCCTGACGGCGTACTGGTACGGGATCAAGGTCGCGATTAACGAGGCGATGCTGCCGCAGGGCAAAGGCGTGATTATCAATACCGCCTCGGTTGCTGGGCTCACCGGCAGCTATATGCAATGCGGCTACAATGTTGCCAAGGCGGGAGTGCTGAACCTGACCCGCGTGACCGCGATCGAGTACGCGCGCAAGGGTATCCGCTGCAACGCCATCTGTCCGGGTCCCACCCTGACCCCGGGGGTCGAGTTAGGCATCCAACGCGGCCTGAACTCGCCCGAGGACCTTTACGGCGGGGTTCCGATGGGACGGTTGGCGAGCACCCAGGAAATCGCCAACGCCGGCCTGTTCCTGGCCTCCGACGAAGCGTCGTTCGTGACCGGCACTTCGATCATCGTTGACGGCGGACTGAGCTCGGCCAGCGCGATGCGCTACGCGCCGGGGCACGGACCCGACTGGTAATCGCGCGACTCTAACCCGGCCAGTTGTTGCCGTAGCGATCGCGATGCGCCACCTGGGTTATGGGTTTGCGCTTGACCGGCCCGAACTTGTCCGTGGGAAAGCCGACCGGGAGCAGCGCAAAGGTCGAATACTGGGGCGGCAGGCCGAGTATTTCCTTCAACTCATCTTCGTACAGCGCGTGAATCGTGGTGAGCACCGTTCCCAGACCGACGACCCGGCACGCGAGCATCAGGTTCTGAATCGCCGGATAGATGCTGCCGCCTTCCAGCCGGCCCATCCGCTCGCGGAACTTGGGGTCCTGGGAGGCGGCATTACCGACGTTGAGGCAGGGGACAATCAGGACCGGCACTTCGTGAATATGCTCGACCAGATGCAGCACCGAGTCGGCGATGAGCCGGCCCTGGCGATCGCCGCCGCTGAACTTGGCCTTGATATAATCGGGCAGATGCGCGCGCTGCGCGGCCTTGCGATAGACGTCGGCCACGCGTTTGCGCTGCGCCTGTTCCGTCACCACCATGAACAGCCAGTTCTGCTCGTTGGATCCCGAGGGCGCCTGAATTGCCGCGTCCAGAACTTTGCTGATGAGTTCGTCGGGAACCGGGTCGGGCTTGAAGCGGCGCAACGCGCGCGTTGAATAAATCACCTCGAAGAAACCCATCTCTGCCATAAAAACCTTCCTTTTCGGTGCCTGGTTACTCGCGCAAAACTCCGAGTGAGACTACAAAATCACCAGGCCGCCGTTGGGGTGCAGCGTCTGGCCGGTGATGTAGGATGATTCGTCGCTGGCCAGAAACACCGCGGTGTCCGCGACCTCGCTGATTTCGCCAAAACGGCGCAACGGGATGCGGTCGAGCACGGCCTGTTCGGTGCGCCCGCCCTTCTTGAAAAACGCCGCGCTCATGGCGGTCTGCAGAAAGCCCGGGGCGATGGCGTTGACCCTGATGCTGTGCGGCGCCAGCTCCAGCGCCATCACGCGGGTTAACATTATGATTCCGGCTTTTGCCACGCAGTAGTCAACGCTGCCCGGTATGGGCGCGACGCCGGCGGCGGAAGCGTAGTTGATGATGCGGCCGCCCTTGCCGGCCTTGATCATCTCGCGCGCTGCCGCGCGGCCGGTCAGGAAAGTCCCGTCCAGATTGACGTTCATGACCCGATGCCAGTCGGCCAGCGGCTTGTCCACGATCCGATGACGCGGGTCGGCGCCCCCGCCAAAGCTGGCATAGGAGAGCGCTTCGGCCGCCATCAGGACGTCGATGCCGCCCAATTCGTGCGCGGCGCGCCGCACCATCCGTTCGACCTGCGCCTCGTCGCCCACTTCGACCGCCTCGGCGATTGCCCGATGGCCTTCCTTCTCCGCCTCCGCGGCGACCTCTTTGGCAAGATCCAGATCGCCGGCCGCGACCAAAACATTGGCGCCTTCGTGGGCGAAGCGGATTGCGATGGCGCGGCCGAAGTCGCTCGTCGCGCCCGTGATTAGGGCATTTTTGCCAGCCAGACGATGCATTGAAATCCGGGCAAAGCTTAGACGGTCGCGTCCCAGGTCTCAACCACGACGGCCAATGATATGATTGAACATCGGCGTTTGCGTGTCAGGGGCCTGAGCGGTTTCCTTGACGCGATTTCATCGCTCCAATATTCGATTGTCAGGACGCGTTGCGGACGCGAACCGAGGTTGAGGCATCCTTATGGCTCGAATTGACCAAGACATCCACAAACTGAAGTACCCCGGCGCCGTGGACGCGGACGGCCATATGATGGAAGCGCCCGACCTGTGGGAGAAGTATGCCGAAGCCAAGTACAAAGCCATCGCCGTGCGCCTGCGGCGAGACGCCGCCGAGGGCGACTATCTGGAGGTCCAGGGACGGCCGTCGAAGATCGCGCGTCGCGGGGTCTTCACCCAGTCCGTGATGGGCCGGGTATCGCGCGAAAAAGGGGAATTATTCAGCACGCGTCCCTATGGAGAGGATTTTCCGCTGGGTTCGATGGACGCCAGGGAACGCGTGCAGCGACTCGACCTTGAAGGCTTGCGCGCGGCGATCGTGTATCCCACCATCGACCTGAACTGGGAAACCGAATGCGACGACATCGATTATGCCCAGGCCATGTGCCGCGCCTACAATCGCTGGATCGTCGATTGGTGTGCGGACAGCGGTGGGCGCCTGATCCCGGTCGCGCACCTTTCGCTGGGCGATCCCCAAGCCGCGGCGGCGGAACTTGAACGGGCAGTGAAGGCCGGATGCAAAGGTGCGTGGGTGGTGCAGTTCGTCATGACCCGCAAGCCCCACGCGCATCCTGACCACGACGTGGTCTTCGCCAAAGCCCAGGAGCTGGGCGTCCCGCTGGGCATCCATCCGTCGATCGAGCCGACCTGGGCGCAGCCGGGCCGCTACGACCGTCAATATATCCGCGCGCACACCTTCTTTCTCAACGTCACCGCGTCCGACGCGATCCGTCACGCGCTGACCAACTTCATGCAGTACGGGACTTTCGACAAATTCCCCGAGCTCAAGTTGATCATCCTCGAAAGCGGCGCCGGATGGATCAGGTATTGGCTCGACCGGATGGACGCGGTGTACGACAGCATTGCCGGTCGAAATGTCCCTCTAAAGGACAAGCCGAGTTTCTATTTCAAGCGCAACGTGTGGATTTCGGCCGACCCCGACGAGCACGCGCTGCCTGCGATGGTCGACCTGTGCGGCGCAGACAAGTTCTTCTGGGCGTCGGATTTCCCGCATCCCGACCACACCGGGGATTACATGGTGGAACTCGAAGAGATGGCGGAGAAGCTGCCGCCCGCCGCACGTCAAAAAGTATTGGGAGAGAATGTGATGCGCGTTTACGGCCTCAGCGATTAGCGGGCTGAGGGACAGGAATCTTTAACCTCGCTCTGGGATGGCATTGCGCGCTCTGGGTGGCGCAGCGCGGGCCTTCGTGCCGATTCCTTTTTTTCGTGACTAAAGTCCGGCAACCCATACCCAACCGTAGCCCCGCCGGCCAGGGTTTCTCACGATCATCTGCAGCCATTAAAATGAACCGCCGCGGAGGCCGGCGCTACGCAAGAATCCAAGCGCAGCGCCTTGCCTCCACGCGACCTTAGCGAACCGTTCCGGCCTCAGACCGGGACTGGAATTGAATAGACCCTTGAGGCGTTGCCGCTGAGCAACTTGCGCTTATCCTCAAAGGTCAACCCCTCCAGCGTGTGCGATACGTAATCCAACGCGTTGGGATACAGGCAGGTCGGATGCGGGAAATCGGTTTCGAACATGATGTTGTCAACGCCAACCGCGTCCAGCGCCATCTTGAAGCCCTTTTGCTCAAACCAGAAGCAGGCGTAAATCTGCCGCTTGAAATATTCTGAGGGCTTCATGCTGAGGAAGTCCTTGGCGTGGGGCGCGGCCTCATCGAGTTCGTAATCCAGCGCTTCGAGCATGAACGGCATCCAGCCCACGCCGCTTTCGACCGACACGAAGTTGAGCTTGGGATAGCGCTCCAGAATTCCGGCGTAAATAATGTTGGCGAAGACCTGGGCGTTGTGCAGGAAGAGCATCGTTGAGCCCAGAGCGAGCTTCTGCTCGTTAGTTTGGGAAGGCCAGGAAGCCTTGCCGAAAAAGTCCATCGACTCACTGCTGGCGCCGATATGGAAGTTAATCGGCATCTTGAGGTCCGAGCAGGTCTCCCACAGCGGATGCCAGTAGGGCTGGCCGAGGTCCGGAATGCCATGGTCCTGGGGGCTGGAATTGGTGTTGATGCCCTTGATCCCCATTTGGTGGCAGCGGATGGTCTCCTTGACCGCCAGGTCCACGTCCCACCATGGCATCAGCGCCATCCCGTACATGCGGCCGGCGGATTCCCGTTGAATGTCGGCCATCGTATCGTTATAAATTTGCGTGCAGATCAGGCGCAGTTCGGGGTCGAAGGTGGCCGCGCGCTGGCCGCCGAAGCCCAGTACATTGGGATACAGGATCTGCGCCCAGATGCCTTCGCCGTCCATGAACTTAAGCCGCGGCTTGACGTCCCATGAGCCCGGATGGACATCCTTCAACTCCCAGGCGAAGAACTCGATTCCCCGGGCCTTTTCGCCGTCGGCCCGGACCACGCTGACGGCCGACGCCGGTCCCATCACAGTATTGCCCTCGATCACCCAGGTGCGCTTGCCCTCAACCTCTTTGACCTGGGGGACACGCTCTTTCCAATTCGCCGGCGCGCGCGAGGTCCACAGGTCGTAGGGCTCGCTGAGATGCGTATCGACGTCGATTACCTTGATGCCCGCAAGCGCATCCCGAGCGGAGCCGGTTGCCCTTGACTCCTGAATTGCCGTGGCCATGTATTCCTCCCAAGCGGATTTATTTCAGTAAAGCTCTTTTGCAGTTCCCCGATTTAAGAGCTGGCGCCTCGCTTCAGGTAAATCCGGGATAGGCGCAATGGCGATAATAACGCATTTGCGCCCGTCGCCATAGGCTGGGAGCGCCGCCGCCTCTAGCGGAGAAGGCCCGCGAGCGGGATTTACCTGGAAATTGCTTGTCCGGGTGAGGGTGCGGGTACCGATCAGCAGTCAGGTCCGGTTTTGGATCAAACCGTGGCTCGGACGATGTTCAGGGCTTTACGCGCAGAACAAAGCAGGTCAGCGGTCACGAAAACGGACGCAGGAAAACCAACAGCAGGATTGCCAGAAGGATCGCGCTTACGATCCCGTGAACCATCGCGAATTCGCGTCGATTGGCCCCCGACGGCTCGGCTTCCAGCGCGTTAATGCGTCGATACATCCGGGCATGAATAACGATCAGCACCACCACCAGCAACAGCTTGATATGCAGCCAGCCCTGCCGGAGCACCGCCGGTTCAAGCATGATCAGCCATATACCGAAGCCGATCGTTGCCATCGCTCCGCCGTTGGCGCTGACGTCGAACAGCCGCCGGGCGGCGACCAGGAAGCGTTCTTTGGAGACTCCCACCTCGTCGGCAACCAAACCGAGCAAGGAGGACAGCACCAGGAGGCTGCCCAGCCATAGGATTACTCCGAACAAGTGAAAAGCCAGTATCCAGGGCACGTCGCACCTCCGCCTGAGTCCCCAGCAACAAATCGTACCGTAGATCGCCAGTCAAGCCGCCAGTTTGGCTGTCTCGGTAACCAAATAGATTAATTAATCGCGAAAAAAAGGGAGTTTCACCGCACCCCCTTCGGTCGACGGCGAGCACCTTGCCCGGGCACGCATTCCCGTCCAGGGCGCGCGCCGTTTAAGTGCGCGTTCAGCGCTTATTTATGGCGTATTGGCAAGCGTTGATGAGTTGTCGTTAGCAAAGCGATAGATCAGCTCGTTGGGACGGGCGAGACCAAGTTCTTTGCGAATCACGCGCTGCAAATAGGCGTCATCGGATTGAAGCTTCTCGATAGTGGCCTGCAAATCCCGGTTTTTTCCCTGTTCCTGCTCGCGCTCGGCTTCCAGGCGGGCGCGATGATGGCGCAAGACCAGTAAATCCCGAACTCCGTGCGGGGCGACCACACAGTTTAGGCAGACCACTACGAGACCCAACCCCAGTATTAGCGTCAGCGACTCACGGCGCAGCCATTCACTTAACCGGTACATCTCTTGAATCGTAAAATTATACTAGCCCACAGTTCAAGTCTGCTTATCCCTTAACACCATTCTAATTCCGTGAAAGACGAGGGTGTACAAAGATTCTTCCGATTTTAGAATTTTTTTTTAAATTGACCCATCGATAGTGTTGATCTTTTAATAACGGGTTTCTATAATCGCTTCCGTCAGGTGGTTTAATAAGGGCCACTCATAAGTTTTAGTGCCTATCCGGCGCACGGGTCACGTATTAGGAGGAGGTGTCTATGCCAGTAACAAAGAAACCCACCAAAGCAGTACAATCCAAAAGCAAACTCAAAGTGGATATGAAAAAGAAAGCCGGCAAAAAGAAGAAGAAGTAGTTCTACGCTCCCCCCGAGCAAATCGGGGGCTGGCTTAGGATGCCGTGACTTTCCGCTGAGATAGGCCGAGGCGCAAGCCTCGTGAGACGGGAAGGCCCTCTTGAAAAAGGGGGCTTTTCCTTTTGCGCGAGCGCCGTTTTATTCCCTTCGATCTATCGTATTTTTTCCCGCCCGTATAACATGTGGCGCCGTGGAAACCAGGCTCGGACGTCTCCAATGCCGGGTTGAGCGGCCCGAACCCCTGAAGTTCGCCTGGCCCATCGTATTGCTGCCCGAATTGTTCACCACCGTGCATCATATGAGCGTGATGCTCGGCTATCTGGCCACAATCGGATGGGAAGTCTATGCGCCCGATCTTCGCGCCGTGGCGGGGCAGGACGGCACCCCCCCGCTGGCGCGGATGCGGATGGAAGACCTGGTGAGCGTGGCGGGGGAGATGCTCGACGCTCTGGGACGGCCGGCAATCGTGCTTGGCCACGGACTGGGTGGATTAATCGCGCTTAAGCTGGCCGAGACCAGGGAAATTAAAGCCGCCGTCGCGCTCGCCCCTTTAGTTCCGGGGTTTCGCAACCCGCTGATTGGGAGCTGGTCGCGGATGCCTGCGATATGGCTCGGGCGTCCACTCGCGCCTCCGGGCGGACGTGCCCTGTTCGAATTTCTGCTCGATGTGGAGGCGTTCCAGCGTCCCGCGATGGTCGGCCAGATGGTGCCCGACGCCGCTGCGGCCGCCCGCCAAATCGCGTCGGGCCAATTCCGCCTTACCTCGCGCCCCGACCTGCCGCCACGCCTGATCATCGCGGGCGCGGTGGATCCTTTTGCTCCATTGGACCAGGTAACCGCTTTGGCCGCTTCGATTGGGGTCCCGCTGATCACGGCCAAAGGCCGCGGCCACTGGCTGATTGGCGGGCGCGGCCTGGAGCGCACTATCGGCGAGGCCCATCGATTCCTGGTTCGCGCGTTGGGCCAGGATCTGTTGCTGCTTTATCCCGAAGAGTGGAAGACCAGAGGCGAAGACGGGGAGCCCTCAGGGTGACCACGCCCGGCAACGCAAGCGCCACCACCATGAGATAGGTGTTCGGAACCTATAGGACTCAGGCTGCAGCAATATGACGTGACACCAGGGTGGGACAGTCAGCGCTTCATGCAGCCTTCCATGCAAAGGTAAGCGTCCGACGCATGTCCGTGAGTGAGTCGATGACCTCGGTCCACCTTGGCGTCCCCATCGCTCATCTGCGCGCTGCCCAGCACTGGTTCAGTTTAAAAACGGTCTCGTAGTTGTACGCAAGTAGGAACGCCCGTGCTAGAGAGAGAGCCGTGCGTAAACGGCTCGCCGTTGTTGTCGCCATTATCATGGTTTTGGCACTGCTGAATTTCAGCGTTATTCTCGCTCGAGGTCGGTTTCCAATCAGTTGGATTTTTTTCTGACTCTCGCATGGCCCGCGACCTTAGCATTCTCGTAAAGACCATCCTCGACATGGCGACAGGCCAGATGCCACCTGAACCAACAACCAGAAGCGGCGCCGGACTGAACCAGTGCCCGCCGCCCGCGACTAATTGCATCTGCTTGCGCGCATCTGTTATTCTCGCTTATGGCGCTCTCAAAAATTACGACTGATCCTTTGTTGGACCAAAGCCCGCCCCTCGTGCGGGCTTTTTTTTAACCTTAGGAGGGACCCATGCAGTTTGAGGAGCTTCGCGAGGGGCTGACCTTTGACGACGTGCTGTTACTCCCTCAGGATTCCGACGTGCTGCCCCATCAGTGCGACGTTTCCACCCTGTTGAGCCGCCGCATCCGGCTCAACATCCCGCTGGTCGCAAGTCCGATGGATACCGTCACCGAATCCGCTACGGCAATCGCCAGCGCGCAACTTGGCGGTCTCGGCTTTATCCATCGCAACCTGTCGGTCGAACATCAGGCGGCGGAAGTCGAGGTGGTCAAGAAATACGAAAGCGGCATGATCACCGATCCGATCACCGTCGATCCCGATCAAAAAATCGGCGAAGCGCTGGAACTGATGCGGCGTTACCGGATCTCCGGTCTGCCGGTCGTGCATGAAAATCATCTGGTGGGGATACTCACCAATCGCGACCTGCGCTTCATCAAGCGGTTGGACCGTCCGGTGCGCGAGGTGATGACCACCAAAGTCATCACCGCCAAGCTCGGTATCGATCTGGATCACGCCAAAGAGATTTTGCAGACCCATCGGATCGAAAAGCTGCCACTGGTTGACGAGCAGCAGCGCCTGCGCGGGCTGATTACGGTCAAGGACATGGACAAGGCGATGCGCTATCCGACGGCGAGCAAGGACGGCCTGGGCCGTCTGCGTGTGGGCGCCGCGATCGGAGTCGGCGCGGATCGCGCCGAGCGCGTCGCCGCGCTGCGGCGCGCGGGCGCCGACGCCTTGTGTATCGACGCCGCCCATGGTTTCTCCCGCAATGTGATCGAGGCGCTCAAGGCGACCAAGCGCGAATGCCCCGATATTGAAGTGATCGCGGGTAATGTTGCAACCTCCGAGGGGGCGCGGGCGCTGATCGACGCCGGCGCGGATGCGTTGCGGGTGGGTATCGGTCCGGGATCGATCTGCACCACGCGCGTGGTCTCGGGCGTCGGGGTGCCACAAATCACCGCGATTCAGGATTGCGTGGCGGCGGCGGCCTCGAGCAAAGTTCCGATTATCGCCGACGGTGGAATCCGCTATTCGGGCGACGTGGCCAAGGCGCTGGCCGCGGGTGCGTCCTCGGTCATGATTGGTTCGCTGTTCGCCGGGACCGAGGAAAGCCCCGGTGAGACCATTCTGTATCAGGGCCGAACCTATAAGGTCTATCGAGGCATGGGCTCGCTTGGTGCGATGATGGAGCGCACGCGCGACCGTTACGCGCAGGAAGATGTTCCCGACGCCAAACTGGTGCCCGAAGGAATCGAAGGACGGGTCCCGTATCGCGGCTCGTTGGCTTCCAACATTGACCAGCTAATCGGCGGATTGCAGGCCGGGATGGGATACGTCGGCGCCGCCGATCTGGCGACCTTTCGCGCCCGCGCCCGCTTCATCAAGGTGAGTCCGGCAGGCCAGCGTGAAAGTCACGTCCACGGGGTTTTCATCACCAAAGAGGCGCCCAACTATCGCCAGGATTGAGCGGCCCATGCGGCGCAATCCGCGGCGCCTCGCCGTTGCGGGATGGTTACCGGGACGAGATAACGACGTGCCTGCAGGGAGATGGAGGTTGATGGTGTGAGCAAGCTTCGGGTGGGCGTAATTTTTGGGGGGCGGTCGGGCGAGCACGAAATCTCCCTGCGGTCGGCGTTGTCGATAATGTCCGCGATGGACCGCGGCGCGCTACGAGGTAGTGCCGATTGGCATCGATCGCAGCGGACGCTGGCACCTCTACGACGACGCCGTGCGGATGCTCGGCGAGACGGTTGCGCGTCAGGGTGAGTTGAGCGCGGCGGACGCCCAGGTCAGCTTGCTGCCCCAACCCGGCGGCCATCCGCTGGTCAGCCTGGCCGGCGGCCAGGCCTCGCCGCGCGGCGCTTTGGACGTGGTTTTTCCCGTCCTGCACGGGACCTATGGCGAGGACGGGACGGTGCAAGGTCTGCTCGAATTGGCGGGTATTCCCTACGTCGGTCCCGGCGTGCTCGGTTCCGCAATCGGGATGGACAAGGACGTTCAGAAGCGCCTGCTGCGCGACGCCCAGGTGCCGGTCCTGCCCTATGGGGCGTTGATCAAGCCCGATTACCTGCGCCAACCGCAAAGCGCGCGCGGTATCGCCGATGGTCTTGGTTATCCGGTCTTTGTCAAACCCAACGCCTTGGGTTCCTCGATCGGCATCAGCAAGGTGAAACGTCCGGAGGACCTGGCCAAAGCCCTGGACGCGGCCTTTCAATACGATCGCAAGGTCTTGATCGAAGCCGCCTGCGAGGGCCGCGAGTTTGAATGCTCGGTGCTGGGCAATGACGACCCGCAAGCGTCTCTGCCGGGCGAGTTGGTGGTCGAGCATGGCCACGATTTCTACAATTACGACTCGAAGTACCTCGATCCCGACGGCGCCAGCTTCAAGATTCCCGCCGATTTGCCCGCCGCGGTATCCGACCGGATTCGAAGTGTGTCGATCGCGGCCTTCAAGGCGCTTTCCCTGCGCGGCATGACGCGGGTGGACTTTCTCAGCTCGCGCGATCTGACCCGGCTCTACGTCAACGAGGTGAATACGATTCCGGGCTTCACCGCGATCAGTATGTATCCCAAGCTCTGGGAGGTTTCAGGCCTTGCGCTGCCGCGTCTGATCGACCGTCTGATCGAGCTGGCGCTGGAGGAGCATGAGGAACGCGCCTCGCTCAAAATCACCTACAATGGCAAAGCGGCTGACTGACATTAGTGCTAGATGGGCGCGCGGCTGGTAATCGCCACCACCAATTCCGCCAAGCTGGCCGAATATCGGTTGCTGCTGGCGCCGTATCCCCTGGAGTTGGTCTCGCTGCGGGATGTCGGAATTGACCAGGAGCCGGCGGAGACCGGGGCCACCTTCCGTGAAAATGCGCTGATCAAAGCGCGCTTTTATTACGATCTGACGCGGCTGGCGACCCTTGCTGACGACGGTGGTCTGGAAGTTGACGCGTTGCATGGCGCGCCGGGCGTCAATTCCCATCGATGGCTCGGACCTGAGGCGGACGACCGGATGCTGGCCGAAGAAATCGTCCGTCGGATGGCGCCGGTCCCCGACGGACAGCGGGGAGCCCGCATCCGCTGCGCGCTGGCCTTGGTCTACGCCCGCGACGCCGAAGTGGTGGAAGGCGTGGTGGAAGCTGCAATCGAAGGCGTCATCGGTCCGCGCCTCTACCAGCCGGTGCGCACTGGATTTCCGTATCGCGCCGTGCTGTATTTGCCTGCCAGGGAATGTTATCTGGCTGAATTGGGCGAAGCAGAGGAGGCCCGAATCGGTCAGCGCAGGACCGCGGTTGAACTCGCCGAACCCTATCTTCAGGAGATCGCCCGGATGCGATACGCTTCCTGACACGTTACATCAAAGGAAGCGCCTGTACGCCTGGTGAAAGCAAAATCCAGAGGCACCATCGTCGTTCTGCATCTCGCCTTCCGCTACCCCTTCGCGGGCGTGGTCTGGCAGTTGCTGCATCACCTGATTGGTTTTCGCCGGCTTGGCTTCGAGGTTTATTACCTGGAAGATCACTGGGCCTATGTTTATGACCCATTCAAGATGAGTCCGGTGCCCGACGCCGGTCCCAACCTGAAGCTGGTTGGCGACGCGCTGTCGCGCTACGGCTTCGGCGAGCGCTGGGGTTTTCTCGATCCGGCCAGCGGCGAATATCTGGGCATGAGCGCCACCCGTTGCCGGGAACTGCTCCGGGACGCGGATGCGGTAATCAATCTGTGCGCCGCCACCAAAGCGCGCGAGGAACATCAGTCGTGCCGGCGCCTGGTCTATCTGGAAACCGACCCGGGTCCGTTTCAGGTGAACCTGGCGCGTGGGGAAGCCGTGGCGGAGAATACGGCCAAAAGCCATCACGATTTTTTCACCTACGCATACAATATCGGCGCTCCGGACTGCGTTTTGCCGACCGCCGATATACGGTGGCATCGAACCCGTCCTCCGGTGCTGCTCGACCTCTGGCATGCGGGCGTGGGCCCGGCCGAGCCTGCGCTGTTCACCACCGTCGGCACCTGGACCAACCAAGGCAATGACGTCGAGATCGACGGCGAAAAGTATTGGTGGTCAAAGCACGTCAATTTCAGGCAGGTTCTTGAGGTGGCGCACAACGCCGGCCAGCCGATCGAACTGGCCACCGATCTGGAGTCGGGACCGGACTATGATCGCGCCATTGCCGGCGGCTTTACCATCCGTCCCGTGATTCCGATGTCGCTCGACCTCGAGGGCTACCGCGAGTACATCAGCGCGTCGCGGGGCGAGTTCACGGTCGCCAAGGACTTGTACGCCCGGACACGCTCGGGATGGTTTAGCGACCGCACCGCTACCTACCTGGCCGCGGGGCGGCCGGTCGTCACTCAATACACGGGGTTCGAGAAGTACCTTCCCACCGGGGTCGGTCTGCTGGGTTTTAATGACGCCGCGCAAGCCGTCGATGCGATTGAACGGATCAACGCCGACTACCCGCGCCATGCGAAAGCGGCGCGCGAATTGGCACAGGAATATTTCGACGCCGGCAAGCTGCTGGAAGAAATGGCTGTGACGCTCGGGCTGTAACCCCGTATGACGGAAACCTCTCTACAGACGGTGCTGGGGCTGGCGGCGCTGCCGCTGCATCCGCGCTTCGCGATCGAGCTTGGGCTGGCGCTGATGGCGGCCCTGTGCGCGCTGGTGGTCCGCCGGCGCAGCCGTTATGTGGGGCCCGCGGGTTTCGTCCTGCTGGGCTCCGGATTCGTTGCCGACGTCCTGATGCATCTGGTGTCCAGGACTTCCGAGGTCGGGCTCACGCTGGAAGCGCTGGGCCTGGTGCTGTTTTTTTTCGGCGCGATTCGGCTCGCGCTCGATCTGACCGATCATCTCCTGCCAGGCAAGGTTCGGGCCTCGAACATCTTTTGGGACCTGATCCTGATCGTGCTTTACGCCGTGGTCCTGATGGTGGTGCTGCGCGCCACCTTGCGGGTCGATCTCACCTCGCTGTTGGCGACCTCCGCAGTCATCTCGGTGATCATCGGTTTCGCCCTCCAGGAGACGTTGGGCAACATCTTCGCCGGCCTCGCAATGCAAATGCAAAAGCCGTTCGAGCCCGGCGACTGGATTCATTTCGGCGCGCATCTGGGACGCGTGCACGGGATCGGATGGCGCGCGACCAGGATTGTCACGCGCGACAACGAAAGGCTGGAAATCCCCAACAACCTGATCGCCAAAGACATTGTGGTGAATTACACCACGGGCAGCGTCGCGGACGAAATCTTTATCGGCCTGCCTTATGAGCAACCGCCCAATCGGGTCAAAGACGTGCTGCTGCAAGTTCTGCGTCATGCCAAAGGCGTGGCGGCGCATCCCGAGCCCGAAGTATTCGCGGTGGAGTATGGCGACTCCGCAATCAAATACCGCCTGCGCTTCTGGCTGACCGATTACGGTCCGCAGGAACATGTCAGGGACACTATCATCAGCAATGTCTGGTACGCGCTGCGCCGCCAGTCGATCGATATCCCTTTTCCGATCCGGACGGTATTGCTCCATCAGGCGCGCGGCGACGAAGACGTCAAGGTCGAGCAGGAGCATCGCCTGGTGGCGGAGTTGCGGCAAGTCGATTTCCTCGCCGAACTCAGCGATGACGAACTCAGAGTGCTCCTGCCCAATACCCGCGTGCATCAGTTCGGCAACGGCGAGATGCTGATGCATCAGGGCGAGGCGGGGGATTACTTCCACATCCTGCGGCGGGGAACGGTCGAGGTGGTGGCGCAGGGCGTCAACGGCGCGAACGTCCACATCCGTGATTTGAAAGCGCCGACCTTCTTCGGTGAAATCGCGTTGTTGACCGGAGAAACGCGCAACGCCAGTATCGTGGCGCGATCGGATGTCGAAGTGCTGGAACTCAACCGCGAGGCTTTCACCCATCTGTTCCGGGAGCGGCCGGAGTCACTCAATGAGGTGAGCGAAGTGGTCGCGCGGCGCATCAGCGAAACCCGCGCGCGCGTCGAGGCCGCATCCGCGCAGGGCGATCGGCGCAACGAAAACTGGCTGATCGCCAAGATGCGCTCAATCTTCGGCGTCTGAAACTATAGAAACCGGAGCGCGTATTTGATGATCAAGGGACTGTTTTTTGCCCGCAGAAAACCGGGTATTTCTGCGCAACATTTCCAGGAATATTGGCGCACCACGCACGCCGAAATCACCAGGCCGCTGGTACATATCCGCCATTACATTCAGTCGCACACCCTGCTGGCCAGCTACGGCAATCCGAACCTGCCCTACGGCGAGGGCGACCCGGCCTACGATGGGATGGCGACGATGTGGTTCAACAGCATCGAGGAGCGCCGGCAAGGGAACCTGAGTCCCGAGGCCCAGACCGCGATTGCCGATCAAGCCAACTTCACCGAACTCAGCGCGCGCCGCTTCCTGCTTTGCAACGAGATCATACAAAAAGAAGGACCGGTAAATCCCGGCGCCATCCATCTGATCGCCTTGGCCATCCGCAAACAAGGCATGAGCGTCGGGGACTTTCAGGCGTATTGGCGCGGACATCACGGACCGCTGGCCGCCAAAGTCCCGGGACTGCGGCGCTACGTCCAGAACCATCCGTTTCCCGAGATGTATGGCTCGCGCAACGCGCCGCTGTGCGACGGCGTCGCGGAAGCATGGTTCGACAGCCTGGAGGATTTGCAAGCCAGCACGCAAACGCCGGAGCTTGCCGCGGTGCGCGCCGATGAACCGAACTTCATGGACGTAAGCAAACTGGTCTTTATCCTGACGCATGATATCGAGATCTACCGGAGGTAGACATGGACAGACTTAAGGGCAAGGTCGCGTTCATCACCGGTTCGGGGTCCGGGATCGGACGGGCAGCGTCGGTGCTGTTCGCCGCGGAGTCGGCCAAAGTCGCGGTCGCCGATATCTCGCGGACCGGCGGCGAGGAAACCGTGCGGATGGTTCAAGCGGCCGGCGGCGAAGCGGTCTTCGTCGAAACCGACGTGACCGATCCGGCCAGCGTCGAGGCGGCGATCAAGTCGGTGGTGCAGCGCTGGGGCAAGCTTGACGTCTTGTACAACAACGCCGGCGGCTCCACGGCCCAGGACGGCCGCGTCACCGAGGTGCCGCTGGAGGAATGGTGGCGCGCCATCAAGCTGGATCTGTTTGGCACCTTTCTCTGCTGCCGGTTTGGCATCCCCGAGCTGATTCGCGCCGGCGGCGGCTCGGTGATCAATACGACGTCGGTCGTCGCGCTGGCGGAGTAGTCGGTCGCGACGCCTACACCGCGGCCAAGGGCGGCGTGCTCTCGCTGACCCGATCGCTCGCGGTGGAGTATGCGAAGAAACATATTCGGGTAAATGCGCTAGCACCCGGCGCCACGCTCACCGAGCGGGTCAAGAAGTTTCTCGACTCCGATCCTCGCACCCAAGCCACCGACGACAAGCACCTGTTGGGTCTGGGGGAACCCGAGGACGTCGCGCGCACCGCGTTGTTCCTGGCCAGCGACGATTCGCGCCGCATCACCGGCGTGATCGTACCGGTGGACTCGGGCTGGTCGGCGGCATAAAGAACCGCAAGGTACCGCACCGGGTTCTCGAAGAAACCTACGATCCAAGGCGATTCAGCAACCGCCGGGGTGCTGACGCTCCCGGCAGCCGGGCGCGCGGAAGAGAGGCGCAAGGTGGACATCTATCACGTATGGTGCGACCTCAAGCCGGGAATTTCCGATATCCAGTTTGCGCAGCAGGTTTCCACCTATTTGGAGCACCTCAAACACGAAGGACTGATCGAAAACTGGCGGCTGACTCGTCGCAAGCTCGGGCTTGGCCCCGCATCTCTGGGCGACTTCCACGTCATGATCGAGCTGAAGGACCTGGCCCAACTCGACCGCACCTTTGAACATGTTGCGAGCCGCGGTGAACCGGTCGAGGGTTTCCACTTCGCGGTCAACTCGCTGATCCAAAATGCGCAATTCGCCCTCTATCGCGACTTCCCCGATCCATTTCGTAAACAAGGTCAGGAGAGATTTTAATGGATGCTCTGGATAACGTCTTCCTCGAGAGGAGGAGGTCGTGAGCCCGAAGGCCGTCAGGCATGAGCGCGAGCTGATGAGGGTCCTTAACGCCTGGCGCTATTTTTCCGGCGCCGCGTCAGATATTTTGATGCCTGGCGCTGCAAATGCGCCCGGCGCTGGGGGGCCCCTCACCCGGCTCTACTCGGATGACCTCTTCCCTCGGTCCCGAGGGATGAGGTCATCCAAAGCAAACCCCGGACGCTATTATCAAAACTCTCCAGTTGTGGAAGAGGTAGGCTTTGGTGTTTTTCGACACGCTCGAAAGTGGGCGAGGTGACAGAAAAAGCCTCGCAGCTTAAACTCTCCCCCACTGCTGATTGATGAAGCGCGTCACTTCCGCCTGAAGCTCGGCGTCTTCGGGGGTGGTGCCGCCGAAGCCGCCGTGCGGCATCGCTTCCCACACGTGCAGTTCCACCTCGATTCCGGCGCGCAACAGCGCCCGATGCATCCGCACGCTGTTGGACAAAAACAGGTCGCGCGTGCCGGTCTGGATGAAAGTCGGCGGATAGCCTTTGGTGAAATCGCCGAACAGGGGTGAAAGGTAGGGGTCTTTCAGGTCGTGGCCGCCGGCGTATAACTCGTTCATTTCCGGCAAGCCGGTCTTGAGCACGACATCCAGGTGCCGGTTGGTCTCGAAGGTGTCGCCTGACTCCGTGAGATCGAGTTCGGGCGTCAGCAGCACCAATCCAGCCGGCAGCGGGAGTCCGAGATCGCGGATTTTCAACGCCGCTGCAGCCGCCAGGTTACCGCCGCCTGAAGAACCGGACATCACGATGTCCCCGGTTTTGTAAGTCTTGATCAGCTCGCGATAGACGGCGACCGAATCATCGACGGCGGCGGGATACGGATAGTCGGGCGGCACCCGGTAATCCACCGAGTACGACACGCACTGGGTGCGCGCCGCCGCCATCGCCGCGTCGGCCATGGCGAATTTTCCCGCCAGCAGCACCATTCCGCCGCCGTGCAGCACGATCCGCGCGCGACTGCGATTGCGCTCCGGCATCGTCTTGGGCGTGCCTACGTGAACCGTCACTCCGGCGATAATTTTGGTCTCGACGGTGGCCGGCGCGGAATCGAGCATCTGCTGCGCCACCGGATCCAGCGCGGCGTTAAAACGCGCGATCCTTTTGCGCCACGCCTCTTTTTCGTGCCCCGGAGGCGGATCGGTCTGCGCCAGCATGGCGGGACTGGCCAGAAATTTCCGCGCTTGCGGACTAATCGATTTGGGCGGCGGAATGACGCGCGGTCCGATACGCAGGTTTCCGTTCTCGTCCAAAGTCGCGGTCGATTGGTCCATCACTTTTTCTCCAGCGTTCGTTGAAGGGGCAGCTCCAAAAAAGCCCACGTCCTAATAGGCGATTTGAGAGCCGCTGTCCATCGCAGAGCCGGTCTACCGGGTTACTCCCGACGCACCTACAGTGTGAGCCGCGTTCTCTGGCGTATAGAGACGTAGTTCGCCCACCGCACGGCCCCGGACCTCACCGATCCGGCGACATCGCCGAGCAGCTCCGTCGAGATGTTACCGCTGTTGCGCCAGTGCGAAGCTCACTAATCGCGAAGGGAATGATATACAGCCCTGCGCATGGCGATAACGCGCTCACCGTGCCATTATTCGATGGCTTCATGAAGCGCACCATGGCGTTTACCTAACCAACGCTCAAAGTGCGCCGCTGCCCAGGCTACCAAAGATTCACGAGGCTCGCCGCTCCCCAGGCAGGTCTAAGGACCGAATCTCTTCAGACGGCTACATGAACCGCCACCTGAAAACCCACATCGCTATTGGGCTCGCCGGATGAATCACGAAAGCGGGGACCAGGCGGTCGTGCGCAGCAGCTTGCTCTGCCATTGGTCGCGGTATTTTAGCGCGTCGACCATGTAGCCGCCCGCTTTGCGATGCTCAGGTGGAAGTTCGCTGGTCAGCAGATGCATCAGGGCGTCGTAGCTGACGATCTTCTGCCACAGCATCGCCTCGCGCCGCTGGTATGAACCGTGCGCCACCTGGAAACAGGCCTGGATGTCCAGGATGCGCATCTCGGGCGGAGCTTTGGACATCGGCTGGGAATAGATTTCGTCCCACATCTTGATGTAATCGTCGAGGCTCGAATAGGGCCAGCCGGTATCTTCCATGAAGAGCGCGAGGTCATGCTCGCGGCCGTCGGTGGGAACCGCTTTGAAGTCCACCTCCTGGATGCGCGACCAATAAACCGGTAGTAGGATTTTGCCGAGGACGTCGTAGCGCAGTTGATCGACGTCGTTGCCCCAGTCGCGCAGGTCGCCTTTTTGGAACTGCAGCGCCATCCGCTCCCACGCCGCGCCGTCCTTGATCGCGGTAATCGTCACCACATTGTAGGAAACGCTGCTGCCCATCGCGTGATTGGCGTACCACAGCAGCCGCGCGTCATCCCCCTTGGCCAGCATCGGCATCCACCCCTTGCGGTATGCCTCTTCGAACTCGTCCGCTTTGGTCCCCACTACCTTGTGTACTTCGTGCAGGAACAGCATCTCAGTTACCGCCTTTGTTTCGACTCGATAGTGGTTTTCAGTACAGCGGAGACCACGATGAAGTGCGCAGCAGCTTGCTTTCCCACTGATCGCGCAGCACCAGCGCCTCATGCATCCATCCGCCCGGCCGCCGCTGCTCGATCGGAATCTCGTGGGTCAGCAGCTCGCGCAGATGTTCGACCTTGACGATCTTTTGCATCAGCATGACTTCGCGGCGAACGTGGCTGCCGAAAGCGGGCTGGAACCCGGCCTCGATCTTGATGAAGGGATCGGCCACCTGCAGGCTCTTGGAGTACACCGCGCCCGAAGTCTCGATATAGCGCAAGTACTGCTCGCGGTACGGCCACATCGTGTCTTCCATATACATGCTTAGCGCATGCTCGCGGCCGTCGGCCGGGATGGCGCCGAAGTCGACTTCCTGTAGCGGCGACCACGGCAGCGGGAGCAGCAGCTTGCCGGTCGCGTCATGCCGCAAGGTATCGACGTCGCGCACCCATCCCTGGAGGTCGCCCTTTTGGAAGCGCAGCGCCAACCGCTCCCAGGCCGCGCCGTCCTTGACCGCGGTAATCGGTCGCGACGTTGTAGGAAACGCCGCTGCCCATCGCGTGGTTGCAGTACCACAGCAGGCGCGCGTCGTCGCCTTTGGCCAGCGCGGGCATCAAGCCCCGGCGGAACGCCGCTTCGAATTCGTCGGTCTTCTTTCCGACAACTTTGTGTACTTCGTGAAGAAACAGCATTCCGGATACCTCATGCGCGCAGCGGGCTCTTTTCCGAAAACGTGTGGCGGGCACCGAATGCGTCGTTCGGATCCAGGGTCGTGCGCTCGGGTCCCTCGATCAGATGGAGTCCCTTCGACCGCAGATACTCCAGGGCCTTGGGCAGCGATTTGACCTTCCAGTTGATCGCATAAAAGCCGGGCCGCTTGCGCTCCACAAAATCCGCCAGCGGTGTGCCGCCTTTGATCGGCTGCATCACTTCGAGCACCAAATCCGCGGCCCGGAACGCGACTGCGCGGGCGCCTTCGCTTTTGATTTCGCCCTTGCCGGCCAACTCAAAGGTGAACACGTCGCGATAAAACTTCTCCGCCGCATCGAGGTCGCTGGCCGCCGTGCCGACGCTGACCAGCCCTTCGATTCCCAGTGGATGAACGTCACGCCACCAGTCGGGCGACCATTCGGGACGCAGCCGCAAATCGTTGGGCATTTCGACCGCGCAGAACTCGTAGGGCACGTTGCAGCTTTCCGGCGCCCGGGTCAGGACGAAGACGTCCTCGAAACCGGGCGCGGCAATCGGACGCAGCCCCTTGCTTTCCAGATGGGCGCGAACTGCGCGGGTGTTCTCCACCTTGAGCGCGATACCCATGAAACCGGGAGCGTAGCGCCTGAGGTCCTTGGCCATGGTCGAGACCTCGTCAACCGGCGCCATCGGGATAACCTGCGTCTTGCCAATCAACGTCAGGGTTTCGTCGCGCTCCAGCCCACGCATCGGGCGGGCATCAAAGAAGGTCTGCGCGGCGAACACGTCGAGATAAAAGCGCTCGGCCTCGCGCCGCTTGTCGTTATTTTGGATTACGTGCGTGAGATGAATCAGATTGCGTATCTTGAGCATCGCCGCGATCAACCTCCATTCAGGGGTCCGCCCGGGTTTTCACCGGCATCGGTTAATGCCGGCTATCCGGCGCCGCCTGTTTACCGGATAGTTCATAGAATCCCGCTCGAATCGTATTAAGGCTCGCTTAATGCTCGATCGGCAGGTCGTAAAAATCGATCAGGTTGGTACGGCCAATCATGAGCTGGTCCGCTTCCGAAACGCCTTCAAATTGGGGCGCCAGGATGTCCTTGGACTGCGGCCAGGCGCCGTCGAAATGAGGGTAATCGGAACCCCACATCAGGTTCTTCCTGCCGATGATGCTGCGGTTGAAGATGGCGGTTTTGTCACGCATGAAGGTAAGCCCGACATGGTCGTGAAAGATCTGGCTGGGCTTGCGTCCCGAAGTCATCGTGGAGATGCGCCCGGCCCATCCGGCGTCGCGCTCGTAGCGGTCGTCCATCCGCTCCAGCATCCCGGCCGCCCAGGCCGCGTCATTCTCGACCGAAATCACTTTGAGCTTGGGATGGCGATCGAAGACGCCGGAAAAGATCATCGCCACGATGGTGTACATCGCCGGTGTGAAGGCCAGTGAGAAATCGGCATAGATGTTATTGGTGTGGCCGAAATGGCGCTTGCTGGCGGCCACATGCAGGCTGAGCGGAATCCCGAGGTCTGCGGCGGCTGACCACACCGCGTCGTACATCGGATGGTCATAACCGCGGCCTTGATCCTGGTCGATGCTGATCATGGCGCCGCGCATACCCATTTTGGCGCATCGCTCCAGTTCGGATACGGTCCGCTCCAGCGGCGCCGTCGGCAGCATCGCCACTCCAAACAAGCGTTTAGGTGCGGACATCGCATAATTCGCCAGCCAATCGTTGAAGGCCTGGAAGCAGGCGAATTGAAAGTCCAAATCCGGGATTGAGAACATCGTCAGGCCGAAACTGGTGTACAGGAGTTCCGCCTCGATCCCTTCCTCATCCATCTCCTTGACCCGCGCAAAGCGGATCGTAGCCGCCCGGCGGAACGTCTTCCCATCGGCCCACGAAACCAAACTCACGCGAGTCGAGTTTTTTAGTATATTTGGGCATCGTTGCAATCAGCCCGATTCCGCCCTTCTCGGACAACGCCCCTGGGCAGATGAAAGAATCGGTCTTGGCCTCGTGGACGATTCGCGGCGCCCGGTCGAGGTATTTGCGATCGATGCGCTTGGTCCACAAATCCGGCGGCTCGACGATATGAGAATCACCCGAAGAAAGCTTGAAGGAAAGCGCCATTTGGGATGTTCCTCCTCGGAGGTATTTGAGCGGGCCCTTGAGGACACCGCGCGCATTCGATGGCTGAGCCGTTTCGCATGCGCCCTTGGCCGGCTGGCGTGGGTATCGCGGATAAAGGCCGGCATCTTCTTGAAACGCCCAGGCTTCAACATCCTTAGCCCAATTCGATCAAGAAAGTCTAATAACAGCCGTTCCAGGGCGCGCCGCGGCGGCTGTGAGAATCGCGCCACGTGCTCGCCAGTGATCAAGGTCTCTCCCGGTCTGGGTCCCGGTCGGGTGGAGACCCCACAGGCTGGAATGGCTTCGCCACTGTGCCACGAAGCCATCTCAATCGTTTAGCGGAGAGGGCGCTGGTCCTGCTTTTTTCCGTGGCACAGTGGCGAAGCCATTCCAGCTTGTGATTTTTTTCTTCCCAAGGTCTCGGAAACGGGGATGACAGGCTAGCTTCGGTAGCAGAAAGCCTGTCCCACCATCAAAAAAATTCTTCCTTCTTTCACCATGTTTCGCGGATCGCGCAGCCACGGCTCACTCCTCCGAAGAATTTGTACAAACTTGATTGGCTTCCCCGTTCGGGAATGGGCGCCGCCGCGGCGCCCAGAGACGGTCCATTATGAGCGCGCCCATGAGGCGCGCGATTAGGAATCGGTCAGTGCCGCAGGAGTCGCTTGACACCAACCGTCGCTCCAATGTATTTAACCAATAGGTTATGTAACTCAGAGGTTCATCACGGATGTCAACAGATCGCCTCAGCACCACGTTCGCGGCCCTCGCCGATCCCACGCGGCGCGCGATTCTGGCCCGACTGGTCTCGGGCACGGCATCCGTCACCGAACTGGGCGAACCCTTCCAGATGAGTCTCCCCGCCATCTCCAAGCATCTCAAAGTGCTCGAGCGCGCCGGTCTGATTGCGCGCGGGCGCCAGGCGCAATGGCGCCCCCGCCGGCTCGAGGGCGGTCCGCTTAAGGAGGTCGCCGACTGGGTGGAGCACTATCGCCGCTTCTGGGAGCAGAGCTTCGATCGGCTGGACGATTATCTGCACGAAGTGCAAAGCAAGGAGAAGAAACATGGCCGCAAAAAATAGCGCCGCCGCAAGACCGTCCGAGCGCGAGCTTGTAATCACACGAATCTTCGATGCGCCGCGCAACCTCGTCTTCAGCGCCTGGAGCGAGCCCGAGCGCATGGTGCACTGGTTGGGTCCGAAAGGCTTCACCGGCACTATCCTTAAGATGGATGCCCGGCCCGGCGGCACCTATCGCTTCCATATGCGCTCACCCGAAGGCACCGACCATTGGGTACAAGGCACCCATCACGAGATCGTGGCGCCGGAGCGACTGGTCTATACCTGGGCCTGGGCGGATGCGCAGGGCAGACCGACCGGTCCCGAAACGCTGATAACGGTGACCTTTGCCGAGCACGACGGAAAGACCAGGCTGACGTTGCATCAGGCCGTCTTCGAGTCCGTCAACGCGCGCGATATGCATCGGACCGGCTGGACCAGCTCGCTCGATCGTCTCGCCGAATACCTGGCAACGCTCTGAGCGCAAGAAGGAAACAGACGATGAGCAGCGCGGGATTATCCAAGGCGCGGCTGGGCCGCATGCACGAGGTGATGGCCGGCCATGTGGAGCGGGGCGAAGTGCCCGGTATGGTCACGCTGGTCAGCCGGCGGGGCGAGGTGCACGTCGACGCGATCGGGACGAAGGCGGCCGGGGGCGGCGATCCGATGCGGCGCGATACGATCTTCCGCATCGCCTCGCTGACCAAGCCGATTACGGCCGTCGCGGCGATGATCCTGGTCGAGGAATGCACAGTGCGGCTCGACGAGCCGGTGGATCGGTTGTTGCCCGAACTGGCCGGCCGCAAGGTTTTGAAGCGGTTAGACGGCCCGCTTGACGACACCGTCCCTGCGCGGCGGCCGATCACCGTGCGCGACCTGCTCACTTTCCGCATGGGGTTCGGCGTGCTGATGGCGCCGCCTGACCTGTACCCGATCCAGAAAGCGATGACCGCGGCGGGAATCATCATCGGGCCGAAGTCGGACTCGCCGCATCCGCCCGAGGAGTGGATCAAGCACTTCGGCACCCTGCCGCTGATGCATCAGCCGGGCGAGAAATGGATGTACCATTCCGGTTCGGACGTGCTGGGCGTGCTGATCGCGCGCGCTTCGGGCCAGCCGCTGGAGACGTTCTTGCGCGAGCGCATCTTCGCGCCGTTGGGAATGAAGGACACCGGTTTCAGCGTGTCCGCGGCGAAACTGGACCGGCTGGCGGTTGCCTACATGGTCAATCCAGCAACCGGCGCGCTCGAACTCTATGACGACGTCGCCGGGAGCCAATGGGCCCGCCCCGCCGTCTTCCCGGCTGGCGGCGCCGGCCTGGTCTCGACCATCGACGACTACCTGGCCTTCGGCCAGATGATGCTGAACCAGGGCCGGCACGGTAACCAGCGCCTCCTGTCGCGGCTTTCGGTCGAGGCCATGACCACCGACCAGCTCACGCCCGAGCAGAAGGCGGCGGCGGTCTTCCTCCCCGGCTTCTTTGATCGAATCGGCTGGGGATTCGGCGTATCCGTCGCTACCCGGCGCGACGGCGTGGCGGCGGTTCCCGGGCGGTTCGGCTGGGACGGTGGCCTGGGGACTTCCTGGTATTCGGATCCCAAGGAGGAAATGGTCGGAATCCTGATGACCCAGCGCGCCTGGACTTCCCCCAGCCCTCCGCCGGTCTGTCTGGATTTCTGGACCTCGGCCTACCAGGCGATCGATGATTGAGCCGCCGTATGACAGACAGACCACGGTGCAACGGTGCTTACACCGTAGAGGCGTTCTGACGTTTTGAGGTCATAGTTAATGTGCAGGAATATCAAAATCCTCTTCAACTTCGACCCGCCGGTAACTCCCGAAGAGACTCGGGCTGCCGCGCTCCAGTTCGTGAGAAAAATCAGCGGCTTTAACCGGCCGTCGAAGGCAAACGAAGCTTCGTTCCTGGCCGCGGTCGATGAAATAGCCGGCATCTCGATACGTCTGCTGGCCGCGCTGGAAACCAACGCGCCGCCGAAGAATCGGGAAGCAGAGGCCGCCAAGGCGAAAGCTCGCACCGCGGAGCGATTTAGCGACGGAGCTCGCCAAACCCGCCCCCACGCGCATCTTGAGAGGTAATTATGGACACTTTCGCCAGGCTCTCACCCCAAAGTGGTGATATCCTGCTAACGGTAGGGACAGTCAAAGGCGCGTTCATTTTCTTAAGCGATCGGACGCGCGGCGATTTCAGGATGTCCGGCCCTCATTTTCCCGGACAATCGGTCGCGTCGGCCGCCTTCATGGGCAACGGTGCGCCGCGAATCATCGTCGGCAACAAAAGCGAGCATTGGGGCGCGATGGTCAGCCGGTCAGACGATTTCGGCGCGACCTGGAACGAACCCGTCGAGGGCAATATCAAGTTTCCGATAGGTAGCGGCTTATCGCTCAATGCGATCTGGGCGCTTGAGACCGCGACCTCGATAGGGCCCGAGGTCGTGCTGGCCGGAGTCGATCCGGCGGCGATGTTCCGCTCCGACGACCGCGGCGAAACGTTTGCGCTCAACCAGGCGCTGTTCGACCATCCTGACCGGTCCAAATGGAACCCCGGTTTCGGCGGACTGTGTCTGCATTCGATCCTCGTTCATCCGCAGGATCCAAAGCGCATGTACGCCGCGATTTCGTCGGGCGGAATTTATCGCACCGACGACGGCGGCGAATCCTGGAACTCCTGCGTCAACGGCCTGCGGGTCCATCCCGACGTCCCCGGCGCGACCCTTTGTCCCCATAAGCTGCGGTTCGACGCGGAAAACCCGTCGCGCATGTATCTGCAGAACCATCCGGGCGTCTATCGCACCGACAACGAAGGGCGTTCGTGGGTGACGATCGAGAATGGGTTGCCGTCGGATTTCGGCTTTCCGATGGTCACGCATCCACGGCGTGGCGGGACGATCTACACCTTCCCGCTGACGGCGGACGCATTCCGGGTGCCGCCCGATGGGATTCCCAGGGTCTGGCGTTCGCGCGACGCGGGCGCGTCGTGGGAGCCGCTGGGCAATGGACTTCCCGATCGGAACGGATTTTTCACCGTGTTGCGCGATGCGTTTTCGGCTGACGCGCTCGATCCGGTGGGTCTGTACTTCGGCACGCGGGGCGGCCAGCTCTACGGATCGAACGATGAAGGCGAGAGCTGGCGCACGATAGCGGAGTTTCTGCCGCCGGTCCTGTGCGTCAAAACGGCGATCGTCGAATAGCCATGCGCGTGCATATCCCTTCAGCGCTGCGCCGATGGACCGGTGGGCGCGAGGTGATCGAGATGCCCCTTGCGCTGGATATGCGCATGACCGCGGCGGAGGTGATCGAAGCTGTGGCGCGGGAGTATCCGGGGATCCGCGACCGCGTGCTCGACGAACAAGGCCAGCTTCGCCGCCACGTGAACATCTTCATCGACGGCGAAAACGCGCGCAGTCTCGGCGGTCTGTCGGCGCAAGTTTGTTCCGCTTCCGAGCTGTGGATTCATCCCTCGATATCCGGCGGCGCATGACTGTGCACGAAACGATGTGAGCGCGTGATTAAAAATCCTTGTCAACCGCCTGCCGGTTGACAAACGCACCGCGTCTCCATACTTTAGTATATGCTTAACTATTCTGCCGATCTCGATTTGGTGTTTCAGGCGCTGGCGGATCCGACCCGAAGGGGGATGGTCGAGCGGTTGAGCCGCGGGCCGGCTTCGGTCAGCCAGCTTGCTCAGCCGCTCGAGATGACGCTGTCAGCCGTGGTCCAGCATCTCGCGGTCCTGGAAGCCAGCGGCCTGGTGCGGTCGGAAAAGGCCGGACGAGTGCGCACCTGCCGCGTCGAGCCTGCGGCGCTGCGCACGGCTGAGGCCTGGATCGCGCAGCGGCGGGCGACATGGGAGCGCCGGCTCGATCGCTTGGGCGACTACCTCGCGCAGGACGGCGACCAACCAAAACAACGGAGGAAATCATGAGTGAACGAACCACTAATCACGCCACTTTCGTTATCGAGCGCATCTATTCTGCCTCGCCGGCAAGGGTGTTCGCAGCCTGGGCGGATCCTGCGGCCAAGGCCCGCTGGTTCGTGGGTCCCGATGAATGGAACAAAGGTGGGCACGAACTCGACTTCCGGATCGGCGGGCGAGAGCGCCTGATCAGCAGACCGCCGGGAGGCCCGGCCCATGTCTTTGACGGCCGCTACCAGGATATCGTGCCGGACCAGCGCATCATCTTCAGCTATGACATGCATCTCGACCAGACACGGATATCGGTCTCGCTGGCGACGGTGGAGTTGAAGCCCGCGGGCGACGGCACGCAGCTCGTCTTCACCGAGCAGGCCGTCTTTCTCGACGGCTACGATGACGCCGGCTCGCGCGAACGCGGCACGCGCGGGCTATTGGACCAGCTCGATGCGCACCTGCGTCGCGAGGCCGCCAGCGCCTGAGCTTACTTCGGCCGGTGTGACCATCGTTGCGGTCGCACTGGCAGCGGTCCGTTGCGGCGATCGCGAATCAATCGCGCCGCGCTGAAGCATCCGCGTCGGACTGCGCCGTTTGCAGGTGGCCATGGGCCACGCCAAGGGCGATCTTGTCCATGTCGTCCATTCGCATCAACGCATAGGTAAACGGTTGATCCGAAACTATCACGGATCCCTGGTAGGGATGCGCCAGTTCTACAATCGCCAGGAGGGTAATGCCCAAAAGGCTGGAGAAGGTCGCACACATCAGGGCTTGGGAGCGAAAAGTCTCGAGTCCAAAGAAATAGCTGAACCCGATCGTTATCAGCAGGCCGGCGTAAATGACGACCCAAACCACCGAAGGTAGATCGTCTTTGCAATAAAGGTAGCGCATGCTGACCGCCGCGCTGAGTTGTGAGAGCTGGTCGAAACTCTTGTCCACGAGCATTTGCTGATGCGTGTCCTGCGGCTTGTAATTGGTTACGATCTGCCATAGCGGAAGCGGGCCCATGGAGTCGTTCATCTGCTGGAACCGGTAGTTCGCCATGTCCGGCCACTCCTTGTCGATGAGCCCATGGGTATACGAGCGAAGCGCCGTCCGCATGTCGGTGGCAACCGGCTCCGCGAACCCCTTCGACAATCGATACAGGGAAATCAGCGCTATACCTTCGCTCTGCACCTGTTCGGTGGCGCGGTCGAAGCGCTCCCATGCGGCTACGATCACGAAGGCCAGCAACAAACCGTAAAAGGCCCCCACCACTCCGAAGGTAAAACCCGCCACTTCATGATTCTGTTTGAGCCGCTCCAGCGGGACCAGAACGCGGACCACATAGAGTCCTAAAACGCTGAGCCCGGAAAAGACCACCACCACGAAAACGATCTGGGCCCAAGAGGGCCAATAAAGCAGAAAGTTCATTTTAACTCCTCATAGTTATTGCCGGTCAAGTCGTGTAAAATATATGAAGCAGTCCAGCGTTCGGACTGCAAGCCCGCGCAGTTTCACATTTTATGGCGCACGGAGCGATTTTAAATGTCACGCGCCACTCTCGTAAACGCCTTGAGGCTTCACGCCGCGACGGGATACCTGGCGAAGTGCGACTAAATGCGTGGCGTCACAAATGTCAGTGATCAACCATTGAGTTTGATGGATCGTGAAGGCGGAATACGCCTGAATAGAGGATCTCACGATGGCGGGAAAAGTATGATTACCAGCGCATCGCGCGGCCTTGGAGTTGAGATCGCAAAAGCAGTCCTGGCCACCGGCGAAAAGCTACGGTCGATAAGGCCTTAAAGACAGTCTGGCGCTTTAACCACGGCGCTGCTTACGCGGCCCCCGCCCACAGACGGTATGCTTCGATCCATTCCGCGCCGGCGGGCGGCGGTTGTGGCAGCGGCAAATCGAGGATCGGAAGCGATTGACGCTGAGTGCCGCGACGGCAGATTGCGACGATCTCGTCCGCGACGGTGAGGTCGATGCGCACTACCCTGACCGTCACACCCAGCACTTCAGTGTCGAACGGAAGCACGAGGTGCTCCTCGATCATGGTGAACAATCCGGTGCGCTCCTCGGACTCGCCGTAAGCGTCCACGATCGCATCCTCGACGAGCCTCCGCAGCCGGCGCTTGCTGGGAGGCCAAGGGGCTTTTTCCACCTTGGCGCTTGAGGCTTTCCGCTCGCTCTTTGGCTGCATGCCAAAGAGTATTGCCTGGAGAGGCGGTGCAGGCAAAGAGCTTAAGACCCGATGAATTTGCGCGACCGGATTGTCGCGCGCCCTTTACTTGGCTCCGGCACCAGTGCATCACTGGTTAAGCTCGGAGGCATGAGGAGGAGTGGCCGGAAACGATGGGAGCGGTATCCGGATCAGGCGGGTTTGGCAAAATTCGCTCGCGATTGTTGAGCTGGGAGCCGGCGCAACTGGTCCGTCTGATCGGCGAACTCTACCGCTTGTCCCGGGAGAATCAGCGGTTTCTTGACGCGCGGCTGGCAGATGCGTCGAAACAACTTCCCGCTTATCGGCGACTCGTGGCGGACTGTCTATTTCCGGACCCTCTTCGCAAGGGCGCAAAAGTGCGGATTGCGGAGGCGAAGCGGACCATTAGCCAGTACCAGCGCGCAACCGGCGACAGGGCCGGGACCGTTGATCTCATGTTGACCTTCGTCGAGATGGGAACGGCATTTGCGGTCGACCTTGGATACTGTGAAGATGGCTTCTTTACCTCCCTCGAGAAGATGCTGTCGCGCGCCTTGAATCTTCTCCACGACGGAAGTGACGATCTCAGGCACAGCATGCGGCCCCGCTTGATCCGGCTGTCAGCTTCGGCGCGCGGCCTCGGCTGGGGATACGGCGACTTCGTAGTCGATGAAATCGCCGACGCGGTGAATTCAGATGAATGAATAACGAGTCGCGCTATTCTAAATCTCTGTGAGGCACCTGCTGACACGCGGGGCGCGCCAGTGCAGGAACCGGTGCGGCGAAAGCAACCGCGCAAGCGGCTTTGGCGCAGTGATCCGCGTCGGCGGTCACCCGCCGGCCAGGATCAACCCGAGGGTTGAAGCGGCGCGATTCAGGGCGCTGTCGAAGCAGGCAAATGCGACTCGGGACCGGGTCTCGCGATAAAGCCGGTCAGCGGTCGCCAGGTGAATCGCGTCGTACGCACGGAGCCCGAATTGCTCTGCCAGGTCGCCCGCACGCCGCACGGTCTCAGGGTCCACCGGCATTTTTATGAAGCCCTCCCAATCAGACAGGAAGTCGGCCTTGCTGCGGTCCAGGGCCGCAGCGTCGATCTGCCGCATGCGATGCTTCCGGGCCAGCGCCGCGCGGGTTTCAGTGTAGGCGACCAAGCTGCTCGCGATCTGGTCGGCTTCGGCCACGACTCGGCGGATCTCAGCACTGCCCGGCTCGGATGCGTACAACTTCACCGCGGCCGAGGTGTCGAGATAGAGGATCACCGGCGGTCTTCTATGACGATCTCAGCCAACGTCTTTTCGCCCTTGCGAATGCGAATAGGATACTTTGAGCCGCGCGGCTTGGGAGCGGTGGGGAGGACGATTCCCGGTATCGCCGCAAGGCGGCGGCTCACTTCGGCCGGGGTTGGCTCCTCGTCCCCCGGCGCCGCCGCCTGGACGAGCCGAACGATCGGGCGTCCCCGCGAAGTTACAGTGACCTCCTCGCCAGCCGCCGCGCGCCGGAGGTAGCGGGAAAGCTTACCCTTGAACTCGCGCACCGAGACGTTCATGAGGCCACATCATATCGGACGTGGCCACTTGGACGCAAAACCCGCAGCCTGGGGAGTCTCATCGATGCACGCTTGCACGGCCGCGTTTGCTTCGGCGAAGAATCGTGCAAGCGAGTGATCCCGTGTCATGAGCGGTCCAAAAGAGCAGAATGTCGTAACCAGCGATTTGTTGGTGGAGCTGATCAGGATCGAACTGACGACCTCCTGAATGCCATTCAGGCGCTCTCCCAAACTGAGCTACAGCCCCACCGTCGAAGACCTTTTAGCTAAGCGGATACGGATTTGGGAGTCAACCTGCCTGCGTCGGCTTGCGTACGGCCTAGGTGGCGAAATCCGGGCGGGTACGGGCGGGGTGCTGGCTTGGCTGGGGGCCGACATTATCGGGGACTCCGGAGGATGGGACGCTTTCTGGCCTGGTGTCGGGACGTTCGAGAAAAGCCCGATTCCGGGGATCGCCTGCGGCTTCTTACCGTTATCGCGTTTGTGCTAGTCATTTTAACCGGGCCCCTTCGAATGGACGGAGGCGGCGAACGACTTCTGGCGGAATTTATCGATGGACCTGAATCTGCTCCCCGAGGAAGAAGCATACGCTCAGCAGGTGCGTGCCTGGCTGAAGGCGAATCTGCCCAAGGTGATGGCCGAGCGGCGCGGACCCAAGCGCGTCAGCAGTATCGTGTGGGCCCAGAAATGGCAGCATATGCTCTACGATGCCGGCTATGTGGCGCTGGCGTGGCCCAAAAAATATGGCGGCCAGGAATTGGACCCGATGCGCCAGAATATCGTCAACGACGAGCTGGTGCGGGCGCGCGCACCCGGACTAATCGGCTCGCAGGCGATCAGTCTGCTGGGACCGACGCTGATCACCTGGGGGACCGAGGAGCAGAAGCGCCGCTACCTGCCCAAAATCCTCAGCGGCGAAGAAATCTGGTGCCAGGGCTATTCGGAACCCGGCGCCGGCTCGGATTTGGCTTCATTGCGCACCAAGGCCGAAATTGACGGCGATTCCTTCGTCGTCAACGGCCAGAAGGTCTGGACCTCGCGCAGCCGCTACGCCGACCGGATGTTCGCCCTGGTCCGCACCGATCCGTCGGCGCCCAAGCATCGCGGAATCTCCTACCTGCTGATCGACATGCGGACGCCCGGCCTCACCGTCAAGCCGTTGGTCCAGATGACGGGCGATCGCGGTTTCAGCGAAGTGTTCTTCGACAATGTGCGGGTGCCGCGCGAGAACCTGGTCGGGACGCTCAACGAGGGTTGGAAGGTCGCCAACGACACCCTTTACCATGAGCGTAACCTGGGCGGAGCAGTCGCCGGCAACAAGCAGGTTTTCAACCGCCTGGTCGAACTCGCCCGCAATACCAAGCGCGGCGGGGTTCCCCTGATCCAGAATCCGTATTTCCGCCAGCGCCTGGTCGACATGCAGATAACCGTCGAGGCGATGCGCCTGGGCGGCCTGCGCCAGCTTACCGACCAGATTCGCGGCCGGCGCCATGGCGTCGAAACGATGGTGAACAAGCTCATCGGCAGCGAACTCACCTATCAAATGTCGAAGATGGGGTTGGAGTTACTCGGCGACTACGCGCCGCTGCTACGCGGCGATGAGCGTGCGCCGGACCGCGGCTATTGGCCCACCAACCTGATGGTGGCGATGGGCCTGATGATCGGTGGAGGCACCTCGCAGATCCAGAAGAACATCATCGCCCAGCGCGGGCTGGGGATGCCCAAATCCGGCGGCGACTGAAGAGCCGAGTTGGCTGCGTGGGGCAGCCATCAGGCTGGTCTTGCATTTTCTACGGTGTGGGTCCGTCATCCTGAGCCGGTGAGCAACGCGAGCCGTGTCGAAGGATCTACGCGAAGCGATTCGTTCTTTGCTTTGCCGCGCTGCGGGCAAATCGCTTCGCGTTGATCCTTGGACTCCGCCAGCCTTCGCTCAGGATGACTTTTAGAATAAATCGCCGTAAATACCGCTCGCTCACGCTCACGGCTCGGATCGTATTTGTTGACCGCGTGGCTGCGTGGGACAGGCTGCTACTAGAGAAGCTAGCCTGTCATTCTCTTTTCCGAGACCTTGGGAAGAAAAGAATCACAAGCTGGAATGGCTTCGCCACTGTGCCACGGAAGAAAGCAGGACCAGCGCCATCCCTTCTAAATGATTGAGATGGCTTCGTGGCACAGTGGCGAAGCCATTCCAGCCTGTCGTTGCCCTTCCCTTTCAGGGAAGGGTCTGGGATTACGTTTCCGCGTACATCAGAATTTTGATGCCTGGCGCCAGAGAAGCGCCAGACGCCGCGGACCCTAACCCGGCGCTGCGCGCCGGCCTCTCCCCTCGGGGCGAGGCAAACACTTCAGAAACGCGCTTTCGGCACCGGCAGTCCGGGAATCTCGGAGCGGGTGCGGAAGATGGTTGCGCGGGGCGGGGGTTGCACCGGATCGTCGCCGAAATATCGCTCATCGCCGGTGACGATATAAAGGTCCTGCAGGTCGCGGCCGCCGAACACGACGCTGGACGGCATCGTGAGGGGGACTTTGATCTGGCGATCCACGGTGCCGTCATGGCGGAAACGCACCACCTCGCTGCCCATCGCCGCCGCCACCCAGACGCCCCCTTCGACATCGATTGCGAGGCCGTCGGGCACCCCGTTGGGCACCTTGGCGAAGGGACGGCGGTCTTTCAGCGACCGATCCGGCGCGACGTCGTAAACGAAAACGGTGTCGGTCCCCGAATCGGAGTGATACAGCAGCGTGCGATCGGGACTGAAGCCAAGGCCATTGCTCAGCTCGATCCCGTCCCACATCGGAACCATCGTGCCCGGCGGATCGATTCTGAACAGCGCGCCGGATGCGGGCTCCGGGCGCGGATGCGCGAACACGTCGTAGCCGAAGATTCCCGCGTAGACGCTCCCCTGGTCGTCAGTCGTCATATCGTTGAACTGAAGCGGCTTGCCCTGCCATTGCGTGACGAGGTCGCGGATGCGCCCGGTCTTTTCGTCCCACGCCACCAGCCCGCCCTTGCCGCAGAGCACCAGGCCGCCGGCCTCGTTGAAGGCCATCCCGCCGACGTGCTTGCGTCCGGGAATCAGGTCCTCAATCCTGCCGTCGGGATTGCGCCGGAAAATTCCGCCCGCGATCACGTCGGCGAAATACAAACGGTCATGTTCATCTACACGGGGTCCTTCAACCAGCGCGTAACCGGACGCCAATATTTCCAGGTCCATCGGGATAGTTCTCCTTCAGATGTCGCAGTCGGACCGCAGTGATCGCTATCGCACCAGCCTGAACTTGGGCAAGGCTATTTCGGGAGAACAATGTTCGAAGGCGACCGCCACCGCCATCCCGATACGCACGTCGTCCGGTGCGCAATCGACGATATTGGTCAGCATATGCGGCCCTTCCTCCAACACGATCAGCGCCAGCACGTAAGGCGCGTCGGCGGCGTATGCCGGATTGGGCGACCAGTGAACCACGGTGTACGAGAGCACCGTGCCGCGTCCCGACGCCTTGGTCCATTCAAGGCTCTCGCCCAGGCAGGCGGCGCAAAACGATTGCGGCGGAAATTGTAAGTGGCCGCATCCGGCGCATCGCTGAATGAGGAGCTCTCCGTTTTTGCAACCCTGCCAAAAGGGCAGGGTTTCCGCGGTCGGCTCGGGGATCAGCTTGCCGGGCTTATCCATTACAGCGTCTCCTCCGATCCCAGGATCGCGGTGCCATGAGTGGATGCACGCCCACCCTGACCGTGGATTAGCGCCATCCGCGCGCCCGCGACCTGGCGCGAGCCGCATTCGCCGCGCAACTGGCGCACCGCCTCCGTGATGTGAAAAATGGAATTCGCCAGCCCCGCGTGACAGTACGAGAGCAAACCGCCGTGGGTGTTGATCGGCAAAGACCCGCCCAACTCGATATTGCCGCCTTGGACGAAGGGACCGCCTTCGCCCTTCGCGCAAAAACCCAGGTCCTCCAGATAAATCAGCGCCATCGAGGTGAAAGCGTCGTACACCATCGCCACGTCGATATCCTTGGGCCGCACACCGGCCGCGGCGTAGGCCTGCTTGCCCGACTCGACTGCGCCCGATTGCGTCAGGCTGCGCGCCTGCAGGATGCTCAGGTACGGATGGGCCTCACCGGCGCCGAGAAAGTACACCGGCGGCTGGCGAAAGTCCTTCGCGCGTTCAGCCGCCGTCATCACGATCGCGGCGCCGCCGTCGGAGACCAGGCTGCAATCCAGCAGATGCAAGGGGTCCGCGATCATGCGCGAATTCAGCACGTCGCTAATCGTGATCGGTGCGCGCTTTTGCGCGCCGGGATTCATCGACGCGTGCCTGCGGCAAGCGACCGCGACGGCCGCGAATTGCTCGTTGGTAGTGCCGTAGGCGTGCATGTGCGCCCGCGCGATCAGCGCGTACATCGCGGGCGTCGTGGGACCGTAGGGTTCTTCGAACTGGAGATCGTCCCAGGGCTCGGGGACGGCGACTCGCCGCTTCATGCCGGACAGGATGTTGTCGGCGGAGATCGAGCAACACCGTATTGCAAACTCCCGCCGCGATCGCCGCCGCCGCATGCTCCAACATCAGCACCGGCAGCGCACCGCCGACCGCGCCGGTGAGACACATTCGCGGAGCGATACCCAGGCTCTCCGCGATCGATTCCGCGTGGAAGGTCCGGATTGGCCCACGCTCGGCGCTGGCATTGCATGTGATGAGCCCGTCCACCTGATCCTTGCCGATACCCGCGTCGGCCAAAGTCAGTTTCGCCGCCTGCGCGTAGAGTTGCGCGCTGCTCGTGTTGGGAACGACGCCGACCCTGGTATCAGCCGCGCCGACAATCGCCATCGCACCGCGTAATCCGTATTTAGCCATGAAAAAGAACCGCGAGGTCTATCCGATCCGCGTGGGTCAGGACGGTTTTTGGATCAACACGCCGGCCCGTTCCAGTTCGTTTATTTCACTTTCAGACAGCCCCAGGCATTCGCTCAGGACCTGGCGATTGTGCTCGCCCATGAAGGGCGCGTCCAGCGGCAATTCGCCGGGGAAGTCCGAGAATCGCAGCGGCAGTCCGGGCAACTTTATCTCGCCGAGAATTCGATCGGTCACACTGCGAACGGTGCCGCGCTCACGCAGGTAAGGATTGTCGATGGCCTCGATCAACGACAACACGGGAGCGGCGGGAACATGATGCTGTTCGAGGATTGCCAGCGCTTCGTCATCGTCCTTGCCGTCAAACCAGGATTGCACCAGCGCCATCAGTTCCTTTTCATTGCGTGCGCGCGCGGCGTGATTGACGAAGCGCGGATCCTCGCCCAATTCGGGCCGGCCGATTGCGGCGCACAGGCTGCGCCACAGATGGTCTTGCGGCGCCATCACGCAGATGTAATGCCGCCGCCCCTTGAAGATCGCCATCGGCACGATCGCGGTGCCGTGAGCGCCGGCCTGCCCGGCTTCCATCTGCCGCCGATGCAGGTCGGCGGTGGCGACTTCGTGGCAGTTGAAATAGGAATCCAGCAAAGAGACGTCGACCAACTGGCCCTTGCCGCTGCGTTCGCGATACAGCAGCGCAGCTGGTGATCGCGGCGACCGCATGCACTCCCGTCATCACGTCGCCAATGGGCACGTGAGGCAGCACTGGAGTTCCTTCCCGATTCATATTAAACGCGCTGATGATCGCCGCATACGACGCGCCGATAAAGTCAAAGCCGGTCAGCGACGACAGTCTGCCGGTTTGGCCAAAAGTGGACAGCGAGCACATCACGATGCGGGGATTGATCTCGCTGACTATTTCGTAGCCGAGCCCCATCCGTCCGATCGTTCCGGGACTGAAGTTCTCGACCAGGACGTCCACCTGCGCGACCAACTTCCTTATCAGATCCATCGCGCGCGGTTGTTTCAAATCCAGGCAGAGACTTTTCTTGCCGATATTATGCTGGACGAAATGACTGCTGCGGCCGTTTTTGAGCACCGGCAGGACGCGCGCGCGATCGCCGATGGGCGCGATTTCGATCTTGATGACCTCCGCGCCCATCTGGGCCAGGAAACGGGTGGCCGTCGGCCCCGCGATGAACTGAGTAATGTCCAGGACGCGGAAACCGCTCAGCACGTGCTGCGATTGTTGGTCTGCCATCGCTCAAGCCTCAACTGTAGTGGAACTTCAGGAATGTGCTGATGGAGCGTCGCCCGCGGCATCGGACTGAAGCGTCGCGATCTCCCGCGCCGCCGCCGCTTCGATCGCCGTGCCCTTGAAGAAATCCGGGTTGAGCGAGGCCCACAGCTTGATCGGATTGGCGAACGTAAAATCGCGGAAGTCCTGCTCCGACAGCACGCCCTGCTCGACCAGTTCGTAGGCCTCGGCGGCGATCTCCTCCATGTCGGGCACGTCCCAATGGCCGATGTCGGAGCCCAGGACCGCATTTAGACGCGCGCCGAGCGGGTTGACCCTGGAATTGAAGGCCCAGGCGATCAGCGGGTCCTCCGCTTCACATCCGAAAAAGAAATTGGGTACGTAGCGCTCGCGGATATCCTTGGGATCGCGGATCGTGCAATGCGCGAAGTCGTCGGGGTTTTCCGGCGCCCAATCGCCGCCGCCCATCGACGCCTGCTCGACATCGAACCCGCGTTTGAGCGAATCGCTGCCGTATTTGTCGACCAGCTCGGCGAGCAGGCGGCGGTCGAGATTCCTGGGATCGATATTTTTCAGCGCGTCGGGATTGCGGACCTTCCAATGCCCAATCAGGTCCGCATACAGCCGGCATCCCCAGCTCACGCCGCCTTCCAGAAAAGCCGCTCGGAGGCGCGGGAACCGCGTGGTCACGCCGCCCAGAAACAGGGATTTGCATACCGCCTCGCCGGCGGCGCCGAAATGGCCGATATGGTTGTATACCATGTTGGTCAGCGAGCTATGCAGTCCGTATCCCTGTACCGAGGAATGGAAAGTCGGCGCGACGCCGATTTCGATACACTTGCGCCACACCGGATCGTAGTCGTGCTCGCTGTCCAGGCCCAGCGTGTCCATCCATAAAGCGTAGCGCAGATACTCAGGCGCTTTCTTCGCCACCTCCGGCACCGGGCGGCGGATCAGGCTCGACATCATCACCACCTTGAGCCCCAGTTCCTTGACGTGATCCAACTCCGCACCGCTTCGGCGGGAGTATGCATCGGGATCACCGCGGCCGGCGTCATCCGATCCGCATAGTCACGGAAGGTGTCGGCCAGGAAGATGTTGAAGGCATGACACGCCGCTTTGCGCACGTCCTCATCGCGCAGGAAGGGCGCGAACAGGGAGCCGCCGGTGGAATACATCACGGCGAAGTCCATACCCATATCCGGTAAGCGCTGGTACAGCAATTTGGGCAGCATCGCGGTGGCGCGGTCCAGGGTGTTTTTGGTCGGGACGCCCCACCAGGGCGGCTGCGACACGCGCTTGTCGCGCCGGGCCGCAAGCGGCATCCGCGCCAGGGTCCCGAATGGCGCGGACACCTTCTTGTAGCGCTCGACCAGCGTGCGGCCGCCGGCCTGCTCCAGGTATTCCATGGCCACGGGGTCGTACTCGATCCAGTGGCCGTCGGAATCAATAATCGGATGACTCAGCCGCGCGCGAATCCGCGCCGACTTGGTGTCCTTGCCTGCCATCGTGATTACATCCTCTACTTATCGTCAAGGCGCTTGCGGGCCCCGATGCTCTCCGCCCATTGCAGCAGCGCCCGCGCGCTCTTGAGGTGTGCCGCGTCGACCATCCGGCCGCGATGGGTAGCGATACCGCGGCCCGCGCTCAACTGGGCCTCCATGGTGGCCACCAGGTTTTTGGCATCCTGGATTTCCTCCGCGCTGGGCGTAAAGACTTCGTTGACGGCCGCGATGCCCGCGGGATGCAGCAGCATCGAGCCGGTGTAGCCGAGTTGCCGAGCCCGCAGCGCTCCCGCGCGGATTCCCTCCACGTCCTTTATATTCTCGCCGGAGCCTCCACCGCCAACCGGAAACGGCACGCCCGCCGCGCGCGCCTCCAGCAACACCTTGGACAGCAGGTAGAGCGTTTCCAGTCCCTCACGCGTGGTCTGGTAGCCCAGCGCGCGCCCCACGTCGCCGCTTCCGCCGACGCCGCCCATATGGGCAACGCGCGGCGAGGCGAGGCCGACTTCGTAAGCGCGATAGATACCCGCGGCGGTCTCGAGCAGGGGCCAGATCAGCGTCGCGCCGGGATCGACGCCGTTCTTGCGCTCGAAGAAATTGAGCAGATGTGCCGCCTCTTTGACGTGGTCCGGCCCGCTGATTTTCGGAATCATGACGGCATAGAGATGCGGACCAGTCACCGCTTCGAGATCGAAGCCAGTCAGCGCCGACTCGATTGCGTTGACGCGGACGATGACGGTCTGGCCCGCGGCCCCAAGTTCCTGCACCATCGCGCGCAGATTGGCGCGGGCCGCATCCTTGCCTTGCGCCGCGACGCCGTCTTCGAGGTCCAGGATCAACGCGTCGGCGCCGTAACGCGCCGCCTTGCGCATCAGGTCCGCGCGGTCGGCGGGGACGAATAGCGCCGAGCGGATCAGCCGGGCCCGGGAGTCCACGATTACCTTATCGCCCCGCCGGTGGCGTGGGCATGATATGGACGCGGGCCGCCGCGAATCGCGGCCGCCCGCGTCGACTGACTAATTGCCATGCGCGATTAGCGCATAATTTGGTTCAAACCGCTAGGTAACGCGTAGATCGGGATGTCTTGAAGCTGTGCGGGTACGTCCCGGTCGACTTTCGTATATCCCCTCGGATAGGCATAGCTCATGTGCGAGTTCTGAAGGTCGTAGATCCAGACGGGCTCGTCGCCGGCGGGAATCGTGATACGGTCCTGCTTGAATCCGTGCACCGGATCCTGAGTGCGGTTGCTGATCTGAATTTTCCACAGCTTTCCCGACCGATCGTAATATTCGTTCTGCACCAGCGCGTACAGTTCCTTGTCGACATAGAAGATGTCGTGCGAATAGCAGTATCCGTTGACCAGAGAGGGAAGGGGGGCCTCGTCGATTACCCAGACGTCGCGCAGTTCCCACTTGCCGGTAACCGCCTTGTGGAAGGGTGAGGAATGGCCGGTATAGAAGTTCTTGGGGTCTCCGCGCAACGTCCCATCCTCATGCACCAGGGCCAGGATCTTTTTCTCGCCGATCAGGTCGACCTTGAATTGGGTCGGGATACGGTTCATACCGTCCTTGGAATCGTCATTGGCCCAGTCGGTTCCCGCGATTGGAGCGCAGCGGGCCGACGCGGAAAGGCGCAGCGAGCGGCGCAGGGAAGGGAGAAAGACATAGAGTTCCTGGCCGCGCGCCGGATCATCGGGCAGCAGAATCAGAGCGGTTTGATACTTGGACTGCTCGGGCAGCAGTTGCTGGACCCATTCGCTGTAGAAATATCCGCGTCCGGCGGGATTGGCCCGGGGATAGCCGGGGTCGCTGGCGTGCGCCAGATTGAAATAGATGATTTGGCTGAGGGCGGGCGCCAGGTTCATATATTTATCCATCTGGTAGCCGTCCCAATAATTCCACAACACCGCCGGCGCATACTGGTAGTAGGCGTCGTATAGAATCTTCTCCGCCATGTTCGGCGCGGACGGCTTTGGAAACGGCTGGCCGGCGACATAACCCTCCACCGTGTAGCCGCCCTCCGTTCCTACCGGAACCAGTTTGGTTTGCTGGTTGTACTTCTCGGTATCCTCACGATATTCCAAAGGCGGCAGCAACGGTCTGGTCGGGCCGACTTCGATATAGAAGTTGGATGGATCGTCGATATGAAAGAAGTACTTGCCGCTGAAAAATGCCCGCATCGCCAGCGACATGAATTTCTGGTACTGCTGCCAGTTCTGCGCCGTGATGTGCGTGCCGTCGGGAATGCTCTCGCTCGAGTTGGCCGATGCGATGGTGTCATACGCGGCACGATTGAAAGTGTCGGTAGCTACTTGCTGCGCTACCACCGTGGTGGTCGAGACGAGGACGGCCGCCATCGCCACCGCCATCAATGATCCAAACCCCAGTAAGATTCCCTTCACCTGACCCCTCCTGATCGTGATTTGACGCTGCATTAACTGATTGTAGCCAGAATCGGTCGATAGGCTGCGGTGGAGTTCCGCGATGATGAGAGGCGATTCGGATGCGGCGCGGCGCACCGTTAATTGTGAGAATGCGGATCCCCTGCCATCCCTTCTCAAGGTCATCTTGAAAGTCCGCCAATCGGACGCGGCAGCCCCGAATTCGCCGCCTTGCGTCCGATGCCTTTGCACTCCCCGAACCCCAGCACGGAGCCAATCAACGCGCCGCGGAGCCGGACTCAATCGCCACCTTTGGAAGTCCGCCCCGCGATGTCGGCAAAGCCTACAGTGAGCACTTCGGCCCGCATATTGTCAAGCAAAAGGTCTGGCTGTGAGTCGAAAGTCCGGATCAGCGGATTGAGCATTCGAGGCTGAGACCGGCTACTGCGGACAGCCGGCCCGACCGGCTTCAATCGCCCGCTCGCCACGATGTTTGCGATCACTGTCATTCTCTGCTCTGATCCGGCTGCGCGAGCTTTTTCCGATCATGGAGCGACAACCACGATGACTGGCGCCGAAATGAAGGTGATCGTCCGCAAGGTATGGGTCGCACTGCGCGACGATCAGGTGGACGCCGCCTTCTCTTATATGGCCGACGACGTGCGATGGGATTCGCAGGGCGACCTCAAGGGCGAAATGAGCGGCAGGCGCATGGGCAAATCTGCTGTGCGCGCGTTTCGCGAGGCCGTACCGGGGCTCTTTGCGGGTCCGCGCGAGACTGAATGCCGTCGGCTGTTTTGCGAAGGCGATACCGTGGTGTGCGAACTGTGGGCCCGCGGTCCGCTGCGCAACGGCAATACCTATGAGAACGTTTACCTCTACGTCTTCGAATTTAGTGATGGTCAAATTCGGGAAATCCGCGAATACGCCGACGTCCAGAACGCCGAATTCCTGATGCGCGGGCTGCTCGCGTAAACCCGCCCGCGCTATCTCGCAACCAACCGGGAACTCACGATGGCTTCGGATGAAATGAAAAGCGTCGTCATCGACCTCTTCCGCGCTCTTGCCGATGACGATATCGATCGCGCGATGTCCTATCTTGCTGATGACGCCACCTGGTTTTCACATGGCCGGATGCCGGAAGGACTGAGCGGCCATCGCTGCGGCAAGCCCGCGATTGCGCAATATCTCGAAAAACTCTCCAAGGGGTTTGTTAACCGGCGCCGGGAGATCGCGATCGCCCATATCTACCGCGAAGGGCAAGTGGTTATCTGCGAGACCCGCGTCCGCGGTAAACTCCGCAACGGGAAGACCTACGAGAACGAATACGGCTACGTCTTCGACTTTCTCAACGGCCGCGTGCAGCAGGTGCGCGAATATTTCAATTCGCTGCTCGCCGCCGAAGCTTTCGCGGGCGTATTGTGGCCAATTCCAGCTAATCCCTGAGCCTTCCACCTGAGGTTATTAGCGATGCCAGCTACCCCTCGGATTTGCTTTATGTGGACGGATCCGTATTCCCGGATTCTTGCGCTGACTTGAAAACCAAAGTCTTCTACACTTGGAGTGACAGCACTGTCGCGGAGAGTTGTGGTGCGCGATGAAGCAGACCCGCGGATTGGGTTTGGTCTATCAGCCCGTCTACATCGATAAGCGAACCGGCGAGCGAAAGACCGCGGCGACCTGGTGGATCCAGTATTCAGTCCGGGGCAAGAGGCACCGCGAGTCGTCGGGGTCTTCGAATCGCGCGGACGCGGTCAAGCTGCTGAAGCGTCGAATCGGCGAGGCCGGTCAAGGACGTTTGGTCGGACCGCAGGCCGAGAAGACGACCTTCGCGCAGCTCGCGCAGATGCTGATCGACGACTACCGTGTAAATGGACGTCGGAGCCTCAAACGAATCAAGGCCGCAATTGGCCATCTTCGCGAGTTCTTCGGCGACGAATTGGCCTTGGACATAACCGGTGACCGGATCGCCAGTTACGTACCTACCGGCAAGACGAGAAGGCAGCCGCGGCGACGATTAACCGCGAGCTCGCCGCGCTCAAGCGCGCTTTCCGGCTGGGGGAGAAGGTGGGTAAGGTGGTTCAGCGGCCGGAAGTTTCGATGCTTCAGGAAAACAACCGGCGCAAAGGTTTCCTTGAAGCAGAAGAGTATCGGGCCGTCCTGGAGTACTTGCCGGAAGAGCTCGATCCCGTAATTCAGACGGCTTACATCACGGGATGGCGGATTGCGTCCGAAATTCTAACACGCCAGAAGCATCACGTTGACCTGGAAGCTGGATGGCTTCGGCTCGAACCGGGCGAGAGCAAAAACGGTGAAGGGCGGAATTTTCCCCTAACGCCGGAATTGCGTGAAGTCCTGGAACGCCAGGCGGAAAAGACGCGAGCGCTTGAACAAGCATGCGGACGAATTATCCCATGGCTCTTTCATCGCAATGGCAATCAGATTCGGGACTTCCGCGGAGCCTGGCCATCAGCGTGCAAGTACGCCGGCGTACCGAAGCGAATTCCACTATGACTTCCGGCGCACGGCGGTGCGCAATCTCGAACGCGCAGGCGTGCCACGCTCAGCGGCGATGGCGATGGTCGGGCATCGCACGGAATCGATCTATCGCCGTTACGCGATCGCCGACGAAGCGATGCTGAAAGAGGGCGCGATCAAACTCGCCGCGTTTCACGCCTCCGAGCGCACGCAGCCGGTGAAAGTCGTCTCGATGAAGAGGCGATCCAAGCGGACCGCCGGAGATTAGATCCTGAGTAGCCGGAAAGAGCCGCTTGCGATGCGGAAACAAGAGAGGTAGTCTTTAAAGAAGATACATGAGAAGTACGATAGGAAGGCACTAATACGGTGAAAGCGTCGGCAAATGCCGCGAAGACCTTGGGAAGAGCGGTCGAGGTTCGCGACGTCGTGCGTCACCTGCGTGACGATTACGGGTTGACCCAGGCGGCGATCGCGAAGGCGACCGGAACTTCGGCGCGATCGGTCAGGAACTGGGAGGCAAATTCCGCCGTCCGCGCCCGAAACGATGACAGGCTGCGCGACTTGAGAGAGATCGCCCTGATTCTCAGTGAGACGCTTACTCCTCGCGGAGTGGGTCAATGGTTGAGAGCGCGCAACCGCCTCCTGAATGGTCGGCGGCCCATCGACGTGCTGGCGGAGGGTGACGTGAAGGCGGTGCGGGATGCGGCGAAGGCATACGTCGAAGGGGCTTACGTCTGAGGGACGGAACGATGCCGCGAAAGCTCTCGCACCCGAACTCCCCGCTCGACGGATCGTCGCCGGCAGATTTTGGCATCAATCCTCTCCCAGCCGCGGCCTGCTTGACGTGGCCGACCCGGCGGTGACCTCGGGCCGATATCATCGAGTTGGCTGTGGGGGCGTCTGGTATGCGTCATCCAGCGAAACCGGCGCGTGGGCGGAACTATTCCGACATCACGAACCAGGCGGTGTCTCTCCCTTTGAGATTCGCCGCCTGGTTGGCAGAGTGCGGGTCCGGAATCTTAAGGTCCTCGACTTGACGGACAGTCGCGTGCGTGAGTCGTTGGGCGTTTCCGAAGACGACCTCACAGCTGATGATCTAACCCAATGCCAGGCGCTCGCGGAGCAAGCCCACCGGGCGGGGTATGACGGTATCCTGACACCCTCGGCGGCGCTCGCCGGCCAGACGACGCTGGCCGTATTCGCGCCGGCCATCAGCAAGCTGACTGAGGAGATTTCGCGCATCCATCACGCACCCGCCAGAATGCACATGTTCGCGGGCCACGTGCGTCCCGCGACCAGGTCCGGAAGTTGAACTGAACGCACTCACGAGTGCACGGCGCTCAAGCGAGTGATTCGTCTGGGCGAGAAGATTGGCAAAGTGATCCAGCGGCCGGAAGTCTCGATGCTTCTCGAAGATAGCCGGCGCAAGTGGTTCTTTGAAGCCGAAGAATATCGGTCCGTCCTCAATCATCTGCCTGAAGAACTGAAGCCGGTAATCCAAACGGCCTACATCACGGGATGGCGAATTAGTTCGGAAATCCTGACCTGTCAGAAACATCACGTTGACATGGAAGCGGGATGGCTCCGGCTGGAACCGGGCGAGACCAGGAATCTTCGCTCTTTCAATGTTTTCGGTTACCATAAAGGGTGGAAGGGCAGCTAGACCGATCTGAATCAATTGGAGTATGACTAACCGCGATGATTTTAGCCCGCAGACAAAGCGCGCTAGCGCATTGCGCGCGTGTTACCTCTGCTCGTTTCCTGATTGCAAGCAGCTTACGGTGGGACCGAGTGACGAATCGCCGAGTGCGGTGACTACGATAGGTGTCGCTGCACACATTCGCGCGGCCGCTCCTGGCGGGAGGCGCTACGATCCCGCTATGTCCCCAGACGAGCGGTCAGATATCGCTAATGCGATCTGGCTCTGTGCAAACCACGCGACGTTAATAGATAGAGACAGTACGACCTACACGACTGAGTGTCTACGTGCGATGAAGGTTAACCACGAGGCGTGGTGCAAGGAAGAGTTACGCAATGGGTCAGGCCGTTTGATTCCAGCCGACGATCTTCTGGCAGTTGGTCCGGATGTTGTATGTGTCGGCGAGCTTATCGGTGTTGTTGATTCAGGATGGACGCTTGGTCTGAAACACTTCGTTGTGGGCGAACTTGGAACGCTAATTGCCCTTATTGAAGGCTTTGAACGTTCCGCACCGGAAAATCGGTATGTTCTTGTGAACAGTATCGGGGATGGTCGAGTGCTCACAGGAGCACCGGCTCTGGCCAAGAGCAAATCAGGATATGTGCTTCGTTGCCCGGTTGCAAGAAGTTTTCCCCGAGTCGCGGCCCAAGGTCTTCCAGCCGACCTCGCACTTTCTGCCGATGGTGATCTAGTTCTCACAAATGGGGATCTTGCCCTTGTATCCGGAGTGGACGCGCTGCCTCAGAAAATTCGATTGTGCTTATCATTGCAGCGGGGTGAGCTCCTATTTCAACCTGCTTTCGGGACACGACTTTCCGAGTATTACCGAGCATTCCGGACTTCTCCTTGGCTTGAACGTATTTTGAAGTTGGAGGTAATTCGGCAATCTGCAATCCCCTATCATGACGCCCTTAGCAGGCAAGCATACACGCCGCTGCAATGCGTAGACCGTGTCAATAGGGTTGAGGTTTTATCTGAGGAGTCTGAAAATCATCGGCTACTCCTTCGTGTCCGCCTCGATGTTTGCGGCGTTGGGCCGTGGCAGTCGGACATATGGATCTGATTAGCGTATATCACCGGGTGGCGATCGCATCGGAAATCCTCACCCGGCAAAAAGCATCACGTAAATCTGGAAGCGGGTTGGCTTCGCCTCGAACCCGGCGAGACCAAAAACGGTGAAGGGCGGAACTTTCCGCTGACGCCTGAGCTGCGCGACATTTTGGAACGCAACTCGACAAGACGACAGAGCTCGAACAAGTAACCGGACGGATTATCCCGTGGCTCTTCCATCGCAACGGAAACCCGATCAAGGACTTCCGAGGCGCGTGGGAGACGGCGTGTAAGCGCGCCGGCGTGCCGGAACGAATCCCACATGACTTCCGGCGCTCCGCGGTCCGTAATCTCGAACGTGCGGGCGTGCCTCGGTCGGCGGCAATGGCGATGGTTGGCCACCGAACGGAATCGATCTATCGCCGGTACGCGATTGCCGACGAAGGGATGCTGAAAGAGGGCGCCGTCAAGCTGGCGGCGTTCCACGCGTCTGAGAACAATGGCGGACGCAAGGTAGTAGCGCTCAATCGGAAGAGCGGCGTCACGAAAGAAAAACATCCCGGCCAAGGCGGCTAGTTATCAGCTTGCGCACTTCTTCTTTCGCCTGCAGGAACATTTGGGCCCCACGAGCGCGGCTGGGTACCCGTCACTGATGCACTAACGGAGAACGGACGCGAGCCGAAGGAACCACAGCTATGGCTGATCAAGGAATTAGCCTAGACCAAAAGAAGCATCAGATCGAGGGTCTAGCTAACGCGCAGACTATTCTGAAAACGCTGGAAGCGCTCGAGGAAGGGCGTTCTCGATTCGTCGGCCGGTGGCTCTACGAACTCATTCAGAACGCACGCGACTCTTGGGATCCCAAGCGGCAACTCAACGTCCTGCTAGAGGCGTATCCTATACGGTTCGGTACCGGATTTATTTCGACCCATCTTCTGTCGAGAAAAGTCAACGTGCGAGGCACGCTGATGGGCGAATCAGCTTCCGGGACCTTCGAATTCGTCCTTGATCGAACTGGCCTGACTGACCAAGAAATTCTGAGAGCGACGGACCGTTCATATAACGAATTTAAGGCATCGCTAAACGCAAAGGGCGCCCTTCTTCTGAGTGGACTCGAATATCGCACCGATTAGCGTCAACCGAACCGTTCGCTCGGGACTTACCAGGATCAACTGACCGCTATTCCGCTGAACTGTTCACTCGGACGCCCTTTCCAGCATGGCCTGACGGCACTTCTTCGTCGAGGATCCCGTTAGTAACCGTCGAATCTTACGGCGAGGTTTTTAGAATGGCCGTCGTCGGGGATAACGAGGCGAAGGTCGCTATTCCCATTGGACTGGGAAGCGATGGAAGGACGCTCGAAGTTCTACCTCCGCCGACCGTCGCTTCGGTCTATATATTTCTGCCGTTGCTCAGGACCGGCTCGATTGGCCTTCCGGGAGCATACCATAGTCCGTCGTTTCGGCCGAACGAGGATCGCGATGGTCCGATACTGGAGGCGGGAAGTGGCGAGCAAAGCACTAAGAACAAAGAACTGTTTGAACGGTGTGCGAGCCTCCTCGTTGGGTTGTTCAAGAGCTTCACCGAGGTAGCTTGGAAGAGATTGGATAGGGCTCTTCGGATTCACCCTCCCGAACTGGTTGCAGGGGGCTGGCTGGATGATTTTGGCTGGTATGGCGACTACTTGCGGCGGCTCTTGACGAGCCTCGCCGAACTTCCCTTGATCCAAAGAGAAACCAATCAGCCTATCACTCTCACACGTGCGATTATTCCGAAAAGTGACGAACGGCTGTCCTGGAGGGCTGCTTTCGAATTCGCAGCCGACTTGATGGAGACAGCCTTCCTTCACTTGCTGTTAGCGAATCCTGTTCCTCAATGGTTGAGGGTTGGATTCGCGTCTTCGAGGCAGTGAACCCCCGACCGTTCTCGGTACTGGATTCGACGTTCCTGGTGGGTAAAGTCCGTGAGTTGGGAGACCTGAAAACTCTATGGAATCGGCTCTGTTCTAATAAACCCTATGACGAACAGGCGACATTAGATTGGGTTAATAGGCTAGTTGAAGCCATCCCCGAGAGTAGTCGACAGTTAATCTTGGACGGCTTTCTGCCGAACCAGAAGGGAGTGTTTCGACCGTACAATGCACTCTCACGGGATTCGGGGATCGACGAGGCCCTGAAAAACGCGCATGACGATCTGGTGCCGCAGTCTGAATCAATCCGCGGTGAGCTTCTTCACAGCGGACTACGAGGAGTCGACGCGCTAGTCGGGCATGATATCTCGTTGAACGATTTTCTGGCGCGCCTTATCAACATTCTAAAGAAAGGCGCCGCTGAACCGGGTGCCGCAACGAACCCAAGCCTCCGCGATGCGTGCCTACCGGTGTTTCAGTGGCTCGTGAAAAATAGACGGTGGGCTGAATTTTGCGATTCACTGCCGGTGTTCACGTATGGCAGAGATGGTGAAGAGACCATCTCAAAGACTTCGGCGACCGCTCCCTTCTTCCTGGCTCCGAAGACCATATGGCCCGAACCGGCGAGGGAGTTCTGGGACGCTTTCCCACCGCGATGGGTACTCGTTGACAGCTACGCCCAGATCCTGGATGCCAACGACTGGACCGCCGCTGCTGAGCAAGGTGTTATAGTGAATGCTCTGGTATTATCCACTCAAATTGAGGTTACCGATACAATCTTGGAAGAGTATGCTGTGCACGATCTTCCGGAAGGAGGCGAGCATTCGATCAAGGCTCAGACAAGAGCGCATCGTGGTGGGGGTCCTCGCTCAACTCAAAAGTGAGGAGTTCTACAATTCTCTCCGCAATAGTAGACTACGTTCAGCGAAGTTTTCTGCGTTTTGTGTTGCAATACGTTGCTTCCGTCGATTCTTCTTGGCAAGCGCGCAAGGCTGTTGAATGCGAGTGCGGCAGCAACCATGAGATCATCCCGTGCGAATGGTTGAACTCAATTCGCCGCAATAGGTGGGTTCCCCGGCGCCGACGCTCTGGGGCGATCGGGGAACAATCAGAGCCTCTCACGACTGAGTCTTTCGCGCGTTTGGCAGGCCTTGACGCGCATCTAGGGGAACTCGCCACGCGCGGGAATCTCGAACAGCTTTTGGGTTTACTCGGAGTTAATGTCTTGGAACAGGCTCTTCTCACGGTTGACCCAGTCCGCCGATCTCGTCTTCGAACGAACCTGATTCAATTGGCCAAATTCGAGGCGGACGAGCCGGGAGCCATCGAGGACCTCGTCAAGGAAATGGAGGCAAAACGCATCGCGGCGGAGCGTTGGCGCGGCAACCAAACGCTTGGGAAAGCCATTGAAGAGTTGATCGAAACGGTTCTTGAGGAGGAGTTCAAAGAGCAAAATGTTAAAATCGAGTCGAAATACCGCAAATTGTACACGCAAGGCTTTGTTCTTCTTGATGAAGACGTCGGCTATGTAGAGGTAAGGGTTCCGCAAATCACGGCTAAAATCGAGATCAAAGCGACACGTGCCTCGAAAATAAGCATGAGCTACTTGCAGGGAAGAGAAGCTGCGAATGATCGTGACAGATACTGGTTGTGCGTCGTTCCGTTGCCGGACCCTCTTCCTGATGATCGACCGCTTTTGGATACAGTCCGAGACTGCGTTCGCTTCGTTCCCCGAGTTGGAGACATGCTCGCAGCTTCGCATGAAGAACTCAACCTCGCGCAAAGTACCGCCACGGCCCTAGCAGGATGCGGAAAAACTAGCATTACTCACTGAGAAAGTATATATAGATGATGGTATCTACCGGCGGTGAGGATGAGAGGATGCGGGGCGCGGATCACCAGCAGAGCGGGATGTTCAGCTACATATCGGCGGAGAAGCGGGTGCCTCAAGACCATCCGCTGCGCGCGATTCGGGCGATGCTCGATGCGGCGCTGCGTAATATGGGGCCAGAGTTTGAGGCGATGTACGCCAAGGTGGGACGGCCGTCGATTGCACCGGAGAAGCTGCTGCGGGCGCTGTTGCTGCAGGTGCTTTATACCGTCCGCAGCGAGCGGATGCTGATGGAGCAATTAAACTACAATCTGCTGTTCCGCTGGTTTGTGGGAATGAACGTCGACGATGCGGTGTGGGACGTAACCGTGTTCACCAAAAATCGCGAGCGGCTGCTGGCCGCCAACGCCGCCAAGCGCCTGTTTGCGGAGGTCCTGGTGCAAGCGCGCAGTCACAATCTGCTCTCCACCGAGCACTTTACGGTTGACGGCACTCTGATTGAGGCGTGGGCTGGCCACAAGAGTTTCAAACGCAAGGACGGGTCTGACCCGCACACCCCAGACGACCCGCGCAATCCCACGGTTGATTTTCACGGCGAGCGGCGCGCCAACGACACCCACCAATCGACGACCGACCCCGAAGCCCGGCTCGCGCGCAAGGGTGCGGGCAAGGAGGCCAAGCTCAGTTACGCCGGCCATGTACTGATGGAGAACCGCAACGGCATCGCGGTCAACGGCTGTGTCAACTTGGCGCAAGGCCGCGCCGAACCGGAGGCGGCGCTGGCGATGGTGGAAGAGATTCCAGGCCAGCAGCGCGTTACCTTGGGGGCCGACAAAGGATACGACAGCAAGGAGTTTGTTCAAGAGCTGCGCGAGCATCGGGTAACGCCCCATATCGCGCGCAAGCCGACCAGCATAATCGATGAGCGCACAACTCGTCATCGCGGCTATTTGATCAGCCAGCAAAAGCGCAAACGGGTCGAGGAGATCTTCGGTTGAATTAAGACCGTGGGCGGCCTGCGCAAGACTCGTCACCGCGGTTTGGCTCGGGTCGGCTGGATGTTCACCTTCGCGCTGGCGGCCTACAACCTGGTCCGGATGCGCAATCTGGTGGGTGCGGCGGCCTAGTTGCGCCCACCGCCAGAAAAAGGCTGAAAAGAGCCCGTCAAGAGCCTTACCTAGGGCCTTAAACACAAGCCCAAGGCCTCACCGCGCAGCGTTCAGTCGTGATTAGAGTGCTCACCGGTCGCTGAGACCGCAGCCCGAGGACCAATTCGCTCAAAAATCTCCGTTTTTCCGCACCCTCTAGGTTTCAAGCTGGAGCACGTTGACCAAGTTCGGTATGGTTTGCCAATCCGGTATGGGAACAAAATGGCAGGCCTTCAAGGATTTCGTCGCATACGTGAGACAGCAGATCAGCGCGTAAACAGAGCCGCACGTTCAAGCAGGCAACGGAGATGAAAGGCAACCGGCTCACCGCAGTAAACCTCGTCCGGTTCCATCGCAACTGCGATCCGGATCAAGGACTTTCGAGCGGCGTAGGAAAAGTCTGTAAGCGCGCTAGCGTGCCTTGAATTCATTCCGCCACTTCCCGGTGTAAACTCGAACGCGCCGTCGTACGACGTTCTGCCGCGGTATTTAACCGTCCACCCAGGCCATCGTGCCGTCGCATTAACGCTGATAAGATCCGGTTATCACTTCCCGAGAAAGAGCAAACGGCGCTGGTTACCGGAGTGATGCGGGACGTTGGTGAACGCCGTCGCTTAGAGCTTTTGCGCGCTCCTGACTCCGGTTCCATTACGCAACGTCGTCCAAGCCGCTCAGATCCGCCGACCTTGCGACACTCATGCCGGATTTTGTCAACTGTTGTTGGCACTTTTCTGATCGCCCGAATAGGTCTGAACATCTAATCCCACATAGCGTCAACTCCCGGTTGGGAACGGCCCGGAAATGAGCCGCAGAGTCGCTCCCACTGGGTGATCTCTCGCAGTATATCTTCCAGTTGACGTTTGTCTCGGAACAGAAGCTTGAACATGTTCCAGGCATCTTTTGCCAGCATCAGCTGACCGAGCTGTCCGAGGTAGGTAAAATCCAGTACATCAGCGGTGGCCACAAATCCCGGGCGCGTGTACCTTCGTACGTAGTCCGCGCGCCGCCGAGTGATCTCAGTCCACGCATCTTCGCCTAGGAGTGCTCTGATCTTATTGTTGGCTCCCTCCTTCCAACGGTCTTCAAACAAACGACGAATCACCTTGCGCACTCGGAGTCGGTTTCTTCGATCAGCCGCCAGACCTCCTCCTCCGCGTCGTTTCCCTTCTGCGCTTCCTGCCACCATTCACCGTACTGCGAAGCATAGCTCCTATAAATTCGATTGGAGTCCTCCAGCAGGTCTGCGGAGAACCTTGCTACTCCGGTGAATTCAAGTTCCCGACATACACGATCTGCTCGATACCGGGAGAATCCGTGGTCAGCTAGTTCCTTCGTTACTTCTCTTAGCTCAAGCCGGTGTTTGGACAATAGCTTATTATTTATGACGCTCGCCTCTGGCGACAGGCTATTGATCCAAATTTGGAAGAGCTCCGATCGACTCGTTTGCAGAGCCACTATTATCTTCTGCGGATCGAACTCCCGGTGGCTACATCCGCTCGAAACGGCGCCCAAGCTCTGCGCTTAGCCCAGCGTGACCGCCGGTATTATCATAAATCAGATGGCTCAGGTCGTTGCAACTGTTCGGAACGCTCGCACCAAAACAGGTCAGCAGAAGCTGATGAACGGCATCGGCGGAGAGGCCAGAGATGAAGTGGCTCTCGGCGCGGCTCCCGATCGGAGACGTCCCCTCTTCAGAAAATTGATACAATTCCTGAGCTCCAGCGAACGATGTAGCAACACCCCCGGTGAGGCGAGTCACCATATAAAACTTTGAACAAGTTGTCTTGAAAGTCTCTCGAAAAACGTCCCCTCAGAATTCTCTTCGCTTCGTCGACAAGAAAAAGAAGCTGAAGATCGAGCTGCCCTGTTGCGCCACGGAGGGCGGCAATGCGTGCCTCGATTCTCTCCAACCCCCGTCCAGCGCGGTCAAAGCTCGCTGACGAACCGCTGCGAAAGCCTCTAATCGATGCTTCGCACTCTTCTTTTGCTCGCTGCGCCATCAGCAGAAAGAACTCGTCTGGGCCCGCATCATATGGCAGCCGCATCAGATTTACGTAGATTGGCAGGCGGCATTGACCGATAGTTCGAACGCTTACCATCTCGGTGGCGAGGTCAGCGCAAATGCGACGCAGAATAGTGGTCTTACCTGCCTGTCGACCGCCGAAGAGCAGGACGCAGCCACTACGCAGGAGCGAATCGACAACCGCGCGAATCTGGACTTCTCGTCCTATACAAAGCGGTGGGGGATCGCGAAGGGTAGCTGAGCCCGCCGCCGTACCGAACATTATGCGGCGGAGAATACGTCCAAGCCTTCGGAGAGGAGGCTCGCTAAGCATCTCGTGGAGTGGACTTCGCGAGCCAGCGCGCAAGGAGCTGAATCGTCAGGGTGGCTTTTGCATCTATCACACGCACGATTTGATAACCGGTCAAGTGACGGATCATTGATCCACCTTGCCTGCCACGCTCTCCGCGAACGTCCGAGAGGGGCAGACTGCCCCCGGCTTTGACAAGATTGACGCAGACTGCCAATTCGTCGGGAAAATCCCGCTGAAGCCTCTCTACGATTTCTTCGAAATCTGCGAAGCGAACATCCAAATATTCATCCGCTATTCCTTCTACAATTTGGCGTGTTACCTGAAGTGGACGGTCATGATGACGTGCGGCTATGAAGCTGCACAGCTGGCGAGCAAAGAAGGGATGGCCACCCGTTAAGTAGTAAAGAAATTCTCTCGCATCGGGATCGAATCGTATGCCCATTCCTCGACCAAGCTCTCGAATCATGAGAGAGCATTCGTCGGGCTCAAGGAGTGGCAGATAGATTTCTTTGAAGTAGTTGAAGACGGGGTTATCGCGACCGCCGAACTGAGCAGCCTCGCTGAGCATGTTGTTTGCGCCAGTGATGATCAGCACAAAGTTATTGTTTTCTTGTGAGACACCGCGCAAATAACCGAAAAAGTCGAAAAAGCCTTCGAAGCCGCTCTTGCCAAGTCTTGTCGGCAATAGCCTTTCGACTTCGTCGAGTAACAAGACGACGCGAGGCCTTGGATTTACCGCTGCGGTGCGCAGTCTCGTCAGAAGGCTCGTCATGTCGGCGTCAAAGGCTGTGGCTACCGGGAAGTTCAGGGGTATCTCCAAAAAATCGCGGAATTCGCCACCCAAACGCCATCTCGTAGTGCGTAGGCTCGGCAACCTGTCTAGTTCGCTCCTAAGTTCGGTGGCTATTCGCCAATACAGCCATCGGCAGTCAGATACGTCACTCGGTACTCGCAATAGGTCTATATAAACGACGAGGTCGCCCAGGTCTGACGCGCGGCGTTGGCTTTCCTTCAAGAGAGAGGTCTTACCTACCTTGCGGAGACCAAAGATACCAGTAGGCGTGCTTGTGGAAATCGACTCGCGGAGATCCGCCAAGGGTTTACTTCTACCAAAGAAGCGTCGTCCCTCGACTGGACTGTTACCCGCGAAGAGGTCGCGGCGATACAACCAGCGGTCCAAGGCCCCCCGCAACACCGCGAGAGCTTCTCCGGACGTTTCTATCTCTGACTGCTGTATCGGAACAATGGCGGCGAGAATCGTCTGTGGTCTTCTATTCTCGCGGAAAGCAATCGCTGGAGTTCTTGAGGTAAAGACGACACGATAATTAACGCAACTTGATCATCCCCTAACCCTGACTTCGACCAATGGCTGACGCTCGTGTCTAGGCTTTCAAGGTCCGAAAGACTCACCTGCGCCTTGAACATCACCCGGACGATCAGGTGTGATGCCAGCCCGTAGCTTTCGCTGAGTTCTGCGTTGTCGATCTTTACGACGAATTCCGCACCTTCCGTGATCTGTTCAAGGAGCCACGCTCTGACTATTTCGAAGCCCGCCTCTCGAAGAAATCGTACTGTCAGATTGCCTCGATGATGCTGCGTTCGAATCCTGGCCAAATTGAGTGCCAGAATGTCGTACTCGGGCAGTCGCGTACTTCCTTTGCCGAATAGATCCAGCGCTCTCTCGTAATACCTTACCGCTTGCTGAAGATCCTGTATGGTTTCTACTGCGTAGTGGGTGTGCGCAAGTGCGAGAAGAACACCTTTTTCGCCACGGTGCTGTTTCTGAGACAGCTTAAGCGCTTCGTTTAGGAGGCGAATGGCGGTGGGATAGTCGCCCATTGACGCGGCCAGTATTCCGGCGTCCTCGCGCAACTTAGCGTTGTCTTTGAAGATCCGAATGCCGGTTTCGTAGATACGCATTGCCGAGGGTTTGCGACCTCGGTTTTTCTCCATTGCGGCATAACTCAGAATCAGTTGGGCCGTTGGGGAGTTGCGCATTCCCTTTTCGTAGGAGGTTGCTGCTTCATCGAACCGACGACTGTCCCTCGCAATGATTGCACGCGCGAGCCAGTTATCTCTTTCGGCGCTTCCGCTCAGGTCATCGACGCTGATGTCTTGCGCCTGTAGCTCTTTGTCCGTTCTGACCAGGCGGAAGTTCACAGATGCGCCAACGCGGGGTTCTATGTCCTGATCTGCAAAGTAGGAAATGCGGAAGAAGGCGTCGGTGCCATCGACGAGTTCGACAAAACCGAAGCCCCGAGCAGGGAAATAGCTCTTGATCGAACCGGTCTCGCGATTTTCTGTGCCCAGGTTAAAGGGCCCGGCATCGGATACCTGTTCCGGATGTACGTCGGCGGCGAGAAGCCCCCGATCGACGTGCTCGATGGTGAACAGGACTCGATCACCGGCTCGGAGCACGATGTCTCGGCTCCGTAAAGACTTCCGGTGGACTAGCAGCAGGCCCGTGACTGACTGATCGGCATCTGGAGCGATGGAACCGTATCCGCCCCTGTCGTCGTATTCTTCGACGGTACCGCGAAAATAGGCTGCCTGGTCGACAACTGACACGTTTTTATTCCGCGCGGGCCGCAAGCCAAGTGTGTCGAACGCACTCCGAAACTCTCCTAGGGTACTCAAACTCAGGTTCCCTTGGAAGATCGAATCCAGCCAACCGCGAACCTCAGTGATTTCAGAAATTTCTTGGGGGCGGTCTTGGTTTAGTTCCAGTTAGCTGTACTTGCCGATCTTTGGGCGGGCGTCGGCATAGCGGGAGCGTCTAGGTCCCGGCGCTAAATCAGCAATAACCTGGGGAACAGCCAAAGTTCAGCCAAAGTCAGGCGCGATCTTTGCGCAGAGGACTTGACAGCTAAAGTCTCCGCGACGCCAATCGCAGCAGTCTCGGGGGAAGAAATCTGGTGCCGGGGGCGGGACTTGAACCCGCATGTGGTTGCCCACGGAGGATTTTGAGCTCTACTGGCTATTGTCCGCCGATGTTCAGTGAGTAGTAAAGTGCAAGGGTTTTAATCGGCTGACTATCTGTTCCTTCCGCCCCTGTTCGTCCATGTTCGATGCCGTGGCTGTCAACGTGGCTGTCAAACCCGGAGCGTAGACGAGACGCCGGCTCGGCGCGGTTTGGTCGTTGCGGTGGCTATCCAACTGCCTTGAGGACTTCGGGACCCTCGGAGCGTCGTTTCGATTCGTCTGGGGCCATGTTTGGCGGGCCTCGCCGCCTGCCGTCTTGGGTGGCCCCCGCGGTCTTGGTCCTGGCCCGCTGGCGGGAAAACCGAGCCCTGCCCCTGACGCTCCTTCGCGCCGCAGTGCGGGGCGTGGTACCTGCGCGCGCAAATGCAAATTCAAAAACTCCGGCAAAGAGATAGCGACGAGAAGAAGATTGGAGGAGCCAAATAAATTGGCGCACGCCAATTTACAGGCGCATCGGCGGAGGCACTCGCCTTAATTGGCGTGCATCGATTTAATCCGGCCGCCAGTCTTCACCAGACCTCTGCTACAAGTTGGTCAACGACCAGACCGCCATCAGATGCCGCTCACGGCGCCTTGGGCGCGCGCCGGCTGCAGCCAGGGGAGGGGTTACCTCATCGCACTGAGCGGAGCATATATCTGTCAAGGTGAACAGCCCCGCCGCATGCGGGCGAAGCTGAGGGTTTGGAAACATGAAGATAATTTTCTGGGTGTATATGCTGGCTGTCGCTCCATTTTTCTGGTGGGGCGGGCCCAAGTTTTTGGGCTCGTTCATCTGCATCGCCTATTTTCTCCTGTTGATGGTCAGTGAGATCGCGGAGTTAAGAGATTTGATTGAGCGCATGCAACAGAACCAGGAAGCGCAGCAGGCGCAGACGCGGTCGCAATTGGACCAGCAGCAGCGGATAATCGAGGACCAGCAGCGGGAATCTCGGACCAGCGCTCGCGGATTGAGGAGATCAGGTCGCAGCAGGAAACCTGGCCTCATTGAGCGTGCCGAGTTTATAGCCGTCGCCTAATCCCCTGCACATCGCGCGCGTGTGCTTGCGGAACGGGGATTCCGGGCGGCAGAATTAGGAGCATGCGGCGCCTCCATCTGACGAAGCGAGAAGAATGCGTTGCAAGCTCAACGGCCGGCATCGAGTGGCGTTCTGGCGCCGGAAGGGCTTTCCCAACCTTGTCCGGGCACGAGCCATCATGCGCATCAAGCGCGAGTTCCGGGTCGATAAATTCGTCGCACGGCGAATCTATGCGCAACAGCAGGCGGGCCTCGATTTTGAGCAACCGGTCGACCGCGGCGCCACCGTGAGAACAACCGTCCCGGTATTCGAAACTGGCCGCGGCCTCTAGCACGGCAAAGCGGAAACGTTCCGCGTCAAGTGTGCTTCTCAGTCTGCATTAGTTACCCACACCCGAGAAGGCGCTACCCGGCGCCGGGCAATCTGGTGTAATCTCTGAAGCACCAAATCAGGATAGCTTGGCCGGTCCACCGAAACGGAGGCTTCAGGAAAGATGAAGGGTTACGCCTTTCCACTCGACGCATACGACCTGGCAGGGCTTTGGCGACAGTATGGATTGGCTGGCTCCGACGCAAAACTCGCTTTGCTGGAACGAACGTGAAGCGCGGCATCGCTGTATTAGTCGGGCTGCTTACTCTTGGGGCAATCGTACTGCTTGCTCTCGTCCATGGGTGGGATCTTGGCATAATTGTCTTGATCGTCTTAATAGCCTCGCTGGGGTCGGGTTTCTTCTGGGCCATCTTTCTAGTCTGTTTGGCGGTCCTTCTTGGCGTCTCAACGAGGCATAAGTGGCCACGCTGGAAGATAGCATTGGGTTCAGTTGGTCTCATCATTCCCGCTGCTGCGGCCTGTGTGATTTTGGAATTTCTGGTTATCGACGGACCTCTGTTCAATCTGCTGACACCGCTACACACCAGGTGCGAATTTATCCGGTCTGGTGTAAGGACAACGTGATATTGGGCAACTTTTGTTGCGGCAGCTCTATATCCCGCTTAATGAGACGACCTTCACGATCTCCGTCGGCCGACAGCAGGTCTTCAGCTCACAGCGGGTATCATGACCCCGCTCCATAACTGTGAGGTTCAGGACGATTTCAACTGGCAGTGCACCTTTTATTGGGATGCAACGGGCGATCACGAAACGGACTTGGTGCATGGTCTGTGCTGGGATCGGGAGTTCATGCGAGATGGCATGGTCGATTGGGTCTCTTCGGGCGATTGCCCAGCCGAGTCCGCATTCTCGCGTGCATTGAGCCGGCAAAATAAGCGCAATCAAGTGTATGTCTCCGCTTGGGATTTTTGGCTTGGCGAGACTTTCAAGTGGTGCGAGAAACACAAAGGGATCTGGAATGAAAAGGAGTGAAATCGCTACGTGCGGCCCGCGGATTATGAACTGTGCAAGACACCAGCACCAAGCCGGCCGCAGGAGCGCGCTGGGGCTCGCTGCGGCACCGCCAGCGGGGGGAGCACCGGGAGCGGCGGCTCCAGGAGCAGCACTGGGGATGCCACCGCCTGTCGCCGGAGGGGGATTGCCGCCACCGCCATCGGGGACGGAATACTGGAAGTATCCCGACGGCACGGTTCATCTGTTACGGCTTGGACCTGATGGGAAGCCCGTAGAAGACTTGGGAACTAAGGGAACGGGGGGTCCTGGGATGGCGCCTGTACGGGCCGGTGGCGGCAATCGGTTCGCGCAGATGAACGGACCTGACGGCAAGGTGCATAACGTGCTGGTGGACCCCTCGGCGCTTTCTAAGCGATTTGGGACCAGCAGGACCGTAACATGGCAAATACGCTAGAAATACCGCGTCTTCCGCCCGGTGCTGCGGGTCCACCCTGGGGCCTTCGCCCGATGGCAAGGAGCACAGCGCCCTTGTCGATCCGATTAATCGTTTTGTGAAGGATTTTGGGACTAACGGGACCAGGCTGTGGCTACTCAGTTCGCGCCGTGACTTGGAGCGATGGCACGGAGCATACCGTGCTGGTCGATCCGGCGAATCGCTTTGTAAAGGATCTGGGACCAACCAGCAGATAATAATGGCAACTCTCCCGATCCCATAATAGCGACGACACGCTGACGTGCCCAAGAGTCAAGTATAAAATAGGCGTTGCGTCTTCTTATGGACATTTTCGGCTCTCCTGATGAGTCGCCCGATCTCTGTGTCGTTGAGAAACTCAGGCGGTCGGCCGGGCCCTGAACAAAGATATCGAGTCCGTCCACAAGGGTTGGGTTGCACTTTGCGCCAGCAAGAATCGTACAGGCTGCGAGCAATTTCAGTTCCTCGACCGTTCGCGATTTTGAGTGGTAAAACTGCGGAAGAGCACAAGCTGGATTATTTATATTGCCATTCACGGCGAATTCCGGATGACTCAAAGCGTCAGACCGGTCAGATATGTCCAACGACCAGATCTCACATGGTGCAGAAAAAAACGATCAGCAGTCTTCGCAAGATTGACATCATGGGCATAGTATTTTGGGTTTCTTCTCGCCAACGGTGGTTTCCAATTTGTTGCAGTATTTTCATCCGACCGTCCGGTTGGAGCGCTCCGCCGCCTAATTGGCGCACCGATTCAATGAGGCTGTCGCCGGTGTTCTTGGCCACACTGTCGCCCGAAAATCCATAGGCGATTCCTACGTCTGGCCTCCACTCAATCTTGCGAGTGGGAGACAGTAGGACTCCTCTGCCATAGGGCGCCAAGGTCCAATCTTGGTACAACCGCCTGTCGCTGGCGATGAGCCAGCCGTCTGACCCAATCATTGCCACTTGCAGCGTCATCGAATTGAACGCCTCCGCTGATGCGGAGTAACGCACAGTTTCCCCTTTGGCTACAAGATATGCTGCCGCTCTCTCCATAGCAGCACCATTATAACGTTCGCCTCGCAGGGGTGCGAAGGCTGTAGTGGCGGCAGGCCCCTGATTCGCCTGTCTATGTGGCCTCATCGATCGCTCGAAGGAGGGCGTCCAGCGAACTCGCTCTTTCTCTCGCCCTCTTGACGCCTATTGCCCCACAACAATCGCCGCCAGGCCGGCGCCGCATCGCATTGCGCCCCTGCTTTTCTCGACATTGGGCCGGAATTCCGGGCCCGTCACGCCAAGCTCCATCGCTAGCGTACAACGCAGCGTCTCATGGACGCGGCAGAAATCATAGAAGCAGTACCCGCAGGGCAGCGCGTTGCTCATTGCAGCTTGCGGACCTCGATCAGCCGGGCGCCGGGGAAGCCAGCGCCAACCAGCCCGATCGCGGCGGCCACGTCGGGGTCAAAGATACCGCCCAGCGCGGTCAGCTCGGCTTCGGTGGCTGTCAGTGCGGCCAGGGCTTCGGCGGGGTCAAGCTCGGGGAGGGCCAGTAGTGGGCACCGTTCGACGATGGCGCGAGCGGCGGGCATCCGGCCGGCTGGCAGGGTGTAGCCCTTCAAGCGGAGCAGAATGGCGAGAGCCTCGCCGGCCGAGTCATCGGCGGCTGGAACACCAGGCTTAGCGTCGACCGCGGGCTGGGGTGCGAGCAGGCCCAGCAATTCGGCCTTGTAGGCCCGGATGGCTTGGCGATCCTCATCAGTCAACAAATCGGACGGTTCGGCTACCAGCTTAGGCGGCTCGGCGGTCAGCCGCACACCGCGGCGGGTCAGATTTTCGAGCAGTGTGCGAGCGTCCATTCGCTAAAACTCCTCGCGCCCGCCTCTTCCCCCCTTTTTGGGTGCCATAGTGCCACCCGCCTTACTCTCCGTGAGGGCTTCTGCGCTTTTCAGCGTGCCATTCAATGGCGCTTCGGGAACGCCATTTCGGCCCACTCTCCCAAGGGGTTGTGGCACATTGGCACTTTCAACGGGATGGTATGGCGCTGTGTACCTATCGAGAGCGTCTTGGAAGTCCGAAAGCTGGTAGAAACTCCCGTCTGCGTTCTCGCGCTTGTAGATGTCAAAGTGTCGGAGCGCCCTGGCCAGTGCCGCCGTGGTCAGGGGACGCCCGCGCCTATATTCCGCCCACGGCCGGGAATCGAGTTTAACCAGTGCATCGACCATCTCGGTTGACACGATCCGCTTCGTGTTGCGGGTTTCAAAGATGCTCTGGATATCCCGCAGCAGTTCGACGCTCAGCGTTTCGTTGTCACGTTCGCCGGGAGCGCTCAGCGCTAGGGCGGCACTACGGGCACGGGCCGGCGACTCGCCGCCGGCGCGGTCGGCGATCGCGATAAGCAGCTCCCACCCATCGGCCGCGCGGTCATCCAGTGCGTTGGGCATCATCGGCCGGGCATCGCGTAACGCCTCGATATTGTCAGCCGCCCAGCGAGCGCACTTTTGCGCGAGCGGCGCCAGGCTCTTGAGAGTCCGCCGGCGGGCGGGCTCGATATGCTCGCCGCGATGGCGGCGGCGCATCGGGATAATTATCGAGCGGTCTTCGATGGTATCGGGCAGGTTGCCGATCGCCGCGATCACGATCGGACACCAAACCGAGAATTTCCGTGGCGTCCACTCCTTTTCGCCGGCGGGGACCGCACGAATGACGAACGCTTGGTCGGGGGTATGACCAGCGTTCAATAGCCCGCGCAGTTCCTCGTGACCGCCGTTTTTAAAAAGCGTGTCGGCTTCGTCGATAAACAGCGTCAGATTTTTGCTCGCGTCGATGGTACGAAACAGGGCGCTGGGAGTGATACTTGCCGCGCTGAGAGCGCTGGGAACCAATTGGGCTAGTACCTGCATCGCGGTTGACTTCCCGCAACGCTTAGTCGGCGACTTAAAAAATAGGCGAGCCGAAACTTCAGCGGCCTTGAAACAGTGGGCGAACATGATCCATAGCGCGATTCCGTCCGCCGCGCCGGTGGGTAGAGAGAGAAAGCGATTCAATGTGGCTACCAGCTCATCGAGCAGCGCCACGGCGGCCACAGGCTCGGGCCAAGGTTCGGGCGGCGGCGGAGCGAGCGGTCGGGGGGAGCCCCTTGAGGTGTCGCCGGACGCGCCTGCTCGACCAGCTTGTCCAACTCGCCGGTGGGGATACTCAGCAACTTTGCGACTGCTTTTCGTTCTGCGAGATAGGCCGCTTGGTCGAGTTTCGCCAGCCGCGCGACTTCAACGCGGATGCGCTCTGCAGGGTCCAGCTCTTTCGCGTCTGCAAGCGATTCGCGTATAATTTTCTCGGACATGAACACCACCTCACGGCGCTCGGCGGTCACCGGGCGCTTCTTGTTTCAGGCTCGAAGTTCATCGTTAAAATCACCGCATCGCGGTCGTGCGATTAGGACCTTAAGTCCTTCCCGCAGGAAGCGCGCGGCCGCTTCGCGCGCGGCTTTCTCGCCCGCAGGGTCGGGGTCGGCGCAGACCACCACCTCGCGCACGCAATCGGGCAGTTCGATACGGCAGAGGTTTGACGTGCCACAGGTTGCCCAAGTCGGCAGGCCGGTGGCTTGCTGAATCGACAGCGCGGTTTCAATACCTTCCGCCAGTGCGAGCGTTTCGCCCGCCGGGGCGAGCCTGACCTCACCGCCAGCGATCGGGCCGAGCGCGGCCTTTGGGGGTTTGACGTCGGCCTTGCCCAAACCATCCGGGCGAAGCCAGGTTCTATGAACCGCGACGATCTGCGTGCCCGTCCGGACGCGTTCGACCGCTGCAACCATCGCCGGGAGATAGGCGCCGGTCGGGTGCTTGAGCGCGCAATGGAAACTCAGCGTCGGCGGAACGGGCATCACAATACCGCGTGAGCGCAGGTAGATTTCGACGAGGGTTCCCGCCGCGGGTTTCGACTCTCGCCAGATACGCCGCGAGATTTCCGTGCGCTTTGTATCATCGAGCGCCAGGCGCGGGTTCGAGGCGGGCAGTCCCAGACTTCGGGGCGGGGGCCAGCCCTCCAGCGCGGCGCGGATTGCCTCGAACGAGCATCCAGCAAAACACTTGAGCAGCACCTTGCCGCCCTTGCCCTCGTGGACCGAAAGCGACGCTTCGCGATCGGAGTGGGCTGGGCATCGCGCGACGTAGCCGCCCGCACACCGACGCACGCCTTCAAGGCGCGCGAGCGCACCAGCCAGGTTCATCAGACCAGCACCCTAGCGATCCGCGCCGGGGTCGTCCGATCCGCCCATCGCGTCAGCCACTAATCTTTCGAGCGCGGCCCGAGGGATGCGCCAGGTCCTTCCCTCCAATCTCACCGCGGGAATCGTGCCCGCGTTCAGCATCTCGTAAAGTCGCGTCCGACTCACACTCAGCATCGCTGCCGCCTCAGTAGGTCGCAAAAACAGTTTTTGTTCCATATGTTCTAACCCCTATCCTTTTCGTGCGCGGGCCTTCGGGGCTCGCCTCGGCTCAAAGGCATTATCGCCCACGGCGAAAAGACTTTGCCATATGTCCGTCCAAATTATATATTTACGTATTGGAACCGATGATGAGCGAAAAGCGCAGTGTGCGGGAAGCAGAGAGACCCGTTGGGCCACCGATGAAACCGCGCGAAGCGATCGAGTTTCTTGTGACAGTCGCGGGAATCGACGTGGGCAAGCTGACTAGGACGAGCCAACCTGCCAATGTGGCGGACCTCGGCCACATCACGGGCCTTTGTTATGAACTATGCCGCCTCTCCCAGACTCCGCGCGACTTTTACGAAAAGCTGGTCAGGGCCGCAACAGAAGATCCGGGGCTTTTGGATCAGCAACTTAGCCCGTTGCGTGAGTTGATTGCATCGATCGCGGATCGCAAGGACTACAGCTTGGTCCTGACCAAAGGCACGCAAATTCGGATATTCGCTTCGTCGGTCGCGCGACTTCCCGTGCCTTACTTTTGGAGCTCTAAGTTCGAGCAGGCTCTGGTCCTCACGGCCGTTTTTTACCTGGGCAACTACCGCGATGGAGCCTTGGTTCGCCGCTGTCCCGAAGCTACTTGCCGGAAGCTGTTTGTGGCGTTCCGGAAGTCGCGGGTTTTCTGCTCGCACGAATGCGCTAGCGCCGCTTCGGTGCGCGCCTATCAGGAACGTCAAGCAAACAAACGAGGGGCGTGAACAATGGCACGTAAACGCAACGCGGGTGAGGGGTCGATCTTCCAGCGTAATGACGGTCGCTGGTGCGCCCAGCTTGACCTTGGCTGGGAAGGTGGAAAGCGCCGACGCAAATACGTGTACGGCGCGACGGCTCAGGAAGTCCAAGATCAGCTACTCAAGACGCGCGCCGATCGCGCAGCCGGCCTGCCCGTCGCGGTCGAACGCCAAACGGTCGAGCAGTTCCTCGCGGACTGGCTTGAGAACAGCATCAAGCCCAGCGTGCGGCCACTAACGCACGAACAGTACCGCCAGCACGTCAAGCTCTACCTGGCGCCGATCCTCGGGCATCACCGGCTCGCTAAGCTCGCGCCGCAACACGTGCGCGCTTTCCTCAAGCAGAAGCTCACCGATGGCCTGTCGCCGCGCACAGTCCAGCTTTCCCTTGTGATACTGCGCAAGGCGCTCGGCCAAGCGGTCAAGGATGGCCTGCTCGGCCGCAACGTCGCCAAGCTGGTTGATGGCCCGCGTGTCGGCCATTTCGAGGGTAAGATGCTGTCGCCGGAGCAGGCGCGGGCCTTCCTTGACGCGGCCAAGGGTGAGCGCTTCGAAGCCCTGTACACAGCGGCGCTGGCCGTGGGCTTGCGGATGGGCGAAGCGCTCGGGCTGCGCTGGCAGGATGTTGACCTTGACCGCCGCATCCTCGCCGTTAGCCGCATCCTTGAACGTATTGGCCGGGGTGAAGGCTCGACGCTGCAATTAGTCGAGCCGAAGACTTCACGCTCGCGCCGCACCGTGAACTTGCCGGAAGCGGCGGTCAAGGCGCTTAAGGCGCACAGGGTCCGCCAGCTCGAGGAGCGTCTGATTGCTGGTTCGCGATGGCGGGAAAGCGGCTTGGTGTTCCCGAGCAGGATCGGGACGCCCTATGAACCGCACGGCTTGCATGATGATTTCAAACGCTTGCTCGTCGAGGCGGGACTGCCTGACATGCGTTTCCACGATCTCCGGCATTCAGCCGCCAGCCTCATGCTCGCTCAGGGGATTCCGCTCCGCTCGATTCAGGATATTCTCGGTCACAGTTCGATCGCGCTAACCGCCAACCTCTACGCGCACGTCGGAGAGCAGCTCAGGCGCGAAGCCGCCGACGCGATGGACGCCATCCTTGCCGGCCGCTAGATGGGCGAAGCTGGACGAAAAGAGGCCGATTCGGAAGCTGGTGGCTGTCAAAATGGCTGTCAAACCCTTTTGCCAGCATCGAGAACGCACGCCCTCAAGGCCGAAAACCCTTTGATTTCATTGTGGTGCCGGGGGCGGGACTTGAACCCGCATGTCCTTTCGGACGGAGGATTTTGAGTCCTCTGCGTCTGCCGTTTCGCCACCCCGGCGTCGTTGCGATGCGCTCCTATGGCGAAGGCGTGAGCCGGCGTGTGTGCCCCGCCAGCCTGCCCCGATACCTGGAGCCGAACCGTAAGTTTGCCAGACCGGCGCGGCTTCGGACAAGGAGCCTCACCTGTCGGGCTCGGGCAACGAGTGACGGCCTTTCCCATCGTCAGCTCGCGAGATTGCACCCTTCGTCCGTTTTCCTTTCCAAAATCAGTGATGGCCTGGTCATCATTTCAAAGGTTTCCTTTAGAGCGCCGAAGATCAACGAAGACCGCAACCCTCCAAGTTCGTAATTCATTGATGAAGCCGTTTGGGACCCAGAGACCTAAGAATGGCGAAGAGATCGTGCCGGCCAGGACGTTCACGAGCGACCTGTACGATCCGGTGACCAACACCTTCGCTCATCCGGCGGCAACCGCGTCGCTGAACATAGACCACATTTTCGCGACGATCACGCCATTGCCCAATGGCAAGGTTTTGATCGCAGGGGGAGACGATCCGATTGACAACTCCACGGATCTGTACAGCCCCTGAACGGAGGCACTTGCGCGTCGCCGATCTGAGGTCCTTCAAGCGGGAAGTGGCTCGTCGCAGCAATGTTACCTTTTGCGTGATAGATTTTCGTCTCGGAGAGACATGGCGATGAGCAAGCCCCCGGTACACGTGAACCATCACGTCCAACATCGTTACCCTTTGGGAATCCGGTTCTGTCCGTTGTGCGCCGGCGAACTTGAAGAGCGCATCCTGCTGCCCGATGGGCGCGAACACAAAATATGCTCCCAGTGCGGCTTCGTGCATTTTCTGGGGCCCAAGCTGGTCTCGGGCTGCCTTGTAATCGACAGTGGGCGAGTCCTGCTGCTGCGCCGCGGTATCGAGCCCGAGGTCGGCAAATGGACCTTCCCGGGCGGCTTCGTGGATTTCGGCGAGACACCCACAGAGGCCGCGGTGAGGGAGACCCTGGAAGAGGTCGGGATGCGGGTGCGGATCGACCGCCATCTGGGACTCTATGCGGACCCGGCCAATCCTCACGCCGCGGTTGCAGTCTATCTGGCCACGCCCGGAGACGAGCCCCCCGGAATCTCCGACGAGGCCCTTGAAGTGCGCTATTTCGGCGCGGATCAGATCCCGTGGGACGAAATAGCCTTCCGTACCACCCGCGACGCTCTGCGCGACTGGCTGGCGCTGCTCAAGTAATCTTCAGACCTCATACCGTTCAATCAATGCGGTGGAGCTCAACTCAGGATCTCCGGCTTCTTGGTATCGAAGGTGACTTTGCGGCTGTGGAACCGCCAGGTATCGCCCATTTTCCGCAGTTCGTCGTGGGAGCTTCCGATTCCGAGCAACGCGGTAACTCCGTCGCGGGTGACGTACACCATGACATAATAGTCGGCCTGACCGCGGTCGCCGTCGAGCGCGATGTCGAGGTTGGCAAACACGTGCCGCATCTGGAAATCGCGGATGCCGCGTGAACGGTTCGCCTCGAAGTTCTTGCGCATCCCTTCATGGCCTTCAAAACGGCCCAGCCACGAGCTTTCGAAGACGCCGTCGGGAGTGAACAGACTCAACAGTTCCTCGTGCTCACCGCTATCGACGATTCGGGCGTAGCGAATGTAGAGTTGCCGCGCTCGCTCCAGTTCTTCCAAATTGGAGATCATAGACACCTCCGGGCGCTGCCGGGCGGTGACGCCCCAAAATGGGAATGACGCCGTATCCCGGGCAAACGCGCGCCTCATGCGGATTGCGCCGCTACTGTGCGATGCCAAGCCGCGGCAGATCAAGGGTGATGGCACGAAACCTGATACCCGCGGCTTTACGTGGCGCCCTCGATGCGCAATATGGTTGAATTGCGGTGACCGCATCGGCCAACAGGAACTTTACCGGCGACGGTTGAGTTCGCCATGGCGATGCCGCATCGTTGTTCGCCGTACAGGAGGTGATGCCGCGATGTTTATCATGCGTTTCACGGAACGGCCTTACGTGGCCTACACGGAAGCCGAGGTTAAAAACAGTTTCCGTAGTTCGGTACGCCTCACCTTCTCGAATTCAAATTTCAGGCCCGAGGTTGGCGCGCGGGTTTATGACGAGGCCTTCGAGCAGAATCAATTCTCCGAGGAAGCCGGCTTCGACGGCATCATGCTCAACGAGCATCACAACACCCCCACCTGCATGGGCGCGACCATGAACCTGGAGGCCGCGGTCCTGGCGCGGACTACGCACAAAGCGAAAATCGTGCTGCTGGGTAATCCGCTGCCGATTTTCGATAACCCGGTGCGGCTGGCGGAGGAACTGGCGGAGATCGACATGATGTCCCACGGCCGGCTGGTGTCGGGCTTCGTGCGCGGCACCGGTGTTGAAAGCTGGGCCACCAACACCAATCCGATTCATAATCGCGAGCGATTCCAGGAAGCCCACGACCTGGTAATCAAAACCTGGACCACGCCCGGACCCTTTCGTTGGGAAGGCAAACATTACCAGTTCAGGGTGGTCAACCCGTTCCAGGTCCCGCTGCAGAAGCCGCATCCCCCGGTCTGGATCCCCGGCGTTGGGAGCCCCGAGACGTTGGTGTGGGCCGCGCAGCATCGCTATCCCTACATCTATTTAGAGACCGACCCGGAATCGACGGTCCAGATGATGGCGATTTACGGCCATATCGCACGCCAGCTTGGGTATACGGCGGGGCCGCAGAACTTCGGCTACCTGTGGCGGATTCACGTTCAGGATACGGATCAGAAGGCGTCAGAGGTGGGCAAGGGTTTTCTTATCGGCAACGCCGGCGTCGGCCGCGTGCCGATGCCCGCGGATTTTATGGCGCCGGCCGGATACAACTTGCGCAGCCAGCTTTCCCCGGAAGTTGCCGAATTGTACAAAAAGCCGCTCAAGCACGATCCGCTGTATGGCGGAGTGGACGCCGCGGACTGGGAGTCGGTGGTGGCGTCGAATCGGGTGGTGGTCGGCAGCCCGAAGACCGTCATCAGGAAGATCAAAGAGGGGATGGAACTCCTGCGGCCGGGTATTCTGGGAGTCTGGAGCAACGACGGCACGATCGGCCACAAGGATTCGATGCGCTGCCTGCAACTGATGCAGCAGGAGGTCCTGCCGGCGGTGAGTGAAATTGCCCGCGAGCTTGACCTTCCCGGCCCGTTCGAAGTGGCGCCCTGACCTACTGGCCAGAAATTCAAGTCCATCGCCAGGATAACCCGCGAATCTGTGAGGGATCGGAATGACAGTCCAACACGACAAGCTTTCCGTTACGGTAGGCGGAGCAAAGATCGAGGTTCTAAAGGGCGGGCAGGGCCGCCCGCTGGTCGCGCTTCATAGCATCGAAGGCAATCTGGGCTGGCTGCCCTATCATCAGGAGTTGGCCCGTCATTTCACCGTTTATGTTCCGACGCATCCGGGCTTCGCCGGTTCCCAGCGGCCCTCTGGGCTGGAAAGCTTTGTCGATCTGTCGCGCTTCTACTTGTGGATTTTGCAGGAGCTGGATCTGCGCCGGGTATCGATGATCGGGCATTTCATCGGCGGATGGCTGGCCGCCGAGATGGCGGTAATGTGCCCCGATCTGGTTGAAAAGCTGGTGTTGGTGGACTCGGGCGGAATCAAACCGGAGCGGGGCGAAATCACCGACATCTTCTTGCACGGACCCGAAGGCACGCGCGAGCTTTCCTTTTATGACGCCGCACAGGTGCGCGATTACGAACTATACTTCAAGTCGCCAAAGTCGCCCGAGGAGCGCGAACGCCATACTATCGATCGCGAGGCCGTCACGCGCTATTGCTGGAAGCCCTACGCGCACGACCCGGTTCTGCCCCTTCTGCTGGGACGGCTGTCGATGCCGGCATTGATTGTCTGGGGCCGGGAGGATCGAATCGTTCCGCTCGAATGTGCGGAAATGTTTCACGCGGCCATCCCCAACTCGCGTCTGGCGGTGCTGGATAAATGCGGCCATTTCCCGCAGTTTGAGCAGCCCACCGAATTCAACCGCGCGGTTTTGGATTTTCTGCTGCAGAGCTGAAGTGCCACGGATACGACACTCACCACCGGGACCTAACCCCTTCCCTGGGGCGGGCGTCCATGCCCGCCAGCTTTATTGGTTGAACGACGTGATTATCCGGCCTTGCTTCAGCCCTTGAGAAAGTCGCGTACTCGATCCGCGACCGCCGCAGGACGCTCCAGCGGGGCCATGTGCGAGGCCTGTTCCACGATTTCGACTTTGGCGTGCGGGATGAGCCGCGCGAAGTCGTTGGCATAGACCGGCGGCGTCAAACCGTCATCCTTACCCCATAGGATCAGTGTGGGCGCGGTTATCCGATGGATGCGTTTGTTGAGTCCTTTATCCGGAATGGGCCAGATGAATTTGCCGGTGCAGGCCAATGCCCAGGTAAGCTTGATGATCGAATCGGGGTCTTCGAAATTGGGAAAGATGTGTTTGCGCGACGGATGCGTCCGATCGTGGAACAGCAGCGGTTCCACGTCAGGTTGCGCCATCACCATGTAATTCTTGATCGGAGTGTCGTCACGCCAAAGTCCTAGCGAATCGATCAAAACCAGCTTGCCGACTTGCGCGCGATCGTTGGCGGCGAGTTCCGCGGCCACCATCCCGCCGAAGGAATGGCCCACCACCGCGGGCGATCGCAGCCCGAGCTTTTCGAACATCTCATAATAGAACAGGATCAGGTCCCAGACGTCGTCCAGCGGCTTTACCGCGTCAGGCAGGCCCGCGCTGGTGCCGGGATGCTCCGGCGCGTACACGGTGAAGTCGCGGGCCAGCGAATCGAGAAATTCGTCCCACACCAGACCGTAGCCCGAATGCAGGTAAACCAGGGCGGGGCCGCTGCCGGCGACTTTGATCCGGGCTTCGACCTGGCCTTGCCACACGCTGAATGTCCGCTCCGAGGTGACCGCCATCGTACTTGTGCCTCTCTCAATCCAGTGCGCCGCGGCTGCGGCAAGTTACTTTCCGGCGCGCGCTTGGACCGGCGCCGTGGCGCCGTTTTGACGCAACCGCTGGGGCCACCAATTGTTGGACCAACCCTCGTCATCCCACACGCCGCGGAAATGCGGCGCCACTTCGCGGGCGAACAACTCGATATTCTTGAGCGTCAGTTCGTGCGGCATCGAGCCGATATGCAACAGCACCATGAGATTGCCGACGCGCAGCTTTTTGACCGCGGCCATCAACTGATCGCGCACGGAGGCCGGACTGCCGGCGATCACGAACTGGTTGTCGACGAAGTCGCGATACTTCCAGTTCGGCACCTGCGTCATCAAGTCGGCCTGCTTGGGGTTGAGGTTCTTCACGCTGTGGACCAGGCTGCGATAGTCCTGATGCCCCGGAATCGCCAGCAATTCGGGCGCGATATGGAGACACTTGTCGTAGAAGTAACGGATGTGCGGGGCGTACTCCTCCTCGGCCTTGGCGTCGGTTTCTGAAACCGCCACCAGTTGCAGGAAGCCGGCTCGATAGGGATTGGGCTCCAGCCCGCTGCGCTGCACGAATTCCCAGAACCCGTCCATGATTCGCTTGCCGGTATTGTTCCCGTAATAGCTGAGGAAGCAGTAGCAATGGTCGTGCTTGGCCGAGAAATCCCAGGTGCTGAGGCTGCCGCTGCCGGGCACCCACACCGGCGGATACGGCGACTGGATCGGCCGCGGCCACAGGTTCACCATCGGCAGCTTGAAGTATTTGCCGTTCCACGCGAACATCTCGCGGCTTTGCCAGGCCTTGAGGATCAGGTCGTGCGCCTCATAGTAGCGCTCGCGCTGCTCGATCGGGCTGATTCCGTAGCACAGATTGACGTCCATCGGACTGCCCAGCGGCATCCCCGCGACCAGGCGCCCGCCGCTGATGCAGTCCAGCATCGCGTACTCCTCCGCCACGCGGATCGGAGGATTGGTGGTCGGCAGCGTCGCGCCCATCTGCACGATCGCGGTGTTCATCCCGCTGGTCGCGCGCGCCAGCACCGAGCCCATCACGTTGGGACTGGGCATAAAGCCATAGGCGTTCTGATGGTGTTCGTTGACGCAGATGCCGTCCATGCCCATTTTGGCGGCATGGATTAGTTCGTCGAGGGTCCAATTGTAGTATTGTCCGACCTTCTCGGGGTCGGCCAATTCCCAAAACGGCGGATCGACCCAAACCGAGTGATAACGCTTTTCGAAGTCCGCGGGTAAATCGCGGTACGGCATCAGATGGAACATCGAAATTTTCATGCCGGCCTCCTGCGAGGTCTGGATGGGTTGCGTCGATTCACATTTCGAACTAACACAATTGCCGCCTGATGCCCAATGGCCTGAAACTCCGTGCCAGCGCAAAAAGCGCTGGCATATCGCGAAAGCGCTGGGATACCATGACGAAGCACTTTGCCAGGCAGGCATATACAAAGGAGAGATCGTTAATGTCCCTAAGGCGCCTTCCGCCGCTCCCGCAGGTGGCCGCCCTCGCCGTCCTTCTGGTCGGGCTTTCGAGCTGCAACATCAACAAAGTGCCGACGCTGGACGAGCAGGTGAAAGCCGCCTGGAGCGAAGTCCTCAACCAATACCAGCGCCGCACCGACCTGATCCCGAACCTGGTGCAGACGGTCAAAGGCTACGCGCACCAGGAGCAGCAGGTGCTGACCCAGGTAGTCGAGGCGCGCGCGAAAGCGACCCAGATGCAACTGCCGGCGGACATTCTCTCCAATCCGCAAGCGTTCCATCAATTCGAACAAAATCAGGCCGCAATCGGCGGTGCTCTCGGCCGGCTGCTGGCGGTGAGCGAGAATTATCCCGATCTCAAGTCGAATCAGAACTTCCTTGCGCTGCAATCGCAACTTGAAGGCACCGAAAACCGCATCGCGGTGGCGCGCCGCGACTACATCCTGGCCGTGCAAAAATACAACACCGCGCTCCGGACGATACCCGATAAATGGGTCGCGGCGTGGATGTACCCCGACCTCAAGGTCCGCGAGACCTTCACCATCTCCCAGCAAGCCCAGCAGGTGCCGCAGGTCAAGTTCTGATGCGTGTCGCCCGCGCAACATCGTACCGGAGCGCACCGGCGGTATTGGCCGCCTTCCTGCTTGTGCTGCTGTTGGCAGCCCCGGCGCTCGCCTCCGTGCCGACGTTCCCGCAGCTCACCGGCCGCGTCGTCGACGACGCCAATGTGCTGAGCCCGGCGACGCGCAGCGAGCTCATCGGGATGCTCCAGCGCCATGAGCAGGCGACCGGCGAACAGGTAGTCGTGGTCACGCTCCCCTCGCTCCAGGGCTACTCGATCGAGGATTTCGGCTATCAACTGGGCCGCGCCTGGGGAATCGGCCAAAAGGACAAAAATACCGGCGCACTCCTGATCGTGGCGCCCAAGGAGCACAAGGTCCGCATCGAGGTGGGCTACGGGCTGGAAGGCAAGCTCACCGACGCGCAATCCAGCGTCATCATCAACCGCGACATCGTGCCCCAATTCCGGCGCGGCGATTTCAACGCCGGCGTGCTGGCTGGAACCACGACGATACTGAAAGTGCTGGGCGGCGACGCCACCGCTGCCGAGCCGGAGGTTAAATCAGACGGGTCTGCGGCCAACTGGCAAAACTCGTCTTGGTTTTTCCTGTTGCCGCTTGTTCTGTGGATGATTCTCATCGCGGTCTTGAACCGAGTGGGTCGTCGTTCTCACGTTATCCGCCGCGTCGGCCGCTCCGGCTATTACGGCATTCCCGGCGGCGGCTTCGGCGGCGGTGGTTCCTCCGGTGGAGGCTTCTCCGGCGGGGGCGGCTCTTTCGGCGGCGGAGGCGCTTCGGGGAGCTGGTGATTACGTCCCAACCATTCACCGCGCAGCAGCATCAGCGCGTCCACGACGCGGTGGCGGCAATCGAGCAGAGCACGGCGGCCGACCTCGATATCGTGGTGGTGCGCGTCAGCGACCGCTACTCAACTTATCCGCTGCTCGGCGCGGTAATTGGCGCGCTGGTGCTGACGGGACTCGCGATCCTGTTGCGCCCCGCTATCAGCGCGCGCCTCGCGTTCATGATCCAGGTCCTGATCCTGGGCGTGCTAACCATCGTCTTGGACTGGCTGCCGATCCGCTTGCTAATGGTGCCGGAACGCGTCAAGCGCGCGCACGCGCGGCAATTGGCGCATCGCGAATTTGCCGCCCAATACGCGCGCGGAGGCGTCCAGCGCAATCGCATCCTGCTATTTGTATCGCTGGGCGAGCGTTACGTGGAAATCATCGCCGACCATATAACTTACGCCGCGGTGCAAGGGCGCGACTGGGATCAGATGGTCAACGATTTCCTGTCGGCGGTAAGGGCCGGACGAATCGCCGACGGCGTCCTGGCCGCGATCGAGTCTTGCGGCGCCGTGCTGCGGGCGCGCCATCCGATCTCTAGCGGCCAGTGAAGCGGGCGGTGCGGCGCTCGACGAAGGAGTTCAGACCCTCCTTGGCGTCTTCGCTCTTCTGCAGTTTCTCGAATTGTGGCAGCAAGTCGTTGAACGCCGCGGCCGGCCCTTCCGCGATTGCCTTGCGCGCCGAAAGCAGCGTCGCGCGGACCGCCAGCGGCGCCTGCGCGGCGATCCGCTCGGCGATCGCGACCGCCGCATCCAGTTGCTGTCCCAGCGGAGCGACCTCCTGCACCAGACCGATACGAAACGCTTCGTGCGCGTCAAACTCGTCGCCGGTCAGCAGGTAGCGCATCGCATTGCCCCATCCGGCAAGTGGAACCAGCCGGATCGTGGCCCCTGCGGCCGGGAAAACCCCGCGCTTGACCTCGATTTGCCCGAATCGCGCATTGTCGGCGGCGACGCAGATGTCGGAGGCCAGCGCCAGTTCTATCGCGATGGTGAGACAGCGGCCATGAAGCGCGGTGACCAGCGGCTTGGAGCGCGTCGGCCCATAAATTCCCATCGGGTCGATCATCCCCGGCGGGGGAATGAAATGCCTGGGATGGACCTGGGTCAGATCGATGCCGGCGCTGAAATGATCGCCGTGGGCAAACAGCACCGCGCAGCGATACTGGTCGTTGTTCTCGTATTCCGTAAACGCCGCCATCAGGGACTTGAGCATCGGCAGATCGAACGCATTCATCTTACGCGTCCGATCGATGCCCATCAGGAAGACGTGCCCGCGAGCCTCGGTGCTGATGCGTCCCTCAGTCGGATTTTCCATGGGGTTCTCCTGCCAGAGTGCTGAAAAGGGCGGATAAGGGATGCTGGTCGTCCTTGCTCATGGTCCTTGCACCGCGGTGATCTCCACGATGAACCCGTCGGGCAGTTCGCGCCCGCCGCCGAGAAAATCGCCGTTCAGATCGCTGACCCAGAGCTTATCTTCGATGAAGCGCAGGTGCAGTGGATTGATAAACCCCGACGCCACCAGCTTGGGGAAGCCGCTCGCGGACAGGCGCATCACTTTGCCGTCGGGCTTGAGCGGTTGCGTCATTGGAACCGGGGTCTGGAACTCGCCCAGGTCGGTGAAAAAGAGTTGGCTGCCATAGCGGCCAAAGTGCTTGGGCGCGAAGGCCATTCCCCCGGGTAGGCCCAGGCCCCACACCACCGGCTTGCGATCGATTCTTCCCTCGGGTGAGACGCGCATGATCATCCCGCGGCGCGCGCCGGGATCGAGCGCGCCGGCGGCGTTGGTGGGCGTGACCGAGACCAGCATCCACTGATGGTCGGGCGTAAAGGTTAGCTCGAGCGGAACTCCCAGCTGATCGAAATCGGCGAACGGCGTGCATTTGCCGTCCTTACTGGCTTGATAGATCATGTGGTTGAAGGTGGTAATCGCGAAAATCCTGCCACCGAAGGGGCTCTGCTGCGGTCCGAACCACAATGCGGACCCAGCCCCGGCGATGCCGTGATTGGTGTTACCCGCCGGTGGAAGCGTGCAAAAAACCTGGGAACGGTGAGTGTCAGGATTCATCTGTGCAATCAGATGATTGGCCCACAAACCCTTCGGGCCGGCGGTCGGCTGAGTTAAAAGGAAAACCCGTCCGCCGAAGGGACCGAAGCTTTCCGTCGCCACGTCCATGCCGACGTCGGGGAGCATCTTTTTCGGGCCGGCGATCACTGATACCGCTCCCATGGAGTCAATCGCGACCAGGCGGCCGCCGCCCTCATCTTCTTGTGCGCCGTCGTCGTTGACCAACACCTGTTCGCCCCGCGGCGCCATCTGCAGCGGGTCATAGAGTTCGCCAGGAGGCACGACCAGCCGGGCATTGAACCCAGGGACGGCCATGATCCGCGGCGCTGCGAGCAGGCGTTGGGTGACCCGCGAGGCTTCGGTTTCATCGTGGCCAGCGGCAATCGCCGCCGCGCTCGCGGTCATTATCGCCACCGCCAAGAGCGCGGCGGCGCATGCTTGCCGCACGGTTTGCGGCAGATGAGTTCGATGGAGTTCGTGGTTGGCGCATGACTGAAGTTTCGCCCTTATGGTTACGCAATCTGGCGGACAGTCTCACCCGAGGTTGGAACAAGTCAAGCAAGTGCGGTCGCTTATAGCAAATCAGCGCCTTGCTCAAACCATGCCACTGTGGTTGAAACTGCTTTGCGCTCCCAAGCACCACGCGACGTAATTCAGATGGCGGCATCATTAAAGGCAAACCAACTCAAGACCACCGCCGCTGCTTCCGACCCTTTTTCCGGTATCAGGGTAATCGAATATGGCCAGGGCGTGTCGGCCGCGGTGGCGGGCAAGTTCCTGGCTGACCTCGGCGCGGACGTAATCAAAATCGAGCCGCCAGGCGGTGACGTGACGCGCCAGCGCGGCCCGTTTTTCGATCACGTCGCGGATCCCGAGCACAGCGGAATATTCCTCTATCTCAACGCCAACAAAAGGGGCGCGGTGCTCGATCTCGTCCGGGATGGAGATCGGGAGGTTTTCGGCGCGCTGCTGGATCGCTCCGACATTTTGATTCATAACATTCCACCGGTGCAACGCGCCAGGTACGGCCTTTCAAGCCCGGCGTTGTGCGAGCGCTTTCCGCATCTGGTGGTCACCAGTATCTCACCCTACGGCGATAGCGGGCCGTGCGCGGATTATCACGCCTGCGATCTCAACGTCGTGCATTCCAGCGGGTTCGCCGCGATCAACCCGGGATGCTCGCCGTCCCCGGAGTTGGCGCCGACGAAATTGCTGGGCCAGCAGTCAGAGTTCCAGGCCGGCGCCCACGCCGCGATGGTCGCGCTGGCCGCCTGGTTGCATCGGACGCGCACCGGCGTGGGCCAGGCGATCGACGTGTCCGCCCAGGAATGCTTCCTGTCGATGCTCGGTTCGAGCCTGCTGTTCCATACCTACGCGGGCACGCGCACCAGCCGTCTGGGAGCTCGCGCAATCGGGCCCTGGATGGCGGTGGAATGCGCCGACGGCAAGCTTTACCTGGCCTGTATCGAGGAGCATCAATGGCTCGGGCTGGTCAAGCTGCTGGGCGATCCTGAATGGGGCCACGATGAGATCTTCAAGGATCGAATCAGCCGCGCCAAGCACGTCGACGCGATGCGGATGTTGCTGGAGGAGGTGACTCGCCGATGGCCGGTGCGTGAACTCTATCATGCGGCGCAAAAACTCAGCCTGCCGGTCGCGCCGGTCAACCGGATGGCCGACGTGTATGCCGACGCGCAGTTGCGTGCGCGCAACTTCTTCGTGCCGATACCTCACGACGACCCGCGCGGCCGCGACCTGATCGGTCCCGGCATCCCGTATAAATTCAGCACTATGCGGATGCCGTCAGCCCGGCGCGCGCCGCATCTTGGAGAACACGATCCGGAAATCCGGCACCTGGCCGCGCGATCCGAGGTCAGGCAATCACCTCCTCCTGCCACGTCCCGGCCACGGTTGAATCCGGCGACCCTTCCGCTCAACGGGATTCATGTCCTCGATTTCTCCTGGATTTGGGCCGGACCGTTCTGCACGATGCAGTTGGCGCAGCTCGGCGCCGACGTGATCCGGATCGAGTCGGCCAGGCGTCCGTGTTTGTTCCGCGCCTTGCCGCCTTATGCCGACAATATCCCCGGACTCAACCGCGCCGCGTTGTACAACCAGTTGAACCAGGGCAAACGCAGCGTCGCGCTCGACCTGAGCAATCCCAAGGCGGCCGAGGTCGCGCGCAAAATGGTGCCGTGGGCCGACGTCGTGGTGGAAAATTTTGTGCCCGGCGTGATCCAACGGCTCGGGCTCGGCTACGAGTCGCTGCGCGCGATTAAACCCGACCTGGTGATGCTATCGATTTCCGGCTATGGGCAAACCGGCCCGTATCGCAAGTACGTCAGTTACGGCGGTATCACCGGCGCGCAGTCCGGATTTTACGCCCTCAACGGACCGCCGGGCGACGAGCCGCGCGACCTCGGTGCGACCTACGCCGACCCCGCAGCGGGAATCAACGGCGCGGTCGCGATCATGCAGGCGCTGGTCAATCGCGCGTTGACCGGCGCCGGCCAGTACATTGACCTGTCGATGCTGGAGGTGATGGAAAGCATCGCGGTCGAGGGGCTGCTTGAACTAAGCATGAATGGAACCGAACCCAGGAGGATGGGCAATCGCGACGTGCTGATGGCGCCGCACAATTGCTACAAGGCCGCGGGAGACGCGGAGCAGTGGGTTTCAATCGCGGTCGCCAATGAGGCGCAATGGCGCGCGTTGTGCGCCGCGATTGGCCATCCTGAGTTGGCCGCTGACCCGCGTTTCAGCACGGCAGCCCAGCGCAAGCGCAACGAGGACGAACTCGATCGGATAATCACGCGCTGGACCCATTCGCGCGACCGCTGGGAGATTACGCAACTGCTGCAGCGCGCGGGAGTGGCCGCCTTTCCGACCATGTCTAATCAGGATCTCGCCGACGATCCGCACCTGATTGAGCGCGGCTTCATAGTTGAAGTCGATCATCCCGAAGTCGGCCGCCGCAAACACACCGCAATCCCTTGGCGCCGGTCCGGCACGCCCAACCCCACGATGCCGCGCGCCCGACTGCTGGGCGAGGATACCGACGCGGTATTGCAATCGGTGTTCGGCTATACGGCTAACGAGCTGGAGCGTCTGAAGGCCGAAGGTGTGTTGTTTTAGTCGCCGCTGATCCTCCCAACAGTCACGCGTGCATGTACCAGCCCCCGCTGACGGTGATGGCTTCGCCGGTGATGTATGACGCGTCGTCGGAGGCCAGGAAACAGGTGGCGGCGGCCACTTCCTCGGGCTGCCCGCCGCGGCGCATCGGGCATTCGCGCGCCATCTTGTCGCCGCCGATCTCCTTCCAATGGGTTTCGACCCACTTGGTCAGAATCATTCCGGGAGCGATCGCATTGCAACGTACGCCGTCGGGGCCGGCTTCGGCGGCAACTGTGCGCGTCAACGCGAGCACTCCCGCCTTGGCCGCGTTGTAAGGCGCGGAAGAATTGGCCGTCCAGGCGGCCACCGACGCGATATTGATGATCGCGCCGGAGTGCCGCTGTCTCATCCCGGGCAGGATCACGCGAATCATGTTGAAACAGCCCGTCAGATCAACGTCGAGCACTTTCTGCCAGTCATCCGGATTGAGTTCGGCCACGCCGCCGAACGCGTTGATGCCGGCGTTGTTCACCAGGATGTCGATTTTGCCGAAACGTGAATTGACCGCACTAACCACTTCGTCCACGCTCTTGCGGTCGGTCACGTCCAGCGGAAACCCGATCACACGGCCGGGGAACTCTTTGGCCAGTTCCTCGGCGGTTTCGTGCGTGCGCTTGGCATGACTGTCGGTGACGACGACGATCGATCCCTCTTGCGCCAAACGATGCGCGGTAACCTTGCCCATTCCCGCGCCCGCCGCGGCTGTCACCAACGCGATCTTGTCTTTTAAGCCTCTCATTATGCTGCCCTCCGCCGTTTTGGGGACGATCGTCCGCCGGTGGGACATGTTGCGATAAGGTGTGGCGGAAGTAAACCTTGATGGAACGCGCGCTGCCTTGAAGGAGTAGGCCGTGAGAAGATTCCGCAAAGACGAGAGAATTACGATGCCGACCGGACCAGGACTGCGCGGTCCCGACGGCATCCCGATAACCCGGCAGGGGCTTGCGGCAGACTGGATTCACGATATCTACCATTATCTGGTAGGCGCATCGTGGGCGCTGGTGCTGCTGTTGGTCGCGCTGGCGTTCGTCGCCGTCAATGCGCTGTTTGCGCTGGGCTACGTTGTGATCGGCGGCGTGGAAAACGCGCGTCCGGGCTCTTTCACTGACGCTTTCTTTTTCAGCGTGCAGACCCTGTCAACCATCGGTTATGGCGTGATGGTGCCGCATTCGGGCGCCGCCAACATGCTGGTAACGGCGCAAGCCTTGAGCGGGGGTTTCGGTCTCGCGCTGATGACCGGGCTGGTCTTCGCCAAGTTTTCGCGCCCGACCGCGCGGGTCAAATTCAGCGAGGTCGCTGTAATCGGCGATTATCGAGGCGCCCGGTATCTGATGTTCCGGATGGCCAACGAGCGTGAAGACCGCATCGTCCAGCCCCAGCTCCAGGTGGTGCTGTTGGCCGCCGAACCGGATGACGGAGGAGGACTCTTCATCCGGGTTCACGACCTCAAGCTGGTTCGCGATCGGCACGCGTTTCTCGCCTTGACCTGGTCGGTGATGCATCCGATCGACGAGCAAAGTCCGCTGTGGCAGGCGACCCCCGATTCGATCGCCAGCGCGCGGGCTGCGGTGGTGGTATCGATGGTCGGGCTCGATGAGGGCCTGTCACAAACCGTGTTCGCGCATCACACCTACCATGTCGCCAACATCCGCTGGGACTCCCACTTTGTCGACGTGATCAGGCCGGGCAAGAGGGGCGGCTGGGTAGTCGACTATTCGCTGTTCGATGAGGTGGTTTGAGGCTACCATTGCGCCAGCGAATCGACGTCGTGAGGCCGCCTGCTGACGACGATTTTGCCGTTCTCGGAGCGGCGTCGGCGATAGCCCAGCAGATGGAAGAAATCGAGCGCCAGCCAGCGCGCCACTTGCGGATCGACGATCAGCGTATCCGGGCGCTTCGGATCGCGACGCACGCCGGGAAGAATCGGCAGCGCCCGTTCCATCCGCATCCGCCGCATCCAGGCTGAGACCTGCAACCATCGCGGGCTAATCTCGCGCACCAGAAAGAATCCATCCGATCCCTGACTCTGATAAAGAGGCAGCAGGATTCGCCGCGTTTTCGGGGGCGCGCACAGGTCCGCGCCGGTCGCGACCCAGCACCTCGCCGCGTTTGACTGGCTGAAAGCTGATGTAGCCGGGTTCCATCACGAACCCGTCCGCGGGCTCGATCGCATGGCGATATCGAACTTCCAGGATGCGTGGGACGCCGCGGGTGCGCGCAGCCAAGGCGGCGCGGGCGCGCGCGGCTTGCGCCATTGCATTCCCGTCCACGCAACCGGCCGCCATCAGAATCGTCCATAGCGCCGCTTCGTTGTGATCGATTGAGGACGGGGCTTCGTTCTGTCCACCTTCGAAACCGACCGCGGCATAGCCGCGATCGTTCATGTAGTTCAGCGTGGTGCCGTCCAGTTGCTCTTCCAGTCCCAGGATTACCGGGGCCGAAATGCTCAAGGCGAGGCGGCGATTGAGCAGGGTGTCGGCCACAATCGCAAACGGAATTCCCTCCGCCGAAGTGGTGTGGAGGTCGAGAAATACAATCGGTCCGCGATGGTCCGCGAGCGCCGCGCCAAGCGCCGTAAGCAGTTCCCGGCACTCGCGTTCTTCGGTGTTCAACCTGGGTTGAGCGGCTTCGGACCCAAGCGCGGACAACCGTTCCGGCAGCCATATCCGGTTGAAGTCTTCGCTGATATAGCGGCATCCGCGCGCCAGCGCCGCACGATTTCCCGCCAATGCCACCAGCTTGCCCTTTGAAGGGCGGGTTGTACGACCCGCAGTTCCCGCAGCACGCGCTGTGCGGCAACAACGCCGGCGGGTTCGTTACCATGCATTCCACCGATGCAGATGATCAACGGTCCCGGCGCCTGTCCACCATACCTTCCGATCTCGCGCGGGAAATCGCGTGGAGGAGGCTGAGGGTCAGCCATTTCCGGGAGTTTCGGACGCCGCGGGAGCCCGCAGCAATTGCGCGGTGACATGAAGGAAATCTCGCTCGCTGACGATCCCCACCAGGCTCTCATCCTTCACCACCAGCAGGCAGGCCAGCTTTCGCGGCGCATCAGCGCGATAGCGTCGAGGACCGGGGTCTCGGGCGGAATCGTGATCGGGTTTTGCTGCATCACGGTGCTGACCGCCACCGCCTCGTCCTGGTCGGCAAGATCCCGGCGCGCATAGTGATGCACGACCTCGAACCAGGAAACCACGCCGACCAACCGGCCCCGATCGTCCTCGACCGGGACGTGCCGGATATGCTTCCAGTCCATCAGGTTGACGACCAGGTCGATCGGCTCCTGCGCGCGCACCGTGAAAAGATCGGTAGTCATGAATTCCTCGACCCGCAGATCTTTGGAACTTGCGATTCGTCCTTCCTCGATCTTTGCCGGGGACCACTCGTGCACGGGCTTGCCCTCCCATTGTCTGGCGACCGTGGCGGCGGCCAGCGCCCCGACCGTCTCGTCCCTGGATTCAGCGGCCTGCATCCCGGCCAAAGAATCCAGCAGCCATTGCGATCCGGTTTGCCCGGACTCCACCCGCCTGGCGATGACGCCCAGGTACCGATCGATGTCCGCGGCAACAATCCCGGCCTGGCGGAGACCATCGATGGCCAGCGGCAGCAGTTCCGCGGCGAATCAGATCGCGAGCGGCAACCGCACGGCCTCCAAGCCAGGTAAAGCGGGCTATCCAGTCCGCCCTGCGCGGCGGCAAGGAAATTCGCTTCGGCGTCGGAGAATGCCATTTTTTTGGATACGTCGCCCAAAGCCGCCAACCCGCCGCTCATGAGGCCAGCGAAGAACGCGGCATTGGAGACTTCATCGAGCACCGTCGGGCCCGAGGGCAGCACGCGATTTTCGATCCGCAGATGGGCCTTGCCCTCCGCGCATCCGAAGCATGGCCGGTTCCATCGATAGACCGTGCCGCTATGGACCCGCAACGCCTGCAAATCCGGCAGCTTGCCTTGCCGCAGCGCCGCCAGGGGATTCTTCGCCCAGGGGCGCGCCCAGCAATACATGAAAGCGTGCGAGGTCCTCCTGAAACAATTCGAGTACGGAATGCTCGACCCAACGATTGCCGAAACTCACGCGCGGCGAGCGCTCCCGCATATGATGGCTGGCGCCGCGCGTATCGATCGCTTGCTGGAAGAGCGGGATCCGGGTTTCCCTCCACAGGCGCCGTCCAAACAGCAGCGGAGAGTTGGTCGCGGCGGCCAGCAACGGGGCGGTGATCGCCTGGGCCAGGTTGTACATTGACGCGAACTCATCGGCGCCGACCTGGTAATGGACCTGAAAACTCGTGCAGCAGGCTTCGAGCATCACCGAGTCGTGCTTGACAATCAACTCGTCCAATCCTTTGAGCCGAAACTCGTAGTCGCCGCCGCGCAGCCGGCTCATTACGTCGTTCAGGGCGAGGTATCGCGGCTTGGGCGTCATGTTGGTCAGCACCAGATCCGACTTGCGCAGCGTCGGGAGGATCCCGGTCAGGACCACCGCGGCGCCATGCGCGTGGGCAACGGCGCGAACCTTCGCCAACAATCCCCCGAGGTCGCTTTCCAAGCGGCTCAGGCAGTCGCCGCCTAAAACCAAGGGATCGAGATTGATTTCCAGGTTGAAGCGTCCCAGCTCGGTGGTGAAATGGGGATCGTCGATCGCGGCCAGAATCTCCATCGCCAACGGAGCGGGCCGCCACGCGCGATCGACCATGAACAGCTCCTGCTCGGCGCCGATCCTGCGCACACCTGATTCGATTGCGCCGCCGGCGATCATCGCTTCGAGCGCCCGCAAATCGTCGAGCAAATGCTTGATGAACAGACGCAGGTTGGCCGCGTCCAAATCACCGGTTACATCCTGCGTTCCCACAAAACCAATGCCTCCCAGGCTCCAAGCCGACTCATCAAAAGATGATGGAAACGCGGGAGGCAGCGCAATACTATTGTTAGACCGACCGCTTGCTTACGCTCGCGGCTATGATTGGGCAATTGCCGATCCCTACTGGCGCCGCGTCGCGGCAACGAACTCCACTCGGTCAGGCGAGCACGATGCCGCCGTCGGGATGCAGGATTGAGCCGGTGAAATACGCGCCTTCGGCGCTGGCCAGGAACAGGGCGGTATTGGCAACGTCCAGCGGTTCGCCAAAACGATTGAGCAGGACCCGTTGGAGATGGTTGCCGGCGACCTGGTTTTCGCGATTTAGCGCCGCACGCATCGTGGCCGGGTCGTCTTCGCTAATGATATTTGTGGTCATCGGCGTTTTGGTCAGGCCCGGGCCGATGGCGTTGACGGTGATATTGTACGGCGCCAGTTCCGCCGCCATCACTCGGGTAAGCATCCAGACCCCGGCCTTGCTGACGCCGTAAGCGGAGAGACCGACCTCGACGATACGCGCCGCGGTCGAGGCGATATTGACGATCCGTCCGCCCTTGCGCGCTTTGATCATCGCGGCAGCCACCGCGCGGCAGGTCAGGAACACGCCGTCCAGGTTGATGCTCATCACCTTGCGCCATTCGGCGAAATCCAGCTCGGCAACGATTTTCGGTTGATGATATTGAGGGCCGCCCGGCACACCATAGGACCCATGGGAGACGCCGGCGGCGGCCACCGAGATATCGATGTTGCCCATCGCCTTGACCGCGGCGTCGGCCATCTTCGCAACCGCAGCCTCGTCGGCGGTGTCCACCTGATGGACAAAGGCCTTGCGCCCCAGCTTTTTGACTTCGGCCGCCGCTTCTTCGGCGCCGGCGGGAAAGCGGTCGGCCAGAAAGACATTGGCGCCCTCCTGCGCGAAGCGCAGCGCGGTAGCGCGTCCGATACCGCTGGCGGCGCCAGTTATCAGGGCGTTTTTGCCTTCAAGTCGTCCGCTCATTGCGTTCCTCCGGTTTCGGGTCGCATCGCGGGTCGCCGCCGCAACGCGTAAGCCTGGTCACTTTTGGCGGAAATGCGTAACACGAATCCCGCGACGCTGTCCTGTTTTCCCCAGAACAGGGAAGATGGCGTGCCGCAGCGGCGCCCGTTTTCTCCCCCTGTCCGGGGGAGAACATCAGGCCCGGCCGCGCTAATCCTCGATGTTGTACACCTTAATCGCGGTGTCGCGGACGATCTTGCGCAGCGTATCGGGCGGCAGCATGCCCAGCCGTTTTGCCACGATCTCTTTGGAGCGCGGGAAGGTCGCCGCGGTGTGCGGATAGTCGGATGACCACATGATGTTTTCGGGTGGGAAGCGATGCAGCGAATCGACGAACACCGGATCCGCGATGAAGGTCGCGTAGACCTGGCGCCTGATATACTCGCTGGCGCGCAGCGGCAGTTTCATTCCGCCCAGTGCGCCCAGCCGGTTCTGCACGGTGTCGAGCCGATACATGAAGTAGGCCATCCAGCCTACATCGTTTTCCGCCGACACGATTCTCAGCCGCGGAAACTTCTCCAGCACTCCGCCGTAAACCATCACCGAGAGCGTACGCTCGATAGCGTGATGAATCGTGGCGAGATTCAGCATCATGCCGCGTTGGCCAAAGGTCGGCCCGGTGCCGCCGCGGTTGGTCAGGATATGGAGCGACAGCGACATGTTCAGGTCTTGTGCCGCGGCCCAGAACGGTTCGTATTCGGGCGCGTTGTAAGGATGATCGGGCGCGGGTTCGGCCCAAATCATCGCGCCCCGCACACCCTTTTTCGCGATTCGCCCAAGCTCCGCAACCGCCGCCGGAATATCTTCGAGGGTGATGAGTCCCAGGGGAATCAGCCGCTTGGGATTGTAGCTGCAATAGTCGGCGGCCCAGTCGTTGAAGGCGGCGAAGCACGCGGCGCGCAGCTCCGCGTCATCCAGCCCGAACAAGGGCATCCCCATCGAGGTGTAGATGACCTCGGCCTGAACTCCGTCCCGATCCAGGTCCTTGAGCCGATAGGCTGGATCACGCACGCTGATCGGCGCTTCGTCGTAGCCCTTCTTGCTGTGCTCGGGCAATTCTTGCGAGGGCACCCCGGCGCCGAAGAATCCCGCCACCGGCATCGGCTCAATGTTCTCGCAGACGAAATACTCGCCCTCTTTGCCCTTGAGACCCTTGACCGTGTGCGGCGCGCGCTGACGGAACTTTCGGTCCATCCGCTCGGCCCACATGCCCGGAGGTTCGACGAAATGGGAGTCGGCAGAGATCAAAAGATAATCTGACATGGGGTTTCCTCCTCTTGCTTGCGCGCCGACTCCACGGCGGTCGCGCAGCGTTCGCTAGCCAAACAACTTTAGCGTCGACTATTGCAGCCCATAAAGTTTGGCGGCGGTTTCGCGCGTGATCTTGCGCAATTGGTCGGGCGGCACCATGTTCAACCGCTTCGCCACGATTTCCCGCGAACGCGGGAACGACGCCGCGGTGTGCGGATAGTCCGAGGACCACATGATGTTGTCCGCCGGGTAGCGATGCAGCGAATCGACGAACACCGGATCCGCGATGAAGGTGGCGTAAACCTGGCGCCTGATGTACTCGCTGGCCCGCAGCGGCAATTTCATTCCACCCAGGGCACCCAGCCGGTGTTGCACCGTGTCGAGCCGGTACATGAAGTAGGCCATCCAGCCGGCGTCATTCTCAGCGGACACGATCTTGAGCTTGGGAAACTTTTCCAGCACGCCGCCGTAGATCAGCGTGGTCAGCGTGCGCTCCACCGCGTGATGCATATTGGCCAGCCGCAGCAACAGATCCTTGCGTGAGGGCGCCATGTTGCCGCCGCCGCGATTGGTCAGGACGTGGAGTGACAGCGGCATGTTCAAGTCCTGTGCCGCGGCCCAAAACGGCTCGTATTCAGCGTCGCTGTAGGGATGATCATCGGCGGGTTCCGCCCAGATCATCGCGCCGCGGATGCCTTTTTTGGCGATTCGTTGAAGCTCCGCCACCGCCGCCGGGATGTCTTCCAGGGTGACGAGGCCGAGCGGAACCAGGCGCTTGAAGTCGTAGCTGCAGTACTCGGCGGCCCAGTCGTTGAAAGCGCCAAAGCAGGCGGCGCGCAATTCGGCGTCGTCGAGCTGAAACAGCGGCATCCCCATCGAGGTGTAGATGACCTCGGCCTCGACGCCGTCGCGGTCCTGATCCTTAAGCCGGTAAGCCGCATCCCACACGCTCTGCGGCGCCGCTTCGAAGCCTTTCTTGTTGAACTCCGGCAGTTCGTGCGAAGGCACGCCGGCGCCAAAGAACCCCGCCACCGGCATCGGGTTGATATCGCCGCAGACAAAGAACTCGCCTTCCTTACCGTTGAGGTTCTTGACCGTGTGCGGCGCGCGATCGCGGAACTTCTTGTCCATCCGCTCCGCCCACATGGTTGGCGGTTCAACGAAGTGAGAATCACCTGAGATCAAGAGATAGTCCGACATAATCCGCTCTCCTTCCGTGTCCGCGCCGATTTTATATGATCAAGTCGCGGCGAGGGTGCGCCGGTCCGTATCGGCCGGCATCAGTCATAATAGCAACGGGAAATGCCCCCGGCATTATAAGTATCAAAGGTTCGCTTACCATAGATTGGCTGATTCGCAAAGCTGCTTGCAGGCAGCGCAAGATGGGCCAATCCCGGGCGGCCATCACGCCAAGAACCTGGCCTTTCTCCGGGAAACGCTTAACCTGTCGGTTGAACCACAGACGCGCATTATCGACAATGCGAACGCGGAGGTTGCAATAAGCAGCATGACATCGGGCATAACCCGCTTAAAAGGTAAGGTGGCGATCGTGAGCGGCGCGGCTCAGGGTATCGGCCGCGCGATTGCGATGCGTCTGGCCGAGGAAGGCGCCAAGGTCGCAATCGCCGACATCAATGACACGGTCGCGGCCGCGACCGCGGCGGAGATCCGCGCCGCGGGTGGTCAGGCGCTGGCGGTCCACCTCGACGTTACCAGTCTGGACGGCGCGATAGCGGCGTCAGACACCGTCGAACGCGAACTGGGACCGATCGACATCCTGGTCAACAACGCCGGATGGGACAAGGTCGAACCCTTCGTCGACAACAGCGTCGAGACCTGGGACCGGGTCATCGCGATCAACTTCCGCGGCCCGCTGAACTGTTGCAAGGCGGTGGTGCCGCGGATGCAGGCGCGCGGGCATGGGAAGATCGTGACCATCTCCTCGGACGCGGGGCGCGTCGGATCGATGGGTGAAGCGGTTTACGCCGGATGCAAGGCCGGTCTAATCGGCTTTTCCAAGACGCTCGCGCGCGAGCTGGCCCGCAACAACATCAACGTCAATGTGGTCTGCCCGGGTCCGACCGAGACCGCGTTGCTCAGGAGCGCGATGGCGGGACGGCCAAAAGTGCTCGAAGCGATGGCGAAGACGATTCCCATGCGCCGTCTGGGCCAACCGCAAGATCTCGCCGGCGCGGTCGCTTTCTTCGTCTCGGCGGACGCCGACTATGCCACCGGCCAGGTGATCAGCATCAGCGGCGGCCTGACGATGGCGGGATAGAGTGGCCCGCGTGGGGCGCTGGTGAGCTAGCGACGATTTGCCAATGCCGGGAGCACCAGGATTTGGCCGGCCATCTCGGGCTGATGCTGCATGCACTTGAAGTCGAACAGCCCTTCCTCGTGGAAGGTGAAAATGTAGGAGGTCTTTTTCAGCGGCGGTAAATCCTCATACATCATCACCTGGAAGTCAGAGTCCAGCAGGGCGAAGTCATGATCGTCGTCGGGCTGGAGATTCCAGAAGGTGATCATGGTGGGCTCTTCGCGATGGACCGTAATCAAAGGCGGCGAAAATTCGTAAACCTCTCCAAAATGCTCGACGGTTTCTTTGGGCCCGGTTTCCTTGACCGCCACCGCCTGGGTCAGCACGGTAACCTCATTGACGGCGTTGCCCGACCTGGTAACCGTCACGATCTTCGACGCCTGCACGCCCGGCAGATAGTAGCGCTTGGGCTTGGCGGCCTGAGCCAAAACGATTTGTGCGGATACTAGCGCAAAGGTCAGGAGCCCGATGGGCGCACCGGCCAACGCCAGTCGCCGCCAGGGTCGCGCGTACCTCAGTGGATGGTGGATGCCTGATTCAAACATTGCGTGCACAATCACAGACGCCCGGCTAAGCAGCCGCGTTTTTGTTCCTTTCGGTCGGCAGGACTTCGATATAAAATTACCCGGGAATGAGCTGTTTCAGCATGGATTATGCATCTTACGGCTTTTTAACCAAAAGTGACAGGTTCGTGTGACCAGTTTCGAGATCGGCAAGCGGCGCGAAGACTTCGTGGCGCCGGCCAATCTTCCTGCGCGGGTATGGGTGGAGTTTAATCATTGCTAGAGATTCTAGGTGGATTGTTGGCGCTAGCGGTCGGGGCGGGCTTTATCGGCGCGCTGTCGGGACTGGGCGGCGGTGTCTTTATCGTGCCCGGCCTGGTGATATTCGCGCATGTGCCGATGTATGTCGCGGTCGGCGCCAGCCTGATCTCGGTGGTCGCCACCAGCGCCGGCGCCAGCGTGGCGTTTGTGCGCGACGGATGGACCAACTTACACATCGCGATGGTGCTTGAGTGTGCCACCGTCACCGGCGCGGTCTGCGGCGCCTACATGGCAGGCCTTGTCCCCGCCTGGGTTCTGGAATTGCTGTTCGCCGCGATGATGCTTCAATCGGCCTATTTTTCCTTTCGCAGGCAGGGCGATGAGATTCTGCCCAAAGGCAGTCCGCTCGCCGAGCGGCTTGAACTGGGCGGCGAATTGCCCGGCAACGATGGCACGACGATCCATTACGGGGTGACCAACCTGGCCGGCGGCGCCGGCTTGATGGTGTTTGCGGGGCTGATGTCGGGACTGTTGGGGGTCGGTGCGGGGGCCGTCAAGGTGGTCGCGATGGACTATATCATGCACGTCCCGCTCAAGATTTCGAGCGCAACCAGCAACTTCATGATTGGCGTTACCGCCGGCGCCGGGGCGTTGGTCTTCCTCGCCCGCGGTGAAGTCTCGACCGTCATCGCAGCGCCGGTCGCAATCGGCGTTACGCTGGGCGCGTTAGCCGGCAGCCGGGTACTCCCGCATGCCAACGTCAAATGGTTGCGGACAGGCTTCGGGGCGATCCTGGTCCTGATCGCAATTGAGATGGGCTGGCGCGCCCTGAGCGGAAGGTAGTCGTGAAATCAGCGGACGAGGATAAAATCCTTCGCGTCTGGACACCGATAATCCTGCGCACCGTGCTGATTGCCGCGAGCATCGTGCTGATTCTGGGACTGTTCCTGATGGCCGACAGGCCGGACGCATATGTGGATCACTTTCGCAGGGTGCAGGAAAACGCACGGATCAAGGACTATGGCACCTTCGCGGACCTGCTCCGCCGCGCCTCGAATCGCGACCCACGTTCGATCATGACGGTCGGCCTGATGATTCTGACCCTGGTGCCGCTGGCGCGCGTGGCCTTCTGTCTGATTTTTTTCATCAAGGATCGCAATTGGGCCTTTGTGTTATTTACCGCCTACGTGCTGACCGGCTTGGCGGTCGGTGTGATGCTGGGACGCATCGGCTGACCAGCCTGAGGCGCAATCGAGGATGAGTGAAGATGTCAAACGATCGTTACTTGAAGCTGATTCTTACGGTGATCGCGATCAGTCTAAGCGTAATCGCCTTCCGCCCGTTCTTCGCGCCAACCGCGGCCGGTGCCGCGGGTTTTGAAGGCTGCGGCCAGGATTCGGCGCATCCGTGCTATGTCGCAGGATGGGGCCCGGAGGGGACCGTGCCGGTGGCCAATAGCGGACGCTTTCCGTTAAAAGTGCTGATCGCGAATCCTGCCGTGCCGGTGCTGGTCGCCAATGGACCGGTACCGCTGGGCCGGCCGTAACGGGCCCTGCCCCGGCGCTCCTGGATCATACCGCGGGCGCGATTTGGTTAAGGCATCTGAACGTTGGAAACGCGGCCGGACTGGTCGAAGATCACCAACGTCCGTCCCGGATGATGGCAGTAGTCCCAGATGGTCTGATAGTTGGTTTGAAATGTTTTGCAGCCAGAGGGCGGACTACCCCATGCCGCAATCACCTGATCCTTGGTCATTCCCGGCGCCACCCGGCCATTTTGGATGAGGCTGCTGGTGGTGCCGTTAGTCTCGGGATGCGCCGCGATGTAGTCGTTGCGCCGTTGCTCGCTTGCCCCGGGGCCGCATCCGCATAGGCCTGCAAGCGCCAGCAACACGCCGCCGATCAGCAGGGCTTTCATATTAATCCGCGCCAAGGGATGGATCCCGGTCATATGTGTGCGTTCGAAGATTGCCGTGGGCCAAGGTGTCAGTCGCCATTGATTAGACGGTGGGAATCGCTCTCGAAGTGCTGAGTCGAAAATTCATAGAGTTCCGCATCCTCAAGCGCCAGCATTTGATGAACCAGGCCGGCCGGCACGTCAAGGCACTCGCCGGGCCCCATTTCAAACTCCTCGATGACCGCGGCGCGTGGATTTTCTTTGACCCGCACCAGCAGTCTCCCGGAGCGTAAGTAGAAGGTCTCGTTCTTGATTTGATGGAAGTGCAAGGAACAGCGTTTGCCTTTTTTTATCTCAAGAATTTTTCCGCAGTAAAGGTCGTTGTTGGCGATCCAGACCTCGCGACCCCAGCCCTTGGGAACGACATGTATGGGTGGCCGCGCGCCTTTCATCGCTTCACCGGGCAACCGCCGGGCAGATTCGGCGTCCTCCCGGTTTTGATCCCCCAGGAGGTTTACGACGGCCGGTTCGGGGTTTTTTTTGACTGGAGTGCCCATCAATCACCGCCAAAGCTCTGATACTCGTCCCGCCAAAACCTTGATACTCGGAATTCTCCCCGACAGTCCAAATCCTCTCAAGTCTCTTTCGCGGACGTCAGTTCAACGGGCTTGGAACCGATCCGCTGCGCGCGAACAAACGTTCTCTTTTAAACTGCTTACGCGGTCAGTTTTAGCGCCATTTCCCGTATCTTACAAGCACTTCCTTTATTACCATTGTGCGACAACTCTTTTCAGCGGGGCGCCAATGCCTCCGTCGTGCGTTCGTCGGGCAAAGGTTTCTTGTCGGTCCGCAGCGGCAAGATACAGACATGGGTCGCGCCGGCCTGATGATGCGCGGCAATTCGCGCCCGGATTTGGTCTTCGTTACCCCAGGCGACCACCGCGTCCACCAGCCGGTCGCTGCATCCGTCGGCGAAATCGGCGTCGGTAAAGCCTAACCCCTTGAGCATATTGGCGTAGTTGGGCAGCCGTGTGTAGGTCTTCATGTAATCCCGGGCGGCCTCGCGGGCGACGCTGGGGTTGGTTTCGAGAATCACGGCCTGGGCGGCGCAAATCCACGCCTTGGGACCCATGATCGAGCGGGCCTTGGCGGTATGCTCCGGCGGCACGAAATAGGTGTGGGTGCCATGCGTATCGCTGGCGGCAAAGGCAAGCATCTTGGGATGCAGCGCCGCGATCACGATGGGCGGCTCTTCGGCGGGCTTGACCGCCTGGTACAGCGCCGACTTCATCTTCGGCACGTATTCGCGCATGTAGGAGTAGGGCTTGACGAACTCGCGCCCGCGGATCCGCACCAGCGGCTCGTGGCTGACACCGATTCCGAGCAGAAAGCGTCCGCTCGAGACTTCCGCCAAAGTTCTTGCCCCGGCCATCATCGTCATCGGATCGCGGGCCCAGATGTTAGCGATACCGGTGGCAAAAATGAGGCTGCGGGTCTGCGCCGCTAAAAAACCGATCTCCGCGAACGGTTCGCGTCCCACCGCTTCCGGAATCCACAGCGCGCTGTAGCCAAGCTTTTCGACCTTCTGCGCGAACTGCGCGCCTTGCGCGGCGTTCATCGCGTCGAGAAAGAACCATAACCCGTGTTTCCCGATTTCCATGCGTATCTTTTATTGGTTTTCGCGCCGCGCGGCCAGAAGCTTCCTCCGGCGCCCTTCGCAAGCAGCCGGATCGAAGGTATAACGTCGGATGTCAGCGCCATTTTCCGGCGCGAGGTGCAAGCTGATGAAGATAGGCCTCATGTTTACCAATACCGGCGCTTTGAGCCAGCCCGAACTGATTGCCCATTTGGCCACGACCGCGGATCAATGCGGGATCGAATCGATGTGGACCATCGAGCATGTGGCCATCCCGCAGGGCTTCCAGACCCCTTACCCGTATTCACGCGACGGCAAATTCCCCGGCGGCGAGACCGCGTCGATTCTCGATCCGCTGATTCCGCTGGCATTCTGTGCCTCAATGACCTCCAGGCTCAGGTTTGGCACCGCGGTGATGATCCTGCCCCAGCGTCATCCGCTGTATGTGGCCAAGGAATGCGCCACTATCGACGCGCTCTCGGGCGGGCGGATGATGCTGGGAATCGGCAGCGGTTGGCTCAAGGAGGAATTCGCCGCGCTGCAACTGGAATTCAAAGATCGGGGTTTGCGCACCGACGAGGCCATCGGGGCGATCCGCGCATTATGGCGTGACGATCCGTCCAGCTTCCACGGCAAACATTTCAATTTTGATGCACTCCGTAGTTTCCCCAAGCCCGTGCAAAAGGGCGGGATTCCAATTCATGTCGGCGGCCATTCGCCCGCCGCGGTCCGGCGCGCCGCCCGCTTTGGTGACGGTTTCTTCCCCGCACCCGGTAATCTGAACGTGCTCAAGGACCTGTTTGGCAAAGTCAGGGAGGAATGCGCGAAGATCGGACGCAATCCGGCCGAGGTGGAATTATCCGCCGCCGGCAGGCTTACTCCCGATTTGATTAAGACGTTCCAGGACATGGGCGTCTCCCGCGCCATGACCCTGCCGCCCGGGGGAGATAAAGACAGCCTCTCGCGAGGCTTGGAAAAACTCGGCAACGAGCTGGTCAAGCTTTAAGTCGCGACCGACACGTCGATCTTCTGACCCAGATGGTTTGAGCGCCATCAGGCGGGCGGACAGGAATAATTGCTTGCCCTAGCTTGTCGGGGGCGACCCCTGCCGACGGATGCTCGCAGCCGCGTTTAGCCGGTCCAGGCGAAGGATATCGAAACCCCATAAAAAAACTTCCGGTGGCAGCCTTTTCGCGGCCGCCACCGGAAGTCTGTGAAAGCCCTGTTTTGACCGTCCTTTAGGCTGAAATATTTACCGGAATCTCAACTGGAGACTGGTCGGCATTGAAGTGTCCCGACGGGCCGCTGCCCTCCTCGGCAGGCGGCATGCTCCAGGAGTCGAGAAAGTGCTCAAAGGTCTGATCGATGGCCCGCGAAAACTGCAATTTAAGGAGTTCAACCCCGTTGAAAGCCATTTGCAACACCTCTTGTTTCTAAGTTAACCACCATTCACGAACCGGCAAGTTGCCGTTACAGTTACCTGAAGCACAATCCGTGCCGCTTGCCGAAACCCTCCGGACTCAATGTATCGCGACCTGAGCTTGATCCAGCTGCGTCCAGACTCTAGTTTGGGGACAAGCACCCTCTGACGACTGCTTGCAACCACTTGGATTCCAACCGCATGGGAACTGACCTTTCCGGACCGGGCCTGGATGGCAGGCTGAGCGGTCTTTTGCGCGCGGCCGCTGACAAATGCCGTCGCCACGGCCGTCCGGTCCTCGCCAGCCTGACTGAACCTATTCCTCTCGCCGAACCGATCGCGCTGTTCCACAATGCTGCCCGAAAGAGCACCGACCGCCTGCTGTGGATGCAACCCGATTGCGGATTCTCCTTAATCGGGCTCGGCACGGCCCATGTCATCGAGAAGGGTGGTCAACACCGTTTTTCGGAGACTGCGACCGCCTGGGATACCCTGTGTTCCGGCGCTATGATCGCACCGGCGCCTTCGGCAACCCCATCCGGACCCATTATGATGGGCGGCTTTTCCTTCGACAGCGGTCAACCGGAAAGCGTCGCCTGGAAGGGCTTTCCCGAAGCGCGAATGGTATTGCCGCGGGCTTGTGTGACCGGCGCCGATGGCCGCTCGTGGCTGACCCTGAATGCCGTCCTGCGCCCCGGAGTTGGGCCGGAGGAAGAAGCGCTCGCGATGGCACGGATGCGTCATGCCGTGCTGGCCGGTCAGGTCACCACCGGCGAACACTTACCGTGTTCATCCGCGTCTTGCGCACTGCCGCTGCTCTCCGAGATCGGCTCCGTCGCCCGATGGCGCGGCGAGGTCGCGGCCGCCGCCGCGGCGGCCCGCCGAGGCGACCTCAGAAAAGTCGTTCTGGCCCGCGCCGTCCGGCTGCAGGCCACCCAGCCATTTAGTCCCTCGGCGGCCCTATGGCGGCTCGCTGAGGGCTATCCGACCTGTGTGGTTTTCGCGCTCGCGGTTGGTGAGGACTGCTTTTTGGGCGCCACCCCGGAGCGGTTGCTGAAAGTACGCAACGGCGAGGTCAACACCACCTGCCTGGCGGGCTCCTATGCCCGCGGTGCCACCGAAGAGGCCGACCGTGAACTCGCCGCGGCCCTGCTCGCCGACCCCAAGGAGCGTAGCGAGCACGCCCTGGTGCTCAATGCGATGACCGAGACCATGAGCGCCTCGTGTACGGAGCTCGCGATACCGGATGCTCCCGCGGTCTTGAAGCTGCGCAACGTCCAGCACTTGAGTACCCCGCTTTCGGGCCGGATGGCGCCCGGGCAGAGCATCTTGCGAATCGTCGAGCGGCTGCATCCGACCCCGTCGGTGGGTGGCTCGCCCCGCGAGGTCGCACTCAAATTCATCCGCGAACGGGAAGGTTTGGACCGCGGATGGTATGCTGGAGCGGTGGGCTGGGTGGATCATAAGGGCGAGGGCGACTTCGCCGTGGCGATTCGCGCTGCATTGTTGCGTGGTCCACAGGCGACCCTGTTCGCCGGTTGCGGTATCGTCGCCGATTCCGACCCCGATCGCGAGTTCGCCGAGTCCTGCATCAAGCTGACGCCGATGCTCACCGCGCTGGGAGCCGCTTAAGGTGGACAGCGCCGCGGCGAATGCCCGATGGTCTGCGGCCTTCGTCGACGAGTTGGCCCGCGCCGGAGTGCGCGAGGTTTGCGTCTGCCCCGGTTCCCGTTCCACCCCATTGGCAATCGCCCTGGCGCAGCATCCGGGAATCAAGTTGTGGATGCATCTGGATGAACGCTCGGCGTCGTTCTTCGCGCTCGGGATGGCCAAATACCGGCGCCGCCCGGTCGGTCTGCTGTGCACGTCGGGCAGTGCGGCGGCCAATTTCATGCCCGCGATCGTCGAGGCTCATTACTCGTGTGTCCCGCTGCTGGTGATGACTGCGGATCGTCCCCATGAACTGCGCGACACCGGCGCACCGCAAACGATCGACCAGCTAAGGCTTTACGGCGCGCATGCCAAATGGTTCGTCGAGATGGCTTTGCCCGATGCCAGCCCGCAGGCGTTGCGCTATGCCCGCACTATCGCGGCACGCGCAGCCGCGCAGGCAGCCGCCGTTCCGGCCGGGCCGGTTCATCTGAATTTCCCATTCCGCGAGCCTTTTATTCCCGGCCATCCTGATGATCTCGAACCGATTCGCGAGAACTCTGGCAGCCAGCCGCATATCGCCGTGGACGGGGGAGTGCTGGCGCCGTCTGATGAGACCGTTGATACCGTCGCGGCGGAGCTTGATCAATCGTCCCGGGGACTGATCGTATGCGGACCCAATACCGATGAAGATTATGCCGCAGCGGTGAGCAGACTTGGCGCGCACCTCGGCTTTCCCATCCTGGCCGATCCGCTCTCGCAAGTCCGATGCGGTCCGCATGACCGTCAAATGGTGATTGACAGTTATGACGCGTTTTTGCGGGTCGAAGACTTCACCCGGCGTTTTGCTCCCGAAGTAGTCCTTAGGTTCGGCGCTTTGCCGACCTCCAAGCCGCTGGTGCGTTACCTTGAAGCGCAGCCGGGCGCTTGCCGCCAGATATTCGTCGATAGCACCGGGGGATGGAATGACACCGGGCTTTTGGCCGCACGGGTGCTGCGCGCCAATCCCACCATTGTTTGCGCGCGCTTGCTCGCCGCGTTGAAGCATCGCCGGCCGCGGCCGCAATCCGCTCAATGGAGCGAGTCGTGGCGGACGATCGGCGCGCTTGCCCGCACCGCAATCGCGCATCATCTGGACCGGCTCGAAATTCCTTTCGAGGGCAAAGTCTTCGCCGAGCTGGCCGCACTGATACCGCAAGACAGTCTGCTTTTTGCCGGCAACAGCATGCCGGTGCGCGACCTCGACACCTTCTTTCCGGGCAGCGACAGCGCCATCCGGTTCATGGCGAACCGTGGCGCCAACGGTATCGACGGCGTGGTGTCGAGCGCCCTCGGAGCGGGGGCGGGCGCCGGCAGGCCCCTGATCCTGGCCATCGGCGACCTCTCTTTTTATCACGATCTGAACGGGCTGCTCGCCGCCAAGTTGTATCGCCTCCAGGCGACGATCGTGCTGCTCAACAATAACGGCGGAGGAATTTTTTCCTTCCTGCCCCAAGCCGCGCATCCCGAGCATTTCGAGCAACTCTTTGGCACGCCTCATGGTCTTGATTTCAGCCGCTTCGCGGTGGCCTACGATGCGGCGTTCACCCGGATTGCGACCTGGCGCGATTTTCGTTGCGCGATAAATCAGGGGCTTAAAGCGGAAGGCGTCAACATAATTGAAGTGCCGACCGAGCGCGCGAGCAACGTGCGGCTCCATCGCGAGGTCTGGGATAGCGTCGCATCGGCGGTGCGTGCCGCGCTCGACTGAAGGGACTTGACGCTGCGAACCGATGGCGATCATTAAGCTGCCAGGGGCGGATTACAACGTAGTGACGGCGGGCGCCGGCATGCCGCTGATGTTGTTGCACGGCTTTACCGGATGCGCGCAATCATGGGATCGTCTGCGCGCGGTGGCGGGGCGAGAATACGCCGCGATTATCCCGGATCTGCTCGGCCATGGCCGCACCGACGCGCCTGAGGATCCGGCGCGCTACCGGATCGAACGTTGCGTCGAAGACCTGATCGCAATCCTCGACGCGCTCGCGGTGGAGCGAACCCATCTGCTGGGCTATTCAATGGGTGGCAGGGTGGCGTTGGCGGCGGCAATCGCGCATCCCGAGCGGATCGCGTCGCTGATTTTGGAAAGCGCCTCGCCGGGACTCGCTGACGCTGCCGAGCGCCAGGCGCGTATCGCCAGCGATAACGGGCTGGCGGAGTTGGCCGAGCGCGACGGTATCGAGGCGTTCGTCGCGCGATGGGAGCGTACGCCGCTGTTCGCGACTCAGGATCGGCTGCCTGAGGAAGTTCGGGCGCGGCTGCGGGCGCAGCGTCTGGCCAACCGCTCCATGGGATTGGCGAACAGTTTGCGCGGGCTCGGCACCGGAGTTCAGCCGCCACTATGGGAGCGCCTGGGAGAGTTGAGGCTTCCTTGCCTGATCATGGCGGGTGAACTGGACGGCAAGTTTATGGGTCTCGCGCGCAAGATGGCGGATGCGATTGCCGGCGCGCGGATCGCGTTGGTCGCGGGTGCTGGACATACCATTCACCTCGAGCAGCCCGCGGCATTCACGCAACTGGTGATGGAGTTTTTGAGCGGCCTCAACAGTAACAATTCTTTTCGCGCCAATGAGTAAGACGCGCGCGCCAATGAGTATGAAAAGATGGCTCTAAACTGGATTAAGATTCGCGACTACGAAGACATTCTGTACGAACGGGCCGAGGGCGAGGGTATCGCCAAGGTGACCATCAACCGGCCGCGCCGCCGCAATGCCTTTACTCCGCTTACCGTCAAAGAGATGCAGGACGCATTCGCGCGTGCGCGCGAAGATCAAAGTATCGGCGTGGTGATTCTGACCGGCGCCGGCAAGCAGGCCTTTTGCTCCGGAGGCGACCAAAGCGTGCGCGGCGACGGCGGCTACGTCGACGACCAGGGTGTGGCGCGGCTCAACGTGCTGGACTTGCAGCGGCAAATCCGCCTGCTGCCCAAAGTCGTAATCGCGATGGTCGCGGGCTATGCGATCGGCGGCGGCCACGTGCTCCATCTTCTGTGCGATCTGACCATCGCGGGTGATAACGCGATTTTCGGCCAGACCGGGCCCAAGGTCGGCAGCTTCGACGGCGGCTACGGATCGACCTACATGGCGCGGGTCGTGGGGCATAAGAAAGCGCGGGAGATCTGGTACTTGTGCCGGCAGTACAGCGCGCAGCAGGCGCTGGATATGGGGCTGGTCAACACCGTGGTCCCGCTGGATCGGCTCGAAGATGAGACCCTGCAATGGGCGCGCGAAATTCTGGAAAAGAGTCCGACCGCGATCCGATTCCTGAAGGCGTCATTCAACGCCGACACCGACGGGCTGGCGGGAATCCAGCAATTCGCCGGCGACGCGACCTTGCTCTATTATCAGACCGAAGAAGCCAAGGAGGGACGCGACGCGTTCATGCAAAAACGCCGTCCCAACTTTTCCAAATTCAAACGCTTCCCGTGAGTAGCGCTACGTTCAGTCGTGCCAAAGGCCGCCTTCCGGTGCCCTCTTCCCCGTTTACTTTCTGCTCCCCTCTCCCACGTTTTGTTGTGGGAGAGGGTTAGGGTGAGGGTTCTGATACACCTCATGTACAATCCTCTTGTTCCTCCCGCGGTTCCTGCCGCACCCCGATGGACTTTCCTCCACCTCTTCCCGACTCATTATGCAAGCTGACACCCGTACAGCCACGGCCGGCAACCCCACCATCCCCTCAGAATGGCGTGTCTGGCTGCTGGCGATACGCGTTCCAACGCTGAGCGCCGCAATCGTTCCGGTGCTGGTGGGCAGCGCGCTGGCGGCGCGCGCCCATCATTTCAATGCGCCGATTTTCACCGTGGTGCTGTGCGCCGCAATTCTTATTCAAATCGGCACCAACCTGACCAACGATCTTTTTGACTTCCAAAAAGGCGCCGACACCGGCGCGCGGCTGGGTCCCGTTCGGGTGGTGCAGGCGGGACTGCTCACGCAAAAGCAGGTGGCCGTGGGCAGCGTGCTCTCCTTCGGGCTCGCAATCCTGCTGGGCCTGTATCTGGTCAAGGTTGGCGGATGGCCAATTCTGGCGATCGGAGCGGCCGCGGTCGTATCGGGAATCGCCTATACCGGGGGTCCCTGGCCGCTGGGGTATCATGGCTTGGGCGATGTTTTTGTCTTCATCTTCTTCGGTGTGATCGCGGTGGTGGGAACCTTCTACCTGCAAGCGGGCGATGTGACCGGCGCCGCGCTATTGGCCTCGCTTCCGGTGGCGATGCTGGTGACGGCGATCCTGGTGGTCAACAACCTGCGCGATGTGGATACCGACCGTATGGCCGGCAAGCGCACGCTTGCCGTCCGGCTGGGCCGCGAGGCGACGCAAATTCAATACACGGTCCTGGTGCTGGGTGCTTACTTCATCACGTCGCTAATGTGGCTGGCGGGAGCGGCCACGGCTTGGGCGATGCTACCCTGGCTGACGATTCCGCTCGCTATCGGGCTGGTTCGCGGCGTCTGGCGGGGTCAGGGCGCGGCGCTCAACCTCGCTCTGCGGCAAACCGCGGGGTTGCATCTTTGCTTTGGAATCCTGCTCGCCGCGGGCTTGATCCGGTGAAGATTCGGCGGCTGACCTGGCGTCCATATCGAATTCCCTTTCGGCAGACGTTCGTGACCAGCGCCGCCTCGCAGACCGTGCGCACGGGTGTGATCGTCAGGCTCGAAGGCGAAGGCGGATTATATGGGCTAGGCGAGATCGCCCCACTGCGCAAGGGTACGGAGCGCAACGTGGCCAGCCTGCTTGGATTCCTGGAACCTCGCCTGGCGGGAATTCAGGTTGATGAAATACCCAAAGCGGCCCAGCGGCTTGCCGGCAATAGCGTCGCCGCGGCGATCCGGTGCGGGCTCGATATCGCCGCCTGCGACTTGTTGGCGAGGGCAGCCGGTGTGCCGGTGGCCGAATTCCTTGGCGGACGCCGGCGGCGGTTGGTCCCGGTCAATGCGACGATCTCCGCGGACACGCCGGAACTGGCCGCGCAGGCGGCCCGCCGCGCGGTGGAGAACGGCTTTCGATGCGTCAAGCTCAAGGTTGGAATGATGGGCAGTATCGCGAGGGAATGCGAACTGGTGGGCGCCGTGCGTGACGCGATCGGTCCGGACCTGCTGTTGCGGGTCGATGCCAATCAGGCCTGGACCCGCGCGCGCGCAATTTCCACAATCGAGGCGCTGGAACGTTTTGACCTCGAATTCGTCGAACAGCCGGTTTCAGGGCGTGACCTCGAGGGCCTGATTGCCGTGCATGAGGCCGTCGGTACGCCAATCGCCGCCGACGAGCCGATCACCAGCGAGCGGGCGTCCAGAGCAATCATCGAGTCACATGCCGCCGACATCGTGGTGATCAAGCCGATGGTCGTGGGAGGGCTTCGGGAGGCGATCGAGATCGCTTATTCGGCCATGGGATCCGGCATCGAATCGGTAATCACGACCACTATCGACAGCGGCGTCGGGATCGCCGCCGCGCTGCATCTGGCCGCAGCGATCGAGGGAACGCGAGCCTGCGGCCTGGCCACTGCGGAGCTGCTCGAATGCGATCTGACCTCGGGGCCCTTCCAGCCGGTTGCCGGAATGATGGCCTGCCCCGATACTCCGGGTCTGGGCGTGGAAATCGATGAAATCAAATCAGCATCATACCTGGACCGGATCTGACGCGCGCGCCGCGAAGGCGGCCTACGTGCGGTCGATGTTCGCGCGAATTGTGCCGCGTTACGACCTGATCAATGGCCTGATGACGATGGGACTGGATCGGCGATGGCGCCGCATCGCTGTTGAACTGGCCCGGCCGCGTGACGCCGTGGCGCTGGACCTGGCCACCGGCACCGGCGACTTGGCCATGGAACTGGCGCGGCAGGGCAGCCGCTTCGTGGTGGGAGCGGACTTCTGCCCGGAGATGGTCGCAGCCGCGGTCCAGAAAGTGAAGCGCAACGGCAGCGTCGCGCCGACGGCTTTCCTGGCCGGAGACGCCCAGCAGTTGCCGTTTCCCGACAACGCCTTCGATTGCCTGGTCAATGGCTTCCTGTTGCGCAACGTGTCCGATCTGGACGGCGCGCTGCGCGAGTTCCGCCGCGTGCTGAAGCCCGCCGGGCGGCTCGTCTGCCTGGATCTCACACATCCGCCACGCGCGCTGCGGCCGCTGTTCTGGCCCTGGTTCCGGCTGGTGGTGCCAACCCTCGGCGGCCTGGTCAGCGGCGACTTCGACGCCTACACCTACCTGCCCGATTCATTGAGCACCTACCCCGACGCCGACCGCCTGCGCGAGATGATGCTGGCTGCCGGTTTCACCAACGCCGCCTACCGCCGCGTCGGCATGGGCACGGTCGCGATCCATACTGCGGCGAAGCCGTGAATCAAGCCTGAAGTGCGCTGTTCGGGCTTCGCGTCCTGTGCTAGCTATGGCACAAGGATATTCGTTTAATCGGAAGCGAAGGTTGTCACAAAGTGCGCGAGAACGGGTTCCGTTTCATAGGCTGGGGTGTTTACACCATTTCGGAGGCCGCAAGGCTGACGAATATCCCCGTGCTGCGGATTCGAAGATGGGTCAAGGGCTACGAGTACCGTGTCGAGGACGAGATGCGCCGATCGGAGCCGATCGTTGAGCCGACCTTCGCCTTGATTGACGAGATTTCGGCGATAAGTTTCCTCGACTTGGTCGAGATTCGTTTTGTGAACGCTTATCTGGAGCATGGGGTCACGTGGGCCTATCTGCGCAGGGCGTATGGCAAGGCGGCGTCGATAGTCGGGCACCCGCGGCCATTTTCGACCCGGAAGTTCAGAACCGATGGCCGCCGTATCCTCACCGAAATCGAAGGAACCGGCAGATCGCGGTCCACTCTCGATATCGAAGCCGGGCAGATGGGCTTTTGGCCGATGATCGCACCCTTCTACAAACAGTTGGATTTCGATGCAGACGAAGCCTCAAGATGGTGGCCGCTGCCCGATCGCGGGGTGGTGATCGACCCCCAACGCAACTTTGGTCAGCCCATCGTTGCGCGCGACGGAATTCCAACTCGAACCCTTTACCGCGCTTTTCTTGCGGAAGACCGTTCCGTGGCCGAGGTGGCTTCCTGGTACGGGATATCGAGGCAATCAGTTAATGCCGCGATCGAGTTTGAAGAACGCCTGGCGGCGTGAAGTTCTTTTCGATAACTGCATTTCGTTTCGAATCGCTCACGCCCTCGGCATACTGGACGAGCGCCATCTGATTGTCGCGCTTCGGGATAAATTTCCGGTCGACATCACGGATGTCGAGTGGATCTCGGTGCTCGCCAAGGAAAAGGAGCAGTGGGTCATCATATCGGGTGACACGCGGATCACCCGCAACCAGGCGGAACGGGAGGCTTGGCGAGAGGCTGAACTAACCGCTTTTTTCGGGGAGCCGGGCTGGGAGAATCTGCCGCATTGGCGCAAGGCCTCGACCTTGGTGAAGTGGTGGCCGGTAATCAGTGATCAGGCCCTGAAAATCGCACCGGGCGCCGGATTTCTGATCCCGGTCGGAAGCAATCGGCTCAGACAGGTTCGTTAGTTGCTCTGGCCCACCGTGGTCTGATTGGAAGGAGTCCGATTCGATGGCGAAGCTGGGTTTGAATTTTCCGTTTTACGCGAGCGGCCCATACACCGGCATGGTGCAATTGGGCCGCGAAGCCGAGGACGCCGGTTACGATTGCCTGTTGGTGCACGAGGGACAGGCTTCCAACGACGCGCTGCTGTGCTGCCAGATGTTGGCGGCCGCCACCAGCCGGGTCGGGATCATGACCAACGTCGCCAACATCTACCTCAGAGAGCCGTCGTTGTGTGCGTCCGCCGCCGCCACCATCCAGCAGGCGTCGCAAAATCGCTTCATTCTCGGGGTCGGCATCAGCCATCGGCCGGTGCTTGGAGCGATGGGAATCGAGATGGGCAATGGCCGCGGGAAGTTGCGGGACTACACCCTGGCAATGCGGGAATTCTCGACCGGCGCGGCGGCGCGAAGTTTCAGCAACTATTTTCCGCAACCGGCTAAACCGGTGCCGATATACTTCGGCGCCGTGACCTTGGAAACCGTTCGCATGGCCGGCGAACTCGCCGACGGTCTGGCGTTGGTGCTCTCCAGCCCGGAGCGGTTGCGTCAGGTAATCCGCATCGCGGGCGATAGCGCACGTCAACATGGCCGCAGCCCGGGCGATGTTGGCATCGCCTGCGGCGTCATGACCTTTGTGCACGAGGACCTGGCGCTGGCAAAAGAGGCCGCGCGCGCTGGCCTGGCCTTCTTCATGCTGCTACCCGCGTATAACCGGCTGATGCACAACAGCGGCTTCCAGGCCGAGGCAAAAGCCGTGGCGGCAGCCTGGGCCGGCGGCGACGCGGCGGCGGCCGCCGCCGCCGTTCCGGACCGGTTGGTCGAGAGCGCGGCGTTATACGGTCCCCCGGCGCGATGCCGAGAGCGGCTCGCGGCACTTAGGGAAATCGACGGCGTCGACCTGCTCAGTATCGTCCCGTACCCGGTCGGCGGCGAAGATCTGCTATCCGCTATCAAACGATGCCTGCTCGCGCTCGCCCCGCGATAGCGTCGCGCGTGTCAGCGGCCCATCCCGGTATTTTTGCCGTAATCATTCAATCCCAAGCGGACGCGGGATTAGCCCCCGCGTGACATTTATTGCCCCCCGATTGGCGTTCGGGTACTTGACGCGAGCCACTAGCAGATGATAATTATTATCATCTGATATGGATAGTCCAACACTAATGAGCGACAAATGGCGCGCCGGGTATGCGGTTGAGCGGCTGGCCGAGTTCACCGACCGATGCCGCAAGCGCGGGCTGGCGATCACGCCCCAGCGGGTCGCGGTGATGCGGGTGCTGGTCAATTCGGGCGATCATCCGCGAGCTGAAACGGTGTTTGCCAAAGTCCGCGAAGAGTATCCGAATATCTCGCTGGCCACGGTGCATCGCACGCTGGAAACGTTGTGCGCAATCGGCGAGGCGCGCAAGGTCACGCCGCTGCACGACAGCGCCCGCTACGACGGCAACACCCATCCGCATCATCACGTGGTATGCATACGATGCCGCAAGATTTCCGATATCGAGGCGCCGGAGTTCAACAACCTGCTGCGCGGGCGCCACAACCTGGGTGACTTCCAGCTACTGGGCTGTTCGGTCGAAGTCCTCGCATTGTGCAAGGACTGCCGCAAGATTGCCGCCACGAAATCGGCTTGACGAGTACCTGAGAGGCCAGCTGACGATTAGTTGAGAATGGATAGGGCATAAGAAAGGGGAAGGAGAGAACCATGAGCAAATCACTAAAAGGAACCAAAACTCACGAGAACCTGAAGGGAGCCTTCGCGGGAGAGAGCCAGGCCAACCGCCGCTATCTTTATTTCGCCAAGGTTGCGGACGTCGAAGGTCAGCCTGAAATCGCCGGCCTGTTTCGCGATACCGCCGAAGGCGAAACCGGCCATGCGCACGGCCATCTGGATTACCTCAAATCGGTCGGCGACCCCGCCACCGATCAGCCGATCGGCGATAGCCTGCTCAACCTGAAGTCGGCGGTCCACGGCGAGACCTACGAGTACACCGACATGTACCCGGGGATGGCGAAGACTGCCCGCGAAGAGGGCTTCACTGAAATCGCCGACTGGTTCGAGACTCTGGCCAAGGCTGAGAAGTCTCACGCCGGCCGTTTCGCCAAGGCCCAGACCACTCTCTAAGACACCGCCGCAAAGCGGTCTTTGACGCAGCCGGCCAGCCGCCCGCGGCGGCTCGCCGGCTGCTTTAATTTCGCCATTCAAACCGCGGTCGCGCAGAGGAAGATTCATGAGCAGCCGTATCGAGGCGCGCCCTACCGAGGGGCTCTCCTACAACACCAACGAACCGAAATATTGGGATCGCGGCGGTTTCGAAAAAGAACTGACCCGGGTTTATGACATCTGCCACGGCTGCCGTCTGTGCTTTAACCTCTGCCCTTCGTTCCCGGCCCTGTTTGACGCGGTCGACGCCAAAGGCGACGACGTGCGTCTTTTGGCCGCGGCGGAGCGCGAACGGGTAATCGACCTTTGCTATGGGTGCAGGCTGTGCGAGCTTCGCTGTCCCTACACGCCGCATGACGGCCACGAGTTCCAACTTGATTTTCCCCGCTTGATGGCAAGAGGCAAGGCGATCAAGGCGCGCGAACAGGGGATCGGTCTGCGCGAGCGGATGCTGGGGGATCCGGACCGCCTGGGCAAGCTGTCGAGCGTCGCGCCAGCGTTGGCCAATTGGGCCAACAAGAACCCGCTGCAGCGGCTGATCATGGAAAAGGCGGTGGGAATCCATCGCCATAAAAAGCTGCCCGATTTCGCCGGCGAAACCTTCGAGCGCTGGGTCGCCAAGCACGGTCTGCCACCCGCGCCCGCCGAGCCCGCGGCCAAGGTCGCGATTTTTCATACCTGCTTCATCAATTTCAACAACCCCGAGCCGGGCAAGGCCGCGGTCACCGTGTTCAACAAGAACCAGTGCGCGCTTGCCTGCCCGCAGCAGAATTGTTGCGGGATGCCGGCGCTGGACGGCGGCGATATCGAGTTCGCCAAGAGCCAGGCCAGCGCCAACGTCGCCTCGTTCCTGCCCCTGGTCAAGCAGGGCTGGCGGGTGGCGGCGATGAACCCGACCTGCGGGTTAATGATGCGCGACGAGTATCCGCGGCTGCTCGAAACCGAGGACGCGCGGGCCGTGGCGGCGGCGGTCGCCGATCCGCACGAACTGCTCTATCAATTGCGCCGCAAGGACCAGTTTAATCGCGAATTCCGCTCCACCCCGGAGTCGATTGCGTATCACATCCCCTGCCATCTCAAAGCGCAGAACATCGGACTGCGCTCGCGTGACCTGATGCGGCTGATTCCCGAGGTCCAGATTACGGGCGTGGACGCCTGCTGCGCGCATGACGGAACTTGGGCGATGAAGAAAGAATTTTTCGAATTATCGATGAAATGGGGTGAAAAGGCTTTCAGCCCGATGCGCGAGGCCGGCGCCCGCGTGATGGCCACCGACTGCTGCCTGGCGGCGCTGCAAATCGAACAGGCCACCGGCACCCGTCCACTGCATCCGATCGAAGTTTTGGAGCGCGCCTATCGCGCCGACGGATTCGAACAGCCGGTCGCGCAAATTCCCGCCGCAAAGTAGGAGCCCCCCGATGAGAGCCGTACAACGCAGCCAAATTTTACCTTTTGAGCAATACGATAAATTGCGCGCACTCCTGCGCCCCCTGTTTATTGCCGAAAAAAGCCTGCGCCGCCTGCCGGTCGGCGAGCATCTCACCTTCCTGTTCGAAAACGCCCAAACGGTCTGGTACCAGGTGCAGGAAATGCTGCGCACCGAGCAGATCGCCTCGGAAGAGGGAATCGCCCACGAGCTCGACACTTATAATGAATTGCTGCCCGGGCCCAACGAACTGGCCGCCACTTTGCTCATCGAATTCACCGACGCCAAGGAACGCGATGAGCGGCTGCGCCAGCTCATCGGGCTGGAAAATCATGTTTCTTTGCTGATCGGCGAGCGCCGCCACCAGTGCCGCTTCGACGTGCGCCAGATGGACGCCGAACGCGTCAGCTCGGTCCAGTTCGTGCGTTTTCCAACTGGTGGAATCGACGCGCAGGATTTCATCGCCAAGGCCGCCGCAGGCGCTATCGTGGTCGAAGTCAGCCATTCCGAGATGCCGGTGCGGGCTACCATCAGCGGTGCCCTGGCCGCGTCCCTGGCCGAAGACCTGGCCCAAAACTGAGCGTTGCGGCGATAAATAGCGGCAGAATTTCGCTTGATCCAACCCGGCCAAACTATTTACTCTTGAGTGCCAGCTAGGCAGGCTATACGAGTCCCCGAAGGCGCCCGTCCGGGGAGAAGGAATAGCAGCATGTTGGGACGTGAAGGTTGCAATTGGTATTTGGTGCGCACCAAGCCGCAGAAGGAGCGTTGGGTCCAGGATCAATTGAAAAATATCGCCAAAGAGGCGTTCTTGCCTCTTCTGCGCGGCCGGACCCGATGCTTCGGCAGAACTGTCACGACCGTAAAGCCTTTGTTTCCCTGTTACATGTTCGCCCATTTCAACCTGCAGGAACGCTATTTTGACGTGAAATACACGGTTGGGGTTCACAGCCTGATATCTGTTGGTGGTGAGCCGGTGATGGTGCCGGTGACGATTATCGATGAGATCAAGCGTCGCGGAACCGATGGGATCGTCGAGCTGCCGCAGCGCAAACTCGACCCTGGACAGAAAATCCGCATCGTCGATGGCCCCTTCAGGGACATCGAGGCAATTTTCGACCGTTACCTGTCAGGTAGCGAGCGGGTAGCTATTCTGCTTGATGCAATCGGCGCCAGCACGATTCGGGTCGTGCTGCCCAGCAGTTGCCTGGCCCAGTGACCGCATCACTTTGGCACCTGGAATCGGCACTGCCGAGCCGTCGCGCTGCGCTGATCGCGCGGATGTGGTTGATCGCGCCTCTGATGCTGTGGGCCAGCGCGTGTTTTAATATCTCCGCGCCGGCCCCCAAGGGCGGTTTGAAGTCGTTTCTGGGCATCGACTTCGGCGCCTCGATGAAAGACACGCGCGCGTTTTACCCCAAAGGCCTGACCGAGGCGAGCCCGCTCGGCTATCCCGCGTACCATATCACTGACGTCTCATCCGAGAGCATCCAATACCGCGACGTCATCTACGAATTCGACGGCATCAAGGGGATGCAGGTGGTGTTTGCGCACTTCGCGCCAAGCTCCACCGATGCGGTGCTGGAGCGTTTGCGCCGCTTGTTGGGCGAGCCCACCCAGCACACCCTGACCTTGGACCAACGCATGGAAGAGGCGATGTGGCTCACTCCCAGCGGGGAAGAGATTCACTTTTACCGCACGCACCATCTGTTAACCGTGGTCGGTCCTGACGGTGCCAAATTGAGGAAGGATGTCGAGTTGCGCCTGGAGAATAGCTCGACTATCTACTGATCGACGCGCAGACTGGGGCGCCGCTGGAGGCGGCGGGCCGCCGGGATAGCGGCTTGTCTGAGGGCTTACCGTGCGAAAATCCTTTCTGCCCTTTCATATTCCTGAGATCAGCGAGGAAGATATCGCCGCGGTCGCCGAGACTCTGCGTTCGGGATGGATCACCGCCGGACCAAAGGTCAAGGATTTTGAGGCCCGGTTCGCACGCTTCACCGGCGCGGCCCATGCCGTGGCGGTGAATTCGGGAACCGCCGCCCTGCATCTGGCGCTCGAGGCCGCCGGCGTCAGGACCGGCGATGAGGTTTTGGTACCTACCTTAACCTTTGCCGCCACCGCCGAAGTGGTGGTTCAACTCGGCGCCCGGCCGGTGCTGGTGGATTGCACGCCCGACACCCTCAATATCGATCCAGCGGCGCTGGAACGGGCCATCACGTCGCGGACCAAAGCGATTATCCCGGTACATTTCGCCGGCCACCCGTGCGCGATGGACGCAATTGTGGAAATCGCAGCGGCCCACGGACTGGCGGTTATCGAAGATGCCGCTCATGCGCTACCGGCGCGCTGGCGCGGCCAGACGGTCGGGACCATCGGCGACCTGACCTGTTTCTCCTTCTATGCCACCAAGACCATCACCACCGGCGAAGGCGGCATGATCACCACTCAAGACCCGGAGTGGGCGGACCGGATGCGGATCATGAGCCTGCATGGGATCAGCAAGGACGCCTGGAAGCGTTACACCGCCGAGGGCTCCTGGCGTTACGAAATAATTGCGCCGGGCTACAAGTACAATATGACCGACATCGCGGCGGCGCTGGGAATCTCGCAGCTCGCCAGATGCGACGACTTTCTACGCGCCCGGCTTCGCTGTAAGCGGCTCTATGACGAAGGCTTCGCGGGGCAACCCGCAATCCAGACGCCCGTGGCGTCCCCGGATATCGACCACGCCTGGCATCTGTATGTGATCAGGGTCGACCCCGCACAGTTGCGCATCGATCGCGACCAGGTGATAGCGCTGCTCAAGGACCGCAACATCGGGGTCGCGGTTCACTTTATTCCGCTCCATCTGCATCCGTATTACCGCGATACCTATGGCTATGCGGCGGATGATTTTCCAAATGCGAGCGCCGCTTTCCAGCGAATCATTTCGCTGCCGATATATCCGCGCCTGAGCGACGCCGATATCGAAGACGTCGTCACCACCGTCAACGCGATTGTCCGGGAGTATCGGCGCTGACTGGCCAGCGCGACCGCTTGCGGACGCTCCCCGACCTGGTCTTTGGACCGCAAAAGGGTGGCGTCCAAAGCTTGACGACACCGTGCGGCATCGCCAACATGGGTGCTCGAAGAGTCTGACCGTCCCGACGCGAACGAGAGCCATACCCATGAAAATCGTGCGCGGTTTTGGAGCTCGATGAAGTGAAGCGGCTAAAAGCCCTGTTGTTAGCCTTAGTGTTGCTCGCCGCTGCGGCCGGTGCTGCCTGCGCCCAATGGGTGGATAGCGGTCCCCTGGTTTTGGATATGCATCGGCTCTATCAGATAGTTGGCTACCTTTATAATCTCGACCCCGACCTGCTGGCGGCGATTGCAACCGCCGAGTCCAATGGCAATCCCAGCGCGGTCTCCCCCAAGGGCGCGCAGGGTCTGATGCAGTTGATGCCCGACACCGCGCATCGCTATCGAGTCAATAATCCCTTGGATCCGGTCGAAAACGTTTTGGGCGCCGCACGCTTTTTGACCAAGCTGCGGAGTTGGTCACAAATGCAGACGCCTACCTACGAAGTGGATCTGCCGGCGATGATTGCCGCCTACAACGCGGGACCGGGCGCGGTTGAGAAGTACGGCGGCATCCCACCATACGCCGAAACTCAGGCCTATGTGCGCAAGGTGCTGTGGCTATATCTGCTGGGCCAGCCGCCCCCGCATGGGGTCAACCCGGTACGCAAATCGAAGCGGACTACGTCAGCCAGTGCGGCCCAATTGACATCGCCACCGCAGGTGTCTGCTCCGCGCTACGTCGCGGCCCCGGAACCGCAATACGCTGCGGCCCCGGAACCTCCGGCGGCGCATCGCGACGGCGACCGCTCTCTGTTCGCACAATTGGCCGAAATCAAACGCAAGCGCCGCCAAGCGATGGTGCACGACACGCAAACCCGCGCCGCGCTGCACATCGAATAGCGCTTGAAGACCGGATACCGCCTCGCTGAACAGAAATGGCGCGGATCAAAAACCTTCCCAAGCTTGATCCATCGCGCGCCGGTACGCGCAACCTGGCTGAACTCTCCCGTCTGGTAAGGCTCGAGGATTTCGCGCGGCCCCTGACGCCGGGTGCAAGCTTCGGCCAGTTCATGGATTCATTGCCCGCGGTGCTCGCCGCCGGCCAGTTGCGCGAGTTGGCCCGCACTATCGCCGAGGCCCATCGCGGAGGCCGGAGCTTTATCCTGATGGCCGGGGCGCATCCGATCAAGACCGGTCTTAGCCCCCTTATCTGCGAACTGCTGCGCGACGGTATCCTGAGCGCCGTGGCGACGAACGGCGCCGCCATCATCCATGATTTCGAACTGGCGCTGGCGGGCCGCACCTCGGAAGAGGTCGGCGCCGGATTGAAGAATGGCAGTTTCGGAATGGCGGAGGAGACCGGAGCATTTTTGAATCGGGCCGCCGCTATCGCAGCTCAGGAGAACCGCGGCTTGGGTGAAGTGGTAGGGCAGGAAATCGTTGCGCAGGGCTTGAAGCATCGCGAGATCAGCATTTTTGCAGCGGCCTATGAGGCGGGTGTACCCGCCACCGTCCACGTCGCCATCGGAGCGGATATCATCCATATGCATCCCAACGCCGACGGCGCCGCTATCGGCAAGGCGACGCTGGCCGATTTCCATCGTCTGACCGCGGTGGTAGGCACACTTTCGGGCGGTGTGGCGGTCAACCTGGGGTCAGCGGTGATCATGCCCGAAGTTTTCCTGAAGGCGCTGAATCTGTCCCGCAACCTTGGAAACACCGTGCGGGACTTCACCACTGCCGATATGGATTTCGTGCGCCATTACCGGCCACGGGTCAACGTCGTTGAGCGGCCGACCAACGACGGCGGCCGCGGGATTTCGCTCACCGGTCATCACGAAATCATGTTTCCACTGCTGGTCGCGGCGGTCCGCGAAGAACTGCGCCGCGGCGTCTGACCATGCCGTCCACGCTGGAACTACCGCCGCTCGCGCCGCTGCGCATTCTGGTGGCCGGTGAAGTGGTGCTCGACCGCTACCTTTGGGGCGAGGTATCGCGCATTTCACCCGAGGCCCCGATTGCGGTTCTGCAGGTCAATCGCCGCGAAGAGCGGCCGGGCAATGCTGCCTTTGTGTGCGCCAATTTGACCGCTTTCGGCGCCAGCGCCAGCGCGCTCAGCGTGATCGGGCATGACGCCGATGGCCGGACGCTGACGGCGATGCTGGCCGGATTTGGCGTCGAGACCCAAGCGCTGGTTGAAGATCCCGGCCGCCTCACTATCGTCAAGGAACGATTCCTCGGATCGGTACAATCGGCCAATCGCGCCACCCAGCAGTTGTTGCGGGTCGATAACGAGGATTCCAGCCCGGTGGGCCCGGCGATCGAAGCCGAGGTGATTGCGCGGCTCGAACGCGCACTGGAAACGGTGGACGGCGTGCTGGTATGCGACATCAACAAGGGGCTGTTCACGCCCGGCGTGTTGAAGGCGATAATCCAGGGCGCGAAGCGGCGCGGAAAACCGGTGATCGTGGATCCGCGGATGGCGGAGGACTTTTCGATCTACCGAGGCGCCTCCGCCCTGACCCCCAACCGTTACGAGACCGAGCATGCCACCGGAATCAAGCTGGGCGATCCCGGCGCGTGGCCAGTCGCGGCCCGCAAGCTGGTCGAAGAGTTGGAGTTGGACGCCTGCCTGATAACGCTGGATCGCGATGGAATGTTTTTGGCGGGACGCAGCGGGACTGCTCTGCATATCGGTACGACTCCACGGGAGGTTTACGACGTTACCGGCGCGGGCGACATCGTGCTGGCGATTTTCGGTCTGTTCCTGATCGGGGGTGCGGATGCGACGGTCGCCGCGCAGTTGGCCAATGTCGCGGCCGGGCTGGAAGTGGGCAAGCAGGGCGCGTCGGTGGTCTCGCGGGCCGAGCTTACGATGGCGTTGGAGCGGGCGCATCATGGCTCCCGCGCCAAAATCCTGAGCCTGGCCGAACTGCTGCCGGAGTTAGAGCGCCGCCGCCGCGAAGGCGCGCGAATCTGCTTCACCAACGGTTGCTTCGACCTGCTCCACGCCGGGCATATCGAGTCTCTGGAGTTTGCCCGCGCGCAAGGCGACCTGTTGGTGGTGGGCCTGAACGGCGACGCCAGCGTGCGTCAGATCAAGGGGGAAGGCCGGCCGGTATATCCGGCCGCCGACCGGGCCAGAATCCTGGCGGCGTTGGAGACCGTCAATTACGTGGTGGAATTCGACGATCCGCGGGCCGAGAACATCATTCGTGCGGTCCGCCCCGACATCCTCGTCAAAGGCCAGGACTGGGAGGGCAAAGTCGTGGACGGCGGCGAATTCGTCAACAGCTATGGGGGAAAAGTGATTTTAGCTGAGTTCCTTGAGGGCCGCGCCACAACCCGGACAATCCAACGCCTGCGCGAGACGAAGTAGCGCCAATGGAACGATCGTCGCCATTTGGGTTGGGATTAGGTTCCCCAGCCAGCGGGACGCCCGCCCCACTGGCCTACCGTCCTGAACCTGGGTTAGCGCTATGGAGGCCGCCGCGGGCTGCTTGACGGCTTCGGCATTTGGGAATCAAATTGATCCAGGTGGCTAAAAAGATTCGCCCGGTATTCCCAAGCCGCGCCAACAGCCAGACAGACAGTGAAAAAAATGAGAATTGGCGTGATTGCGTTTGCCTTCGCGCTAACCGCCGCAGCAGTTCCGGCATCGGTGCACGCGCAGGCGCTGAACCCTGCGCAAGTCGCAGGCATTGCCCAAGGTGTAGTGGGGTTGATCTTCGGGGTGATGAACCCGACACCGCAATGCGGACCGCATGACGTCTTGCCCCAGCCGTATCGGCCAAGCATACCGGTGTACAGCCAGCCGCAACCAAGCCAACCTCCGCCATATCAGCAGCGCAACTTTAGTGACGACGATGACGACGACGGCATCCAGCCACTGCAACGCCGTCCGGTGCCGCCTCCCGGGACCTACAGCAGCCAGCCGCAAACCCGACCCTACCAGGACGAGGACGATTCCGACCAGCCCGCTGAGGTTCGAGCGCCGCCGCCCAGCCAGCCGCGCGCGCGAGTTGCCGCACGACGCCAGCCGGCCCCGGATTACGACGCGCAAGACCGCGAATCGACAGACAGCGGCCAGGTAGCGGAAATCCCCGCGCAGCCCGTCGCCGGAACCTATGGGCATCGAAGCGGTCAAAGCGCCGCCCCGCCGCCCACCAGCAATTACGACTTCGCAACCGATCGGTAAAGCGTCTGGATAGCCTTGGAAGAGACGAGTCAGGGCCTGGTTTGACCAGTCAGGGTGCGTCAGTGCGCGCTGGCGGTGGATAACAGGGTGGCGAAGAAGGCCTGGATGCGCTTGTAGTTAGCGCCTACGTCGCCGACTCCGTCGCGCGATTTGGAGCGCATCTCGACCAGGCTGCCACTGGGCGCCGAGCGGACCTGAATGACGAAATCGTCGCGAAAACGGAACAGCGACGTCTGCGCGACTCCCTCAATCGTATGGGTCTTCGGATCGATGTAGGTGATAGTCCACGCCGGCATCTGCGCCGCCCGCGTGGTGACCTCTTTGAAGGCCTGGTCGGGGTCTTGGGGTAATCGCAGCGGCTCAACCACACCGTAGCCCCGCAATTGAAGCTGCGCGTACTTGGCCTTGTCGTAGGTGAGGTTGCGTCCGCGATTTCCGGACAGGGACGCGGCCTTGACGAATTCGGGCGGATTGTCGACGTCGGTGGTAATGTCGTTAATTGCCGGATATCCCTTGGCCCCCAACGCCAGATAGACCAGCAACGCGGTTAAGATCGCGCCGATATAGCTGGCGACGACCGCGCGCCCATGCGCCGAACGCCACTGGGGACGACGGCTGCGGAACAGGCCCACAAGTCCCGTAATCAGCGCCAGGACCCCGAAGAACAGTCCGAACAGGAACAACTGGAAGGCAAAATAGGGCGCGGCCAGACCAAAGTAAGCTCCAACCAGACCCGCCATTACCAGGGCCAGGGCGATCAGACTGTCGAAAAAACCGAGCCAGGCCGCAACCATATCGTCGCTCCGTTCAGAGCAGCGGAGAATCGTTTGCGCAGTGCTGCCCCACGAATGCTTATACGAGCATCGCGGTAGTTTACAAGGCTCTGCGGGCTGTGCGCGGGAGATCTCAGGCCATGCGGCGGACCGTCGCGCTGGCAGCGCTTGGGAGTGCGGCCGCACGCTTGGCGCCGGGAACGTGAGACAGGTGGGCGTCGAGTTCGTCCATCAGGAACTCGAGCCGGTTCAATGATTGCAACTCGGACAGCATCCGCCCGCGCTGCGTGACGGTCCATGAAGAGATCATCGCGTACCCGTCCGCTTCAATCCGGCTGCTGAATTCCGCCAGTGGCCCCGCGATTTGGTCGCGCGAGTGACTGGCGGCCAAGGCCATCGCCGCCTGGAGGTTGAGGCACTGAGGACTTTGATAGAACGCCAGCCACGCCTCCAGCCGCCGCCGCATCGCCGACACCGTAGCGTCATGCGCAGCCTCGGTGATGTCGTCGAGCCGTGGCAACGGATCGAGCAGTCGCCACTTGGCGAAAGTGGCCAACCGGTGCGTAATCCGGCGGATCGTGCCAGCGGATTGCACGACGGCTTCGTGATCGATGAGGCTTTGGCGTCCTTCCAGACGGGCATCATCGGCAACTTCCAGGATCTCGCCCAGCACCCGGGTGATCTCATCGTCGGTGTGGTCAATCGCGGCTTCGCTAGCGGCCGCGGATCCGTCCGGCATGAGTGCAAGCGCGTCAGCAATCACCTTGCGCAGCCGCGGAAGCAGTGAATCTCCGGCGTACTCCGGCCATAGCAGGAAGAAGACGACGGTAACGACGAGCGTGCCCAGCAGGATTCCCCAGGTGCGCCACAGCGGTGAGTAAACGTCCCGCGAAGGGCTCAGGCCCGCGAATACCAGCATGAAAACCGTGCCGACCTGCTTGCCCGCATAGGCGACGCGGCCGCTGCTAAGCGACGTGTATCCGGAGATTAGCAGGACCACAAAGGTTACCATCATGTAGGACGGCAAAGTCTCAAAATTGGGGGTCACGATTATGATCGCGAGCAGCGAGATCGCGCCGCCCAGCAAGGAGCCGATGTTGCGCAGGATCATCTTGCGCAGGGAGGCGCCGTAAGTCGGCAGTGCGCTGATGATAACCGTGGTGAGAATGGTTGAAAGGTCGGGGCGCTGCGTGATCAAGCCGATGAAGTAACCGATGACGATGCACAACCCCACCTTCCATGAATAACGGACCGTCGTCGCGTCCGCTTGGCGCGCCGGTGACGGTTTCGCAGCGGGAGCGGATTGGAGGGCGGGCGGAGGCTCGTCAAGCGGCCGCTCCAGAAGCCGGGTCATGGCCGCCAGGGTCTCGGTAAATGCACCGAAATTGTTAATTTCCGGGCCACTGGCGCGGTTGATATAGAGATGGCGCACTTCGCCCACGCGGCCGTTCAGGGTGTCAATCGCCTGCCGTGCGCCGGCCGCCATCGGTGACGCCGGCAAATCAGGGCCGGTGCGGATCATGACCGTGGCTTCGCGGGCGAGTTCTTCCTGGGCGGCCGCAATCGCGCGGCAGACGTCTTCCAGTTCGGGCTGCAGCATCGTTCGAACCATGCGCGGGGTGTCTTCGCGCACCGTAATCGCAAGCCGGTCCACTTGGATGTGCAGCCGCTCCATCCGCGTGATCGCGGCGAGCAGAATCGCACGGCGATGCTCCGTTAGGCCCTCGGTCACGGCGCGGTTGAGGTAGTCAAGTTGCACGCTCATGCGCGAGGTTGCCGGCGGTTCGTCGGGCCGTCGGCCCGTCTCCGGGTGCAGATAGAATTGGGTCACTTCCAGGAAGCGGGAGCGGTTGTGCCTGAGGCTTCCCGCGATTGATTCCAGCAATATCGCTTCGGCAGGGTCCGGCCAGATCCAGTTGTCGAATAGCGCGATCAGACCAAAGCTGATTGCGCATGCGCCGAACACGGCAGCGTCGTTCCAGCCGAAATCGCGCGGCGCAAAGACCACGCCGTAAAAGCCGTCGAGCACGATCACCTGCAACAACAAGCCGAAGGTGCCGAGCTTGCGCGTGACGATCAGGTAGGTGGAAAACGCGGTAATAAGGCCGATAAATGGCAGCATCAGCCATGGCGATTCCGCCAGGATTCCGGCCAGCGGCACCGAGGCAGCGAGAATCGGAGCGGTCACCGCCAGGTCAGCGGCTGCCGTACCAAACGACATCATTGCGCTCTGACCCACCAGCAGCCACACGATGTAGGGACCAAGCGCGCTTTGAACGTGGCATGCCGCCATCAGGCCCGTGCCGACCGTCCCGATCGTCGCCATCCGTATCGAGGTCCGCAATCTTCGCGGGCGCGGCGCCAGTTCCTCGGCCAGCAGTTGTCCCAGCCATTTTAACCAGCCCGACAATCCGGAGTTGCCGGGACGGCGAGCTTGCAAGGCTTCAGTCATACTGATCTATGCCGGGCGCGCCCCAATTGCGGCGATGACCATCATGGACTTTGTACCATTTGCGTAGTCAGAGCGCTGCCTCTCCAGACCCAACGCAAATTGCGATAGGCGGCGTGCTACGATAGACTGCGGCTGTTCTATCGCGAGAAAAGACAGATTTGATGCTTAACCGGACCGAACGTTTAGGGCTGCTGCGGAACCTTCTGAGCACGCGCGTGATGGTCCTGGACGGGGCGATGGGGACCTCGATCCAGGATCTTCAGCTCCACGCCGAGGATTTCGGCGGTCCTGACCTGGAGGGATGCAACGAAAATCTGGTCCGTACCAGGCCTGACCTGATCCGCAACCTCCACCTGGGTTTTCTGGCCGCCGGCGCCGATATTATCGAGACCAACAGTTTTGGTTCCACCTCCGTGGTGCTGGCCGAATATGGGCTCCAGGATCACGCCCGGGAACTCAATCGCGCCGCCGCCGCGATTGCGCGTGAAGCTGCCGACAGCGTCGCGACCGCGGACCGGCCGCGCTTTGTTGCCGGTTCGATGGGGCCGACTACCAAGACCATTTCAGTCACCGGTGGCGTCACTTTCGACCAACTGACCGACGCCTACCAGGAACAGGCCGAAGGACTGATTGAGGGCGGCGCGGACCTGCTGCTGTTGGAAACCGTGCAGGATACCCTCAACGTCAAAGCCGGCCTGATTGGGATTGAGCGGGCGATGGCGCGCTTGGGAGTGACGGTTGGGGTGGCCGTGCAAGGGACCATCGAAACCATGGGCACCTTGCTGGCCGGCCAGGACATCGAGGCGTTTTACGTCTCGCTGGCGCATCGGGATCTGGTTTGGATGGGCCTGAACTGCGCCACCGGCCCCGACTTCATGACCGATCACCTGCGTACGCTGGCGGAAATCAGCCGCTTCCCGGTCGCCTGCGTGCCCAACGCGGGATTGCCTGACGAGGAAGGGCATTACCACGAAACGCCTGAAATTCTAGCCACGAAAGTCCAGCGCTTCGTTGATCAGGGATGGCTCAACGTGGTCGGGGGATGCTGCGGCACCACGCCGGAGCATATTCGCCTGCTCGCGCAGATGGTGAACGGGCGCAGCGCCCGGATTGCTTCACCTCCACTGCGCGCGGCGGTCTGCGGAATCGAGACGCTGATCATTGACGACGCCACGCGTCCGGCGATCGTCGGCGAGCGCACCAACGTGTTGGGCAGCCGCAAGTTCAAGCGGCTAATCGGCCAGGGCAAATTCGAGGAAGCTTCCGAAGTCGGACGCCTGCAGGTGCGGCGCGGCGCGCAAATCGTGGACGTCTGCCTCCAGGACCCCGACCGCAACGAAACCGAAGATCTGACCCAGCTCCTCGCGCAACTGGTCAAGAAAGTCAAAGTGCCGCTGATGATCGATTCCACCGATCACCGGGTGATCGAAGAGGCGCTCAAGCGCACCCAGGGCAAATCGATTATCAATTCGATCAACCTTGAAGACGGCGAAGATTCCGAGCGGTTGCACAGCGTCCTGGAACTGGCCAGACGCTATGGCGCCGCCCTGGTGGTCGGCTGTATCGACGAGGACAAACAGCAGGCCCAGGCGGTCACGCGCGAGCGCAAGCTTGCCATCGCGCAGCGCTCGTTAGACCTTTTGGTAAATCAGTACGGCATCGCGCCGGAGGACATCTTCTTTGACGCGCTGGTGTTCCCGGTCGGCACCGGGGACCGCAACTATATCGGTTCCGGCGTCGAGACCATCGAGGGTATCCGCGCGATCAAAACCGCGCTGCCCCGCTGCAAGACCATCCTGGGCATTTCCAACGTCTCCTTCGGCTTGCCCGAAGCCGGGCGGGAAGTGCTCAACTCGGTGATGCTCTACCATTGCGTGCAGGCGGGTTTAGACCTGGCGATCGTGAACTCCGAGAAGCTGGAGCGCTATCCGTCGATTCCCGAAGAGGAGCGCCGGCTGGCCGAGGATCTGATCTGGTGGCGCGGCGATGATCCGATCGCGGCATTCGCCGCTTACTTCCGCGAGCGCAAGAGCAAGCCGACGGTCGAGCAGCGCGCCTCGCTGCCGCTGGACGAGCGGCTGGCGCTCTACATCCTGGAGGGTTCCAAAGAAGGTCTGACGCGCGACCTCGATCTGGCGCTGGGGGATCGCCGCCCGCTGGAGATCATCAACGGTCCCCTGATGAAGGGGATGGACGAGGTTGGGCGGCTGTTCAACGCCAATCAGATGATCGTGGCCGAGGTGCTGCAGTCGGCCGAGGCGATGAAGGCGGCGGTTTCCTATCTGGAACCGCACATGGAAAAGAGCGAGACCGCGGGCAAGGGCACGATCATCCTGGCCACGGTCAAAGGCGACGTTCACGATATCGGCAAGAACCTGGTTGACATCATCCTGAGCAACAACGGGTACAAGGTCATCAACCTGGGCATCAAGGTTCCCCCCGAGGAACTGATTAAGGCGCATCGCGAACATCATCCGGACGCTATCGGGTTGTCCGGGCTGCTGGTGAAATCGGCCCAGATGATGGTGATCACGGCCCAGGACTTGAAGGCCGCAGGGATCGACTGCCCGATGCTGGTGGGAGGGGCGGCGCTGTCGGCGCGCTTCACCCGCACCAAGATCGCACCCAATTACGGCGGTCTGGTGGCGTACGCCAACGACGCGATGAACGGGTTGGAACTGGCCAACAAGATCGTCGATCCGGAGCGCCGCGAGCAACTTACCACGCAACTGGCCGGGGATACCGCACGTATGCTCAAGGCGGTTGCCGCGCGTCCTGGCGCCGAGGCTGCCATGGTCGAGGATCGTCCCGCGGTCAGCCAGGACGTCGAGATTCCGCGTCCACCGGACCTGCGCCTGCATATCATCCGCGACTACGACCTCGACGAAATCTTCAGCTACATCAATCCGGTGATGCTCTACACGCGCCATTTGGGCTTGAAAAATGCCGAACAGGCGCTGGCCGCGGGCGAGCCCAAGGCACTGGAGTTGCGCGCGGCGATAAAGGCGGTCGAGGAAGTGATGCTGCAGGCCGGGGACATCAAGGCCAGCGCGGTGTACAAGTTTTTCCCCGCCAACTCCGACGGCCGGCGGATGCTGATCTACGCCCCCGACGGCAAGCGCGTGCTGGAGACCTTTACCTTCGGCCGCCAGAGCGACCCGCCCCGCTTGTCGGTGGCTGATTACGTGGCGCCGCGCTCATCGGGACGCATCGACTACGTTTGCATGTTGGCGACCACGGTCGGACCCGGCGTGCGCGCGCTGGCCGACGAATGGAAGAAGCAGGGCGATTACCTGCGCTCGCATATCCTGCAAGTGCTGGCGCTGGAGGGCGCCGAGGCCTTCGCCGAACTGCTGCATCTCAAAATTCGCGAGATGTGGGGATTCAAGGACCCCGAAGGGCTGACCAAAAAGGATCTGTTCCAGGCCCATTACCATGGCAAGCGCTTCTCCTTCGGCTATCCGGCGTGCCCGCGTCTGGAAGATCAGGCGGGGCTGTTCCGTCTGCTCGACCTCGACAACAGCAGCGGCATCCGGCTTACCGAGGGTTTCATGATGGAGCCCGAAGGGTCGGTCACGGCGATCGTGTTCCATCATCCCGAGGCCAAATACTTCGCCCTGTCGGCCGCCGACATCGAACGCCTCGAGCGCGAGCTGGACCCGGACCAAGCAGCGGTCAACGCCTGAACCGCTATCCGGGGAATAGCCCCAGGCGGCAGACCGATCTCTGCCCTGACCGACTTCCGTCGTGGTGGCCACCGGCTCTCGGGTCCGGCGATGCTCCTGTTTTCACTTTGACAAATCCCTGAACAAATGTTCCATTAGGAACTCAGGCCGGGATGTTTCCGGCGTGACGACGATTGGTGGATATCCGCTTTGTAGGGAGACTTGAGCGATGGCCGATGCGAAACACAATGAGGCGAGGATCATCGATGCCGACGGGCATATCCTGGAGCCGCCCGATCTGTGGGAGAAATACCTGGAAGCGCAGTACCGTCCGCGCGCGATCAGAATCAAAAAGGACAACGAGGGTTGGGAATACGCCGAAATCGACGGCAAGCCCGCCACCTGCATCGACAAGTATAACCTGCCCCGCCTGAGCAGCATGGGGCGCTTCGTGCAGGAGATGCGCGAGCGGCGCAAGGTCTGGCTGGCCAACGGCAAGAAGGGCCCCACGCCGTTCATCCCGGTTACCCGGGACGAGACCTACATGAAGAGCGCCGGCCACGGCACGATGTTTCCCAAGGAGCGGCTGGAGCGGATGGACGAAGAGGGGCTGGCCAAGTCTGTGCTCTACCCGACGCTGGGACTGGCGTGGGAAGGCGACGTCCGCCACGATCCGGAAATCACGGCCGCGTATTGCCGCGCTTACAACCGCTGGATGGGCGACTTCTGCCGCGATTCCGGCGGCCGCCTGGTGCCGATCGCGCACATCTCATTGCTCGACCCTGAAGCGGCGGCGCTGGAACTGCAGCGCGCGGTCAAGGAAGACGGATGCAAGGGCGCGTTTATCGCCTCCTTCACCGCTTCGCGCAAGCCGCATGGCCATCCCGATCACGACCCGGTGTTCGCGGCGGCCCAGGACCTCGACGTGCCGATCGCGGTCCATCCCAGTATCGAGCCGGCTGACATCACGATTCACACCCGTTTCGACCCGATCAAAGGGCCCGCCAAGCTGTGGTACGGCGATATGCACGTCAACCAGGGGCCGATGATGGCCTTCTCGACCATGTTCGCGTACGGCGTGTTCGAAAAGTTTCCCAAGATGCGCTTCGTGGTGCTGGAATCGGGGGCGGGCTGGATCGGCTGGTACCTGGATCGGGCCGACGCGATCTACAGCGGCACGCTCTTCGGCGGCGGAGTGCCGCTGGCCGAGAAGCCTTCTTACTACTTCAAGCGCCAATGCTTCATCTCCGGCGATCCCGACGAGAAATGCCTGCGCTACTTGATTCCCTACGTGGGTATCGACAAGTTCTTCTGGGCCAGCGACTTTCCCCACGTGGACCATCCGCCCAACTACATGGAAGAGATGCGCGAGATGGTCGAAGGGATGCCCGATGACATGGCGCGCGGAATACTGGCCGAGAACGTCGCCAAGGCGTACAAGCTGGACTGAGTAGCCGGGAGACGTGGTTTGTTCCCTGGTATGTTGAGACTGCCGATAAACTCCTGAAACCAACCTCGCCCGCGCCTGCGAGACTTGGCTACCGCAGGCGCGGGCCGGGAGAGGTCGGCGCGCGATTTGCGCCAGCAACTCGCGTGACGGGTGAGGGTGCGGGCGACCCCGCAACTGTGTTCTTGTTCTGCGCCAATGCGTTTAGCGCTCTGAACGGGTTGGGTCATTTTTCCTGGCCGAGATCGATTCCATACAGCCTTGCGGCGTTGCGGCAGGTCATCTTGTGCCGGACCGGGTCGGGAACCTCGGCGAAATTCTTCGCAATGACGTCGCGTGAATGGGGCCAGGTGGAATCGGAATGGGGGAAATCCGAGCCCCACATCAGATTGTCTTCGCCGAAAAGCTTCCAACAATATGGTCCCACCGGATCGTCCAGGAAGGCCGCCCAAATCTGCCGGCGCACGTACTGACTGGGCAGCATCGGGATGGCCGGCCGATCGTCCATGGTGCCGAACTTAAGGTACATGTGGTCGAGCCGGTACATGAAATGAGGGATCCAGCCCGCGTCGTGCTCCGCCGATACGAACGTCAGCCGCGGAAACCGCTCGAGCACCCCGCCGACAATCAGGCTCGACAGCGTGCGCTGCACCTCGGTCACCGCGTTCATCGCGCCCATCACCACCAGTTCGGTGGTTAGCCTTAATCCCTTGCCTTGGTCGCGCTGGGTGGAAACGTGCAGCGACAGCGGCATCGCCAGGTCCTGGGCCGCGGCCCAGAAAGGATCGTAGTGACGCGAATGGTAGGGCAGATCGGCGGGCGGCACCGCCCAGATCATTGCGCCGCGCATCCCGAGTTTGGCGCAGCGCGCGAGTTCACGCACCGCTTCGTCGATGTCCGCCAATGAGATTACGGCCGCCGCATAAAGCCGCTTGCGGTCGTGGGAAGCGAACTCCGACACCCAGTCATTGTAAAGTCGAAAGCAAGCTTGTTGGAGTTCGACGTCGGGCAGCGCAAACAGCGCCATCCCCAGTGAAGGGTAGATGACTTCGGCGGCAATCCCGTCCAGCTCCTGGTCCTTGATTCGTTCGACGGGATCCCAACCGCTCGGCCGGCACGCCTCATAGCCCTTGGTCAGATGCTCGCGCAATTCCTTGCCGCTTTTGCCGATCGCGAACACGGCGGCGGCCGGGAAAGGCGGAATCCCGGGACCCACGAAGGAACAACCGGGGCCGTTCGGATTGGGCACAACCTTGGGCGCGCGGTCCCCGTAGCGCTGGTCGAGCCGCTCGCTCCACAGATCGCCCGGCTCCATCACATGTGAATCCGCGGATATAATTGGTACCGTCATCGACCTGCCCTCCGCTGCGCCCGGGATTTCCTCATTCGATATCAGAGCGGTTCCCGGCGCGGCAACCACGCTCAGCTATCCAGCGATTTGCCGGCAAGCAATGAGAGATCAGGCGGGTCGATTTGTGATGGTGTGGCGGGGCCGCCGAAGCGGCGCAGGCAAAGGTGGTACACCGGCCACACCGCGATTGCGAGGGTGGCGGCCACCAGCAACTGGATCTTGCCGCCGCGACCCTCGGCCGCTACCCCAAAGGTCGCAATCCAGGCCAGCAGCGGAGCCGCGACCGTGACAGTGAGTCCCAGACGTCCGCCGCCGATCACGAACAATCCGCGACGTCCGGGATACAGCCGCCGCAGCCGGACCAGCGCCGCCATCTCCAGCACCAACGCCGCCATGTAAAAGGTCACATCGAGGGTAACCAGCGCGGTGAAGCCCAGGGGCAGGAGCAGGGTGCATACCGCGCAGCTCGCGACGATCGCTTTCCACGGAGTGGCCTTGCGCTCCCAAAGCGCCGTCAGGCCCTGCGGCAGGTAGCGTTCGCGCGCCAGCACAAATGGCATCCGCGACACCCATAGCATCGCGGCCTCAAAGACCGCCAATGCGCTGATCATCCCGCCGATCGCGAGGGCCCCGCCCAGGTAGCGGCCACCCAGGCGCTGCCCGATGCTGGCGAAGGCGCCGGTGTGCCAACTTGCCGCGTCGCCAACGACGGCCGTTCCGACCATCAGCGGGAGCAGGTAGCCAACGACCACCAACGGCAGAACGATGGCGACGGCCCGGCCATAGTTGCGCTGCGCACCCTTGATCTCGGCCGCGACCACGCTCAGATTCTCCCAGCCGCAGAAATTCCAGATTACTACCGCCAGGGCCGCGCCCAAGGCGCCGGCCGTCCCGGAGCCACCGGGCTGAGATCCGCCGGGCAGGTGCCAATCGTGCAGGTAAGCGGCGCCGGCGCCGATCAGGCCGACGAAGGGCGCGAGCAGCAGCACCGTCAGCAGGATTGACGCGTGACCCACCGGACGCACCCCGAGGAGATTGAGAATGCCGCAGCCCCAGACCATCGCGATCGCCATCGCAATGGCTGCTGTAGATCCAACGGGAAACAGAAACGTTAGGTAGGAAGCGAACAAAACCGGGTAGATCGCCATATCTACGCCGGTATAGAGGATGGTCAGGTAGGCCTCGGCGAAGCCGGCAAATGAACCGAACGCTTCCTTGACCCAAAAGTAAAATCCACCCTCGACCGGAAACAAAGCGGTGAGTTCCGCCGCCATCAGCGCGGTCGGCAGGCTGACCGCGGCGGGGACGAGCAGGCACAGCAGGAGGGTCAGGCGGGGCCCCCCGGCGGCGACCGCGTCTTCGATCCCATATGCACCACCGCTGATCGTCAGGTACATTACTGCTATGAGCGGCAACAAACCGATCTGCCGGCTGCCCAAAGCGCCGGGACGCTCCGGTCCCAGCGAAATCCGGGCGGACGGGGTGGTTTGCACGCTCGAATTCACGGTCGTACCCTCTAAGGTATAGTGCCCGCGGTGAGGATCATAAGTTCTCCGGTGCCTTTTACCGTGACGAACGCCGCGGCCAGATGGGGGAGCACCCGCGTTGACCGTCGGAAAAGGCTGTGTTAACTGTAGTGAATTGCCAATTACGTGTCCTCTTTTTTCCCATGAGATGGAGCGCTAAAGCAACGCGGGCCGCGCTGGCTGCGGCCTGTATGCTGTTTGCCGCATGCGCTTCGGTCCGCACCACCACTCCCAATCCCGGCAACAACCTGAGAACCGACGCAGCGCCGCAAGATACTGCGTTTGGGGGGATACCCTTTGTAACCCTGCCCTCCGACGCGCGCGCGATGAGCGACTTTCTCAAGGCGGAGGTGGCGAGCAACGAGGGCGATCGCAACAACGCACTGATTTTTTATCAGGCTGCCAGCCAGGCCGACCCCCACAACGCCGCGCTCAGATTGAAGCTCGCCTCCATCTACGTCCGCGACGGTAAACTCAAGGAAGCCCTGTCCGAGGTCAAAGAAGCGGTGGCGCTGGATCCCTCGATGGTCGACGCGCGGCTGCTGTCGGCCGGCCTGCAGTCCGCCACCGGCGATGATGCCGGCGCCGAGACGCAGTACGAGGAGGTCCTGAAGTCCGACCCCAAGAACCAGGAGGCCTACCTCTACCTCGGGACGCTATACGCCAAGCAGGGCAAGTACGACGCCGCGCTGGCAATCTTCCGGCGCATGATCAGCGCCGACCCGCATTCTTTCCTGGGCTACTACTACGCCGGACGGGTGGCGGCAGCGGCACAAAACTACAAGCTGGCGGAAATTTACTTCCATCAGGCATTGCAGCTCAACCCCGACTCCGAGCTGGTGATCATGGACCTGGCACTGCTGCGGGAGCTCGAAGACAAGCCCCAGGAGGCGATCGATCTCTATCGCAGGGTCCTGGCGGCCGACCCCGGCAACGATACCGCGCGCAAGCGGCTGGCCGAACTCTACGTCGGACAGAAAAAATTTGACCAGGCGCTGACCGAGCTTAATCAACTGGAAAGATTGGAAACCAATCCGGAAGATACCCGGGTCAAGATCGGACTGCTGTATTTCGAGCGCGGCGACTTCGAGCGCGCCGCCACCGAGTTCAACCTGGTCCTGGGCGCCCAACCGGATAATCAGCGCGTCCACTATTATTTGGGCACCGTTTACGGTGAGATGAACGAATCCGAAAAGGCCGAGGCTCAGTTCCAACAGATTGCGCCGGATTCGGACCACTACATCGAGTCGCGTATCCACCTGGCTTACCTGTACGACAAGGACCAACAATACGACCAGGCGCTGCAAGCCTTGCAACAGGCGCTGGACAAAAAGCCCAACGATACCGAGCTGATGAACTTCATGGCCGGGGTGTACCGCGAGAAGAAAGATCTTCCCGCGGCCATCGCCATCGCCAAGAAGATGCTCGTCCTGGAGCCCAGGAACGACAAATTCCACTTTACCCTGGGGGCGCTTTACGACGAGGACAAAGATAAGCAGCTCAGCATCGCGCAGATGAAGGAAGCCATCAACCTCAACCCCGGCAACGCGCAGGCGCTCAATTACCTGGGCTACACCTACGCCGAGATGGGCACCAACCTGCCCGAGGCCGAACGGCTCATCCGGCGCGCCCTCGTAATTGAGCCGGAGGACGGTTTCTATATCGACAGCCTGGGGTGGGTCTATTACCAGCAGGGTCATTACCAGGAGGCGGTCAAGGAACTGGAGCGGGCGGTCGATCTTTCCGGCGAAGATCCCACCATTACCGAGCATCTGGCCGACGCCTACCAGAAGCTCGGCAAGTTCAAGGAAGCCAATCATCTCTACAAGGACGCTTTGAGCAAAGCCAAAGAGACCGACCAGGTCTCGCGTCTGAAGGATAAGCTCCAGGCCCACCGCGATGACGGGCAAGCCCGGCCGTAACGCCCGATGGGGTGACCTCCGCGCTGGCGCAGAAAGACTACGTGAACGTGTGATGACTTTGCGGGCCCGCCTGCGTCCTTACCCGTCCCGCGGCTTGCCGGCGCCGATCGCGCGCCGGATGCTGGCGCGGCAGTTCTTACTGATGTTCGCGGCCAGCGTCCTGATAGCAGGATGCGCGCTGACCGCGCCCTCAATCAGCACCCCGCCGCCGGAGACCTCAAAGCCGGAGTTTTCCCAGGTCCAGGAATCGATTCAGGCGCTAATCGAACGCGCCCGGCGCTTTGACTCAATGCAGGCCGAGGCGGTGATGGGATATGAGGGCGGCGGGCAGCGCCTCAAGATTCGCGAGGAGATCGCAATCAAACGCCCCGCAAACATGCGGGTCGAGGCGCTCACGCCCTTCGGGGTCGGCGCGGTGGTGGTTGCCAACGGCCCGCGGCTGGCAATCTATGAGCCGTCGGAAAACACCTTCTATCGCGGCGCGTCCACGGCCAATACGCTCAGCCGCTTTGCCCGTATCCCGCTCCCCCCAACGCAAGCCATCAATGTGCTGATGGGCCTGCTGCCCGACGACAAAGCGGACTTCAGCTCGCCCCAATCGGTCCGTACCGAAGGCGACCTGGTTATCGCGACATACGCACTGCCCGACGCAACCGTGGACGAATTAGGGTTTTCCGGCGGCGAGTTACGGATGGTTCGCGCCGGTGGAAAATCCGGGCGGCCGGCCTATGAAGTCCACTACGACGACTACCGCGATATCGGCGGACTGCAGTTCGCGCATAAGTTGGAGGCCAGTTTTTTGAACACCGGCACCCATCTCACCGTCAAATACAGTACCGTGGTCGTAAATCCCACCCTCGACGATGCGCAGTTCGTTTTGGTGCCCCAGAACAAGGCGAAACTGATCGACCTGGACGTGCCGGCTTTGATGGGCGGCAATGGCTAGCCGCACAGCGAAGGCTTTGGGGCAGCGGGCATTTCTGTACCCTCGCCTTATCTTGAGGCAGTCGATAAACTCCAAAACCTACCTCGCCCGCGTCTGCGGACCCGGTCCGCAGACGCATGCCGGGAGAGGTCGGCGCGCGATTTGCGCCAGCAAGTCGCATGACGGGTGAGGGTGCAGATACACTTCCAAGATGCTCTACGATTACGGAATCTTGTTCTGCGCCAATGCGTCTGTATTACTTGAGGTGTATCAGAACCCTCACCCTAACCCTCTCCCACAACTGAATGTGGGCGAGGGAACAGAACCCGACCTCCAGCGCGCAGCTGCGGTACCAAGCACCCTTGCTTTGCCCTTTAACCGTTTATCGACAGTCTCTATCTTGAGAGAGGCTGAGGGAGAGGTCCCACGTTCCGGCCCGCAGCACACGTTTCGCCCTCAGCCACAATCGTTTCGCAAAAAATCCGTCCGGAACTATTTTCGCCTGAAGGTCACGCGCGCCGGGATAGGCTGCTGCCTGCTGGCAGCCTGGAGCGCGCTGGCCGTCGCGGCTTGCCAAATCCGGCGGCCAGCCAACGACCACGCGCGCCAGCAGATTTTGTACACCGCCACCGGTAGCGACCCGCAAACTTTCAATCCGATTCTGGTCACCGACGCGGTCTCCGGAGAGCTGCTGGGCGACGTCTTCGACAGTCTCATCCGCGTCAACCCGGTGACCACCCTGCCGGAGCCGGGCCTGGCCGAAAAATGGGAAATCGCGCCCGACCAGAAATCGATCACGTTTCATCTGCGCCACGATGTGCGATGGTTCGACGGACAGCCGCTGACCGCGCGTGACGTCCTGTTCACGATGAAAGTAATCTACGATCCGAAGGTCCCCAACAGCTCGCGCCCCGGCCTGCTTATCGACGGCAAGCCGCTGATCGCCGCGGCCCCTGACGATTACACGGTCGTGATGCATCTGCCCAAGCCCTTCGCGCCGCTGCTTTATGCAATCGGAATCCAGGTCCTCCCGGCACATATCCTGGAACCGGTGTGGAAGGCGGGCAATTTCAATCATTACTGGGGCATCAACACGCCGCCCGACAAAATAATCGGCGACGGCGGCTTCAGGCTAACCCGTTATGTCCAGAACCAATTCGTCAGCTTCCAGCGCAACGAAGATTACTGGATGAAGGACGAGCATGGCGGGCAGTTGCCGCGCCTGCATGGAAAAGGCGGTACAGATAATCCCGGACGCCAACGCCACCTATCTGCGTTATCTCTACGGACAAATCGACATCTATTCGCCGCGGGCCGAAGAGGTACTGGCACGTCGGCAGAAAATCAAAGCCGGCCGGCTCCACGCGACGCTGAAGGAAATCGGCATCGACACCGGCGAGCGGTTTTTCTGCTTCAACCGCAACCCGCGCCATTACGTAAAGCATGGCGTCACCAATCCGAAGCTGACCTGGTTCACCGATCCGTATTTTCTGCGGGCGGTGGCGCATCTGATCGACAAGCAGGGAATCATCAACCTGGTCTATCATGGCCTCGCAGTGCCGGCGGTCTCCGACGTATCGCCGGAGAACAAGCTGTTCTACAATCCCAATCTCACCGACTATGACTATAATCCCGGCCTCGCCGCGCAGCTTCTGGAAAGCGGGGGTTATCACATGGTGGGCGGCCGGCGCACCGATTCCAAAGGCAATCCGCTCGAATTCAATCTCGCCACCGGCACCGGATCTCCCGAAGCCGACCAAATCTGCGTCATCTTCAAGCAGGACCTCGAGAACCTCGGAATCAAGGTCAATTACCAGCCGCTGGAATTTACCACGCTGGTGGAGAAGGTTGACGGCACTTACGATTGGGACTGCGTGATGATGGGGCTGACCGGTACGATCGATCCCAACGACGGCTCGAACTTCTACCGTTCGTCGGGCAATCTGCACCTGTGGAATCCGAACCAGAAAACTCCGGCGACGCCCTGGGAGGCGGAGATCGACCGGTTGATGGACCAAGGCGCTTCCGAGATGGATCCGCCCAAGCGCGCCCCGTACTACTGGAGAATTCAGCAGATCCTGCATGACCAGCTCGCGATTATCCAGACCGTCCGCCGCAAGGAGTACGTATCCTGGACCAACTCCCTGGAGAACTATCAGCCAAAAGTGTGGGGACTCTACAAACCTGAATGGATCCAGTTCAAAACCGACTGACTAGTAACTTCTTCTGGTTCCCTCTCCCACGTTTATCTGTGGGAGAGGGCTAGGGTGAGGGTTACACGATACACTTTCATAGACGACACCCAACGTTGCAGATGACCATGCCTGGAACAGCGATTCGAGCCATTTCATAGGACTATATGATCCGATTCCTGATCCGACGCCTGCTGAATATGATTCCGCTGATAATCGGGATCACCTTCATTTCATTCCTGGCGATGTCGCTGGTGCCGGGCGACTACCTTTCCAATCTGAAGATGAATCCGAAGATCTCGCCCGAGGTCATCCACCAGCTCCAGGCGCAGTTCGGACTCGATAAGCCGCTGCTGGTCCGTTATCTCAGATGGTTATGGGGCGTGCTCCATCTGGACTTCGGCTATTCGCTGAAGTACCGCGTGAGCGTGACCAGCCTGATCGGAGCGCGCGCGTTTAACACGGTCATTCTGGCCGCGGCGAGTATGGCGTTGTCGTGGATGCTCGCGATTCCAATCGGAATCGTGGTCGCCGTAAGGCAGAATTCGATCTGGGACCGGCTGCTGTCGTTCCTGGCGTTTTTTGGCATGTCGATTCCGAACTTCTTCCTGGCTTTTCTGATGGTGTACTTCGCGATGTGGATGGGGAAGGACTGGTTGCCGCCGGGGGGTACGTTCTCGGTTGATTACAGCACGCTGGATTTCACCAACCGCGTCGCCGACCGCATCAATCATCTGATCCTGCCGGTGTTCGTGCTGGGCGTCGCCGGGATGGCCGGTCTGATGCGTCTGATGCGCTCGCAGATTCTGGAAATCAAGAACGCTGAATTCGTCCGCACCGCGCGCGCCAAAGGACTTCCCGAACGGGTCGTGATGTACAAGCACGTGCTGCGCAACGCACTCAACCCGTTCATCACGATGGCGGGGTATTCGCTGGGGGACTTGCTCGGCGGCGCGGCGCTGGTCGAAGCGGTGATGAATCTTCAGGGACTCGGTTTGTTGCTGCTGGACGCGGTGCGCTCGCTCGACATCTACCTGGTGATGGGGTCGGTGCTGATCGGCACGGTCCTGCTGCTGGTGGGCAATCTGCTCGCCGACATCGCGCTGGTCGCGGTGGACCCGCGCGTGGACTTCTCGTCGGTGGCGACACAATGAGCGCGCCGGCCGCCGCATTGATGGAGTTGCAGAAGGCCGCGGCTGCCACCAGTGTTCGCGGTGGGTTGGCCCGCGAGTGGCGGCTGGCGTCGCGCACCGTACGCTTTTCCGCGACCTGCCTGCTGATCTTCTATCTGTTCGCGGCCATCTCCCCATTTTTCGCGCCCTACGATCCGGTTTATCAGAATCGCCGCATGCCCGACTGTCCGCCGATGCGGCCGCATCTGAGCGCCCCCTCGGAATGGTCGCAGGGACTTTTCTGGACGCATCCGATGCGCATGGTTGACGCCGAGGAACGCAATTACGCGCCCGACACCACGCGCCGGATCTACATTCATCTTTTTTCCGGCGGCCATCTGTTCACCACCGATTCCGAGAATCAGCCCTATTACATGATGGGCAGCGACGGCCTGGGCCGCGACCTGTTCTCGCGCATCGTTTATGGCGCGCGCGTGAGCATGCTGGTGGGGCTGATCGGCGTGCTGATCAGCTTCTCGCTGGGGATAACGGTGGGGGCGCTGTCCGGATACGTCGGCGGCCTCACCGACAATCTGATCATGCGCTGGTCGGAGATTGAGATGTCGCTGCCGTCATTTTATTTCCTGCTTGCGCTCGCGGCGGTAATTCCGCCCGGCATCAGCGCGGCCCAACGGTTTTTCCTGATCGTCGCGATTATGAGTTTCATCAGTTGGGCCGGGCTGGCGCGGGTTATCCGTGGGATGGCTTCTTCGGTGCGCTCGCGCCCGTACGTCGAATCGGCGCGCGCACTGGGCGCGTCGCGATGGCGAATCATCATCCGCCACATCATCCCGTCGGTGCTCGGCTACGCGGTGGTTGCGGCGACGCTGTCCATTCCGGGCTTCATCCTCGGCGAGAGCGCCCTTTCGCTGCTCGGGCTGGGAATCCAGGAACCCACCGCCAGCTGGGGCAACCTGCTGAGCCAGGCCGAGGACCCCCAAAACCTCGCGCGCTATCCATGGATCCTGATCCCCGGGCTCTTCATATTCCTGGCCGTGATGTCCTTCAACTTCCTCGGCGACCACCTCCGCGACCGCCTCGACCCGGGCAACAGTTGAAATGTATTTCGAGAGCACATTCGTATGAGGATGATCGTCAATCGAAAGTCGCGACTATGATCGAGCCGCGCAACTCTGCAATATCGGTGTCGAGCCCGGTGCCGTCGAACAGGGCGGCAATTTCACTGCCCAGCCTACCCACGGCGCGTCCTTCGTCTTTGACTGCGTTGCGCAATATGTCACGGACTTCATCTTCCATGCTGCGGCCGTGCCGAATTGCCCGGCGCCGCAACTGTTTCTTCACGCCCCTTCGATTGCGAACGACTAACTGAGCCATAATCTTGCCTTTCCGCCGCAACGGCAAGACAGTCCTGACGATGACCGTGCGGGGCACCACGGAGCTGCGAAACTGGGTGCTGGGCTTTGGTCCGTGGCTGGAAGTGCTGAAGCCTACGCCTCTGCGCCAGGAGATCGCGACCCTGCTGCGAGCAGCTTCCCGTAATTATAAGTCCTGAATTCTTTCGATTTCGATGGACAACGGTTGTCCTGCACCGGTGGTAACCTTGCATTCATGAAAGCGAGGCTACGGCGGATCGCCCGGAACATCGGCCGTCGCCATTGCGTCAAGTGCGAGTGGTGCGGCCTTAAGCTGGCGTGTAGCTGCTATTTCGATGAATGCGCGGACAAACCGCGGAAAAAGCGCAAACGCAAACACCAACTGCCGCATCCGGTCGTCATGTGTCCCCGATGCCAGGTAGCGAGATTTATCAACTGAGATCAGGAGGAAAGAGCCGCGCGGGAGGTCCGAAGCAATTCAGATGAGACTTGACAAATACCCAAGATCGGGTTTGACCCAAACCGTAACGCGCAACCGGATCCCCCGCCTTTCAAAGTCCCGGTTTATGAGCGGCATACAATGCCACAAGCGCTTGTATCTCGAACTATATGACCCGGATTTGGCGGGATCGACTGACGAATCCGCGCAATCGGCGTTCGATATCGGACATCGGGTCGGCGCACTGGCACGGGACCGGTATCCCGCGGGCAGGCTTATCGGCCACGACCATCTCCATCACGCCGACGCCGAGGTCGCGACGCAATCGGCGCTCGGCGACCCTAGCGTCCCGGCAATCTACGAAGGAGCGTTCAGCTTCGACCAAGTTAGCGTCCGAGCAGACATTCTCACCCGAACGCGGGACCGCCGGTTCGATCTCTTCGAGGTGAAGTCGACGTTGGACGTGAAGCCCGAACATGAATGGGACGTAGCCTTGCAGTTATACGTGCTTGAGGGCGCGGGCCTGCCGGTAAGATGGGCCCGGCTGATGCACCTGAACCGCGACTACGTCTATCCGGGTGGCGACTATGACCTGAAGCAACTGTTTACCTTTACCAATTTGACCAAGCGCGCGCGCAAACCGAGATTGGACATTGTTTCGGCGTTGAAAGCGATACGGCAGGCGCTTGCGGGCAAAGCTCCGCCTCCGATATCGACTGGGCCGCATTGCTCCAAACCTTACGCATGCCCTTTCCACGAGCATTGCCATCAGGGCGAACCAGATCATTCCATAGACCAATTGCCCCGGCTCAGAGTGCGGCTCCGGGAACAACTTGTGTCGATGGGTATTCTCGACATCAGGAAGATTCCGCCCAATTTCGAGCGCCTATCCTTACTCCAGTCCAGGGTTGCGCAAGCGGTTCGGACGGGGCACCGATTCCATGATCCTGCGGTCTCCAGGAAACTGGCAAAGGTCAAATTCCCGATCCATTTCGTCGATTTCGAGACCTTTTCACCGGCGCTCCCCCTTTATCCGGAGCACCCGCCCTTACCAGATGATTCCGTTTCAATGGTCCGATCACATTCTCAATGCCGACGGTGGTCTGTCGCATCGCGAGTTTCTGCACACGGACCGCAACGACCCGCGGCGCCCATTCGCCAAAGGCCTGCTCGAAAGCGTAGGGCGCAAAGGCTCGATTATCGCCTACGGAAGTTTCGAATCCACGCGACTGAAGGAGTTGGCCGAATACCTCCCCGACTTGGCGCCGGCATTAGAGCGCTTCCGCAACGCGCATCATCGATCTGCTCCCGCTTAATTCGCGATCACATTTACGATCCGGATTCCATGGTTCATTCTCACTCAAGTCCGTGCTCCCGGCCCTGATCCCTTCGCTCGGGTATGACGACCTCGAAATCGCCGAAGGCGGCGCTGCATCGCTGGCCTACGCCGAGGTTCAGGATCCGTGGACGACACCCCAGAGGGCGGCCGAACTGCGGGCGGCCCTGCTCGTCTACTGCAACCGGGATACGCAAGCGATGGTGGAGATCTTCAGGTCACTCCGCTGAATTGCCCCTGACCGGACATTGAATTCCTTTGACTTGGGCCACAGTTACTATATCGCTCGCGCTGCTTCGGAACGTTTCGCCCCATTTTTCCAGTCTGGGTAGTCGACGTATCGAAAGCCTTGGGGGGAAACCGCCGCTCGAAAAGACCTTGTGAAGGAGGTCACCAGGATCGGCCGTCGGGAAAGTCTGAAAGTCAACGGTCGTCTATCCGCAGTGTGGAGCACTGGAAGCCGTGTCCAACGATCTAGCGAAGCGATTGCGTCTTTGCTCTGCCGATTCGGGCAAATCGCTTCGCGTTGATCCTTCGACTCCGCTGAAGCTCGCGGCTGGGATGTCAGACAACCTGGCGACGTTGGCCGTATGGGACAGGCTTCTCAGTCCGTCAAGATGGGGGAGCGCATTCCACAGGCTGGAAGCCTGTGCCTGGAGTTTCTACATTTTCGCTGTGATCTTCTCGCTTTTTACACGCTGTTGTGACGCTGTTTGCGAAACTGGAAGCCTCGGGGCTGACCGAAGGTCGGGGTGTCTGAATCAGTGGGACAGGCGTCCCTGCCTGTCGATGATGCGCGAGCTTTTTTTGCTCGCGCCACTGCTACCCATGGAAAATGCCGGCCGCTGATGAGCACTACTCGTTGGCATGGGCGGTACGGTGACAGCTCTCAGATGTGGCGCGAGCCAGAAAGCTCGCGCAGCGACGACAGGCAGGGACGCCTGTCCCACTATTTTCAGAGTCCTTGCCCCCTGCCGCCTCCCTTTCGGCCACCTTATCGACACCTTCTGAGAGCCAGCGTTGCCCGCGAAATGTACAAACTCCAGCCACAGGCTGGAAGCCTGTGCCACGAAGCCATCATCATTAGCGGGGGAACTCGGATCTCTAATTTTGTCCGTGGTACAGGCTTCCAGCCCGTCATGCGAAGATCAGAAGAATAGCGCAGATAATTTCAACCGGCCTCCCCAAATTCTTCCGTTGGTCAGGCTGGAGAGCGACGGCTCCGCGATGATACGCTGATATAGACGATGCAGCCGCTGCTGGAAGTTAAGGATCTTGCGACCTCGTTCTTTACCGAACAGGGTGAATTGCGCGTGGTCGATCGGGTGAGCTTTTTCGATTGCGCCTGGCCGGCTGATGGGCTTGGTGGGCGAGTCGGGTTCGGGCAAGACGGCCACCGCGCTTTCGATAATGCGCCTGCTGCCTGAACGGGCTCGAATAGTCGGCGGTCAAATCGTGTTTGACGGCCGCAACCTGTGCGAACTGAGCGAGGAGGGGATGCGCGCGGTTCCGCGGCGCGAAGATCGCGATGATGTTCCAGGAGCCGATGACCTCGGCGCCATCCCTACATGCGCGCCCTGTTGTCCGCCATCCCGTCAATAGGTAAGCCAGTGGGACGGGCGTACCTGCGCGCCGTTCAGCCATGTACCGGCCACCCCAGATGTAGGTTCGAAGCTTCGCGCCTGCACAACACTTCGGGATCATCATCACAAGCGGACGGTGAAGCGCGCTGGCAATTGCGCGGCGGAACGAGCTATGGTCGATTCCGCGACGGCGCAAACGCCGCCGATCGCCGGCGTGAGCCGGACCACATTCTGGGGAGCAAACTATGAAAGCTGCAATTTTTCACGGGGCCAATAAACCTTTGACCGTTGAGCAGATTGACATCGACGAACCGCGGGACCACGAGGTCCTGGTCCGCACCGTCGCCACTGGCGTGTGCCATAGCGACCTGCATTTCGCCGAGGGCCTGTGGCCCCATCCCGCGCCCGCGGTGCTGGGCCATGAAGGCGCCGGCATCGTGGAAAAAGCCGGCAAAGGGGTTTCCTACGTCAAGCCCGGCGATCACGTGATTTCGTGCGTCTCGGTGTTTTGCGGCGCCTGCGACAACTGTCTTTCCGGCCGTCCGCACCTGTGCCTGAATACGGCCGCGACGCAGCGCGCCAAGGACGACAAGCCCCGGCTCTCCCAGGGTGGGAAGCCAATCAGCTCCCTGGGCAGCTTGGGCACGTTCGGCGAGAAAATGCTCCTGCACGAAAACGCGCTGGTAAAAATTACCAACGAAATCGAACTCGACCGCGCGGCGCTGATCGGCTGCGGCGTGACCACCGGGGTGGGCGCGGTGCTCAATACCGCGAAAATCGAGCCCGGCTCCAACGTCGTGGTTTTCGGCTGCGGCGGAGTGGGTATCTCGGCGATCCAGGGCGCCCGCATCGCGGGAGCGGGCCGCATCATCGCCGTCGATCAGTTCGAATCGAAGCTGGCGATGGCGAAGAAGTTCGGCGCGACCCACACCATCGACGCGTCGCAGGCCGACGCAGTCAAGGAGATCAAGACGTTGACCGGCGGACGCGGCGCGGATTACTCGTTTGAAGCGGTGGGAAACAAGCGGCTCGCCGAGCAATGCTTCGAATGCATCCGGGCCGGAGGCACGGCCACGATCATCGGGATGATCCCGTTCGGCCAGAAGGTCGAACTCGACGGAGCCGCATTCTTATCCGAGCGCAAGATCCAGGGCACCCTGATGGGGTCCAACCGCTTCCGCATCGACATGCCCAAGTATATCAATTACTACCTCGACGGCCGCTTGAACCTCGACGACATGATCAGCCGCCGGGGCAAAATCGAGGACATCAATGAGGCCTTCCGCGCGATGAAGGCCGGCGAAGTCGCCCGCAGCGTTTTGATGTTCGAGTAAAGTTGCGACGCTGGTCCCAGGCCCATACTCCAACACGCAATGTCTGGCGCTTGAACCAAAGCGCCAGGCACTGCGGATGACCGCGTCAAAAAGGACCTCACGGCGGTTGTCAGAGGTGGGAGCGGGGCGCTGCTGTCCTCTCCCACTTTTAGTCAGGAGGAGCTTTCAAACGCTGGGTTGCGCACGAAACTTAGTTTTCCGCACCCGCTAGCCCACCCTTACGCGCAACTCCTTCAGACCGCGGGAAAACACGCTCCCGCTGAAACGCGGCACGAAATCGTCGGCCAGCCGCAGGCGCGGAAAACGTCTGAGCACCTCGCTTAGCACCACTCGTCCCTGCAACCTGGCCGGCGCCGCGCCGATACAAAAGTGAATGCCCTCGCCGAAGGAAAGGTGATCGTTGGGATTGCGCCGGATGTCGAATGAATCGGGATCCTTGAACTTCGTCGGGTCGTGATTGCCGGCGCCAAGGATCACGTACACCGGGGTCCCCCCGGGAATTTTAACCCCGGCAAGCTCGGTATCGTTGGTGGCGAATCTGATGTGGGTATGGACGGGAGGGTCATAGCGCAGGCTTTCCTCCACGGCGCCCGGGATGAGCGCGGGGTCGCGCCGGACCAGTTCGAGCTGATCCGGATGGGTCAGCAGGTCATAGATGATATACGAGATCATGTCCGCGGTGGTGCTGAGGCCGCCCAGCAGCAGCACCCAGACCATCCCGAGCAGTTCCGGTTGATTGAGCGAGCCCTTGTCGTCGTGGGCGGTGATGATCGCGCTGAGCAGATCATTGCCCGGATTGGCGCGGCGCCTTTCAATGTAATCGAAAAAGAACGCGCGCAGATCGTCGAGGCTTTTCACGAACTCGGGCGGAGTTGGTTTGCCTGGCTTGAGCGCGCCAATCGCGTGGGTAACGTCCTCGAGTTTCCTGATGGCGCTGAAGTCCTTTTCGGGCACGTTGAGCATGTGTCCGAACACCAGCATCGGAAGCTGATCGCCCAGAACTTTTACAGTATCGAACTCATCCTGCCCCGCGACCGAATCAAGCAGCCGGTTGACCATCGCGCGGACCGCGGGCTCCATCTCATCGATTTTGCGCGGTGCGAATGACGCGGCCACCATCCGGCGCAGACGCGTATGCACCGGCGGATCGCGATGGGCCAGCGTCGGCGTGTCCCAGAAGACGTTGAAGCGTTCGGTACCCGCGACTACGGGATTTTCGATCGAAAACCGCCGATCGTCGCGAATCACGGCGATCAGGTCGTCGTAGCGCGCCACGATTGTGGTCAGGGTTCCGATTTCGCGCTGCACCGGCGGCCCCGCGAGCAGAGCTTTGTAGAAAGGCACGGGGTTGTTGTGGAACTCGGAAGCGCCCGGGTCGAATCGGAGTCTTAGTGACAGGTCGATGTCCCCCGGCTGCCGCGGATCGATGTCGTGAGTTGACGCGCTCATTGGTTGCCCCTTTGGCCGGAATTGCGGCGCTGAACGGTTGTTTCGTTCCGGCTGTGCCAGCTTCCACAAATGCGCGCCATCCGGCAAGCCTCCAGTTGAAGGATTGTGGGCCGCGAGGCGTGAGCGCGGTTTATCCGGCGTACACCGCGTCGGCTGCGGCCAGCGCCCGGCCGCGGACGATTTCGACGCCCGCCGCTTTCAGCAGTTGCTCGAGCGCGTTGAGCACCAGCACCACGTTTTCGCGCCGCGACGATTCACCCATCAAGCCGATGCGCCAGACCTTGCCCTTGAACGGTCCCAGCCCGGCGCCGATCTCCATGTTATAGGTACCCAGCAGCGCGGCCCTGATCCGGGCCTCGTCAACGCCGGCCGGCACTTTGACCGCATTCAACTGCGGCAGGCGATGACCTTCCTGGGCCGCGAACTCCAATCCAATCGCGCTCAATCCCGCCTGCAGGGCCGCGGCGTTTTGCTGATGGCGCTGCCAGCGCGCCTCCAGTCCTTCCTCGACCACGATGCGCAGAGCTTCGTACAGCGCGTAATTCATGGTGATTGGCGCGGTGTGATGATAAACGCGCTCCACGCCCCAGTACTGGGCAATCAATCCGACGTCCAGATACCAGGAGCGGCACTTGGTCTTGCGCCCGCGGATAGCCGCCATCGCGCGCTCGCTCAGCGTATAGGGAGACAACCCGGGCGGTGCGCTGAGCCCTTTTTGCGTGCAACTGAAGCAGGCGTCGATTTGCCATTCGTCGATCAAAACCGGGATACAGGCCAGCGACGTGACCGCGTCGAGCACCATCAAGGCGCCATGCTCATGGGCCAGGCGGGAAATCTCCTCGACCGGCTGCCATATTCCAGTGGAGGTCTCCGCATGCACCAGCACGACCAGCTTGGGTTTCTTGCACGCCTTGAGCGCGGCTTGCACCGAGGCCGGCTCGATGATCCTGCCCCATTCGGCCTCGACCCGATGGACCTTGGCGCCCATGCGCTCGGCGCAATCGGCGGCGCGCGTTCCGAACACGCCATTGACCCCGACCACGACCTCGTCGCCGTCCTCGACCAGGTTGGCGATCGCGGATTCCATCCCCGCCGAACCGGTTCCCGACACCGGAAAGGTGATTTCGTTATCGGTGCGGAAGACGATGCGCAGAAGCTTCTTGATATCCTCCATCAGCGCCACATATTCCGGGTCGAGATGGCCCAGCACCGGCGACGCCATCGCCTTTAGCACGCGCGAACTTACATTGGACGGCCCCGGCCCGAGCAGGATTCGGGACCGCGGCTTGAGTTCGGGAAATTGCTGCACGTTGGCTCCTCTCGCTTGGTGACTTCGCGCTCCATCGGCCCCGGCACATCGCGATGGGCAAGCGCCGCCGGGAACAATCCTATTATTACCACCGCGGCATCGCCAAAGAAGCTGCCCGGGCCTGCTCCCGATTCGGCCGCCGCGTGGTACAGTGACTGGTTGATGGAGCGCAATGGACAGGCCGGAGGGGAGATCGATCGCGCGCTGATCGCCGATCTCGAAGCGATTTTGGGCGGCGACGCCATCGTGTCGCATCGCAGTGAACTTAAAGTTTACGAATGCGACGGATGGACGATTGAGAAGAACGCGCCCGATTTGCTCGTGATGCCGCGGACCACGGCGGAGGTCAGCGCGATCCTGAGCGTCCTCTACCGGCGCGGCGTCGCGTTTGTTCCGCGCGGCGCCGGCACCGGTCTTTCCGGCGGATGCCTGCCGGTTCATGCGCCGGTGATGATCTGCACCTCGCGCATGAACCGGATTGTTGCCGTCGATATCGCCAATCGCCGGGTCGAGGTCCAGCCGGGCGTGGTCAATCTGCACGTCACTGACGCGGTCAAACGCCAGGGCTATTTCTATGCGCCCGATCCTTCCTCGCAAAGCGCCTGCACGATTGGAGGCAATATCGCGGAGAATTCCGGGGGTCCACACACGCTGAAATACGGGGTTACCACCAATCATGTGCTGGGAGTGGAACTGGTGCTGCCCGATGGCGAGGTGGTCGAGTTGGGCGGACCCGCCGAGGAGAAGCTCGGCTATGACCTGGTCGGCGCGACGGTTGGTTCCGAGGGCACGGTGGGAATCGTTACGCGCGCCACCTTGCGGCTGCTGCGCGCGCCGGAGAGCTATCGCACGATGCTGGCGCTGTTCGGCGATGTGGACACCGCGACGCGCGCGGTTTCCCACATCATCGCGGCGGGCATCCTGCCGGGTGCGATCGAGATGATGGACCAGTTGATAATGGGCGCGGTCGAAGCCGCGTTTCACGTCGGCTTTCCGCCTGATGCGGGCGCCGCCCTGATCGTCGAGCTCGACGGCCTGGCCGCCGGCCTTGACGATCATGCGGCGCGGACCATCGAATTGGTGCGCGCCGCCGGAGCCCGCTCGGTGCGGCTGGCGCGCGACGAGGCCGAGCGGCTGCTGTTGTGGAAAGCGCGCAAGCGGGCGTTCGGCGCGGTGGGACGCCTGGCGCCGAACTACGCCACTCAGGATGGCGTGGTTCCGCGCACCCGGCTGCCCGATATTCTGCGCGAGATCGCGGCCGTCGCGACGCGCTATCGCCTGCGAATCGGCAATGTCTTTCACGCCGGCGACGGCAACATTCATCCAATCGTTCTTTATGACGAACGCGACGCCGACCAGACCCGCAGGGCCATCGAAGCCGGACGCGATATCCTCAAAGCCTGTCTGCGGATGGGCGGGAGCCTGACCGGCGAGCATGGAATCGGCGTCGAGAAGATGGCGGAGATGCCGTTGCTGTTCGGTCCCGACGATTTGCGCGTGATGGCCGAGCTCCGAGCGGTCTTCGATCCCGGCAATCGGTCCAACCCCGGCAAGGTCCTGCCGCAGCCCGGTTCGTGCGTTGAAGTCGCGGCCCCACGCCGCCAGGCGCCATTGTGATCGTTACCCGGCATGCGCGTTGACCTCATAGTTGAATTTGCCCGGGCGTTTGGATCCAATTGCGTCCGCGCCCCGCACGATTTCGAGGCCGGCGTCGCGGGCGTGGTGGTCGAGCCCTCCAGCGCCGATGAACTCGGCGAAATCGTGCGCAAGTGCGAGCGCGATCACCTGGTTACGGCCCCGATCGGCGCCTGCCGCACGTTGCGCAATCTGCGCCCGGTCCCGGTGGACGTCGGGATTTCACTTTCCGCGATGGCGCGCGTCGTGGCCTATGAAGCCGACGACATGACGGTAGTGGCCGGCGCGGGACTGACGCTTGGCGCGCTGGAGGGCGTGCTTGGCGCCCATCGCCAGCATCTGCCGGTCGATCCGCCCCTTCCGCATCGAACCACGATTGGCGCCCTGCTCGGTGCCGCGCATAGCGGACCGCTGCGGCTGTCCGCCGGTACGATTCGCGATTTCCTGATCGGCGTGCAGTTCGTCGGTCATGGCGGCAGCACGGTGCGTGGTGGCGGCAGAGTGGTCAAAAACGTGGCCGGCTACGACTTGATGAAACTCATGATTGGATCTTTCGGAACCTTGGGAATCATCACCGAGGCCACTTTCAAGGTCCGACCCCGGCCCGAAGTTTACGCTGTCGCGGTGAGTTATCATGCTACGCGCGCGGAAGCCTTCAGCGCCGGCTTTGGACTGCACGACGCCTTACCGCTGCTCCATCTGGAACTCCTGAGCCCGGGCTTGCGGACGCCGATGTCCCGCGACGAAAGTTTTATGCTCGCCGCCGGAATCGGGGGCAATCGCAAGGACGTTGACTATCAAATAGATGAAATTCGCAAGGCTCTGCCGGAAGCGGTTGTCATCGAAACTGACGAGGCGCAGGAATTCTATCGCGCGCTGCGCGACGTGGAACTACCCGATGCCGCGGTTAAAATGCAGTTGTCGGTCTTGCCGCGCGAACTGCCCTCCTGCCTGGACTCGTTCAATTCCCATTTCCGCGCTCACGTCGGTTCGGGAGTCGCACAGGTCGCGTTTGACGGCGGTCCCGATGGCGCCGACGCCGCCGCGATCGCCGCCGAGTTGCGCCACGCCGCCGCCCGTGCGCGCGGCCATGCGCGGGTGCTGTCGATGGATCCTGCCTTGCGCGGGTCAATCGCATTTTTCGATCAGCCCGCAGAAGGCGCCATGAAGTTGATGCGCGCGCTCAAGACGACCTTCGATCCAGCCGGGATTTTCAACCCCGGATGCTTCGTGGGTGGATTATGACGCGTCGCCGGTTGTCGTCAGCAATACTTTACAGCTCGCCGCTGGTCCGGAGTTCGTCGATTCGGGAATCGCGTTGAAGTACGCCCGCCGCGCTTAATTCTTCGATCTTCTTTTTGTCATATTTAAGTAGGGTCGAAAGCACCTCTTCGTTGTGCTCGCCCAATAATGGCGCGCGCCGCCGGATCTCGACCTTGGCGTCGGAGAAATGGAAAGGCGCTTTCGGGATGCCGATCGTGCCAACTCCCGGCTGTGTGACAGGTTGGATGAATTCGCGCGCGTGCACCTGGGCGTCATCGAGAAAGCCCGGCGTATCGAGAACCGGACCGCTCAGGATATGCGCCTGCGCCAGCAGGGCCAAAGGTTCGGCGCGGCCGGGAAAGGATTGCAGCCAGTCCTCGACCAGTTTGATGACCTCGTCACGGCGCTCCATGCGATGGTCGTTGGTGTCAAAACGCGGATCGGTTGTTAGCTCCGGCCTGCCAATCAGCTCGGCGAACGTCTGCCATTGATTGATCAATACGGTGAGCGCGACATAGCCGTCGCGCGCCTTGAAAATCCCAAATGGAGTCGCGCCCGGAGAATGGGATCCGGCGCGGGTCTGGCGCACCTTACCCCCGCTTGCCTGGTACGCGACGATACCGAGTGAGTTGTAATGTCCCATGCATTCGACCAGGGAAAGGTCGATATATTGGCCGCGTCCGGTCCTTTCCCGGAAATACAGCGCGCTCGCGATTGCCGCCAGAGCGTGAATTCCGGCGCCGTTGTCAGACATGTTTGCGCCCGGATACACCGGAGGCTCACCGGGATTTCCGACCAGGTCCAGGAAACCGCTCATCGCCTGCGCGATCAGGTCGTTGCCGGGCTTGTTCGCGTAGGGACCGTCCTGGCCGAAGCCCGAAATCGAACACATGATCAGCTGCGGATTGAGTGCTTTGAACGTCTCGTAGCAGACGCCATATTTGGCCAGCACGCCAGGGGTGAAGTTCTCCACCACCACATCCACCTGCTTCACCAGTTCACGGAGGATCTCGACACCCTCGGGACGCTTGAGGTCGATGCACAAACTCTTCTTGCCGCGATTGTCGCCGATATACGCGGTGCCTTGCGGCAGCTTGGGCGGCGTATATACGCGCATCATGTCGCCGTATGGAGGAAGTTCGACTTTGAATACCTCGGCGCCCATGTCCGACATCAACTTGGCTGCAACCGGCGCCGCGATGTACTGGCCGATCTCGATGACCCGCACATCGGAAAAGATCTCGTTCTCCATCATTGCTCCTCGATCCCGCTCGCGTCCGCGTTATCGGAGACTCTGATACCGTGTTTCGGGATCAATCAAAAGCCGATCGGCCCACGGCACGGCGCCGCGAGGTCCGGCTCAAGCAGCCTTGAAGGCCTGACCGACGATGCTGGTCGATGCGGGCCTTGCGGGATTGGTGTTCAGCGGCGCGAGGTGTAGTCGTCGAGCAGATATTTGACGTCGGCGCGGCCGAGGATCTCGATGAAGCAGATCCGTTCCTCCGCGTTCAGGTCAATCAGCAATACCCCCTCCACCGCCTGCAGTTCCACGGTGCGATCCACCTTGACCTCTGCCGCGGTGGCGAAGCTGGAGCATTCGTCGTGACCGCAATCGCATAGCGACTCGATCCTGAGCGTGCGCATCTGCTCACCCAAGGCCAAGTCGCCGCTTTGACGCAGCAGGAATACCACCTCTTCCAAAAAATCGGGGAGAATATCGCTGATCAGCGGGTTTGCCATCTTGGGGATTAAGCCTAACGGGGCTGCCGCAGAGGTCAAGAGGGCCGGCCGCCGGCATCGCCGTTACCCTCGCCTCAAGCTGGTTCCCTCACCCTACCCTCCCACAACTGAATGTGGGAGAGCGAACTGGAAAAGGGCGCTTCGCTCCCTACTTCTTGTGCATCACCTTGAACAGGTTGGGCGGCGACATCGGCAGTTCCGTGACGCGGATGCCGATGGCGTGCGAGATTGCGTTCGCGACCGCGGCGGGCGGCGGCACGATTGGCACTTCGGCCACGCCGCGCACGCCATAGGGATGCCCGGGGTTGGGCACTTCGACGATAATCGCTTCGATCATCGGCAGGTCCAGGCAGGTGGGCATCCGGTAGTCGAGAAAACTGGCGTTGCGCATCACGCCTTTGTCGTCGAAGACATATTCTTCGTTCAGTGCCCAGCCGATTCCCTGCGACGCGCCGCCCTGCATTTGGCCCTCGACATAGCTGGGATGAACCGCTTGGCCCGCATCCAACGCCATCGTGCAGCGCAACACCTCGACTTTGGCGGTCTCGGGGTCCACTTCGACGTCAACCAGGCAGGCGGCAAAGGTGGGGCCGACACCGATTGGATGGACGTTGGCGCGGCCGGTGATGGGTCCGCCGGTGCGGCTCAGTTTCCTGGCCAGAGCTAACTGCCGCACAAGCTGGGCGCAATATATGAGTCGGGGGACATGACTGCGTAATGGCTCGCGGCGTAGCCTCTCCTTTATGCAAGGGGAAGAGGCTGCGGTGAGGTTTGTGGACTTTTCTCTTAGTAGAGTCCCGGGATCAGTCGCGCCGTGCGGGCGCAATAGGCCTCGTACTCGTGTCCGAACTGTGAGCGTAGCAAGCTTTCCTCCGCGCGTATTCGCGCGAGCAGCGGCGGGATAAGGGCCGCCGTGAGCAGCGCGCCGACCCCGGAGCGGAAGGCGAGCGCCCACCCCAACGACATGACCAGCATGCCCAGATAGCTGGGATGGCGGATGACGCTGTACACACTACCGGTGACCAGCGTATGGCCGGGCTGTATCGCTACCAGCCCGCTGAAGCGACGGCCGAGCACAAAGACTGGCCAAATCCGCAGCGCACCGCCGGCGGCGAAGAGAGTTACTCCGATCCATCGAATCGTGTCGCCGTCCAAGGTCAAGAAATCTTTCCGGTCCGTATAGGCCGGCAGATAGCCAGCCAAGAGGGCCACCACAGTGAAGGCAACCAGCACCCAGCGGTTGGAACGATCTTCGCGCTCGCCGGAACTCAGATTTCCCACGCTGAAGAATGCGACGATCAACATTGCGAAGAACACCATCGTAAGGGCAATCAGCGGCGGATGGGAAAAGAAGGCGGCAAACCCGCCCCAGCCGAGGATGGCAAGGCCAAGAAAGGCGAGAGACACGGCTATGGTGAACAATGCTAACTTCGTTGACATCGCGATATTTCAGTTCCCCAAGTTGGGGGAGACGTCAAGGAACAATCACGGTGGCGCCGATTGCTTCGCGGCCAGGACATAACCGTATCGGCTCATGACTTCGACTATGTCCTGTATCGGCACCGCGTCCAGTGCCCGATCCTCCGCCGACAGCTCATCGTAATTGACGATGTCCCGATGAAGCCGGAGATCGTCCGAGGTTTTTTCCGCCCACACATAGCCGCGCAGCAAGTGTTCCCGCAGCCATAAGTCGTGCTCCATGCGCATCAATTCTTCGGATTGCTCGGCTGGAAGATTCCGGATCGGGGACTCGGAGCCTCCGGCCCGTTGGATCATATAGCCAATCGCGGAAAGCTTCGCGTATGTCAGCCGCGCGGTGACACGATTGCGCTCCTTATCCTCATCGCTCAGTTGTTCATAGGGTTTAAGCAGAGGATGGGTCCTGGCTTGATCATCCCTGACCGCGCCTAACTTGTAGCCTTGCCGTTCGCGCTCGCGGCAAAAGGATTCATGGCAGGACGCGGCCAATGCTTCGATCACTGGAAGCTCCAGTTGCGCCTCGCGCAGATGTTGCTGAAAGTCGGCGGAGGCGTGGAGGCGCAGCAGGTCGGCGGACGGGAGATTGGACGGACCAAAGTATCCGGCGTGAGTCAGATCGCTCATACTCACAATCGCCTCGAGTGAGCGCGCGCCGTGAATATAGTCAGAGGCCAGCAGGAAAGCGCGCGCCACATTCGCACTGATCGAGAGCATCCCGGTGTGCGAATCAATCAGGTGTGGATAGAGGCGGCTTAACGTGGAGCGCAACATGATCGCGCGCCGGATGATGTAGGATAAATCGTCGCGTTGTCCAGGCGCGGGGTTGGGTCCCTTGATATCGATAAAGCCGCGCAAACGGCTGACGAAATCCGGGCCTTTGGCGGCCCGGAACTCAGTGGCGCGGGGTTCATCGGAGCCGCCCTTGTCGAATCCAGCCAGGTTCGAAGCGGTGCCGCCGGCGAAGACGAAGATCACCTTGCCGAACGGGAATTGGGTTCCTTTCGAAGTGAAGATGGCGTCCTGCATCGGCGCCAGAAACTCCTTGAGCCACTTCAGGTTCAGCGAATCGAATTCATCCCAAAACACGAACGGTATCTGACCGTGCACGGATCCGTCGCGGATCTGATGGAAAGCCTGATGGAGATCGTCGGGGCTTTCGAACTGCGACAGATTGAACTCGAAGCTGGAGAGCTTGTCCGCGAACAGTTGCGCCGCGAGTTGTTTGACCGCGAAGGACTTGCCGCTGCCCGGCGGGCCGAACACCGCGATGGACAGCGGGCGCTTCTCACCCAGGTTTTCCCGGTATGCCAGGATCAGGTTGCGGATCGAGTTGAGCCGCTCCATCTCCTCGCGATCCGCGGTCAGAAAGTGTCCATAGCGGGATTTGGGGGCCGACGGCAGCGCCGCCTCCAGTCCGCGCAGGCAGATGTCGATCCCCTTTTCGACTACATACTCAAGCCGGGATCCAATCGCGTCGCGCAGCAGGTTGGACTCCGATGATGATTGCGCTTTCAATACCGGCTCGTGGAGCAGATGATGGGGAAACGCCGTATAGTAATTCGCCGCGGGCTCGTGTCCAGCAGGAGGATGCAGCGCCGCGCCAATCGCATGATCGGCGGCTTCCAACGAAAAGTTGTCGGCGGACCCGCCACCCTGTTCGGCGCCGGCGCGCATCGCGATCAACCCGCGTCCCAAAGCTATATACTGGGGGCACGATTCGGGCCCAAGTTCATGCCGGACCAGCGCAGCAACCAGAATTGCGGAGCCGTCCAGAGTCGCGCCCGGATGTCTGATCTCCCAATCGGTCTCCTGGTCGTCGGGATGGTAGAGAAATCGCTCCAAGCTCACACGGTCAATCAGGGCCCCGGCTGATCTCTCCCTTGGGTCAAGCCGGGTCAAACCGGCGGCGCCGGCGCTGCCGAAATGCACCACCACGCGCCGCACCAGGGCGAGGTCGCTCGCGAAGATTCCCGATCCAAACTCCGCGACGGTTTCCTCGATCGTCCGATCCCAGGAGAGTGATTGCGAAATCGATGCGCCGCGGGTGCGCAGCGCGGACACTGAAACCACCACGTCCAGGCGATCCGCATAAGACTCGAGCAATCTTTTCCACAGCAAACCGTCAGCCAGCGGCGTGCAGGTTCTCAAAATGATGCGGCGTGGA
>CAWDWL010000023.1:0-200649 GCA_963805995.1 uncultured Pseudomonadota bacterium | reverse complement strand
CCTCTCCAGCATGCGCCTGCGGTACCCAAGTTCGCAGGTGCGGGCGAGGTTATCTTTGGATTTTTTTGACAGCCTTTTTAAACGTGAGGAAGGGAACAAACGCGCCCCTCCCGCCAGATGACGAATAGGAAATGGTACGCGTCAATTCGTCCTGTGGCTAATGTACTGGAATTTCCCGATTGAGGTTATACCGGGAATCGACGATCGACGCCGATTTTGCGCCGTCGCAACTGGTCCTTGCGCTGCGCGTTGCTGATGCGTCGCGCGTTGGAAGGCAGCATTCGCGACAAATCGGCAACTTTAACCAGAGTAGCGCTGGGAGTGGGAAATCCTTCCGATTCCACCCAGCGCTGATTCACCATCCCGACGCAGTGGCCGCCGGTATCCAGCCAGTTTGGAATCCCCGGATCCGCGTGCGATACGGCGATGCGCACCGAACCGTCGTCTTCCAACACCGCTTGCTTGCCGTTTAAAGAGGAGAGCCGGTAGCGGTAATCCACTGAATTCCACCAATAGTTCGCCAGCTCGAAGTTCCAGTAGGAGCATCGCGGGGGCGTGACCTCGATCAGCAGCGCCTCGTCGGGCTGGATGTGCCAGCGGCAGAATTGCAGGGTCCGGCCCAGCGCCGCCTGAGCGCCGTCGCCGACCCACGCCGGCATCGTGCGGACGAAGCGGTTGGGCATGTCGCGGTAGTGATCGACCCAATCCACCCAGCGCGTGGCGTCTTCGATCATCCAGTCCGCCGTCTCTTTCAGGCCGCGAATCAGGCGCTGCGGGGTCAGTGGCGCGGGCGGACCTTCCTCTTCCTGGCCGATACGCTCGACCCGGATAGTCATCGGGACTTCGGTGTCCCATTCGCCGAAAAATTCGCGAACGAATAACTGATGAGCTCCAGGGCCGTTCTTGAGCCAGTTCTTCTCCGGCGGCTGTTCGTGCGGGCTGACGATGATTTCGAAACTGCCGTCCCATTGCGTCTTCAAGTCGCGATTGTTGATCGCCGACACCGTCGAACCGGGCATAACGCCGCGAACAATGAAAGAGACCCACGAGACGCTGCCGCGATTGCCGGCGATCCGGTAGCTATGTTCGGAGTCGATCGGCGCGACCAGGTAGGTGCAATCGGGATTGTCGCCGAAGGATTTGTTGGTCGGCGTTTGCAACTGCCAGAACTGCGGGTAGAGCGGATCGGCGAACTCCAACCGCTGGTTCAGCGCTTTTGAAATGTAACGTGACAGGTACTGGATGCCGGTGGCGCGATCCAGCGGGGTGGGCGGCGCAGTGTCGCGGAAAACAATCGAACTCGCGCTCTTAATCCGATCGCAGAACTCCTCCCACGCCCGCTTCAGGTCCGCGTCAAAAGGCGTGTCGCCATAGCTCATTGGAGTTCTCCTTCCGGGCTTGAGCCGAAAACAGTTCTGATACCCTCTGTGCACAGTCCTTTCGCATTACTTAATTAGGCTGCGCAGCCTTGGCCGTCGCCGGCCGATGGTAGTCGCGGATCTCCTTGATTTTGCCCTCCACGATATCCATCACCTCCGCGCCGATTGCCTCGATCACGCGGCCGTCTCGTAGTCGGGTTCCATGGAACAGAGACTCGGCGACTCCGCGGCCATTGTTGCCCGTGCACAGGCGCAGATCGCACCGTCCGTCGGGGAACAGCGCGAACTCGCTCTCGTACTGACGCCGGACCGCGTCGCGTCCCTCGCAGCGCCGGTTTTCGGCGCCCACCAGAAGCGGATGGTCATGAAAACACGCCATCACACCCTCGATATCGTGGCGGTTAAACGCATCGAAATAGCGCTGAATCAATTCTTCTTCGGTGGTCATTTTAACAGGCCTCGCTGATTGGGAGTCTTGGTTTTGGCGCTGACTCCGGGAAAGCCACCGTAGCCGGCCAAATTTTGGCAATAATTGTTTACCCCGATAGACTGCGATCGTGGCTCAAAACACCACCACCATTCCCAAGCGACTGCGCGCAGATATCGAGAGGAAGGTCAAGGGCGAAGCGTACGGGTCTATGAGCGAATACATTTGCGAACTCCTCCGCAAAGACCTGCGCACCCCAAGCCATCGAACAAGTGGACCACCTGCTCTTGCAGGGCCTCCACTCGGGAACGCCCAAACCTGCCACCGAGGATTGGTGGCGCGAGCGAGCCATCCGACCTCCGTAACCGCGCTGTGCCAGCCGCTATCCCGAGGAAGTTTTGATCGTTCTCCATCGCGAAGGTCAACCTTTTTTCAGGTAACTGCAAGCAATGCGCGATCATCCCGGCGCGTGAACGCGCGGACGGATGCGAGTCGCGATCAGACCCGGCGCCAGCCCGAGCCCTGATGGCCGAAGCTGAACAGTTCCGGATGCAGGATCTCGGCGAGAATCTCGGCGGATTCCACCAGTCGCGGCCCTGGACGGTTGAAATACTGATTGCCGTCGCCCACGAAGACGCGGCCGTTCCTGACGGCGTTAAGCTTCGGCCAGGCCGGATTACGGGTCAAAGCGGAAAGCTCTTCGAGCGAGCGAGCGATTCCGAATCCGCACGGGCAGACGAAAATTACCTCGGGATCGGCGGCGGCAAGCTGCCCGATTTCCAGCCACGGTGAATGGCGTCCGGCCTCGCCGAACAAGTTTCTTCCACCGGCGATTTCCACCAGTTCGGGCATCCAGTTGCCGCCCGACATCAGCGGATCGATCCATTCGATAGTCGCAAAGGTGGGCCGCGACACGGCACTTGCGGCGCGATCGGCGATGCTTGCGATCCGCTGCTTCATCGCGGCGACCACCCGCGCACCCGCCGCCTCAACACGGAGCACCGACGCCGCCTGCCCGATGTCGCCATAGACTCCATCCAGCGAAGTCGCGGTGAGCGACACGATCGCCGGGGGATTTCCACCCAGCCACTGTCCGAGCGCTTCATGCAGGTCGCGCTGGCTGACCGCGCATACTTCGCATTGCGACTGGGTCACGATCACGTCGGGCCGCAGGGCCATTAGCCGGTCGGCATCGACGCGGTAAACCGACAGCGCGTTTTGCACTATCGATTTGACCCGGCGATCCACTTCCGCGCTGGTCCCCTCGGGGTTGAAGCGCGGCGCCGTCAATACCGGCAGGTGCGTGATTTCCGCCGGAAAGTCGCATTCATGGGAGCGTCCGACCAGGTTGGCAGCCATCCCCAGCGCGCACACAATCTCCGTAGCACTCGGCAGTAACGAAATGATCCGCATGGACTTTGAGTTTGCTTTGGCGCTAACTGTAACAGAAGACGGCCCTTCCGGCATCAGCGTTGACCGCATTGCCGGCAATCAAATGTTTCGACCAACCAGAGAGTGGGTCATTGGCCTACCGAGGTGAGTACATGGATGCGGAAATTGTGGATTTTCTCAACACCTTGGGCGAAGCGGAGCGCGCTGGTGGGCGCGTCCTTCATGAGTTGGAGCAAGAAGCCAACTCGCTGGAACTCAAAGAGCTACTGCGCAAAACCGGGCATGACGAGGGCTATTATGCGGGTCAAATCGGACAGCACATCCGGCGGCTGGGAGCGGAGCCCTCGACCAAGACCGGCGATTTTGTCGAGAAGGTCCGGGCGCTGGGTGATCTGAAGAGCAAGATCGAGCTGCTTAATCGCGGCCAGCGCTGGGTGATCCGCAAGATTGAAGAGCGCGCGCCCACCTTGAGTGACGCCCATCTCAAGGCCTTTCTGGTAGTGATGGCCAGGGGCCATCAGGTTAATATCCAGGCGGTCGACGATGCGCTGAAAACCGGCCTGCTTTGATTCCCGCCACAGTCGCGGCGGCGCGGATGCAGCGTCCCGCCAATTGGACCACCTTTTGCTTTCCGCCTTTCACCTTGGTTGCAGTGTGATAGCGACGGCTTGCGGCGTCTTCACGGCGCAGCAGCCATTGGGCTTGATGTAAGGCGGCGCAAACGTATGACTCGGTCCTGGCATGCCACATCGACAAAAGAAATTGCCCAAGAGTTGGGCAGCGACCTGACCCGCGGCCTTTCCTTACCGGAGGCGGCAGCGCGGCTGGAGCGCGAGGGATCTAACGAGATTCGTAAAGCCGAAGGCGATTCGGCCCTGATGATGTTCGTGCGCCAGTTCGCCAGCGTGGTCATCTGGGTGCTGATCGGCGCGGCGGTGGTGTCGGTCGCGGTGGGTGAGCGCGTGGACGGAATCGCGATAATCACGATCGTTGTGCTTAACGCGATTGTCGGCTTTTTCCAGGAATACCGCGCCGAACAGGCGGTCGCGGCGCTGGCCGAAATGACCGCGCCGCGCGCCCGCGCGATCCGCGACGGCGACAGCCAAATCATCCCCGCCGCCGAGGTCGTGCGCGGCGACCTGCTGGTGCTGGCAGAGGGTGATCTGGTGGCTGCTGACGCACGGCTGAGTGAAGCCGCGATGATGCGCGTGAGCGAGGCCCCGCTGACTGGCGAGTCCGAACCGGTGGAGAAGGCGACCGGCGAGTATCCCCCCGAAACGGCGCTGGGCGATCGCAAGAACATGGTATTTCTCGGCACCAGTGTGGTGAGTGGCAGCGGGCTTGGGTTGGTGGTGGCCACCGGGATGGATACCGAGGTCGGCCATATCGCGACTCTGATCGAAACCGCGTCGTCGGGCCCAACGCCCTTGCAGCGCAAGCTCGACACTTTGGGACTGCGGCTATTGTGGGCGTGCCTCGCAATCGTAGTAATTGTCTTTGTGTTGGGACTGCTGCGGGGAGCGCCCCTCCTGGAGCTCTTTCTGGGCGCCGTAAGCCTGGCGGTGGCCGCGATTCCCGAGGGCTTGCCGGCCGTGGTCACGATCGCACTGGCGCTGGGCGTACGCAAAATGGTGCGCCGCAAGGCGTTGGTGCGCCGGCTGCCGGCGGTTGAAACGCTGGGCAGCGTACACGTCATATGCACTGACAAAACCGGCACGCTGACCGTGGGTCAGATGACGGTGCGGCGGCTGGTCACCGCCGCGCATATTTTCAGTGTCACCGGCGAAGGCTATTCGACTCGCGGCACTATCCTGTCTGACGAAGTCGAAGCGGATACCGCCAAAGATCCCTCGCTGGGCGATCTGCTGGTGGCCGCGGTGGCCTGCAATGACGCTCAAATCATCGTTCGTGACGGCCAGACCTCGATTGCCGGCGATCCGACCGAAGCGGCGCTGCTGGTGGCCGCGGCCAAGGGCGGCCTGACGCGCGAGCAGACCGAGCGTGTGGCGCCGCGTCTGGGCGCCATCCCGTTCAGCTCAGATCGCAAACGGATGACGCTGATTCGACGCTATCGCGAGCATCCGTGGGCGTTCATCAAAGGTGCCCCCGAAATCGTCATCGAGCGGTGTTCGAAAATCCGCACCGCGGACGGCGACGTCGAAATGTCCGCGGCCGACCGCGCCCGGATGCTCGAGGCCAGCGCGCTGATGGCGAACGACGCGCTGCGCGTCCTGGCCTTGGCGCATCGTCCGCTGGAGACCGCTAGCACTAACTTCGACGACCTCGGCGACGGCGCGCAAATCGAGCGCGAAATGACTCTGGTCGGACTGGTGGCGATGCAGGATCCGCCGCGCGCGCAAGCGCGCGAGGCGATCGAGCGCTGCAAGCTGGCCGGCATCAAAACTGTCATGATCACGGGCGACCATCGGGCCACTGCCGCCGCCATCGGCCGCGAGTTGGGGATTGTCCAGCACGGCGGCGAGGTGCTGTCCGGTAGCGACCTCGAACAGATGGACGACGCCGCCCTGGCGGCCAGAGTGGCGCAAATCAGCGTCTATGCGCGGGTGACGGCCGAGCACAAATTGCGCATCGTGCGCGCCTGGAAGTCGACCGGCAAGGTGGTCGCGATGACTGGCGACGGCGTCAACGACGCGCCGGCGCTGAAGGAAGCGGCGATCGGGATCGCGATGGGGATTGCCGGCACCGAGGTCACCAAACAGGCCGCCGACATCATTATCACTGACGACAACTTCGCGTCGATTGTGGCCGCGGTCGAAGAAGGCCGCGGCATCTACGACGACATCGTCAAGACGCTCAGCTACCTGATGGGCGGGAACGCCGGCGAGCTGATCGTGATGCTGGTAGCGGCGCTGATCGGATGGCCGCTGCCGCTGCTGCCGATTCAGTTGCTCTGGATCAACCTGGTCACTGATGGACTTCCCGCATTGGCCCTGGCGACCGATCCAATTGAGCCCGACGTGCTCAAGCGGCCGCCGCGCGACCCGCAAGGCGAGATCATCAATCGCGCATTCTTTGCCCGGTTGGCCCTGACCGGCGCGCTTACCGCCGGCGCAGCCCTGGCCGCCTTCGCGTGGGAATTTTACGCTCACGGCGACGTGGCCGCCGCGCGCAACGGGGCCTTCTCCACGCTGGTAGTAGCAGAGTTGCTGCGTTCTTTCGGCGCTCGGAGCAATGTTCGGACTGTGTGGGAGGTGGGGCTTTTCTCCAACCTGCGGCTGGTCCTGGTGGTGGTCGCGAGCTTCATCCTGCAGTTCGCCATTTATCGATTTGCGCCGCTGGAAATGCTGTTCGCGACCGGGCCCGTACCCATTGCGCGCTTCGCAGCCTGGTTTGCGCTGGGAGTGATTCCGCTCGCCGTGCTCGAGACCATCAAGACTATTTCGCGCCGTCGCGGCATTGCCGCCTGACTCCCACTTACGGAGGACATGATGAAGGTCGAACTCAACCCATTGATCGCGATTGGGGTAATCGTATCCACCGCAACCACCGACGCGGTCTACGTGCTGTTTAACGCGGCGGTGATGGCGCGGCGTCCAGTGCGGGCGGCGAGTTGGAGCAGTATGTGGTATCTGCTTTCGGCCTTTGCCGTGATCTCCTACACGGGCAATCCGATCTATGCCCTGTTCGCGGCCGCCGGATCGTGGATTGGCGCCTACTTCTCGGTGTCGTGGCTCAAAGGCAGCAGCCCGCCAGGGACCGAAGGTTACCCCGGACGGCTGCCCCCGCCCAGCGATTTGTCCAACCGCTAGCGCGGTCGCGTCTGCCGGCGGTATATTTCCGCTCCAGGCAAAGCTATGGGACTCATGCTCCTGCGCGGCGGGGCGAATCCGCCGCTGGCGCAAGCGGTCGCCGCGATAACTGGGCGAGCCGTGGCGCCGCGCGTCGTCGCGCCGGCAGCGAGTTGCGGGTCGAAATTAAGGAAAGCGCTCGCGGCCGCGACATTTACGTAATCCAGCCGACTTCGCCCCCGGTCGACTCGCATCTGATGGAGCTGCTGTTCCTGGCCCACGCGTGCCGCGCGGGTGCGCACCGGATCACCGCCGCGATCCCTTACTTCGGATGGTGCATCACTACAGCCCGCGTGCGTTCCTTCGCCGGCCGCCGCCCGATGATCGGCGAGCACGCGATGCTGAATGTTTCAACCGCCGCCGCACGCTGCGCAAATCATCGACATTGGACGGCGCCGGACGCTACGCTTAACCATAGATGAGTGGACGTGCTCCCCTGTTTGCGCCGGGGTTGTGGGTGACAGCGGTTCTCCTTTTGCTGTGGGGTGGTGACGCCGCGGCGGCCGAAGTCCGGGTCCCGCTGACCGTTCCGTACATCACTCTTGCCGAAGCGCTCAAAGCCGAACTCTACAACGGCGCCGCCAATCGAGCCGAGCTCTGGCAGGCCTCGGATTGCGAGTATCTCTATGCCGAAAATCCACGATTCTCCCGCCAAGGCGATCTGCTGCGGCTGGAAACCGACTCCAATCTGAACGTCGGGACGCTGGCTGGCGCCAACTGTATCAACGCGATTTCGTGGCAGGGCGTAATCGAGGCGCTGGCCGTGCCCTATGTAACCGCGGATTGGAAACTCAGATTTCACGTCACCGATTTAAACCTGTACAACCGCCAGCATGAGAAGACCGTCCTGGCCAGTCGCGGTTTCGACCTGATCAAAGGCTACTTCGTGCCGCGCCTGGAGCAGTTTTCTTTCGACTTGAAGACGCCGATGACGCAACTCTCGCAACTCATTGAGAACGGCGCGCTGGACGAATACCGGGCGCAGGTGAGGCTGGCGCTGGCTTCGGTCGCGGCCGTGCCGCCCACCACGGCGTCGGATCGCGGGCTGCGTATAACTCTGCGCATGACCCTGCCGCGGGGGCTCAAGGCGCCGATGATCGCGCCGCGCGCACAAGCTCTAACCCCGGCCGACATCGCGGCGTGGCAGAGCGCGCTGGACAACTGGGATGCCTTCATGGTCTTTGCCGTGAAACAGCTCGCGGGCTCGACCCCAAATCCGGATTTTCGGGAAGACTTGCTCGATCTCCTGCTCGATAGCCGCCAGCGCCTGCTGCTGGCGCTGCAACAACCCCAGCGTGGGGGACCGGATCCCGTGCGCCTATGGTTTGTCGATACCTGGAGCCGCTTCGACCGGACTGTCCAGCGGGCCGCCGGGCAAGGGCTCCTGGGAAATCGCACGCTGGAGTTCCTGAGTTTCATTTCCGCCGGCGACGCCTTGTTCGCGTTTGATCAAGCGGCGCCCGCTCTCGGGATGCGAGTTTCGGCCGCCGACCTGCGCGCGCTGGCCCACATCATGGCTCCGCATCTGACAACCGACCCTCTGACATTCACCTTCGACGAGGATCCCGAATTGCAAAAGCTTTTCGGCATTCGTCCACCGGCCGATACCCCCGGTTCCCTGCCCGATAACGATTCCGCCCCAGCAGGCTCCGCGCCGTCGGCGGCGCCGTTACCCGGCGGGGGCAGCCCGCCGGGAGCTGGAGCGTCAATGGATTTCTTCGCTCGACTTGCCGCTTGGATAACGCCGCCGGCGATGGCGGCGATGCAGGTGGTGATTATCGACAGCGAAATTCGCGCGGTTGCGAAAAACCTGCGCCGCACGGTCCCGGAACCTGAAAACCTGGATCGGTATCGCGCGGATATCGGCCAATTGCTCGACTTGAGCGCGTCGCGTGAAGTCGATGACGATTATCTCGAAGTACAGTACGGCGCGATCACGCGCCGGCTGGTACGAAGCACCGCCTGGCAAGAGAGTTGCTGGCGCCAGTTTGTAGTGAAGGGCAGACGCATCACCTATCTGGAGTCCTCCAGCAAAGACCTCGGACTGATGCAGGTCAACCGTTACGTTTGGCGGGGCTTCTATAGTATCCCGCGCCTGGAATGGGACATCGCCTATAACGCCGGGGCGGGCGCCCAAATCCTGTTGCGCCGGTTGCGCGATTGCGCGCGCAACGCCGCTGGTCACGGGGTCGCCGCCACTTCCGGGGACCTGGCGCGCTCGGCGTATTCCGCGTACAACGGGGGCCCCGCGTCCTGTAACCGATGGAGTCACCCGGATGCCGCTTCTGGAAGCAGTCTGATTGACGTGTCCTTCTGGCTGAAATATGAGGCGCTCGAGCAGGGCGACCCATTTGATCTCCTGCAGTGTGCAGCGCAGTGGAATCACGTCGCAGGACATTAAATTTCCCCGATCTCCAATCTAAAATGTTGACAATCGAACACGTTTCGTGGCGTGCTGGTAGAGTATTTCGATACGGGATGATCGCTCTTCGGCGGACCAAAATTGAGCGATATTTTCGAGCGGCTTTTCTTCAATACGACGCGGTTGCCTGAGCGAGATTATTCATCCCTCACAGCATTGAAGTAAACCCGGTCCTGTCATTCGGGTTGGGGGTCCAAACGCCCCTCATCCGGCATCATCGTTGGGACCAATGCAACGGTCGCGACGCGCGACTCGCGCACGCGGCAGTGGCACGAAATGAAAGAAAATCTAAGGCTGATGGTCGTGGACGATTCCCCAATCGACCGCCTACTCCTCGAGAAGGAGTTGGCGGAGGTCTTTCCCGACGCCAGTTTGCGCGTGGTCGGCGCCAGCAAAAAAGAGTTCCTGGCCACCCTCGAAGAGCCCGAATGCGATCTGGTCGTGGCCGACTATTCGCTCGGATGGGCAGACGGTTTCGAGGTCATGCACAGCGTGCGCGAGCGATGGCCGGAGTGCCGGGCAATTCTCTTCACGGTGATGCCGTCGGACCAGTTATTCTCGCGGGCGATGAGGGCGGGCTTCGACGCGTGCCTGACCAAGTCCGCTGACCTGGAAGCTTTGACCATGGCGGTATATGGAGCTTTGGCCCGCGGCGGGAAGCTTCGCTGACCGCCGAACGTGGCCCGGCCGGCCGCATTTCCATCCTCGGGATTGGCTCGGTTGGATTTTTGATAGCGTTGCGGGGGCGGTGAAGCCGTCCTCGGCTGCCCTTGTGGCGAGGGCCGTGGTTTTCTAGGATGAACGATGTGCAGGGCCCGTCGGGACCCCTGACGCGGATTCGTGTTGGCCGATTCCTCCTGAGCGGTGTCGCCGCCAGGAATAACGCAGGAGAAGCGGACTTATGGCTGCAGCAACAACGCAAGACTTCAAGGTGATCGGCACACGTCCAATTCGCCACGACGGCGCCGACAAGGTTACCGGGCGCGCCAAATACGGCGCGGACTACAGCTTCCCCAACATGCTCCATGGCAAGGTACTGCGCAGCCCGTACGCCCACGCCAGGATCAAATCGATCAACGTCGAAAAGGCGCTGGCGCTGCCCGGGGTCAAGGCAGTGATCACCGGCAAGGAGTTGCCCGAACTTCCCAACCGGATGGAAGCGCTGGGTGAAATCCCGTTCAATCCGTACCACTGCTCGCACAACGTCATGGCCCGCGACAAGGTCCTGTACAGTGGGCATGCGGTCGCCGCGGTCGCGGCCACCTCGCCGCATATCGCGGAAGACGCGCTCGCGCTGATCGAGGTCGAATACGAGCCGCTGCCCGCCGTCATGAACGTTGATAACGCGATGGCGCCCGACGCGCCGATTCTTCATTCCGACCTGCGCACGCCTGAAACCGGCGACCAGCAGACCAATGTTGCGTCGCACATCCAGTTTCAGCGCGGCAACGTGGCCACCGGCTTCGAGGCCTCCGAAATCATCATTGAACGCGAATACCGCACCGAGATGGTCCATCAGGGATACATCGAGCCGCATAACGCGGTCGCGATCTATGGATCCGACGGCCACGCCACCATCTATTGCTCGACTCAGGCGCCGTTCGAAGTGCGCGGAATGACCGCCCACGTCATCGGCATGCCGATCGGAGATGTTAAGGTGGTGCCGGCGGAAATTGGCGGCGGCTTCGGCGGCAAGACCACCATCTACCTTGAACCGCTCGCGCTGCTGATGTCCCGCAAGACCGGATGCCCGGTCAAAATGGTGATGAGCCGGGCCGAGGTCCTGCGCGCCAGCGGGCCGACTTCGGGATCCACCATCAAAGTCAAACTGGGGGCGTCCAAGGACGGCAAGATCAACGCGGCGCATGTATGGCTGGCCTACGAGGCCGGCGCGTTCCCCGGCTCGCCGGTGGCCGCGGGCGCAATGACGGTGCTGGCTCCTTATAATCTGGAGAATTTCCTGGTCGATGGTTACGACGTGGTGTGCAACCGGCCCAAGACCGCGGCGTATCGCGCGCCCGGCGCCACCAACGCCGCGTTTGGACTCGAATCCGTGCTCGACGAATTGGCCGAAAAGACCGGCATCGATCCGATTGATTTGCGCATCATGAACGCCTCCAAAGAGGGCACGCTCTCGATGATGGGGGCGCCCTACAAGCGCATCGGATTTATCGAGGTCTGCGAGGCGCTCAAGAACAGCCCGCATTACAAGTCCAAGCTCGAAGGCAAAAATCGTGGGCGCGGCGTCGGCTTCGGCTTCTGGTTCAACGCTGGCCTGCAATCATCGGCCTTGGTGAACCTTCATGCCGACGGCACCGCCAGCGTGGTGACCGGTAATCCGGATATCGGCGGGTCGCGCGCTTCGATGGCGATGATCGCGGCCGAGATTTTGGGGCTGCCGGTCGAAGATGTGCGTCCCTCCGTGGCCGACACCGATTCGATTGGCCAGTGCGATTTGACCGGCGGCAGCCGGGTCACGATGGCGACCGGGCTGGCGGTTTACGACGCCGCCAACGATGCTATCCGTCAGATGAAGGAGCGCGCCGCCAAGCTATGGCAGATCAATGCCGAGGATGTGGATTACATCGACGGCAAGGTCACCTCCAAAAACAATGGCGTCAAGCCAATGACCATCAAGGAATTGGCGAAAAAGTTTATCCGCACCGGCGGCCCGATCAGCGGCCAGGCGTCGGTCAATGTGGCCGGCGTCGGCCCGGCCTTCGCCGGATTGCTGGTCGATGTGGAGGTCGATCCCGAAACCGGCAAGGTTCAGGTGCTGCGGGCTACCATAGCGCAGGACGCCGGCAAGGCGATCCATCCCAGCTACGTCGAAGGCCAGATGCAGGGCGGAACCTCGCAGGGGTTGGGCTGGGCGCTCAACGAGGAGTACATCTACGACGAGAAAGGCAATATGCGCAATGCCGGGTTTCTGGATTACCGGATGCCGACCTGCCTGGATCTGCCGATGATCGAAACCCTTGTCGTGGAAGTACCCAATCCGCTCCATCCGCTGGGAGTTCGCGGCGTCGGCGAGGTTTCCATTGTGCCGCCGCCGGCGGCGGTTGCCAACGCGATGTACCGCGCCACCGGGGTCAGACTCCGAGAGACCCCGATGTCGCCGCCGCGCGTGCTGAAGGCGATTATGGGCAAGGACAAAAAGAACAAGTAAACGCGCTGATCGAAGCGCATTAAGTAAAATGGCGCCCCGCCGGATATCCCGGTGGGGCGCCGTTGCTTTTTTGAATCCTCTTCAAGCCATCGCTCAAGTGGGCTACTTTCCTTGGAGTACCACGATCCTCAGGGCAACGCGCGGGAGGTCCGGTCATGGCTGCAGCTACATCGCAAGACTTCAAAGTCATCGGGACACGTCCGGTTCGCCATGACGGCGTTGACAAGGTCACTGGACGCGCCAAGTACGGCGCCGATTACAGTTTTCCCGGGATGCTTCACGGCAAGGTCCTGCGCAGTCCGTACGCTCACGCCAGGATCAAATCGATCAATATCGATAAGGCGCTGGCGTTTGCGGGCGTCAAGGCGATTGTAATCGGCGATGAACTGCCCGAGCTTCCCAACCGGATGGAAGCGATCGGGGAGATCCCGTTTAATCCGCACGATTGCTCCTACAACGTCTTGGCGCGGGACAAGGTGCTGTACAACGGCCACGCGATCGCGGCGGTGGCCGCCACTTCACCGCATGTCGCCGAGGAGGCGTTGGCGCTGATCGCGGTCGAGTACGAGCAGTTGCCGTCCGTGACCGGACTGGAGGAAGCGATGGCGCCCGCTGCGCCGATTCTGCATCCGCAGATGCGCACGCCGGAATCCGGCGATATGCCCACCAACGTCGCTTCACACGTCCAATTCAAACGCGGCGATCACGAGGCCGGCTTCAAGGCGGCCGACTACGTCGTCGAGCGCGAATTCAAGACCGCGATGGTGCACCAGGGCTATATCGAGCCGCACAACGCGGTGGGCATCTACAATTCGGACGGCCGCGTGACCGTCTATTGCTCGACCCAGGCGCCGTTCGAACTCCGCGCGATGACTGCCATGGTGCTTGGGATCCCGGTCGGCGACGTGAAGGTCGTACCAGCGGAGATCGGCGGCGGCTTCGGCGGCAAGTGTGTGCCGTATCTCGAACCGCTCGCCGTCTTGCTCTCCAAAAAAACCGGAGCGCCGGTCAAGATGGTGATGAGCCGGACCGAGGTTTTGCGCGCCAGCGGCCCCACTTCCGGGTCGTTGATCAAAGTCAAAATGGGCGCCACCAGGGAGGGCAGGATTACCGCGGCCGAGATCTCGCTGACGTACGAAGCGGGCGCCTTTCCAGGTTCGCCGGTCGGGGCCGGCGCGATGACCGTGATTGCCCCGTACAACATCGATCACTTCTTGATCGACGGTTACGACGTGGTGGTCAACCGGCCCAAGACCGGTGGCTACCGGGCGCCCGGCGCCAGCAACGCGGCCTTTGCGTCGGAAACGGTGATCGATGAGTTGGCTGAGAAGTGCGGGATGGATCCGATCGATTTCCGGATCAGGAACGCCGCGCGCGAGGGCACGCCGCAGATCGCCGGGCCGCCGTTCAATCGCATCGGCTTTGTCGAAGTGTGTGAGGCGCTTAGGGACAGCCCGCATTACAAGTCCACACTGGAAGGTAAAAACCGCGGTCGAGGAGTCGCCTTTGGCTTCTGGTTCAATGGCGGCCTGCAATCATCGGCGCTGCTGAACATTCACGTTGACGGCACCGCCAGCGTGGTGACCGGTAATCCGGATATCGGCGGATCGCGCGCTTCTCTGGCGATGATTGCCGCCGAGGTGTTGGGACTGGCGGTCGAGGATGTGCGTCCGTCAGTGGCCGATACCGACTCGATCGGCCAATGCGACGTGACCGGCGGCAGCCGGGTGACGATGGCGACCGGTCTTGCAGTGTACGATGCCGCTCATGAGGCGATCCGCCAGATCAAGGAACGCGCCGCCAAGTTGTGGAAAATCCATCCGGCCGACGTGGACTATATCGACGGCAAAGTGGTCTCGCGCGATAACGGGGTGGCGCCGATGACCTTGAAGGAGCTGGCGGCGAAATTCGTACGCACCGGCGGTCCCGTAAGCGCGCGGGCCAGCGTCAATGTGCGCGGGGTCGGACCCACCTTCGCCGGCCTGCTGGTGGATATCGAGGTTGACCCCGACACCGGAAAGATCGAGATCCTGCGCTGCACGGTGGCCCAGGACGCCGGCAAGGCGATTCATCCCAGCTACGTGGAAGGTCAGATGCAAGGCGGGACGGCCCAGGGCATCGGTTGGGCGCTCAACGAAGAATATATCTACGACGACCAGGGCATATTGCGTAACGCCGGGTTTCTGGATTACCGCATGCCGACCTGTCTGGATTTGCCGCCGATCGAGACCTGCGTGGTCGAGGTTCCCAATCCCGCCCATCCGCTGGGAATCCGCGGCGTCGGCGAAGTTTCGATCGTGCCGCCGCCGGCTGCGGTGGCCAACGCGCTCTACCGCGCCGGGGGTATCAGGATGACGCAAACGCCGATGTCGCCGCCGCGGGTCCTCAAAGCGATCATGCGCAAGTAACGAAAATCTACGTCTGCGCCGGCGCGCTTGGTTTAACTCGAAGCGGATCTGCATCCACTCCCGGCCCTGCGCAATTTAAGTGGGATCAAACCGCGCGTCGCGTTGTGGAAGGGGCAGTTGTGGTGTTGGAGTTTTCGTCGGATCGCGGAAGGGCGGTGCTCGCTGCGCTGGCGGCCGCATCTACAGGTGTTTGCGGCGCTGGCTTGGCGATGAACATTTCGATCAACGTGGTCTCCAGCGCCTGTTGCGTGACCGGCTTGCTGATGTAGCCATCCATGCCGGCGGCCAGGCACTTCTCGCGGTCTCCGGGCAGCGCATGCGCCGTCATCGCCACGATGGTGGTGTGGCGGGCTGCGCCCTCGCGGCGGCGGATCTCGGCGGTGGCCTCATAACCATCCATTTCCGGCATCTGGCAATCCATCAGGATGAGGTCGTAGGAGCGCCGCGAGACCGCCGCTAGCGCTTCACGTCCGTTGGCCACGGTCTCCACGTCGAGGCCGAGCTTGCCGAGCTGCAATTTCGCCACTTTCTGATTGATCGGATTGTCCTCTGCCAGCAGTATTTTGAGCTTGCGCTGGGCGAGCGACTCGAGTTGCGCAGCGGAATCGCCTGGCTTGCGCTCCAGCCTTGCTTTACCCGCTGCCACGCCCGTGACTGCAGGCATCGCCGCCGACGCCTTGACCAAGGCTTCGTAGAGCAAAGACTCCGGCACCGGTTTCATCAGCCAGCCGCCGATTTCCATCCCTACCAGGCGCGCGCTGAAATCGCTGCGCGAGCCCACCGAGGAAGCAAAGATTACGACCGTCTTTGCCAGCGCGGGGTCCGCTTTGATGCGACGCGCCAGCTCGATTCCGTCGACCTCCGGCATCATCACGTCAAGCAACGCCACCTGGTAAGGCTCTCCTCGAATGATCGTGAGCGCCTCCTGTGCCGAGGCGGCGGTCTTGGGACACATGCCCCATGCCGACACCTGGCGTTCGAGAATCCGGCGGCTGTTGGCATTGTCATCGACGATCAGGACTTTGGTCCCGGCCAGCGAGGCGTATCGTTGCGAAGCTGGCCGGCTGGTGTCGATCTGCTTGGCGAACTTGCTCGTGAACCAGAAGGTTGAGCCATTTCCCGGTGCGCTGGAAACCGCGATTGTGCCGTGCATCGCCTCGACCAGCTCGCGCGCGATTGACAGCCCCAGTCCAGTCCCGCCGTAATGCCTGGTAGTGGAGGCGTCGACCTGGGTGAAGGGCTGAAACAACAAGTGCAGCTTTTCCTTGGGGATACCGATACCGCTGTCATGGACTTCAAAGCGCAGGACCGCCTCTTGCGGAGTTTCACCGAGCTTGTTGACCGCCACCCCGACCTCGCCGCGCTCGGTAAACTTGATCGCGTTGCCGAGCAGGTTTAACAACACCTGGCGCAGGCGGCCGGGGTCGCCGCACAGCAGGCGCGGCACCTCGGGCTCCACCGAAACCGTCAGTTCCAGGCCCTTGCGCCGCGCCTGGTCTCCCATCAGTTCGACCGCGCTTTCGACCGTATCATTGAGGTCGAAGTCGAGTTCCTCGAAGGTCAGCTTGCCGGCCGCGATCTTGGAATAGTCGAGAATGTTGTTGATCAGGGTCAGCAGGGCGTCGCCGCTTTCGCGCACGTCATTAGCAAATTCACGCTGTTCAGCGTCGAGTTCGGTATCCAGCAGCAGGCCGGTCATGCCGATTACCGAGTTGAGCGGAGTGCGGATCTCATGGCTCATATTGGCCAGGAACTCCGACTTCAGCCGCGCCCCCTCCAAGGCCTCGTCCCGCGCCTGCGCCAGTTCCGACTCCATGCGCTTGCGGGCGCCGATATCATGCGCAGTCACCGACAATCCCACGACGGCGCCCGCGGCGTCGCGCACGGGAGATTGCGTGATTGCCACTTCAACCACGCCGCCGTCCTTGCGCAGGCGCCTGGTCTCAAAGCTCTGGGGCTTGCCCGAAAGCCAGATGTTGCGCGCATGCTCGACCAGTTCAGCGCGGTGGTCGAGCGGAGCGAGCAGCGCGGCGCTGCGTCCGATTATCTCGGAGCCGCTGTAGCCCAATAGCTTTTCGGCAGCCGGATTCCAGCTGCTTATAGCCAGGTCGGCATTTTCGCTATAGATAGCGTCGCCCGAGGACTCGACTATAGAGGCCAGCAACGAACGCTCCTGCCCGGCGCGCATGCGCTCGCTGATATCGCGCACGGCGGCTACGATGCGGCCCCGCGGACCTTCACTCCCGGTGAATGCCGACACATTGACCGAGACCGGAAGCTCCCGGGCGGTTTTGGTCAACAGGTGCAACTCGGCCTCCCGCAGGGGTCCCTGTTGCGAGGTCTGGTTGAGCAGATCGTTGGCTTGCGCCGGTTGAGTAAACAGCGAGGGCAGTTCGATCCCGATCAACTCTTCTCGCGGATAACCGGTTAACGCGACTGCTTGATCGTTGACGTCGGTCAGGACCAGGCCAGAATCGCACACCAGCAGGCCGTCGGGCGATGACTGCACCAGGTTGCGGCTATACTCGCGTTCCTGGCGTAGGACGCGTTCGATGGCGCGCTGCTGGGTCACGTCTCTGGCCACCCCGAATATGCCAAAGACCTTGCCAGCCCGGTAAAATAGCGACGCGTTGAAGGACACCGGGATCTCCTTGCCACTGGCCGCCTTCATGACCAGGTTGACATCGGCTGCATAGCCGTCAGTGAAGGTTTTCTTGATCGCTTCGCGAGCGGCATCGACGTTGGCGAAATAGCTCTCGAAGGGCGAGCCGAACAGGATTTTCTTGGGCACCTCGGTGAGCTTTGCCAACTGCTCGTTGCCGTCGGTTATCCGCATCTCGCCGTCAACCACGATCATCGCATCGATCGACGACTCGATCAGGCCGCGGGTGTACTCGTGGGCTTCGCGCAGCTCTTTCTCGATTTGCTTGAGCCTGGTTATGTCGCGTCCAATGCCGGCGATTCCCACGACCTTACCGGCCGCATCCCGGGTGGCAAAAATGCTGACCGATGAGACGAACGGGCTGCCATCCGCTCTTGAAGCATTTTGCTCCCAACTGGCCGGCTGACCGGTCTCCAGGACGCGGCGGCACGTCTCCGTCGTTTGAACCAGTTCCGCTGGCGGAACGAACAGGTTCAGCCCCATGCCAATCGCCTCTGCGGCCGTGTGGCCATAGATCTTTTCTGCCGCGGCGTTCCAGCTGGTGATTTCGAGGTCCGGGGAAACGCTGATTATTGCGTCGCCTGAGGTGTTGACGATCGACGCCAACGTCGCCAGATCGTGCTCCACGCGCTTGCGCTCGCTGGTGTCGCGAAAGATTTGAGACATCCCGAGAAGGTTCCCGGCCCGATCGAAGATTCCCGAGACCACCAGCGAAACATCCACGGCGCTGCCATCTTGCCGCGGTATTGACACCTCCACGCGGCGGACGAATTCGCGCCGCCCGTTCAGGGCCGCCAAATCCTCCACCAGGTTGCTCCGGGTCTGCTCCCGGAACCCCGCCGGAACGGTCACTTCGAGCGGCTGTCCAATCGCTTCCTTCTCACTCAGGCCGAACAGCTTTTCGGCGCTGTGGTTCCAACTCGTTATCCGAAAGTCCGTCGAGACGCTGGTTATGGCGTCGTCGGAGGATTCGACGATTGCGGCCAAGCGGGCCAAATCACGCTCCTTACGTGTGCTCTCGGAAACGTCCCGCACAATTGCGGACACTCCGCTAAGCTGGCCATTCGGGTCATAAATCCCTGAGGCGATAACCGCGCCCTCGAAGAGGCTGCCGTCCTTGCGCTGAAAAGGCTTCTCGAAGTATCGGGCGTCGCGCGTTGGAATGCGAAAATTCTCGACGTCGGCAAAGAATTGGGTCAGCGAAAGCTCCTTGTCGCCGGCGCGCTGTAGCACGTCGGCGGGGCGCTGGCCGATCGCTTCTTCGGGCGTATAGCCGAACAGTCTCTCCGCGGCTGTGTTCCAGGTGAGGATGTGAGAATCCAGAGAAAGGCTGATAATCGCAGCGTCGGCGCTTTGCACGATTGCGGCCAAATGAGCTTCAGCCGCGCGGCTGCGCTCGATCCGATCGGATTGCTCCACCACCGTGCCCTCGAGGGCGTGGAGAAGTTCCTCGAGGGCGGTGATGCGGGATTCGAGTTTGCGTGTACGCGCGTTTATGACAAGGTCAGACATTTCCCCCCTGGATGCACCGTCAGTTGGCAAAAACCGGTCGGTCCAGCAAAGCCAGGAGGCCCAGCTTGAGACTCAACGCGACGGTGCGAAACATTTCGGCAGTTGCGGGAGGAATTGGAACGCGGGAGAAAACTATTGCAACGAAGAGGTCGCCGCCCGGCAACATCCCGCCGAATCCCAGCGCGGATGCGATCCCGTAGGGCGTCACGAACTCCTTCTGCGCCGGGATAACTTCACTGTTGGTTGCGGACGGTACGTGGAAAATGCCGAATTTCTTCTGCTCCAGATCCTTGATAATCTCCGGCCGCGCTCGCACAACCTCGGCCGTGCTCAGCCCCAGATCCTGAATCAGGTGCGAAATCATTGGGGACTGCTCGACGATCTCCTCGCTAATCAGTGGGATGGATTGATGCGCTTTGGAAGTGTGGCGCGAATTCCATTGAGGCTCGTCGCCGGCGGTGGCCAGCAGGATCAGGCACTTGGTGTCTTCGGTGAGCGTTGCCGATGACGCCCTGGAATCGGTGAATTCGCGCAGTTCGCCGGTCAATTCCCCATAAGCCTGAGTTTTAAACAGGCGCACCAAAACGCATGAGCGCTGGTTGGAAACCTTGTCTCTGAAGCTATCGTAGAAATACCGCGTGACCTTTTGTGCGGCTTCTTCCATGCTGGTTGACCCGGCAGCCAGGAGGCGCACCGACGCTCCGCACCGGACCATATCGGCGAGCGTGAACCGGGTGAGGTCGTGTGCGCATTCCACCTCCGCGGTGGACTTTTCCACCGCATCGGTAAAACCGCCCTTGGAAATTTGAGCGAGTTGTTCTGATTGACTCATAGGCGGCCTCCGAGCAGCGACGTGCTCAGTAATCGATCAATAATGCCGCAAGCGTATTCGCGAAACTGTTAATGAGGCACGGATCTTGACGCGTGACGATCGTGCCCATCAACTGGAATGGCTAATAGCAAACCTGGTGATATGAGCCTCTCAAGCCCTTCGGAGGTTAGGCTTTCGGCGGCTTGGTTCCGCCAGCATAGGCTAAGCGTCGCCGTCGCGTTCAATGAGCTTGAGCATCAGTTCCTGATAGCGTCAGCGCGGTGCGGAAACCACCAAATGATCCCTATCCGCGGAATTCCCTTTTTCCGCACCCTGCCGGGGCATGGTGTCTCGCGCCTCGCCACCGGAATCGGATGGCGCACACCGCCGTTATGCGTTCCTTCCACCTCGCAAGGATTTCGCCGGTGTTCGCGCCAGGGAAAGGCCATTTCACCGGCGTTAGGGCCGCCCGGAGGCGATGTGTTTGGCGTCGGCGGCTGAGGCCCCGCGCAAACGGCGTTCCTGCAGGATGAAGACCGGGATGCCCGCGATCACGATCAACAGTCCGGGCCAGGTGAATCGTGGTTTGACCATCAGCAGATCCACCATCAGCGCGGTGGCCGTGACGATGTACGCGGCCGGCACCAGCGGATAACCCCACGCCTTGTATGGACGGGCAGCGTCGGGGCGCGTGATTCGCAGCCGGAAAACCGCCGCCACCGTCAGCACATAGAAGAGCAGTTGGGCGAAGATCACGTAATCCAACAGGTCGCTGTAACTGCCCGACAGCGTGAGCAGGCAAGCCCAAATCGCCTGAACAATCAACGCCACACCCGGCACCGAGCCCCGTTGAGGCGCCCGGCCGCGCGCCAGAACACCCCGTCGCGAGCCATCGCGTACAACACCCGTGCGCCGGTCAGGATCAGTCCATTGGCGCATCCGAAAGTCGAGATCATCACCAGTGCCGCGGTCAGTACAGCGCCGCCGCTTGGCCACACGACCTGCATTGCCGCGGCCGCGACCCGATCCGAATGCGCTCGCGCAATTCCCTCGGCAAACACGCCGGTGCCACCGGTGGGATGCAGGGGCAGTTGCGCCAGGTAGCCGACATTGACCAGGATGTAGAGTGCGATGACGACCAGGGTCCCGCAGGCCAGGGCGAACGGCAAATCGCGGTCGGGACGGCGGGTCTCGGAGGCGACGAAAGTCACCGACGCCCAGGCGTCGGCCGAAAACAGACTCCCCACCATCGCGGCTCCGAAGGCCGCCAGCGCTCCAATGGAGAAGACACTGCCGCCGAGCAACTGATGGACACCGCCGAAGTTGATCCGGATAGCGGCGGGGTTGGGTGCGATCACCAGGGCCAGCATCGCGATCAGCAAGAGCGAGAGCACCTTGATGCTGGTGAAGAAATTCTGCACCAGCCGTCCGGTGTCCAGTCCGCGCAGGTTCGCCGCGGTCAGCACCAGGATCACCGCAATCGCTCCGACGCGTTCGCGCGAAAACCCGAGATGCCAGCCGCCGCCGGCCGGCACGCCCGAATTAAGCACCGGAAAAAGTACCCCGGCGAACCGGGCAAAGGCCACCGCGACGGCCGCAATCGTTCCGGTCTGGATCACCAGAAACAGCGTCCATCCGAACAGAAAACCCGACAGCCGTCCGTAGGCTTCGCGGAGGTAGACGTATTGTCCCCCCGCCTGCGGCATCATCCCCGCCAACTCGCCGTAGGCCAGCGCTCCGGCGACCGTCATCAGGCCGCTGACCAGCCAGACTAAAAGTAACGCCGCGGGCGAACCGATATGGCGGGCGATATCGGCCGAAACGATGAAAATACCTGATCCAATCATCGACCCCGCCACAATCGTGGCGGCGTCGAAACCCGAAAGTGTCGATCGAAGCCGCTCGCCCCCGTTACGATCCGCGTTCTGGTCCAAATCAACTCGCCTCTGTGGGAATGAAGGTCGGCCAGTAATCAACTCCCACGCTCGCGAGTTAGCAAGGGTTAGGATTGCAGCCTGCTCCCTCTCTCTTATCTCCCCCCGGTCAGGGGAGAAAGATTGAGGAAGGAAGCCATCTTTTATGCAGGGTGCTATCCCATTGAGTCGCCAGGCCTGTCTCAGAAGCCGTTTTTCGAGCTGCTAGGGTGAAGCGGAGGGCGCTGCGGCTGGAGCGGCGGGAGCAGATGCCGCTGGCGGGGCCGAGGCCTCAGGCGCTGCGGCTGGTGGAGGAATCTCCTCCGTTTTCTGGCAGGCGGAAGCGAAGAGCAGGGCGACCAAGGTCATTATTATCAACTTGCGCATCATCTCCTCCTCGAATGGAAGCTGCACCTGGCGCTAACACTCACCTCCAAAGACAATCGGCACGCCTCTCAAATTGTCCGAGAGCGGCGGAAAAAGCGCAAGCGTTTTGACATTGTGGATCGCTGCGGTTAGGATTATCTTGCCAAAGTCAGGAGGAAGCGGAGATGCAAGGGCGGATGAGATTGGCGCAAGCGCCGCACTTGTCTGGGCTGTCCCATATCAGCGAACCGGAGCTTGACATGCGCCGTCTTGAGCGCGTTGAGAGCGGTGTGTTTGCGCGCGTTTACGACAGAATACGCAAATTGATTGCAGACGGCCGGGGGGTCGTTTCGCCGATGCGCTCAATCGGCCGCGAATTGGAGGAATCCTGGCCGACCGGTGAGCGGTGACGCACGCCGAAATTACAGGAGCATCACGGACCCGGTAAGGCAGGGTGATGTTCGGGCTCCCTAAGCGCCTTCACGCCTGGGATTGTCATGTGATGAGACCGACGTGAAGCGGGAGCGCCAGATGCGCCTGGTGGCAGTGGCGCTCGCCGCCACGACCCTGCTACCAGGCTGCAGTTCCGGCCCGCAGACACCAGTGCAGCGCGGGCGCGTCGTTTACATGACCAACTGCGTCGTGTGCCACAACATCAATCCCAACTTTCCGGGGAGCCAGGGACCGGCGATCGCCGGTTCATCGCGAACCTTGATCGAGGCCCGGGTGCTGCATCTTGCCTATCCTTCCGGCTACCAGCCTCAACGCAAGACCCACGCGATGCGTGCGTTCCCACAACTGGCGCCTGAAATCGACAATCTGGCCGCGTTCCTGCAGGCCGCCAAAACCGGCCAATAAGCGGCGTAACCGCGCGGGCGTTCAATTCCCGTGTGGGGAAACCCCGACGCCCGCCGGTAATCGTTAGCAGGGTGCGAAAAACGGGTGCAGAGACCGACTGGTTGCCCGATGGGAGTAGCACCCTGCATAAAAGTTGGCTTCCTCCCTCAATCTTCTCCCCCTGGCCGGGGGGAGATAAGAGAGAGGGAGCAGGCTGCGGAGACTTTTTCCGCAGCCTGCTAGCTCAAGGTGGTCTTGATGATGATCACCTCGATCAGCCACAGCACGAAACCAAACGTGATGGCGCCCTGTACGGAATCCAGTGGCTTCTTGGTTGCTCCCGTGGTGCCGACCAGCGCGTTGATCTCGATCAGCACGATGACAATTCCCGTGATGATCAGCCAGGCCCAGATCCCACCAGTGGTGGGGTTACTGAACATGCTGTAATGGCTGGCCGCGCCCATAAAGAATAGTAGCGGGATCGAAAACACCGTATTGGTGCGCGAGGCGAGGCCGGCCCGCCGCCCCGCGGGAGCGGCCTTGGGATCGGCCTGACCGCCACCCGCGACGGTAACTGCGGAGCCGATCACGATTTTCTGATTAGGCCAGATCACCAGCCAGACGTTGAGAAACATAATGATTCCCATCGTACCGCCGGTCAGGATCGTCACCGTCCATGAAGTGATCGCCCAGCCCAGATTTGCCCACCATAGAATCAGGTAAATCAAACCAACAATAACGGTGCCCATCGCACCCCATCGGAACCACCACAGAGCGCGAGGGACCAACTTCTGGACCGCCCCGCTGCGTACGGCGGGTTCTGTTTCAGCAAAGAAGGGTGTCTGAACGAAGTTGAAGTAATACAACAGACCTATCCAGATAATGCCAAAAAGGAAGTGAAACCACCGCAGCAACATGTAGAACGCATCCATAGCTTCCTCCTTATCAGAAGATATCAGCAGCGCCCGGTCAGCCGCGCTTCATGTTTTCTTTAGCAGCCATCAATCAAGTTTTCGGAGCAAGGTCAAGATTTCAGCGGGTTTTTCTTTGTCCGGCGTGTGGGTCGCGACATCGGGGATGATTTTCGTAGCAAGCGGTAGCTGATTCAGGGTCACGCCACCTGCTCTATCAAGATCATTAATAAATTTCACTATTTGGCGCTGTATTACTCATGCAAATGAAAAATATTCAGTCCGTAATTGGATAAGCCGGTGCCCCCGACTGAATTAGGAAAAGTCATATCAGTACGGCGACAAATATTCTTGACGCCGTGGTGCTCCGGCCATAACGTTAAACTGTGGTGGCGTAGTTCACGCCACGCGATCTAAAGCGGCTCGAACTATCCCGTACCACTTGGCCGAGCCAACTTCACACAGCTCGCTCGGCCTTTAACAAAGCGACTTATTGGGTTGGCTACGCGGCTTTCGCCGGCGCGCGGCCTGGCGGAGAACCGCGCCCTTAACCGAAAAGGAGAGGTGTAAGAGATGGCCTTTGAATTGCCCAAACTGCCGTACGACAAGCACGCGCTCGCCCCGTATATTTCCGCGGAAACGCTGGAATACCACCATGGAAAGCATCACGCGGCGTACGTGAACAAGCTCAATGAATTGGTTGCGAACACCAAGTTCGCCAGCATGCCGCTGGAGGAACTGGTCAAAACCGCGGATAAGGGGCCGCTGTTCAACAACGCCGCGCAGCACTGGAACCACAGCTTTTATTGGACCTGCCTGGCGCCCAAGGCCGGGGGCTTGCCCAGCGGTGAACTGGCCAAGGCGATCAACAAGGCCTTCAAGAGTTTCGATGAATTCGTCAAACAGTTCAGCGAGGCCGCGGTTGGCCAATTCGGCAGCGGATGGGCCTGGCTGGTACAGAAGAAGGATGGTTCGTTGGCGATCGACAAGACCTCCAACGCCGAAAATCCGCTTACCGGCGCCGCCACCCCATTACTGACCTGCGACGTGTGGGAGCACGCCTATTATATCGACTACCGCAACGCGCGGCCCAAGTACGTCGAGGCGTTCTGGAACGTGGTGAACTGGCAGTTCGTGGCTTCAAACATGAAGTAAAGGACCGTCATCACCGGAACTAAAAAAGGGACCGCTCATCGGGGCGGCCCCTTTTGTTTTGCGGAATTGAAAACGCCGCTACTCGCGTTCCACGAACCCTTCCAGGTTACGGGAGCGCGCCGTCGTGCGCAGCTTGCGCAATGCCTTGGCTTCGATTTGGCGGATGCGCTCGCGGGTGACGGCGAACTGTTTGCCCACCTCTTCCAGCGTATAGTCGGTCTTCTGCCCGATCCCAAAGCGCATGCGCAGGATCTGCTCCTCACGCGGGGTGAGGGTCGCCAGTACCTTGCGGGTTTGCTCGCCCAGATTGGTGTGAATCGCGGCCTCCACCGGTGAAGGCGCCAGTTCATCCTCGACGAAATCGCCCAGCGAGCTTTCTTCCTCGTCGCCGATCGGCGTTTCCAGCGAGATCGGTTCCTTGACGATCTTGAGGACCTTCTGGACCTTGTCCAGCGGCATCTCCATCTGCCCCGCGATTTCGTCCGGAGTCGGTTCGCGGCCCAAGCGCTGCACCAGCAGCCGGGTAACGCGCAGCAGTTTGTTGATCGTCTCGACCATATGGACCGGGATCCGGATGGTGCGGCCCTGGTCGGCAATCGCGCGCGACATCGACTGTCGAATCCACCAGGTCGCGTAGGTCGAGAACTTGTAGCCGCGCTGGTATTCGAACTTGTCAACCGCGCGCATCAGACCGATATTGCCTTCCTGGATCAGGTCCAAAAATCCCAAGCCACGATTGGTGTAGCGTTTACCCAGACTCACAACCAGGCGCAGATTGGCTTCGGTCAGTTCCTTCTTGGCCCGACGGCTTTTGGCCTGCCCTTCCTCGATAGTCCTCAGTGAATGGCCGAGTTCCTCGCCGTTGGCTTTGACCCGCCGTTCGATTTCTTTCATATGCCGCTGCGCTTCGCGGATTCGCGCGGCCACGTCGGTGATGCTCTGGCGGGTGCCATTGACCTTAATCAGATGGCGGCCTTCGGCTTCAAGCGCTTCCCGCAGCAATTGGGTCTTGCTCTTGCTGGTGGCGCTTTCGTAGTTCTGAATCGTATGCTGATGCCGGCGATGCTCGTGCAGCAGGCGGCGCATCTCATTGATGACCGCCTCTTCGACCCGGGGCGAAAGCTGCATCGCCTTGAGCTCTTCCTTGACCCGCTGTTTGAAGCGCGCATATTGCTTTTCGAGCTTGGGCTTAACCCGCGGACCCGGCTTGCCGCGCAACTCCGTCTCGGTTTCCTCGAGCCGCTCGCGCAGCTTGGTCAGCTTTTTGGTGAAAACCAGTAGCCGCTCGCGCTGCGCCTCATCAGCCTCCGGTCCTTTTTCTTCATCCGGATCAGGCTCTTCGGCTTCTTCGAAGATATCGCGCAGGTCAGCCTCCCCGGCCTCCACCCGTTCGCCGATGTGGACGAGATGGTCAAGCATGATCGGAGATTTGAGGACTTCCTCCTCGACCTCTTGTTCTCCAGCTTCGATACGCTTGGCGATCTCCACTTCCTGCTCCCGGGTCAGGAGCTGAAAATTCCCCATTTCCTTGAGATAAAGGCGAACCGGGTCGGAGGATTCACTGAGCGTATCAACGGCTTCTTCTTCGGGCTCCTCCTTGGTTTCGGCTTCGGCCTCGACCTCAGCCCCTTCGCTCGGAACCTCGTCGAGGACCTTGATATCCATGTCCTCGAAGCTCTCGAGCGCCGCCCGCAGATCGCCGGGAGAGGCGACGTCCTGGGGCAGAAAGTCATTGACCTGGTCGAAAGTCAGATAACCTTGCTCCCGCCCAAGATCGACCAGACCCTGAAGATCCTTGCCTTCATATTTGTGCTTCATCCGATTTCCAGATAAACCGATTAAATTCGACTCCGACAGCGATTGCGCCCAGATCGCGGAACAAATAATGGGCAGAAACCACACCAGACCATTCGGGCACCAGAGTCTAGGCCAAGCTTAATTATCTTAGCAAACCGGTCCTACTTACCTATTCTAATCATCGCGGTAAAGGTTTGCAGCCCGCCTGCACCCTACTTTTTTTGGGTTTCGGCGCACCGCGGGGTGGGGTTGCGAAGAAGGTCTCGGATTGACGGACCCGGTGGAAATGATACGGCTCAGTCAGCCAACGAGGACCTGGCGGGCTTAGCGCAATACCGGTACTGAAATAGAGCCAGGGGTGCGAGCCTCGAAAATGGAGGGGTAATGGGCACATTTTCGCGGCTGAACTCGCACCCCTGGCAGGGTGGGGAGGTCAGCAAAACGCCGGCGGCGATCCATTTTCAGGTTTCCACCACCAGCACTAAGTGAAGACGACGAAGGGGCGGAACTTATTCGATAGCAAGGTTGACCCGCCGCCCACGCGATTGGGATGGCGCCGTGCGGTGCGGTGCCTTATCATAAAGCCAGGAGATCGATAATGGAAAAAGTCGAGTTGGCACGGGAGTGTGACGCGGTACAGGTCCCCTCGGGCGACAAAATACGACTGCAAAAGGGCACCGAGGTCACCGTCACCCAATCGCTGGGCGGGACGTTTACGGTTCAGGTTCCCGCCTACGGCGGATTGTTTCGGATTGCGGGCAAAGACGCCGACGCGTTGGGCAAGGACGCGGCCGAATCCCCCACCGCTCAGGCCGCCCCGGGCGGAGATGTGGAATCAATGGTCTGGGAGCAACTCAAGACCTGTTTTGACCCTGAAATTCCAGTCAACATCGTCGATCTTGGACTAATCTACGCGATGTCCGTTACGGCCCAGCCGGAAGGCGGGAGCGTGATCGACATCAAGATGACGCTCACGGCCCAGGGTTGCGGAATGGGCGCTTCGATCGCGTTCGATGCCAAGCAAAAGTTGATGGGCATTCCGGGCGTGGCCGAGGCCAATGTGGATTTGGTGTGGGATCCGCCCTGGAATCCGCAGATGATCTCTCCCGAAGGCCGCGAGCGCCTCGGGATCGACTGAGCCTCTGAAGTAGTTCGCGGGCGTCACCAAACGAGCTGGATCGCATAATCGGCGAGCTTTCGATCGGCGCTCAAGAAGACCTTGTTGGCCCCGTCTCGGACGATTCCACGCGCGCGTTCGGAGAGCCGGGGTCGTCACCGATCCACCAAATAAATGCGTGAGTATCGAGCAGAATTCTCAATCCTCGAACGCCTTTTGAAGGTCTTCCGGCAGGGGTGCGTCGAAGCCGGCACTCATGGTGATCATGCGCTTGGCGGTCCCCGATTTTCGCTCCAGCACTGGGGCGGAGAATGGAACCAGTCGGGCAATGGGTTTGCCGGCTTTGGCAATCACAACCTCTTCACAAGCTGAACTCGCTTTAGAAGCTTGGAGAACGGGTCTTAGTTTCATGAATATTAATGGCCAGCACCATTCGGCTAGGAAATTAGACTAAGCGCTGGACCAAGAATCTATCGCCGGCGCACTTCCGATCCATTCAGGTACTTCTCTTGGCCCATTTGTTCGACGTCGATGGTCGTGATGACGCGGCGGCCAGGAAGATCCAACCTGACCTCGACCGGCGTGACATGCGGCGCCCTTGGCGCGCGGCTGTCTTTGAATGCCTCCGCCATCACGCGGCCATGCGTGATCGGTTGGTCACCGGCCGAACTGCCAGGTCGCACGCCGAGCACCTTGGCTATCGTACGGGCGACATCCAGATTCGAGGTTGGGGCATGGTCGACCCACGCGCGCCGGAAGTCGGGGCCGATCGCGACGCAGAAGTTGTGCATCTCATATTTCCCCAGGGAGCCATGAGTGCCGTCGCCGGTGGTGGCGAGATGAGACGTATCGGAATATCCGACACCGGGCATCGGATGGAGCGCTGGCTGTGAAAGGTTGGGCTCCTCCCTCATCCCGGATCCGTCCACAACGTATGCCTTAGCGCCGGGGCCCACCAGCTTGGAGTTGTCCAGGCCGGGGAGTTCGCGGAACGAGATGATCAGGTCGGGAGAGCGCGTGGGATTGAACAGACTGAACCACGCTTGACTGAAGGTTCCAGCGATGGAGCCAATGTAGCCCCTATCCGGACCGGGGGCGGGAGGGCTGAAGATCGGACCGCACCACTCCTGGGCCGCGGCGAAATTGACGATTTTCTGTAACAACCGGGCGCGGTCCGCCCGCTCGATTCGCGGCGACAGAAAAAGGTTGTCCACGCCGACGTTGCGCGCGATTATCACGTCGTCGCTATTGGTGGACTGCTTGAGCCCCTGCTTAACCAGCAAACTGCCAAGATCGACCCGCACGTTGATCGTCGCAAAACCATGGTCGGAAACGACGATCAGGTCGGTCTGGTCCGCGATTGCGAGTCGCTTGAGCGCTGCGCGCAGGCGGCCCAGATTGGTGTCGCAAATCGTCAGAGCCTTGGCGTCGGCCGCGGTCCCGACCCCGGTCACATGCTCGCTGATATCGGGATTGTGCTGCCATAACACCAACAGGGCGGAGCGGTTGGCCCGCAGCGCCGCGACGGCGGCCGGCAACGCGCGATCCACAAACAGGTGGCCGAGATAAGCATCCTGGTCGCCGAACGGCGGATCCTCACGGATAGCCATCTTCAGCGCCGCCGGGGTCATCAGTTGCTGCGCCAGCGCCGACGGAACTGCCTGATCGTCGCTCGCAAACAGCGCCTTGGCTTGGGCGGCGCCGCCGTCGGCGTTATCGTCGAACAAAAAGGTCGGTCCGCTTTTGCCCATGATCGCAGCGAAGCCGCCCGCGCGCATCAATTGCTGTGCCAGCGACGGAACCTGCAGGACCCCACCTTTCAGGCCGCCGGGGCCGTCCAGCACCTTCAACAGTCTGGTTCCCTCCAGGTGCACAGGCCCATTGCGGGCGAGCGCCAGAAAACCGCCATCCCCGGGAGCGGTTCCGGCAAGAAGCGGGCCGAAATACATCAAATTGGCGTTGATGCCGCTGATGGATGGCGGATTGGCGGTCGCGAGAGTGGCCGCGTTGACCATCGTCAGGGAGGGAAACATCGCGTGATGATTCGCGAAATAAGCTCCCTCATGCGCCAGCGCGTAAAGGCTGGGTGTATCACTCTGAGTCACGGAATCAGGCCGCAGTCCATCCCAGACCATCAGAATCACCAGCCGCGGGCCGGGCGCCGGCGACGCCGCCGGGGGCACGGCCATGATCGAGAGGAGCAAGAGTGGCAGGGCCAACAGCGCCGGGGCAAACCTGAGGATGCCACGGCGCGCAAACAGCGGGAATATCGGTTTGCGATTCAACAGTTATCAACCCAAACATTGGCCGGCCACCCAACGGGCGCACCGGGAAAAAGTGATTTCGATGCGCATTCAATGTGCGCCCAGGAGGCCGCGCAACCAAGCGCCGCCGACTGCTTTATGGTTATCTCCCGCCCAGTCCGAAGACCAGTCGCTTTCATCCAGGCCGCCGAGCGGCTCGGCCGACTGAGCGCGCCTGACGGTGGATATCCAATATCGCGTGGTTTGCCGCATCTTTGCGCGTGGCGGGCGATATTGATAGTTTGACCGCCGGGTAGGTTGAGCAAAGCCATGCGTATCGCGCTTATTGGTCAGGCGGCATTCGCCGAAAAAGTCTTGCAGGAACTCCACGCCAGAGGCGAGGAAATAGTCCACGTTTACGCGCCGCCTGACAGCGGCGGCCGGGCCGATCCGCTGAAGAGCAAGGCGCTGGAACTCGGCCTGCCACTGAGCCAACCCGCGTCCTTCAAAGGCCAGGCGATTTTCGAACAGTTCAAGTCCCTCAATGCCGACCTGGGTATTCTTGCCTTCGTCACGCTCATCGTGCCCGAGCGGATACTTTACGCGCCGAAGTTCAAGTCGATCTGCTTTCATCCTTCGCTCTTACCGCGCCATCGCGGGGCCAGCGCGATCAACTGGGCGATCATCCAGGGCGACAGCGAGACCGGAGTGACTTGGTTCTGGCCCGACCAGGGTATCGATACGGGGCCGATCCTCGTTCAGAAGCGGGTGCCGATCGGTGAGAACGACACCATCGGATCGTTGTACTTCAACACCCTGTTCCCGCTCGGGGTCGATTCCCTGTTCGAAGCGTTGGATCTGATCAAAACGGGCCGGGCTCCCGCGATAGTGCAGAACGAAAATCTGGCCACCTATGAGGCCCCATGCCGCGATGAACATGCACGGGTGGATTTCAGCAAGCATGCGCGCGAAATCCATAATCTGGTCCGGGGATGCGATCCGCAGCCTGGAGCGTTTGGACTCTACGACGGCAAACGCGTCCGGTTTTACGAGGCCACGCTGGAAGCCGGGCTGTCTTCCGGAGCACTAGGTGAAATTGTCGCCATCGGCTCCGAGGGGATGCGGATCGCGCTGGAGGGGGCGACCATGCTGGTCAAACGGACGCGAATCGATCCGAATCCCAAAAAAGTCGCTCCGGCCGAATTGGCTCAGTCAGGCGGCCTGCGCGTCGGAATGCTTGCCGATCCCTAGCCGGGTGCGGAAAAAGAAATTTCGTGGGTCAACACCGCGTTTGACGGTTCCGCATCTGCTGGCGGGTGCTGGGAACGTGAGATGGTGGCGGGGCAACTGAATGCGGCTGTGCGTCGGAACTTCCAAAGGTATCGTAATCCTCAATTCTGAGCGGGCCGGGGCCCCGCTCGCGGTGATTGCCAACCCGGCTTCGATCTTCTGCATGGCGCAGGGGACGAACGAGCCGGACCTGCTTTACGTCGGTTCCATGGAGGCCACGCACATGGGGGATGGACCGGCGTCGGGAACGCTGTCGCGTTCCGCGGACGGGGGCAGAACCTGGAGCGATATTACGCCAACCGGCGCATACGACGAGGGCGTGTGGGCGATTGCGGCGACTCCCGACGCGCCCGGCGAGCTGTTTATCGGCACCGCTCACGCACGGCTCTTTCACAGCGAGGACCATGGCCGCACGTTCCGGGAGTGCGCGGCCTTTTTGGACTTGTCTGGACGCGACCGCTGGACCTTTCCGCCGGCTCCGCATGTACCGCACGTTCGCGCCATCACTTTTGATCCCAACAATCCAGCGGTCATCTACGTCGGTGTGGAAGAGGGCGGGATTTTCCGTTCCCGCGACCGCGGCGCCACCTTCGAGCCGCTTAACAAGGGGCTTTACCCCGACGTACACAGTGTTGCCGTCGACCCGGCGGAGTCGCGGCGGCTGTATGCGACGACCGGACGCGGCTTTTACCGTTCCGAGAATGCCGGTGCGTCATGGCAATTTGTCACCGACGGCCTCAATCGCCCCTACGTGGTGCCGTTGGTAGTGGACCTCGCCGGAAGCGGCGCGCTGTACACCGCCGGTGCCGCGGGCGCTCCGCCCAGTTGGATGGCCCATGGCGCCGACGCGATGCTGTTTGTCAGTTCCGATAACGGCGGCAGCTTCCGCCAGTTCGCGTCCGCCGAGGGACGCTGGCGCGGAATGGTGATGGCGATTTTGCAGCCGCCCCAAAGCCCCGACGATCTGTTCGCGGTCACTACCGACGGTAAGGTTTTGCACTGGCGGCTGTGTGAGGACACGATCGTCGAGATCGCCTCCAACCTGCCGCCGGCCTACGCGCTCGCCGCATTGCCCTGAGTCTGGCGCCGAGTCTCCTCGCGGGGAGTATGTCTAACGGGTCGAGGGTTCGGTATTCTATAGCTGATGGTTAGCAGCCCGCGGCCTGTATTTTAGCGGCCTGACGATTTTTCTATGGAACAGCCTACAGCTTCCCACCCCTCCGAAAGCCGCGCGGCGAAAGTCTTCCGTGACATCTTCGAATCCGGCCGGCCGCTCCTCTACGTAAGATCCGCCGAAGAGCAGCGGGTTGGAAGGGTGCTGCGCGAGGCTGGCCAAAAATTATTGGACTCCGCGCCGGTTCCGGTCTGGACCTGGAGTCTGACCGAGGGATTGCTCCGGCAAGACGGTGCACCCCAGACCGGCACTCAAGCTCCGCGCGATGCGCTGGATTTCATCGCTACGTACAAAGAACCGGCGATCTTTCACCTCAAAGACTTTCACGAACCGCTGCGCGACGATCCAAACGTCAGACGCCGGCTTCGGGACCTCTATGATGCCTGTCTGGACCAGCACAAGTTCGTGGTTATCAGCTCCCCGGTGCGCTTCGTTCCCGAGGAGGTCGAGCGCGACCTGGTCTATATCGAGCTGCGGCTCCCCGATTTTGCCGAGCTCACGGATTTCCTGCGGGAAGAAGCCAACCAAATCGCCGCGCGCGGCGCGAACGCCGACACCAGCGACGCGACCATCCATCAGCTCGCGCGGGCGCTCCAGGGGCTCACGCTCAACGAAGCCCGCCATGCGGTGCGGCGCGCCCTGGCCACCACTGGGCATCTGGGGCCCGAGTCGATGCCGGCGCTGCTCGAAGAGAAGCGGCTGCTGGTCAATCGCAGCGGCGTCGTCGAGTTTGTCGCCAGCGGCACCGAAATCGCCCAAATTGGCGGCCTCGAGATCCTCAAGGAGTGGCTGCAGGAGCGCAAGAAGCTCTTTCAACTTCGCGACAGCCTGACCACGGATATCGCGCCCAAGGGCGTGCTGATGATGGGGATTCCGGGCTGCGGAAAAAGTCTGTCGGTCAAGGCCATCGCCTCGCACTTTGAGCTTCCGCTTTACCGTATCGACATGATCGAGGTCTTCTCCGGCAGGCACGGGCAACCCGAAGGGGCCTTCGTTGCGGCGTGCAAGATGCTCGAGGAGATGGCGCCCGCGGTGGTTTGGTTCGACGAGATCGAAATGGGCATCACGTCGGCGGATTCGGGCGGCGAGCAGGGCCGGATCTTCGCCTTCTTTCTGACCTGGATGCAGGAGAAGGCCCGGGGTCTGTTTGTCGCCGCCACGGCCAACCGTATCGACCTGCTTCCCGCCGAAATGATCCGCAAAGGACGCTTCGACGAGGTCTTCTTTGTTGACCTGCCGCAGGACGAAGAACGCCTCGCGATCTTCAAGGTTCATCTCACCCGCCGCGGAGTTGATCCGGAGCGGTTCAATGTCGGACGACTGGTGGCTTTTGCCAACGGCTGGACCGGGGCTGAAATCGAGCAGTGCGTGGTCTCGGCGCTGACCCGGGCGCAACTGGAAGACCGCGAGATCACCGAGGAAGACCTGGTCAACATGGCGACGGACGTGGTCCCGCTGTCGCGCACGATGAAGGAGCAAATCAACCACATCCGCGGATGGGCGTCGGAGCGCGCGCTGCGCGCGTCGCGTCGTCCAGTCAGGGGGTAGGCGGTCCGCGGCCACCCGAACGTCATCGGGCAGAATGCGGCTTGCTACTGGTGACTTTCCATGAAGCTGCGCAAAACCGCGTTCATGCGCCCCTGCCAGCCGCGTCCCTGCCGGCGGAAATAATCCAAAATATCCGCGTCAAAACGGATGGTGACCTGGCGCTTGTTTTCCTTGGGACGACACATCAGGCCATTGGCGACGTGGGCCTGCTTCACCCAACCCTCAGGCACGCCCTTCCATGCCGGATCACTTGCCATGTCGGCGGCGAGCTCGCGTTCCGTCTTAGCTTTCGCGGCAGCCCAATCCGTTTTGTCCTGGCCTCGAGCCCGCATGGCGGCGAGTTCTTCAGCGGTATAGCTGACGATACGCTCTTTCTTCCTCACGCCGCGCTCTCCTGGCTGAAATAATCCTGACGACGTCCTCGTCGCGCCACGTCCACGCCACTGCGATTACTTTCCCGTCGAGTTCAGTGATGCTCAATATTCGTTGCTCATCGTCGCGTGGCGACTCGAAGTCAAGGCGCACCCTTCCGTCGAACATCTGGCTTGCCAGGAGAAAATCGATTCCATGCTTGGCAATGTTCGAGCGGCGTTTTTTTTCGTCCCACGCGAAACGCATATCCGACCCAGGACGTAACGCTATTGTAGGTACATTTCGCCGATTCGGGAATCGGGTTCAGCTGAATTTTTGAAGCGGCAACGTTTTTCCCCTGAAATGGCCTCGGAACTGAGTCGGTTTTTCCGACCGCCAATCACCAAACGCGGTAGCGCGCCAATGGATGGCGCACCGTGCCGCATGGGGCTTTGCGGCGTGCGCAAAGCCCCATCCCGAGGTTCACTGCTTGAGGAATTTCTTTACCGTATCGCAGAATTTTTGGGTCTGCTCGTGGATGATAGCGTGGCCGGCTTCGGGAATTATTGCCTCGCTGCAATTCCTGATGTGGCTTTTGAACACGCCCGCATAGACCGGCGGAATCAGCCGGTCCGACGCGCCCCAGACCAATAGCGTGGGCGCGGCGATCCGGTAGGCGCGCTTCTTGAGCTTGCGGTCCGGAATCGGCCACAGGAACTTGCCCGCCATCGTCATGCGCTTGACCCGTTCGACGTACATCTGCGCCATCTGCTCGCGGTCCTCGGGCATCTTCATCATCGCCTGCGCCACCGGCGAGTTCGGATCATGAAAGAGCAGGGCCGGCAGTTCTTTCGCGTCGGTGGCGAAGAAGTCCGGGATCGGATGCTCATCGATCCAGAACCCGGCCGGCGCGACCAGCACCAGCTTGCGCGCGCGATGCACGTCGAGCGCGGCCACCTCCGCCGCCAGCATCCCGCCCATCGACTCGCCGACGATGTAGGCGCTGTCCAGGTGCAGGTCATCCATCAACTGATGGTAAAACAGCGCCGCGTCGATCACGTCGTCGATTTTTTCCCCGCCGGTCGATTCGCCGTAGCCGGGCAGATGCGGCGCGATCACTTTGAAATCGCGCCCCAGTTGCTCCAGCGCCGGATAGGGCTCGAACAGACCGCCGGCGCCATGCAGAAACAGCAGCGGCTCGCCGCTGCCGTAAGTGAAGATCTCAACCGAGAAGCGTCCGCCGCCGATACTCTGCTGAGTCTTCACTTCGCGACCTCGCTGGCCGCGGCAGCTTGGCGCGGCGCGCCGGACGCGGCGCCGTTTGCGCCTCCGACCTGCGCTGGCTTCGCGCGCTCGGACTGGGGCAGCGGATGCGGCGACCAGCGGTCCTGGTATTCGCTCCACAGCCCGCGCAGATGCGGCATTACCTCGCGCGCGAACAGGTCGGTGCTGTTGCGCGTCACTTCCGACGGCATCGAACCGAACTGCAACAGCGCCATCAGATGGCCGCAACGCAGGGTCTTGAGCGCCTCGGTCAGACGGTCGCGCACGGTCTTGGGCGAGCCCGCGATGATATAGCCGCCGTCGACGAATTCCTTCCAGCTCAGCCCGCTCATGTTCGGCCGCCCGTACTGGCTGAGCATCCCGTGCTTGATGGTATCGAGCGTGCGATAGCCGGGTGCGTCGGCGAAGCCGGCGTAAATATGCAGGCAGCGGTTGTAGAAATAGTCCATGTAGGGCGAGAAGATCCGTTCCGCTTCAGCATCGGTCTCGGCGACCCCCATGGTCTGCACGAAACCCAGGCTGTAGGGGTTGGGCTCCTTGTTGAGGCGGTTCATGGTCTCCCAGTAGCCTTCGGTGATGCGGCGGCCGTGGAGATGGCCGATGAAAGACAGAAAAGAATACTGGTAGTCGTGTTTGGCGCAGAATTCCCAGGTCTCGATCGAGCCGCCGCCGGGAATCCAGATCGGCGGATGCGGCTGTTGCAGCGGCCGCGGCCACAGGTTGACGTAGCGCAACTGCGTGAATTTGCCGTTGAAGCTGAACATCTCCTTCGCGGTCCAGGCTTTGATGATCAGGTCGTGCGCTTCCAGGTATTTCTCGCGCAGCAGGGCCGGGGTTTCGCCGTAGCAGAAGTTGGTGTCCATCGAAGTGCCGACCGGAAACCCCGCGATCAGGCGCCCGCCGCTGAGCACGTCGAGCATCGCAAATTCCTCGGCCACCCGAATCGGCGGATTGTACAGCGCGATCGAATTGCCCAGCACGACCAGGTTGGCGCGCGAGGTGCGCCGCGCCAGCGCCGCCGCCATGATGTTGGGCGAAGGCATCATGCCGTAGCCGTTTTGATGATGTTCGTTGACGCCCAATCCGTCGAAGCCGGCCTGGTCGGCGAACTCCAATGAGTCGAGATACTCGTTGTAAAGTTGATGGCCGATCTCGGGATCGTAGAGGCTGCGCGGAATATCCACCCAGACGCTGTGATGCTTCTGTTTGAAATCGTCCGGCAGATACCGATACGGCATCAAATGGAACCACGTGAATTTCATAAGGCTCTCCCCTGGCGAATTTTCGTTGTACGCCAGCCGCGACGGACCCTGCGCCCCGTCCGGCTGTCCCCAGACCCCGGGTCACCCTCGATACGCGCGTTAGCGCACGAAAGCGCCCACCATCATGGTTTTATCGCATCGGGGACTAATCGCAATAGCGCCGACGCACCACTGGCGCGCGCCCGCCGCCGCGACGGCTCGCGAATTCCTTCAGTGCCCCGCCTGGGCGGTGCTCATTGGGGCCTTGCGCAGGATTAGGTAGAGCGGGAGCGTCACGATCGCCAGGAACGAGAGCATCCGGTAGATATCGTTGAAGGCGAGGATCGCGGCCTGAGTCTGGATGACGCCGTAAACCATCGCCAGGCCTTCTTTGCCGCCGCCGGTTTGCGAGAGGAAATGAAAATTGGGTGCGCCGGGCATTCGCGGCGGCACGTGGCTGATCCGCCAGGCGTCGAAAATCGAGAAATGCTCCACCAGGCGCGCCTGATGGATCTGCTCCTTGGCCACCAGCATGCTGGTCAGGATCGATATTCCGATCGCGGCTCCGGTGGAACGCATCATGTTGTACAGGCTCGACGCGTAGCCCATGCGCTCGCGCGGCACCGTGGTCAATGAAATCGCGGAAAGCTGCGGGCCGAGCAGACCGCCACCCACCCCGTTGAGCATCACCGGTCCGATCACCTGCCAGTTGCTGACCTGTAACGTCCAATGCGACATCATCCAGGTTGAGACGCCCATCGCCAGAAACGCCACGCCGATCAGCGGACGCGTGTTGAAGCCCTTGCGCGACAACTGCCCCACGACGATCAGCGCGATGAACGACGAGACCGCGCGCGGCGAAAGCGTCAACCCGGCATTCCAGGCCGAATAGCCCATGTATTCCTGGAGAAAGATCGGATTGAGCAGGTTGGCGCCATAGACCGCGAAGCTGAACACCACCACCAGTCCCACCACCGCCGCGAACATCGGATTGAGCAGGATGCGAACGTCCACTACCGGGTCGGGGCAGGTCAGCTCGCGCCAGGTGAACACGATGGTCGCGAGCACCGAGCCGAGCGTGGCGTACACCACCCACGGCGACGAGAACCAATCGGCGCGCTGGCCGCGATCGCAGACGAGTTGTAATAGCCCGAGCCCCATTACCAGCATGCCGATTCCCAGATAGTCGACCTTCGCGCCGCGCTTGGGACGCAGATAGTCCGGGTCTTCCAGGAACGTGTACACCATCAGGATGGCGAGAATCCCAATGGGCACGTTGATATAGAAATTCCAACGCCACGACCAGTTGTCGGTGATCCAGCCGCCCAGCGTCGGACCCAGCACCGGCGCCACCATCAGGCCCATCGACCAGGTCGCCATCGCCAACTGCTGCTCCTCAGGCGGAAAGGTTTCCATCATGATGGCTTGCGACGACGGCAGCATCGCGGCGCCGGCGAAGCCCTGCAGCAGCCGGAAGATAACCATCTGGTCCAGCGATTGAGCCGCGCCGCAACAGGCCGACGCCATCACGAAGGTCGTCACCGAAAACAGGAAGTAACGTTTGCGCCCGAACCGGGCGGAAATCCAGCCGGTGAGCGGAATCATGATGCCGTTGGCGACCAGGTAGCTGGTCACCACCCAGGTGATCTCGTCGACGCTGGCCTGGAAGCTGCCCTGCATATGGGGCAGCGCGACGTTGACGATCGAGGTGTCGATCATCTCCAGTACGGTCCCCAGCATCACCGCGATCGCAATCAGCCATTTATGCTGATTGAGCGCGAGATCGGACGCGGCTATTTCAGTTGCGGCTGCCAAGCTAGTGAGAGTCCGCTTGTCCGACCCATATCAGCGCTTTGCGGGACACGGAGCAAATCGCCGATCGTTTCAACCAGGCCTTGCGTCTTGACAAGCGCTGCGTAAAAGCGAAAAAATAGCGAAAGTTGTCCATGATGCCCGCAACACAATTGCTGATGTCAGAGGCCGAAACCGAGCCATTTTCCGAATCGCGGCGCGGAGTCGAATTCGTGGAGATGGCCGCGAAGCAGATTCTCAACCGGTGCAGCAATCGGCAGATGCCGTTCGCGTGGACCATCAACCCGTATCGCGGATGCGAATTCGGATGCGTGTACTGCTATGCCCGCTATACCCACGAGTTTCTGGATCTGCGCGATCCGATGGACTTCGAGCGGCGCATCTTCGTCAAGCGCAAGGCCGCCGAGGTGCTGGAACGGACCCTGGCGCGCACTCCGATTGGGCGCGATTCGATCGCGATCGGAACCGCGACCGATCCCTATCAGCCGGCCGAGCGCACTTTCGGGCTGACGCGTTCGATGCTCGAGGTCTTCGCCCGGGTCGGCGGAATCAAACTCTCGATTACGACCAAGTCCAACCTGGTGGTGCGCGATCTGGACCTGCTCAAGAAGATCGCGGAGCGCTCGGAAATATCGGTGAATTTCTCCCTGATCACGATGAACCGCCGGCTGCAGCGGGTGCTGGAGCCGCGCGCGCCGCGTCCCGAGCTGCGGCTGCGGGCGCTGCGCGAGCTTTCGGCCGCCGGCATCCGCTGCAACATCTTCATGATGCCGATGATTCCCGGGCTGACGGATTCGCCGGCCGGGATCGAAAGCATCGTCGCCGCGGCGCGCCGTTGCGGTGCGGCGGATGTCCACGCCCGGTCGCTGTTCCTGAAACCGTCGGCGGCCAAACGCTTCCTGCCCTTTATCGAGGCCCACTTTCCGCAACTCGCGGAGCAGATGAAAAATCGCTACGCCGAATCAACCTACGGCCCGCGCGCCTACGACCAGCAACTCGACGAACTGGTGCAGCGACTCAAGCGCAAGTACGGCTATCTGCCCCGTCGCGAGGGGCCGCCGGCGTCCATCTCTCCCCCACGTCCCGCGTCGCAGCTAAGTTTGGGGCTGCGGTGACGGCTGGGTCCAGCTCGGCGATTTCGCTCGCGCATCCGAGGGTGAGCGGTATGTGGTACCTGGGGCGGTTACGCCCTGAGGGAAGAACCCCACGGGACCAAACTTATAGTTTCTCCAGAAGGGGAGGCTGCCCATAAACTTCAAAAGCTACCTCGCCCGCGTCTGCGGACCCGGTCCGCAGACGCCTGGATTTTCTACATTTTGCTTTAATTTTCTCCCCCGGACCGGGGGAGAAGGGCGCCGCGGCGGCGCCCCAGAGAGGGTCCTTTGTCAGCGCGCCTTCTGCAGGCGCGCGATTATGAGTTCCGATGACGAACCTTTGCGCGATCAAGGCCGGCACCTTCGGGCTGCGTGTGCGGATGAGGAGCGGAAGTTGTGGGCGCACCTCAGAGCCGAGCGCTTTGCGGGATTCAAATTCAGCCGGCAGCACCACATTGGTCCGTACTTCGCAGATTTCTGCTGCGTCACGCGCCACCGGATTATCGAACTCGACGGCAATCAACATGCCGAGCCGGAGCGCACGGATCCCTTGAGAACGGCTTGTCTCACCGAGCAGGGTTATCGAGCGATGCGATTTTGGAATGCAGAAGTGAACACCCAGATCGAAGATGTACTCGAAGCTATTTATGCAGCGCTGCCGGTTTCCTTAAATCGCGCGCCTTTAAACGCGCTGCCGCTGACAAAGGACCCTCTCTGGGGCGCCGTCGGTCGGCGCCCTTTCTCATCCCCGGTACCGGGGGAGAGAATCTCACAATGTGGCGCGAGCCAGGAAGCTCGCGCAGCGACGACAGGCAGTGACGCCTGTCCCACTATTTTCAGAATCCTTGCCCTCTGCGGCGTCCCTTTCGGCCACTTTACCGAGACCCTCTGAGAGCCAGCGTTGCCCGCGATATGTACAAACTCCATGCGTCTGCGGACTTAGGTACCGCAGACGCATGCCGGGGGAGGTCGGCGCGCGATTTGCGCCAGCAAGTCGCGTGACGGGTGAGGGTGCAGATACACTTCCAAGAGATGCTCTACGATTACGGAATCTATTCTGCGCCAATGCGTCTGTATTACTTGAGGTGTATCAGAACCCTCACCCATGGTAGTGTCGTGAAGGTGGTGGAAAAAGCGGAAAAGCGTCAAGATCCGGCGAGTTGAGCCACAACTCAAGCCCGCTTGGAGGCGGGTGCCGGAGGATGACGCCATGGAGATGGATAGCAGGAGTGGAGGGGCAGGAAAAGGTTCGCTGGAGGAGCTGATGCGGGAGCGCATCCGGGCCACCATTGAGGCGATAGTGGATGAGGAGTTGGAGGCAGCGCTGGGCGCGGGGCGATCAGCGCGGGTGGGCTCGGTTCGCGCGGGTTATCGGCACGGGAAGCGGGAGCGAACGTTGAGCACCAGCCTGGGAGCGACGACGATTGCGATGCCGCGGGCACGGTTGGAGGACGCCGACGGAAAGAGCCGGGAATGGCGCAGCCGGATGATTCCGCGCTACCAGCGGCGGACCGAGCGGGTGGATGAAGCGATCCTGGGGGTCTACCTGAGCGGGACCAACACGCGCCGGCTGCGCGGCGCACTGTCGCCCTTGCTGCGCGGGGCGCCGTTATCCAAGGACGCGGTGTCACGCCTGGTGGGGCGGCTGCGGGAAGATTTCGAAGCGTGGGCCAAGCGCGACCTGAGCGAGCTGAAGGTCCGGTATATCTTCCTGGATGGGTGGTATCCGCGGGTGCGGATCGGGAAGAAGCGGGTGCGCGTGCCGGTGCTGGTCACGCTGGGCGTGTGCGCCAATGGTCAACGCGTGGTGCTGGACCTGCGGCTGTCGGGGGTGGAGAGCGAGCAGGCCTGGCTGGACGCGGTCCGGGCGCTGGCCGGGCGCAACCTGGGTACCCCGGAGCTGGCGGTGATTGACGGCAATCCGGGCTTGAGAGCGGCGCTTAAAATGCAATGGCCGGGGATCGCGATTCAGCGCTGCACTAATCACAAACTGTGGAACCTGCTGGCCAAGGCGCCCGCCCATTTGCGCGAGGAACTGGCCGAGGACTACCGGCGCATGATCTATGCGGACAGCCACCAGGCGGTAGAGAAGGCACGCGCCGGATTTGTGCGTAAGTGGAAGCTGCGCTCGCAGGCGGTTTTTGCCAGCTTCGAGGAGGCCGGTGACGAACTCTTCACCTTCACCACTTTCCCGATCTCGCAATGGAAGGCGCTGCGCACCACCAACGCGCTGGAGCGAATCAACGAGGAATTTCGCCGGCGAACCAAAACCCAGGCTTCGCTTCCCAGCGAAGAGGCGGTCCTCTTCCTGCTCTTCGGACTACTGCGCAGCGGCCAGGTCACCCTGCGCCGTCTGGTCGGCTGGCGCGATATCGATAATAGCAACTCGCGGGCACAGGCCGCGTAGGGATACTAACACTATAACCGCTCAGCGCCATGTCCTGATGCTAAATGCTTTTCCACCAATTGACAGACACCATCTCCTTCACCTCACTCACCCTCACGGTCCTGACCGGATAGATTGGTAACAAATAGACCGGAGACATGGGTGACAGATTAACTGTAACGGCAGGAGGTAAGTCGAATGCCGTTTCGGGAGGTCTGTGTGGAAGAGTTAAGGGAACAGATGGTGCTGGAGGCATTGGCGGGGCGGCGGACGAAGGCGGAGATAGCGACGCAATTCAGTGTCACCCGCAAGACGGTATATAAGTGGATGGAGCGCTATCAGGCGCATGGGCGGGAGGGACTCAGAGATCTCTCGCGGATCCCGCACCACTTGGCGCGCGCGATCGCTAAGCCAGTGGCGGCCGAGTTGCTGCGCTTGCGTCTGGCGCAACCACTGGAGGGACCGCTTAAGCTGCAGGCCAACTTAAAGCAGCTGCACCCGCAGTAGGAGATTACTGCGCCCAGCACCGTTGGCGAGTTGCTCAAGCGCCATGGCTTGGTCAAATCGTGCCAGCGGCGCCGGCAATGGCCGCATCCGCTGGCGGACTTGACCCCGGCGCGCGCGCCCAACGAGGTGTGGGCGACCGACTTCAAAGGCTGGTTCCGCACGGGCGACGGCCAGCGCTGCGATCCGCTGACCATCACCGACTTGTGCTCGCGTTACCTGCTGCGCTGCCAGCGGGCGCAATCGCAGGACAGCAGCAGCTGCGCGCCGATTTTCGAAGCCACCTTCAAGGAGTACAGGATGCCCGCGGTGATCCGCTCCGATAACGGGGTGCCCTTTGCTTCCAGCGGCATTGGGGGTCTGACCCGGATGTCGGTGAAATGGGTCAAGGCCGGGATCAAGCTGGAACGGATCCAACCCGGGCATCCAGAACAAAACAGCAGTCATGAGCGCATGCACCAGACCCTTAAAGCGCACACCTCCAAGCCACCCGCCGCGACGCTGGCCGAGCAGCAACAGCGCTTTGATCGCTTTCGCGACTACTTCAATAATGCGCGTCCACACCAGGGGCTGGAGCAGACGCGCCCGCGCAGCACTACCGGCCCTCAGCGCGGCAATGGCCCGCGCATCTGGAGGACCCCTGGTACGATGCTAACCACGAGGTGCGCCGAGTGCGCAGCAACGGAGAAATCAAATGGCACAGAGAAAAGATTTTTATCGGTGAAAGCCTGATTGGGGAGCTGTTGGGAATCCTTCAAACCTACTGGGGCGATTGGCTTGTCTACTTCGCCGATCTGCCCTTGACCTTGATTGATTACCGCGCCCTCAAACTCAAAGTGCTATCGCCAGCAATACGGGCCGCGGCGGGAGCGCTGGGGGCGGGGGATTATCCCCTCCCCCAGACCCCCAACCCCTAAATCGAAGACAAAACCGATGATAACCGATGTCACCTATGTCTCCGGTTTTTATGTAACCTATCTCTCCGGTTGCTCAACCCCTCACCCTCACCCACAACTGAATGTGGGCGAGGGAACAGAACCCGAACTCCACCGCGCAGCTGCGGTACCAAACACCATTGCTTTGCCCTTTAGCCGTTTATCGACAGTCTCAAGGGGAAGGAGGTGGCGACCGATTTCAAAAGCTTCTCGCCAGTGCTCCGCACTCACAACCTCGGCGCTGGAAGACTCCCTGACCTTTTCACAGAGTTCGCAGCTTTCGTTCAGTGCGCTACGGGAAGCGTTGCGTGCACTAATATAGCGCGTGCGTGAGCCGGTTGCACGGTAGCATCGGTTTGCGGGCAGACCGAAAATGATGACTGAATAATCATGAGCGGACCAATGCAATACGACTTCAACGGCAAAGTCGTGGTGATCACCGGCGGCAGCCGCGGATTGGGCCATGCGATGGCGCTGGGGTTTGCGCGATGCGGCGCCAATCTCGCGATCGCCAGCCGCAAGTTGGCGTCGTGCGAGGCGACTGTCGACGAGATTCGCGCGCTGGGCCGCGAGGCTTCGGCGCATGCGATCCACGTCGGCCGATGGAGTGATTGCGACCGGCTGTTCGCGGAGGTTTACGCCCGATGGGGCCGCTGCGACGTGCTGATCAACAACGCCGGCATCTCACCGCTTTATCCGTCGCTGCTCGAACATAGCGAGGACCTGTTCGACAAGGTTTTGGGCGTCAATCTCAAGGGACCTTTCCGGCTTTCGGCGCTGTTCGGCGCGCGGATGGTTCAGGACGGCGGCGGCGCGATCATCAACGTCTCCTCGACGCTGGCGGTCAGGCCCTCAGCCCTCACCGCTTCGTACTCTGCCTCGAAAGCGGGGCTCAACGCGCTTACGTCCGCGTTCGCCCAGGAGTATGGCCCCAAGGTGCGCGTCAACTGCGTCATGGCCGGCGCGTTTCATACCGATATCAGCAAGTCATGGTCGCGTAGCGAAGAGTTTACGCAGGTGGCCCGCGAGCTCTATCCGATGGGGCGCGCGGGCGAGCCGGATGAGATCGTCGGCGCGGCGCTTTATCTCGCCAGCCCGGCTGCGGGCTTCACCACCGGCACGATTCTGACCGTGGACGGCGGCGCGTTGTATCCCAAGCGGATATATTGAGCGGCGCCGATGGGCTAGGCTGATTTGCCTAACTGGAGATCAACCAACGATGAGCGGCGTCAAGATCGGTATCGGCTTCGGCCAGTGGCAATATGGACTCCCGCAACCCGAGCGGCTGTGTGAATACGCCGAGACGGCCGAGGCCGTGGGCCTGGACTCGATCTGGCTTTCCGACCACACCGTGACGCGGAATCCGAGCCTCGACATCACCTGCCTGTTCGCGATGATCGCGGCGCGCACCCGCCACGTCAAAATGGGGCCGAGCGTGCTCACGCTGCCCACGCGCCATCCGGTGCAGGTGGCCAAGACCTATGCGACGCTGGATTACCTCTCGGGCGGACGCATGATCATGGCGGTGGGCAGCGGCGGCGATCTGCGCGAGTTGCAGGCTTGCGGTGTCCCGATGGAGCATCGCGGCGCCCGGCTCGACGAGGGAATCGAGATCCTGCGCAAGCTGTGGACGCAGTCCCACGTGACGCATCATGGCCGCTTCTATGATTTCGAAAACGTCACGCTCGAACCCAAGCCGCGCAACGGAGCGCTGGATATCTGGATCGGCGGCAAGAGCGACGCGATTTTAAAGCGCACCGCGCGCCTGGGCGACGGTTGGTTTCCCGCCCTCACCAGCCCGGACGAATTCAAGCGCGACATGGACAAGCTGATCGAGTTCGGCAAGGAATACGGCCGCACGATGAATCCGCGCGAGGCGGGCGTGCTGCTGTTCACCTACGTTACCGACGACCGCGAGCGCGCCCGCCAGGCCCTGGCGCCCTTCGTAAAGGCGCTGCCGATGGCGCCCGAGGAAGCCGCGGCGCGATGCGTCGTCGGATCGGCGGCGGAGTGCGTCGAGAAACTGCATCGCTTCGTCGAGGCGGGCTGCGTCAAGTTCGTGTTGCGTCCCTCATGCCCGCCGGACGAAGTCCTGCCGCAAATCGAGTTGTACGGCAAGGAGATCCTGCCCCACTTCAACTAAGCCGCGCCGCGCTTGAACTTTACGCTTCCCTTCCCCTAACTCGTTTTTTCGACAGCCTCATCCCCGTGGAAGAGGGCAGGGCGAACGTGACCGAGACCCTTGAAGCCACACATTATCAATGCTTGCCGTAATCCAGGGGCACGCCTTTGCGCTGCGCGATGATGTAAGCCTCCAGGGCGCGTAGCCGCTCGTCGTTCGGATCCATCGTTTTGCCCTTGACCGGATTCTCGATGCACCAGTCGATCATGTCGCGCAGCAGCGCGACGCGCTGCAATTGCACCTGGTACTTGGGATAGGTCTCGGGATGGGTGTTGGAAGCGTCGGGATGGCACATGTCGCAGCTCACCCCGATCGTGCTGCCCAACAGCTTGTCGCTATGGAAAACGCGCTTGCCTTCCTCGACAAACTTCTGGGTCTCGGCCTGCCACACTTTGAAGTCGCGTTCGTGGAAGCTGGCGTAAGTGTCGCCTTGCTGCTGGGTTTGAGCCTGCTTGTGGACCGGCACGCCCTGGATTTGTTGCATCGCGGGCGCCGCGCTGCTGGCCGCCGCGGATGGCGGCGGGGGTGATTCCGCCGAAGGCGGATTGGCGGGCGCGGGGCTTTGCGCCTGCGCCATCTCCCAGCGTTCGCCCGGATGCTCGCGCTGCCACGTCGCCATCAGCTTGCGCGTCACACTCGCGGCCTGATCGTGGTTCATCCGCTGGCCCGGTTTGAGCCCCTCGACTTCGAGGCTGGTCTTGCCGTCACACAGGGTGACGACCACATTGCCGTGTTTGCTTGCGGGCACTTGATGCTGGGGGATCGACGGTTGGGCCCGCAGCGTGAAGGGCAAAATGGCGAGTCCGGCAATTGCGGCTACAGCGCCGGCGGTAACGAATGCAACATGGGTGCGAAGCATGGCTTTCACCTTTGACCGGTCAGGGCGCGCCATCTGCGGCGCGTTCAGTAGCTGGCGAATTGCGGAGCCGGCGGACGATCGGATTTGCCGCCCGAGACCAGGTAGCCGGACGGTACCGACACCGGATTGCGGTCCCACAGCGCGTAGATCGTGTCCACCATGCCGTCGGCGCGCATCGTGAATTGACCGTCGCCGAGGCCGTCCAACTGATCAAATGGGTCAACCCGGTTCATCTGGACGGTGAGTGGCGGCAGACCCTCGGGTGCGTACGGCCACGGCCACGCGGTCGAGAGCATCCCATAAAAATTGATGTTCCCGATGCGGTTGAAGAGCATCTGATGGGTATGGCCGTGGATCACGGTGACGTTCTGGAACGGGGCGAGCAGCGCCTGGACCTGCTCGGCGTCCTCGGTCCAGAAGTTCCAGTTGCGATAATATTTATAGAGCGGCGAATGCGAGAAGACGACGATTGGCGTGGTGTGCGACACTTTCGCCAGATCATCGGCCATCCACTTGCGCTCGTCGTCGCCGACCTCGAAGCGCGACTGGATCGGATTGTCGAGCCCCGCCACGGTCTGCATCCGCTCCGCCGGCGTCATCTTGCGCGCGGTCCAGAAGTCCTTTTCGTGAACGCTCATCAGCACCACGAAATGGACGCCCTTCCAGTCGAACGAATAGTTGGGCGGGCCGAACATCTCCTGCCAGGTATCGCCGAGGTCGAAGAACCAGTCGTGTTCGCCGACCATCATTTTTACCGGTGGTTTGAGTCCGGCGAGAATCTGCCGGCCCATATCCAGTTCCTTGCGCCGGCCGAGTTGGGCGAGGTCGCCGCCGTAAAGCACGAAGTCCGGCTGCGGGTCCAGCGCGTTGACGTCCTGCACCGCCCTTACAATTCCACGCACGAAGCGCTGGTTTAAGGTGCGCTCGTACAAATGACTGTCGGAGATGTAGGCGATGCGAAACGGGGTGCTGCCCGGCTTTCCGACCGTACCGAAACTCTTGTCGGTGGCGGCGTTGGCGAAGTCGATTATCTGAAAGGTGTGCGGCGGCATCAAACCCTTGGCCAGCACCGCCCCGGCGCTGGCGGCCGCAACCTTCAGGAAGGAGCGCCGGTCCAGCCTGCGCAGGCCGCGCAACACCGAGTCGCGCTGCTCCATAAACTTGGTCTCAACACTCTTGTGCCGAACTGCCATCTTCCACCTCGGTTGGCGCGGTTGCGAAGCAAATTAATCGCCGCCCAGCAGGGCGGGATTCTCGGGCATCTGGGCGGGTCCGATATCGCCAAAAGGTCCGGCGAAGCCGGGGCCGTTGCGTCCTGTAAGGCCCATCGCCGCGGCGGTATCGCGCTGCGGTCGATCGGTGCGCGAGCGCGTGAATTGCGCCTGGTATTCCACCTGCGCGGCCTTGGCATACTCGGGGCTGGTCAGGGTCGCGAGGAACGCCACCAACTCATCGATCTCCGGTTCGGTCAGGCCCAGCGGTACGATACCGCCGTCGAGGAAGGGGTTCTGCACCCCGCCTTTGTTGTAATGGTCCACGACGTCCCACAGCGTGGCCTGAGAACCGTCGTGAAAATAGGGCTGGGTGACCAGCAGGTTGCGCAGGTCCATGGTGCGGAAGCCGCCGATATCATGCGGATCCCGGGTGACCAGGAAGCGGCCCAAGCCGCTCATGTCGGTCTGGATCGCCAGCTTGTCGAGCTGCTGAGTGCCGCCGCCGCCGCCGGAGAGCAGCGCCAAAGCCTTGCGCGCCAGCGGCACAAAGTCCGATTTGTGCGCCGATACCCCAATGTTGTGGAAGCGGTTGTCGCTGAACATCGGCTGCGTTCCGTTGACTCCGTGACACGACATGCAGCGCCCCTTGCCGTTATAGATCGACCATCCCAGCTTGGCCTGCGCGCTGATCGCGTTTTGATCGCCGCCAATGAAGCGATCGAAAGGAGTGTTGAAAGTCACCAGGGCTCGTTCGTACGCGGCGATGGCCCGCTGCAGGTCCCCAATCGTGACCGGACCTCCGAACACGGTCTTGAACTCGACCTGGTATTCCTGAATGCCGCCGACCTTCGCCGTGACGTCATCGAGATTCTTCATCCCCATCTCGATCGGATTGATGATCGGGTCTTTGGCCTGGTCCTCAAGCGTGGGCTCGCGTCCGTCCCAGAACTGCAGGACGTTGAAGGCCGCGTTGAGCACGGTCGGCGCGTTGCGTTGTCCGAATTGATGGTGGATGCCGTCGGAGGTCGGCTGCTGATCGGTGAATCCCTTTTCGGGCTTGTGGCAACTGGCGCAGGCCTGGGTATTGTCCGCCGACAGGCGTTTGTCAAAAAACAGCTTCTTGCCCAAAGCGATCTTGGCCGGAGTCGGCGGATTGTCGGGCGGCGTTACCCATCCGTAGAGAGGATTGGGAAAGCCAGTCTGGTTGATTGGCCGCGGCTGGGCCAGCGGGCTGTCAGCCTCCTGAGCTATCGCGAAGGAAAGCGGAGTCATCAGACCAAAGAGCAAAGCACATAGCAAGATTCGCGCGTTCGCCATGGTAGCGCCTCGATTGGCCAGAGCAGGCGGTTGCCGCGGTTGCGGTCATAAGAACACCCGACCAAGTCTCGAATAGTGCCGATAAACATCCGTCACGTCAGTCAGATTATCGCGCCATCGCGCCCGGTTCGGGTTTGAACCTGGCGCCGCGCCGAAAAAATTTCACTACAAAATGCGTGAAAACGGCCTTCACAACGCGAACGTATTTATATCACACGATTTAGTATCCCGCGAAGAATTATTTTTAAGGCAGCGGATATCGGGCCTCCGATTATCCACGACCCGGGGGAACATGTATGTTTCGGAATTGGGAGAGCCCACCATGGACAAAATGGATGACCACCGGCTTAAGACCACACTATCGGAGCGCCACCTCTCCCGCCGCGCGTTCGTGGTGGGAACCTTGGCGGGAGGCTTTGCCCTGGCCGTGCTGCCGGTCTCGGCGCAGACCATTATCACCGATACCAACGGTCTGACCGCGGGCGAGGTCAAGATTCCAGTTGCCGGCGGCACCATCCCCGCCTATCGCGCGATGCCCGCCCAGGGCGGCCCTTTCCCGACGATCCTGGTGGCGCACGAGATCTTCGGCGTTCACGAACACATCAAGGACATCTGCCGGCGCCTGGCCAAAGACGGCTATTTCGCGGTGGCGCCGGCGCTCTACGCGCGCGAAGGCGACGTAGCGGGCCTGACTGACCTCAAGCAGGTCATGAAGGTGGCGTCCAAAGTGCCCGACAGCCAGGTGGCGTCCGACCTCGACGCCACTGTCGCCTGGGCCGCGAGCACCGGCAAGGCCGACACCGCCAAACTCGGCATCGTGGGCTTTTGCTGGGGCGGCCGGCAGGTCTGGCTGTATGCCGCCCACAACCCGCATCTCAAGGCGGGAGTAGCCTGGTACGGGCCGCTGAGCTGGACGAAGAACAAGCTGACGCCCGACGACCCGATCGATATCGTCAAGCAGATCAACGCCCCGGTCCTCGGCCTTTATGGCGGCGCTGACGAGCATATCCCTGTGGCCCAGGTCGAAGCGCTGCAAGCCGCGCTCAAAGCCGCCGGCAAGCCCTCGGAAATCGTGATCTACCCCGACACCCCGCACGGCTTTAACGCCGATTATCGTCCAAGCTACCGCCCCCGGCAGGCCAAAGAGGCCTGGAAACGGATGCTGGCCTGGTTCAAGGACCACGGCGTGGCGTAAGCCCTCCCAGTAACTCGTTAGTCGGACAAAACCGGACCTGGCAAAGCCCACCTCCTCAAACATAGAGCCAAAACTGTTCCCACGTGCAGGCGCAGACTATCTAATTTGCTTCAGGTTCTGCGTTTCTCTGGTAGCTATTGACGGGATGCTGCTAGCATGGCGGCATCGTGGCTTTAGTTCCTGACAAAGGGCAAATCGTTGTCGGCTCAATGCCCTCATCAGAGCCGGCCCGTTCACCCCAAGGTCCGGCAGATATCTATTTTTCTGCGGATGTAGAGACCGATGGCCCTATTCCAGGTCCGTTCTCGATTCTTTCTTTCGCTCTGGTATATGCGGGCCGGTTTGACGGCAGCCGTTTCGAGCGCCCCCACGACTTCCAATTGACCTTCTACCGCGAGTTGAAGCCCATTTCGAATGAGTTCGAACCTGAGGCGCTGCGGGTGAACGGACTGGATCGGGATCGGCTGATGCGAGCTGGCGAAGCTCCGGAGCGCGCGATGACTGACGCCAGCCTCTGGGTAAGGCAGATAGCGCAGTCAGACCGTGCCGTTTTGGTGGCATATCCACTTAGCTTTGACTGGAGTTGGCTCTACTGGTATTTCGTGCGTTTCTCTGCCGAGGGCTCGCCGTTCGGATACTCGAGATGCTTTGACATCAAGACTGCGGTTGCGATTAAGGAGCATATCACCATAGGGCAGGCGGGTCGCTCCCAGTTACCCCCGGCACTTCGCTCTCATCGCTCGCACTCGCATAATGCGTTGGATGACGCGATCGAACAGGCGGAGATATTCGCCAAGGTTTTTGAGTTAGGGGGTCCGAATGGGGGAGATTCTCGAAGCACGCCGTAACCAGACTAAATCCCGATTCGAAAATTTGCAGGCCACGCTCAGCGCTGCCGAGAAGCAAGCGGCACAGAAAGCGTGTGTCTATGCGACAGGTTCCTTCGGCAGGGGAGAAGCAAGCAGGTATAGTGATCTCGATATCTTTATCGTCGGACGAGGTAGCAGGGACCGGCGCGCGCTGTCTAACCTCGAAGAAATCTGCATCAAGGCCGACCTCATCGAAGCCACTCAGAAGCTTGGAATTCCAAATTTTTCCGGCGACGGAGAGTATCTCGTACATTACACGCAGCAGGATCTAATAGAGACGCTCGGTAAACCTCACGACGACGCAAGCAATACCTTCACTGCAAGATTGCTTTTGCTCCTCGAGAGCAAGCCACTTCTGGGGAAAGACATTTATGAGCAAGTGATAACTGATGTTATCGCCCCTTACTGGAGGGACTATGCTGATCACAAAAACGACTTTATACCGGCCTTTCTGGCAAACGATATATTGAGACTGTGGCGCACCTTTTGCGTGAACTATGAAGCGCGAACTCTCACGGAACCTGAAGAGAAGAAGGCCAAGCGAAAGCTAAAGAATTACAAACTAAAGCACAGCCGCCTTCTTACATGTTACTCGGCCCTTCTTTATCTGCTTGCCATTTTTGGGCGTGAAAGGACAGTCCAGCCAGCCGATACAGTTAATATGACACGGCTGAGTCCAACAGGTCGCCTGGAGTGGCTTCTCGACCAAGCTCATATAGTAGAGGCCCACGCGAAAATCCGTGAGGTATTGGACCATTACGAACAATTCCTGGCTGACACTGATCGCCCAGAAGAAGAGCTCATCGAGCTGTTTCTTGATCGCGAAAAGAGCAAGCAGCACATGCGTTCGGCAAACATCCTTGGCGATCTGACGTTTCAAGTTATCGAGCTTATCGGGCAGCGATCTCCCTTTCACCGAGTTCTTGTCGTCTAGCAGGCTGTTGAAAAACTCCCGGTTTACTCAGTCTAACTACCGAATAGGTTTGCAAAGTATATGATGGGTAAATAGTATATAGGTGCGTTGAGGTTGATGCTGAGGAGTAGCGGGGATGCGTGGTGAGGCGGAACGGCAGATTGGGATGCTGACTTTGGTGACTCCCGAACAGCGGGTGAGAGGCGACCATCCGCTGCGGCGCATCAAGCCGCTGGCTGATGCGGTGCTGAAGGATTTGTCGCCGACCTTCGAGAAAATGTACAGCAGCACCGGCCGGCCTTTGATTCCGCCCGAACGACTGCTCAAGGCGTCGCTGCTGATGGGGTTTTACACGGTACGCAGCGAGCGGCTGTTTTGCGAGCAACTGGACTACAACCTGCTGTTCCGCTGGTTTTTGGATATGGGTCTGGATGAGCCGAGCTTCGACCACAGCAGTTTCTCGCGTAATCGGGCGCGATTGTTGAAGCATGATGTGGCGCGGGAGTTCTTCGCCAGGATCGTGGAATATGCGCAGGACCTGGGGCTGATGAGCGACGACCACTTTACGGTGGACGGAACGCTGATCGAGGCTTGGGCCTCGCTCAAGAGTTTCAAGCCCAAAGATGGCAGCAACGATAACCCGCCTGATGACCCTGGCAATCCCACCGTCAACTTCCATGGGGAGCGACGCTCCAATGCGACCCATGAGTCGACCACCGACCCCGAAGCCCGCTTGGCGCGCAAGGGTGCGGGCAAGGAAGCCAAGCTGTGCTACTCGGGCAATGCGCTGATGGAGAACCGCAATGGGCTGCTGGTCGACTTTCAGATCGTCGAAGCCAACGGGACGGCCGAGCGACGCACCGCGATCGAAATGCTTGATCAAAGCCTGCCGGGGACCAGCCGCATCACTTTGGGCGCGGACAAGGCTTATGATACCGCCGATTTTGTCTCGACTTGCCGGGTGCTGAAAGTGACCCCACATGTCGCGGCCAATGACCGCCGCCCGGGCGGCTCGGCGCTGGACCGACGAACGCTGCGGCACTCGGGCTACGTCATCAGCCAGCAAAAGCGCAAGCGGGTCGAGGAGATCTTCGGCTGGATCAAGACCGTGGCCAACTTTCGGCGCACCCGCTATCGAGGCCGCGAGTTCACCCAGTTGGCAGCCTACCTGGTCGGCGCCGCCTATAATCTGATGCGCATAGCGAGGCTGACGGTGGCGGCTGCATGACCAACGATCTGCAAAACCGTACGCCAGCCCCAAAGGTGGGCGTGCTCCGCGACCATCACAACTCGCGCCACCATCTCTCCTGCTCTGTCGGACTACTGCCAACCGAGCACTGGCACGAGTTTTCAGCCCTCGAAACCCAAGCTTCCTCACCAAGCTGAAAAAATGACCGTCCATTTTCGCAAACTGACTATTGAACCCGGTTTCTCAACAGCCTGCTAGTTATCTTTGGTCCGGTGGGTCGGAACGATTCACTGGCTGACCGTTCTTTAGAAATTTCAGTCAAATCGATGCGCGTTGATCCCTCCGTTCCGCGTCCTGGCAAACCGCTATAGTCGGGATGACAAAAGGAGGGTCAGTGCACGGGGGCGCTGGCGGGTGCTTTGGGGGCGCCGCGGAGTAGGAGGAAGGCGGGGGCCATCACGATCGCCAGGCCCGCCAGCATCCGGTAGATGTCGTTGAAGGCGAGCATCGACGCTTGGGCCTGGACCAGGCCGTAGACCATGCCGATGCCGCGCTTTTGACCGGTCATCAATTGAGACAGGAAGCTGAACGAGGGCGAACCCGGGCGCATCGCCGGGGCCGCGCTCAGCCGCCACGCGTCGAAGATGGAGAAATGCTCGGCCAGGATCGATTGATGCACCTGTTGGTGGCGGGTCAGGACGTTGGTCATGTAAGCGATTCCGATCGCGGCGCCGGCATTGCGCATCATGTTGTAGAGGCTCGCCGCGTATCCCATCCGCTCCGGCCTGATACCTGAGAGCGCGGCGGCGGAAATAGTGGGAAAGATCATTCCGAAGCCGAGGCTCATAATTACCGGCGGCCACATTACCGCCCACATGCTCGCCTGCAGGTTCCATCCCGAGATTATCCATGCGGAGATCGCCACCAGGGTGAAGCCCACGCCCACGAACGGCTTGGTGTCGTGGCCGCGGCGGGAGAGTTGTCCGACCATCAGCATCCCGGTCATCGATCCAAGTCCGCGCGGGGCCTGAACCAGGCCCGAAATCCAGGGCGTATAGCCCAGGAACTCCTGCATGAAAATGGGCGATATGAGCAGGGTGCCGAAGAGCACTCCGCTCATCGCCACCGTGAGCATCAGCGAGACGCTGAAAATTCGCCGCTTGAGGATCCTGAGGTCAATAATCGGTTCGCTGAACTTCAATTCCCGAAACACCAGCATTACAAACGCCAGCGCCGAGCCCGCGGTCGCATAGACTACCCACGAGGTATTGAACCAGTCGGCGCGCTCGCCGCGGTCCACCACGACCTGCATCAAACCGAGTGCCGCGACCAACAGCCCCATCCCCATATAGTCGACTTTGCTGCCCCGGCGTCCCGCCAGATAGGGGGGATCGTGGACGAACGCCGAAACCATCGCGACCGCGATTATTCCGATGGGCAGGTTGATATAGAAGTTCCAGCGCCAGCTCCAGTTGTCGGTGATCCAGCCGCCCAGCGTCGGCCCCAGGATCGGCGCCACCATCAGGCCCATCCCCCACACCGCCATCGCCAACTGCTGCTCCTCAGGCGGAAAAGTCTCCATCAGGATCGCCTGCGAGGAGGGAATCATCGCGGCCCCGGCCATGCCCTGGAGCAGGCGAAACACCACCATCTGCTGCAGCGACTGGGCCGCGCCGCACAACATCGAGGCCATGATGAAAAGTGTCACCGAGGTAAGAAAGTAGCGTTTGCGGCCGAAGCGCGACGAGATCCAGCCGGTCATCGGAATCATGATCCCGTTGGCGACCAGGTAGCTGGTTACCACCCAGGAGATTTCGTCGAGGCTGGCGGAAAAGCTGCCGCGCATATGGGGCAGCGCGACGTTGACGATCGAGCTGTCGAGAATCTCGAGCGTGGTGCCCAGCATCACCGCCAGCGCGACCAGCCATCGATGGGGCGGGTTGGCGGCGGCGACTTTGGCAACGCCCGTGGCTGCGGCTTCCATGCTCTTGCCTGGTTACGGGAACGGGGTTTCACCTTGACACACCAGCGATTGCGCGAGCAATCCAGCCCGCAAATTCTCGCCGTAGAGGGCTCTTCTGTTACTGCTTGGAGACCCCTTCCCTGAAAGCGAAGGGGAAAATCAGAAGACCTTCGGGCCCCCCTTCCCTCGCAAAGAAAAGGGTCGGGGGTCAGGTTCTCAAATCACGCGCCGGTCTTTCAGACGAGCGATCTCGTCCCAGTCGCGCCCCAGTTCCAACAGGATTTCTTCCGTATGCTGGCCAAGCTCGGGAGCGGGGCCGCGAATTTTCCACGGCGTGGCGTCGAAATCGATCGGCGCCGGCACGATTTCGATCTCGCCGCCCTGAGAGGTCGGCAGCTTGGCCAGGCCTCCGGCGGCGCGCATCTGCGGATCTTTCAGCAGATCGGCGCCGTCGTTCACGGGCGTCCACCAGATATCTTCGCGTTCGAAGATTGGCACCCATTCCGGGAGTGGACGCTGGGCGAAGGCGGCGTCCAGGATGCGGGTCAGCTCCGCGGCATTTTCCGCGCGCGTCTCCATGTTGTCGAAACGCGGGTCGGCCTCCAGTTCGGTCTGGCCGATCGCGCGCGTGACGCCGGGCCACATGCGGTCGCCCTGCAGTCCCAACAGCCAGAACCATTTGCCCTGCGAGTCGCGATAGCAGTTGTTCATCGGGTTGAGGATTTCCGCGCGCGATTTGACCGCTCGCGGCGGCGTCCCGTGAATGACGCGGTCCAGATGCGCGCTGATGGCGTATGCGCCGGTGCGTAGCAGCGACCCGACCACCCGCTGGCCCTGGCCGGTTTGCTGGCGCGCGACTATCGCCGCGCAGACGCCCGCGGCCGCGGCCATCGCGGTGTAATAATCGCCGAAAGCTCCGCAGCGCATCATCGGCTCGTCCCCGGGGGGCAGCAGCGTCGCGGCTACACCCGCCCGCGCGTAGAAAGCCCCGACGTCGTATGCCGCCTTGTCGCGCCATTCGCCCTCGACGCCGTAGCCAGTGACGTGGCAATAGACCAGTCCGGGCTCGATTTTATGGACCGTTGCGTAATCCAGGCCCATCCGCTCCAACGCGTTGGCGCGAAGGTTGGTCAGAAAGACGTCGGCCTGATGGATCAGCTCAAGCGCGATGCGCCGGCCTTCTTCGGTCTTGACGTCGAGCACGATGCTGCGTTTGGCGCGATTGTTGACCAGGAACTCAAGACTGGTTTCAGTGACGGTCTCCTTGCCGGGCCGCAGATTGAGCGCGCGGAAGGGATCGCCGTCGGCCGATTCGATTTTGATAACATCGGCGCCCCAGTCCGCGAGGATTCCGCCAACCATCGGTCCCGCCGCCCACATCGCCAACTCGACCACCCGGAAACCCTTCAGCGGTCCCGTGGCATCATCTGTGACTGGTCCCATCAACCTGTTCTCCCGTGGTGGAGTTTCGCGGTGATCCGTCACTTCGCCATGTCCGGACCCGCGGCCAGATGCTATCTCACACCCCCGGTTGGTTGCCAAGCCGGACCCGCCGGCCCCTGGCGACAGTCCGGCCACGAAGTCAGGCGCGGATCGTTGTCCCGTCCGGCGGACTCCGCGACCCGCGCACCTTGATGAGAGCAAACCACATCGTCCAGGCTGGCCGCTCGCGCATTTGAATGCTGGATTTTGAATCATCCTGCCGCAGCGCAACCGGTCGATCTGGTTGCGCTATGTCCCGGCAGGATGGACGCTTCATGGCCCATGCTGGCAGCCGCGGCGCGCCTACAAAACGCGCCGCGGCGTAATCAGCCCGTCATCGTGCGTCACCATCCGCCGTTATGCCGCTTTCTTGTGATTGTCCGCGGAATGCGCCTTGAACGCGGAGGCGACAGCCGGCCGCATGAGGCCGGATGGCGCCGTCGGCTGCGCTTTTCGAGGCTCCCACCAGAGCTTCGGCAGGATTGTGAAACTGACAACGCAAACCACTGTCAACGCGATTGCACTAACCAACATTACACTTCCTCCTTTGAAGGATAGTCTGGAAACCATCCCTTAACTTTTGCGGAGACCGGTTACGGTCGTGGCCTCCGCTCAATTCCATAACTTTCGACTTTGACAACTTTCGAACTATTCAGCCAAAAAAAATGGTCACCTGACCGGAACAACCTTTAGCCGAAGACTTTTAGCCAAAGACCTTGCGCACCATTTCCCGCATCTCAGGATTGATCCGGCAGACCAAAAACTTTCCCTGCCTTTCGGCCAGGATCAGGCCCGCATTAACCAGCTCCTTGACGTGATGCGAAATTGTCGGACTACCAATCTTCAGCGAGCTCACCACCTCGGAAAGCAGGCATCCGGAGCCGACCTCGTAATTGGTCTTCTCGCTCCTGACGATCTCCGAGTAAATCTTCAACCGATTCGGATTGGAAAGGGCGTTGAAGATTCTCGCCAACCTTTGACTTGGCTCATCCACGGTTCGATTATTATCGAAGTATCGAGCGAAGTCAATACCGCTTTCAGATTTATTTGGGTGCGGGCACGCAATGCGGTCGCAGCCTCAGCTTTTCATAAGCATCGCGCGCCATTGACGAAGAAGACTGTCGGAGCCGGATTGCTGCCGGTGTATGTGCCCAGAAATCCGATACCGCTCTGTGCGGCGCCGGCCGCGATCGCCGGATTGTAGCTCATATTGGTCAGAGTCACGCTGTTGGCGGTCTGAACGTAGGTGGCATTCCAGGACTGCGTCATCTGCTGATTGCCGGGCCAGGTCCACGATACTTTCCATCCGTTGATCGGGGTCGACCCGATATTGCTGATCGCAACCTCGGCTTCAAATCCGTTGCCCCAGTCGTTGTCCAGTTTGTAGGCGACGTGACATCGCAGTCCCGCCACCGCGGTCGGAGCGGGTGAAGGCGTCGGCGTTCGTGCCGGAGTGCGGGTTGGTGTCGGCGTTCGAACCGGCGTGCGGGTGGGTGTCCGTGTCGGGGTGCGAGCGGGCGTGCGGGTCGGGGTGCGAACTGCGGTTCGGGTCGCGCTTGGCGTCGGGCCCGCAGTCCGCTTTACGGTGGGCGTTGGGGTCGGCTTGGCGCTGTTCGTTGGTTTGGGCGTAGGGGTCCGCGTCGGGCCCCGCGTGGGCGTCGGAGTGGCGCTGGAGCCGAGCGCAAACTGGATGCCGGCGAGCAATTGTTGTTTGAGCGCGCTGACGGGGCTGGGGTCATAGTTGCTGTCCAGCAGGGCGTAGCTGTCTTCGCCGTTGAGCGCCCAATAGGTCCAGTCGATCTGCGGATTCGATTTCAGGAAGCTGACCAGATCCTGAAACCACTGTCCCTGTGAACCCGCGGCCGAACTTTCAATATCGCCGGCGTTATTGGTGGTGCCAAACTCTCCCAGCCAAACCGGAGCGACTCCGTTAAGGCTGATGTAAGCCCAGAACCTGGTCCATACCGAAATAAGGCTCGCATCGGTGGTAGCGCCGTTAAACCAGTTCTGAACGTACAGATTCGGCCCATAATCGTGGGCGGAGTAGGCCAACTGGTGGGGCGTGCTGAGCACGACGGGCGACTTGCTGACCCCCTCCAGGTTGCCGCCCCACCAGTCACAATCGCCGTTGTAACAGTCCGTCCCTTCGACCAGGATCAGCAACCTGGAGTTCAGTGCCAGGACCGCGTTCCCGGCGCGCTGCGCCGCCAGATGCCAGTCGTTGGCGACGACGCCGCAATCCCAGCATGAGCCGCCACTCCCGGCGTTATGCGGTTCGTTGCGCAGGTCAAAGCCGATCACCGTCGGATTGTTGAGATAACGCTGCGCCAGCATCTTCCAATCCGCGATCCACGCGCTTTCGGGGTACGCGGACGTGTACCACAGACCATTGTCTTCGGCGCTGTTGCCAGCCTCCGAGCGATGATTGTCGAGTATGATTCGCAGGCCGATTTGTCCCGCGTAGGCGACCATCCGGTCGAGGATCTGAAGCGAGTTAAGGTTGGCAAGATCGGTGTTGATCGGGCCGGAGTTATAGTAGCTGATGTTCGATGGAATTATCGGCCGCTCCACCATCTGGTTGGAAAGCGGCATCCGGATAACATTGTAGCCGTTACTCTTGATCGCGTTCAGGATGCTCTTGTAGTCCCGCGCCCACAGCCCGTGCGCCACCTCGTCGGTGGTTTCAAAGCCATACCAGTTGATACCCGCGATGCGCACGGTCTGGCCGTTGGAATCAAGGATCTTGCTTGCGCTGGTATGCCAGTAGCCGGCACCCTGCGCCCGCGAGGTCCGGGGCGCCGCGATGATCATCACAACGCATGCGAAGACGACGAAGGTCAGCGGTTTGAGGTGGCGTTGCAATTTCAGCGATCTATCCTCCGTATGGTGCCGCAACGGATTGCGTACGGTACCTTCACAGATTGCTTCAGGATCTGAAGCTTTGTGGGTCCAGGGTATTCACACTATTTGCCCGGCAGGATGCCAAAAAAGTACGATCGATATACAGTTCAAATGATCCTCGCTTTCGACACCCTGCTGGAGTCTTTGAGCTTGATTCGCGAGTCGCAAGACTTTGCAGACCGCAATTGATGCGAAGGGAGCTTTAAATTCTCGTATCAGCCGGGGAGCTTTGCGGAGCCCAGCGCCATACTCGCGGCGAGCGCGTCAGGAATGGTTTCGCCCAGAATCGGCGCGGCGTCGGCACGGGTAAACACCTGCATTCGTTCGGCCAGTGGCAGCACCGCGTGATTGGCTTCGATCACTTTGCGCGTCTCATCGATGAAAACCTTCAGGCCGGTCTCCGAATGATCCGCGGCAAACTCCAGGGGCGCCCGCTGGACAATAAAATAAAGTCGCTTCAGGTCTTCGTATGCTCCAGGATTGGAATCGGCAAGCGTGTCATAGGTTAGCGGATCTTTGAAGGCTTCCCAGTCCTCTTGGCGCAACACTCCGAACTGCAGCTTCGTGGCGAAGTCCATCTGATATAACGGCAGCCGCAATTCGGCGCAGGCCGCGCTTATGGGCGCCTGCGGATCATCAATCGTGACAGCGCCGGTATCACTATCGCTGGTAGCGTGCGCCTGGCTGCCGAAGCGCGCCCGAAATTCCTGGAACGTCCCTGGCGCGTTGGCCAGATGGAAGGAGATGCAGATGCCATCACGAGCCAGGAGATTGTTCCCCACATCCGCGATCAGGCGCTGCACCTCCGGCCAAGACTCGGCGTGATACACGACATGCGACGCATAAACGATGCGGAACGCGCCGCGCATTTTCCCGCCGTCGCGCGGTCCCGATAGGAGCTCCAAAAGATTCCCGCCGAATGCATTGCCGGCTCGGGCCGAAAACTCAGCCAATTTTATCGTATTCTTTTCCTGCGCGATCTTGAGGGTTTGCAGCGCCTCTCCCCGTTGCGCGTCCGCGTACTCGGGAATGTAGTCGGTCGCCCTGACGCTGAACCCCGGGGGGAAAGCACCCCGGTCAAATACTTGACCAGCGTGTCGCATGGACCACATCCGATGTCCGCAACCGCGGCCGGATCAGGACCGGTAAGAATGAGATTTCGTTGCGCCAGATGGTTGAGGAAGGTGCGACTGATATGCGCCGCTATTTCCTTTTCGTCAGTGGCGGCCTTGAAGGCCGGATAAATATCTTCGTACACGTAGCGATCGAGCGTGATGCGAGAGGTCAATGAACGTTACCTTTCGTCGATTAGGCGCTAGTTTGAGACTCTACGTCCGAGTCTAGGGCGCTTGCCACGGCGCCGCAACCGCCCCGTGGTGCCGCGCCTGGGCGCCGCAACAGCGCTTGCGCGCCAGGCAGGCGGCAGTGCTCGCGTTTTTCGCCGCCGGCGGACGGCGGCTGGCCGGCTTCCCGTCCATCCACGCGCCCGCATTCGGTAAGCTTCCGGTTCGGGCATATAATTGAAATCGAGGGGTCGCCATCAATTGGATGAACGCGCCGCCCAGTGCCCTTGAAGTACCGGCTTGATGGCAAATATCCTTTTCGGTGGCGACGCGCGAACAATCAGGCGACTCAAATCGCGCGCGGCGATGAAGGACGAATTATGGAAGCGGTTCATGACGTAGATGCGCTGGAGACCGATGAATGGCTCGATGCGATCGAGGCGGTGATCGAAGCTGAAGGGGTCGATCGCGCGCACTTTTTGCTGGAGAATCTGATCAACAAGGCGCGCGAGCGCGGCGCCTTTCTTCCCTACAACGCCAACACGCCCTATCTGAATACGATTCCGGCCGAGTTGCAGCCGCGCTACCCGGGCGATCGTGAAATCGAGCGGCGCATCAGCTCCATCATCCGATGGAACGCCGCCGCGATTGTCTTGCGCGCGAACAAGGAACACGCCGGGCTGGGCGGTCATATCGCCAGCTTCCAGTCCGCCGCGACTCTTTACGACGTCGGCTTCAACCATTTCTGGCGGGCGCCATCGGAAACCCATGGCTGGCGACTTGGTTTACATCCAGGGGCACTCGTCGCCGGGTATTTACGCGCGGACCTTCCTCGAAGGGCGCCTGACCGAGGAACAACTGCTGAACTTTCGCCGCGAGGTCGATGGCAAGGGCCTTTCGTCCTATCCACATCCGTGGCTGATGCCCGAGTACTGGCAGTTTCCCACGGTGTCGATGGGCCTGGGCCCGATCATGGCGCTATATCAGGCCCGCTTCATGAAATACCTGGAGGCGCATGACATCGCCAGCATGGGCGACCGCAAGGTGTGGGCGTTCATGGGTGACGGCGAGATGGACGAGCCGGAGTCATTGGGCGCAATCGGACTGGCCTCGCGCGAGCACCTCGACAACCTGATCTTTGTGATTAACTGCAATCTCCAGCGCCTCGACGGCCCGGTGCGCGGTAACGGCAAGATCATCCAGGAACTGGAAGCCGACTTTCGCGGCGCCGGCTGGAACGTTATCAAAGTGATTTGGGGCAGCAACTGGGATCCGCTGCTGGCCCGCGACAAGAACGGATTTCTGCGCAAGCGGATGGAGGAGTGTGTCGACGGCGAGTACCAGGCGTTCAAGTCGCGCGACGGCGCCTACGTGCGGCGCGAGTTTTTCAGCAAGTATCCCGAACTGCTCGACATGGTATCGGGCATGACCGACGAGGAAATCTGGCAGTTGCGGCGCGGCGGCCACGACCCGCTCAAGGTCTACGCCGCCTACGCCGCCGCGGTCGCGCATCGTGGGCAGCCGACCGTGATCCTGGCCAAGACCATCAAGGGCTATGGGATGGGCGCGGCCGGCCAGGCGATGAATATTACGCATCAGCTCAAGAAGATGGACGACCCGGATCTGAAGACCTTTCGGGACCGGTTCCAGATTCCCATACCGGACGAACAACTCCATGAACTGCCGCTGCATCGCCCGGCGGAGGATAGCGTCGAAATCCAGTACCTCAAAAAGCGGCGTGAGGCATTGGGTGGCGGCCTGCCCCAGCGCCGCCGCCGCTCGGCTCCGCTCGAGATTCCGCCGCTATCCGCCTTCGACGCGGTGCTCAAAGGCAGCGGCGAGCGTCAGATTTCGACCACGATGGCATTTGTCCGGGTCCTGTCAGCGTTGGTGCGCGACAAGCAGATCGGCAAGCGCGTGGTGCCGATCGTGCCCGACGAATCCCGCACCTTCGGCATGGAAGGGATGTTTCGCGAGCTGGGAATTTTCTCCCAGGTCGGCCAACTCTACAAACCGGAGGATGCCGGGCAGTTGATGTTCTATCGGGAGCATCAGAAGGGCCAGATCCTTCAGGAAGGCATCTGCGAGCCGGGCGCGATGGCCTCCTGGATCGCGGCGGCATCCTCATACAGCACCCACAACGTGCCGATGATCCCGTTTTACATTTTTTATTCGATGTTTGGCTTTCAGCGCGTGGGCGACCTGGCGTGGGCCGCCGGAGACTCGCGCTGCCGCGGTTTTCTGATCGGCGGCACCGCCGGCCGCACCACGCTTAACGGCGAAGGGCTGCAGCATGCCGACGGTCACAGCCACGTGATGGCCTCCGTGATTCCCAATTGCGTGGCTTACGATCCAACCTTCGGGTACGAGGTCGCGGTAATCATCCACCAGGGCCTGCAGCGCATGCTCCATGATCAGGAAGACGTCTTTTATTACATCACGGTCATGAACGAGAATTACCCGCAGCCCAAGATGCCTGAGGGCGTGGAGCAGGGCATCCTGCGGGGCATGTACCTGCTGCGAGCAGGCGGCGAAGCCAAGGCGCCGCGGGTTCAGCTCATGGGTTCGGGAACCATTCTGCGCGAGGTCATAGCCGCCGCCGACTTGCTCAAGGATGACTTCGGCGTCGCCGCCGATATCTGGAGCGTCCCGAGCTTCACCGAACTGCGCCGCGAAGGCCTCGCAACCGAGCGCTGGAACCTGCTGCATCCGACCAGCCACCAGCGATTGTCTTATGTCGAGACCTGTCTGGCCGATCACCCCGGCCCGGTGGTCGCTTCCAGCGACTATATCAAGACGTTCGCCGATCAGATTCGTCCTTACGTGCCGCGGCGCTATCGGGTTTTGGGTACCGACGGCTTCGGGCGCAGCGACGAACGGCCGCGCCTGCGCAGCTTTTTCGAAGTCGATCGCTTCTACGTCACCGTCGCGGCGCTGAAGAATCTGGCCGATGACGAGCAGATTCCCGCCTCCAGGGTGCAAGAAGCTATCAAACGGTATGGAATAGACCCGGAGAAACCAAATCCGGTGACGGTGTAACGCAGATCATGGGAACTCTGGTCGAAGTCAAGCTCCCGGATATCGGTGACTTCAAGGAAGTCGACGTCATCGAGATAATGGTTAAGCCCGGCGACGAGGTGCGCGCCGAGCAATCGCTCATCACCATTGAATCCGACAAGGCGACCACGGAAGTGCCGTCGCCGTCAGATGGTATTGTCAAGGAACTCAAGGTAGAGCTAGGGGATAAAGTTTCAGAAGGCTCTCCGATTGTCGTGCTCGAGGTCGAGGCGAAGCCACAGGCCGCGGCCGCTGGCGGCGACGGCTTGGCGATGGCCGCCGCGCCGCGGGAACCTGCCGCTCCATCAACCGCGGTGCCGGCGCAGCTCGGTGAGTCGCAACCGCTGAAGACGGAACAGCGGGCCGCTCCAGTTACGGCGCCGCGGGAGCCGGCAGTGAATGGCGGCGCGGCCGGCACGGCAATGATCCCACGGGAGTTGCCCAGCGACGGCGCCGCGGACCTGGAACACAAGCCGCATGCGAGCCCGTCGGTGCGCAAATTCGCGCGCGAACTCGGCGCCGACCTGCATCGCGTCAAAGGCACGGGCCTTAACGGCAGAATCTTCCGCAAGGACGTCGAGCAGTTCGTCAAGGCGACGCTCACCGCCCCGTCCGGCGACGGCGCTCGCGGCAGCGGGGCTGCGCTCGATCTGATTCCCTGGCCCAAAGTGGACTTCGCCAGGTATGGCGAAATCGAAACCAAGCCGCTGGCCCGCATCAGGAAAATCTCCAAGGCCAACCTCGCGCGCAACTGGGTGATGATTCCACATGTCACCCAGTTCGACGAAGCCGACGTGACCGAGCTGGAGGCGTTTCGCACGCAACTCAATCACGCGCACAACGATGGCGTCAGGGTTACGATGCTGGCCTTCGTGCTGAAGGCTCTGGTGCCGGCGCTCAGACAATTCCCCGACTTCAACGCGTCGCTCGACGGCGACAATCTGATCCTGAAAAAATATTTCAACTTCGGCTTTGCGGTTGATACTCCCGACGGTCTGGTGGTCCCCGTGTTGCGCGACGTCGACAAAAAAGGGGTCGCGCAGATTGCGCGCGAAACCGCCGCACTGGCGGCCGTCACCCGGGAGGGAAAACTCAAGCTCACCGATCTGCAGGGCGGATGCTTCACGGTCTCGAGCCTGGGCGGGATCGGCGGCACCTTGTTCACGCCGATCATCAACGCCCCCGAGGTCGCAATTCTCGGCCTCTCAAAACTCGCGTACAAACCGGTCTATCGCGACGGCGCATTTGTCCCCCGGCAGATGCTTCCGCTTTCGCTGTCCTACGATCATCGCGTCATCGACGGCGCGGTCGCCGCCCGCTTCATCGTTTATCTAAGCACCGTTCTAAACGACATGCGCCGCGCGCTGCTATAGCATCGACCCTGGGGAGAAATTAATTCCCGCACGCGGTCCGCAATTCAGGGCGTGTTGGACGGGTACTGGCTTGACATTTCCTTTGCCGCTCGCACTTTGAGATGCTAGACGAGATTCTCCTCGCAGGTATGCGCGCATCTGAACAAGGCAATCACCAGTGGACAGTTCTGAATATTTGACTCGCACCAAACCTCGCGTTCGACGCCTGGGGCTGCTACTACCGGTGGCAATGTTGGCGCTGCTCCAATGTGCACATAGCCAGGGTCCGCAGCTGGCGATCGTCGGACCGGGCAATCAGCAACGGGCCACGGTCAAGATCGAGCTCGCTCAAACCGGAGCGCAGCGTGAACGCGGCCTCATGTACCGCCCGGAACTGGCGCCGGATGCGGGGATGCTGTTTATTTTTACCGCGCCCGAGCACGCTTCCTTTTGGATGCACAACACGCAGGTTCCTCTGGACATGGTCTTTGCCGGGAGCGATCTCCGCGTGATTGGCATAATTCCGGACACCGAACCTTACTCCGATGCCCGGCTGGAAGTTAACGGAGAATCCCAGTACGTGCTGGAGGTGAATGCGGGGTTTTGCAAAGCGCATGGCGTCAGCGTCGGCGATCGCCTGGAGTTCTCTGGCTTTGCCCCGCATCCGGTCGATTGAGCACGCCGCCGTCCACAAAGGGCCATCAGGCCGGTAGACGTGTGACCGCACCCGGCGACACCTCCACTTTCGATTCGCCCCACCCCCACTGGCTTGAGTACCTGGAGCCGCTGGCGCCGCGGATGAGCTCGACTGGCCTGGCCAGGCTGGCGTCAACGATGGTGAGTGTATCGGTGCTGGTGCTGGCGCTGGCGCTGGGCATCGGACTGCGTACCGCCAGACTCGGCAGCGTACCGGCGGGCTTCAATCAGGACGAAGCCTGCAATGGCTACGACGCTTATAGCCTGTTGCATACCGGGCGCGATCAGCACGGCAATCTCCTGCCGGTGGCAATTCAGGCGTTCAACGACTACCGGATGCCGCTGTTTGACTATTCGCTGATCATCCCGATCGGATTGTTTGGCCTCAAGCCGATCAGCGTCAGGCTCGGAGCCGCGATGTGGGGAATCGGGGACCTGGTGGGCCTCGCGATCCTGGCCGGTCTGATCCTGGGACTTCGCGGAGCGGCGCTGGCGGTCCTGCTGATGGCGATCTCGCCGTGGCATCTGCCGATCAGCCGCTTTGGCCACGAAGCGATCACGGCCGCCGCCACCACCACGCTCGCCGTGGCGTTTTTGTTCCTCGGCCTGCGCCTGCAGCGCGGCAGATGGCTGCTGGCGAGCGGTCTGATGTTCGGCCTTTCGCTCTACTCCTACTCGATCACCAAGGCCTTCGTGATCCCGTTTCTGGCTTGGACGGCCGCCGTCTATTGGCGGGAGCTAAAACCGTTGCGCCGCCAGGCGTTGCTCGCCGTCGCTGTCGTGGTGGTTTGCGCGATCCCCCAATCCGTGGCGCTGTGGCGGCATTACGCCGGGATGATGGCGCGCTATGATTCGGTTGCCGCACTGCGCCTTCCCTGGCCGATCGCGATACGCATGATCGTGCGCGGGTGGCTGTTCTACTTCAGTCCCGCCTTTCTCTTCCTGAGGGGAAGTACGGACGTGAGTCTGCATCCGCCCGGTTATGGACAACTGCTGGTGGCGCAGGGCGCGATGCTTTTTCTGGCGCTGTGCACCCTTTCCGATCGCAGGTTTCGCCGGGTCGCGGTCTTCTTGTTGGGATGGCTCGCGATTGCCGCCCTCACCTCGGCACTGATCCTGCCCATCGGCCATCCGCTCCACAGTCTTCTGATGCTTACGCCATTGACCCTGTTGTGCGCGCTGGGGATGGTGTTTCTGTTCGATTTAGCCAACGTCAGCCGTCTGGCGCGGATCCTGGTGGCGGCCGCGATTTTGCTCGTGCTGGGACTCCAGGGAACCCGATTCGTCTGGTTTTACTTCCGTCAGTATCCGGCGCTGGCGGCCTATGAGTATCAATACGGGCTGGGTCAGGCGGTCAGGCGCGCTGCCAGCCTGGGCAATGGCCCGGTCGTGATCAGCACCTACACCAACCAACCCTATATCTATGTGCTCTTCTTTACCGGATATCCGCCGGAGCGCTTCCAGAACGAGCCCGTAATCCAGTCCCAGGGGCTGTTTGCAACGGTGTGGCAGTTCGATCGCTATCGCTTCACGGATCCCGCGTTAGCCTACCAGGTCCTGCCGCATGGGGTATTCGTGTTCACCGGATGGGAGTCCCCTCCCGCCGATCCGGTCTTTACGATTCGCGCGCCGGGCGGCCGGCTGGCCTACCAGGTGGTAGTGAAATGAGGCGGGGCTACTGGGCCACCCCCCTGCATTCGGTAACATCGGCGTGATATGTTTGGTGGTCACGGGTAAACGCCAGATGATAGCAATCGTGGATTACCGGGCCGGCAACCTGACCAGCGTCGCGCGCGCCTTGGAACATTTGGGCCATCGATGTGAGGTCACCGACCGGCCCGAGAAGATCCGCGCGGCCGACCGCGTGATTCTGCCGGGAGTCGGCGCCGCCGGCGCGACCATGGACCACCTGCATCGGCTGGGACTGGCGCGGGTGTTGTGCGACGACGTAATCGGCGCGGGCAAGCCGTTTTTGGGCATTTGTATCGGGATCCAGATTCTGATGGATCACAGCGAAGAAGACGACGCGTGCTGCCTGGGCGTGGTTACCGGCGAAGTCCGGCGCTTTCCTCCGGCGGTGGACGGACGCCCCTTGAAGGTTCCGCAGATTGGATGGAACCGGGTGCATCAGCTTCGGCCCCATCCGATTTTCGCCGGCGTTGCCGATTTGAGCCATTTCTATTTCGTCAACTCCTATTATCCGGTTCCAGCCGATCCCTCAGTCGTAATCGCCACCGCGGATCACGGCGTGACTTTTTGCGCGGCGATCGCGCGCGACCACCTGGTCGCCACGCAGTTCCATCTGGAAAAAAGCGGCGAGGCGGGACTGAAAGTACTGGACAACTTCTGCAAGCTTAACTGAGATGCTCTCCAAACGAATCATTCCCTGCCTGGATGTTCGCGCCGGCAAGGTAACCAAAGGCGTCGAATTCCAGGGCAATGTTGACGTGGGCGATCCGGTCGCGATGGCGCGCGCGTATTACGAGCAGGGGGCCGACGAACTGGTCTTTTACGACATCACGGCGTCCAACGAACGGCGCGGAATCATGATCGAAGTAGTGCGCGCCGTGGCCCGCGAAATCTTCATCCCGTTCACCGTCGGCGGTGGCTTGCGCACGCTGGAGGACATGCGGGCGGTGCTGCTGGCCGGAGCGGAAAAGGTTTCGATCGATTCGGGCGCGGTGCGCAATCCTGAAGTTATCACGCAGGGCGCGCGCGCGTTCGGCAGCCAATGTATCGTCCTGTCGATGCAGGTCAAACAGACCGGGGCGCGCCCGGAGCTACCCTCCGGATACGAGGTGGTGATCGACGGCGGGCGCCTGTTCACCGGCAAGGACGCGGTGGCTTGGGCGCAACAGGGCGAGCGCCTGGGAGCGGGTGAACTGTGTATCAACTCGATCGACCGTGACGGCACCAACAGCGGCTTCGAAATAGAATTGACCCGCGCGATTAGCCAGGCGGTCTCCATACCGGTGATCGCTTCGGGCGGGGCGGGCGAGCCCGAGCATCTGCGCCAGGCGTTCGTGGAATCCGGCGCCGACGCGGCGATCGTCGCCTCGATGGTGCATTACGGGAACTATCCAATCCCGGCCATCAAGCGCTATTTACAGGAGCACGGAGTCGAGATGCGCAACGGACTTTGGCCGGAAAGGAGCGGGCTGTGAAACTGGGGTTGGTGGCTGCGGATTTCAATTTCGACGTGACCTCGCTGATGCTGGAGCGGGCGCGCCGCCACGCGGAGTTCCTCGGCGCGGAGCTGATGACGATCCACGTTCCGGGGGTCTTCGACATGCCGGCGGTGATCAAGAAACTGCTGGCGCGCAAGGATATCGACGCGGTGGTGCTGATCGGCGCCGTGATCAAGGGCGATACCCTGCACGACGAGGTGATCATGCACGCCACCGCGCAGGCCGCCGCCCAGCTTGCCGCCCAGACCGGCAAACCGGTGGGGTTCGGCGTCACCGGTCCGGGGATGACGCGCGATCAGGCGATCGATCGAATCGACAACGCCCGCAATGCGGTGGAATCGGTGGTAAAGCTGCTGCAGGCGCTCAAGCAAATCGACTCGGCGTAAAGGACGCGGTCCTGATGCACAGCCCGAAAGCCGCGGCGGCGCATCTCTCTGTGCATACTGTGCAAAGTTGACGTCGATGCCCGTTGAGTGCGCAACGCAGTCGGCTATACTTCGCGCAGAATGGACAAGAGGGGCGGTGTGGCGGAGCGGAGAAACTTCTCGACGCGGATGGCGGCGCGGATCCTGGCAATCTCGCCTGAGCGCATCCGCTATTGGGTCAAACACAAACTGGTAAAGCCGGCCACCCTTAGCGGCCGCCATTACCAGTTCACCTTCGAAGACCTGCTCATGATGCGCCTGGCCAAGGAATTGCTTCCCACCAAGCGCCGGCTCGACGCGGTACAGCGATGCTTCGAGCGCGTCGGCCGCATGCTCGACGCGCAGCGCCCGGTCACTTCGGTCAAGCTTTATGAAAAAGACGGCAGAATCCTGGTCCGCGATGGCTTGGTCATTTTCGAGGCCGACACCGGCCAGATGATGCTGGACTTCGGCTTGCCGCCGCTCACCGGCGAAACCATCAAGCAGGCTGACTCGCGGTTGCGCCTAAGCCGCCTGTTGGATGCCGCCCGCGACCTTGAAGATGCCAATCCCACACGGGCAGTGAATCTTTATCGCGAATACCTGGAGCATCGCCCACGCGAAAGCGCGGTCCATCGCAAGCTTAGCGCGCTTTACGAACGCGCCGGCGACACCGCCAGCGCGATGCGCCATCTGGACGCCGCCGCCGTCCTGGAGCCCGGCAACGCCGAGTTCCATTTCGATCTTGGGGTGCTCTATCGCAAGCTGCATAACCTGGACAGCGCCGCGGTCGCCTTCACCCGCGCCCTGGAGTGCGAACCGGATCTGATTGAAGCCCATCTGCACCTGGCGCAGATTTATGAGCAGCAAGGCCAAAAGCGCGACGCGATGCGCCACCTGAGCGCCGCCCACCGCCTGATCAATGCGGAATGATCGATTGCCTGGGTCGCAAGCGAAAGTATCGTTGCGCAAATCAGTACGGGATGTACGCCGGCGTCATCCAGCGGGCGCTGTGGTAGGTGCGATAGAACAGCGCGCGGCGCATCCATTCGGCTACTTCGGGATCCTTGCCGCGCGACTCGACGAAACGGCCCCAATGCTGCCAGTCCTCGATTACGCAGATCTGGGTGCAGTTAAACGCTTCGGTATGATCGGGACCGCCGCCGATCCAGTAGCCCAGCGTGTGCAGGCCGTGCTTCTCTTCCAGCCGCATTCCATTTTTGGGGAACAACTTCAGATATTCCTGGAGCCGCTCGGGGACGATCGGAATGGTCGCGAGCATGTATAGACCGCCCTTGATCCGCTCTTGCTTGATGCGCGCCAGGTCCGGACAAAACGGCGTCGGATGCAGGTGCTTGACGCTCCAGCTCTGGCGCTGCGTGTAGGCCTGTTCGAGATAGGCCAGGAACTCCGGGTCTTCCTTCATCGCCGCGTCCAACCGGTCAAGGCCGGCCCAATCCGCGACTTCCCACAAATCGATGAAGTCATTGGCCTGGAGCGCCTGCCACAGTCCGACCAGCTCGACGCCGTAGCGCCGCATCAACGGCGCCAGAACGGTGCGGAACTGCTCGACGTACGCCTTCATCTGAGTGGGCTGAACGCGGATGGTTTCGTTGATGTAGATCATCAGGGCTCCATATTCAGGCCGCCGCGTCGCGATACAACCAGGCTCCGATCAGCGTGCCGATAACGATTGGAACGAACCCGTAGAGCGACCATAAGATCGCTAACTCGGGGCCAAAGAACTTCATCGGCAGCAACCCGATGATGGGCACCGGGATGACCAGCAACCAGACCAGGATCGCCGCGATCAGCGCGGTCTTGGGGCCGGGGCCCGAACTCGGCCGCAGCGCCGCATAGATCCAAAGCGCGACCAATCCTTTGAGCAAATCGTAAATCAGGAAGATCCCGAGATTCTGACTCCCGACATCGCCGCCACCGCTTCTGCCGAGTGCCGCCATGTTCGCCGCCCATCGCTCCCTCAGCAGCGCGCCGTGCACGACGCCGTCGCCGAGAAAGCAGATGACCCCGGCGATAATCCCGCAGACGATAACGCGACCAACGTTGATTCTCCCCACAGTCGGCCTCCATGGCGCGCCGCTTCCGATCGCGGATGCGAATATAAGGCCCAATCCAACTGTGCGTCAACGCACTGACTCGTCCTCACGGCGCGCCCGGACCCGGTCAGTTCCCATCTATCCGAGCATGTTCCCTCAACGTGTGCCGACCTTGCGGGTGACAGGCCGGAACCTGCTAATGTCAAAACTGGGTAGGGGCCGCTCGAACCCAGCGGCGCGACAAACACGACCGAGCGCAAACTATTGTGCTGACGCAATACATAGTTGATCCGCGCGAATTGCCGTGGAAATCGGGACAGACCGAGGGCATCACCTTTCAATGCCAGGTCTATCTCAGCGGCGCGGACGGCGGCCCGGAGGCGATCCGGTTTCGCTTCGATCCATGCCGCCGGGTTTACGCCCACATGCATCTTACCTCGCAATTCCAGCTCCTGCTGGGCGGAACGATGGACTTCCCCAAATCCACGATGAAGCTGCGGCCGATCGCGATTCACTACGCTGACCACAACCTCCCCTACGGACCCTTTTCCACCGGCGAGGGACACGAGATGCTGGTGCTGCATCCCAAACAGGGCGGCCTGGTCTCGATGGCGGATCGGGAGGCGCGCAAGCAAATCAACCTGGCCGGACGCCAGTTGGTCGGCATGGATAAGGATCAGGAATGGTTTCAATTCCCCGGACTGGAGGGCGCGCTGTGCAAGTTCCTCATCCCTCCGGGAGCCGGACCCGAGGCGATTGTTGTCACTTGTCCCCCCAACCGCATGATGCCGGTTCCGATGGCGGCCTATGGCAGGTACGAAGTCGTGCTCGACGGTTCAATCAGGCTCGAAGGCCGACCGCTGGGAGCGGCGGCGTTGCGCTATGTCGTGGGCGACGAGCAGCCCGAGCCCATCGAGATCGGCTCCGACGGAGCAACTCTGATGCTGCTATCCTTTGATGCGGACGCCGCCGCGGGCGGGCTGGGCAACGATAAACTGTCGCGGGCGGCAGCCGAGGCGATCGAGCGGGCGATTTAGCCTGAAGGAGAAAGGCCGTGGCGGACTCCCAAATAGACCAGGGCAACCAACCTTTTCGGGTGATCATGTTCGCGGACTTCATCTGTCCCTATTGCTACATCGGGCAGGAGCGGATGGAGCAACTGGCGCACGATTACGACGTGCGGCCGCAATGGCGCCCCTACTGGCTGCATCCCGAAACGCCGCCGGAAGGCGCGCCGTTTCCGCCAAGTGGGGACCGCGAACGCGCGCGCACAACGATGGAATGGTTGCAGGAGATGGCGCCGGAAAAAGCCGCCAGAATTCGCTTTCCCGGCAAGCTGCAATGCAGCTTGTTTGCGTTTGAAGCGGTTGAATTCGCGCAAGAACGGGGGAGCGCGCTGCCGTTTACCTCGGCCGTTTACGATGCGCTGTGGGTGGAAGGCAAAGACATCGCCCAAATCTCCACTTTGCAGGAAGCCGCGGCCAAAGTCGGCCTGGACGCCGAAGAGATGGGCCGCGCGTTGCGCGAGCGCCGCTACATGGAGCAGACCTTCAAGGCCGTGGAGGCATCCAGGAACGCCGGGGTTACGAACACGCCCACCTATATTCTGGGCCGCACCGCGATCAAAGGCTGGCATTACTACGAAGTCTTCCAGACGGTGATGGAGAAACAGGGGATGCTGCCCAAAGTCTGCCCGAAGTAGTATTAACACGTTCAGACGGCGATCGTCTGAAAGACTGAATTCACAACGCGACGCAGCGGAAAGGGTTTGTCATGTCCAACAGCAACACGCAGGGAAAGTACCAGGTAGTTTGGCCGCGCGGCAAAAAAATCGGGGACCGCGCCCAGCCTGCCACACGGCTTGAAAATCTCAACGGCAAGACGGTGGCCGAACTGTGGGACTTTGTCTTCCGCGGCGAAGAGATCTTTCCGCTGCTCGAGTCGGAGCTGTCCGCGCGCTTTTCCGATGTAAAATTCCTCAGTCCTGACAAATTCGGAAACACGCATGGCAGCGATGAGCGCGAGGTACTGGATGCGCTGCCCGGCAAGCTGCGCGAACTCGGAGTCGACGCCGTAATCTCCGGGATGGGCTGTTGAGGGAGCTGTACGCCCGCCGTGATGCGGGCCGCAGCAGTGGCTGAAAGGGCGGGAATCCCCAGCGTCTCGCTGGTCTGCTCGGGCTTCGCCGGGCAGGCCTCGAGCACCGCGGCGGGTCTGGGCTTCACCCATATGCAGGTGGCGGTGATGCCCGGCCACGTCAACATGCAGACCTATGAAGAACTCAAGAACAACGTCCTCGAGGTGACTGTCGAGCAGGTCGTGAAGGGACTTACCGAGGACCCCGGCGCCGGCCCCGACGCCGCCGCGGAGCCGGGCCCCGGCGACATCGTATTCGACGGCAGCTTCGAGGAAGTAAACGATTTCTACTACGATCGGGAATGGAGCGATGGGCTGCCGATCGTGCCGCCCACTATCGAGAAGGTCCAACGATTCCTGCGTTTCACCGATCGCCGCCCCGAGGAAGTGCTCGGCGTGCTCTTGTGCGACCGGCGCGAGGCCACCATCTGGAATATCGCGGTCAATGGCGTGATGGCGGGATGCCGCCCCGAATACATGCCGATACTGATCGCGATCGTGGAGGCACTGGGCGACCCCAAATACGGCCTCGAACATACCGGCAATACCCCGGGTCCGGAAACGCTCATCATCTTAAATGGTCCGATAATCAAGCAGTTGAAATTCAACTATCGGCAGGGAGTGACGCGCGATGGCTTCCGCGCCAATACCAGCGTCGGACGCTTTCTGCGGCTGTACCTGCGCAACGTCGCGGGATTCCTTTTGCACAAGACCGACAAGGGAACGTTCGGCGGCACCTGGCGGGTGGTGATGGCGGAGAACGAAGACGCGCTGGCGGGAATCGGATGGGAGCCGCTGTGCGTGGATATGGGCTTTGCGTCCGGCGACAATGTGGTGACGATCTCCCGCTTCAGCGGCGGCGATACTATCGCGAATGCTTCGGGCACTGCGGCGGAGCGGATTATGCCGTATATCGCCGACGCCGTTTTGCGCGCCAACCTGGGATGGCATCTGACGTTCGTGTGCGGGATGGTGGTCGGCACGTTGCGTCCGTTGGTGGCGATATCGCCACTGATCGCCGAGACGATCGCTAAATCGGGATGGTCCAAGCGCGATGTGCGCCAGTACCTGTTCGATCATGCGCGGCTTCCGGCTCATGAATACGACAAACAGCTCTTTCAGTACCTGGCCGGCGCGGACCGCCCGACCCGGACCCTGGAGGAGCGGGTCCGGCTGGGCGAGATCCCCAAGCTGTTTTGCGAATCGCCCGATCCCAACCGGATGGTGCCGATTGTCCTGACCCCGGACGACTTCATGGTCGTGGTATGTGGCGACCCCTCGCGCGACAACGGTTACGCGTTCTCGCACAATGGGTTCATCGGCTATCCGACCGCGAAGCGAATCGAGCTACCCAAGGATTGGGACCAACTGCTGGCCGAACTCAGTTAGCCGCGACGCGCGCCGCGCCCGATGCGCTTGACGAAGGGGCGCGAGCTTACCTACTAATCGGGGCAGCAACGAAGCAGTCTCGCGGGTTTGAGGGAGTCGTTATGGCATCAACGTCAAAGTCCAAATCGGCGGCGATCCGCGCGCGCCTGAATCATCCGGTGATCGATTCGGACGGGCATCAGATCGAGTATGGTCCGCGCTTGCGTGATTACCTCAAGGAGGTCGCGGGCGCCGGGGTCGCGGACCGGCTGGGGCCGGCCTTCGAGGGCACCATCGCCAGCACCCGATGGTATCGGCAGTCGCCGGCGGAGCGGCGCGAATTCCGAAGCAAACGACCGCCGTTCTGGGGCTTTCCGACCAAAAATACGCTGGACCTCGCCACCGCGATGTTTCCCAAGCTGATGTATCAACGGCTCGACGAGATGGGTCTGGACTTCTGCGTGCTGTATCCAAGCCTGGGGCTGGTGGGCGCGCACTTCGAAGACGAAGAGATCCGGCGCGCCAGCGTCCGCGCGCTGAATCGGTACTGCGCTGATATATGGGGCGAATACCGCGACCGCATCACCCCGGTGGCGACCATCCCGATGCACACGCCGCGCGAGGCGATCGAGGAACTCGAATACGCGGTCAACGTGCTGGGGCTCAAAGCGGTGCTGATGGCGAGTTACGTCAAGCGTCCGATCCCTGCCGCGGCGCACCAAAATCCCGAAGGCGTCCGCTATGCGTTCTGGCTTGATACGTTCGGTATCGACAGCGAGTACGATTACGATCCGGTGTGGGCCAAGTGCGAGGAACTCAAGGTGGTCCCGAGCTTTCACAGCCATGGCGAAGGATGGGGCAGCCGCACCTCGATCTCAAACTACGTTTACAATCACGTCGGGCATTTCGCCTCCTCCGCCGACGCGGTATGCAAGTCGCTGTTCCTGGGCGGCGTGACGCGGCGCTTCCCACAAATGAAGTTTTCCTTCCTCGAAGGCGGCGTGGGCTGGGCGCGCAGCCTGTTCGGCGACTTGATTGGCCATTGGGAAAAGCGCAACCGCGAGGCCCTGGCCAACTACGATCCCGCCAACATCGATCAGGAACTGCTGACCGAACTGTCGCATCGCTATGGCGGCAAGGTGATCGAGGGCAGAGACCACGTGAAGGGCCGCGAGATGGTGGCGATTCGCGAAGAGGATCCCAGCGACGATTTCGCCAGTTGCGCGATCGCGCGCAAGGAGGACTTCCGCGAGTTGTTCCTCAAGCCGTTCTTCTTCGGCTGCGAGGCCGACGACCCGGTCACGTCGTCGGCCTTCGACGCCAGGCGCAATCCGTTGTCGGCGCGATTCAACGCGATCTATGGCTCCGATATCGGCCATTTCGACGTCCCCGACATGAGCGAGGTCACCGCCGAAGCGTATGAGCCGGTCGAGCATGGAATCATGACCGAGGACGATTTTCGCGACTTCGTGTTCGGCAACCCAATCAAGCTGTGGACCGCGCTCAACCCTGACTTCTTCAAGGGTACGGTGGTAGAGAGCGCGGTGTCGCGCTACCTGGCTGGAAGCTGAGGCTTGAACTGAGTAGGGTGGGCGTCCCTGCCCGCCATTGTTATTGAGGCCGCCGGGCGGCCTTAAACCAATGGCGGGCAGGGACGCCCGCCCTACTGAAAAATTCCACGATTGCCACAATCAAACTGGCAACTGGCGCTTGGATTTTGACCAAGGAGCCTATGCGGCCGGAGCGTCCCCGGATGCGCCCTGCTGTTTATAAAATTCGCCGATGCCCCAGCCCTCGCGCAAGCTGGTATACGTCGCGGCGCTGCCGCCCAGATGCTTGAATTTCCATCCCTGCGGCGTTCTCACGAACTTGTCCCGATAGACGCCCACGAACATCACCGGTGTGCCGTCGGGCTGGCTCAAGTACGCGATTACGTGCCATTTGCCGATCGCCTCGTCGCCGTTGACGCGGATATCGGGATTGGTCACGCGGTGGAAAGCGAACGGTATCTGCCCGAAGGAGTTGATGGTCTTGACGATGCCCTCGTGTCCTTCGCCGCGTCCCCCAACCTTGCCCGCATCCCAGACTCCGTCTTTCACAAACAACGCCGCGACCGCTTCGCCGTTATGCGTCCGGCGGTCCCATCCACCGTCGACCGCCTCACAGTAGGCCGCCTTCAGCCGCGAGATCTCCATGATGTCTTCCAGATTTTGCAGGCGCTTCAGCAAAGCGCCGATCCCGGCTGAAGCGTTCGAGCTGCCCATGGCCGAGCTAACTCTTCGCGCGACCGCCGCACTTCTTGTGGCGGGAGCCTTTTTGGCGATCGCGCGAGACGACTTCTTCGCCCCCATCGCCGATGATTTGTTGGCGGCCGCGCTGGCTGACTTCTTGAGGGCCGCCGGAGAGGATTTCCTCGAGATCTGTTTGCCGGCTTTGGCCGGTTTGCGCTGCGCTTTTTTCATGCCCCAAAATCCATCCGCGCAGCCCGGCTTGTCAACCGCCGGCGGGGCGTCGTACGGTGTTGGCCGATGAATAGCGTGCACGATATCGGTGGGATGGACGGATTCGGTCCGGTAATTGCGGAGCCCGGCGAGCCGGTTTTTCATGAGCCCTGGGAGGGCCGCGTCTTTGCGATGAGGCTCAGCGGGGCCGGCCGGCTGCGAACCAATACCGACGCCGGACGCTATCAAATGGAACGGATGGATCCCGTCCAATACCTCACTTCGAGCTATTATGAACGCTGGCTGGCGCGGTTTGAGATCGCGCTCATCGAAGCCGGCATCCTGACCCGCGATGAAGTAGCGGCAAAGATCCGGGAGTTCGCGGAAAATCCCGATGCCGCGATGCCGCGCCGCGACGATCCCACTTGGACGCAACGCATCGCCGACCGACTGCGGACCGGCGATCCTGCTACCCGGCCGCTTCGCCGCAAGCCGCGTTTCGCCCCCGGCGATCGGGTCATGACCCGCAACCTCAACCCACATGGGCATACGCGGCTACCGCGCTATGCGCGCGGCAAGCATGGAGTCATCGTGCGTCATTACGGCGGGCACGTCTTTCCCGACAGCAACGCCCTGGGACTCGGCGAAAATCCGCAGCATCTTTACAGCGTGCGAATCCCGGCGCGAGAGCTTTGGGGCCCCGATGCCGAGCCCAACGAAAGCATCCGGATCGACCTCTGGGAAAGCTATTTGGAATGGGACCGGAGCGCGGCCAAATCTTCGAGGACTCGATCAGGCCAAAAGCCGAAATCCACCAGGGAGAAAAGCCGATGAACGATCGCGATTCCGCCAAGGACCATCACCATCCGCGTCCGCTGTCTCCCGCGGCATTGCGCGCCAAGGCGATCGAAGCGTTGCTGGTGGAAAAAGGTCTGTTGGCGAGCGACGCGGTCGATCGCGTGGTCGAGAATTACGAAAAAGATGTGGGCCCGCTCAATGGCGCCAAGGTCGTCGCGCGGGCCTGGAGCGACCCCGCCTATAAGGGCCGATTGCTCAAGGATGCGACCGCGGCGATCGCGGAACTCGGAATCGGCGGAATGCAAGGCGAGCATATGATGGTGGTGGAGAACACGCCCAAGGTGCACAACGTGGTCTGCTGCACCTTGTGTTCGTGCTATCCGTGGCCGGTGCTGGGCCTTCCCCCCGCGTGGTACAAATCGCTTGCCTACCGGGCCCGGATAGTACGTGAGCCGCGCGCCGTGCTGCGCGAGTTCGGGCTTGAAATTCCACCCGCCGTCGAAGTCCGGGTATGGGACAGCAGCGCCGAGATGCGCTACATGGTGTTGCCGCAGCGTCCCCGAAACACGGGCAAGATGAGCCAGGAGCAACTCGCGCCGCTGGTCACCCGCGACTCGCTAATCGGCGTCGCCAAGGTCAAGGTTTCGCGCCGCCAGGGTTTTTCATGAGCCAGTTAGCCGATCGCATTGCCGCCGACCTCGACAGTCCCGCCGCGATTCCGCGCCGCAACGGCGAACCGGTTTTCACGCAGCCGTGGGAAAGCCGGATTTTTGGAATCGCCATCGTCCTGTGCGAGCGCGGATTGTACGACTGGGACGAATTCCGCGAGCGCCTCATTGCGCAGATTTCGGCGGCTGACCAGCGCGGCGACACGTCGACCTACTACGAGCGTTTCCTCGCCGCGCTCGAGCGCTTGATGCTCGACAAGGGCATCTGCTTGCGCGACGAAATCGATCGGCATTCGGCCGCCGCGTTACCTGAGGACGACCATTGAGTTGCGAAGCCTCGCTGAAACCTCTCTTGCGTTCTCCGGTTTTTCACCAGCTCCTGATACACTGGTGTGCGGAACCGAAGCCTCCGGCCTGATCCAATTTAGTAAAGGCCGGTTTGGTGACTGCCTAAATAAGTGGGACAGACGTCCCTGCCTGTCGATGAATGCGCGAGCTTTTTGGCTCGCGCCACCCTATTTGGCCTCAAAGCGAGAATAATTCTGGGTAGTGGTTTCGCGCAAGGTCAGTGGCCGTAGGCGAAATCTGTGTCGCGGACCGTAGCGTGTAACCTCTCCCTCGCCCTCTCCTAGGATAAGGAGAGGGAACAGAAAGTGGCTCTGCGCCAAGGTGTTCGTGCGCTCAAGGGCCAAAATTGTTCTCGCTTTGAGGCTAGGTGTCCAACGATTCCTCTCATTCAGCGCTCATTACCCAAGCAAGGCAGATAACCTGCGGCGTAATCGTTCGGGCGACACTTTCGGCGCTACGGCGATGCGCGACCTCTCCCTCGCCCTCCTCTCAGACATGGGAATCACATCGCCCCATGGCTAAGCTCAGGCGCTGGCGCGCGCGGGCGCCGACGGGGTGAAGCGCACCGGCATGTGCTTGATGCCGGCGTGGGAATTGGAGCGCAGCTTTTGGACCGGGCCCGCCAACTCCATGTCGCGCATGCGGCGTGTCACCTCTTCGATCATTACCCGCAGTTCCAGCCGCGCCAGATGCGACCCGATGCAGAAGTGCTCGCCATAGCCGAATGCGACATGTTCGTTGGGCCAGCGGGCGGCGTCGAATTTGAATGGCTGCGGAAACACCTCTTCGTCGCGATTGACCGACGCGTTCCAGATCACGACCTTGTCGCCGGCCTTGATCTTACGTCCGCTGATTTCCGTGTCGCGCATCGCCGTGCGCATGACATGCGTGATCGGCGAGGTCCAGCGCAAGAACTCCTCCACCGTGGTCCGCATCAGCATGCTGTCGGCCCGATCCACCCGCTCCCACTGTTCGGGATTCTCCATCAAGGCCAGCATCCCGCCCGAAAGCGTATTGCGGGTGGTTTCCTGACCGCCCAGCATCAGCAGGAAGCAGTTGAACAGCACCTCCATATCGGTGAGCTTTTGGCCCTCGATCTCGCCGTGGACCAAGGCGCTTATCAGGTCCGGACCCGGGTTGCGGCGGCGCTCTTCGAGCGTCTTCACAAAGTAGTGAAACATTCCCTGTTGGGCAGTGTCGCCGGTTTTCCTGCGATCGCCGTCAACCTGATACTCGGGATCGTTGGCGCCAATCGCCATGCTGCCGAGCTCGAACATCATATCGTGGTCCGCCCGCGGCACGCCCATCATCTCGCAGATGATTGCGGTTGGAATCCGGGCGGCGACGTCGGTGACGAAATCGCATTCGCCCCTTGATATCACCGCATCCACCACTTTGGCCGCGATCTCCCGCACATGGGCTACTTCCGGCGCGACCGCGCGCGGCGTGAAGCGCTTGGCGATGAGCAGGCGCATCTGCGTATGGCGCGGCGGATCGAGCAGCAGCATCATCCGGCGGTTGCCGAGGTAATCGTCATCGTTGAAGGTGAGAATCTGGCCGTGCTCGTTGCTGAACGTTTCGGCATTCAGATAGACGAAGCGGGCGTCGTCGTATTTGGTTACCGACCAGTACCCGCGGCCCGGGCGGTCTTCGCTCCAATGTACGGGATCTTCGGCCCGCATAACGGTCCAGGCCTGATGCGGATCGCCGTGCAAAAAATAGTCAGCGTCGGTAAGGTCGATTTCTTCAAGCTTCATTTCGTGTCCCCGGCACGGTGCGCTGGGCTTTGGGCAGAGAATATCGCGCTTTGCGGCCCGGCCGCTACCCTTGCGAGGGCACGCTAATAAAGCGGCGACCACTTGCTGGTGCGCAGCAGTTTGCTCTGCCACTGGTCGCGCAGCTTGAGCGCGTCGAACATGTAGGTGCCCGGTTTCTGATCTTGCGGGCGCAGCGGAGTCTGAAGCAGGCGCATCAGCGCTTCGGGACTGACGACCTTCTGCAGGAATATCACCTCGCGGCGCTGATGAGTTCCGTGCGCCACCTGGAACATCGCCTGAAGTTCCAGCAGGCGATGCTGAGGTCGGGCGTTGCGGATCATCGGCAAATACAGTTCCTCGAGTCCCTTGATATAGTCATCCAGCGCCGCGGCGGGCCATCCGGTGTCTTCCATAAACATGGTCGGCTCGTGTTCCGCGCCGTCGGCCGGGACTTCGCGCAGGTTCACCTCCTTGAGCGGCGACCAGGAAAGCGGCAGCAGGAGCTTGCCGGTTACGTCATGGCGCAGCGTATCAACCTGACGCATCCAGCCTTGGAAATCGCCGCTTTGAATTCGCAACGCCAGCCGCTCCCAGGCAGCACCGTCTTTGATGGCGGTGATCGTAACGACGTTGTAGGAGGCGCCGGTACCCATCGCATGGCTGGCGTACCAAAGCAGCCGGGCATCGTCGCCCTGGGCCAGGGTCGTCATCCATCCCGTGCGGTAGGCGTCTTCGAACTCGAAGACCTTAAGCCCGATGACCTTGTGCAGCTCGTGGAGAAACAGCATCTCTATTCCTTGAATCAGTGCGCATTGCAGAGTGGACCCCTTTGGCCGGGTTCAGCGAGATAAGCTCCGCAAGCGGGTTTAGCCGAACGGGCGCAGACCTCCGACGCCGCCGTTGACCACGATCTTCGCTCCTGTCACCCATTCGCCACCCTGCCCGACCAGGTAAAGCACGGCTGCCGCGATGTCGATGGGTTTGCCGATTCGCCCCAACGGCATTTGCTTGGTGAAAAAGGCCTCGCGCTCCGGAGTTGGAAAAGTCGACGTTCTGGCGTTGGTGGTATCGACCAGCCCGGAGATTACGACGTTGACGCGGATGCCGAACCGCGCCCACTCGGCGGCGAGGGTGGTGGAAAGGTTGTCCAGGCCGGCCTTGGCGGCCCCATAATTGCTCATGCGCGGGGACGCACCGCTGCCCGCGCCCGAGGAGATATTCACAATCGAACCGCCGCCGCTGTTCTTCATCACCTTGGCGGCCGCCTGGCACAGGAACATCGGCGCTTTGATGTTGAGGTTGAACATGTTGTCCCACATCTGTTCGGTCATGTTCAGGGCCCAGCCGTAGTTGGAATAGTCACCACCGCCGGCCACGTTGACCAGGATGTCGAGGCGGCCCAGTGCATCAACCGTGCGGCTGATGATCGAGGGCAGTTCGGGAATGTTGGTCAGGTCGGCCGGAATTGCGACGCCCTTGCGGCCGGTTTCGCGCACACGCGCGGCGGCGGTCTCCAGTTGCGCGGCGTTGCGTGCCGTGACCGCCACATCGGCGCCGTACTCGGCCAATGCGTGCGCCACTTCCTGGCCCATTTCCTTGCTCGCGCCGGTGACCAGCGCGACCTTGCCTTTCAGCGAGAAAAGATCCGCCATGTGGATGGGATTCTCCCTTGGATGTCTCAAGAATTAGGCGTACCACGAAACGTGTCTGCGGAACCAGTGCATGCTAATGACAGCCAAAACGAGCGCATGTTCAAAGCGCTAACGCTTACAAAAGTATACTGCGAATATGATGCGGTAGCAGTTGATATTTCGGTCCGGCGGGCTATCTTTCAACTATCCGGCGTTGATTGCCCGGTGGCCCGAGAAATCTAAGAGGAACGGTTAAATGGTTCACCATCACTACTTTCTTTGTAAGCAGCCGCATATGACGCTGGAGGAATTTTACACCTACTGGCGCCGGCGTCACGTTAAGGCCAGTCCGACGCCGATTCTGAACCTCCGGCGCTATATACAGGGTCATCGAGTCGCCGTTCCGCGCGGCGACGCTCCCTTCGACGGCGTGACCGAGGCCTGGTACGACAGCCTCGAAGGGATGCTGGAACAGCGCCGTCACGTCACCCATGACCTGGCCATCAAAGATGAGGCCGAGTTCATCGACCATCGCCGCGTGGACATCCTGACCACGCTCGACGACTTAATCCTGGATGGGGAAAAGAAGCGCGGCATGATCAAGGGCGTCTTCCTGGTCAAGCGCAAGCCCACTTTCCTGCGCGCCGACTTCAAACGCTACTGGAAGGACGTTCACGCACCACTGGCGCTGAAACTGCCGGGACTGCGCCGCTATGTGCAATCCCACGCCGTTGACGAGGCGTATGAGTGGGCCGAGCCGCGATGGGACGGCGTGGCGCATCTATATTTCGACGACGCGCAGGCGGCGGAAAAGGCGATGACCTCCGACGTTTACCTCAACGAGTCCGGGCCGGACGTGGATAAATTCATCGGTACCGCGTCGGGATTGTGGGTCCAGGAGCATCACATATTGCCGGTGGACGAGCGCCCCAAATAAAAGCGCCGCCACCGACATCGTAAACGCGGGCCGCGAATCGGCGCGGCCCGCGTAATTCCCGCGTCAGATCACCACATCGATAAACAGATGGATGATCAATGCCAGCGTCGCGATCGCGCCGAGCATGAATGAGGCCGTCCGCCAGGGCTGGATTGAATTGATGTAGCAGATGGTGTGGGCAATCCGGGCCACCATGAACGCGATGCAATAGATCGCGAAGGCGGTGGCCGACAGACCGGCGGCCACGTAGATCCAGGCAAGAATGAGGAAGATCGGAATGTTCTCCAAGTCGTTGCGCCAGGCCCGCGAGGCGCGCTGGACCATCTCGGGTTCGTCCCGCACGGTCGTGCCCCCGAAGGTCGCAGCATCTTCGGGATTTAGAAAGGCTCCCGCACCGGTGCGCGCACGCCCCTGTACGATAGCGATCGACGCCATCTTAATCGCCAGAACTATCGCGGTTAACGCATAGATCCTGAGCAACATCATTGACCGTCACCTCCCCCAGTCAGGTTTCGCAACTGTTAGTTGATCACGCCGTCGGTTCGAAGCTGCTCGATCTGTTCCTTTGAAAAGCCCAGCAGCGTGCCCAGTATCGAATCGGTATCGGCGCCAAGTACCGGTGATGTGGCGCGGACGTGGCAGGGTGTTCCCGACATGGTCCAGGGGATGCCGGCATGTCTGCGGCGCCCAATCTCCGGATGTTCCAGTTCGATCAGGAAACCGCGCGCCAGCAGATGCGAATCGGTGGCGACGTCCTGGTTGCTAAGGGTGGGAAACGCCGCGACGCCGGCGCGTTGCAGGGTCTCTGTGATTTCCCATCGCTCGCGCGTGCGGGTCCATTGCGTGATGGCGTCGTCGAGCGCCGCCTCGTTGCGCTTGCGCAGTTCGGCGGTGCGAAAGCGCGGGTCCTCAGCCATTTCCGGCTGGCCGATCGCCTGGCAGAACCGGCCCCACTGCGCCTGGTCATGCACCGCAATCGTGACCCATTGCTCCGCGTTTCCCGCCGCCTTGTAGGCCTCATGCGGCGCGATCCATCCGTCGTGATTGCCCATCCGCTCGGGCTGCCGCCCGGTCATCTCGTATTCGATGATCGACTCGGCCAGCATCATCTCCAGCGTCTCCCACATCGACAAATCGATATGTTGTCCCTGGCCGGTGCGATTGCGATGCAACAGCGCGGAAATTATTCCAAAGGCGCCGAAGACCCCGGCGACCGGGTCGGCGTAGGAAATACCGATCTGGCGTGGCGCGTCATTGGGATAGCCGGTGAGCCAGAACATCCCGGCCCGCGCCGCCGTCTGCTGTCCGAGGCTGACGTAGTCGCGGTACGGACCGTACTGCCCGTAACCTGAAATCGACAGCATCACCAAATCGGATTTGAACTTGCGCAGCGTCTCGTAGCCAAGCCCCATCCGCGTGATCACTCCGGGCGCGAAGTTTTCCACCACCACGTCGCAATGGGCCACCAACTGGTAGCAGATCTCCAACGCCCGGGGGTTGGTCAAATCGAGCTGGAGGCTGCGCTTGCCCTGGTTCCACTGGTTGAAACTTCCGGCGCGATTGATGCCAGCCTTGCCGTCGGCGTACGGCGGAATGATTCGATTGATACAGGGCCGCTTGGCGGTTTCGACGCGCATCACGTCGGCGCCGAGGTGAGCGAGCTGCATCGTGCAGTAAGGTCCCGCCCATACCCAGGTAAAATCCAGGACGCGGACTCCGGCAAGCGGCGCCGCGGCGGGTCCCTGAGCGCCGTGGCTCAGTTTGTCCCCGGCCTGCTGGCCAAGCCGCGGTCCGGCCATCGCGCCGCCCTCGAAGACGCTACGATTATGCTCGCCCAGACGCGGCGCACGCGCGGGCTTGAAGGAGGTGAATTTGCTGGGCTTGAACGGCATGCCGGGCGCTAACACTCCGGGATCGTGGTCACCGGCTGGAAAGCGCACGAAAATTCCGCGCTCGCGCAGGTGCGGGTCATTGAAAACGTCTTTGGCGGTATTGAGCGGAGCAATCGGGATGCGCTCGTCCTGCACCGCCTTGCACAGGTCGGCAACCTTCCACTTATGCCACAAATCACTCATCAGGGCGCGCAAGGCGTCGGCGTTGATCCCGCGATTGACCCGGGTTGAGAAGGGCTCCGAATGGGCCCAGTCCGGATTGCCCATCAACGCCACCAGCCGCTGCCATTGCGCCTCGTCCAACAAAGTAATGAGCGCGCTGCCGTCGGCGCAGTCGATGGTGTTGGAGTAGGCGGTATTGGTACGCGAAGTCACGATGCCGCCGTAGGTGTAATAGAGCAGGCTGAGCTCGAGCATCGCAGCCAGACATTCCTGCATCGAGATGTCGGCGGCCTGTCCGGCTCCGGTCTTGGTCAGGTTCCAGCACGCCGCCGCCGTCACCATCGCGGCATGGAGACCGCCCATCAATTCGGCCTGATTGCTGTAAATCTTGAGCGGCGGGAGTTCCGGAAACGGCGACCCCAGCGGGATTAGTGACGCCATTCCACCGGCGTGGAATGCGTTCAGCTCGTAGCCGCGATAATGCGCACGCGGGCCGCTATCGCCGAACGGTGAGACACTAGTGACTATCAGTTGCGGATGGGCCGCGCACAGTGCCGCGCTATCCAGGCCGAACTTCGCCCGATCGACGGGGAGCACGTCGTGGATCAGGACGTCGGCACGATCGAGCAACTGGTGCAGACGCTGGCGATCTTTGGGGGCCGTCAAATCGAGCGTCACTCCGAGCTTGCCGGCGTTAAGATAAATGAACATGCCGCCGCGTTCGGGGTCGCGCCGCTGCTCCCGAAACGGGCCGCGAAAACGGATGGCGTCACCGTCGGGCGGTTCGACCTTGACTACTTCGGCGCCCAGCAAAGCGAACAGTTTGGCTGCGAAAGCGGCCGCCACGCCTTGACCACAATCGACTACCTTTATCCCGGTGAGCATTCTGGCCTCCGAGCCTTAATAACGGCGCACAGCCGGCTTACTTGTTAGGCTGCGGTTGCGCCGCAACCTAGCAAGTGCAGCCCGCCAACGCCAACCCGTAATCACGCGTCATGGCCGCCGCGGCCGCTGAACAAATGTTATTGCTTTCGGTCGCATATCTGGCTTAAAGGAGATTATCACCGTTGCCGTGAGGAGGAATTGAGATGGCAGACAAATCCACGATGCCGGATCTCGAACCGATGGACACCACTGACGTCGATCGATGGATCGGCGTCGCGGTGGGCGGTCCCCAACTCAAGGACCCGATCACCGCAAATGACATCCGCCGTTGGGCGCAAGCGATGCAGAACCCCAATCGCTTGTTCTTTGATGACGAGTTTGCCGCCAAGAGCGCCTTCGGAACTATCGTCGCGCCACAGTCTTTTTGCGTGGCCTGCGGTGACGGACACGGCGCCCAACCCGCGATCCAGGGCATTGTCCCCGGCTCGCACATGCTTTTTGGCGGCGATGAGTGGTGGTTCTTCGGCCCGCGCATCTACGCGGGCGACAAGTTCCATTGCGAACGCGCGCTGTTTGACTATCGGGTGACTCATACCAAATTCGCCGGACCAACGATGTTCTCGCGCGGGGACACCACCTACAAGAATCAGCGCGGCCAGGTCGTGGCCAAGCAAAGGTCGACCTCGATTCGCTATCTCGCCTCCAACGCCCGCATCCTCCGCTCGTTTGCCGACCAGGAGGAGGAGCCTCAATGGACTCCCGAAGAACTGGAGAAGGTCGAACGGGAGAAGTTCGCCTATTTTCAGACCTTCCATGAGCATGTGAGAAAAACGTTCAATGACGTAGCCGACGGCGAAGACCTGACGATGCGCCCCATCGGTCCTCACACCATCCAGAGCTTCACTACCGAGTACCGGGCCAATCCCTCCAACGTCTGGGGCGCGTCCTACAACGATCCGCTTCCGTCATCGACGCTCACCGCGGGCTGGCTGCCCGAGATGTCGCGTGACGAGCAGAAGGCAGCGATGGATCCGACCTACGGCGACGGACTTTACTACGGGCCGTCGCGCGGACATGTGTTCACGCCATACGCGCGCCTGATCGGGATGCCGCGCGGATACGGTTACGGCCGCACGATGGGCGCCTGGGTGTTGGATTACCTGAACAACTGGGCAGGCGAGCTGGGGTTCATCAGCCATTGCAACGCCCGCTATATCGGCCCGGCATTGACCGCCGACGTAACTTACCTGACCGGCAAGGTCATCAAGAAGGAATCCGACCCGGCCGGTGGCTATGGAATCGTGACCGTCGACGTCGAGATGAAGAACCAGGAAGGACGCTTGATGGCAAAGGGCCCAGCCGAGGTGCAATTGCCACTGAAGTAGAATGATTCTGAAGATTCACTCTTCTTAAAAGCTTTGCTGTCCCCTTTCCTACCTCGCCCTATCGTCGGGAGAGGGACCTTAACGCCCGGAGCTATTTTTCCCAGCGCTGAGCGTCAAAATTTTGATGTCTGGCGCTGGGCCGCAAGCGCCAGACGCTCGGGTCCCCTCACCCGGCACTCGCGGACTCGCGCCGGCCTTCCCCCTCCGTCCCCTCCGGGAGAGGTCAGAGACCGGGCGAAGATGAAAATGAAAATCGACACTCTCCACCTGTTGTGAGGGACAAGATTCTAATCCGGGCAACACCAAATGCACCAGGTAATCTGAGCAGCGTGCGTCGGCTTCAATAACGATCCTTCAACTCCCGGATCTTGGCGAAGATTGCCACCGGATCGGAGTTCAGCCCCGGAGCGATACGGGCGATACTGGCGCGGATTTCGGGGCTGTCGGTGCGCAGGAAGGGATTGTGCTGCTTCTCCTCCGCAATCGTCGATGGCACCGTCCATTTGCCTTCGCGCCGGATCCGCGCCGCCCACTCGTGTTTGGCCGCCAGCGCGCGGTTGCCCGGCTCCAGAGTCAGCGCGAATTCGAGGTTTTTCAGCGTGTACTCGTGACCGCAATACACCTGCGTATCGTCGGGCAGATGCGCAAGCTTGCTCAACGAATTGACCATCGTCGCCGCGCCGCCCTCAAACAGCCGGCCACATCCGGCAATAAACAGCGTGTCGCCTGAAAACACTGCCTTCAAGTTGGGAAAATAGTAGGCCACATGGCCGTTGGTATGCGCCGGGATACCGATCGCACGCCCGCGCAGACTACCCACTGCGACCTCGTCGCCGTCGTCCATTGGATTGGTCAGCCCCGGAATACGGCCGTTTTCCGCCCGCGCCCCATAAATCTTCAGACCCGGCAACGCTGCCAGCAAATCGTTATTTCCGCCGACGTGGTCGAAGTGCCAGTGGGTGGACAGCACGGTGGTGAGTTTCACCCCCTGGCGCTTTACTTCAGCCAGAACTTTGCCGGCTTCGGCGCAGTCCACCACTGCGCATTCTTTGGTCGCATCGTCGACGACGAGATAGGCGAAATTATCCGAGAGTTGAGGCACCGCAATGATCGCCATGACCAAATCTCCTTTTCCAGGTATCGCAAATAGGGTACAGCTTCAAATACCCATGATTCAAATACCCATGATATTGAAGCCCACGTCGACGTAAATGGTCTGTCCGGTAACGCCGCTGGACAGGTCGCTCAACAGCACCGCCGCCATCTTGCCAACCTCGTCGATCGCCATCGGACGGCGTAGCGGCGAGCGGCGTTCGACTTCATGCGCCATGTCATGAAAGCCCTTGATTGCGGCCGATGACAGGGTCCGCGCCGGCGCCGCGCTGAGGGCGTTGACGCGGATGTTTTTGCCGCCCAGGTCGAGTGCCAGATAGCGCACGCAAGCTTCCAAAGCCGCTTTTGCCACCCCCATCACATTGTAATTGGGGATCGCGCGAACGGCACCCAGGTAGCTGAGCGTGACGATCGCGCCGCCGCCGCGCGCCTCCATCAGCGGTTCCGCCGCGCGCGCCAGGGCGACCAGCGAATACGCGCTGACCTCGAGCGAGCGGGCGAAATTCGCGCGGCTGACCGTCAGGAAACGGTCGCGCAGGTCCTCGCGCTCGGCAAAAGCGATGGCGTGGACCAGCATGTCCAGGCCACCCCATAACTCGCGTACTTTGCCAAAGGTGGCGTCGATCTGGGCGTCGTCGCCGACATCAAGCTCGCCCAGCACCGTGGCGCCGACCTGCTCGGCCAGCGGCCGCACCCGCCGCTCCAGCACCTCGCCCTGATAGGTGAGGGCGATTTCGGCGCCTTGAGCCTTGAGATTTTGTACGATCGGCCAAGCCAGGCTCTTATCGTTGGCCAGACCGATAACCAATGCACGCTTTCCGTCTGCGATGCCCATCGCGTCAAAAATTCCCTTCGGTTGGTGGGCAATCCGTACCGTTTCATACCGCGCAATTCGTTGCCGGCGCCGGTCGGGTTGCCAGCCTCACACCATACGCGATTGCAACGCAAAGAAGAATCAGGTTTGGAGCCGCGACATCTACACCCGGCCCGGCTCCGGATGCTAAAGTCTTTTCAGCGAATGGGTGGATTTCATCCCCCGGCAACCACGCGTCGTTTCCGGGCATCGGGATTCTACCATAAAGTCTCCAGATAGGCCGACTTTGCGATCAAAATGCGAACGTCAGGCGAAAACCACGGGAGGTGGATTGGATCATGACTCCGCGCGTGCGCGAAATCCTTAGCTGGTATCGGGGCGAGAATCCCGGTGTGCTGACCAACCTGGCGCGGCTGCTCAATCATGGGCGGCTCGGCGGGACGGGCAAAATGGTGATTTTGCCGGTTGACCAGGGCTTTGAGCATGGGCCCGGCCGCAGCTTCGCGGTAAATCCTCCGGCCTACAGCCCGTTTTATCATTTCGAGCTGGCGATCGAGGCCGGGCTGAGCGCCTACGCCGCTCCGCTGGGCTTCCTGGAGGCTGGTGCGGCGGAGTTCGCCGGCGAATTGCCGCTAATCCTCAAGTGCAACAACCATGATCTGCTGCACAAGGAAGCAGACCCGATTGGGGCGATGACGGCCGGCGTTGATGACGCCTTGCGTCTGGGCTGCGTGGCGGTCGGCTTTACCATCTACCCGGGGTCGGAGCATCGGGTGCATATGTACGAGCAGTTGCGCGAGCTTACCGCCGACGCCAAAGCTGCGGGCCTGGTCTCGGTCGTCTGGTCGTACCCGCGCGGCTCCGATCTGACCAAGGCAGGCGAAACCGCGATCGATGTGAGCGCCTACGCGGCGCAGATTGCGGCCCAGTTGGGCGCCCACGTCATCAAGGTCAAACTTCCCTCCGCTCACCTGGAACAGCCCGAGGCCCAGAAAGTTTACGAGGATAACAAGGTGCCGATCGCGACCGCCGCCGAGCGCGTGCGCCATGTGGTCCAGAGCGCCTTCGACGGCCGCCGTATCGTGATCTTCTCCGGCGGTGAAACCAAACCTGACGAAGCGGCGATCCTCAACGAAATGCGTGCGATTCGCGACGGCGGCGGCTTCGGCTCGATCATCGGACGCAACTCGTTTCAACGCAAAAAGGCCGACGCCATCAAGATGTTGACCGATATCATGAAGATTTACGCCGGCGAGATGAAGTAAGCGCTCGGCGATGCCGGCCGCTTGCGGCGCGCCGCGGTTTAACCAAATATCAGGTGGCGATGATCATTGCGGGTGATATTGGCGGCACCAAAACGGTAATCGCCTTGTATGAAAGGACGACCAGCGGTTTGCATCAGACCGTGGAGCACGTCTTTGCCAGCGCTCACTACGACGCGCTGGAGGCGATTCTGAGTGAGTTCCTGCGCGACTACGGCGCGGTCAAACTCGAGTCCGCCTGCTTCGGTATCGCCGGCGCGATTATCGAAGGCCGGGTGCATACCACCAATCTTACCTGGAACGTTTCCGAAGCCGCCGTGGAAACGGCGTTGAAGTGCCCGGTCAGGCTGCTCAACGATTTGCAGGCGACCGCATTCGGTGTGCGCTACCTGAGCCCGGACGAGCTGCAGGTTCTCAACACCGGCGCCCCCGTCAAGCACAAAGGCAACGTTGCGGTAATCGCAGCCGGCACCGGGCTGGGTGAGGCGTTTTTATGCTGGGACGGCACGCGCCATCATCCGATGGCCACCGAGGGGGGACACGCCGATTTCGCGCCGCGCAACGAACAGGAGATCGAGTTGCTGCGCTATCTCCATAAGCAATTCGGCAACCATATCAGCAACGAGCGAGTGCTGTCCGGACCGGGTATCTACAACATCTATTGCTTCCTGCGCGACACTGCGTTCGCGCCGCAACCCCAATGGCTCACGGAAGCGCTCAACGCCGGCGGGGACCACAGCGCCACCATCTCCGAGGCCGGGCTGGCGGGCAAAAGTCCGCTGTGCGTGGAGACGCTGCGGATGTTCGCGTCGATCTATGGAGCCGAAGCGGGAAACCTGGCCTTGCGCTGCATGGCCCTGGCCGGGGTTTTCGTGGCCGGCGGTATCGCGCCCAAGCTGCTCCCGGCGTTGCGCGGCGATGCCTTCATGGAAAGCTTCGTCGACAAAGGCCGCATGCGCGAAGTGCTGAAGGGAATCGAGGTCAGCGTGGCGATGAATCCTCACACCCCCTTAATCGGCGCTGCCCACTTCGCGCTCAATATGAGTCTGTAGCGCCCGGGAATCGTGCCGGCTGCTCGTCCACCCCCAGGACCCTGTGGCCGGTGCGACGGAGCTGCTGTCGCTTCCATCGGGGACCCTGCGCCGAAAGAACCTGCCCGCGCGTTTGGCGTTACTTCAAGCAAGCTCAAGGCATTGGCGTGGAATAGGACCCTCCATGCGCGACCCATCTTTTGCGGGCTCACCTGCACCCTCACCGCGGTCATTGTTACTACGGAAACAGCGCCAGCAGGGCGCCGGCGTTGGCCGCCGCACTGCCGATCGTTGCGATCTTGTTACCCGTAGCTCCGGTCGAGACCAGTTGCAGGTCTGACGCCGCCACACTGATTCCGCCACCGGTAGCGTGAAAACTCCAGCGCTGAGTCGTACCCACCGGCACCGTAACCGTCGAGCTGCTGGCGATTGAGAAAAGCCCAACCAACAGATCCGACGTGTGCCCGCTCGGTACCGTCACGGATGGTGCAGTGAGGCTGGTGGAACTCGCGTTGCCCTGGCCATTGCTCGCATCGACGGGCGCTACGGTTGAAGCTCCGATGTACGCCAGGATCCCCCCGGCGGCATCGTTCGCATTGTTGAAACTCCAGGTGTAGCTGGCGGGCTCCGGCGGCGAGTTTGGTACCAGATGTTCGTAGAGCGCCTGGGCGACCGAAGAACTTGAGTTGTCGCGTCTTATCAGGGTCCATCCCGAAGGCGGTGTGATTACGAGTCCCGTGCCGCCACGAGCCGCGATCTCGGCGATCAACAGGTCATTGGCTTGTACGTTCGCCGGTACATTAACCAGCAGCTGCTTGCTGACCGCGCCGGTGCTTCCCGTCCCGGTACCGCGCAGACTGATTCGCGAAGGTGTCGGCGCCGCACTCGGCGTCGCAGTGGGCGCGGGCGTCGGCGTTGCCGTCGGTGATAGCGAGGGCGTCGGTGACGGCGCGATCGTGGGCGCCGGCGTTACGATGACAGTTGGCGTCGGGACTACCGTCGAGGTCTGAGTCGGAACCGCCGTTGGCGCTGGACTTGGCGACGGCGTCGCGGTGTCAGTGGGGACAGCAGTTGCGGTCTGAGTCGGCGTATCGGTTGGCGCCGCAGTGGGCGTCGCGGTCGGAGTGTCGGTCGGCGTCGCGCTCGGCGATGCGGTCGCCGTGGGCGTATCGGTCGGCGCCGCAGTGGGCGTCGCGGTCGGAGTGTCGGTCGGCGTTGCGCTCGGCGATGCGGTCGCCGTAGGCGTATCGGTCGGCGCCGCAGTGGGCGTCGCGGTCGGAGTGTCGGTCGGCGTTGCGCTCGGCGATGCGGTCGCCGTAGGCGTATCGGTCGGCGCCGCAGTGGGCGTCGCGGTCGGAGTGTCGGTCGGCGTTGCGCTCGGCGATGCGGTCGCCGTAGGCGTATCGGTCGGCGCCGCAGTGGGCGTCGCGGTCGGAGTGTCGGTCGGCGTTGCGCTCGGCGATGCGGTCGCCGTAGGCGTATCGGTGGGCGCCGCAGTGGGCGTCGCGGTCGGAGTGTTAGTCGGCGTTGCGCTCGGCGATGCGGTCGCCGTAGGCGTATCGGTCGGCGCCGCAGTGGGCGTCGCGGTCGGAGTGTTGGTCGGCGTTGCGGTCGGCGATGCGGTCGCCGTAGGCGTATCGGTCGGCGCCGCAGTGGGCGTCGCGGTCGGAGTGTTGGTCGGCGTTGCGGTCGGCGATGCGGTCGCCGTAGGCGTATCGGTCGGCGCCGCAGTGGGCGTCGCGGTCGGAGTGTTGGTCGGCGTTGCGGTCGGCGATGCGGTCGCCGTAGGCGTATCGGTCGGCGCCGCAGTGGGCGTCGCGGTCGGAGTGTTGGTCGGCGTTGCGGTCGGCGATGCGGTCGCCGTAGGCGTATCGGTCGGCGCCGCAGTGGGCGTCGCGGTCGGAGTGTTGGTCGGCGTTGCGGTCGGCGATGCGGTCGCCGTAGGCGTATCGGTCGGCGCCGCAGTGGGCGTCGCGGTCGGAGTGTTGGTCGGCGTTGCGGTCGGCGATGCGGTCGCCGTAGGCGTATCGGTCGGCGCCGCAGTGGGCGTCGCGGTCGGAGTGTTGGTCGGCGTTGCGGTCGGCGATGCGGTCGCCGTGGGCGTATCGGTCGGCGCCGCAGTGGGCGTCGCGGTCGGAGTGTTGGTCGGCGTTGCGGTCGGCGATGCGGTCGCCGTGGGCGTATCGGTCGGCGCCGCAGTGGGCGTCGCGGTCGGAGTGTTAGTCGGCGTCGCGGTCGGAGTGCCGGTCGGCGTCGCGGTGGCTGTAGGTGTCGGCGTCGCGGTCTGGGTTGCCGTGGCGGTCGGCGTCGCGGACTGCGATGCCGTTGCCGTAGCGCTCGGCGTCGGGGTTCCGGCCGCAGCGGCATTTGGTTGGAACGCAACCGCGACGCCACTCCACCCATGGCTGGCTATTGCGGACGCCTGCGCGTCGAATAGGCCTGGCGTAGTTGAGATGATGTAGTCCGTCAGCAACGTGGGGGTGTTGGAACTGGACGGATTGGAGATCAGGTTCCACGCGGTTGGCGAGCCGCTGCAGGTGGTGGGACCACACGATAAACCACTATTCAAATTGTTGCTGCTAGTTGTAACCAGCGGACCGAGGATCAGATCCCCAGCCAGGGTCGTGGTAATAGCCCCGGTGTTTATCGCCGTACCCGAACCCGACTTCGCGCAGTTGCCCAACACGTCAATTGGGTTGCTTTGGGCAACCCCGCTCCATTCAGTCAAAGCGCACTGATATGTCGAAGTGGTTGTGGGAGTGACTTTAACCGTGGTCGAGACCGCGGCGGACCCGGGGAAGTACCATATTTCGTCGTCGGCTCCGCCCGTGTTGCCGCAGGAACTGGCGAGTGTGAATGGTGAGTTGGTGCCGGAGGTGGAAGTTACCGCCAAAATCGAATTTGGACCGGTTACCGCTGCACAGACAACCGCCAGGAGATCGCCGCTCCTGGGAGTCCTTGCCGTGAAGGTAATTGCGGCGCCGCCGGTTCCCTGCAGCCGCTGTTCACTGCCGACCATCGCGATTGGTGAGCCTGATGCCGCCGGGGTTGGCGTCGGGGTCGCTGTTACAGTCGACGACCCAATCGCCGTGGGAGTCGGCACCGGCGTTTGGCTGGCGGTCGGAGTGCCCGCCCCGGGAGTCGCACTCGGCGACGGAGAAGCGGTGAAGTTAGGCGTCGCCGTCACCGTCGTGGTCGGCGTGGGGCCCGCGGCTTGCGGGATCAGGGCAATCAGGGCGCCGATGTTGGCTGAGGAAGTTCCCGCAGTTGCGGTTTGTCCCCCCACAGTCCCGGCCGAGTTCAGCAGCAGGTCCGCCATCGCGATGGCGACGCCACCGCTGCTCGCGCTCAAGCTCCAGCGCGGCAACACCGGCGGCGGCAAAGTGATGCTCGTGGCGCTCGCGATAGAAAACAGCGAAACCAGTAGGTCTCCGTTGTCGCCGGCCGGCACCACCAGCGATGGTGTGGTGATGTTGGTTGAACTGACGTTTCCCTGACCGTTGCTGGCATCGACCGGCGTAACATTGCTGACCCCGTAATATGCGATGATGCCGCCGGCCGCGTTGGTCGAGCTGCTGAAAGCCCACGTATAGCTGTTAGGTTCGGAGGTAGGATCGATCACGGCATGGCTGTAGATCCCCTGGCCAATCGTGGTCGATTGGTTGTCGAGCCGGACCAGGGTCCAGCCCGCCGGTGGAGTGATGGTGGTACTGGTTCCGCCCCGCACCGCGATCTGCGCGATCAGAACGTCATTGGCCGCGAGGTTGGCCGGGGCGTTGAGGTTGAGCTGATTGTTGGAGCTCGAAGTGCTGCCGGTGGAGACTCCGCGAAACCCGATATAAACGCTCGGCGGGGTCGGCACCGTGATCATGCGCGCCAGCATGTTCTTCATCATCTGCTGAGCCGGCGTACTGACGAATGAGGTTGATTGGATGCCTTGGGCCAGGCCCCAGTTCCACTGCATCGAGCCGGTGGCAAAAACCGCGGCGCCACTGGCCGCCTGATAATAGGTGATATCCGAGTAATTCAGCGTTCCATCGGTGAAGATATAGGGGGAGTGGGTAATCTGCTGGGTGCCCACCGGCGCATTGAAGTAGAGCCGATCGGCTTCGTAACCGACCAGGTTGGTCAGGTGAGAACCGGAAGTCAGCCCGGTACCATTGAAAATAAAGCTCGAGGTGTTGCCAATCACCGTGTCAACACTCATCGGCTCCTTCTCGTTATACATTTCGCCGATTACCGCGTCCTCGGGAAGGCCGGGCAGAGTGGCGTTGTCATCCCTCCAACGGTTGGTAATCAAATAGTAGGTCGAGGGATTCGCCGCCATCGGGTCCTGCGGCCAGGTGTCCTTGTAACCGACCACGGTGCGGTTGGCGTCGCCGGTGATCGGGCTGGATTCAAGCCGGATCTGCCAGTAGATGTCGTTGGCGCCGAAGAACCCCAGGTTAAGGCCCAGGTCACGCGCGGCGGTAATGTTCTGGCGCATCTCCCAGGACCAATACTCGTCGTGCGCGACCGACAAAAACCCCTTGTGCGCCATTAACGATAACGGACTGGTGTGAGTATCGACGCTGCTGCTGTAGGCGACGTCGTATCCCTGTTGCTCCACAAACTGGAGCAGCGAATAGGCATAATCGAAGAAATCGCCCGCCCCGTTCCACCGATCGGCCGCATAGGGGCGATTGAAGGATACCTTCTCGGCGGGAATATTATTGGTGCTATTGAAATCGTACAGTGACTTGCCGCCCCATTCGTTGTAGGCCTGGAACGTGGTTACCGGCAATTGGTAAAGCAGGTCGGAGTTGCGCGAGTCGTCGCGGACCACGAAGATAATCCAGCTGCTTTTGCCCGAATCCAGGCCCGTGACCTTGGCGATATAGACTCCGCTGACCCAGTCGGTCGAATCAGAAGGATTATTTGTTGTCAAAGTGTATTGGCTGGTCCAGTTGCACTCGATCATCCCGGTGTTGGGGTCGGGCGCCGGTATCGGCTGCGCGATGCCCGGCAAAGTTACCGGCTGGGTCTCCCGCCGCCCGCCGAGGCCCCCGTACCAGCCCATCCGGAACACTTCGATAGTATAAGAGGAGTCCTGGGTGTTGACGTAAAACTTGATCTGGCCGCCGCGGTTGACGCTGGTCAGATTCGCGTAACCCTCGATTTCCTGGTTGTCGGCCGAGTCGTGGAGCTGCCAGGCGGTGGTGCCGGTCCGCGCATTTTCGAGCTGAACCGGATTCTGCGCCAGTTGAGCCGGGACCTCCCACAATATCAGTCCCAGAATCACGGATACACCAAGCGCGAGCAGGAACGGGTGGGATTTTGTTCGCATCTGACTTGGAGATCCTTCTAAGGAAAGTAAAGATAAGTCAAGATAAAGTTATTACAAACTACGATGCTCACGTCAATCCAACGATATGATTTCCGGTCAAAATAAACCGCAAGGCCTCGCCGTGGACGGGCTTTGCCTCCAGTGCCGTGGTATGGGTGCCAGAAGATCGGCCTTGTGAAGCTGCATATAAAAGAATAGTCTCAAGTCCAGTCAAAATGAAGGCGCGAACGCAGGCATAGACACAAGTCCGAGGATCCCGTCCGTTCCCCGCTCCGCACCCGTGCGACGCAACGGCGGAGTCCCGAACGGACGCGACCCTTTTTTTGAGGGGAACATCATCCATGACGTCCAAGCTGAGGGTCAGATCTCTTACCAGTCATATCGTCGGGCGCTTAAGAAGTCCGAAATCGTGGGCCGCCGACTGGCGGCCATACTCTTTGCAATGGCGCTGTTCGCGCCGGCTCCCGCCGCGGCGCAGCAATCCCAGTCGGACGCCGATTGGGTTCCATCGATGGGGAAGGCGCGGCCCCCCAGCCAGACTGCGATTAACGATTGCAGCCAATGGGCGACTTCCACGGCCGGTTTCAATCCTGGCTCCGCCAAGCTGCCGACCTCGTGGGGTCAGCACAAACCGGCTGCAAAAAGCGGCCAGGCCCAGTACAACCGTATGATGGGTGCGTGTCTGGGCCAGCGTGAATCGCCCACAAATTAGCTTTCGCCTAACGGCTCACCGGCTGTAAGGGCTACAATTCACGGTGATTGAGCGGCGTCAGGTAAAATGGACGGCGGGCCTGCTGAGCAAGCTCAGGCCCATTCATGTCGCGGCAACGGCGGTGCTGGCCTTCTATCTTGGCGTTATGTGTCACGCGACCCGGGCCGGTTCGGCTAACCCTGGGACCGTCCCCGCCCAGGTGGCGCTCGGTGAACGACTCTTTCTGGAAACGCGCTTTTCCCAGCCATTTTTTGCCCGCCAACGCAAGGGCGAGGGGAGCCTGAATCCGGCAACCTCCAACAATCCTTCGCTTCGCGCGTTCGATTCAACGCAGCCGCAGGTTACCAGTTGCCGTACGTGCCATCTGGTAGATGAGTTTCGCAACCGGCATCCCGGCGGGGTTCGCTCGTACACCGACTTTGCGCAGCGCAGCCCGATCCCGCGCCGCGAAGACGGGCTGTCAACCACTACGCGCAACTCGCCGACCCTGGTGGACGCAACGCGGTCGCGTCATGGGCCGATGGTGCTGCATTTCGATGGCGAATTCGCCTCCAGCGAAGAGTTGGTGCGCGGCACCCTGACCGGACGCAATTTTGGCTGGCTGCCCACGGAGCAGGCGTTAGCGATTGCGCATATCGCCGCCGTAATCCGCGATGATGACGGCGAGGGCGATCTGGCGCGACTCTATGGTGGAATCCCCTACAGGACTGCGCTGGCGGGAGCCGCCCCTTCCCTATCGCCGGAGTACCGGCTCCCGGCAAAGTTCCGCCTCGATCCCGCGCGGTCGACCGACCGGCAAATTCTCAACGCAATTGCCGGGCTGGTGGGCGCTTACATGGATTCACTGAGATTCGCCCGTGACAGTTCGGGCGATTACAGTGGCTCACCTTACGACCTTTTCCTGGCCCGCAACGGGCTGCCTAAAAAACCCGCGCCAGGCGAAACGGACCTTGCGTATGCGCGCCGTCTGCGCGGTCTGATCGGAGAACTCGGCACGCCGCGCTATGTCTCGAATCTTGACGGCAGGTTCAGCTTTCATGTGCAGGCCTTTCAATTTGGTCCGGCCGAGCTTGCGGGACTGAAGTTTTTTTTGGCCGAATCCACGCCCCAGGGCCCGGCGCAGCCGGCCGGAAACTGCGTCAGTTGCCATACCCCGCCGGATTTCACCGATTTTAGCTTTCATAACACTGGGGTTTCCCAGATCGAATACGATGCGCTGCATGGTAGCGGCGCGTTTGAGCGGCTGAAAGTGCCCGGCCTTCAGGAACGCAACGCCGCGCCCGACCAATTTTTGCCGCCGTCACCCGCACATCCTTCGGCGACCGGGCGCTTGCGCTCCGTGCCCGCCGCCGATCGGCCGGGCTTTGCCGACTTGGGGGTGTGGAATGTGCTCGGGAATCCCGATCTGCCATTGCCCCAGCAATCTTTGCGTAAGATTATATGCCGACAAGCCGTACTGCCGCCGGCGCGATGTTCCACCGCCGCGCTCCTGCCCCTGACCATCGGCATGTTCAAGACGCCGACACTGCGCGATCTTGGACAATCCGGCCCTTACCTGCACAACGGGACCAGGGCTCGAATCGAGGACGTGCTGCATTTCTACCTAAGATCCTCCGATTTGAATCGCCACGGAGGTCTGCGGAACGGGGACCCGAAGCTCTCCGGAATCAATGCCAGCCAATCCGACGTCCCCGCTCTGGCGGCATTTCTCAGATCCTTGAACGAGGATTATAAGGAGGTTCGCGGGGTCTCCAATCTCGCCGCCGGCCGGCTGTTGTGGTACGCACCGCACGCGCCCGATATCTCCAGCCTGACGAAGCGATTGACCAGTCTGCGGATTGAGGTGAGCGTGGTCTCGACCACCCAGGCCGCGGTCGAACAGTTGATGACGAAAAGGATTGACTGGCTGGTCATCGACGTCAGGAACCTGCCGGATGGAGAGGAGCCCGCGCTTTACCAGGCGGTGCGCCGGTTTCGCGGTACGCACCTCGAAATCCCGATAATACTCTATCGCGACAATCAAGTGGCTGCGCGGCTGACCAAGCGGGCGCTCCCGTGGGGCCTTACGATCGCTTCCTCACCGGACGCCCTGCTGTCGGGCCTGATCGCGATCCGGCGTGACGACTGAGCCTTCAAGCCAGCCCAGCCGAAGTCCATTCGAAGCCGAACGGATCTTTTGGACCCCAAGATCGGCCGAACCCTTCGCATAACCAGCGGCGATAAGCCGGCGCCGTAATAATTCGGTCACTTCTAGCGCTTCAGACGGTCGACAATCGCAATCAGGCTTTCGCCATCAGGTTCGAAAAGGAACGGCTTTTTTGTGTTGTCCTCGCCTACCAACCTGAGAAGAGGAATCGATTTTCTCGCTCAGCAACGGGCTTGGGTTCGGAATGGAATGGCTTTGATTTGCCACAACTGGAGCTTCCGCGCGGAGCCGCATTATTTTTGCGGCGAGTCGAGAAAATCAACGCGAAGCGATTTTCTATTGCGGGGCCGACAAAAACCAATCGCTTTGCTTTGATCCTTCGTTGCCACGCTTTTCGCTCGGCCCGTTGGGGATGACGAACCAAGGCGGCCGACGAGAGCGCACACCATCGCGCAGACAGAAAATCGACCGTCTCTTTTTCCATGAGAGACTGTCGAAACGACTAAGGGCACAGCGGTAGCGCTGCTGAGCAATGGAGGCTTGGTTTGGTTCCCTCGCCCACATTCAGCGGGAGAAGGCGAGGGTGAGGATTCTGATACGGCTCTGGTAAGATCAAAACGCACTGGCGCACAGCGAGATCCGTACGCCTGACACATCTTGCAGGGCCGTCCTGCGTCCTCACCGATCACGCGACTTGCTGCCGCAAAACCGTGCGCCGGCCTCTGCCGGCGTGCGCCTGCGGACCGGATGCGCAGGCGCGGGCAAGGCAGGTTCAGGAGATTATCGGCGCTCTCCCCGGACCGGGGGAGATAATGGAATTATTTTCGCATCACAGCCAAGCGAGAATAATTACCGAGATTCGGCACACGAACACTCAGGCGGAGAAGGACTTTCGGCATCCATCACCGTATCCCAAACGGCCGGCTACCGCTCACACTACCGTTGGGGAATCATTTCTTGCGCGTCACCGGCTTGGAACTCGCCGTGCCGCCCTTCGACACCCAATCATCCAACTCCCGGATGTCAAAGCGCAGGTCGCGTCCTACCCGCGCGGCCCGCAGTTGTCCCGCTTTCACCAGACGATAGACGGTCCCTGGATGGACTTGCAAATACTGCGCAACTTCACGCAGCGTGAGGAGTCTCGTGCGCATGTTTTCGGTCTCCCTGGGTTCCACACGCGCCCGCCCCGGACTGCGTTGGTCGGTATGCGCCGGCTGGGTTTGCAGCGCGTTGAGTGATCGGCGGTCCGGCCGCCCTGCAGATGCGAGTTTGATTTCAGTCGATTTGTCCATATCCATCTTTATTCTTTAATATCTGGCCCTCATTTAGATAGGCGGCACGTCTGTACCCGCCGCGGACACCGCTTTTGTCGGGCCGCGGATATAAAAGACATTGCCATCAATTTCAATATAATACAAGATAGTTAAGTTAAGAATTGTTAGCGGGAACAGGTGCGCCGGCTGGAAACGGTATCAGTGAGCCGCCAAGGGCAGCGGAAAATAGGCGAAAGCAACGTGTTTCCTTATGATTTCCGATCTGACCGACAACCCCGCTATTCGGATTATCGGGAAACATCACTTAACTCACGTATCTTTGCATATACGGACTTGACTCTGGTTACGAATCAGCCTAAATATGTAACATCGCTGTTTTGGTCTTAACTCTTTTAGATTTCTATTGCGTCAGGCAGTCAAAATCATGAAACCAAGAAATCACTGGACAATGGGTCTTTTATGGTGCGCGCTGGTATGCGGCGGATGCGCGGCGAGCGCCGCGAACACCGACGTCGCGGGTGTCAGATCCCCGGCCGCGCAACGGATGCGCCCCGACTGTCTGGTCACTCCGGTTGCCGACGAGGAAGTTTACCGCATCCGGCCCGGTGACAAGCTCCACGTCGCCTTCTACCTGAATTCGGAGTTCGACGCCGATGCGACCGTTCGCACCGACGGCAAAATCGAGCTGGCCGCGGTCGGAGAGGTCACGGCGGAAGGGCTGACCCCGGTTGAGCTCGAGGCGCAGCTAAACCGGCTCTATTCAAAGGAGCTGCTTAACCCCGGCGCAACGGTGCGGGTCGATGAAACCCCGGCGCGCGTGGTTTTCGTCGGCGGCCAGGTCGAGCATCCGGGAGCCGTACCGCTTTCGACGGGTATGACCGCGCTGCAGGCGATCACGGCGGCCGGCGGGCTCACCGACTTGGCCGGACCCAATAAGGTGGTGCTGGTCAGACGCGACGCGTGCGGCCAGCCCCACGACGAGCCGCTCAATCTCGCCAAGGCGCTCAAGCAAAAGGGGCACCAGGACGACGTCGTGTTGGCGCCCACCGACCTGCTGATCGTACCGCGCAGCGGAATTGCGGAGGCCGACCTCTTCGTCAAGCAATATATCCGCGATCTGCTGCCGGTGCAGCCCTACCTAAGTCCGTCATTCCCTTAATTCGCATAGTCCTGGAGGCGCAAATCGATGACCACACAAACACTGGAATTCTGGGTTGAGATGCTGTGCCGGCGCTGGGTCGTGGCGCTGCAGGCCGGCCTGCTGGCATTCGGATTGGTGGCGCTAGGCACGATCCTGCTGCCGCCAACCTATCAATCGACGGCCAAGGTCCTGGTTGAATCCAACCGCGCCCAACTACTCGTCTCACCGGGCCTGCAACAGGATTCTCCCAGCCAACCCGCCGCTTCGATCAGTCCGGTCAGCGAACAGGACCTCAACTCCGAAGTCGAGCTGCTCGACAGCCCTTACCTGATTCGTCAGGCGCTTGACGGTGTCCCGCAGGAAGTGCGCAGCGGCATGCTGGCAAGCGGAGTCGAGTACTTGCAGTCGTTGTGGGCTTTGCCCGGTGACGGCTACGGCGCCATTCACGGGGTGCCCAACATGACGCCACGCGAACAATGGGCCAACAAAATTGAGAGCAACCTGTTCACGTCGGTAATCAAGCGCTCCAACGTGATCCAGATAGATTTCCGCTCTCACCATCCGCAATGGAGCGCCGATTTCCTCAACCGGCTGCTCGGCCGTTACCTCGAACTTCACGCCCGCATCTCAAATAATCCGCAGGCGGAGAAGTTCTTCGAAGCACAGCGCCATCTGCTCGAAAGCCGCCTCAACGGCGCCGAAGAAAAACTGCGTGGCGCCCAATTGCAGACCGGGATCAGCGAGGTTTCCGTCCAGCAGCAGGCGCTTATCAATCAGCTCTACGCGGCCGAGGCCGACTATCGCAAGACCACCGCGTCATTGGACGCCGCCAACGAACTGATTGCGAGCACCCAGTCCCAACTGGCGCGTACGCCGCAGCGTCAGGCCAAGGAGGCCAAGGTCGTCCAGAACATGGCGCTGCAGCAAATCAAGCCGCAGGTCCTCCAGTTGGAGGCGGAGCGCGCGGAGTTATTAAGCCGCTACCAGCCCACCAGCGCGAGAATTCGCGAGATTGACGCCAAGCTCGGCGCGGCCCGGCTGATTCTGCAACGCGAAAATCACAACGAGGTGCAGGAAAGCACCACCGACGTCAATCCCACCTGGGCGGCGCTGGATTCCGACCTCGCCGACGCGCGCAGCAACGCCGCCTCGCTCAAGGCCGCTCAAGCGACGCAGGCAACACAGGTCGTGGCGCTTAACCAACAGCTCAAGAATCTTTCCAGTGACGGGATCGAGATTGAGCGTCTCCAGCTTCAAGTGGACAGCGACAAGCAGGCCTTTCTGTCCTACGTGCGCAAGGGCGAAGAGGCGCGCGCGGCGGATGCGCTGAACCGCAGCCGAATTCTGAACGTCACCGTGGTCGAGGATCCGGTCATGCCGCTGGAGCCGGTTTCCCCCAAGCTATTGCTCAATCTGCTGGCCGGGTTCTTGCTCGGGTTGGGTTTCGCAGTCGGCGCAGCCTACTGGGCCGAAACCAGTGACCCGCACATCTGCTCGCCGGCGGACATTTCCCACCTCACCGGTCTAGCCACCGTGGCCATTCTCGACGACCGGCTGTAGATGCCAATGTACTACGAGTACTTCGGCCTAAGCGGCCCGCCGTTTGCCCTGTCCAATACGCCGGTGACGCTGTTTCTGAGCTCGGGGCATCGCGAGGCCATGGCCGCGCTGCAATGGGGCCTGCGAGAACCGAGCGGCTTTACCATGCTGGTCGGCGACATCGGCACCGGCAAGACCACGCTGGTCCAGGCACTGCTGGCCAACCGCTCCCAGGGAGTTCACAGCGCTTTCGTTACCAGCCCCACGCTGAGTTTCGAAGAAATCCTGCGCGTGATTGCCGGGCAGCTGAACCTGACGCCCGAGCGCATCGGCAAGTTGGAACTGATCCAGGCGCTCAATGCGTTTGTGGCCGGGCTCGTCCCTGACGAGTCGGTCGCGCTGATTTTCGATGAGGCGCAGGACCTGAGCGCTGACACGCTGGAAGAATTGCGGCTGCTCTCCAATTCCCAGTGGCCGGTGGCCCAGCGGCTGCAAATCGTGCTGGTGGGGCAGCTCGAGCTGGCCCGGCGGCTTGAACGGCCGGAATTGCGTCAACTCAACCAGCGGATCGGGGCGCGCGCGCTGCTGCCGATCTTGCGGCCGGGCGAAGTCAGCGAGTACGTCGAGTATCGCCTGCGCGCGCATGGCGGCGATGTTCGCAAGGTGTTCAAACGTGGCGCGCTGCGCGAACTGGCACGGCTAAGCGGCGGTATTCCCCGGCGCATTAACATGATTTGCCACAATGCGCTGGTACTTGCATACGCCCAGCAGGCCCGGCTGGTCTCCGCCGTCCATATAAAGGAGGCGGCCCACGACTACGACCATCTGCTCGCCGATTCCACGTCATCTTCTCCAGCGCCGCAGCCGCGCCGGCGTGGCGCGGTGGTCGAAGCGGGGATGGCGCTATCACTGGGGGTCGCGGCGCTCGGCTTGCTCTACTTTATCGCGCCGCGGGCGCTCGGTGTCGGGGCGCCGCTCCACTCGCCAGTCGCGGCGCCGTCGCTTGCGCTCCCAGATCAGGGGCCCAGGGCCGTACCCATAACGCAACGTTCGATCGCTGATGGCCGCATGATCAAAGCAGCTCTCACGGCCGTCGCCCCGGCACCGGATGGCACTGGCGGTGCGCACCCCCCGCTCCCCGCGCAACCGCTACCGCCGGCACCGGAGCAACCAGCCGAAATCGCCAAGTCCGCGCCGGGCGCCGTTGCGGAGGCTGCCGTGAGTTCGGCGTCAGCAGTTTCGGCGACCTCTGTCACGATGCCGCAGACGCCGCCCTCACAAGTTACGGTGGTGGTCCGCAAGGGCGACACGCTGAGCAAAATCGCACTGCGGCACTATGGCGACGCGCCCCCCGACGACATGAGGCGCAAGCTGGCGGCGCTGGTCACGGCGAATCCGGAAATCGCCGATGCCAACCACATCTATCCCGGTCAGATTATCCGCCTACAGGAGGTCTCGAAGAATAACTTCGGGAAGGTCTCGAAATGAGCAAATATTTCCAAGCGATGCAGCGCGGCGCGCCGACCAAGGTAATGCCCCGCAGCGTCTCAACCGAGGTCCTGGCTCCGGCGGAGAACGGCGACGAATCCGCGCAACCGGCCATTCATGTCTCGCCCGCGGTCATCGAAACCGCCGATATAATCGGCGACCTGGCGCGCGACGGCGCATTGTGCCGGCTGAGCGAACAACTGGCGGCGCTGGGCGCGCGTGAAGAGCCGGTGCGTTTGCTGGTCAGCGGATGCCGGCCAGGAGATGGCGCATCAACCGTGGCGGCCGCGCTGGCGCTCGATCTGAGCCAGCGTTTGGCGATGCGGACAGTGCTGGTGGAAGGCCATCTGCGCCATCCCGCGCTGCGCAATTTGCTGGCCCGTTTCGCGCCGATGCCGGCTGATTTGAGCTCCGCGTCTTCATTAAGCTCACAGCGCACCGCATGGCCGCGCCTGGAACTGATTTCGCGTCCCCCGGCCGACCCGTCCAAGCCGCTTCTGGACGACCTCAATGGCCTGTTGCGGCGCTTTCCCATCGCGGTAATCGACCTGGGCATAATCCGGCTGGAACCTCGAATGCTGGCCTTGGCGCGCCCGACGGACCCGGTGCTGGTCGTAACCAGATATCGGCACACCAGACGAGAGGAACTCCTCACCACCGTCGGCGTGCTGCGCGCAACCAATCATACCGTAAGCGGCGTGATTCTAAACGGAAACAAGTCACCAGTACCGCGCTTCATCCGCCGGTGCCTGGGTTTTGGAGGGTGATGTGACACTACAACCATCTGTAACTGCCAATGGCGCGGCCAGCCGCATCGCGGAAGTCCCGAACATCCGGACCAAAAAGCTGGGCGGGATTGCCATCGTCGGCCTCGGATACTGGGGTCCGAACTGGGCCCGCAATCTCTATCAGATGCAATGCGCGAAGCGGTTGGTCTGTTGCGACTTCAGCCGCCAGCGTCTGGAACACATCAAGGCGCTTTATCCGGCGGTCGAAGTGACCGACCAGCTCGATCAGGTCCTGGCCGATCCCCAAATCGAGGCGGTCATCGTCGCGACTCCGGTCAGCACGCATTTCGAGATCGCGAGCCGCTGTCTGACGGCCGGCAAATCCACCCTGGTGGAAAAGCCGCTGGCGACTTCGGTCCACGCGACCGACCAATTGCGCGCGATGGCACGCGAGCGCGGCGTGACCCTGATGGTCGGGCACACGTTCGAGTACAGCGCGCCGGTGCTGAAAATCCGCGAGATCATCAAAAGCGGCGAACTGGGAGACATCTTTTACGTCAGCTCGGTACGCGCCAACCTGGGCTTGTTTCAGCGCGACGTCAACGTCACCTGGGACCTGGCAACTCACGACATCTCGATCATTCTGATGCTGCTCGAACAGATGCCGATGGAGGTGAGTTGTCACGCCCAAAGCCACTATCGCAAGAACGTGGAGGATGTGGCGATGCTCACCTTGCGCTTCCCCAACAACGTCATCGCCTTCGTGCACGTGAGCTGGCTGGACCCGAACAAGATCCGCCGCGCCACCATCGTGGGGTCGCGCAAGATGCTGGTGTACGACGACACCGCGCTGCAGGAAAAGATCCGGGTCTACGACAAAGGCGTCACCATGAGTCCGTACTATGACACTTACGGCGATTTCCAGATGTCGTACCGTTACGGCGATGTCCATATCCCGCGCATTGAAGAGCCGGAGCCGCTGAAGGTCGAATGCGAGCACTTCGTGGAGTGCATCATCAAGGGCCGCACGCCCAAGACCGACGGGGCCAACGGCCGGCGCGTGGTGTCGGTGCTGGAAGCCTGCGAGCGTTCGCTGCGCAACGGCGGCAGCTTCATGCCGGTTGACGGCCCGGAGGTGAATGACTGAAATGTCGTCCATCAAATTACCCGCCAACGTTTGCGTGGCGCCCGACGTCGAACTCGGCGAGGGCGTCAGGCTCGCGCCGTTTGTGAATCTTTACGGATGCCGGATTGGACGCGACACCCGGCTGGGAACCTTCGTCGAAGTGCAACGCGACGCCCACATCGGCGCGCGCTGCAAGATCTCCAGCCACACGTTCATCTGTTCGGGAGTGGTGATCGAAGACGAGGTCTTTATCGGCCACGGAGTGATGTTCATCAACGATCGCTATCCGCGGGCGGTCAACCCTGATGGGTCCCTCCAGACCGAAAACGACTGGGTCATGGAAAAGACCGTAATCGGGCGCGGCGCGGCCATCGGCAGCGGCGCGATCATCATGTGTGGAGTTGAAATCGGCGCCGGGGCGCTGGTGGCAGCGGGCGCGCTGGTTACCCGCGACGTTCCGGCCAACGCGACCGTGCTGGGCGTTCCGGCACGGTTGCAGGACCCTATCCGCATCAACCGGAGGGAACAGGCATGAAAATCAAATTTGTGGATCTGGCGGCACAGAATCGGGAAATTCACGACCGCGTGGTGCGGGAGTTCGCCGAAATTCATGAGCGTACCGCGTATGTTGGCGGTCCCCAGGTGGCGGCGTTCGAGGCCGAATTCGCCGCCTTTCTGGGGGCGCGCCGCGTGATCGGCGTGAGCAGCGGTACCGACGCCTTGCGGCTATCGCTGATGGCGTTGGGGATCGGCGCGGGCGACGAAGTAATCACCGCGCCGATGACCTTCATCGCCACCGCGGAAGCGATCGTCCAGACCGGCGCGCGGCCGGTGTTCGTCGATATCGATCGTGATACCGGCAACCTCAGCGTGCCCGCGCTGGAAGCCTATCTCAAAGAGGGGCACTTCAAAGCTCCCAACGGCCCGCGCGCGATCGTTCCCGTGCATCTGTACGGTTTGCCCGCAGCGCTGATCGAGCTGCGCGAAATCGCCGACGCCAACGGCCTGAAACTGGTCGAAGACGCCTGCCAGGCGCATGGTGCGCGTATCAGCGATGGCGGCGGCTGGCGGTCGGCGGGAACCGTTGGGGACGCCGGATGCTTCAGCTTCTATCCGGGCAAGAACTTAGGCGCGTGGGGCGAAGGCGGCGCGGTCGCCACCGACGACGACGGACTCGCGGAGGTGGTGCAAAATCTGCGCGACCACGGGCGCATGTCGCATTACGCCCATCGCGCGTATGGCTACAACGCGCGGCTGGACACTTTGCAGGCGGCGGTCCTGCGGGCCAAGCTGGAGCGGCTGGGAGACTGGAACACGCGCCGGCGCCAACTCGCGGCCTACTACCGCGAGCAGCTCCAACAGGCCGGAATCGAGTTTCTTAAGGAACCTGAGGGCGTGGAATCCTGTTATCACCTGTTCGTGATCCGGAGCCCCAAGCGCGAGCAAATTCGAAATGCCCTGGTCGAAGCCGGGATCGAATGCGGAATTCACTATCCGCTGCCACTTCATCTACAACCAGCGTGCCGCGATCTTGGCTACCACCCGGGGGACTTCCCAGCCGCCGAGGCGCTGGCCGACACGGCCTTGTCCTTGCCGATGCATCCGCATCTGACTGCGCAGGAAGTCCGCTTCGTGTGCCGAACGGTCGAGCTGGCCGCCGCGAGGGTCTGAAGCGGTGATAGACGGGGAATTACAACGCCAGAAGGCGCTGCTCGCCGCCGCCGATGCGGGCGCGTTGGTCGCCGCGGTCGGCCTGGCCTGGGTTACGCACAAGCCCTTCGGCGACTTCTGTCCGCTTAAGCCCGGCCAATGGACCGTGATTGCCGCGGGAGCGATCGGACTGGTCTTCATCTGGATCATGACGGCCAGGGCGATCGGCCTTTACCGGCCGCGCTCTAGCCGGATGGACGAACTGTTCGCGATCGTCAAGGCGGCTTGCGTCACCTGGCTGCTGGCCTTGGTGTTAGGCTTTTTTGCCCATCTGGAGGCTTCGCGGTTGACGGTGGCGCTAGCCTTCGCCCTCAGCATCGTGTTGGTGGCGGCGGGACGCGCTTTGACCCGGCGCAGTATCAGGTATTTTTACGCGCACCCGGACGTAACCGTGCCGCTGGTCGTGGTCGGCGCCAACCCGATCGGCCGCTACGTTCGCGACCGCATCGTGGAAGAGCTCAGCCAATACGAATTCCTGGGCTTTATCGACAACGATCCCGCGGCGCGCGCGCAATGCGGCGATGAGTTGCTGGGAGGAACGGAACAAATCCCCGCGCTGGCCGCGGCGCATCTCAACCTGGAAGCAAGCATCGTCTTGCCCGACTGCAGTCCGGAGCAGGTCAAGGAAATCATCGAGCTATGCGACCGCAATCACGTTCGCTGGCGGGTCATGCCGTGGTTCGCAAAACTGCAAGCCGGCATGCTCAGGATCGAGATGGTCGGAACCATTGCGCTGATCGGACCGCGCAGCTCCAACATCGAGGGGCTGAACTGGGTCATCAAGCGGGGCTTCGATTTCGTCGCGGCCTCCGCGCTGTTGGCCGTATCGGCACCGATTATCTTCATCGCCGGGCTGATGGTGTGGCTGTTCGACGGCCGGCCTCTGTTGTTTCGCCAAACGCGGATTGGAATCCACGGCAAGCAATTTGAACTGCTCAAGTTCCGCACTATGACCGCGAACTGCGCGGAGCAAGCGCATCGCGAATACGTCAAGGGCTGGATCAAGCAAAACGGCGCCGCCAACGGAAAATCCAACGGCCAGAACGTCTACAAGCTCGATCGCGACCCGCGCATCACGCCGGTAGGAGCTTGGCTGAGAAGGCTCAGCATCGACGAATTGCCGCAATTGATCAATGTGCTGCGCGGCGAGATGAGTCTCATCGGACCGCGTCCGGCGCTGCCTTACGAAGTGGAACATTATCAGGACTGGCATCGGCACCGCCTCGACGCGCCCCCGGGGATCACCGGTTTGTGGCAGGTCAGTGGGCGCAATCGCCTGTCCTTCGACGAAATGGTGCAGCTTGACATCGAGTACCTGGAAGACTGGTCGCTTTACCGGGATCTCGAAATTCTGATGCGAACGCTACCGGCCATGTTTGCGGGGAATTGAGTGAGTTCATCACAGACAGAGCACGGCGCCACCGCGGAGCGAGAAAAAATTTGGCTCTGGCAGGCGTTCGCACGCGGCGTTCGCAACAATCTGCTGGGCGAAATCGGCGTCCAAATCGTTCGCATCGGGGGCATGGTAGTGCTGGCCCGGGCGCTGGCGCCGTCGGACTTTGGGTTGTTCCGGGTATTAATCACGGTCGCCACGATCGTGATGATCATCAATGAGCTGGGCGTTCCGGACACGCTGGTGCAGCGGCGCGATCTGCAAGTCGAGCATGAGCGCACGGCGGCGTGGGCCAACTTGGTGATGTCCACAGTCACCGCCGGGTTGCTTTACGTCGGCGCGCCACTAATCGCGCGGGCCATGGCGATGCCAGACCTGCCGCCGCCGTTGCGGCTGCTATGCCTCCCGCTGGCGTTTGAGGGATTGGCTTCGGTTTCCGCGGCGCGGCTGCTACGGCGCCTGGAATTCGGCCGGCTCGCGATGGCCGAGGTCGCTGCGGAACTGGCCTTCGTAACGATCGCGATCGGCCTGCTGTTGCTGAAAATGCCGCGCTGGAGCCTGGCGGGCGGACTGGCCGCGCGCCTGTGTGGACATGCGCTGACGTTGTATAGCGCCGAGCCCTACGTGCCCCATGGCAGGCCGAGCCGCCGCGCACTTTCCGAACTACGCAGTTTCGCCGGCGGCGTGCTGACGGGACGGTTACTGTTCAGTTTCTCCAGCAACGCCGATTACCTCATGGTCGGACGCCTGTTGGGGCCCTCGGCGCTGGGTTTCTATGGCATGGCCTGGGACCTGCTGCGCTTCGTGCCCGACCGCCTGTACAAAGTGGCGGGACGGGTTACGGTGCCGACTTTCTGCCGCTTGCAGGATCGGCCCGAAGAGATGCGGCAGGCGTTCCTCAATTTTCTGGGCTACGTGAGCCGGTTGGTAGTCCCGATCCTGGTCTGTATCGCGGTAACGGCGCCGGAATTGCTCCGCGATATTTATGGAGCGAAGTGGGCGCCAGCCGCGATGCCCATGCGGATTCTAAGCGTGGGCCTGATCGGAGTGGGAATGCGGGCTGGAATGGGCGCAGTTTACTACGCCAAGGGCCGTCCGTCACTGGATGCCTATCTGCACGGATTGAGGCTGCTGTTCATCGTGGTCGCGATTTTCGCCACCGCGCGCGGCGGCCTGCTGGCGGTAAGCATCGCCATGAGCGTAGTTGAATTCGGGATCAGCGCGATCGGCCAGGTGTTCGCTTCGCGCCTGGTTAAAGCCAACTTCTCCAGCGTTTTCACCAGCGTGGCTCCCAGTTTGCGCACCGCGACCGTTTGCGCGGCTGCGGCGCTGGCTGGCAAGGCCCTGGCCGGCAGCCTCCAGATACATGGAGTGGTCGCCCTGGCAGTGATTGCGCTACCTCCGACGGTGGCATTCCTGTGGCTCGAGGCGGCCACCGCCCGCGAACTGGCCGGAAGCGCTTTTAGTTCCGCGCGCGGCGTGAGAGTCGCCCACGCGCAAGGAGAAACGGCGTGAGTACTTTGGCATTACGCGTATCCCCGTTGGCAAGCGGAGAATTGATATTGGAACGATGGGCTTCCAGGCGCGAGTCTTGGAACAACCTGGCAACACCGGCCAACGCGGCGACGCTCTATCACGATGAACGGTGGTTGCGTCTTCTTGAGCAGGCCTATGGTTTTAAAATTACAGTGGCGGGAATCCGCGACGGGTCGGAGCTCAGCGCCGCTTGCCTGCTGGCTCGCACCAAGAATCCCTTCAACCCCCGCTTCGTGGCCCTGCCGTTTTCGGATACCTGTCCGCCACTGGCCGCCGACCCGGCCTTGGTGCCGCTGTTGGCCGACCGGTTGACCGGTCTGGCGGCGCCTCGCGGCGGCTACGAACTGCGCGGCGTTGCCCTGCCGGCTCCATGGCGGGTGGTGGACTGCTTCCAGGAATGGACCGTGGATCTCCGGCGGCCAATCGCGGAACTCGAACGCCGCGGCGCTGCGCATTTCCGCCGCCAGGTGCGGCGCGCCAGTGAGGGTGGCTTGTCGGTGCGCTGCGGGTCGAGCCTTGAAGACCTTGGTGGTTTCTACCAGCTCATGATGGAAACCCGGCACCGTAAAGGTCTTCCCGTACAGCCGCTCAGCTTTTTCAAACGCGCCCATGAGCTGTTCAGTCCCGCAGGCGACCTCGAAATCTGGTCGGTCAGTCAACGGGGACAGGTCATCGCCAGCGGATTGATGCTGCGGGCGTTCGACTGCCTGCATTACAAGTGGAGCGCGCGCCGCACCGACAGCCCCAGCGGCGCCGCCCATCTGCTGTTGTGGAGCGTTATCGAACGCCACGCCGGAGTCACCGGGTCATTGAACCTGGGCCGGACTGACGCCCGCAACTCCGGCCTGGTCCGCTTCAAGAAGGAGGCCGGCGCCGAGCCCTCGGCAATGCCCTACAGCTTTTATCCGACCGCGCCCAACCAGATTAGCGCCGAGGTCCTCTCCGGGCCGATGCGAATTTTGTCGCAGGCCTGGGGACGGCTGCCGTTGCCCGCGGCGCGCGTGCTGAGCGCGGCGATTTACAGGTACATGGCATGAACAAGATTGTACCACGCCCGCAGGAGGCGACCGTCCCCAGTTGCCCGGTGCCGTTGCATGCCCAGAATGACGCATTTTCTTTCTGGAAGTTACCGGAGGCATGGCGCCCGGCCCTCGAGCCCAGCTTGGTCCAATCGCGGATCATCGCCGAATGGTACCTGCTGGAACGCTACCAGATGGGTGAGGTCGAAGATGCGCGCATCAGGATGAGCCTGTATTACGCGATCAAGAACTTCATCCCGGTGAAAGCTCGCCACCTCGCGCGTTCGATGCTGTTGCGGATGCGCCCGCATCGTGGATTTCCCAAATGGCCCTGCGAAGACGCGCTGCTGGTATTCCAGCGCGACTGGATGCTGCGCGCGATCGAAACCGCGGGCGGACGCGACTGCTGGCATGTCGGCTTTTGGCCCGAGAACAAAGGTTGTTGCATCGTCTTGACTCACGACGTGGAAAGCCCGGCGGGCTTCGATCGGATGGAAGCGATGGCCGAACTGGAGGACCGCTTCGGCTTTCGTTCGGCGTGGAATCTTCCGCTGGATCAATATCCGATTGACTGGAACCGGGTTGAGCGGTTGTGCGCGCAGGGGTTTGAGTTCGGCGCGCACGGGCTGCGCCATGACGGGATGTTATTCCGCAGCCGCCAGCACTTCCTCGAATTGGCCCCGCGCGTGGAGCGCCTGGCGCGCGCGCACGGCTTGCGCGGTTTCCGCTCGCCCTCGACTTTGCGCAACGCGAACTGGCTGAAGGATATGGATTTCGACTTCGACTCGAGCTTCGCCGACACCGATCCCTTTGAGCCGCAGCCGGGCGGTTCGTGCTCCATCTTTCCCTACTTCATCGGCGGTATGGTCGAGTTGCCTTATACGCTGCCCCAGGATCACACGCTGCTGAACTTGCTGCGCCGCGATCCACTGCCCATCTGGATCGAAAAGATGAACTGGGTGGCGGCCCAGGGCGGAATGATCCTGACCCTGACTCATCCCGACTACTCCGGCAAAGGAGCCGGCTTGCGCGCCTATACGGAATTGCTCAAACGGTTGGCGGATCTGGAATCCGGCTGGCGCGCGCTTCCCTCTGCAGTGGCATCATGGTGGCGCCGGCGCGCGCAGCTTGAAATGCACGTCTGCGACGGCCGTCCACATATCGTCGGACCGCAAACCCAGGGCGCGGTGGCACGATGCCTGCGTCAGGACGAACTGACGTATCGGAGGTAACCTGTGGCGCGCGTTCTAATTATCGCTTATACGACCTACGCTCACGATGGGCGGGTAAAACGCCAGGCCGAGGCATTGAGCAGCCGCGGCGATGAGGTCGACGTGATCTGTCTATCATCGGGACCACCCAGTGACACCAATGGAGTCACCATAGTCGGCATCGAAATCCCCCGCTATCGAGGCAGCAGCCGCACCAGCTACTTGCGCAGTTACACGAATTTTTTCGCGCGCGCCGCGGCGATCGCAATCCGGCGAAGTTTCAGCGCCCGCTATGACCTGGTGATCGTATGCACGATGCCGGATGCCGCGATCGCCAGCGCCCTGCCGTGCCGTTTGTTCGGTTCGCGCATCATGCTGGATATCCACGACACCATGCCCGAACTTTATCTGGACAAGTTTGAAGAGGGGCGCGGGCGCTTCGGCGCGCGGATGCTGATGGCCGGTGAGTGGATGAGCGCATTGATGGCTGACCGCGTACTGGCGGTTCATGACTTGCACGCCGAGCGCTTGCAGCAAGCGGGAATACCGGCGCGCAAGATCGTGGTCGTGACCAATGGGCCAGATCCGCGGATTTTCAAACCCACCGCGGTCAACGGACTGGCCAAGGGCGGTCCGGAGCATACCAACCACACTCCGTTCACCGTGGTATGCCATGGCACGGTGACTCATCGGCTTGGACTCGACACCGCGGTCGAGGCCATCGCGCGGGTGCGCAACCGGCACCCCGATGTGCGCCTGCGCATAATCGGGTCGGGCGATTATCTCGGGGAGATTAAGGCGCTATGCCACAAACTGGACGCGGAATCCGTGGTGACCTTCGAGGATCCGGTGCCCATCCACCGGCTGCCGGAGAAATTGTCAACCTCAGACGCCGGCCTGGTGCCCAATCATGCCACCAACGCCACGCAACTGATGCTGCCCGTCAAGTTATTGGAATTTGCTACGCTTGGGATTCCAGTGATCGCGGCGCGGCTGCGCACCATTGAGCATTATTTCAGCGACAACTCGGTGCGTTATTTCACCCCCGGCGACAGCGGCGATTTGGCGCAGGCAATCGAGGATCTCTATTTGAACCCGCAACGGCGGTTGGCGCTCGCACAGAGCGCGGCGCGGGCGGTCAATAAACTCAGTTGGGCGGAGCAATCCGGCCGCTACTTCGAAGCGATCGATTCGCTTTTAGACTTTCGCAAGGAGCATCTCAGTGCAGAAAAAAGGTAAAACCCTGGTGGTCGGCTTGGGCGAGGTGGGCGGCGCCTTGGCGCAAGTGCTGGAACGCACCGCGCCAATCCTCAAGCACGACATCGAACCGCTTGAGTTTGGCGACCCCATCGAGGTGATGCATCTGTGCTTTCCCTTCACCGCGAAAAGCCAGTTCGAGCAAATCGCGCTGTCTTACATTGAACGCTTCAAGCCGGCGCTCACCATCGTCAACAGCACCGTGATCCCCGGAACCACGCGGACCATCGCGCAACGCTGCGGGCGCCCGGTGGCGTACAGTCCGGTGCGGGGCAAACACGTCAGGATGGTTCAGGACCTGCTGCGTTACAGGAAATTCGTGGCCGCTTGCGAACCCGAAACCGCGCGCCGCGCGGAAGAGCACTTTCAACAGGCTGGATTGCAGACCCATCGCCTGGGCCAACCCGAAACTCTGGAATTGGCGAAGCTTTCGGAGACTACCTATTTCGGCGTGCTGATCGCCTTCGCCCAGGAAATCAACCGCTATGCGGCGACCGTTGACGGAAACTACGACGAAGCCGTGAGCTTTTTCGAAGAAGTCGACTTCCTGCCGCGAACCCGCTACTTCCCCGGCTTCATCGGTGGCCATTGCGTGATTCCCAACATCAACCTGCTGCAGCGTATCGCGCACTCGCCATTGCTCGAAGCGGTGCTCGATTCCAACTGCCGCCGCACCGAAGAACTGCGCCACGACAACGGGGTGCACGAGACCTCGAACGGGAGGTCATGAACTTGCCGCCGGCGATGTGCCTGCTGATTGCCGATACGCGCCACGATCGCTTCCCGCTGGTCGCCGCGCAGTGGGCAGCGTTGCGCGGTCTGAAATGTTGGCGCATGGACATCGCGGCGGCGGATTTTGCGGGCGCCGACCTGGGACCAAACGCTCTGTTGGCCATGTCGCAGCTTACCCTGGCCTCGTTCAACCAGGCGGAGTTGCGCGCCTTGAAGGCCTCGGTATCGCAGGGCGCAACTCTATACGTGCGCGGCGGGTTTCCAACGGGTCAAAGATGCTCATTTGCGCCCTTTACTATGGGCGCGTTTGGGGTTCTTCACCGGCCGCGGCACGGATGCCTACCGGCTGGCCGATCACGCCCTGCTCCCCCAAGTGCTCCGAAACGAAGTGGTTAACGCGCCGACGCAATTACCCGCCGCGCAGTTGGCGGATTCGGCGGCCCGACCGCTGGCGTCCGCGGGCATCGGGGTCGGCGAGTTGCCCTTTATCTTCGCCATGTCGTGGGGAGCCGGAGTCGTGATTTACGACCTGATGCCGGACGAGGTACCGGCCGGCGCCACGACTCCAATCTTCGAGCGCCTGGCCCAACCGGCCGCCCGAAGCTTCGAGATCGGGGCTTTGGCGGCGGTCAATCATGTTGCGCGGCGTGCGCCGGCAACGGTAGGGTCCTTCAATTTGGTGCTGGATGACCGGCCGCGCGATTTTGACTACTTCAATGTCGCCAACGTCACCGAATGGCTGGGCCACCTTGAACGCGTGTGCCCGGGGACTCATGTCGATTTCGCCTGGAGCCCGCGATATAGCCGCCCCAGCACGCGCTATATCAACGCGCTGAAGCGCTTCAAAACCGGCTTCGTCTGGCATGGCCTGCACCGGCACATCGATCACCGGTTGGTTCAAGACCTCGCAGCCGACTCCCGCGAAGGACGGCGGCTGGTGGGAGAAATCGCCAGACGTTACGCCGTGCGCTTCCAACCGATCATGATTCTGCCCTTTCAGGGGGTAAACGCGGACATCCTGAACCATTTGAACCAGGCCGGTTTTCTGGCGGCAGTTTTCGATTCCAATCCCAGGCTTGGACAGGAAAACCCGCTGCCGGAGTTTATGCGCCATTCGACTCCGCTGCACGAGCTGTACCTCGACTACCTGCCCGTGCTGCGCCGCTATCCGGCGCCCGCGCTGACCCGCGACCGCATGATCGCTCATGCGGCGCTGGACTTGCCGATCATAGCCTCGGCACATCCGTTCGAGGTCGGGCTGCGGCGCTGCGCGGCGCTCTTTCGGCCATACGCACCGGTATCCGCGCACTTCGATGAGGTGGCGGCGTTTGCTCGCGAAAAGGGCTTGCGGCCGAGGTCGCTGGAAGAGCTTGCGCGGGAAGCGACGGCGCTGCCGCGGCCGACGCTGGAGATAGGGGATTTTCATGCAAACTTGGAAGGAATCGACATTGCAGTCTGAATGGACCGCCACACCGGCCAACTCCGCCACCGTCCCCGTGCTCGTACTGGGGGGATGCGTCGGGCTGGGGCTGTTGCTGGCGCTCAATTCGCCGGCAGTCACAATCGCGGCTGTGCTGGCGGCAGGAACGGTCTTTGTGCTTTGGGCCGCCTGGAAGGTGCAAGCCGACAGCGCCCATCTGCTGTGTGCGCTCGTCATGCTCGAGCTGTTGTGCTCGGCCACCGTGCTGCCCGTCTCCGAGGAGCAACGCTTTATTATCCGGTATCCGTTACTGCTCCTATTCTGTCTTCCGGCGGCGATAAAGTCGTTACGCACGTCCCTGCTCTGGCGCGGTGGCTTCCTCGATTACCTGCTTTACCTCGGCTGGGGCGGAGTGACCATAACCTACTCATTGCTTCCGGGTTATTCCCTGGCCCGGGTAACGGCTGCGGTTCTAATCCTGGTCCTGGCGATCAAATTCGTCAGCGAGGTGAAGGACCGCAACGACATGCTGCGCCTCTTGAAATGGCTCCTGATTGGTCTGGGGGTCGTCTGGATCGGACTGCTGGCCACCCTGGTTGCGGTCCCGCACGACCTGGCGTGGGATGAAGAGCTACTCGGGATGGTGCGCTTTCGCGGCTTTTTCGGCTCGCCCAACCAGGTTGGCGAAGTTACCCTGGCCACGATCGCCGCCGGCGCAATCGTATGGAGCTCGCTGTCGCGGCGGCAGAAGCTTTGGCTGGGCCTGGAAATGGCGGTGGCAGTCGCGTTGGGGGCGATAGCTGATTCGCGCTCACCATTCGTGGGTCTCGCGATCGGAGCCTTGCTCTACGTGCTTTGGCGATACCGATTGCGTGCCGTACCGATTTGCCTGGCGGCCGCGGTGCTGCTGTTCGCCGTCGCGACCCAGGTGGCGCCGGATTACTTCACCCGCGGAGATGTCTCGACCCTGACCGGGCGCACCGACGTGTGGAAATTCGCGGTGCAAAAGATCAAGGAACGCCCGCTGCTTGGATGGGGTTTTGAGGTCGAAGGTCAGATCTTCCAAAGCAAGTATTTTCCTATATGGTGGGGACCGTGGGAGGAGGGTCCCCACAGCTCGATTCACAACGGCTATCTGTCGCGCGCGGTTGGCGTCGGCTTGCCGGCCACGGTTTTCTGGCTCTTCTTCTTCCTGCGGCCATGGTTCTGGCTTTTTGGCCGCAGCGACGACGACCCCTGGCGATTGAAGCAGGTCTTTCTGCTGGTGATCGTGCCCATTTTGATCCTCAACATGGTCGAGACTACCGCGGGCGACTGCCGCTACGCCGTCGGTCTGCTGGCCACGCTGAGTTGGGGGTTCGCGGAGCGCCAGCGGCTCGAGTACCGGGACCGCCGGCGCCTCCAGGCGCAGGCCGCCGCCGGCCTCTCCGTGGACTATCCGGCACTTGCATCGACCGCAGCCAATTAGTGGACAAAAAAGTGGTATCGCCGTGGGCAAAGAATCCCCCGCTTCGTGCGCATGGTGATGTGCCGGAGACCAAAAATCCCTGGAGTTGAAATGGACAAGCAATACATGGTGATCACTCCTGCCCGGGATGAGGAACGCTTCCTGCCTTTTCTGATCGAGTCGATGGCGCGGCAAACGGTCAAGCCGCGGCGCTGGATTATCATCGACGACGGATCCGCTGACGCCACCGCCGCACTGACCGACGCCGCCGCCAAGGAGCATCGCTGGATCCGGGTCCATCACCTCGAGCGCAACCGGGTGCGCAAAAGGGGCGGCGCCTCGATCATTATGCAACACCTGCCGCGCGAGGCCTGGGCGGATGTGGACTTCATTTTGCGGCTCGACGCCGATATCAGTTTCGGTCGATCGTTTGTGGAGTCATTGATGGCGGAGTTCGAGCGCGACCCCACGTTGGGCCTGGCGGGAGCAATTTTGCTCGAGCGTCGCGGCCGGGCGCTGGGTTACGACCCCGTTCCCGCCTTTCATACCCGGGGAGCAACCAAGATGTACGCGCGCGCCTGCTTCGAAGCGATCGGCGGGCTGAAGGCCGGTCCCGGTTGGGACACCATCGATGAGACCCGGGCGATGATGCGCGGATTCAAAACCCGAAGCTTCACCCACATCAATGCGATTCACCATCGTCCGCTAGGCGCCGCCGACGGGCGTTGGCGGGTCCTGCTGGCCGGCGGCCGAGCGGCATACCACGCCGGCTATTCGCCCTGGTTTATCGCCGCGCGGGCGGCGCGCCGGGCCTTGTCGGCGCCCGTGGGCTTGAGCGGTATACTGTTGCTGAGCGGTTATGTCGGCGCGCGCCTGCGTGGCGAGCCGAGAACCGCGGAGCGCGACCTGGTCAAGTTCGTGCGCGAGCAGCAGTTACGCAGATTGATGTTGAAGCAAAGTCTGTGGAAATGACCGGGTTCAAGACCCAAAGGGGCGCAGAGGCCGGCCGATACCAGTGGAGAACACGGGGATGACCAGCGACACGATTTATCTTCCGATCCTGATGTATCATGGAATCAAGCACTCCCACGCCGATCAGATCCCGCCCGGATGGAGCCCCAGGCACGCGATCGACGCCGCGTCGTTTGCCGCACAGATGGACCTTGTTACACGCAGTGAGTTGCGCACCGTACACCTGGCCGACCTCGACCGTCCCTTGCCGTCACCGCGGTCATTGGTCATCACTTTCGACGACGGGCACTGCAGCGACTACATCATCGCGGCGCCGGAACTCAAGCAGCGCGGCCTTTTGGGCACCTTCTTCATTACCTGGTCGTTCCTGGGCCGCCCCGGTTACCTTGACCGCAAGCAGGTGCGCGAACTGTGCGCGCAATCCTTCGAGATTGGTTCGCACGGACTCACCCACAAACGACTGGCAGAGATCGGCCCGGCCGAGCTTTGGCGTGAGTCCCTGGATTCCAAGCATCGCATTGAGGACCTGATCGGCGAGCAGGTTACCAGTTTCGCCATCCCTTCAGGTTCGTACAACGATTCGGTCTTGCAAGCCCTGTGGGCCGCGGGGTATCGGCGCATCATGACTTCAGACTTCGGTTACGCAAGGCTGGGGGACAGCGTGATGCATCGTATGGGGGTGATGGCGGACACCACCCTGCGCGAGTTTCAGGCATTCCTCACTGCCGGACCCTCCTGGGCTGCCAGACACCGGTTGTTCGAGGGAATCAAAAGGCGGGTGCGGCACGCGGTCACGCGCACCGGCGCGACCCCTCGGGCAAGCCGGCAACCCGCTGCGTAACATCCCAATGCTTGCGCCCGTGCAAAGGGTCCAGCCGTCGTAACGGGCGCCTGGGGCTTTGGGAAAAAGCGCAGACCGCCCATGAAGTTTTCATGCGCGGGATTCAGCATCCGGACAAAGGCTGCCTCTCACGCCTCAATCTTCACTTAGCCGTGGGCGATGAGATCGGGTGGAGGGCCGCCAAAATCCTCTTTCCGTCCCTGCCGAGGCTTTCGGGCGTCGCCCAGCGCCATCGACGACGAGTTTTCATCTGCCGGTGTCCCGATGTCGTTGAGTTCTCTTGAAGCTACTGGATACGACACAAGGCTTTATGATAAACGGTGATATCAGAGGCTTACGGCAGAGCCGGGAGATCCAGCTGTGCGAAAAAAGGGACCGCAGCATAATTCCGAACAGCAGGCGGAAGTCAGAGAGTTCTATACCGTCGGGCAGCTTGCCGATCTGCTCCAGTTAACCCAGATGACCATCTATCGTATGATCAATCGGGCGGAGCTGCCCTGTTATGAGATCGGCCGCGTGAAGCGCTTCCGGCACCGCGACATTGAGGAATTCCTCGATCAATGCCGGGTGCCGGCCACCAAAAGCGAGCGGCCTTCGAGTTCAACCAGGCGCCCTTGATTGATCCGGAATTCCCCGAAGGATGCGCATTTCGCACCTCGGGCGAAGCGACAGTTATTTCAAAAGGTCCAGCATTCCAATGGTCTTTCAAGAGCCGCAGCGGCGTTGACGTTTGTACGTGGTCCAGATGCCGCGGACTGAGAGGACGGATCGGGAGGCCGGCAGATTTATATCACTTGGACTTACTTGAGATTATGTTCAATTAACCAGGAATACTTCAGATCACTGTATTGACGAAGGCAGATAGATCCATGTATAACTAAATGTAGAAGATCGCTTCACTCTATCGAAGGAAGCCCATGGCGGCAGTTGAAGTGAACCGGATCCAGGGGCGTTGTTTCGCTTTGTGCGCGAATTAACGAAGGTTTCCGGCCTCAATCGTTCCGCACGGATGAAAAAGTATTGAGGTAAATTTAGCTTTGACCTAAGAAAGGCAAAACCAAAATGTTTCTGTCCGCTTGAGTCTAATTACATGATCTATGAGAGAAATGAGTCGGGAATCAATGTCAGGTCCCACCGGGGGGGAGTTAAGGTGCCACAAACCGCTTCGAAAAAGCGCGATTCCGGCGAAACCGGAGTGCCCAGGGAATTCTACACAGTCAGCCAACTCGCGGACCTCCTGCAGCTGACCCAGATGACGATCTACCGCATGGTCAACCGGGCCGAACTGCCGTGTTATTCCATAGGGCGCGTCAAGCGCTTTCGCCATCGCGACATCGAGGAATTTCTCGACAGTTGCCGGATTCCGGCCGTAAGAGCTAAGGGTTCAAGCTCCAACACCGGTTAATTACCCGCGCCCAAGGAAGTGTTTTCTCCGGCGAGCCCTTCAAAGATGATGGCCTTCGGACGAAGCGTCCATTAATCTGTTTCCAGGCCGCCCGGCGCCAAAACCGCATTTTCGCAGCTGCCGCTCACCCACATCTTTCCTAACCTAAAGCGAAAATAATTCCGGGCGGATTTTTGGCGAAATGCCGCTGGCTGAGAGCGAGACATGGATCAAAAGGTAGGGACGAGTAAGCTTCTCCCTCGCCCTCTTCTAGGATAAAGAAGAGGGAACAGAAAGCGCCTCTGCGCCAACGTGTTCGTCCGCTCAAGGCACAAAATTATTTTCGCTTCAGGGCTAAATGGAAGGCAGACCAGACCTGCTGGCGATTGTTTTATGGACGCTGAATCCCGCCAAGGACCTGCTGTCTCAGCCGCAACTCGCTCGGCTTTTGCGTTCTGATTTCGTAATAGTCCAAGCCCTTCAGGCGCTCGACTCGTGTGCCGATGCCGGCAACACGAAAGCCACAATCCTCCACGACCTTGATGGAAGCCCGGTTGATATCCTCGACCACGTACCAAAACCCGCGTCCAGGCTTCCGCATCCGGGCTACGATCTCCCGCAAGGCGCGCTTCGCCAATCCCTTGCCGCGATAAGATGGCTCTGTCCAGGTATCCCCGATCTGGAGATCCTGGCTGGAGAGGAATGGGAAGCGCCAGTAGCGCGGGGTGAAGGCGGAATAGTGCACCAGCCGCGCGTCCTCGTTGTACAGAGCCAGCGCGCCGCTGTCCCGCGAGGCAAACCCATGCATTAGGTGAAGCCCGGTTCGGAACAGAAAATGAAGCTTCTTGTTCCGGGTCGCGCCGCGCGGCCAGGGCACCCGCAAGGACGGTTGCCACAGTTGGAGGCTAAAGCGGCAGTCTTCCAATCCGACGGCTGGCGGCTGCCGCGTCGCGTCGAACCGGTAGAACAGATAAACCCCGGTGCCCATCACGCTTGCCCCGTTCGGCCGCCTTTGCGGGCCGGTTCAATGCAGTCGGATCGCTGGACTGTCCGTTGGTTGTGGAGAGTTGGGCTCCGGCCTCTGCGGTGCGCCCCCCGAGGCGAAAGAGCTCTCAATCCAACGATCCTGACCATCATTATGCCAAGCCCAGAAACTCAAGGACAGGCGCAAGCCGCACCCTGGTGGCGTCGGCTGCCTGCTCCAATTGCTTGATCACCTGGGCTCTTTCGGCGTTGTGGGGATGAGCCGTTTTAGCGCAAAAGAACAGCGGTTCATCCGGTCGCGGGTCTCGACCAAAAGTGAGCTTAAACGCTTTGAAGCGATATTGCACAATTTTCATCATCGAACAGCGAACGCAAAGCTGGCGCGCGGAGCAGCAACGATCCACCCGTCGGGCGGTTCTCGGACTGATCTTTTGCGAATCCACATCGATACGGTTTCTTGTTGTCATCTTCACTCCCGGGTCAACGTTGAGATTCATTCTAACCCAAGGCCCAATTATCGTCGCCTAAGTCTTTGTAAGGTCTGAACACTATGGAGTCTTATTAGAGTGCATCGCTGATATTTGTTCCAGATGAGGGTTGCGTTTTTTGTCACCCCAGGTCCGTCGGCTTTTCAAATTTCGCCGGATGTGGCCACTTCGGAATACCGCCCGCTCCAATTCGCCGATTCCCACAGGAGGCTCGCGGACGCCGTACAATCATCGGGACGGGTTGTACGCTTCCCATCCGCGTTTGCCCAACTCTTCGTGCACCCTCTGAATATAGGTCAGCGACTTGGAATCGTACCATTCGCCGCTGAACCAATCCCCGACACACCCCCACAGCATCTGATCGGCGGAACCATGGGGATAGGCCGGAAACCCCGGCTGTGGAACATCGTGCAGCAACCATTCAATTTTTCCTTCCATGCAGGCGCGCTGATAGGCGAGCTTGTAGTCCACGTTGAAGGCGGTGTAGTCGCGGCTCATCGGCCAGGTTCCGGGATAGGAACTGTACTTGACCTGCAGCAGCCCATAACTCTGATAGCATCCGCCGCCGCTGATGCTGCCGGGTGGACAGTGGCGGGTGTCGTTGGTCCAGTCCCCAACGTCAGACTGGAGCCAATGCGACTCGTCCATCGCGATGGCGCGGACCAGGTCCTCGTCGAAGCCCCATTTGCACGCTCCCCATTGGATGATTTCGTCGGTGGTTCCGGTGAAATCGCCGTCGACGCGGGCAAAGAACCAAGCCGGGGCCCCGCCTTGCCGCGCCGTCGAATACAGCCTTTTGAGGTCGCCAGAAGTTGGTATTCGATGATTGGCCGCGGTGTTTTCGGGACGCGCTTCCCAGGGCGATCGACGCACCCGCGCGGCGCACTCGGCGCCGCTGGGAAGCGGGGAGCCGGGGGGCAGAGTCGCAATCCTGGCCGCGACGCCAGCAAACGCGGGTGTGCCGTCCAACCAACCGGGTTCGCCGCGGACGGCTCCGCCGGCGGTAAAAATAAAGGCGAATCGGGTTGCCCCGCCGAACGCGCCGAACAGCACGAACGACAGGGTGAGCATCGCACATAGCAAGCGTACGTGATTGGAATTCCTTTTGGACTCAAGTGTCATCACGGTCCTTTCGTGATCCGGTTCGACGTTGGCTTGCCGATTGCGGCCCCGTCCTCCATTGAGGGTCCCGAGTGTTAGATATGCCCTGCGTCACGCCGATGGTCTTTTAATAGATTCAGATTATTTTGGTGTAACTTGGATATACTTACGTTACGTTCCACGCGGGCATACGTCAAGCTCTGGAAGGAACCTCCTGACGAATTCACATAACCTCGGGAAAAAGTTTGCCGATCGTGCTGATCGCGCCCGGCGGGCTTCGTCTGGCTGGACCAGGTCTAAAATTCGCGATCGGACAGGTGGCGGGCCTTAGGGCCGCAACACGAGGATCATTTCTGGAACGCTCCGATTGAATAGCCGGCGCCAAGCGGCCGCGCAGTGCCGTCATAGTCGGCCGGGACCTGCGACAGCGTGACGCCGTTATCCTTGATCGGCGAGCCGCTCTGGAGATGATAATCGGCGCCGGCGCCGGTCGAATCGCCGGCGTTGACGAACGTCGGATTGAGGCTGATATACGGCGCCTTGGAGCAGTAGTTGCCCAGGCGCCCGCCGTCGCGCATGTAGAAGTCGTTGGCCTCGATAACCGGACTGCCGCCGGGCAGGCACATGTAGGAATCGCCGCCCGCGCCGACGTCGAAAAAGATGTTGTTGATCACCTCATCGGCGCTGGATCGCCGATCGTTGAACTCCACCGCCTCGGTGGCGATATGGTCGAAGGTGTTGTTCCAGATCTTGATCACCGCCACGCCGCTGGGCTGTCCTTCGCCGATGATGAGCCCGTCTTTCATGTCGGCGAACACGTTGTCTTCGAAAACCAGGGTGCCGACCGCGCCGCTGGTGCCCTCCAGCATGCCCGCGTGATATTGGCCTGAAGTATCGGGCCATCGGCACCAGTTGCTCTGGAAGGTGATATTGTCAACTTTCATCGTGCTGCTGCCCCAGGTCTGAAAGCAGTCAACGTGCGGGTTGGGATTCTCCATCGTGCCATAGGCGATGTCGTGGATGTAGTTGTGAACGAACTGATGGTTCTGGCCGAAGAAGCGGAACCCATCGGCGTCGGATCCACTGGGAGTGATGCAGCCGGAATAAATCCCGCCCAGGACCGCCGGCCGCTGCTGAGTGCCCCACACTTCGTTGCCCTCAATCAGTTCGTTGGTTCCATCCACCTGCGCCCCGGCCATCTCCGCCCGCCAAATCCGGTTGTTGATCGCCGATATGTACGACACCGTGGGCTCCATGTAGATGCCCTCATGGCAGAGCTCATGGATGTAATTGTTCTGGACGATGTCGTGGGCGGCCGCGCCAAAGAAATACACCCCATAACCGTCATTAGTGTTGCTTTGGGTGGAGATATCGAAACCGTCGATAACCCAATCGCTGCCCGAGATGCTGAAGCCCAACATCGTGACACTCGCGCCGCTGGCCGCCTGAAGCGTAATCGGTGCGGCACTGGTGCCCGCTGAGTTGATTGACACCCGCTCGACATAGTTGCCGGCCTCCACGATTGCGGTCTGGCCTGCAACGAGGTTGGCGACCGCGTGCTGTATCGTACGCCAGGGTGCGGCGGAGGTGCCCCCGGCGCTGTCATTGCCGCCCGGCGCCACGTAATACGTGTCGCCACCGGCCGGGAACGGTGTTGGGAATGGGGTGGGCGCTGCGGTAGTACCCGGCGTCGAAGTCAGGACAGGGGTTGGCGTGCTCGTCGGGCTCGGTACCGAGGTCGCGGCGTTGGTGGCGGTAGGCGCCCGAGTTCGCCGCGCCGGGACCCGGAAAGTCGCAGTGGGAGTTGGGGTCGGTGCGGGCGTCACCACCGGCGTCGAAGTCGATGCAGGCGTCGGGCTCGGGGCCGCCAGGACCCCATTGGCGATGTTAACCCCGATTGAATAGCTGCCCAAGCTCCGGTTCCTGGAGCTGTATCCAGTGACGGAAACGGTATGCGGGCCGTCTGGAAACTGGGTCGAATCCCATTGCACCGAGTAGGGCCGCGACGCGCCTGGATCATTGGAGGCGAACCATACCCCGTCGGCAAACACATTGATCCAGCTGACCTTCGAGGTTTCGTGCGTCGCCACCGTGACTTGCCCTGACACGGTGGCGCCGTCAGCCGGAGAGGTGATCGAAATTACTCTTTGCGCGCGCGCGCTAACCGGCACGGCGAAAAGAGACAGCAACGAACAAAGCCAAACAGCCCGACGCTTGACCCTCATGTGATTCCGCCCTCAACCGAACAGACGATTCAGCGGTGTCATACCGGCAACGCCGGCCTAACTACGACGTGCGTCACAGATACAAACATTCAACTTGGCATAAAATCATAACACTTAGTCAATAGAGTTGCGATATTACAAAACGTGATTTCTTGTCACATTATGTAAACTTTAATGGCCAATCGGAACAATTTGTGGAAAACAGATGCGATTGGCATGACCCGCATAGCAGCAGCTCACGGACGACGACGAAGAGAACCAGCTTCAAATAGTCATGTGCTTAAATGTGCTGGACACGGGAGAATAGGAATGACATGCTTGAACGGTCAGAGTTATTCCCAGATAACAAAGGTTAGTTGTTTTGTGATGGTGAAATATCCAGGTTTGAGTTCCGCGCGGCACATGAGTCAGGGTTCCTGCGGACCTCATGCGCCCTGCGCCAAATGCGCGCTTTTCCAGGTTATTCGCGTTCGGTTCAAGGCTTTCCAAAAGCAGTTTGGTAGAGACCCGGGACCTAACGAACCGCTGTTCTTCGATTCCGACCGGGATCAACCGGTTCCAGCGGATATCGCGCAAGCCGTCGAGCAGATCAAAGCGGCCGCTCGGGCTTTGAAAATCGAAGTAACGCCGGTTTTGGAGTTCCTGAACCTCAATTCCGCGACCGTCAACCGGGGCAATCCCTCTCAGTCAGCCATGCCTCTTCCGATCGGGAACGCGGCTACGCGCATCAATGCCGCCGATCCAGGAAAACGCCGTCCATCGCCTGCCAACCGGGCCGATGCGCGGCCGTCGCGGAGCCGGGATTTGATTCTGGTCCCCGACCGCCCGACCAAACGTTTTGCCCAGCGGGAACCTCAATCAGGCACGGCTGCGGCCTGGAAACGCTTTGTAAAGCATGAGGGAACTCATGGCACTCACAATATAAACCCCGCGGAATGGGAGATGCTCTCAAAAGTCGCGATGATGGGCGAGGTGCTCAATTCCAACGACTTCATCTTTATCCTGAATACGATTCGGCAAGCTCTGCGCTCGTAGGCAACCGCGCAGCAACCCTTACGCTCCGGCTTGCGCACTCACTCGTCCAACGCCCAGCGACTGTCGCAAAACTCAAGGTCCTACCGCGCCTGCGGACAAGTCGCGGCGCGGGCCCTGCCGGCGCGATTCGCGCCGGCAGTCTCAACTTGACGATGCGCCCAGGGTGGGCGGGAATCACCGGTCAGTGGGGCGGGCATCCTCGCCCGCCATTGATGCGAGCGAAGGGCGAACGCTGGCAATCAGGCGGCTGAGCGGGGGCAGGGACGCCCGCTCCACGGGCCTTAAGTCAGCGCCTATGCCCTTTCCCCCATCCCCGAGCGTGGTCAAGGAGGTCAGGTGATTCCGAGGGCCGATCGAATTGTGAGGGTAGTCCTTGCGATGAACTTAACTCTTCTTTATTTTATTATCTTCAGATATACTCGAATACCGATGCCGGCGGTTTCGCCGCACCGGCTTTCTTTTGAACACTTGCGCAAGGAGAAATTATGGCCGCTTCGTGGGAACGTGCAATCGAGAAGTTCAACAGCCGCCGCGCGCGCGTGGGGGTTTTGGGTTTGGGTTACGCGGGACTGCCCTTGACCTGCTGTTTTGCGGAAGCGGGTTTTGAAACGATCGGGTTTGACGTCGATCGCGCGAAGGTTCAGAAACTGCAGGCCGGGGAAAGCTACATCGGCCATATCCCCTCCGCGCGGATTGCCGGATTGATAAAAGATGGCCGCTTGCGAGCCAGCGCGGACTTTGCACCACTGCGCGAGTGCGACGCGGCGATTATCTGTGTTCCGACCCCGTTGGGAGAAGGTCAGGCGCCTGACCTGACTTACGTCGTCAACACCGGTAAGGCGGTCGCCGAGCATCTTCATCCCGGCCAACTGGTGGTTTTGGAAAGCACCACATATCCCGGCACCACCGACGAGGTCCTGTTGCCGCTGTTCAAGGCTTCAGGACTGAAGGTGGGCGAAGATTACTTTGCGGCCTTCTCGCCCGAGCGCGAAGATCCCGCCAATGGCGAATACTCGACCCGTACGATCCCCAAAATCGTGGGCGGCGTTACTACGAAATGTGGCGCCGTCGCGGTCGCCGCGTATAGCGCCCTGGTGGAACGGGTGGTTCCGGTCAGCTCGGCGCGGGTTGCGGAAGCCGCGAAGTTGCTCGAGAACATCTATCGCTGCGTCAACATCGCGATGATCAACGAACTTAAACTCCTGTTCGAGCGTATGGATATAGATGTCTGGGAGGTGATCAAGGCCTCGGCGACCAAGCCGTTCGGTTTCACGCCGTTTTATCCCGGTCCGGGACTGGGTGGACATTGTATCCCGGTTGATCCTTTCTACCTGACCTGGAAAGCCAAGCAGTATGACTTCAGCACCCGTTTCATCGAGCTGGCAGGCGAGATCAACTCGGCGATGCCGCAGCATGTGGTTGACCGCCTGACGGCGGGTCTCAACCTGGCGGGAAAAGCGCTGAACGGCGCAAAGATTCTGTTGGTCGGGGCGGCTTACAAGCGCAACGTCGAAGACGTCCGCGAATCTCCCGCAATCCGGATCATCCAGTTGCTTCACGAGCGTCTGGCCCGGGTCAGCTATCACGATCCTTACGTCCCGCGGCTGGAAACCCGCCATCTGGAGCGGGCGCTGGCCTCGGAACAGCTTTCCCCGGAACTCGTCGCCGCCAGTGACGCGGTGGTCATCGTTACGGACCACTCAAATATCGACTACGAAATGATCCTGCGGCACGCCAAGCTGGTAATCGACACCCGCAATGCGACGGCGCCTTACCGCCAGCTCGCGCACAAAGTGATAATGGCCTAACTAACGCGAAGCTCCGGGAGGGTGCCTGATATGTCAGGCACCCTCCCGGCCCCTGATGAAAATCGACAGTCTCTAATCAGGGAGAACATCCAAAAAGAATGTACAATCTTGAGGTGCGGAGTTCCCGCCGGCAGCCGCACATGACAGGCTTGCCCGCCGGTCAGCGGAGTTTCTCATATCCAGCTGACCATCAGGTTGAATAGCCGTGATAGCGGAGGAGGACAGCCTCCTTTCACTACTATGGTCTGATCGGCTGCGTAGGACAGGCGCGGGACAGAAAAGCCTTGCGGGCGTGGCTACAACGTGATGCCGCCGCTACGCCGCAATCAACTGCGGCGCGACGGGGTTTGGAACATCTGGGGCTTTTGCGTGTCGCGGGCCAAGGTCCTCTTCATTACCTTGAAGAATTGGTCCATGTTCCAGGGGCCGTTGTTGTAAACGGTTTTTTCCGGTTCCATGTGCCGGTATCGGGTCACGCTATAGCCCTCGGACCCGAACACCTGGCCAGTGACCTCCGCGGCCTCATCGCTGGCGAGAAAAATAACGATCGGAGCGATATTCACCGGATCGACCGTGGTCCCGTGGGCCTGCGTGCTGGGGGTCAGGCGGTAGGAGGCCTGGGCGATAGTGTCGGTCATGCGCGTTGCCGCTACCGGAAAGATGGCGTTACAGGTGATGCCATAGCGGCGCAAGCCGTTGGCGGTGCTGAAGGTCAGACCGAGAATTCCCGCTTTCGCGGCTGAGTAACTCGGCTGTCCAGGGCTACCCAAGGCTGCATTGGACGAAAAATTGATGATGCGGCCGGAGCGCCGCTCGCGCATATGTTGGGAGGCGAAGCGGCTGGTGCAAAAGGTGCCTTTGAGGTGGGAATCCAGCACCTTGTCCCAATCCTCCTCGCCCATGTTGAAGATCATGCGGTCGCGAATGACGCCGGCCAGATTGACCAGGATATCGAGTTGGCCGAATTCTTTGAGGGCCTGATCGACCAAGCCCTTACCGCCTTCCATCGTCGAGATATCCATCAGGTTGGCGGCTGCACGGCCGCCTGCCGCCCGGATTTCGGCAATTACGTCATTGGCGGGCGAGCTGGGCTCGCGGTCTCCCACCAGCGTAACCCCGAGATCATTGACCACGATGGCGGCGCCCTCGGCCGCCATCGCCTTGGCCAGCGCGCGGCCGATTCCGCGGCCCGCGCCGGTTATTGCCGCTACTTTTCCGTCGAGCTTACCCATAAGAATTTTCGATTGATCTCCTGAACTCAGGCCGCACAAACCGCGGCCAGACTCGAAATCGCAACCACGCGCTTGGCGTGCCGATAGTCATTGCGATCAATGCCGTTGGTGCAATAGCCGAAGGAGATTCCGGTAGCCGGATCCGCCCAGGCAACCTGGCCGCCGACGCCATTATGGCCGAACGCCCGCGGCGAATTGGTCTTGCCAAAGCCGCGCACGCCGGCTTTGCCGTCGTCGCCGGCGATGGTCAGGCCCAGACAGCGGTTGGGCGCAATGCGAAAGACCGGATCCATGTAACCCTCGGTGCGCACGCGCATCACCTCGCGCAGCAGATCTTCGCGCCAGACCTGAGTCCCGTCAGGCGCGCGGCCGCCATTGAGCAGTGCCTGATACATCATCGCCAAAGCTCCGGCCGTCGCCACCGCGCCGCCGCCCGGGCATCCCGCTTCCAGCACCTCTGGTTTATTGAAGCCGAGAATCGTCTCGTCGTTGATTTCCGCGGGCATCACCAGGTTGATGCCCATTTTCTTCGCGTCCTCGGCGCTCATCGGCTCGCCGGCATAAACCAGTTGAGCCTGCAGGTGACCGATTTCACGCGGCAGTCCCATCCTCAGATTAGGCAGACGCAAAGGCTCGGCCACGCGGACGCGGACAAAATCGCGAAAGTCCATCCCGCTCAGGCGCTCGACGATTTCGGCCATAACCCAGTGGGCTGAAGTGGCGTGATAACCATATTTCTTGCCCGCCGGAAATTGCATCCGCCAGCTTTGGAAACGCCGCAACCGCGCCGCGCGATCCAGCCATTCGCGCTGCGCGTAGGGCGCGTCAGGAAAGCCGCCGGTGTGGATGAACAATTGCTCGACCGTAACCGCTTCTTTTCCGTTGGTGCCGAATTCCGGCACGTATTTGACCACCGGCTGGGTGATGTCGAGCTTGCCATCCTGGATCAGCAACCAGGTCGCCGCCGACATGATTCCCTTGGCGCAGGAAAAGACGACGTAGAGCGTATCGTTGGTGACGGGTTTTTTGACGCCGCCCTGGATGGCTTCGCCGAAGGCCTTGGCGACGCCGATTTTGCCGTGGCGCGCAATCGCAACCTGGCACGACGGCAGCAGCCCTTCTTTGACTTCGCGCTGCGCGCGCTCCAACAAGGCCGCAACCTTGACCGGATCGAGTCCCGCGGCGGCCGGATCCTTGGCGTAAAATTCTGCTTCTGACATCGTCTGCACCTCGAAGTAGCGGTCGCGCCGGGGTCCAATGCCCCGGCGCATACGGTTGTTCTAAACTATCGGATAAGAAAAGTCACAGGCTCACGGCAGATGCGGCAGGATCTCCTGCCCCATGCGCTCGATCTGCTCGGCTTGTTCCTTGTACGTGCTGCCGCCGGCGCCGAGGAAGACTACATTGACGCCGAGTTCTTTCAGTTGACTGGCCTCTGCCGCTACCTTGCGTACGTCGAACCCGGGCTGACCCCAGGGACCCAACGTCATCAGGGTTCCGCCGATGTCCAGCGGCGGGCGCCCGGCGCTCTTGGCCACCGACTGGGCGTAGCCGACGATTTTGCCGAACTGCTCGAAGGTTTCGATCGCGGCGGTATGGCGGATCTTGGCGAACCTGGCTGGATTCAGAAACGGCATGAATCCATCGCCCAACTCGCCCGCGCGCCGCGCCGCCAGACGGCTGTTGCCGCCAACGTAGATTGGCGGATGCGGCTTCTGGACCGGCTTGGGCAGCATCGTATTGCCGGGGGCGCGGAAATGCACGCCTTGCAGTTTCACGTCGTCCTGCGTCCAGGCCAGTTTGATCGCGCCAAGCGCTTCGTCGGTCAGTTGGTTGCGCTCGGCGAAATTAACCCCCAAGGCTTCGAATTCCTCCTCCATCCAGCCGGTGCCGACTCCCATCACCACGCGGCCGGCGGAAACCACGTCGAGACTGGCGATTCCCCGGGCGGTGAGGAAGGGGTTGCGGTAGGGCAGCACCAGGATATGGGTGCACAGGCGCAGCCGCGTGGTGGCCGCGGCCGCGACGCTCAGCGGCACCAGCGGGTCGAGCGAATGATGGCCCACGCCGGCCTTCAGACGGGCGTCGGAGGGAAACGGATGCTCGGTGACATAGACGCCGTAAAAGCCGGCCCGCTCGGCGGCTTGGGCCACCGCCGAGAGCGCCGGCGCGCTGAAAAACTCATTGCCGTGCGCATGTTCGATTCCGGTCGAGCCGCCGGTGCTGGTGTTCAGATGTATGAAAGTTTTCATCCTGTTTACCTTGCCTGACCGATGAGCATAATCGAAGTGGATAAATCGGTTCGACGCAAGCTCTGCGCATCGGTGAAAGCAATATCAAAACGCCGGGAAACTTGAAGCGAAATGAATGCTCCAACGGCGCACAAGGCTGAAGCGCGGCGAGGGGCCGCGATCAAGGCAGCCCCTCGCCTCACGGAATCGAATCAATACCTGGCGGCTTTAGTTCAAGTGTAGGCCGTAAAGCTTGACCGCGTTGTCAAAGACGATCTTTTGCGTAACTCTTTGCGGAACTCCGGCGAAATCCTCTTCGATCACTTTGCGCGAGTTAGGCCAGGTGCAGTCCCCGTGCGGGAAGTCGGACGCCCACATGTAGTTGTTCTCGCCGAAGAACTTCCAGGTCGCGGGACCGATCGGATCGTCCTGGAAGGTGGCCCACACCTGGCGGCGGATATAATCGCTCGGCGTCATTTCAAGTTTCTTGATTCCCGAAGAGGCCCAATATTTCTTGTAGCCGTGATCGAGCCGGTACATGAAATGGGGCAGCCAGCCGGTATCGTTCTCGGCCGAGACGATCATCAGTTTGGGAAAGCGCTCGAGTACTCCGCTGACCACCAGCGTATAGAGCGTCGCCTGAATGTCGGCCATCAAAAAATGATAAGTGCTGACCACCGAAATCCCGGGCGTAAACTTTTCCGACTTCGCGAGACTGCCCGCCATCTGCCACGCCGGGCTTTTGGTTCCCCCGGTGACGATGTGCAGCGACAACGGCATCTCGAGGTCCGACGCGGCCTGCCAAAACGGGTCGTACTCCGGACTACTGTAGGGCCGGTCCTCGGGCGCATAGCCCCAGATCATCGCGCCCTTGAGATTCTGCTTGCGGCACCGCTCCAGTTCCGCAACCGCCAGGCCGACGTCGTCGAGTGAGACCAACGGCACTCCGAGCAGACGCTTGGGATTGTGCGAACAGAATTCGGCCAGCCAGTCGTTATAAACCTGGAAGCAGGCCCGCTGGAGATCCGGATCCTTCAGACCGAATAGCGGCATGCCCAGGCTCGTGTACAGCACCTCGGCCTCGACCCCGTCGATGTCCTGATCCTTCAGGCGCTCCGCCGGGTCCCAGCCGCTGGGCCGCACCGCTTCGTAGCCGGTATTCATGTGCTTGGCGTATTCCTCGCCATCGCGGCCGGTGGCTGCGACCGCGGCCACCGGAAACGGGCGCAAACCTTCGGCATGGAAGAACGCCCCGGGCTTGTCCGGATTGGTCACCGCACGTGGCGCGCGCTCCTTGAAACGATGGTCGATGCGCTCGACCCAAAGATTGGCCGGTTCAATCATGTGCGAATCGGCGGACACTATGCGAAGCGCCATAACCTGTTCTCCTTTGGCTGAATTGTCTCTTGATCCCGACGCCCTCGGTTCGGCGCCATCTCCGATAGCCCGCTGACACCCGCGCGACGATCCCACGCACCGCGGTCTTAAGACTCCGGCCGCCAAGCAGCCCGCGGGATCAAATTGGCGAGGCTGGGCTTTAATCCTACCTATACTAACCCGCGCCCAAAAACTCCATAGACCGGCGTCGGGTTAAATCTTGGGCCGCGCGGTCGGCCAATGCTGGGCCGCGCCCAAGCCCTCGAGCAGCAGGCCGTATTCAAGATGGTCGAACATCAGCCGCTTGAGTTCACGGGTCAGCGCCAGGCGGGTCAGACGCACCGTCAGCGGGGGCATTTCGAGAATCTGGCGCGCCAGTTCCCAGGCCCGCGCGAGCAGCTTTTCCCGCGGCAAAACCTCGTTGACCAAGCCCATATCCTTGGCTTCGGAGGCGGAGATTTTCTGCCCGGTCAAAAGAAAGTAGCGGCCGCGGTTGTGCCCCATCAGCAGTGGAAACACCACGTGCACACCGTCGCCGGGGACCAGGCCGCCACGAAAGTGCGGCATGTCTTGAAACGCGGCATGTTCCGCGGCCAGCACCACATCACACAACAGTGCCAGTTCGGCATGGATCAGCGCGGGGCCATTCACCGCCGCAATCAGCGGAGCTTCAATGTTGAGATGATTCATCAGCAAGTGCTTGGCTTCGGACAGATTGGGGGCCCAGTCGGCGGTCGAGATGCGGGTGGGTTTGCCGCCGTCCTTGGGCCAGCGCACATCGTCGCAGAAGGCCTCGCCGGTGCCGGTCAGAATCACCGCCTTGTTTTCGGGATCGCGGCCGACGTCGGCAAACGCCCAACAGCACTCCTCGTGGGGTATCCCACCCCATTTGAGTTCCTTACCCTGGCTATGGAGCGTCATCTGAAGAATCCCGTCGCGGCGCTCGAACTTAATGGTTTTGTATTTGTTGGCGTAATCTTCGAACCTGACAGCCATCGCATTCCTCCGTTTATGAGACCGTTGCGGCGCCGATCGGCCCGCTTTTGGTCTATCGCCCCCGAGCCTAATGATACGGTGCTTAAATGCAATCATATCGGCGGTCTCAGCTTGCCTGCCCTTTTTTCGTGCCTGATCGTGCGGCATTGCATAGCCTACCGTTTAAAGCGGCCTAATGCTTCGGCGGTTCCTGATGCGCTCAGACAATGGCTGGCTGGACAAATCTGACCGCCAATTCGACTGACTTCCTTTTAATGCCAGACAATTATCGAAGGCAAAATCAGTTTCGCTAATGCATTTGGAGCGCGCGTTCAGAACGGGAGGTTCGGTAACGCCCGTTCAGCAATGATTATTTGCCTCTAGCCAAATCCGCTTGAGGCAAATCTGATCCGCTTGACAAATTCCCAGAGTTAGACGTAGTTAAGGAGTCGTTGTCTTCTGGATAAGCTGGTATGACCGCAGTATGGGGATGTTGCGGAACGTTGAGCCCAAAAGGGAGCACGAGAAATGACTACGCTTGGAAGATATTCACTAATCGGGGTTTTGTTAACCGGAGTATTGCTATCGGGGTGGCTGAGCGCGTCCGCGATGGCGGGGGCGCTGGCCTGGGATGCGGCGAGTTACAACCAACTCGCGCCGTCGGATACGCCTGACACGATTCCTCCCGGCACCACAATCACCGCGTCCAACTGGCAGAAGTACAAGAAGTTCATGCCCGTTGGGCTGTGGTCGCTGTGGCAAGGATCGCAGTTTTATAAACTGCCGGCGGACGCTCAAATGGTGACCGCGCCGAATCAGTCGATTGCGTTGCCCAAGAAGTACCAACAGGATACCGAGAAGTATTCCAGCCAGGTGTCGCTGAAGCCTAATTCCTTCGGCGGTCTGGACTGCAAGGGCTACACGGCCGGGTTGCCATTTCCCAATCCGAGCGGACCTAATGCCGGAATGGAGATCGTTTACAACGAGTATTACGCGTATATTCCTTATGTAATCACCACTTACGCCAAGCTCGGGTTCACCATGGATCGCTTCGGCAGCAAGTCGGTCAGCGAGGTGCGCGAAGTCAATTTCAAGGTCAAACACCTCAGTGACCCGGGCAAGCCGGTAAATATCCCCAGCGTGGGTGATGTGTACATCACCTATAACAACATCATCTGGTTCCCCGAGCAGTCCAAGTACGTCAACGACCTGGTGATCTTTTACGACGATCCGGCGACCTTGGGTGAGACCTTCGTCTTCGTGCCGGCGCTGCGCCGTTCATTGCGGCTGTCTTCCGCGGCACGATGCTCGCCGCTGGTGGGCAGCGACTACACCGCGGACGACGAGCGTTCGATGAGCATTCAGCCACCGATCTTCACCGCCAAGTTTCTTGGCTTCAAGAAACTGCTGGTCATGTATCCGACGGATGCTTATACCGACAAAGCCAATTATTACCAGCCGTTGTACTTTGCCTCACCCAAGGCGGCCAAATGGATGTTGCGCGACGTAGCGGTACTGGATATCCGGCGCACCGATCAAATGGCGCGGGGGTACTGCTATGGCAGCCGGATGGCGTACATCGATAAGGAAACCTGGCAGCCGATCTGGATGGATTTGTACGACGCCGGCTTGAAACTGTGGAAGACCGGCCCCTCGATGTATAAGCCAATGCCTTTGCCCAACACCGGCGGCGACGTCGCGACCGGCGGCGGCGGTCCGGGAGATGGCATGTACACTTTCTGGGATCAGCAGAACGAACACATGACGTTCGATATCCAGACCGACGCCCAGATCAACGAGAACGTCCCAGCCCAATACCAGGATTTCAACCGCTGGGGCACGCCTGCGGGAATGCTGCAGGTAATGCAGTAGCGAGTAAACGGGCTTGCGTCCCGAACACCGTGGTACGGCGGTGTTACGCAACGTCGAGCCCAAAAGGGAGCACGAGAAATGACGAGGCTTGGAAGGTATTCTCTAGTCGGGGTTTTGCTTACGGGGATCTTGCTATCGGGGTGGCTGAGTTCACGCGCGATGGCGGCGGCACTGTCATGGGATGAGGCGAGTTACGACCAGCTCGCCCCGGCGGACACTACCGAAACGATTCCACCCGGCACCACAATCAACATGTCCAACTGGCAAAAGTACAAGAAATTCATGCCGGTTGGAATGTGGTCCCTGTGGGACGGGTCGCAGTATTATAAACTGCCGCCGGACGCGGAAATCCAGACGATCGCGAACGTCTCGATTCCATTGCCTAAGAAGTACCAGCAGGACACTGAGAAGTATTCCTCTCAAGTATCGCTGAAGCCGAACTCGTTTGGCGGGCTGGACGTAAAGGGCTACACGGCGGGGCTGCCGTTCCCGAATCCCAGCGGGCCCAATGCCGGAATGGAAATTGTTTACAACGAGTACTATGCCTATATACCTCACGTAATTACTACGTACACCCGTCTCGGTTTCACGATGGACCGCTTCGGCAGCAAGTCGGTAAGCGAAGTGCGTGAAATCAATTTCAAGGTCAAACATCTCAGCGACCCGGGTCAGCCGGTGAATATCCCCAACGTGGGCGATGTTTACATCACCTATAACAACATCATCTGGGTACCCGAGCAGTCCAAGTACGTCAACGACCTGGTAATCTTCTATGACGATCCGGCGACTCTGGGTGAAACCTTCGTCTTCGTTCCGGCGCTGCGCCGCTCCTTGCGGCTCTCTTCCGCCGCGCGCTGCTCGCCGTTGGTAGGTAGCGATTATACCGCGGATGACGAGCGCTCGATGAGTATCCAGCCGCCGATCTTCAAGGCCAAGTTCCTGGGCTACAAAAAGCTGCTGGTTATGTATCCTGAAGTGCCCGGCTATACGAACAAGGCCAACTACTATCAGCCGGTATATTTCGCCACCCCCAGGGCCGGTAAGTTCATGTTGCGCGATGTCGCCGTGCTGGACATCCGGCGCACCGAAAAGATGACGCAGGGCTACTGTTATGGCAGCCGCATGGCGTATATCGACAAGCAAACCTGGCAGCCCATCTGGATGGATCTATATGACGGCGGCCTGAAGTTGTGGAAAACCGGCCCTTCAATGTATAAGACGATGACTCTGCCCAACACGGGTGGCGACGTAACCACGGGTGGCGGTGGTCCGGGAGACGGCCTGTATGAGTTCTACGATCAGCAGAACGAGCACATGACGTTCGATATCCAGACCGACGCCCTGATCAATGAAAATGTCCCGGCCCAGTATCAGGATTTCAACCGTTGGGGCACTCCGGCCGGCATGTTGCAGGTAATGCAGTGAGTAATCGGGTTGCGCGTCTCAGTCTGGTGATGTTGTCCGCGCCGGGCACGTGCGCAGCCCGATAGACATGACTTCGCAGGCGCTTGAAGGGGTCCGCGTACTGGATTTGACGCGCCATGTCGCGGGCCCCTTTTGCACCAAACTTCTGGCCGACTATGGCGCCGATGTCATTAAGATAGAATTTCCGGGAAGGGGCGATCTGGCACGCTGGATCGCCCCGTTTGCGGGTGACGCGCCGCATCCTGAACGTAGCGGCCTCTTCTTGCACCTCAACACCAACAAGCGCAGCGTCACGCTTAACCTCAAAACCGGGAGCGGGCGGGCGATTTTCCTCAAGATGGTGCGCTCGGCGGATATTGTGGTGGAGAATTTCCGCCCGCGCGTGATGCCCGCTCTGGGGCTCGATTTCGCCACGCTCAGCCAGATTAAGCCCGACCTCGTGATGACCTCGATCAGTAATTTCGGCCAGACCGGTCCCTGTCGCGATTGGAAAGCTTCGGACCTGATCCTGTACGCGATGGGCCATGAGATGTGGAGCACCGGGCAGCCCGACTGCGAACCCGCGGGAATGGCGAATAAGCTGAGCCTGCATATCGCGGGGCAGGTGGCCTGTATGGCGACGCTCGGGGCGTTCTATGGCGCGCAATTCCAGGGGGTCGGCCAGCAGGTTGACCTTTCGATCATGGAAGTGCTGGCGTCCTCGATTGACCGGCGGGCGCCGTCGCTGCTGGCCTATCAGTATTGCGGCGAGCGCGCGGTGCGCACGCCCTCGGTCCACGGCATCGACGTGCCCCCATTCGTCAATTACTGCGCCGACGGCTTTTTCGAATGCACCGTGGGAAATAATTGGTGGAAGGAATTCGTCAGCGCGATTGGGGAAGACTGGATCAAGGATCCCGAGTTCAAGCCGCCGGTACAGCACGTTGCCGCCCGCGAGCGTTTCGATTCATACTGGATTCCGTGGTGCATGGCGCGCGGCAAGACTGAAATTGTCAGAATCCTGCAGACCGCGGGAATCCCCTGCGCGCCGCTTAATACGACTGCCGACCTGGTCAACGACGAACAGCTTGCGGCCCGCAATTACTTTGTCGAAGTTGACCATCCGGCGGCCGGCAAGTTCAAGTATCCGGGAGCGCCGATGCGGATGAGCCAGACCCCGTTCGCGATTCGTCGTCCCGCTCCGATGCTGGGCCAGCATAATGCCGAAATTTTCGGGGAGTTGGGTTACGACTCCAACGATTTCGCGGTCCTCAGCGCGGCTGGCGTGATTTGAGAAAAGGCGAAGGTGCGATGCCCGGATTGCCGCTCAACGGCCTGCGAATTCTGGACATGGGGATCGCCTTGGCGGTGCCCTACGGAACGATGCTGCTTGCCGATCTGGGCGCCCAGGTAATCAGGGTCGAATCGACTCAGATTTTTCCCAACCAGACCCGCGGCTTGCTGGCCCACCCTTCGAAGGAAGCGGTGGCGCGAATGGCGCCGATTGCCGGTGGCTACCCCAATCGGGACCCGGGCGAGCGGCCCTGGAATCGCTTCCCATGGGCCAATTGCACCGGCCGCAACAAACTCGGCATGACCGTGGACCTGCGCAAGCCGTCGGGCCTGGAGGTTTTGCGGCGCCTGGTTCGCATCAGCGACGCGGTGGTGGAAAACAACACCCCGGGCTCGCTCGACCGGATGGGCATCACTTACGAGTGGCTGCGCGAAATCAAATCCGAGATCGTCTTCGTCCGCCTCTCTTCCTTCGGACAAAACGGTCCTTACCGCAGCTTTCGCGCGCTTGGCCTGCAGTCTGACGCCTTTTGCGGACACGATATCCTGCGCCGTTACCGCGATCGCGACCCGAGCTACAACACTTGGGCCGTGCCCTCGGACTATTCCGGCGGCGTGGCGGCGGCAATCGGATGCATGCTCGCCTTGATCCATCGCAAACGCACCGGCCAGGGGCAGTTGGTCGACATCTCGATGGTGGAGAACTTCCTCAACCTGATCGGCCATATCGTGATGGACTACACGATGAACGGGCGGGTGCAGGAAAGCCACGGCAATCGCGACCCTGACATGCTGCAAGGCGTTTACCGCTGTCAGGGCGACGACCGCTGGGTCGCGATCACGATTTCAAGCGATGCACAGTGGCAGGGCTTTGTCGTCGCCGCGGGCAATCCCGAATGGTTGCGCGACCCCCGGTTTGCCACTCTCACCGATCGCATCCGCAATCAGGACGACCTCGATCCGTTGATCGAACGTTTCACGCTGCAACACGATCATCGCGAGGTGGCTGAGCTGCTGCAGCGCCACGGCGTTGCTGCCGGACCGGTGCTGGACGACGCCGACGCATTCGCCGATCCGCAGTTGCGGGCGCGCGGCTTCTTTGTCCCCGTCAGTCATGCCGACGCCGGCAACCATCTTTATCCGGGGATGCCGTGGAAACTGACGCGCACGCCAACTTCAGTCAGGATGCCCCCGGTGCGGCTGGGGGAGCACAACGAATTCGTTTACAAGGAACTGTTGGGATATTCGCAGGACGAATATCGGGAACTGGAGACCGAGGGACACATCGGCACCGAGTACGCGGAGCATATCCGCTGAGTCGCCGGCGGCGTCGTCACCCGGCTTCAAATTCCCGATTTCTCATTTAGTATTACGGAGGGACGACAAGTCATGGCAGAGAAAACTGACCAGATAAACATGGACCCGCTCGATACCACGGAGACCGACAAGTGGGTCGGCAGGCCGTTGGGCGGCGGCCAGCTGAAGGAACCGATCACGGCCACTGATATCCGCCGCTGGGCCCAGGGGATGCAAAATCCCAACCCGCTCTATTATGATGAAAAGTACGCGGCCGAAAGCGCCGTCGGTGAGCTTCTCGCGCCCCAATCATTCACCGTCAACTGCACCGTGGGGCACGGCGCGACGCCCGCCATCCAGGGCTACATCCCCGGCACCCACATGCTCTTCGGTGGGGACGAATGGTGGTTCTATGGACCGCGAATCCGCCCGGGCGACAAAATCCGCTCCGATCGGATGCTGTTTGACTATCGGGTCACGCATACCAAGTTCGCCGGGCCGACGATGTTTTCCCGTGGCGACACCACCTACATCAACCAAAAAGGCGAAGTCGTCGCCAAGGGACGTTCCACCTCGATCCGCTACCGGGCCGAGAACGCCAGGGCGATGGACTCGTTCGCGGAGCAACGGAAACCTCCGCAATGGACCATCGAAGATCTCGACAACGTCGAAGAGCAGAAGTTCGCCTACTACAAGACCTACCAGAACCACTTTATCCGCCATTTCAAGGACGTGAAGGAGGGCCAGGAGTTGCCGGTGCGGCCGATCGGCCCGCATACCATTCAGACCTTCTCCACGGAATGGCGCGCGTACATTTTCACGGTATGGGGATCCGAGGAACCTGACGATCTGCCGACCACCACGCTGGAGGCCGGATGGCTGCCCGAAATGTCGCGCGACATGAATAAGGTGAAGATCGACCCGACCTACGGCGACGGGCTTTATTATGGTCCTTCGCGCGGTCACGTCCACGAGCGCTACGCGCAACTGATCGGCGTGCCGCGCGGTTATGGATATGGCGCCACCATGGGCGGGTGGATCCTGGACTATCTGGCCAACTGGGGCGGAGAACGCGGCTTCGTGACGCATTGCAACGCGCGCTATATCGGCCCCGCCTTCGTGGGTGATGCGACCTTTCTCACCGGTCGAGTGACCAAAAAAGAGAGCAATCCGCACGGCGGGCACGGCGTCGTCACGGTCGACTTCGAAATGAAGAACCAAAACGGCATGCTGATGGCGAAAGGTCCGGCCGAGATCATTTTGCCGCTGTAACACCGTTTCGCGAAGTTGACAGGAGGCCGGGACGGAGACCCATCCCGGCCCTTTTCCCTCTCCCTGACCACAGAGAGGCTGGCTTGAGGGCGCAAAAGGTCACTGCGGCAACTCCTGGGTGCCCTTCATCTCGGGTGAGAGTGCCCCGAATCGACCAACGCTTGTAACTGACCTGCCTCGCGTGAAACCCGCGGCGTCTGCAACAATCGCCGCAATCGGAGCCCGGTAATGGCCAAGATTCAAATCGGACTTAATCTGCCTCAGTTCATGGGCTGGGACGACATGATCGAGCGTTCCGCGATAGCCGAGCGCTTCGGCTTTCATTCGGTGTGGACCTGCGACCACATGTGGCCGCCGGCCGAACGCGAGGGCGACCAACTCGAAGTGCTGACCACGATGGCGGCGATTGCGGCGCGCACCGAGCGCCTGCGCATCGGCACTCTGGTCATCTGCAACTCTTACCGCAATCCCGCGCTGCTGGCCAAAGCGCTGACCACCATCGACAACATCAGTCACGGCCGCCTCGAAATCGGTATTGGTGCGGGCTGGATGAAACGCGAGTACCTGGCTTATGGCTATGAGTTCCCGGCCACTGGCGTGCGCCTCAAGCAATTCGAAGAGGGCCTTCAGATCATCAAACTCCTGATGACGGAGCCGCGCGCGACTTTCAAAGGCCGCTACTATACGGTCGAAGACGCATCCAACAACCCCAAACCGACCCAAAAACCCCATCCGCCGATCACAATCGGTGGCGGCGGCGAGAAGGTAATGCTGCGGCTGGTCGCAAAGTATGCCGACCGCTGGAATTGCACCGTTAACGAATCACCGGTGCTCGAACAGAAGCTCGGGGTGCTCAAAGCCCATTGCGCCGCGGTTGGACGCGATTTCAACACGATTGAGATCTCCGAGCAGATCCTGGTCTGCCTTGGGCGCAACCAGGCCGAGGCCGACAAGTTATGGGATTCGCCCCATCATCCGATGCTTACCGGGATGAAACCGGCGGCAATCAAGGGCGACCCGGAATCGGTCGCCGCCCAATTGCTCGATCGCGCGCGCCGCGGAGTGCGTATGGCGATGCCGCTCTTTATCGACATGGACAAGCCCGAGACGGTTGAGCTGTTCGGACGCGAAGTGATGCCGCAGCTTCAGTGAGGGCCGGCGCGAGGAAGAGAGAAGGTATCCAATATGATCCATTACCACTATTTCATTACTCATAAGCCATCGCTGAGTCTCGAGGAGTTCTTCCATTATTGGCGCGAAAAACATCCGCAGGCGGGCGGACACACCGAGCGGACGCGCCGCTATATCCAGAGCCATCGCATTCCAAAACCGGCCGGCAACGCTTTCTTCGACGGATGCGCCGAGGTCTGGTGGGACAACGAGGACGCGATGATCGAGTCGGGTAAGACTTTCGGGCGCCAGTTTCGGGCCGACGAACTCAATTTCATCGACCTGACCCGCGTCGAGTCACTGGCCACCACTGACGTGGTCATCAAACCGCAACCGGCGCCCGGAACCGCGATCAAGGGAGTGTTCATCGTCAAGCGCCGTCCAGGATTGACGCTGGCCAGCTTCCGCAAACAATGGCGCGAAGTGCATGCGCCGGCGGTCCTCAAGGTGCCCGGGGTGCGCGGGTATCTGCAATGCCTCACGCTCGATGCCGCCTATACCTGGGCCGAACCGCGCTGGGACGGAGTCGCGCAGCTTTGGTTCGACGACGTGGCGGCGGCGGATCAGGCCGTGGCGTCGGCGGAGATGAGAGCCGCCGCCGAAGACGGGCTGGTTGGTTCGGCCACGTCCTTCTTCGCCCGCGAGAACCTGATCTGGTCGTAAGTCGTCACGCGGGAAGGCATAAACTTTGATATAAGGATGATAAGCAGTCGCTAATCATTTTGCGGGAGGTTCGGTAATGGCTACTTCGCGCATCGTCTCAGCGGATTCCCATATGATGGAGCCGCCAAATCTGTGGGCCGATCGGCTCGACGTCCGGCTCAAGGACCGCGCTCCGCGGGTGGTCGAGATGGAAGGGCAATCCGGCCATATGTTTGTCGCGCCAGGGCTCAGACCGTTTCCGGTCGCCGGCGGATTCGCCGCCGGCCGCAGCGGCAAGGATCTGGTCGATTTCGTGGAAAAGGCCGAGGGCTATCATGCCGAGCGCCATTGGGACCCGGTGCAGCGAATCAAGGACCAGGAAATCGACGGGGTTTGCGCCGAAGTGCTGTACACCACCCTGGGCATGCCGCTGTTCGGAATCGAAGACGCCGAATTGCAAGCCGCGTGCTTCAAAGCCTACAACGACTGGCTGGCCGAGTTCTGCGCGTATGATCCCAACCGTTTGGTGGGCGTGGCGTTGGTCTCGCTCGAAGATATCGCCGGCGGCACGCGCGAACTCCAGCGGGTCGCGAAGCTGGGACTGCGTGGCGCGATGATCTGGGGCGCGGCGCCGCCGGACAAACCGTTCTGGCATCGCATGTACGACCCCTTCTGGACCGCGGCCGCGGAGACCGGCATGCCGATTTCGCTCCATCTGATCACCGCCGGGCGCAAGGGCGCCAAGCCGCGCGACGAAAACCGGCTCCGTCCCCCGGACTCTTCTTTCACCCGGCCTTATATGAACATGATCCACGAGGTGCAGCGCTCGTTTACCGATATCATCCTCGGCGGTGTAATGATGCGCTTCCCCAAATTCAAGCTGGTATCGGCGGAAAACGACACCGGATGGCTGCCGCATTACATGTACCGGCTCGACCACGCATTCGAAAAATGGGGCGTGCAGATGGCGGAGCCGCTGGAGATGAAGCCCAGCGAGTACATCCGGCGCCAGTTGTGGGCGACCTTCCAGGACGATCCGGTCGGACCGATGACCTGGCAGTTCTTCGGCCGGGACAACTACATGTGGGCGTCCGATTTCCCGCATACCGATTCGACCTGGCCGCATTCCCAGGAAGTCATCGCGAAGAACTTTGCCGGCATCCCCGAGGAAGTCACGCGCAAGATCATCTGCGACAACGCCGCCAAGCTTTACGGCATTGCGTTGGATTGAGGCTCCGGCAGGCTGCGGAAAAGATTAGCCCGCAGCCCGCCGGGTCTGAGAAATAAAGGCGGCGTCAGGTTGGGGAGCAGACTGAGAAAAGGCGGAAATCCTTTTTTCCGCCGCCTGGCCTGATGCGCTACTCTTCGTTGTGGTCCAACCGGTTTAGCACTGCCTTGGTGGTGCGGGCGGCATCCAGGAGGTTGAGTTGGGAGTTGATGCGCGCCACCAACTGGCGGCGGGAAAAGGGCTTGGTAAGAAACTCGCTGGCGCCCACCCGGATGCCTTCCGCACGGGCCTCGATATCGTCGCGAGCGGTGATCAGAATAATCGGAATCTCGGCGGTTTTCGCGTCAAGTCGGAGTTGCTGGCAGACCTGGAATCCGTCCATTTCCGGCATCATCAGATCGAGCAGAATAACGTCGACGTCACTTTCGCGCGCGATGCGCAGACAGTCGCTCCCGCATAGCGCTTCGATCGCGACAAACCCTTCGCGTTGAAGGTGGCGGCTCAGGATGTCGACGGTGTCCGGGTCGTCATCGACGACCAGAATTCGCGCGGGGTTGCTCCTGCGATTCATCAACGCTCTCCCTCGAAACTGGAGCGGTCATCGCTGGGGTCGTAATCGAGCACTCCGCAGCGGCGCAGCTTGGCGGAGAAAGTAGTCCGTTTGAGGCCCAACAGGCGCGCCGCGGCCTGCTTGTTGCCATGTGTGCGCCGCAACGCTTCGTTGATCAGGCGGCCCTCGAATTCACGCACCATCGCGGTCAGATTGATCTCGCCCTCGCCCAGCGAGGGCATCAGCCGCGGTTCGGCCGGCCGCCCGGCGCCGGCCAGGTTGTCAGGCAGCAGCGAAGCTTCGATCACCGAACCCTCGCACAGAATCGCCAGACGCTCGACCATGTTTTCGAGTTCGCGCACATTGCCCGGCCAATCGTACGACCAGAGGCGCACCAACGCCTCCTTGCTGATGGTCCACTTGCGATCGGTAATGCGCGCTTGCATCCGTTGCAGGAAATAGTCGACTAGCAGTGGGATGTCGGAGCGGCGCTCGCGCAGCGGCGGGATAATAATCGGCACCACCTGAAGGCGATAAAACAGATCCTCGCGAAAGGCGCCCTTGCGCACCGCTCTGGCCAGGTCCTTGTTGGTCGCCGCGATTACCCGCACGTCGACCTGGCTGGAGCGATCCGCACCCAGGGGACGGACCTGCTGGTCTTCCAGAACCCGCAGTAGCTTGGCTTGCAGGGTCAGCGGCATTTCGCTGATTTCGTCCAGGAAGAGGGTGCCGCGGTCGGCCATCCCGAACAATCCCTGCCGCGGCGAGACCGCTCCGGTGAAGGCGCCCCGCTCATGACCAAACATCTCGGACTCGAGCATCTCGTGTGGAATTGCGGCGCAGTTGACGGGCACGAAGTCATTGGCCGAGCGTGACGATAAGGCTTGGATCGCGCGTGCCACAACCTCTTTGCCGGTGCCGCTTTCGCCGGTGATCAAGACCGTCGCCTCAGAGTTGGCAACCCGCTCAATCAGGGCCCGCAGCCTGACGGTATGAGGATGTTCGCCGATCAGTGCTCGCGCGGCGGGTGAATGAAACCGCCCGGCGGCCTTAAGCCCGGAAGCCAATGATACATCCCCCTTAACTCAACAAAGACCAGCAATTTTCTCACGGCGCGGCGCGCCCGAACAATACAGCCGCACTGCCAGAGAGTCGCCACCAGCGAGCTACCGCCTAAAGCTGGAGAATAAAGACGTTTATGGCACCCGATAGTGGGCGACAAAAATGTCAAATTTTCACACTGGCGCCTCGTAAATCGCGGCTTGACCGGGTCCCTCAGCCACCGAGATTTCCAGCGAGTTGATCCCCGCGAGCGCCGTTTTGGCCGCCAGCGCGGTCCGCAACTCATCCCAGATGAAGCGCGCCAATTCCTCCGCCGAGCTGTGCACAATCGGAAGCAGGCACAGATCCTTGCGCGGCAAAATGAATTCGTCGTCTTCGTAGCGGATTTTCACCTGCTCGCCCAGTGCTTCAATCCGCAGACAGTCGCTACGCTCCGGAATCAGTGTGCGTTCGTCGAGCCGGTCAACGATTTCCTTGGTAAGTTGCTTTACCAAACCAAAGTCCAGGACATAGCCGGAGTCCGACAACTCGCCTCTGACCCGGATTCCGACCTGGTAGTTGTGTCCATGCAACGGCTCGCGAAAGCCCGGGTAGGCGATGAAGTGGGCGGCCGAGAACTTGAGATTCTCCTTGGCCACGTGAACGGAGAAATTGGCACTCACGCGCTTCGCCTGGCGCCTGCCAACAGGTGTCCGATCCCGCTGTGCGCGGTTGAGCCGAAAGTCGCGCGGTAACCCTCCGCGGTCAAGGCGGTTGCGTCCAGGAAATGGCGATGCTCGTCAGCGAACACCCGCCCGAGCATTTCAGCCACCTGCTCGAGCGCGCCATCCAGTCCCGCCATCAAATCGCCCACGAACAAACCGTGCATCCCGCCCAGGATGCAATCCAAAAAATAGCCCAGCTGTCCCACCGCATCGATTTCGAGACGTTTAAATGCCAGCGCCTGTTCCAGCGTCAGCAGCCGGTCGATCCCGCACAGGTTGCGCCTGGAGCGCACTGCGGGATCGCCACTACCATGGAACCCCGACCCAATCGCGACTATCGCCACGCGGCCGTCATCCAGCGGCAACGGATGAAAGATATATCCGGGCGAGGTGTAACCCATCAGCCTGGCCAGCCCGGTCCGATAAGCCAGCAAGTCGAAATCGACCGCGGCTGCGATTTGCAGCAGGAACTCGCCCACCGGCATCCCGGCCCGATCCGCCATCGCAATCAGCTCCAGGAATTTGCAGGGATCGTACTCCTCGCGCATCGCCAGCCGCTCAGCCCAGCGCCGCTCGAATACCAATCCGAGCGCCCCGATCTCGTTGCCGCCGGGCTCCAGGCCCACACGGCCCGCAATCGGACTTTGCGGGTCAATCGGCTCCAGGTCCATCGCCAGGTAGTGTCCATGCGCGGTGGGCTTGGCCAAGCCGCGACGGGCGTTGCGGAGCAGCAGTGGAAAGGCCTCAAGCGCAACCAGGCGGCTTTTGCCGTTGCGGCGCACCGTGAGCAGGCCATGGCCGCTTTGCAACGACCCATAGCCCGCAACCAATAGAGTTTCGTTCATTGGAAAAGACCGTAACCTCCTCCTCACCCACCATCTCATGCACCGGCATCCGCCGCGCGGATCGCCAACGCCGGTCCGGCGTGCGATGGCTTCCACCACGCGCCAGGCTGCCTCCCAACGATATTATTAATAGCTTTTCCGCAGGGGCAACGCGACTTCCCGGACGAATAAAAGGAACCGGCACGGAGGCCGGCGTTACGGAAACGTCACACCCACAGCAGGACGCCGCGGGTTTTAAGGCCGGTGCTGCGGGAGATCCCGCGCATATAGATTTCCAACTGCGCGCGATATCGCGGCAGATGCCCCTGGATTTGGGCGTCGGTTTTGAAGTCCACCACCGTCCACCAGCGCGCGCCACCAATTTCCTCTTCGAAGGCCAGGTCGGCGATACCCTCGGCCAGGGTGCCGTCCTCCAAGGTGACCAGCACCGGGCATTCGCGCAGGCAGCGGGAGGACGCGGCGTGGGCCCGCTTCATGACCTCGGATCCGAGCGCCTGGACCACCGCGTCGATCGCGGCCGACATCTCTTCGGCGCTGGCGCCCAGGATACGCCCCTGCAACGCGACGATGTGCTCGATTTCGCTGGTGGCCGCATCCAGCCTCGCCTGCAGCAAAACGCCATGCACCAGGGTGCCAAACCGGGCGCCATGCGGCCGGCCCGCCCGGCGGGCGACCTCAACCAGCTCGATCGATTGGTCCATCGCCTGGGCCGCGACGCTGCCCGGTTCCACGGCTGCCGCCAGTTCGGTCGCCGTGGCCACCTTGATCATCGGCGCGCCGGCCTCGCGCCGCACCGTGTCGCGGCGCTCGGCCCATTGCTGGTAGGCTTGCTGACCTGCCTGTGACGCCCGACCGCTTTCGTCGGCCTGCAACAGCTTGACCTGGCGCAGGCCCATCGCCTCTTCCTCGTTGAGTTGCAGCCTGGCCGGATCCCACCAGACCACGCGATGCGCCCCGGCTGAGGGGCAATGCAGACCCGGCGCAACCGATCTGACCGACGATGACACATTGGAAGGACGCGGCAAGACACTCTCGTCGCCAAAGGCCGGGCATCCGGGCGGTTCACGCAATTGCGGCGAGCGGACGCTGCCCGAATGCGGATAGACCACCGGCGCCAGCTTGCGCAGCCATCCGTCTTCCTGATCTTCCTGTTCCGCGCTGCGGTCGCTTACGACCGGGACCACCATCAGATCGCGCGCGCGGGTTGCCGCCACATAGAGCAGGCGGATCGATTCTTCGCGGTCGCGGCGTTCTTCATCCTCGCGCCGCTCCAGAAGTTCATCGGGCAGGCAGCCCGCGAGGCTCATCGCGCACAGGCGCCGCTCCGGATCGACGAAGCGCTGCGCCGCGCCGGTCTCCCTGCAGGTCAGATCGGCCAGGATGACCACGGGAAATTCCAGTCCTTTGGCGGAATGCACGGTCATCATGCGCACGCCTTCGGTGCCTTCTTCGACCACTTTGGCTTCAGCGCCTTCACCGCTTTCCGCTTCGGTTTCGAGCAGATCGACGAAGCCGCGGAACGAGATCCCGCTGCGCGCCTCGTAGCGGCGCGCCTTGTCGAGGATGCGCAGGAGATTCGCCAGCGCCTGCTCGCCGGTGGGCCAGATTGCAAACCCGGCGTGCGCGCGGGTGCGGGCGAGAAACTGCGCAATCGTATCGGCGATCGGCCGGCGGTTGCGTCCGCGATGCAACTCGCGGAGGATCTGCAACGCGTCCGCCACTTCGGCGAGTTCCCCGTCCAATGGTTGGGTGATTTGGCGAAACGGATGCAGCGATCCGATGGTCTCGCGGAAGGTCAGCAGTGCGGCGTCGGACAGGGCGAGGATCGGGCCATGCAGGGTCGCGAACACCGCGAGTTCATCGTCGGGCCGCTCGATCGCCATCAGCGCGTTGCGCAGCGTCTGCACTTCTTCCCGATCGTGAAAAGAACTGCCCCCGAGCAGCACGTGGGGCACGCGGCGCGCCTCCAGTGCGCGCATGTAGCCGCGCGAGATGTCGGTGCCCCAGGCGTCGAAACGGCGGAACAGGATACAGACGTGGCGCGCCTGAATCGGCGCCGGCTGCCCCGCTCCGTTGCGGCTCGTGATCGTCCATCCGCTTTCGCGGATCATCCATGAGATGAACCCCGCGACCGCCTGCGGCAGCGATTCGTCGATCTTCCATTTTACGATTCTGCCGAAGTCGCCGTACGGCGAAGGCACCGGCAGCGCCACGATTGCGGGTTGGCGCGGGTCCGCCGGACGCAGTGAATTCAGCGGCGCGTAAGCGGCCTGCGTGGCGGACTCGCCCATCAGCGGGGTAAAGGCCGCGTTGACGAAATCGGCCAGCTCGGAGTTGGGCCGGAAACTTGCGGTCAAGTATTCGAGCTGCGCGCCGCATTCCAGCAACTGGTTCTTGACCCGCTGATAAAGGGCCACGTCGGCGCGGCGGAAACGATAAATGGATTGCTTGGGATCGCCGACGATAAACAGCTTGCCCGGAACCGGCCGCACGGCGCGCCAGTCACTGTGTTGCGGATCGTCGGCCGCTAGCAGCAACAGGATTTCAACCTGCAGCGGATCGGTATCCTGGAACTCATCGATAAAGATATGCGTGAAACGTTGCTGCAAAGTGGCGCGAACCACAGCGTTGTCGCGCACCAGATCGCGCGTCATCAGCAGCAGGTCCATGAAGTCCAGTTGCCCGGCGCGCTGCTTCAATTCGTTATAGTGGCCGACCACCGGCCAGAGCTCGTCGCGCAGCATCGGCGCAAGCTGCGCGCCGGCCGCGTCGCGAAAACGCTCCAGCCGCTGGTGGACCTGTTCCCGGCATTCGAAAACATCCGGGCGCGCAATCTTCTCCCCGTCCGGCCGCGCGCCGTATAGCGGTCCGTACCCTTTCCAGGTCCAGATGTTCTTTTTGGGCGCGAGCAGGCTCAACAGCTCGGCTTCCAGCGCGTCGTAGTCGCGGGCTCCGCGCACCGCCTCGAGGCGGTTCATTTCGTAAATGAAACGATCGAATTCGGCCAACGCCTTGGTCAGCCAATCGTCCGGCTTGCCGCAAGCCGCCAGATCGCCCAGCGCTGTGAGATCGGCAAGCAACCCATCGATTTCGCGATCGCGGTCGAAGTCGCGATCGCGCCAGGGCGTGTCGAAGTCGCGCCATTCGATAAGCTTGCGGACCGCGTCAAGCAGCAGCCGGCGCGGTCCGCCCTGCGCGCTGCGGCGCGGCCCGCCCTTGTCGAAGTTGCGCCGGCGCAGGATGCGGCGCACCCCGGGATGCGGCGCGGCCAGTTCGGTCTCGAACCAGCGGTCGAAGGCGCGCTGGACCAGCGCCTGCGCGGCGTCGGGCGGTGCGACCACGAAGCGCGGATCGATTCCGGCCTCCACCGGCTGTTCGCTGAGCAGGTCGGCGCAGAACGAATGAATCGTGCCGATTCGCGCCTCTTCCAGCTTCGGCAGCGATTCCTGCAAGCGCGCGCGCCGCTGCGGAGTTTCCTGTGCGTTGGTCCGGCCCCGCTCGATCTCCTCCCGCAGCCGCAGCTTGAGTTCGCCCGCGGCCTTTTCCGTGAAGGTGACTGCGACGATTCGATCCAGCGTGGTGCGGCCCGACGCGATTACGGAAACGATCCGGCTGACCAGCGCGGTGGTTTTGCCGGTGCCGGCCGCGGCCTCAATCACCAGGGTCGTATCGAGGTCATTGAGGATCCGATCGCGCGCCGCTGCATCGGTCAGTGCAACCTGATTGGCGGGCGGCGCCGTCTCGCTTACGGCTTCCGGCGCCGGCTTCATGGCATCTCCCGCAACTGTAACAGCCCTTTGAGGCGCGCGGCGGGCTTGCGTCCCGCCCGCAGTTCTTCGTGCGGCCCGCACACCATCCGATAGTCGCACCAGTTGCATTCGCCCTGGTCCGGAGCGGCGGGAAAGAATGCGTCGGCCAGTGCGCCGCCGATGATCTTGACCACCTCGCCGGCGACGTCGCGCGCGGTCTTATTGGTCGCCTCTCCGTTGCTGTTTTGCAGCTTGGTATTAAGCTCGACAACGCGATCTTCGTAGCCTCCGGTCGAAGTGCAATAGTATAGCCGGCCGGCCTCGACCCGCTGGGCCAGCAGCTTTTCTGCGGCCAGCCCGTAGAGCACTGGTTGAAGGACGGCGCCGCCGCCAACCACCACACCGTGATTGGCCCGCACCTTGCCGGTCTTGTGGTCGGTAACGCGCACCGAGCCATCCTGGTGGCGTTCAATCAGATCGATCGAGCCGCGCAGCCGCAGACCGCCCTCGATCGGAACTGGTTCGTCGCTGCTGGCGGGATCGGCCTGTTCGCGGTCTCTGAGCCCAAAGGATAGCTCGAAGCGCTCCGGGCACCATCCGCGGGAGTCCTCGGCCATCCGCCGCAGCCATTCCCGCAGATCGGCCCGAATCGCCGCGATGCCGTCCTCCCAGACCTTTTCGATCGCCGGCGCCAGCTTGTCATGGTAGACGCCGGCGCGGAGGTTGAGTTTCGCGTCGACCAGGTTTTGCGCCGCCACTAAATTATCGCGCGTAACCGGCAGCATATGTTGCTCGCGCAGAGCGCTTAGCAAATCGAACTGCACTTCATGGAACAGCGCGCCGCGGGTCAGCGGGTCGATCAATTCGATCGCTTCGGGCTCCTCGCGCGGTTCCAGGCGATGGATCGCCTGGAGGAAAAACCGGTACGGACAGGAAGCATAGTTTTGCAACGCGGTGGCGGAATAGGAACGCGCGGCCAACTGATGGCGCGCCAAGGCGGCGCGCGCGGCTGGATCGGGATCGACCATCCCATCAGCGGGCGTCCATCGGCGCAGCCATCGCCGGCCGCGGGCGCGCAATGCGCGCGCCAGATGGCGGTTGGTGTTGAGCAGATAGTGGGCGGCGCCGACCGTCGTATCGGGGTCGGCGTCGATCAGCTTTTGCAACAGTGCCAGGTCAAATTCCGCCTGATCGATCGCTTCCTGCGCATTGTCGGGAGCGGGCCATCCCAGTCGCAATTCGCGGGCCGCCGCGGCGCGGTCCGCCAGTTCATAAAATCCCGGCAGGTAACCCTCGGCCGCGCGCAGCGCCTCCAGGGCATAGAAGGACGGCACGCGCGGGCGGCCCTGCTCCACATCCAGGCGCGGATAGGAAAGAAACAGGCGCTGTCGCGCGGCTCCGACCGCGACGCGCAGCGCCAGGCGCTCGGCCCCGACGCGCTCGGCCTGCAGCTCGAGGTCGGGCGAGATGAGCCGGCGCGCGGCGTCGGGCAGAATCGGATCCTCAACCACCTTGTGCGGAAACAGCCGCTCGGAGAGCGCCGGCACCAGCACCACGTCGAAGCACATCCCCCGCGCGGCCGTGGCGGGACCGATAAACACCGCGCCGTAGCGCCGGCGCGGCGCGCGCTCGGTCAGCGTGCCCAGCCGGTTGGTCAGCACGATGCGCACTTCTTCCAGACCGATCGGACCCACCGGCGCCATCGGTTCGAGCTCCGCCAGCACCGCCAGGACCGGAGTCGCGTCGCGTATGGCCAGTGCGATCAGGCCGCGCAGATGCGCCAGCCATTGACCCCAGGTGGCGTGCGCCGGCAGCGCCGCCAACGCCTCGATCATCTCGCGCGCCACTTCGCGCAGATGGTCGAGGTCGAGCAGCTGGCGATCGAGCATCGCGGCCCGCCCATCCTCCTCCTCAATCTCGGCGCGCTTGCGCAAGACTTCTTCGCGCAATCCGTCCAGCCGCCGCTGCCAGCGCTCGCGGCTATTGATCACCGAAGCCTCGACAATCAACTCCTCCCATCGCCAGGGCGCTCGCACCGTGCCTTCCACCACTGGAATCGGGTCGTTGATGAAAGTGGCTGCTTCTTGCGCGGGCTGCGGAACCTCGAGTTCGGCGCCCAGACCAGCCGGCATGAGTTCCGGTTCGGGAGCAACGAACGGCGCTGCCGCCCGGGCTCGCTGCGGGTCCCAATCCGGCACCTGGGCTAGTGAAAGATACTCGGCAAAGCGGCGCGCCGACAGACTTTCCGCGGCGCACGCCAACAACGCGAGCAGCGCGCGGCCGCCCGGTTCCGGCCGCCTGGTGCCGGCGGCGTAGTAGGCGGGAATCGCAGCCCGCCGCAGCGCCTCCTGCAGATGCGCAACGTATTGTCCCGGAGCATGCAGAAGCACTGCGATTCGATCGAAGGCGACGCCGCGCTCGGCCTGGGCCGCAATCGCACGGACGATCTCGACGCATTCGCGCGATTCGCCCGGCGCCGATGAGATCGCAACGCTGTCGTCCAGCTTGGATCGCGCCGGTCCCGATTCCTCAAACAGATGTTCTTGCAATAAGTGCAGGGAGGAGCCAGGCGCGCCCGCGGAGCCGTTAGCCCCGGGCTGCGAGGTGTGAGCTGTGACTCCGAGTCCCTCGCTGAGGTAGCGGGCGGTGCGATGGTCGCCGGAGGGAACCGTGGCGAAGAACGCGGGACACTCGGCGGCAAGGGCGGCGATAAGATCGCGGTCGGCCGCGGCGGTCACCGCCACGTCAAGCATCAATGTCGGCAAGCCCACGAAGCGCGGCCGGCGCCCGATGGCCGCAATCGCAATCCGGATCAGTCCGGCTCGATCGATCAGATTGGCCGCCTCCAGCTCCTGTTCAAATTGCTCCAGGATCGCCGCCAAGGGGGGCCCACTACGCTCGATGCCGGCCAGCGATTGCGCAGTTACCCCGGCCAGACGCACTTCCTGGACGGTTTCAGCGATGGCAGCGGGGAAGCCCGGGCGCGTCGCGACCGCGGCAAAAAAATCACGCTCCGAAGTCTGCGCCGACTCGCGGCCAGGCGCGATCGAGGGCGGATAGAGCCGATGGATTGCGCGGGCCGCCACCGCCTCGGTGGCTAATCGGCTCAGCGGCACCAGCCCGCGGGCGGCCAAATCGTCGGCCGCCAACAGGCCGATTAACCGGTTAAGCGTCAGCCGATGGATCGCGAACAGTGCGCCGCGTGAGGCGGCTACGGCGCGCACCAGATCGTCGGCCGCTTCCCAGTTCGCCGCCAGCAGCAGGATTTCGGTATCGGGCTTTTGCGCCTCCAGCCACGCCCGCGCCTCGGCAACGCGTTGCGCGGCGCGCGGTGAGCTGACTATTTGGCGTGAGCTGTGCACCCTGAGCGCTGGATCTCCCTGCCGTATCGCAATGAACAGGAAACGGCAGAACTGATCGTGATGATTCGACGGGAATCATATCAAGCCACCGTCCGCGCTGATATCCACAGGGAGAGCTTGTTTCCCCATCAAGCAGCGCAGCGAAGCATGCTCCCAGTTTCCGGCAAATCCACAGACCGGATCCTGCCTGTCCCCGGATTGTGAGTTTCACGCAATGATAGGAAGATAGCAAAGTGCTGACCGATTCCGAACTTGCCGACCTTTTTGATGAGCTCGAATCTGACCGGGTTGAACGAAAGCAATCGCTCAACCAAACGGACCGGATACATCAGGCTATCTGCGCTTTTGCCAACGACTTTCCTGACAGAAAGCGACCCGGTGTCATCTTCCTTGGCGTGAATGACGATGGTTCATGTAGCAACCTTCAAATTACCGACCAGATCCTTCTGAAGTTGGCTGACATGCGCTCCGACGGCAACACGCTTCCCTTCCCCATGGTGATGGTCGAGAAGCGAAAAATACGTGAATGCGAGGTAGGCGTTGTAGTTGTAGAGCCGTCGACGGATCCGCCCGTACGCTATAGGGGTAGAACGTGGATTAGGGTTGGCCCCAGTCTTCGACAGGCAACTGCGGCGGACGAATCCCGCCTGGCAGAAAAACGAAGAGCCTGGGATTTACCGTTCGACCACCGCCCAGTCTCGCGGCAGTTCACTCGCTGACCTGGATCTGGAGTTCTTCGGTGAGACCTACGTCCAATCTGCAATCGCGCGCGAAGTGCTGGAACAAAACGAACGGACGTTGGAGCAGCAGCTAACGTCACTGCGGTTTCTGAGCGTTGACGGAATACCAAACGTCGCGGCCATGCTGATATTTGGCAAGGATCCCGGTCAATGGGTTCCCGGAGCGTATGTTCAATTCTTGCGCATCGCAGGCACCGAGCTGACCGACCCTATCGTAAATCAAAAAGCGGTGACTGGATCACTCCCTACGCAATTGCGCCAACTGGACGAAATTCTTGCGGCTAACATTTCTACCTACACAAGTATTACTCGAAGCGTTATCGAAATTGCGGAGCCCGACTACCCAATGTTGGCACTCCAGCAATTGACCCGCAACGCTATCATGCATCGCGTTTACGACAATACAAGTTCACCTGTAAGATTGTATTGGTTCACTGATCGAATCGAGATTCATAGCCCGGGTGGCCTATATGGACAAGTTACTCGCGAAAATTTCGGCCAGGGAGCGACCGATTACCGCAATCCTCTCGTCGCTGAGGCCATGAAGGTCCTCGGATATGTTCAGAGGTTTGGCATGGGACTTCCGCTAACCAAGAGCGAGCTTGAAAAGAACGGCAATCCCGAAGCCCAATTCGGTTTCCAAGCCAATTTCGTGTTGGCTACGCTCTTTAAGCGACCATGAAAACGATCGCGTTGTTTAACAACAAGGGCGGTGTTGGCAAAACGTCGTTAGTTTATCATCTTGCCTGGATGTACGCTGATTTGGGGATCAGAGTCGTTGCCGCCGATCTTGATCCCCAAGCAAACTTAACATCGATGTTTCTCGACGAAGATCGGCTTGAGCAACTATGGCCTGACGGCGATCATCCACAGAGCATCCTTGGGACGATCCAGCCGATTCTCGATGGCACGGGTGACATAGCGGAACCTCATGTCGAGGAAATAGCCGACAACATTGGCCTTGTTGTTGGCGACCTCGGTCTTTCCGCCTTTGAGGATCGCCTCTCCGATGCATGGCTGCGCTGCCATGATGGAGACAAGGCGGCATTTCGAGTCGTATCCGCGTTCTACCAAGTCCTTCTCCGGTCTGCTGAAAGCAGAGAGGCAACTCTCGTTCTTATCGACGTCGGCTCAAACTTGGGTGCAATCAACCGCGCGGCAATCATCGCGGCGGAATATGTTGCGATACCGCTGGCACCCGATCTCTTCTCTCTTCAAGGACTCAAAAATTTGGGGCCGACTCTACGCCGATGGCGAAGGGAATGGGAAGACCGGCTGAAAAAGGAGCCGCCCGACATTCCCTTACCAAAAGGGCAAATGTCACCGGCCGGATACATCATCTTGCAGCATGCTGAGCGCCTTAACCGTCCAGTTAAAGCTTATGGCCGGTGGATGGCCCGCATTCCGGCCACCTACCGTGAAGCTGTCTTGGAGCAGTCAGGGGCCAACGCACCATCTCCATCGGGCGATCGGGAATGTCTCGCAACGCTAAAGCACTATCGGAGCCTTATGCCAATGGCCATGGAAAGTCAGAAGCCTATGTTCTTCCTGAAGCCAGCCGATGGCGCAATAGGAGCGCACTTCAAGGCTGTGCAAGACTGCTATCAGGACTTCCGGCGGCTCGCGTATCACGTAGCGTCAAGATGTGGCCTGAACCTACCCCAATCTGAGTCAATACAAAAGAGCCTATTTTCTTAGGCGTCTATTTGCTCACCGATGCAACGCGCGACCGTCGTGACGCACGACGGCGAGCATGGTCGCTCGCCGTTGGCCCGGGTTTGGGGGTGTCGGCCGGGATTGATACTCGAAGTCCAGGGTGAAGAGAGCTTTTGCTAATGACTACGAGTCAAAATCGCCGAGGCCCCTGCTGGCGGCGCCGACGCCAAATCAGTCGGCGGTGCGGCGCGTGGAGGGCAGGCGGCGGGTGCTCGCCGGCGCGGACGCGACCGGTGTTGCCGCTGCCACGTCGTGGGCAAACGCACTTACGAATTCGAGCGTCTGGCGGCGCCGCTCCGAAGCCCGCCGTACCCGGCCCGGCCTAGCTGGCGATTGCGCCGCCTGGCTGCCGGTCTTGAGGGCTTGGGCAGGAGTGTCATCGGCGTCCTTGTTCGACTCGGCCGCTTGCGCGCCGGCGGGGAACTGCTGCCGCAACGCAGCGATCACCTCGATGCCATGGAGCAAGGCGTCATACTGCTGATGATCGATCGCGCTCGCCGCCAAGGCTCTGACCAGCCACTGGGCCGCGCGAATCAGGTCTTCGCCGGTGCTCAGGTCGCTTTGCAGTAGCTCAACGCAGCCGCTGGTGCTTCGGAGCGTGGGTTTACGGTTCACGGCGCGGTTCCTTCCAGTTAGAGGCCGAAGCTAACAGGCGCACCCTTTCCGATCAACTTGCAGTCAGTTCTTGTTACTCGTTGTTCTGCACCGCAAAACATCCTCACGAATTTTGAACGAATCCTGGAATTACGCCAGGCATATTTTGCCCGCGATCATAGCGGCCGTGGCTTTGAACAGTCTTGCGAATTCGGGCTAAAGGTAAGAGGCATGAACCTACAACTCGAAGGGAAGCGCGCGTTGGTGACCGGCAGCAGTTCAGGAATCGGCGCGGCAATCGCCAAGGTGATGGGCCGCGAGGGCGTCCTGGTCGTGGTTCATGGACGCAACCGCGACCGGGCCAACCAGGTCGCGGAAGAGGTCAGGAAAGCGGGCGGCCAGGCCCAGGTCGCGATCGGAGACCTCAAGCTTGACGACGCAGCCCAGGCCGTAGCCGAGGCGGCGGACGCGGCTTTCGGCGGGATCGATATTCTGATCAATAACGCGGGGGGCGCCGCCGGTCAGCATTTGGGCGATTGGCTCACGACTCCAACCGAGACCTGGGTGGCGACTTACGAGACCAACGTGATCTCGGCCTTGCGCCTGGTGCGTTACTTTATCCCGCAGATGAAGCAGCGCGGATGGGGCCGCATTATCCAGATGGGCAGCGCGTCGGCAACCCAGCCGCTGCCGTATTCGCTGCCGGACTACCATGCGTCCAAGGCCGCGATCGTGAACTTTACCGTCGGCTTGTCCAAGTACCTGGGCGCCAGCGGGATTACGGTGAACACCGTCACGCCCGGCACGATTCTCACCCCCGCGCTGGAGCATACTTTTAGAGAGTGGGCGCGGACGCGCAACTGGGGCGACGATTGGGCGGAGATTGAGCGGCGCGCCGTGGTCGAAATGTTTCCCAATCCCACGGGCCGGGTCGGGCGCGTGGAAGAGATTGCCGACATGGTTGCGTTCCTGGCCAGCCCGTTGGCCGGGTTCGTCAACGGCGCGAACATCCGGGTGGATGGCGGCCGCATCCCAACCATCAATTAAAACGTGCATCGGAGCCCGGTTCCAAAAGAGCGCTTTCCACGGACCCGGCACTCGGGGTTAAATAGCCTGGTTATCGCCGGTTCATCTCAAATACAGTCGAGGACTGCTTATGAAATACGCCTTATCGATTTTCCCCACCGAGTACGCGATTCGGATTGACGACCTGGCGCGGGCCGCGGAGTCCCGCGGATTCGAATCGCTGTGGGTGCCTGAGCATACCCATATTCCGGTTTCGCGCCGCACCCCTTATCCCGCCGGCACCGAACTGCCGCGCGAGTATTCGCATACACTCGATCCGTTCGTGGCGCTGAGCGCCGCCGCCGCGGTGACCACCAAACTCAAGCTCGGCACGGCAATTTGCCTGGTGGTCGAGCGCGACCCGATCGTATTGGCCAAGGAAGTCGCCAGTCTCGACCTGCTTTCCGGCGGACGGTTTCTGTTTGGTATCGGCGTGGGATGGAACGCCGAGGAGATGGAAAACCACGGCACCGATCCCAAGACCAGGCGCACCCTGATGCGCGAGCGCATCGAAGCGATGAAGGCGATGTGGACTCAGGAGCAGGCGCAGTACCATGGCCGCTTCGTCAACTTCGATCCGATCTGGAGTTATCCCAAGCCGGTACAGAAGCCGCATCCGCCAATCCTGATGGGCGGCCAGGGGACCAAGGCGCTCAAGGGTGTGGTCGAATATTGCGACGGCTGGATGCCGATTCCGGCGCGAGCCAAAGATCTCGCCCCCAAGGTTGCGGAATTACGCCGTCAGTTCGAACAGGCCGGCCGCGATCCCAAGGCGCTGTCGATCACCATCTTCTGGGGCAGAGGCGACAAGGAGTCGATCGAACAATACGAACTGGCGGGCGCGGAGCGGGTTATCTTCCTGCTGCCGCCCGAGTCCGCAGACAAAGTGATGCCCAAGGTTGACGAGTACGCGAAACTGATCAGCGGCTGAGGTTTAGGGTGCCTTCCCCCTCGAGCAGGGGAAGGCACCGGATTACTCGCGCATCACGTATTCGCTGGCGAATAGCGGATAAGAGTCGGCCACGAAGCGGGCGGCGTCCTTGGCGATCTCGACTTCGCCTTCCTCGGTCCCACCTACGAAGCGCTGCTCGAGGTCCTCCAGGGTCGGATAGTAAAGCTCCGCACATCCGTGCCATACCGGCGCGTCGGGCGTCAGCGCGGCGATTACGCCGTTTTGCACATAACGCGTCGCGTAGGAGTGATACTTATCGGCCGCGACTCGATGCTCGCGCCAGGCCTTTTCCGCCGCCTTGATGTCAAGGTTCTCGTGCCGGCGTGAAATGAACAGCGCCTTGACCCCCGGGCTGCGCTGGCCAATGACCGCGGGCGGATTGCGATCCCACTGCACCACCGGCGAGACCAGGTAGTCGTAGCGTCGCGCGCCCATCTCGGCGAGTTCGTCTTGAATCAGCTCGCGCCCCGCCGGAGTGTCATACAGCCGCGCCGGATCCTTGAAATCGTCAAAGCTGTCGAACCACATCTCGGTGACCACCTCGAACGGCGGCGGATCGATTTCGCGATGCGGAGGGGTCGTCTTGCCGCGGAACACGACTTTCGCTTTGACATCGACCAGATTGACGATGTAGCGGGTCACGTGCGGACAATGCCATAGCACGTGCTGCGCGTGGCGATGGAGGAAGCGGTCGCGGAAGGCCGCCCGGTCGCTGTTGGGCCCAGCGGCGATTAGGGACATGATCTTCTTACTCTTGACGCCTGGTTCGCTCATCGCGGCCGACCTCCCGGGAAATTGACATACTCTTAATGGGTGCTAGCAGAGCAATACCAAAACGCGGGGCCGCATGCCATTGAAATCGTGGCGGATGCCTGGCAGCCGGCGGCGCATGGCGCTATAAACGATGCTGAATTTTTGAGCCAGTGGCTCCCAAACCGTCCCTCCAGCCCGGGCTGGATTCACCTGCGCGCCGCCCGGCAAAAGACAGGTCGGCGATGTTTCACAAGCTTTATTTCTTCGGTCGCAAGCCTTCACTGAACCAAGCCGGATTCCATCGGCATTACCTGGCGGTCCACACCACGGCCGGACCGCGGATTGCTGCTCTCAAGCGCTACATCCAGAATCATCGCCTGCACTCCCTGGGCGGCGATTCGCCTTTCGACGCGATGTCGGAATTCTGGGTTGAAGATCTGGGGGTCAGTGACCGCGAAAAGGGCGGTTCGAGCCGCATCGCCGACGAGATTAACTTCATCGATGCCGGCCGCACGCAGTGGATGACTGCCACGGACCGGGTCATCGTCGATGGGCGGCTGCATTCGGGAATGATCCAGGGCGTGTTTCAACTGCGGCGCAAGCTCGGCTTGCCGCTGGCCGAGTTCCGATCCTACTGGCTGCAAGTCCATGCGCCGATCGTGCAGTCGCTGCCGGGGCTGCGGCATTATCAGCAATGCCTGGTCCTCGACGATTACTATGGCTACGGCGAACCGTATCACGACGGCGTCGAGGAGATCTGGTTCGACGACTACGACGCCGCGCTCGCGGCCATGAACTGCGTCGAGTACCAGCGCGGCGTCGCCCCCGACTTCGCCAATTTTTGCGAGTCCGCACCCCGCTTCTTCGCCGAATCGCAACTCGTCATCTGGCCCGGCAAGGGCCGCGAGCAGTCCGCCGCCGAGATCAAAGCCAAGGTCGCGCAGGGATGGCGCGCGTGAACGCAAGCCGACGTCAACGCAGCGAGCGCGCGAATTGATATCAGGAGCGTCCAATGGTCCACACGTTTTACTTTTTCGCCCGCAAACCCGCGCTGAGCCGGGCCGCATTCGACCATTACTATATTGCGATGCACACCAAGGCCGGCAGACGGGTCAAGGCGATGCAGGCCTACATCCAGAACCATCGGATTCCCTCGCTGGGGGGCGATTCGCCTTACGACGCGATGTCCGAGTTATGGAGCGAACGGCCGCGCGGCGAATGGTTCGATCAAAATGCGGCTTATCCCGCCGACGAGGAAAACTTCATCGACCTGGGCCGCACCGCCTATCTGAGCGCAATCGATCGCGTGATCGTGGAAGGCGCCCGGCACTCGGGAATGATCCAGGGACTGTTCCCATTGCGGCGCCGGCTGGGGATGTCGGTGGACGATTTCCGCGGCTATTGGCTTGAGGTCCACGCGCCGATTGTGCGGACCCTGCCCGGTTTACGCCACTACCAACAATGCGTGGTGCTCGACGACGTGTATGGACCGGGGGGAATGGCGGATCCGCGATGGGACGGGGTCGAGGAAATCTGGTTCGACGATTACGACGCGGCGCGGCGCGCGATCGCTTCAATCGAGTATCAGCGCAGCTTTTTCCCCGACTTCGAAAACTTCAGCGAGAGCTCCGCGCACTTTTTTGCCGAGACCGCAATGTTGATGTGGCCGGGCAAAGCGCTTGACGCAGTGCGCCGGGAAATTGCCACCAGATCGGAGCAACCCTGGCGCGACTGATTGGCGGCGGCATCTCCGCGGTTGCCGCACGAGGCGCGGGCGTGGTAGCGAAAATGCCGTCCGGCTCGAATGGAGGAGAAATAGTGACAGCACCTAAATTGCGCTTTGGACTTTGGTTTGATTTTCGCAACCCTCCGCAATGGCGCCGTCCCTATGAGGATGTCTATGCGGAAACGATCGAGCAGATCGCGTGGGCCGAAGGCATTGGTTACGAAGGCGCCTGGCTCAGCGAGCATCATTTCGCCCCCGACGGCTATTCACCCTCACCGGTGGTGATCGCCGCGGCGATTGCGATGAAGACCAAGCGGATGCGCATCGGCACCAACGTCCTGTTGCTTCCGCTTTACCATCCGGTCCGCCTGGCCGAGGATTGCGCCACCGTCGATATCCTGTCGCGCGGACGCTTCGAATTGGGAGTCGGCCTGGGCTACCGCGTCAACGAATTCGAAAGCTACGGGATTCCATACAACGAGCGCGCCGGGCGCACCGCCGAAGGGCTGGAAATCATCCGCCGGCTGTGGGAGGGAGAAACCGTCACCTTTCACGGCAAGTACTACAACATCGAAAACGCGCGCCTGGAGCCGCGCCCGGTTCAGCGTCCGCGTCCGCCAATCTGGGTCGGAGGAATGAAAAAAGCGGCGGCCAGGCGCGTGGCGCGCTACGGCGACGGCGTTATCGGTTCGGGCATCAAGGGCATCTACGAGTCCGCTCAGGCCGAAATGACGCAACTCGGCAAGGACCCGGGCAAACTCAGAATCGCCGACGGCAACCTGTGGTTCGTGGTCTCCGAAGATCCCGACAAGACCTGGAATGAACTGGGCCACCACCTGTTACATGTGTTTCAGGATTATGCTCCGGGGCTGCAAAAGGCCGGCATGGGCGAGCTGATGCCCTATCCAAAAGACGTTGCCGAACTCAAGTCGATGCGCTTCGTGACCATCGTAACTCCAGACGAGGCGGTCAAGCAGCTCAAGGCCTATATCGGCACCCTGCCGATGGAACATTACTGTTTCATGACGGTGCCGCCGGGTTTGTCGCCCAAGGTGATGTACCCGTACCTGGAACTGTTCGCGAACAAGGTAATGCCGCACTTCCGTTAAAGCTGGAACCTTCACCGCTTGCGCGCGATTAGGCGGGTCATGGAATGGGTATGGCGCACCTGGTTGTGTGGATGCGTCTCGACCAGGTCGGTGTCGCTGACCTCAAGCATCTCCCATCCGGAGTAAGCGTCGATATAAACCTGATGGGCGGGGGTGCAGGGATGGAATCCGGGATGCGCCGCTGCAAGTTCCTGGCGGCGGCCATTGAACGCGCAGACCACATGCCAGCCGCCACTTTTGGTTGCCGCCTGCAGGCGATTTATGACGGTCAGGATCTCCTCGATACTGGCCAGGCAGTGCAATAGCCCATAGCCAATCACGAGGTCGTAGCAATCGGGAGCAAGCGCGACGGTGCGGGCGTCGCCGAGTTCCCAGCGGATTGCGCCCGCGTTGCCCCACGTGGCGCGGGCGTTGTCCAGAGCGCGCTGCGAGACCTCCACCGCCCGCACCTGCGCGCCGTGCCGTGCGAGAAAGGCGGCATTTTTGCCCTCGCCGCAACCCGCGTCCAGAACTTCCAATCCGCGCACGGCGCGCAACTCGACCAACTTCTTGATCAGGCTGCCGGGCTCGCGACCCCAGAAACACGGACAGGCCGCGTAGCCGCTGTCGTATCCACCGTCCATCGCTGAATCACCCTATGTCAGAGCCAATCTCGGGAAGCGGCATCGTCGTTTAAATTTAACTGGTTGCCGCGCCCGGCCATGCGGGTCAAACTGATCATATTGGTGTTCGCCGAACCTGATCCAGGCAAGCACGGGATTTCGTTTAACGCCCGCATCAAGGAGATTCGATTATGACGCCCGCAATCAAATTCTGCATCGGAGTGCTCGCCGGCCTCGCCCTGACTTTGGCGCTGGCGGCCGGCGCGCGCGCCCAGGACACGTCCGCCAACACGCAGGCGCCGGTAACGGCCAGCCAGAGCGCGGCCGCTGAGGCGCCCAAACCGGCGGTGCAACCGAGCCACGAGGAACTGGCAAAGGAAATGGAAGAACCCGATTGCCCGAGCAATATGCGTCCCAGTACGGGAATGCAGGAAATGGGGCCGAAGTCGGGAATGATGGGAATGATGGGGATGGGCATGCAAGGCAGGGGGAAGATGCCGATGCCGGGAATGGGAATGCCTGGAATGGAAATGATGGGGATGCCGATGATGCAGGATCACATGATGCACATGATGGCTCGCAACCCGAAGCTGGCGGGCAAGATGATGCAGATGCGGGCGGACATGATGCGCGCGATTGCTGACGTCCTGACCAAGTACGGCAAGGAGATGGAATCGGGCAACTGGCCCTCAACAGCGAGCAAGGGCGACGACGATTAGGGCTGCTTGAAGCGGGCCGGAACCTTCATTCTTTCCTGTCCCACAACTGAGCGTGGGAGTGGGAACAGAAAGGAGCCGCCCTGGCCACATCAAGATCGCTCGCGGCATTGTCCCCTTGGGATGTTTGTGGGCGAAAGCGGGGCACTCAGAGCGTGCCCAGGAAATCGATCAGTTCGGTCTGCTGTTGCGGCGAGAGCGCCTCGAAGGCCTTGGCCGAGGGCTTAGCCTGGCCGTCGTGCCGCACGATTGCAGTGACGAGATCCGCGGCGCGGCCGTCGTGCAGGTAACTGGATCTGGCGCGCACGCCCCACAGCGGCGCGGTGCGCATCATCCTGGGACCGGCGACCCCCGAAGTGACGCCGTCGCCCAGCGCGCCCATGTCATGAAGAAGAAAATCCGAGTATGGCCGATAGGTCCGCCGGGACAGGATGGCACTCAGTGTTGGCGTGATTGGCACACCACCAGTGGTCGGCGGGATGAACGAGGCGGGATTGGCGGCGGTGGTGATGGCTGGCACATGGCAACCCGCACACCCTGCCGTGCCAAACAGGATGGCCCCACTGGCCGGGATGTTGAACATTGGCAAGGGCGGCGGGTCCAGCGCGCGGATGAAGTCGACGAACTGGTCAACCACCGCGTGGCCAGTGAGCGGGTCGATGGTATCCTCCGGATCGTCGAAATCTTGCAACAGCACCCCGAACTGCTGATGCAACAGCGCACAATTACTAACCTCGCCTGGAAAGTCCGGGCTGGTGATTCCAATCTCGTGCAGGTAAGCGCTCCCGGCAAATATCCTCAGGGTGGCGGCGTCGTTCTTCCAGCCCAAGCGCGCGACCCGCTTGCGGCCCAATTCCACCACCCATTTCACGACCCCCCGGATCGAGGGCGGCTGAGAGCCGGCGAGAGCGACAAACGTGGCGTCATCGGTCGCTTCAACCATCCCCAGTCCGAACAGCGCAGTCGGCTGGCGCTGTGCGGTGCAGTTGGCGCCACCGGCAAACGCGGCGCTGGTGGGATCGCAAATCGGCAATGAACTGATGAACCCGGTCCGCGCGGCTTCCTCTTTCTGGCATGCCGAGAGCTGACAACCTGGGGACGTGAGCTGGCATCCCAGTGGCACGGCCGCAAGCCCGGCGTGGAAGATTACCGTTCCGCCCTGCGTCTGCACACCGCCGCGCAACATGTTGTCCACGGCCAGGATGTGGAGCGGATTGCCGGTGAGATCGTCGCGGACGCGTACCTCCTGAATGAATCCGCCCGAGCCGCCCAACGCCGGTTGAAAGTGACATCCGGCGCACGACCGCCCGTTGAACACGGGACCCAGGTGCGGGAGGGTAAAAACCTCCGTGAAAGACTCTTGACCAATGGCAAAATTGTGCAGATCCGCGGTGTTGCCGAACCATCCCTGGGCCTCGATCTCCGGAAGCGGAGATCCAAAATGACTCATGGTGGTGGCGACCTGTCCGCTGGCGTTTTGGGACAGGCGCAGCAAAACCGTTATGGCTGCCGCCAGAGCGACGCCTGCGCGGCGCGCTGATTCGGACCGAGTTCCTGAAATAAATGCCGACACCTACTGCCAGGACGCCATTGCTGCGGCGCCAGCGTGCCACAGATTGGGGCGTCCATCAGTCTAGACGTGGGCCGGCATGAACTGACCGTCAACAACTGTCACGCCTGGCATGAGAATCGGTCAACCAGCGCCTAATCACGCGTATGGCAGAGCGGCAAATGTCGGGCACAGACGCGGGCGCGATTTCAGAGCGTCCAGCACTGGCGCGGGGCGGTCAGCGCGCGCGCGGCAGGCCCAGCACCCGTTCGGCGATAATGTTGCGCTGGATTTCGGAGGTCCCAGCCTCAATCGTATTGGCCCGCGAGCGCAGGTACCCATACTGCCAACGGCCCGATTCCACCGAGTATGGTGACCGCCCGATCAACTGGCTGGCCTGCCCTTCAACGTTCATCGCAAATTCGTGCATGCGTTGATTAAGCTCGGACCAGGTAAGTTTTGAAACCGAACCTTCGGGTCCCGGGGTGCCGCCCCGCAGGATCTGCGAGAAGCTGCGGTATAGCGTGTACTTCAGACCCTGCAGATCGACATAGAACTGGGCCAGAGTCTGACGCACCTTCGGATCCTTCAACACCGGGCGCTCCAGCTTGCGGCACATCCCGAGCATCTCGTTATAGGTGATGAAAAACCGCGCCGCCATCGCCAGCGACATGGTGCCGCGTTCGTTGGCCAACGTGGTCATCGCCACCTGCCATCCATTGTTGAGGCCACCCAGCAGGTTGTGCCGCGGCACGCGCACGTCTTCAAAAAACAGCTCGTTGAATTCGGAACTGCCGGTCATCTGACGCAGCGGCTTGACCGTGACCCCGGGGGTCTTCATGTCCACCAGCAGATAGCTGAGTCCGCGATGCTTGGGCGCGCTGGAATCGGTGCGCACCAGCAACATGCACCAATCGGCGATATGCGCCAGTGAGGTCCATACCTTCTGGCCGTTGACGATGAATTCATCACCGCGCAGTTCGCCCCGGGTGCGCAGCGAGCCCAGGTCGGAGCCCGAACCGGGCTCGGAAAACCCCTGGCACCAGACTTCATCGGCGGAAAGAATTTTGGATAGATGGCGGCTTTTCTGTTCCGGGGTGCCGTGGGCGATTATCGTCGGCCCGGCCAGCGACAGCCCCAGGACGTTGAGCGGCGAGGGCGCCCGGACTTTGGCCATCTCCTCGTTGAAGATCGCCATTTCGATCGCGCTGGCGCCCTGCCCGCCGTATTCCTTGGGCCATGACATGCCCAGAAACCCGTTTTCATGCAGCTTGCGCTGCCAGTCGCGCAGGAACTCAACCTCGTCGCGTCCCATCGACCCGAAGTCGGAGGTGCCCCATCCTTTGGGAAGATTGGTTTCGAGGAACTTCCGTACCTGTGTTCTGAAGCGTTCTTCTTCCGGGCCGTAGTTCAAGTCCATCGCATTACCTCGACTGCCTGGTGTGGGTGGCCCGGACGGTTAACCCACGCCGGGGCTGAGCGTCCTTAGGATACTTTCCCCGAGGACCTCCGACAACTCCGCCGCCAAAGCCGCTTTGGCCTTTTCGATCACGAACCCCGACGCGGCAGCATGGCCGCCGCCGCCCAGCGCCGAGGCGATCCTGGACAGGTCGGCGTCACAGTCGGGGCTGCGTCTCAGGCTGACACCGCCGCTGCGCATGTCGAGCAGCGCGATAATCGAATTGGTGCGATCCTTATAAATGTCGGCCGCGACCTCGCTCGAATAGCCGAAGCAGCAAGCCGTGACCAGCTTCAGACCGTCATTGAGTTTGCGCTCCACCGCGGTGCTGCGCGCCAGGTCCATGCTCTGATGCATCCCGCGGCGGCCGGCCTCGAGTGCCTGGCTGAGTTGGCGGGTCATCATCGGGCCGCCCAGCTTCAGCAATTCGCGGTAGGATTCCATCGAACCCAAGGTCTGCACCGCCAGCGCCCAGTCCCTCGATTCGGGCAGGCGATGCACCCAGCGGTCATGATCGTCGGCAAGGTCGATAATCGCAAAGAAGCTTTGCAGGGCGTTGCGGCGACCATCGCTGTCGGAGTGGTCGTCACGCCCCTGAAGGAAATTGAACGCCAGGCGCGCGGCGGAAAAATCCTCGGACAGCAGCTTGCCCGCGAAAGGCACGTCGAACTCGGGTCCGGCGGCCCGGCGCAGCGCCGAGCGATGATGGTCGATCCAGAAGATGCGCGCGCCGGCGTCGGCGAGTTGACGCAGATGGAACGCCGTTTCCACCTCGTTCCAGGACAGGTCGGTAATCCAAATTTCATCGCCCGGACGCTTTACCCGCAGTCCCTGGATGATCTGGTCGGCGTCCTGGTTGGCGGCGAAGACCGGCGTAATACTGAACCCCTGGTAAAAGCGGGCCACGGTGACCGCTGCCACCACTCCATCGAAGCAGGACGGCCCGTGACTGACAATCTGAATTTTGCTCCCCGAATGTTTGGTCATTGCCACTCAATTCTAGTGCAACAATTACTTTCGCGGAACCCGCCGCGGGTAAGCTTTGGACAGCATTGGGCCGAGGTTTGTTGCCAGGCTGCGTGAAGGCGCATAGTTTGCTAGCCTACATTGGTACGATTTCCCGGGAGGAATGAACAAAAGTGGCGATCAAGATTGGGATCAACGGCTTTGGCCGCATCGGTCGGATGTTCTATCGCGCCGCCCTGTTGCAGAAAGACCTGGAAGTGGTTGCGGTTAACGATATCACCGACCCTGCCACGCTCGCGCATCTGCTCGCGCACGATTCGATCCACGGCGGGCTCAAGCGTCAAATCAAGGTCGAAGGCGGCCACATCATGGTTGATGGCACTGCGTTCCAGGTGCTGTCCGAACGCGATCCGGGCAAGCTGCCATGGGCCAAGCTGGGCGTTCAAGTGGTGGTCGAGTCCACCGGTTTGTTCACGGAACGCGCCAGGGCGGCAGCGCATTTGAGCGCCGGGGCCAAAAAGGTCGTGATCAGCGCGCCCGCCGACGGCGCCGACGCGACCTTGTGCATGGGAATCAATCACGCATCCTACGATCCGGCCAAGCATGACATCATCTCCAACGCTTCGTGTACGACCAACTGCCTGGCCCCGGTGGCCAAGGTGCTGCACGAGAATTTCGGCATCGTCAACGGCCTGATGACCACGGTGCACAGCTATACCAACGACCAGATGCTGCTCGACGGTCCGCACAAGGATTTGCGCCGCGCCCGGGCGGCCGCGTTGTCGATGATTCCGACCTCCACCGGCGCGGCCAAAGCGATTGGCCTGGTGCTGCCGGCGCTGAGCGGAAAGCTCGACGGTATCGCCATCCGGGTACCCACTCCCAACGTCTCGGTGGTGGATCTGACCGCGACGATCGAGCGCGACGCCGACGACAAGTCGATCAATGCGGCGATGAAAAAAGCGGCAGATGGTGAGCTTAAGGGCATCCTGGAGTATTCGGACGCCCCCCTGGTATCGAGCGACTTCAACGGCAATCCGCACTCCTCGATCTTCGACGCGCCGCTGACCAAAGTGCTCAGCAAGCGCCTGGTCAAGATCTTCTCCTGGTACGATAACGAGTGGGGATTTTCCAACCGCCTGGCTGAAATCACCGCTATGGTCGCGAACAAGCTGTAATTCGGGCGAAAGGTCCGTCGCATTAGACGCGCTGGGGCGCGTTGTGGAGTATATGCTTACCGATTTACGCAGCCTCGACCTCAGGGGCAAAAAGGTGCTGGTGCGTTGCGATTTCAACGTGCCGCTGGAAAACGGCGCGATCGCCGATCCCGGCCGCATCGACGCCAGCCTCGACACCATCCGCTATATCCTGGATCAGGGCGGATCGGCGGTGCTCTGCTCCCATCTGGGCCGGCCCAAGGATCGCGACCTGAAATACACGCTGAAGCCGGTGGCGGAGTATCTGAGCGAAAAGCTCGGGATGAAGGTCGCCCTGGCTCCCGACTGTATCGGGGATATCACCGGACGCCTGATCAACGCGCTGGGCGCCGGACAGGCCATCCTGCTCGAGAACCTGCGCTTTCACCATGAAGAGGAAGCCAACGACGCCGACTTCGCCCACGAGTTGGCACGCGGCAAGCATGTTTACGTCAACGACGCCTTTGGCACCGCGCATCGCGCGCACGCCTCGACTGCCGGCGTCACCCGCTATCTCAGCGAGCGCGCGCCGGGGTTCCTGATGATGCGCGAAATCGAGGCCCTGACCGCCCTGACCCACAATCCCGAGCATCCGTACGTCGCGATCCTGGGCGGGGCCAAGGTTTCCGACAAGATCGGCGTGATCCGCAACCTGATGACCAAGGTGGACACATTTTTGATCGGGGGCGCGATGGCGTACACCTTCCTCCGGGCGCTGGGACAACCCACCGGCCGCTCGCGGGTCGAGGAAGACAAGATCGAGCTGGCGGCAGAACTGCTCCAGGCCGCCCGCACCAAGGGCGTCGCGTTTGAATTGCCCTCCGATCATGTCGTGGCCGAGTCGCTCTCGGCTGACACCGCCGGCGAAGTGGTGACCAGCATCCCCGAGGATAAGATGGGCCTCGATATCGGACCCGAGACCATCAAGCGCTTCATCAAGGATATCCAAAGCGCCAGGACCGTGGTCTGGAACGGACCGCTGGGCCTGTTCGAGGCGGCGCCGTTTGCGCACGGCACCATGGCCGTCGGTGAGGCGCTCGCCAACAGCGCGGCAAAAAGCGTGTTGGGGGGCGGCGACACCGCGGCGGCGGTGGCCGGCCAACCGTGGGCGACGAAGTTCTGGCATATCTCCACTGGCGGCGGCGCCAGCCTGGAGTTCCTCGAGGGCCGCGAGCTGCCGGGCATCAAGGCGCTCGAGAACTAGCGGCATGGCCCGCGCAACCCCGCAATCCCGGCGAAAGAACCATCATGCGTAAGAAATTCTTTGCAGCTAACTGGAAGATGAATCTGGGGCCGGTCCAGGCCCGCGAGTTGATCCAGGCGATTCGGAAAGAGCTGGACCCGCAGGCCGGCACTTTGGGCAAGGAGCGCGACGTCATGATCGCTCCGCCGGCAATCCTGATCCCGGCCGCCGCCCAGGAACTGGCCGGCGCCGCTATCAGTCTGGGCGCCCAGAACATGCACTTCGAAGATCAGGGCGCGTTCACCGGCGAAATCTCGGCTCCGATGCTCAAGGCGTATGGGGTAAAATACGTGATCCTGGGGCATTCGGAGCGGCGTCACATCTTCGGTGAGGCCGACGAGTTGATCAACAAAAAGGTCAAGACGGCCCTGCGTCACGACCTGCTGCCGGTCCTGTGCGTCGGCGAGACCCTGGCGCAGCGCGACGCTGGCGACACCACCCAGGTACTTACCGTGCAATTGCTGGCCGGATTACAGGGGCTTGACGACCAGCAAATAGCGAAGGTAACCATCGCCTACGAGCCGGTGTGGGCGATTGGCACCGGCAAAACCGCCACCCCCGAGCAGGCGCAGTCCGAGCACAGCGCCTTGCGCGGCACCCTGATTGAGCGAACCAGCCGCGACGTCGCGCACAGCGTCAGGATTCTTTACGGCGGCAGCGTGACGGCGGAAAACGTTGACTCGCTGGTCTCCAAGCCTGATATTGACGGAGCTCTGGTCGGCGGAGCAAGCTTAAAGGCTGACGCTTTCGTGCGGATCGTCCGGGCGCTCACGGTGTGAAGACCGGGGAATTGGAGCGATGGTCCGCGCCTGAGCGGCGGTAAAGCGAAACGATGTATTCAATAGTCTTAGCAGTGCACGTTACTATCTGCCTGGTGCTGTGCGTGGTGGTTTTGCTACAGCAGGGCAAAGGCGCGGATATCGGGGCAGTTTTCGGCGGTTCCAGCCAGACGGTGTTCGGCTCGGGCGGGGCCGGCAGCTTCCTGACCAAGCTCACCGGCGGGTTGGCCACCGCGTTTTTCATTACCTCGTTGTATCTGGCCTATGGCTCCAACCGGCGGGTTAATTCGAGTATCTTCACCGGCACGCCGGTACCGGTGACGGCGCCCGCCAAGGCTCCCATGCCGGCGCCGCCGGCGAGCAAGCCTTCAAGCAGCCATAAGTAGCTGCGCGATACCTCTGGATGCGAGGGTGGTGGAACTGGCAGACACGCGAGTTTGAGGGGCTCGTGGTAGAAATACCGTGCGGGTTCAAGTCCCGCTCCTCGCACCACAGACTTATTCGAAAAAAATCAGGGCCGAGATTCTTCTTGAGCTTCCGTGCCAGAACCGCTGCCCTGTCGGGACTACATCCGCCATGACTCAGCCTACGCGTTGATCGCAGTGCATGGCTCCCTCTGGATGAACGCAGCACCTCTGGCGCCCGATTCCGCAATTCGAGCCAGCGGCGCGACAATAACCGGGCGATTACGTTCTCTGACGAACAAGACGATGGTTTGCAGACAATGCTAGAACTTGACCGCCCGTAGGCTGATCGTTTAAAAGCCGATTTAATGGTGGATAGAACAGACCAATGGACCCGGGCGAAAGTGACGAATACGATGTAGGTGAGCTTATCAGATCGGATTTTCGTTCTGAAAGAATTTCTTATGAAAGCTGAACTTACTGGGGCCGGATATCGACCGAGTTCCGCATCGCATGGCGGCCTTAGAGATCGGGAACGTGCCTGGTGCAGAGACCACGCCGACGCTCTTCGAGCATTCTGCGGGGAATGGTAATCCTCGAAGGAGAACGGTAGTCGGCCAGGCAGGGACCCTTCACCGCTCATCCTCAGCACACATTTCGCCTTCAACCATGACGCTCCGCGAAAACCGCCTGCTGTAATCTTGACGCCAGCGTCAGAACTAACCGATTTCGCCCTTCTCGCGAAGTTGCGCTACCAGTGGATCCTCGACCAGTATGCCGGCCTGAGTAAGCGCGGCTATCTGGCTGCGGGGGAGTCCCAGCACGCCTGAGAGCACCGCTTCATTATGCTCGCCCAACAGCGGCGCGGGGCGCGGGATTTCCACCCGCGTCGCGGAAAAGTGGAACGGAGTTTTCGGGATCGCGACCGCACCGATTCCGGGATGGGTCACGTCCTGCATCGAACCGCGAAACCGGGTTTGCGGGCTGTTGATCACCTCGGGCGCTTCGGCCACCGGCGCGCTCAGGATATGAGCGCCTTCCAGGATTGCCAGAGGCTGTTCGCGGTTAGGGAAGGATTGCAGCCAGGTCTCGACAATCTCAATCACCGCGGCCTGGTTTTCCATCCGGCGCGGCACCGAGTCGAAGCGGGGATCATCCGCCAGTTCGGGTCGGCCAATCGCTTTGGAAAAAATCTCCCATTGATAATGCAGGACCGAGATCGCGACATAACCGCCGGTAGCTTTGAAGATCCCGAAAGGCACGAGTGCCGGGGAGTGGGCGCCGTTGCGCGTCTGCCGCCACTTTCCGCCGGTCAAGCTATGGTTGACCATCGCGAGACTGTTGTAATACGCGAGGCATTCGACCAGGGAGATATCGACATACTGGCCGATTCCGGTGCGCTCCCGATGCAGCAGCGCGGCGCTGACGGCGGCAAAGGCACTCAGCCCGCCGGTGCAATCGCCCAGGTTGACGTTGGGGTAAACCGGCGAGCCGTCGGGATAGCCAATCGTGTTCAGCAAACCGCTGGCGGCCTGCGCAATCAAGTCATTGCCGGTCTTGTGAGCATACGGTCCCTGCTGGCCGTAACCGGAAATTGAGCACATCACCAAACGCGGGTTGAGCGGCTGCAAATCTGCATAGCTGAGCCCGTACTTATCGACGACGCCGGGGGTGAAATTTTCCAGGAAGACATCGGCGCGGGCGATAAGTTGCCGCGCGATCTCAGCGCCCTCCTTGCGCTTGATATCCAGGCAGACGCTCTTTTTGCCGCGGTTCTCGCTGATGAAGCCGGCGTTGAATCCGCCCCCGGACGGCGATGCCCGCATATGATCCCCACCGGGCGCAAGCTCCAACTTGATCACCTCGGCCCCAAGGTCAGCCATCATCTTGGCCATCATCGGCCCCGCCACCCACTGGCTGAGTTCGATCAACCTCATGCTGGAAAAGATTCCACCTTCGCCTGCCATCGAGGTATTCCTCCTAGATTTCGTTGTTAGGCAAAAATCTCCTGCTGCGCTACAATCCCGTTGACAAGGAGCGTACGTTGAGCACATCAGCCCTCGTAGTCCATAGCGACCCGGAGATCCTTGGGGGTACGCCGGTCTTCGTAAGAACCCGGGTGCCGCTGCGCAACCTGATCGATTACATCGAAGAAGGATACACCCTCGACGAGTTTCTCGACGATTTCCAAGCGTCTCGCGTGAGCAGGTGCTCGGCCGCGCTTGAGCGGCCCATGAGGCACTGACCGCCCGTGCGGTTGCTCCTCGATGAGCAACTGCCGCGCCGTCTGACTCGCTAAGCTGGCTGCAAAAACTCCACCGTGTTGCCGTCCGGATCGCTGACCATCGCGATTGTCACGCCCGGACGGATTTCCGTTATCGGCATGAACGGCTTGATGCCTTTGCTTTCGAGGTGCGCGATCAGAGCCCTTGAGATCGGGGACGTGGATGGTGAAGTAGCGCAGCCCCATCGCTTCCATCGGGCCGCTCCGGGCGCGGCCTTGCCGCCGGGAGTCTTGTCAAAATTGATGATCTTGAGGTGAGTGGTACCGCATAACAGCCGATACATCCGGCCATTGGGCATCGGCTGCTCTCCGATTTGCTCCAGCCCCAAGGCGTCGCGGTAAAAGGCCAGCGCCTTGGCGGCGTCGCTAACTATGATTCCGAGGTCGATCGAATCCTTCGCGGTTTTCACGTCGTTCTCCTGCGCAAGGCGTGGGATGCGCGAACCGTAACCGATCGCCCCAGGACTGGCAAATCCGCATAGCAAACTAACGCCCGGCGCCATCTTCCTGGACCAGAGGTCAGAATTTTTATGCCTGGCGTCAAAGATGGACGCCCGGCGCTGCGGACCCTCACCCGGCGCTTGCGCGCCGGCCTCTCCCGTCGGGGCGAGGCAATCGGCTTGAGAGACTTGGCCAAGGCGCTATTATCTCCGGGATCAGCTTTGTCCCTGGAGGGAATTGCATTGTCAGAGACCAGCGGCCCCGATAATGGCGGCGCAAAAAAGCTGCCCCTGATGGGTATTTCGGTCGTCGAATGCGGTGAAGGGGTTGCGGCCGCCTTCGGCGCCAAGATGCTGGCGCTGCTCGGCGCGCAGGTGATCAAAGTCGAGCCGCCCGATGGCGACCTGACGCGGCGTCGCGGCCCGTTTCCAAATGACGTGGCCGATCCCGAACGCAGCGGCTTGTTTCTTTATCTCAACGCCGGCAAGTACGGGGTCACGCTGGACCTGGAGCAGGCGCACGACCGGCAAACGCTCGACGCTTTGCTGGCCGGCGCCGATATCCTCATCCATAACGTGCCGCCGCCCCGGCGCGCCGCGTGGGGACTGGATAATCACGAACTCAGCCGCAAGCATCCCGCGCTGATCGCGGCGGGAATATCGCCGTACGGTGATTTCGGGCCGCGAGCCCATTGGCGCGCCTACGAGATCAACGCGATGCATGCGGGCGGGATGGCCTCGCTGGGTCCGCTCTGCTCGCCCTTTCCCGACCTTCCGCCGCTGAAGATTTCCGGCCATCAAGCTGAATTCCAGGCTGGAATCCACGCCGCCACGGTGGCGCTGGCGGCGTATTTCAGCCGCATGAAGTCAGGCTATGGGCAGGCGATCGAGGTCAGCGAACAGGAATGTATCGCCGCGATGCTCGAGCTGGGTTACGTCTATTATCCTTACCAGGGCGAGCAAACCTCGCGGCTGGGGCAGGTCGCGCTGGCCCCGCGCGCCATCTACAACTGCGCCGACGGCAAGATCCTGATCATGACTCCCGAACAATCGATGTGGGACCGGACGGTCGAGATGATGGGGCATCCGGACTGGGTCGATGAGGAATTATTCAAGGATCGGTTTGCCCGCGCCCGGAATGCCGACGCGCTCAATATCCTGATCGAGCAATGGACCCAGGAACGCAAGACGCTCGATCTGTTTCGCGAGGCGCAGGCCCATCGGATTCCGGCCGCACCGGTCAACACGATGGCGAACGCCTATGCCGACGAGCAGTTGGCGTCGCGTCAATTCTTTGTCCCGCTGCCGAATGAGGATCCCAAAAGCGCGCCGATAATGGTTCCCGGCGCGCCCTTCAAATCCACCGCGATGGGCTGGACGATGCGCCGCCCGGCGCCGCGTCTGGGCCAGCATAACGATGAAATTTTGCGCCGGCCAGCTTCGCCGCGCCAAATCCCCGACGGACCGCGCGTCCCCGGTACCGAAGGACCGCTGGCCGGCGTCCGGGTGCTGGATTTCTGCTGGGTATGGGCGGGACCGTTCTGCACCCTGCAACTGGCCCATCTGGGCGCGCGAGGTCATTCGAGTCGAAACCAGCAAGCGGCCCGATATCAATCGCGTCATTCCGCCCTTTGCGGACAAGCAACCGGGACTCAACCGCGGCGGCAGCTTCAATCAATGGAACCAGGGCAAACAGAGCCTCCAACTCGACCTCTCCAGGCCCGAAGCGGTCGAGATCTGCCGACAACTGGTGCCCCACGTCGATCTGGTGACCGAGAATTACGCGCCCGGCGTAATCGAACGGATGGGCTTGGGTTACGAACGGCTGCGCGCAATCAAGCCCGACCTGATCATGCTGTCGCTCTCGGGCTATGGGCAGAGCGGGCCCGCCAGCCGCTACGTCAGCTATGGCGCCATGATCGCCGCGCAAGCCGGACTGTACGCGGCGACCGGTTATCCTGGCGACGTTCCGCGCGAGGTGGGAGTCAGTTACGCCGACCCGGTTGCGGGAATCACCGGCGCGCTCATGATCCAGGCCGCGCTCATCCATCGCGCCCGCACCGGCGAGGGTCAGTATCTCGACGTCACGCTGCTCGAAGCGTTGGAAATGTTCATGCCCGAAGCGCTGCTGCAGTACGCGATCAATGGGCGCGAGCCGCAGTATATGGGCAATCGCGACCTGTGGATGGCGCCGCACAACTGCTACAAATCGCGCGGCGACGCCGAGGACTGGGTTACGATTGCGGTCGGCACGCAAGCGGAATGGCGCGCGCTGTGCGACGTGATGGGACAGCCGTCGATGGCCGACGACCCGCGTTTTCGCACCGCCGCGCTGCGCAAGCAAAACGAGGATGAGCTGGATCGAATCATCACGGCCTGGACCTCGCCGCGCGATCGATGGGAAGTCACCCAGGCGTTGCAGCGCGCGGGCGTGGCCGCGATTCCGACCTTCACCAACAAGGACCTGGCGCTGGATCGGCATCTGCGCGAGCGCGGCTACCTGGTGGAACTGGAGCATCCGGAAGTCGGCACGCGCACCCACGTCGGCATCCCCTGGAAGATGAGCGGGACGCCGTGCCGCGTCCGCCGCGCCGCCGCCCTGATGGGGCAGGACACCGACGATATTCTAAGCTCGATTTTGGGTTACTCGCCGACGAAAATTGAACAACTGCGTCAAGCCGGGATACTGACCTGAGCTTGACCAATCATCGCGATCAGGCGCTAATACGACAGCGGAGGGCCTTATGGAAACGTCATCGTCAAAACGCGACATCATTGTGGATCTGAGCCAGGTTGCGTGGAAGCAGGGCCAGGAAGGAAACCAGCGCTACGACTACAGGATTTGCCTGGAAGGCGGAGCGGACGGACCCGAGGCGATGCAGGTGCGGCTGCCCGGGATGGACGTGCCGCCCCATTTCCATCATGCCGCCCAGTTCCAGTTGCTGCTCGCGGGCTCGATGCAGTTCAGCGACCGCAAGATGGAAGCGCTGAGCGTGCATTACACCGATCACGACGTTCCTTACGGTCCGTTCAAGCCCGATAGCGAGCACAGCATGCTGATCCTCCATGCCAAGCCGGGCGGCTACTCGCCGATGAGCGACAAAGAGGCGCGCAAGCTGATCAACTCGCGCGGACGCGAGCTGGAGGGTTGCGCGCGCGAGGCCAAGCCGCAATCGCTGCCGGGCGGCGGCTCAGCCAGGACGCTGCTGTCCAATGACGCCGGCGTCAATGTGCGTTTAGTCGAATGTCCGGCGGGCGCGGCGTTCAGCGATAAGCCTGCGGTCTATGGACGTTACCAGTTGATCTTGAGCGGTTCCGTCACCGTCGAGGGCAAACGGCTGGGTCCGGACACGCTGCGCTTCGTGCAGGGCAACGAGCCCGAAGCGCCGCTGGTATGCGGCCCGCAAGGTGCTCGCTTCATCGTGCTGACTTACGATTCCGACGCGTCCAAAGCCTACGGCGGCAAAGCCCTGGACGACGTGCATACAGTTCCCGATCACGCGTGAGGAAGTAGTCGAAACAGTCCTCCCCGATCTCCGGCAGTCCGAACCAGTGGGGCGGGCGTCCCAGCGCCGCCTCTCCGCGCCTGCGGAACGGGGATGACAGCCTGGAAAGGCTGTCCCACTGGAGAGAAGTTGCATTGGTTTCGTGGAACAGGCTTTCCAGCCTGTCATTCCCGGCTGCAAGACTTGTGTCCCGCCGATAGTCATCCACCAATCGAAGTGCTACACGAAACCAACCGGAGGTCATTATCATGCGCTTTGATGGAAAAGTCGGAATCGTAACCGGGGGAGCTTCAGGAATCGGCCGGGCGACGGCGATTGGATTCGCGCAGCGCGGCGGCATCGTGATCATCGCCGATCACAGTGAACGGGGCGCCAAAGCGGTGGCGGCGGAAATTGTTGCCGCAGGCGGTAAAGCCGAGCCGCTCAAGACCGATGTGACCAAGGAGGCCGACATTCAGTCCGCCGTCACCTTGGCGCGCAAGCAGTTCGGCCGGCTCGACTTCATTCACAACAACGCCTACGCCTTCGGCAAGGGCTGGACGCCCGCGCTCGCCGGCGATTTCAAGGACGAGTTCTGGGATCACGCGATCAACATCGGGTTGACCGCGGTGTTTCGCGGCACGCGCGCGGCGCTGGCGGTGATGCGCGAGCAGGGCTTCGGCTCGATCGTCAACACCGCGTCGATCTCGGGGCTGTTCGCCGACTATCAGAACTCCGCCTACAACGCCGCCAAGGCCGGGGTGATCAATTTCACCCGCGCGGTGGCGCAGGAGTACGGACAGTTCGGAATCCGCGCCAACTCGGTGTGCCCCGGAGTAATCGCGACGCCGCCGGTCCGCCAGATTACAGCCGACCCCGAGCGCCAGCGCCGCTTCGAGCACAAGGTGCCGCTGCGCCGGATGGGCAAGCCTGAAGAACTCGCCAACGTGGTTCTGTTCCTGGCCTCCGACCTGTCGTCCTACGTGACCGGCGCGGCCTACGTATGCGACGGCGGCCTGACGCTCTCTTCCCGCGTCGAGCTGTAGTCGCCGCCGGCCGTTTCCATCCTGCTGGGAACTTGACGCGCCGGTATGAGGGACATTAGCAGCCTGCAGGGCGTATGGACCTGAACAAGACGCATTTCAGTTAAGTGTCAAAATTCCGCTCGGCTAGTTCCTCACAGCCACCATCAAGCCCTGGGAATAGGGATCCTGCGGTGATGCCCATATAGGCGAGTTCCCGCATCACTCTTTTTCGGTCGGATTTCGGTAGGTCGATGGCCCGGAGGTACCGCTTCGTATCGGACTCCTTCGCCTTGATGTAGCCCTCGATGTCGTCGACGCTTGTAATTATTGATGCCGACTGCTGTGGAATCACTCGCTCATTCTCGATAGCCATGAACTCAAAAATCGAGACGTGCTGGAAAGGAGCAGTGAGCAGCGGGGCTTGAAGCCAATCTGCTTTCCACAGCTCATGGTCGAGCATCAGGATTCTTACCTTATCGCTCGCCCCTGCCCCGGCAGCATCCGCATTGGAAATTCCACGATAGGCAAAAAAGGCCGCTACATAGGGAGAATACGTCCAATCCAGCAGAGGTGTAGGATAGCCATGGTGCTGGACTAAATTTACAAAGGCTCCGTTCTCCTCCGGAATCTTCAGATTAAACACGTGCTTCGTCCGCGCGCTGAGTTGTCTGTGCAAGATCGGTAAGTCTTCTCGATAAAATCTGATTAGATCCGCACGTCCTTTCCTATGAAACGATGTTCGAAGTCTCCACGGCTTATTCTGTCCGCGAAATAAGTACCGTCTTCCCTCAATCGCTGCCACGTATTCTTTATAGTCTTCCCATGACTTCCGCATAGGAGAGATCTCGGAAGCTTTATCGGCCTTTGACCGAGGTAAGAGACACTCGCCACTAAATCCGGTATCCGTCACCCAGGACAGCCTCAATGAGTCTTCCTTCAAGTAGCCCTTTACGTCGGCGTACCGCGAGAACGTAAGACCCTCTGATACCGACTCTTCACGCTCTCCCAGGCGACAGGGTTGCAAGACATGGGATCGATCGCAAAGACAGAATCTGTTCGAAAGCCGAAATCGCTCTCCTTGTTCTGAGTCCTGAAGAACGCTCCAGAACTGGGATTCAAGCTGTTGCTTTCAATCATATAGACCACGCCCTCGTAACGTGATTGGCGCTCCTCGATATTGACAACAATCGTCCCACCAGTGGTGCCCCTATAATCTCCGACCCACTGGCCGTTCAAACCGTTGTTTAAAAGTTTCGACATCTGAAAAATTGTCCCACCTAAGTGCGACCAATTCAGCGGCCACCGGCCGACCAATTTGTCGGCGATTCTGCGAGATTTTGCGGCCCATCTGCTCACAGTCCGATTGTCCTCGCCCCTTCAATTCCTGCTACATTAACATCAACTCGGCAAATCGTGGCACAAACGTCTTATTACTAACAATGAGGCAAACGCCTCGATGTTTACCGTGCGACATCCTCACATTCGGAGATTTACGCTATCGTTCGCGTCAGTTGTAGCCCAACCTCAAATTGAGGAGCACACCGCCCGCTCAAGAAAGTCTCGTTGCGTCTCCCCAAGTCTAGCGAGGCATGAAAACGGTTTGCGTCGATGTCGATCCGGCGCATCGTGGATCGACTAGGAGATGAAGAACATCAATCCCTTTTGGAGGAGCCAAGTCCATGCAGTACATGTTGTTGATTTACCGGGCTGAAAGAACCAACGCGGACGAGATGGCGCTCATGCAGGAGTACATGAGCTTCACCCAGGATATCGTCAAGGCGGGCAAGTTCAAGGCGGGCGACCCGCTGGAGCCGGTCAGCACCGCGACCACGGTGCGTGTGCGCGACGGTAAGACGCTCACCACCGACGGGCCCTTCGCGGAAACCAAGGAGCAGCTTGGCGGCTACTATATCGTCGAGGCGAAGGACCTGGACGAGGCGGTCGCGATCGCCGCCCGCATCCCGGACGCGCGCAATGGCTCAATCGAAGTGCGGCCAATTCGCAAAATTGAGATGCGCTAATCCCGCGGCGGCACGATAGGGTAGCGTGGTTTCGTGCTGCGCGCCGATTTACTTGCCTATGCCGAGCGCAAAGCCAGAATGGCGCCCGCCAGCTTTTCGTAGTCGGCAAGGCTGTTATAGATCTGGGCCGAAAAGCGCATCCAGATCGTGCCGTTATGGGAAAAAGACGCGCATGCTTCGATACCGAACCCATCCCACAGTCTTTTTTGGAGCCTGACCCGGCTCTCTTCGTCGGTGCCGCAGGGCACGTCGTCAGGCAAAGGAACCAGCGCCATGCTGCCGATCATGCAATCGGGCGTATCGACCCGCACCTTCCATGCCTCGGCAAGCAGAGTCATTGCCCTCCCGCACCAGGGCGTGATTGTGGGCGCGGACCTGCTCTTCGCCAAATCTGTCCATGAAGGCGAAGGCGGCCGGGATCGAGAGCCATGCGCTGGGATCGCGCGTTCCCGTCCATTCGAAGCTGTGCGGAAATTCCCGCTTGATGTCCCAGGAGAGGACATTCGGCACGAGGCCGCGGCGGCGGTCAGGCGCCGCCCACAAAAAACCGCAGCCGCGCGGTACGAAATACCATTTGTGCAGATTGGCGACATACCAATCGGCTGGTATGGAGGGAATATCGAAGGCGACATTGCCGGGAACGTGGGCGCCATCGACAAGGACGGCGACGCCGCGTTCGCGGCAGATCCGCGCCATCTCGGCGACCGGCAGGACGAGCGCCGTACTTGAAGTGACATGGTCGAGAATCGCGAGTCTGGTCCGCGGCGTGAGCGCTGCTTGCAGCGCATCGAGACAGCCCTCCGGACTCGGGTTCGGAAATGGGATCGGCATGCGCACGACGGTCGCAGCGCACTGACGCGCGGTATGCTCGGCGGCCAAATCGATCGCGCCGTAAGTCAGCGATGTCGTCAGAATTTCATCGCCGGGTTTAAAGGCGAAGGCGCGCAAGACGGCATTGATCCCATCGGTCACGTTATCGACGAGCGCCAGGCTGTCCGCCGCCACCCCGAGACGCGCGGCGACGTAAGCTGCGGTCGAATTCCATTTTTTCCGGTACTCGTGGGCGAAAAACGGGCTGGGCGCTTCTTCGATTTTCTGCAAGATGGCCGCGCGAGCCGCCATGACCTCGCGCGGCGTGACGCCAAATCCGCCATGATTGAGATAGACCGCAGTTTCCTTAAGCGGGAACAGATCCCGCGCCTCCGGTGAGATCATGATGGTCTCCATTATCCGTCATATGTATTCGGACACCCCGCCAGCGACATTGGCGGGCGAACGAACGAGTGCGTTCACCGCCTGGCCGGCTTTTTGGGGATTGCAGGCGAGCCTTTCAATTCGCCGTCCAGATCCATTCCTTCACGCCCGGCCGTGTACACCTGTACCTGCGGAGCGCAGAAGCTCCAACAAGAGCTTCATTGCGGCTCGCACTTCGACGGCGAAAGGTATGGTCGCGACAAGATATATGAACAGCGTCATCCCGAGCAGCAACATTCGGGCGCCAAACGGCCCGGCCAGGGTTGAATTGACGGCCACGGACCCCCACGCCAGGAACAGTATTATGCCCAACCAGAAGGCCACTATCGGCCACATCAACCGCATGTTCACAGTCACCACGGTTCCCAAGCCGTCGCGCCGGAAGTTCCCTTCAATTATAGGGATGAATGAATTCCGATAACGGATGATTCGAATAATTTTGAAGCGGCTGCCTGCAACCCTGCCCTCAAAATATCCCCGCTTGGTGGAAGTAGGCCGTCCCCAATTCCGGGGCGGTTCGACGGCCTCTTGGAGAACGCGGGTGGCATGCGCCGTGGCCATGGGCGTCGAGAATTCGAACTTACGAAATGGCGGCCGCAGAAACTCGATCAGTCGATCAGGTTCGAAATCAGACCCGGCGATCCGTTCGGCTCTAAACATGGGGCGAGTGACGATGCGACGATCATAGCGGAAGCCCTGCGCCAAAGCATGAAGACCCGACCGCACTTGAGCGATCTGGCCATAGCCCGGAATTGCGCGATGGCTATTCCGCCAGCTACGGCCACATCCGCGACCTCCCGCCTAAAGACGGTTCGGCCCGCCCCGCCGACGGCTTCGCCATGGATTGGTGCTGGGCGGACGCGCCAAACGCCCCCTCGGCGAAATGTCAACGCGCTCAAAAACTCCGACGTCGTCTATCTCGCAACCGACCCAGACCACCAATCGGGCAGATAGGAAGAGTGCGATAGCGGATATGCAGAATCACTACGCCAAAGGGAAAAAGGCCAAGCCCGGCCTTTTGCTCCAGGGGGCGCGCCGACGAAACTGACGCGCAGATCGGGGAACGGATTCGTGCGCGGCGCGCGCGGCTTGGCGTATCGTAAGCCGCGCTTGGCCAAGCGGTCGGGATTACATTCCAGAAAATACAAAAGTACGAGCACGGCACCAACAGGGTCAGCGCCAGCACTTTGCTCGCCATCGACCGTCCGCTTAGCGTCGATGTCGGCTGTTTCTACGATGAGCTTACCGACCCTATGCCCCAGCCGGGCGGCGCAGCAAAAACAAAATCTGTCCCCGCTCCTGTCCGCGCCGCCACCCTCGATGCCTAAGCTGAAGATCTGCTTGCGCTTTTCATGAGCCTCAACAATGATAAATACTGTCGCCAGGTGCTTGAACTTGCCCGCAGCTTCGCCCAAAGCGACGCAAACAAGAAAATCAGGTGAAGCCGGTTGATACTGGCGGTCAAAACATGAATGATAATGCGCTTTAGCATGGCTGAATCCGGAGACCGCAAGCAGCACCGCCCATCCGTGGACGGCGTGACCCATAGCCTGGAGACGATCCTGACAAGATCCGGGCGCTGGCACGCGCGGGCTACGACCGCACCGAGATCAGCAATCTTTTGAAGCACCGATATCAACACTTCGCAACGTGCTTGTCGACGCCGAGGCGGTTTCCGCCGTCACGCCCAACCCGAGCCCGAGCCCGTCACCGTTGATCTCGAAAGCGCTCGGCAGCAGCACCGAAACTTGGCTCGACGTCCAGCCGGACTACGACCTCGCCCAGGTACGCAAGCGTGAGAACGAGGTCGGCGTCAAGCGTCGAAAGACTCCCTTAGCATCGCGCCTAAAGTATAGAAGACCTATGCAACTATTCCTGGTGAACCCTGCTGCTGTCTGCTCAGGCGATTTGTGTCGGAATAAGTTTGCTGCTCTTGAGCCATGAAACCTTGAAAATGCAGCAGGTCTCGTATAGGTGCCAGACCGAAGCTGCAACCGAAATGGCTGAACCACGTAATTGCAAGGTTCGGGGAGATGCTCCATGGATTCAGAGAAGGAACGGCGACTGCTGGAAAAGTACGGATTGGCGGGATTTCTTCATCGGCATCCATACGATAAAGCTCCAGTGAGCTTATCCGAACTGGAACGTGGCTGCAAAGAATTTGAAGTCGCTGAGCCGCGCGACTCAATGTATCGTGTTTCTCGATTCCTACTTCAACATTGGTGGGGCGATTCGAAAAAGCTCGTCGATGCATTGAGCGTTTTGCTACTCACGTGGAATTCGGCGTTTTACAGATACGGAGCTTTCGACGAAGCTCTCGTCGAGACTTGTCTCAACGATAACTTTCCCGCTATCGAGGCATTTGGCAAGCGAGAAATCGGCTCACTCAGCAAAGCGGACTACCCTGAAATCGACCGCCTATTTCTTGCATTCTACCATGCTTTGGGCCGCGCCGATGATAAGGGAGAGAGTCCTGTTGGAACGGGTAAAGCCTGGCACTTGCTCGCTCCGGGTTTCTTCCCTATCTGGGATGGCTTCATTGCGAAGGCTTACGATTGTCCATTCACGAATGAATGGCCAAACATCGCCTATCTTGTCTTTTGCGGTCGAATGCGCGAAATCGCAATTGCCCTTACCAAAGAGCTGGCCGACACTGACACTACCGCTAAAGTATGGTTACTTCAGAAGCCGCTTCTTAAGCGAATCGATGAGTACAGCTATGTAACCTTCACTCTACCGGAGATCCGACGACAGCGTGAAAAGAGACAAGAAAAGGCGGCGGCTGCGAAAGCAGCGAAGCGTTAATGTTAACCACGCTATATGTTATTGGGAATGGGTTCGACATCCACCACGATATTCCCTCCTATTATAAGAACTTCGGTGATTTCCTTTCCGGTCAAGACAAGGAGACATTCGGATTTGTCGAGAAATATTTCGCCGTCGAAATGGACTTTTGGTCGGATTTTGAAAGCCGACTAGCAGATTTTGATGCTCATTCGCTAATAGAGGACGCATCCGATTTTCTTGCTTCGTACGCCGCAGATGATTGGAGCGATTCATTTAACCACGACTACCAGTATGAGATCAGGCGTGTGGTCAAAGCCCTGTCCGAGAATATGAAGGCGCGTTTTTCTGATTGGGTCGCACAACTTCCAATCCCGGCGCGCTCCGAAATCGAAGGGAAGCTTGTACGCCTCGATCCCGAAGCGACGTTTCTCAATTTCAATTACACGCCTTCACTCGGTCAACTTTATGGTATCGCCGACAGTCACATCCTTCATGTTCACGGCAGTTTAAAAGCGGCACCTGATCGGCTTGTGCTCGGCCACGGCTGGAGCCCTAAAGAAAAAGGCTCCCTGAACAAAAGGATTGATTTCGAGGACACCGACACCCGGATAATTGAGGGAAACTACATCATCGATAAGTATTTCAAGGCGACCTTTAAGCCCACCAGTGACATCATTCTATCGAATCGCAGCTTTTTCGAAAGCCTCGGCTCCCTAGAGCGGATATTCGTCATGGGGCATTCCATGGCTGATGTAGACTTGCCTTATTTTGAGGAAATCGTGCGCAATATTGATGCCAGTAGCGTTACCTGGAAGGTCAGCTACTACAGCGACTTGCCCAGAGTCCAGCGGCAATTCTCCCGGCTCGCCATAGATGATTCCCTCGTCACCTTTGCGCGCCTAGAGGACTTTTGAACGGGCCTCATGGCCCCGGCAAATCAGCAGACTTCGTGGAGAGCCCAATGTCGCGCCCGCCTACCTCGTCTAAGGTGTCTGTGACCGAGGGATATCATCCGATTCGGACGATCCGCGTATATCAACCACGTTGTGGACAACATGCAAGGATAACCCGTTTTGACAGCAAAGAACTCGTCTGCCGGAGAATCACGATGGCATCGCGCGCATAAACGCTGCGCACCAATCTTACTACTGGTATTTGACAGAAATTAGGTCAATTACGATCAATCTCGGACCATTGGTCTATTTCGACTTGAACTTCTGCCTCAATCTGCTGCAACTGGATAACCGCCATCCGAAGCGATTCGTAAATCGGAATCTCCTGCCCAAGAATTTCAAATGTTGCAGCGAGAGCGTATTGGGCCGTCGAATCCGGGTCGCGACTCCATCCTTGGTGTCCGACAACCGCCACGCAGAAGTCATTCGGCAGCGTGTTGGATTTGACCACGGCCCAATCTTTCTGGACCGTGCCGTTGTTACGCTTCGTGTCCCGAACGAAACCGAAGTGCGAGCTTTCCTGTAGCGTCCACGGCAGGGCGGAGCCCGGCAGATTTTCCTCGCCATTCTCTTCTTCCTTCATGACTCGTGCGCGGAAGCTATCTAGTCCCTCTCCGAGTCGGCTGCTTTTCCAGTCTACCCATGTTGACAGGTAGCGCCGCAAGTTGCGGCGCGTCCGCCTCGGCTGCGCCACATAGGACAGCGTTACTTCGATGCGTATATCGAACTCGTCCGCCTGCCCCCGCAACTCCGCAGGCATCGGCACCTGGTAAATATGGCACTCGCGCTGTACGAATCTCGCTGAGGCCGCTCGTAATGAAGGTTGTGCGATGGTCCGTGTTGACCGTCGCGCGAGTTTCATCCGGAAGACCATAGCCGATGCATCGAATGATTTGCGAGGCTTGTTTGAGCAATGGCTGGCGCTGCTGCTGAGGTAACGCAGGGTCACGGAGCTGCGCCAAAATTGCTTCGGCCCATGCCGGCCAACGCGCCGATTGCACGATCAGAGCGCGGTACAGGAGGGACGGTTCTTCCGGCAAAGCTTGCTGTAGCTGTCGCGGCAATGCGTGCGACCTTGGGCGCGGCAAACGAAGTTCCGATATCATCTCGGTCATATGCTGGCCCCGGGGGAAACATTGTCGATCTGACCAGTTCGGGACTGGCTGCCGGAATCCCGCCATCCCGCACTTCCGCTGGCGAATTGTGCGTATGCGTACGTCGTCTCCGCCATACTCGACGACCTCGGGCTTTATGACGCTCCAAATGCCGGGACCGGATCGCGAGAATGCCGAAGGATGGCCAGCGTCCGGCGCAAACGTGCGCCACTCACCAGTGTCGAAATCGCCATAGGCGACTGAACCGACGGTGAGCGCCTGAAGGCTCTGGGCGGGATTGGCAATCCGCGCTGACCCTCATAGAGGTATGAGGGATACTGGCGTCCCGCATCCAGATGATCCTTGATGCCAAGATTTGGATTCGCACCCCGAGGTCCGAAGATTGCCTGCGCTTTGTACGATGAGTATGTCATAGGCGTAGGCAGAGGAAATCGATTTCAGCGGCCCAAGCGGACATATAACGCAGACGGCAGAATGAATTCGCATTTATGGAGTGATTGAAAATACGTGTGCCGCGGGACTCCGGTATGAAATTGTTTAACAACAGCGTGCAGCACTTCCGGAGGGAATATCTCCTCCGGCATGACTATTGTGCTCGTCGAGCACGCGAGCATTTTGAATCCAGAATGGAAGCTTCGGCGTTCCGCCCTTGGGAATGGCTTCGCCGTACAGAACTGCGCCGCCCACGCGGGTGCCGTGACCGCCAGGCTGCACGAAGTCGCCCACGTCGTTTGCGTTCTTGCCCGGCAGAAAGCAGTGGGAAGACGCTTGATCGATGGCAGGATGCAATGAGAACTTGAGCTTCCTGAATGCCGCTGTCGATGACACATACAGCCGGTGCGTCAGCGTCAGGCGGCGATAGGCGCCGCAGCCCGAAGGGGCGGCCGCAGGCGCACCACCCGGCAGTTGAGGTAAAGCTATATCTTCGGGCTCAACGACCTCGAAGATATAGGGATAGTTCAGGACGAAATCCTTCAGGCCCTTGCCTGAGATCCTGAGCCGGACCGTAAAACTGTCCGGGAGGACGGCGGCATCGAAAGGCGCGCCATCAACGAGATGCAGAATTTCGGCTCCGTAAGACTCGCAAAATCCGCGTAATTTCGGCTCTCGCGGGCGACTCCTTATTTCATCCCAAGCGGAATACGCGTAGCGCGGGCCTGCGACCATTCCTGCTCTTTTCTGGCCCAGTCAGCGTCGGTGTCCCGTTTCCCCTGTTTGGGTTGAATGCGGAATCTCCTGGGTGCCCGCGCAGGCAATGCCGATATCGACGATGTAGAGGCCGCGCCTCGTCGATGTCGGGCCATTCTGCCAGAAGACGGTCGGAAAGGATACGGCGCAAATGTTCGGCCTGGCTCGGGTCGTCGAACAGTCGGTGTACCGATGCGATGGTTGCCGAACCGCGCACTTGCACGGCGAAACCATTCACCATCTCGACGAATGGAGTGAGTTGAATGTCCTCGGCCGCGACGATGACATATCCCTCTTCCTGTTCGGCGACGATCTCGAACGCGAATTTTTCACGCAAGACATCCAGGTCAAGGCTCGGATCGACCTTTACGAGGATGGGAATGCCCTGGGGTATGATGGGAGATACCTTGTTCCTGGGCTTGTTCCTTGCGTTCCTGCCAATTGGCGTGAGAGATTGCGCGGCGGTCGATAAGAACGTGCTATGCGCTTGGCGAGCTTCCTGTTCGCTTTCGTTTGGGGAGAGGGCCTGCCACCGCCCTTTCAGAAGCGCACGGCCCTGATAACGCAACGGAAACGGAAGGTGCTCGAAGTTGTGGTCCCCCGGCATGGATTATTCCTTGTCCAGGAGGATACCATTGGTGTGGAGTTCCGAGATAGCTGCACTGATGATCGATTCGGTGACCGCCTTCAGTCCGTCCAAGAACAGCCGCCTTGGCAGCGTCCTGAGCCGCTTTCACGACCATTGCGGCGGGCGCGCCGGACAGTTGATTGACGAGGCTCCGCCAGTCGATGGGTTCAGCGACGCTCATGGCAGAGAGCGTCATGCGGAGAAGTTTCTCAACCTCCTCTGGACCGGGGAGCGGCACCAGGAAGACCTCGTCGAAACGGCGGAACAACGCCGGGTCGAGGGAAGATTCAATATTTGTCGTGGCGACTAGCAGTCCGGGTGCTTCATACTCCTCCATTAATTGCAGGAGTGAGTTCACTATGCGGGATGCTTCGCCGATATCGTTGCTGTTGACTCGGGATCGCGCGATGAAATCGCATTCGTCCAAAAGTAAAACGCACGGACGTTCTTGCGCGGCGGTGAAAAGCGTGCGCAGATTGGCCGCCGATTCACCAAAATATGAGGAAATCAGAGAGGCGAAGCGGACCTTCATCAGCGGCAAGCCTGTATTCCACGCGAGGCGTTTTGCGCCGAGTGACTTGCCGCAACCCGGTGGACCGTAGAGGAGAATGGTCTTTCTCGGCCGAAGGCCGAACGCTCCCAGCCTCTCTCTTGCCGCGTATTCCCGCTCGATGCGCGCGAAGCGCTTCTCGATTGCGGCTGGCAGCACCATGTGGTGCTCTACGTTTCCGCCCTCAAGAGTGTGGCGAGTGATTCACCATGCCTCCGGTTGGTCGGAATTCGTGGAGATTCTTTTCGGCCACGGGTGCGTGGGAGTGGCCATTATTGCGTGGTCGGGAGCTGCTTTAAGGATAGCGTCTAGCTGGTCCGCAAGCCTTTCATGTCCGAGGCGTCGTTCAGATTCGACGATTTTACTCGCTAGCCTGTCAAGGTCGGTCTGGGAACCGTCGGCGATTGCACGAACCACGCGTTTCAAGATGTCCGCGTTCACGTAATCCTCGCTTCGTTCCGAGCCGGATAATCTCCGCAAGACACCATGACTGACTCTGCCCGAAAAGGATATCCGCGCTCCATCCTCAGTAAGCCGATTTTACCCAGGCAGGCAAAAAGGTCACTTCGTACCATGTGGATAACCTGGATCGTTTTTCCGCGGTTTTTCGATGGCGGCCTCAAGGAACCAATTGTTTCTGGAAACCGGGACATCTCTTTGGTTAAGCTGATGGTCAATCTTTTCTATGACATCCTGGGGCACGCGGACAGTCACGGTCACCCGCCTTGGAGCGTAACGGCGCTTGGATGATCGATCATTTACCCTACGATTCATGGTGCCATCATAGTGCGGGCATAATGATGCGCAAGGGGTCAGATGCCGCTATTCGCGGCTCGGCTCTTCGGCGGTTTAGCACCGTAGTGCCTCCGAAGATCAGCGCTGTTCGCAAACACACGACTTAAACTTGTCGGCGTTCATATACAGCCAAAGCGGAAGCCCTAGCAGGATGCGGAAAAACGATTTTTGGGCGGTTTTCGGACGTGCATGTATAGGTTATCACAGCGTTTATTATGCTGTGCTCGCTGACTTTTAGGCCGCAGGCGAGTTTTTCCGCAGCCTGCTAGAGATTGCTGAGATGCGCGGAATAAAATGATGTTAAGCACGGCATGGTCCCGAGACGCCTATATTTACGTATTTACCAGCCCAACGCCACGCGCTCGGTCTAGTAACAGCCTAACGGAAGACCCAGCGCAATCCCGTCCACCGCGCGGTGGGTAGTGACGCAAACGCTTAAGTTCGGCGGCGACTTCCGCAAGTGTGATTTCTGGCCTTCCAGCTACCAGCGCGACGACCTCCGTAGCTCGGAGTCGCGCGACATGGCCATGCGACGATCGTAGCGGAAGCACCGTACTAAAGCACGAAGGCCCGACCGCACTTGAGTGATCGGGCCTCCGCCTGGAATTGCGCGACTGGTACGCCACCAACTAGGTCCCGCGCGTGTCGCGAATGACAGGGGCCGAATCTAGCCTCCGGGCGTCCTTCGAATTGAATGCGCCCCTTCATCGGAACGGGCGCCAATTTCCGTCAAGTGCATGCGTCCATAGCAGGCACTTCCCGGCCAACCATCTGCTTGCCACATGGTGTCAACCTGACAGTCCTCTCGCGTCGAGTTGTAATGGCCTGTCCTAAAGGGTTGGCGTCGATGTCGATCCGGCGCATCCTGGATCGACTATCAGGTGAAGACATCATGCTGGATCGACTAGAAAGTGAAGACTTCAACCCTTTCGGAGGAACCACTGCTATGCAGTACATATTGTTGATTTACCGGGCCGAGCGAACGATGAATCCGGCCGAGATGGGCCCCCTGTTCCAGGAATACATGAGCTTCACCCAGGATATCGTCAAGGCGGGCAAGTTCAAGGCGGGCGACCCGCTGGAGCCGGTCAGCGCCGCGACCACGGTGCGGGTGCGCGACGGCAAGACGCTGGCTACCGACGGGCCCTTCGCGGAAACCAAGGAACAACTCGGCGGCTACTATATCGTCGAGGCCAAGGACCTGGACGAGGCGGTCGCGATCGCCGCCCGCATCCCGGACGCGCGCAACGGCTCAATCGAAGTGCGGCCAATCCGCAAGATCGACATGCGCTAGTCCCGCGGCGGCACGATGCGGCCGCGAGCGGTGAAAACCCGTTTTCGACCTGCTAGGCTGGCGTCGTGCCGCCGCCCATGAGTCCATTGGTGCTAGAGCAACTTTATCGCGATGATTTCGGGCGCATCGTCGCCAGTTTGATCCGGCTGATCGGCGATTTCGACCTCGCGGAGGAGTCGGCACAGGAGGCGTTCGCGACCGCGGTCGAGCAATGGCCGCGCGAAGGCGTCCCGCACAATCCGCGCGCCTGGATTATCGGAACCGCGCGGCACAAGGCGATCGATCGAGTCCGCCGCGATGCGCGTTTTGCCAACCGGCGCGACGAATTAACCCGCCTCGCCGAGGGCGAGGCCGGAGCGGGCGAGGTTGATCTGATGGATGCCGCCGTGGCGGATGAACGTCTGCGCCTCATCTTCACCTGTTGCCATCCGGCGCTCGCATCGGAGGCTCAGGTCGCGCTGTCGCTGCGGACCTTGTGCGGACTGACGACGGAAGAGATCGCCCGCGCTTTTCTGGTCCCGCCGGTGACGATGGCGCAGCGTTTGGTGCGCGCCAAACGCAAAATTCGCACAGCCCGAATCCCATATGAAATTCCGCCGCCCGAGGCGCTCCCCGAGCGAATCGACGCCGTGATGGCGGTAATCTACCTGGTTTTTAATGAAGGCTATGCGGCAACTTACGGCGACGCGCTGGTGCGCGCGGACCTGTGCGTCGAAGCCATCCGGCTGGGGCGAATTGTGTGCGAACTGATTCCGGACCACAGCGAGGCGCGCGGATTGTTGGCCCTGATGTTGTTGCAGGATTCGCGGCGCGCGACCCGGCTCAGCAGTGACGGCGAGATCGCGCTGCTGGAGGAGCAGGATCGCACGCGATGGAATCGCGGGCAGATTCGCGACGGCCTGGAACTGGTGCATTCCGCGCTCTCTGTAGGACCGGTCGGACCGTACGCGATCCAGGCGGCTATCGCGGCCGTGCATGCGCGCGCCGCACGCGCCGCGGATACCGATTGGCATGAAATCGAGGCGTTGTACGCGTACCTGATGCGGATTCGGCCCTCGCCGGTGATCGAACTGAACCATGCGGTGGCCGTGGCGATGGCGTCCGGCGTGGCGGAGGGGCTGCGCATGATCGAATCGATCCGGGTGCGCAACGACCTCGACGGTTATCATCTGATGTGGGCCGCGCGCGCGGACCTGCTGCGCCGATTGGAGCGCTGGGAAGAGGCGGCGGATTCCTACCGCCGCGCGCTCGACCTCGCCACCGCGCAACCGGAACAGCGCTTTCTCGCCCGGCGCCTGCGCGAAGTGCGGGCGCAACAGGCAAAGATCTAGCTGCGTCGACTCCCACCCAATCTTGATCATTTTGCTGTGTGCAAGCTCCCGATTACCGCGTCTGAAGGTGACGTTTGACGGCGCGCCACTCGGCGATGGACTATCCAGTCGACACGCTGGGTGGCGCTGGGGCTGGAGGTTAAGACAATTTCTTGCGAAACGGGGATCGGCAAAATGGGAAAACTGGCAGACAAGATTGCAATCGTAACCGGCGGCGCGCGCGGGATGGGCGCGGCAACCTCCCAGATTTTTGCGGCGGAAGGAGCGCAGGTCGTCATCGCGGACGTGCTCGATCGCGAAGGTGAAAAGCTCGCCGGAGAACTCGGCGATGCCGCCTACTACCGCCATCATGACGTGACCGACGAGGAAAGCTGGCGGAGCCTGGTGGCGGAGACCAAACGCCGATGGGGCCGGATCGACGTGCTGGTCAACAACGCCGGGGTAGTGCTGTTTCGGACGCTTGTCGATACCGAAAAAAGCGAATTTGAAAAAGTGCTCAGCATCAACCTGGTCGGCACGTTTCTGGGTATCAAGAACGTGGCGCCGGCTATGATGGAGCAAAAGAAGGGCTCTATCATCAACATCTCCTCGGTCGACGGGATGAAGGGATGCAATGCGCTCGCGGCGTATGCCTCCAGCAAATGGGGCGTGCGTGGGCTGACCAAGGTGGCGGCGATGGAACTCGGCCTCCACGGTATCCGCGTGAATTCAATCCATCCCGGCGGGATCAACACCGTGATGGGCAATCCGATGGGATCGGCGGTGGCCGAGGCTAACCAGGCCTATACGGGTCAGCCGATCCAGCGAATCGGCGCTCCCGAGGAAGTTGCGCGGACCACCGCGTTTCTGGCCAGTGATGACGCATCGTATATATGCGGCGCCGAGATCGCGGTGGACGGCGGCATGACCGTGGGCCGCTACCAGGAAATGCTGCCGGGCGCACCGCCGCCAAAATGACGGTTCGTGAGGTATCGGCGGCGGGCGGCATCTATCCACTACTCGCCAGTCGTGGCAAGTTAAATTTAGGTGGACGGGCGCCGGCGCCCAGCGATCTTCGCTAAATCAGATCGAAGCTGAATAGAACTATAGGTGGAACCAACCATGATGACAGGAATCGTATCGGCGGATTCGCATGTGATGGAGCCCGGCGACCTTTGGGAAAAGCGGCTCGATCGCAAGCATCGTGAAAACAGCCCCAAGGTGGGCCTCACCGACGCCGGCGTGCTGCTGTTCTCGGCGCCTGGCGTGCGCTCCTTTCCGGTCGCGATGGGATTCGGGATGGGCCTCAACGGCCAGCAGTTGTATGAGCACGTGTCGAAAGCCAAGAGCTATGACTCGGCACCGGCCGGCGGCTGGGATCCGATGGCACGGCTCAAGGACCAGGACATCGACGGGGTCACCGCCGAGGTCATGTACACGACGCTGGGGATGCCGCTGTTCGGGATGGATGATCTCGAGCTGCAAATGGCCTGCTTCCGCGTTTACAACGATTTCGTCGCCGAGTACTGCTCGGCCGCGCCGCGCCGGCTGTATGGAGTCTGCCTGGTTCCGCTCGCCGACATCGCCGCGGCGGTCAGGGAGCTTGAGCGATGCGCCAAAGCGGGATTCAGGGGCGCGCAGATCTGGGGCGTCCCGCCGGCGGACCGGCCTTACTACGACACCGACTACGATCCGTTCTGGGCGGCGGCGCAGGAACTGAAGATGCCGCTGTCGTTGCACGTCGCCACCGGCAAGAGCTTCAACGAAGCGCCCAAAAATCCCGAAAAGCCGCTGCCGCGAATGCAGATGCTGATGACCCGGATGAACACCATCCACGACGTGCAGAAGAGCATCCTGCAATTTATCTTCGGCGCGGTGTTCGATCGGTTCCCCGACCTCAAGATAGTTTCCGCCGAACATGACGCGGGATGGGCCGCGCACATGGTCTATCGCATGGACCGCCAGTATGAGAAATGGGCCAGCGGGAATGAGAAGACGTTGAAGCTGCATCCTAGCGATTATTTCCGCCGCAATCTTAGAGTGACGTTCCAGGACGATCCGATGGCGGGGATGACCGCGAAATTCTATGGCGAGGACAACTTCATGTGGGGATCGGACTATCCCCATAGCGACGCCACCTGGCCCCATTCGCGCGAAGCCATCGCGCGCAGCATGGCAGGCGTCCCCGAAGACGTGGTCAAGAAGATCACCTCGCTCAATGCCGCCCGGCTCTACGGCATGGATCTGCCGAGCTGAACGGTCGAGCCGGTCAAGCCTGGTTTTGTTGCGAGCGTCAAGCTTGACGCGATTGCGTCCTGCCTCACTGGCAGGGTGCTGAGAGAGTACGATGGATTGCGTTGAAGGGATGCTCGCTCTCAACACCCTGCACAAAAACTCGGCCTCCTTTCCTGGACCCTCTCTTCCTCCTGAAGAGACAAGAGAGAGGGAGCAGGCTGTGAAAACTCTTTTTCAGCAGCCTGCTGGAGAGGAGGAAAAGAATGACGGATAAGCTGGAGTGGTTGCTCGGAGAAGCTACTGACGCCGAGATCCGCCATTCCATCCCTTTGATGTTTGGTTTAGTTGGACTGGTGCTTGGAATTTATGCCGCCAAGCCGCTCTTGTTGCGGTGGGCAGATTACTCGTTCGTTCGCTGGGGCCGGACTGACCAAATAATTGTTCCATGGCTTCTTTGCGGCTGGGCCGGGCTGGCAGTCGGTATTGCGCTAGGTATCTTCTGCGACAGAAACGCGCCGCGTCCGATACGTGTGCTGGCCTGCCGATGCCGGCAACTCCTGACACTGGCAGTGAGCATAATTGTAGTCATATGGTCCGCTTACGGCCTTATCGAGAGTCGTATGCCATCTTTGTTTTACGTAATTCCCGGAATAGTATTTCTTGCTGTTGGGGTGAGCGTTTTAAAACCACTCGCCAGAAAGTTTCGTTCCTTCGTCGCCACATAACGAAATTCGTCTTCGATTGAATTCGCTACGTTCCATTAGCAGGGTAAAAACGGTTAAGACCGACTGGTTGCCCGATGGGATTGCCACCCTGCATAAAAGATGGCTTCATTCCTCAATCTTCTCCCCCTGACCGGGGGGAGATAGAGAGGGAGCAGGCTGCGGAGACTTTTTCCGCAGCCTGCTAGCGGGCGGCTGGCAAAAACACCCGACTGGGGCAGGCCGCGTTCTGGTGTTGATCTGGGCCGGCGCGCAACGCGAGCCACGTCGAAGGATCTACGCGAACCGATCGCCTACAATGGCAGAGCAAAGAAAAATCGCTTCACAACGATTGCGGACGCATCGACGAACATCACGCCTCCCCCTGGCCCAACGGGCAAGCGATCGGCAGGAGCTCCTGGATGCCGCGACCCGCTGGGAAGATTTAGCCTGAAGTTCCATCATCCCCGCATTTTAAAGCAATTGCTTGCTTGATGCCCAGCTCAACGCCGGGGCCAGGGCAGGTCGGAGTTGCAGCGGATTCCCTTGTGCGATTAAAAGCGTTCAGCGTCATTCTTTGGTGCGAACGGGGAGACCGGGAAAGTCTGTCCGTTGATGGTAGTCCCGCCGTAAGGATGCGGTCCCGCGACGGCGAGAAAGCCGGCCGGAAAATTGAGCTTCGGCCGCGACGCCCCTTCCAGCGCAGCTTCATGCTCTGGTGACAGCCGCAGGTCGAGCGCGCCGAGATTTTCTTCGAGTTGCTCCATCGTACGTGCTCCGATAATCGTCGAGGCAACGCCGGGCCGTGAATTCACCCAGGCAAGCGCGACGCGCGCCGGAGAAGTTTCCAGTTGGCGCGCAACGTCTTTTACGATGTCGATCAGGTGAAAGGTTTTTTCCGTCAGCGCATCGGTTACCATCGCGCCGCGCCGCGGCGCGGCCTGCACGGCGTTGGCGCGAGTATACTTGCCACTGAGAACACCCGAAGCGAGCGCACCATAAGGAGTGACGCCCAAGCCCAACTCGCGCGCCATGGGAATCAGCTCGCCCTCGACGGTGCGCTCAAGCAGCGAGTAGGCGATTTGCAAAGCGATTAGCGGCGTTCGCCCTTGCAACACCGCGGTTACTTGCGCCTGCGCAACCTTCCATGCCGGGGTGTCCGAAAAGCCCAGGTACCGGACTTTGCCGGCCGTCACCAGGTCCTCCAGCGCGCGCATCGTCTCGTCGATCGGCGTGAACCGATCCCAGTAGTGCATCCAGTAAAGATCGATATAGCCAGTGCGCAGGCGCCGGAGCGATTCTTCACAGGCGGCGATTATCGACTTGCGGTTGGCGCCGCCGGCGTTGGGGTCGCCGGGGAAAAGGCTGAAGCTGAACTTGGTGGCAATAACGATCCGATTGCGGCGCGCGGGATGGCATCCGACGTGATCGCCGATGATCTTCTCGGAGTGTCCGCGGTTGTAGGAATTGGCCGTGTCGATGAAGTTGCCGCCGCAATCGAGATACCGATCGATGATCCCCTCCGACTCCGCGGCGCTTGAGCCCCATCCGCGCTCCTCGCCAAAGGTCATGCCGCCCAGGCAGAACGGACTGACCCGGAGCCCGGAACGGCCTAACGTCACAAAATAGTCCAGTGGCATAGTGGTTCTCCTCACGCTGGTGGCTTTCAGCTTGAAAGTTGAGATAACGGATCCATTACCGCATAACCGCGATTTGCCCACATCTGGACAGCGCCGTTGTACCCCCAGAAATCGCGCCACCATGGCCCGCCATGGACGTATATCCGGCCTGACTTTCCGCTACTCAGCCTGGGGCCAGGTGGTGCTCCTCGAACACGCTCACAGTCATCGGGAGCGGCTTGGGGATCGGATGTCGGTCTGGTTGAAATCCTCGCCCTTGAACAACAACGAAGTCCCGTGGTTCTTCGCTACCGCATCGGCGAAGCAATCCCCGAGGTTAAGCCGCGCGGGATGCCCCCGCCCTTTGCCGTAGCGGGAGAATCGAGCAACA
>CAWDWL010000022.1:0-183358 GCA_963805995.1 uncultured Pseudomonadota bacterium | reverse complement strand
GGAGGGTAAAAACGGCTTCTGAGACAGGAGTGGCGACTCGATGGGATTGCCACCCTGCATAAAAGATGGCTTCATTCCTCAATCTTTTCCCCGTGACCGAGACTGTCGATAAACGACCAAAGGGCAAAGCCAGGGTGCTTGGTAGGGCGGTCGCGCAATGGCGGCTTGGTTCTGTTCCCTCGCCCACATTCAGTTGTGGGAGAGGGTGTTTAAGTTCAGTGAAAATGTCCGGGTTAACGGTTCAGTGAAAATGTCCGCCTTAGGGGAATAATGTCTGGGCCGGGTCCACAAGTCCACAGGCGGGAATTGGGCGCGATCCCAGAGCCTGTGGACCCTGTGGACCTGGCCGGCGCGGAGTCGGTCGTGGGAGCAGGAAAGGATCGGCGGGCGTGCCAGGGTCGGGAAGAAATTGCGGGCGTGCGCAGTCGCCGCGCGGTTTAAGACCGTGGTGGCGCCGGACTTTAGGCGCGCGCGGGGATGGCAACTGCGGACGCGTCAGCGGCCGCCCAAGCTTCCAGCCAGTCGCGGCGCCGGTGGCAGTCAAGGGCGGCGGCAGCCGGCGCGCGCAGCGCGCGGACCCTTTACTGGCACCGGCGCCGCGGCTACCGGGCTGGTGGGCGAGCGACACGCCGGGAGCGCCGGCGCACGCGCAGCTCAACCGGGTGCGCCAGGATTATTGGCGGAGGGCCGTTTGGGACGGCGGGCTGGGGCGGCAGGCGGGGCCCAGTGATAGCGTCCCTTAAGCGCGCGCAACTCGCCCCGGGCAGTGCTGGCGGCGGTGGCGATTAAGCGGTCGTGGTAATAAACCCGCCAGCGGCCGTCGAGCAGTTGCCGCACCTCGACCTGCGCCCGGGCATAGCTGTGCGCTTGCGGCCCGGGCGCGATGTCGATGATCACGCCATTGAGCCGCACGGTGTGGTCATTGAGGACCCGGCATTGATAGCCAAAGCTGCACACCCGCTCCAGTTCGATTTGGTGCAGCGGGCGCCAGGCGGAGGTGCGCTGGGCGGCGGGCACGGCGAACCGGCGGTTGTGCTCGGGGATATACCGCTGCAACACCGCGTTGGCTTAGGCCAGCGTGCGCGCGTGGTGCAGCCGCAGTTCCGCGGTCAGACGGTCCTGCAGGGTGCGCCCCAAGCGCTCCACGCGGCCCTTGGCCCGGGGCGACAGCGCGATAATGGGCTCCATGTCCAAGGCCTGTAACGCGCGCCCGACCTGGGTTGGGTCCTGGACCCCGCGCGCCAACTCGGCGGCGGTCCAATGGTCGTCGTTGCGCTGCAGGCTGCTGTGCCGATCCATATAGATACTCAGCGGCCGCCCTCGGGCTTGCACCATTGCCTGGAGCATCCGCAGATAGCCGGCGGCGCCTTCATGGGCGACAAAATGCGCGCCCGGCAGCAACTCGCTGGTGGCGTCGTCCAACGCGCCCATCAGGCAGAGTTGCGGTCCGCGCCGCTCCAACCACCGATGCGTGCTGCCATCCCACAACAGCATCATGCCCGCCGCCGGCTTGCGTGCGCGCCGCCGCCGGGGCACGCGCGGCCGGCGCCGTTGCGTCGGCGCGACGCCCGCCGCCCGCAACCGAAACCTGTTATCTCTTCAACCCTGGTTTGATCCGGCTCCATGGCTTGTCTGACAGCGCGACCGCGTTAGCCGATTACGTGATCCCGCTCTCAAGGAATTGCTGCTCGCAGCCGGCCATAAAGTCGACACCGCCAATTCGGGAGCAGGGGCCCCGGGAAGATAAATTCTGGCGCCGCTTATGACGTCATTCTCGGCGACCTCGACTTCCGCCGGCAATTAAGTCAGTGGATTTATGCCGCACTGATGCCGCCATCCACCGCCATAATCAATCCGTTTACCAGCGATGCCGCGTCAGAGCAAAGCCAGACCGCGACTTCCGCCACCTCCTCGGGTCGGCCCAGCCGGCCGTTGGGCGTGTGCGCGATAAGCACCTCTTTGTAGCCGGGATTGTCCGCTGCGATCCGTTTGCCCATTGGGCTATCGATCGGACCAGGACAGAGCGCGTTGACGCGAACGCCGGCACGGGCATATTCAAGCGCTGCGCACCGGGTCAGGCCAATCACGCCGTGCTTCGCGGCGCTGTAGGTACTCCAGCCCGGGGCGCCGGCAATGCCCGCGCCGGAGCTCGTATTTACGATCGCGCCAACTCCCTGTTTGACCATTTGCGGCAGCTCGTACTTCAGACATAGCCAAACCCCCTTGAGATTGACCGCCATTTGACGATCGAATTCTTCTTCGCTGACATCGGCAGTATTGGCGATAGCGGTTTCAATACCGGCGTTGTTGAAGGCACAATCGATCCGGCCATAAGTACTGACCGCAGTCTGAATCAGGCTTTCGACTTGGGCACTGGATGTCACATCGCATTTGACCGCAACCGCGGACCCACCCGCGGCACGAATCATGGCCGCGGTTTCGTCCGCCGCCACAATGTCGGCTACTACGAGCCCGGCGCCTTCGCGTGCGAATGCGAGGGCTGCGGCGCGTCCGATCCCGGCTCCTGCGCCGGTCACCAAAGCGATTTTACCATTCAATAGCATCGCGCTTATCCTTCTCCCGTATTTCAGCGGGACTCCCGCTTCTCCGCCGCCAGGGCCGGTCTCGTAGGCCGCTTTGTGAAGTCCACAACCTCTTTGCGCAACAGAGTGCGTGATTCCTTCACTCCGTGTCAAAGCGAGGGAAGACAATTCTTATCCCTGCTGGCCAATTATATGCATGCACTTTCAAGCTGCCTGACTTTTCGACACTCCCAAAGATAAAAGAAAGTGAACACACAATGCCCTCTGCCCAGCGTGTTTTTCACCCGACACGCACAATTATTGTCGCTTTGGGGTTAGAACTGGCATAAACACCGACATGATCAAGAGAGCGATTATCGTCGTCCTGTTGCTGATGGCCGGGGCAGCCGGCGCCTGGACCCGGGGGTCTGCCAACTCGACGCCATTGAGGGTCGTGGTTTACGTCGATCCTCCGTTCGTCATCAAAACCGCGGACGGCTTTGGCGGCTTTGCGATCGAGTTGTGGGAAAAGATCGCGATGGCCCAAGGCTGGAAGTTCCAATACTCGGCGGCGCGGACACTGCCGCGACTGATCGACATGGTGAGCGAAAGCCAGGCGGACGTGGGCGTCACCGACCTGTTCATCACCAGCAAGCGTCTTAAGAAAGTGGATTTCGCGCAGCCCTACTTTGATTCCGGTCTTCAGGTGATGGTCAATAGCAATCGCAGCGCGGACCTCATGGACCTGTTCAGAGGACTCTCCGAATGGGGACACCTGCGCATCTTCGCCATCGCGTTTGGCCTCCTGAGCGCGGCCACGATCATATTGACGATTGCCGATCGCAGGCTGGACCCGGAGTTTCCCCGCAACTGGCCAAGCGGATTGGCCGAGTCCTTCTATCACATCATGTCAACTTCCGCGGCCGGCAGTTCATATCACAAGCGGGTAATACCCGGACCGTTGGGCCATCTGATGGCCGGAACCTTTCTTGCGTGCGGAGTAGTCGCAATCGCTTACCTGACCTCAAGCATGACCAGCGTGATGACGATCAACAAAATCCGCGGTCATATCGCGGGTTTCCAGGACCTGGCCGGCAAGACCGTCGGCACCATTGTCGGCAGCACCGGCGAGGCTTACTGCAAGTCCGTCGGGCTCAACACGGAGACTTTTGATGGTATCCGGGGGGCCGTTGCGGCGCTCGTGGAGCGCCGGATCGACGCCATCGTCTATGATTCGCCGATTCTCAGATACTTCGACAAGCAGCATCCAGAACTTCCAATCGAGGAGGTCGGGTCGGTATTCGATCCACGAAACTATGGATTTGCTCTGCCGCGGAACAGCCCTATGCGTACGCACATCGATGAGGAGCTGCTCAACCTGAGCGAAGACGGCTATACCAACGGTCTCGAACGCAAGTACTTCGGCGACGCTCCAGCGTGAAGGCATCGGTGTCGCGGCGCCCGGCGATCGTGCCACCTCCACCCCTGAACGGATTAAGCCCGCGCGGAGGACTTGCCATCCTCCGCGCGGGCAACGGGCTCGATTACGGCCGTGTCGCTCAGCGTGCCGGTTAGAACCGGAACAATTCGCCTCAGATCGCTGATCGCCGGACTGTTTACCGGCACATAAGGATTACCCCGGTTGGTCAAAGGATACGGCAGATTGTCGCGGCTGCGCGCAGTCAGCGGCCTGACTCCCCAGTTGTATTCGATGAACTTGAGGATCGAGACATGATCGCTGTAGGCGTGGGCGATGTGACCGCCGGTGGAGTAGGCCGATACCACGATCATCGGAATACGGGTGCCGTCGCCGAAGTAGTCCAGCGGCTGCACGTAACCTGAGTCGTAGTAGCCGCCGCCCTCGTCAACGGTGACAAAGATGGCGGTGTCCTTCCACAATTTCGGGTTGGCCTTCACGCCATCGACAATCTTCTTGACGAAGCCTTCGAACAAAATCAGCTTCGACGACGACGGGTGCCCGTCAACCCAGCCGCTGGGCTTGACAAAGGAAACCGCGGGCAGGGTTCCGTTCTGGATATCGCTGTAAAGATCCATGGTGTCCTTCAGATGCGCGGTCCGAACCGCCGCATTGGTCATGATCGAGGTCGAGTACTGGAAGAAATTACAGATGTTGCAGTACTGATCACTGTTGCGCACCGACCGTACCGAAGTTCTGCTGATATTTGTCCGCCAGGTACTGATTGCACTGATCGCCGTAATACTTCCACGAGATATCCTTTTCGAGCAGTGCGTTACCGATATTGCGAACATTGGACGGGGGAATCGTGAATGGAGTATTGGCCGGATTATTATCAGTGTAGGCATTGGTGCCATCGCCGAAATATCCCGGATTGTAGTTATTCAACAGGTAATAACTCTTTGGCGCGCATTTGGACTTTACCGGGGAGGGCAATGAAGCGAGATAACTCCGGATCGGCGCCACACCAGGCTGCGTAGTATCGGAGCAGTTGGTATAGGAACCGCCGCCGTAAGAGGGCGAGCCGAAAGCGCCGCCACCGTAACCGTCTTCGGTAAACCAGTTATTGGTGCCAGGAGCAGGATTGGGGTTTTCGATTTCGATTAACCACGCCGGCATTTGGCGTTCCTTTGCACACCAATTGGTTTTGCGGTGGCACGGCGGGATTACCCTTCGGATCGCTGAAGAAAATCGCGTCACCGATTCCCATCATTATATGATTGGCGCCGGTGCCGCCCATGGCCGCCTGATGATAATTGTCGCTCATTGAATAGTTATCCGCGAGGAACTTCAGGTAGGGAGCATCGCCTTTCAGGACGTTGTAGAAGCCCATCGAGGTTGAGCCTTCGCCCGTCGTTACGGCCTTGGGCGACCACTGCGTGCTGAAGTTGGGGGGCTGCTTGAGCCCGTTGGTGCCGGCACCGACCGTCACCTCAACCCAGGCAAAAAGATCGGCACCGCAGCCAGCCGGATTCCAGAAAAATGCGTAATCGCCATTACAGTCCATTTGTTGCCACATCTGGTAGAAGCGATGAACGGGGCTGGCGGCGTACGAATCGTAAGGGAACGTCTTGGATGACAGCTGGAAAGGGCCTGGCGGAAGCTTGTTAACGTTCGGAATTCGCAGGTCGGGCGTATGGCTTTTTTGGCCCGGTGCCGCCAGTCAACATATATTTATAGTAATCCGGCGCAAGTCCATTTTCGGACGAGGTGGCATCGGCGAGCGTGCAGATGCCGTTGTTTTTGCAGACATTGCTTGGGCCCCCAACCTGCGGCGCCGGAAGGGCGGAATAGAGCGATTTGCTCTGCGGGCTGATCTCATAAAGCCCAGTGGTGGTTTGCCCGCAATTCACTCCGGTTCCCGGATCGCACGCGGAGTACTGAACCGCAAAAGAGTAATTGGGTCCGGGAGTGCCATTCGCGATTGATAATGTGCTTCGAAAGCAGATTGTCCACCCTTTCGCCGGGCTTGGCTTGATAAGTGGCGAATACGTGGTCGAAAGAGCGGTTTTCGCCGATGATTACGATCGCGTGCTTGATTGGGGTGCGAGTCGCCCAATCGGCGTTGCTAACGGTCTGGGGTTGGGCTGCGCCGGCCAACGGGGCCGCGAATATATAGTTAAAGGCGGCGAGGAAAGGCTCAGGCCGGCACGCAGATTACGCGACGACCTTGAAGCGAGGCGCCTCATTGACATTTGGGGTTTCTCCTTCCAATTCCTACAGGTTGTTTGGCGAGCCTGACGTTGTGTCAAGCGAGCGCGGAGTCGGTACCGGCCACGGCTTTTCACGATCATCAGCTCTCCGGGAAACGGGCGGTTCGCGATTACGCGTTGCGGTTTCGACGCTGGCAATTAAATGACGCCAGCGCAAGTCGGCGTCGTCATCGCAGCTTTCTCATCACACCTCCTCCCTGGGTTGCGGCAAGTCCGGCCCGAGTGGCCGGGCAAGACACTGGTCATGCATGGTTACGCCTGTACGTACGGCTTGATTACGGCTAAATTAAACGACTTTTTTAAATGTTTTAAAAAGTTAAAGGTGAGCAAGACGTGGTTAAAGGTGATGGAAGACGAATCGCGAGAAGGCCGAGAAAAGTTGCTGCTTTGTTGGAGGCGAAGAGCGCTCCGGCCACGGAACAAGATCGAGAGTCTGCGCGTCCTCCGAAGCGAAGGATAATGAATGTCAGCGGTAATATCGGTACGTCGCGCACGATCGGATTACAAAGTCAAAGGAGCGCGCTAAGCTGGGCGAAGCCAGGCAGCCGGCGTGAGGTGTGGCCGGGTTTCGATCGAAGGCGCGCGCCGGCGATCAATTCAGGTCATGGAGCAAAACTATGGAAGTCATTGATTCGCAAGTTCATGCCAATCAGCGGGGAATCGATCAATCAATTGCAATCATGGACGCGGTGGGCGTAGACGCCGCGGTTATTGACATCTGGCCGCCGATGCGGCGCAAGCTGCCCAATGGAGTCACACGCTTTGAATACACCTTCGCCGAAGAGGCGGTGGCACGCTTCCCGGCGCGATTCGCCTATATCGCGCGCTTCGACCCCAACGATCCCGACATCGACGACCTGATGGCCCAGGTAGGCAAGGCGCCGGGCCGAATCTGTACCCGTATCGCTTCCGGTTTCGATCTCAAAATCCTGCGTGAGGGCGGACACGAACGGGTTCTGGCTGCCGCCGGCAAGCACGGCGTCCCGGTGATGATTTACCCGGGAGGCGAACATCTGGCGGTGACTAACTACGTCCGCAAGTTCGACGGCGTCCAGTTCATTATCGACCACGTCGGCATGGAAGTGGAGCGCGCGGAGCTGCCCGACCGGCCGGGGGCGACTATCGACCAGCTTCTAGCCTATGCAAAATATCCCAACGTGGCGGTCAAATGGGGACATGCCCCCCGCCTGTCCCGCGAACCATTTCCGTACCGCGACCTGATCTCCCAACTACGGCGGGTTATCGACGCGTTCGGCGTCAAGCGCCTGATGTGGGCCAGCGATTACACGGTAACCGTCGATCATCACACCTACGCCGAATCGCTCTTCTGTTTGCGATGCGCGGATCAGCTTTCCGAAGGCGACAAGGAGTGGATCCTGGGAAAAACCGCCCGCGAGCTGTTGCACTGGCCGCGGCCCGCTTAGCCTCGTCATTCTCAGTGCACCAGGGTGGCGCTCTCACCGCCGGTCCGTAGCGAGCTAAATGACCCTGCGGCAGTGAAGGTTCCGGAATCCGGGTCGTAGGTTTCAGCGTTGGCAGGACCGCCACCGGCGATCAGCACCGTGCCATCGGCGAGCAGGATGGCGATATGACCAGCGCGCGGCGCGGTCAGGTCGCCGGTCGGAGAGAAAGATCCGCTGTCCGGATCGTACAGCTCCGCGGTGGAAAGCCTGGTGTAACTGGTATCGTACCCTCCGGTGATTAACACCTTGCCGCTGGCAAGAAGCGTCGCCGTGTGGTCGTGGCGCGAGACTGTCATCGCACCCGTCGGGCTAAAGGTATTCACCCCCGGATCGAAGAGTTCCGCCAGATTGCCTGCTCCTCCAGTTATGAGGACCTGGCCGGTGGCCAGCAGGGTAAGCGTATGGCCGATGCGCGGACTGAGCATATCGCCAATTGCGGTAAAGCTGCCGGAGGCCGGATCGTAAAGTTCGGCGCTGGAAAGCGTTGCTAATTGGCTGTCGATTCCGCCCGCCACCAGCACGGATTGGTTGGGGAGCAACGCGACGGCGTGTCCCAGCCGCGGCGTCGTCAAATTCCCGGTAGCGCTGAAACCGCCAGTTGAGGGATCGTACAGTTCGGCCGGGGCGACGAGGTTAAGACCTCCGCTGGTACCCCCCACCATGAGAACTCTGCCGTCCGCAAGCAAGGTCGCAGTATGATTGACGCGCGGACCGGCCATAGCACCAGTTGCGCTGAAGGTCGCGCTCCCGGGATCGTACAACTCGGCAAAGCCGGTGAGATCGGATTGCGTGTTGATAAAGCCGCCGGCCAGCAACACCTGCCCATTCAGCATCCAAGTCGCCGTATGATCGCTGTGGCCCATCACCATACTCGCCGACTTAATAAAGGTGCGCGCTGCCGGATCGTAGATCTCAGAACTGTTCAGAATGCTCGTCGACGCGTAACCACCGGCAACCAGGACTCGCGCAGGACTGTTGTTGGCAAAATTCAGGACGATCGAGGCGGTGAGGAGAGAACTGTCGGGGTCTCGTAGCGCTTCGACGGAAATCGTATGTGGACCATCCGAATAGGCGGTGGTGTCAAGGCTGAAGCCGTAATCGGGGGAACTCACGTAGTTTCCGTCGACATACAGATTGATCCAGTCAACCTCCTCGGTAACTTTCGTTACTACTCCGACTGTGCCCGAAACGATGCTGCCGGTTGACGGCACAATCACACTCACGGCCGGATTGGAAACTCTGACCAACCGGGCGGTCGAACCCAGAACCTGATCCGAAGAGCCATAAGCAGTGGCGGTGATTCGGTGCATTCCGCTGGCATAGGCGGTAGAGTCCCAAGTGAAAGTGTACGGGGGAGAAGAGCCGAGGTAATCGCCGTCCACCGACACGTTGATCCACTCAATATCGGGGGTAAGCGCATCGACCACGATCGGCACCGGACCGCTTACCAAGGCGCCGCGCGCCGGCGATGTGATACAAAGAGGATGTCCCTGCGCGGCCGCCGGAACAGTTTGAAGAAGCAGCCAGAGCAGGGCGAATGTAACTCCGGCGGTGCGCCCGGAAAACCTCCCGGTCCAGTAGTTCCCAGTTGAAGCGTTGTCGACCACTATCAGTCCTCCGGGAAACCGAAGGGCCGGAGTTGAGCCGGGTTTCCAAACATAAGCTGTCTTAGCTATATTCTAATATATTTGCGTGGTCAACGATCTCGTTGACACCTCGCTCCCGGGGAGCGGGAGCGGCCTCGGCTCGGCAGTTTCGGGCTTCTTCATGACGGTTCGGAAGCAAACCACCGGCGCTCAGCGGGTCCAAAACTTCCTTCAGGCCGGCCTGGCGCCCTGCGTCGGTCTGGCCGGCTGCGTAACGGTCGCGCGGAGAGAAAGCGCCGCCCGGACCTCGAATCATATTCCGATTGGCTTCTCTGTGGTCCGGTCAGAGGTTCAAAAGAGGCTGCAAAGGCGGGCTTTCTCGCAAGGTATTTTGGACAATGTCACAACTGGATGGCGGAGAGGGGGGATTTGAAAACCCCGCTCGAGGAGAGTCGGGTAAGAAAAGGTAGATTCTCCGCAGGTTTTCCCGGTATGCGCATCCCGCAACATACCGGAATTTACTCTTGGTTGTCCCTCGGGGACAGTAAGTTCGGCTGGCTCAACCGCTGGTGGGCACGTCGTCAAAGGAGTGGAACGCCGCCGCCATACCTTCCACCAGATTATGGCTCATAGCATTGACGGGCGGCCGCTCCATCGATTGGCCAGCACAAAAAGCTGGCCGGCGCGCGGCAACGCGCGGCGTCCTCGGATCCAAAATCTGACAGTTTTTCAACCCACCCTCAAAGCCGTGAAGGGTGGGTCGAAAAACTGGTACAGAACATAAAACCCAATCAGAACTCAAACCCTAACCGAGGACTCGCAAACCAAAAGGGTAGGCGCAATTAAAAACCAGGGGGTGGGCCAAATCTGAATATCAAAGTGGGCCACGCCGGATTGTCAAAATCACCCAAAGAGCTCTGGGTAGCGTCGCTATCGCTGCACCACGTCGGTTTTTTGATCTGGCTCCAGCCAAAAAGCTTCGATCAATTAAATCATGCATTCTTGAGAATCCGCCGTCTTGGAAACCGGCTCAGTCGAACGGTTTCGGGCTCAATTTGGCGACACAACTCGTGTCAGGCGTCACGTTCGGATTGGAGAGAAACGACGCGAGCACGGTCCGGACGCAGTCCGGCTGGGGATAGACCGGCTGGGGCGTCACCCAGTGTCCGATACCGGGAATTACAATGGTGGTCGAGTTTTGCAGCGTCCCGGCAGCGTACACGGCCCATTGCGGCGATGTTTTAGCGTCGAAGGTGCCGGCAATAACGAGCGTCGGGATGGTGCTTATTGTGACCTGACGCACGGAAGCGGAAGCCGGCGGCACATTCCAGACCGCGCAATCCTGAGTCTCATAGGGGAGCTGCGGCGCCTGGGACAGGACTGAGGTCGGATAGGTCGGAAAGGCGACCAGCCCTTGCGCAAGGATTTGAGATTCCGGTTGGAAAGGGATCCACTCGCTGCAGAACACGCCGTAGGTCAAACCGTAGCCGAAAACGCCAAATCCCGCCGGATTGGCCTGTGCTGCGCGGGCGGCAGCGATCTGTGTCGGATGGCCCTGCACCAACTCCTGGATTGCGGAGGGTACGGCGGCAAAGTTTGGACCAGCGGCGACCAGCCAGTTAACCAAGGCGCCACCGTCGAGCACCACTTTCACTGGCGGGCCGCCTGGAACATAGGTGGCCGTTGTGGTCAGCGGATTGGCTTCGAGCTGCTGGACCTGGCCCGTAAATATTCTGGCCAGGTCTCCGTATTTTTTGGCGCAGGCGGGCTCAGCGGCACACGCGCGAAACAGGTTGTTGAAAGCTTCAGCGACGTTGCTCCAGGTCCATCCCAGACTCGCCACGCTCGGCGGCACCACGGAGTCGATGGTTACGCTGCGGATGGCCTCGGGATGATCGCGCATCAGGCTGAGCGCCAAATAAGTCCCGTAGGAGTAACCGTACACGTTCCACTGTGCGATGCCCATTACCTGGCGCAGATCTTCGAAGTCTCGCTCGTTTTCGGCGGTGTTATAGGCGCTCAGGTCGATGCCTTCACCGGCCAGCCGATCGTGACACGCTTTGGTTGCAGCAACGTGCAAGGCCTCAGTTAAGGGTGAGTCATAGAACAGCCCAACCGCCTGCGCGTTGAACCGGTCTATCTCCGGACAGGTCAGCTCCGGCTCGGAGTCCAAGGTTCCCCGCTGCCCCATGATGATCAGGTCGCGTTTTTGGTTCAGACCGGCAGGCACAAGAAATGCCGCGTCGCCGAGCGCATCGGCTCCCGGTCCGCCACTGAGGTGGACAACCGGATCGCCGGCCGGCGGTTGAGAGACCGATGGTATTGTGGCTACCGGCAGGCGAATTGTCTGTCCATTTGGATGGACCCGATTTTCCGGCACAACCAGGTAGCCGCAGCGCGCGTTAGCCAGTTCTGGAAGTGAAGCTACGCTCGTCGGGCAAGCATCCGGCTCGAACTGGGCCTCAGGAACCAAAACCTTCCCTGACGAACCAGAACCGCACGCGACGCATAGCAGTGCCAGGCCACTGGCCAGCGCCGCAATCGGCATCCTCGATGCCAACCGCCACAAACCAGTCATGCGCACCTCCCTTGTGTCAGGCTGTTGCAGAATTGTGTTGGCCCGGGGTGTCCGGCCTGATCAAAAAAACCGTGAAAACCCACAACGGCCCTGGCCACGGCATCTTCAATGCGTGCCAGCACAACCAAATGTGAGACGTTTTTTTGAGTGTCGTTGTAGCCCGCCAGCGTTAATCCCAGAATCAGTTTCCCGTCCAGTACGCCTATGCCAATGTGCGTCTCGCCGTCCATCGTCACGCTGCCGGCAAACGACCGTTGGCCTATCAGCGGTATTCGAATGAGTTTGAATCCGGGGACCGCCTTGCTTTTCTCAAGAGCCAGATCGTACGCGGACGAGGCGTCATCCCGGACACTAGCTCCGATAGCTCGATTGGCCAGTAGGCCGGGCCTGCGACAAGCTTGAGGACGAGCTCATCACCCTTTGCCACATGGTGAGCATGAGTTCTCAAGACTCGTCCTGCGGGTTGAATTGCTTCAAAAATGACTCGTCAAAGAGGAAGAGTTGTTCTGCTCCTCCATTACGCTGTCAGGCGGCAACGCGCTAGGTGGTGAAGTTCGGAGCTTTCAGAGTGGCGACGCAACCAGTATTGGGCTTCATTGGGTTGGAAAGAAACGACGCTACAACGCTCTGCGCACAGTCCTTCGCTTTCTTATTAGGCAGGCCAATCTGGAAGAGCGCTCCGTGCCCTGCCCCGGGAATCACCACGGTGGTCGACTTTTCGAGCGTGCCGGCAGCGTACACCGCCCACTGCGGCGATGTTTTTCCGTCGAAATCGCCAGCCATGACGAGAGTCGGGATGGAACTTATGGTGAGCTGACGCACAGCGCCAGGTGCTTTGGGGACGTTCCAGACGCCGCAATCCTGGGTCAGAAAGGGGAGACCCGGGGCTTGGGACAGGACCGGTTCCGGGTAGGTCGGGAAAGCGAGAAGCCCTTGCACAAGGATTTGAGATACGGGCTCAAACGGTACCCATTCGCTACAGATCACTCCGTATTGCAAGCCGTAGCCGACCGCCCCTATCGCTGCCGGGTCCGCCAAGAAAGCGCGAGAACCGGCGATCTGTGTTGGGTTTCCCTGGGCCAACTCCGCTATCGCCGAAGGATAAGAGGGAATCGGCAGAACGGGATCCGCTGGGATGGAGCCGATCCAGTTGACCAGCGCCCCGCCGTCGAGCAACACGTCGACCTTGCCGAAAGGCGCCTTCACTCTGATTGTCAGCGGATTGGCTTCGCGCCGCCGGACTTGACTGGCGAATGTGGCAGCCAGATCGCCATACTGTTTTTTGCACTTGGCCTGAGCGGCACACGTGCGAAACAGGTTGTGGACGGCTTCGTTCACGTTGGTCCAAAGCCATCCCTGAGTTGCCACACTAGGGGGTACAACTGAGTCGATGATTACACTGCGGATACCGTCGGGGTGATCGCGCATCAGACTGAGCGCGAGATCGGTGCCGTAGGACAAGCCGTACACGTTCCACTGCTTTATGTTAAGCGCCTTGCGCAGGTCGGCGAAGTCGGCGGAACTCTCAGTCGTGTTGTAGGCGCTCAGATCGATTCCTTGGGCGACCAGGCGATCATGGCATTTTTTCGTCGCTGCCACGTGCAGCTTCCCGGTCTTAGGAGAATTGTAGGGGAGGCCAACGGCCTCTATGTTGAACTCGTCAATCTCAGGACAAGTGAGCGCCGGCTGGGTGTCCGCTACGCCGCGCTGATTCATGATGATGAGGGTCCGGTTCTGGTTAAGCCCTACGCTAACGAGAATTTCTGCCTGGGCAATCGCGTTGGCGCCAGGACCGCCGGCCATGTAGACGATGGGGTCCGACCGTTGTGGCTGCGACCGGGACGGTATTATCGCCACGGGTAACCGGATGGTGCGCGGATTCTTCTTGGTGCGGTTCTCCGGCACGATCAAATAGCCGCAGCTCGCCTTGAGCTTTGCCAAAGCCACCGCCTGATCCGCCGGGCACAAATCAGACTCGAACTTGGCCGCAAAAGCTGCCGATGCAAGCACGAATAGCGCCACTGCCATCAGCGACACAATCCTTGCGCTCAAGGCGAAGCATAGCGTCTTCTTGGTGTTTGCCGCATGCCACATTAGCGCTCTCCTGCATTTACAACGGGAATACCATTTAAATTGGAAAATGCGTTGTTACAGTTGTTGCCTCTGCGTATTCTTTTTTCAATTTGGGATTTACACACGTGACCGCAACCAGTCAAGCGTTATTTCGTGTGTTTCAAATCAGTTCGTCGCTGATCGAGGAGCGACGTGAACCTGCCGCGGTTGCTGGCTCGCCAAAGCGTTTTTGGCAGGGCATTCCGGCGCCGCTCTGTCCACCATCATTTACGCGGCGCGCTATCCGGAAAACATCAGGGGATTGGCGCTTTTAGAGACCAAGCCCATTTACCACCAGCAGATGCTCGCGCCGATGCGCAACCGAAGAGGCAGGCAAGCCCTTCCGGCTGACGCCGCCGACCGTGGGTGCGCCGCCGGAGATGGTCGAGCATCTGTCGATGCATCCCTTTCGCCCCCTGCCCGACGGCGGACAGATAAACAAGCTCGATCGCCGCACCGGCAGGCACTGCAACGCGCTCCGGCGCTCCATCGTCGATGAGGGGTGCAGTGGCAAAACGGCCAGCAACGTATTGGGGCTGCTACACAAGGCTCTCGGCGACGCCGTCGAAGAAGGCCTTATTGAGAAAAATCCGGTGGTCCGCGCCACCGGTCGAAAGATCCAACGCAGCCGTCGTGCTCAGCGTCTCACCGCAAACCCCCTCAGGCCTGAAGAGGTGTTGCGGTTCCTGAGCCACGTTCCAGACTGGTACCGCGACTTCTACAGCGTCTGGTTTCACACCGGCTGGCGGTGTTCAGAGATCGTCGCTATTCGTTTCGGCTGGCTTGATTTCCGGCGCCAGACCGTGGCGCTTAAGCGAGGACGCATGCTCCGCTTCGGCGGCTTAGAGGCAGAACCCAAGACCGGACCACGAGCAGTGGATTGCTCGTATGCACCCCAGATTTTCGCAGCTCTTGCGCGGCTGAGGGAACGAGCCAACTTAATCGGGCCAGAAGATTTCGTGTTCACGAACCCTGCAGGCCGGCCATTGTCCCAGGAGCGGCTTCACTTCCGAATCTGGACGCCGACCCTAGAACGTGCCGGAATCCCTTATCGGGCGCAGTATTGCATCCGCGACACTTTCATCACGTTGGCGCTCTCGTCGGGAGAAAATCCAGGCTGGGTGGCGCAAGTCTGCGGAACTTCGGAACAGATGATTTTTCGCCACTACCGGCACTGGATTCCGGGATTGAGACCTGGGGCGGGCGAAAGGATCTCAGCAGTTCTTAGCTCGGTAGTGCCTCACCCGCTTAATGAACCGTCCCTAAAACCGTCCCTCAAAACCGCCGAACCGGCAAAATACCGCAAAATCTCTGGTGAAATGCTGGCGGAGAGGGGGGGATTTGAACCCCCGAGACCCTTTCGAGTCTACACGCTCTCCAGGCGTGCGCCTTAAACCGGGCTCGGCCACCTCTCCGCGACGAAAAATGTCGGCGCGAACGGCGTCAGAACCGCGGCTGGCTGCGAAGCATTTAGCCGCGAATCGGCGCGTGCGCGCGAGGTTTTGAGTATGCCATGGGGATGGCCTTTGATGCCATCGCGGGTATTTTTCGGTACGCGCCATTCCCCGTCAATTCCGCGGACCGCGCCAATTGAAAAATGCGCCAGGCCAGTACCAGGTCGCCCGGGTGCTACACAGCCGTACCGACGATTGCTTGAGGTGGATCTCTCACCCACTGGATTACAGCGCCTTCGTGGCGGACAGAGGGGACAGAAAGAGCCTCTGCCCCAATCCACGGGTGCTCCTGACACGTGAAACTATGCTCGCTTTTGAGGCTAAATGAAGCTGTTGGTCCAGCGCTTCCAGTCGACGTCGGTGCGCAGGGTCGCCTCGGTGAACATCCGCGATGAGATCTCCGGAGCGACGACGCCATGAACCCGCATCGCATTAGCGTCGCGGAAGAAACGCTGCATCGGGTTGTCGAGGAACAAGCTGTGCCCGCCGCTGGAGTGGAATATCAGATTTACGGCTTCAACCGCGGTCTGAATGATGTAGGTGACGTCCCAGCGCACCCGCGCGCGCTGCTCGAGCGGAATTTCGCGCCCCGCCCTAACCAACTCCAACATCTCGTCAAAATTGCTGAGCATGCGCTGGCGAGCCGCATCGATTTTCGAAGTTGCGACCGCCAGATTCATTCGCGCGATGGGCTCTTCACCCAGACGCGTGCCGCCGGCGTTACGTTTGTCGCTCATCAAGACCCGACGATAGGCCTCAAGCGCGCCGAGCGCCGCCCCGACCGCAGGCGCGGCGATCGTGGTGGCGAATACCGACGCGTGGGAGAGTCGATAGAGCGGCCCGGTGTTTACCAGGTTACCGGGACTCGAAAGCATAAAGCCGTCGATCATCCGATGCGTGCGATGCTCAGGCACGAACGCGTCCTGGACCACGATATTCTTGCTGCCGGTGCCCGCCAGTCCCGCGACAAACCAGTTGTCCTCGATTTGATAGTCCGCGCGCGGCAGCGCAAACGTGCGAAAATCCGGCGGCGCCTTTTCCTTCGGGTCAAGCACCAGCGCACCCAGCAAAACCCACTGGCAATGATCGCATCCGCTGGAAAATGACCATCGGCCGCTGAGCCGGTATCCGCCGGCGACTGATTGTACGTTCCCGCTTGGCAGGTAGGATGACGACGCCGCGGCATCGGGATTCGTGCCCCAAAAGTCGGCCTGCGCCCGATCGGGAAACAAGGCCATCTGCCAGGGATGGACGCCGACGACGCTTAAGACCCATCCGGTGGAAGGACAGGCCGCCGCAACTTCCATCGCGGCCTGATAGAAGACCTGCGGGTCCAACTCCCATCCGCTCCATCGCCGGGGCTGGAGCGCGCGCAACGCACCGGCTTCCCGCAATTCCGCCCAGGTTTCATCGGGCAACCGCCGGAGCTTTTCCGTTTCCGCCGCCCGCTCCCGGATTGCGGGGATCAGCGCTCTGACTCGCTGGAGGTATTGTTCAGAGGTCATCGCGTCCTCCTTGCCATCCGCAGTTCGAACTTGTCCAAGCCACTGCGGTTGGCGCCGTGCCGACTTATTTAGATGAACCTGACCGTTACCGCACCAAGGCGATCGAAGGTTGCCGTCACGACGTCACCCCTGCCCACGTCAATCGCGCGGCACAGCGCGCCGGGCATCACCAGTCCACCCGCCTCAAGCGCCTGGCCGAACTCTGCGAGCTGGTTCGCCAGCCAGGCCACCGCCGCGGCCGGATGTCCGAGCGTCGCGGCGCCCGTGCCGGTCTGGACCAGCTGGCCGTTTTTTTCGAGCGCCATTTCCACCCGGCTCAGATCGCAGGAGTTGGCCGCCGTCCTGGTTTCTCCCAAAACAATCCGGGCGCTGGAGGCATTGTCGGCGATGGTGTCGGCGAGGCCGATTTTCCAACCCGCGATACGGCTGTCAATGATCTCAATTGACGGCACCACATAAGCGGTGGCGGCGATAACGTTGGCTCGCGTCACTCCCGGACCGCGCAGATCCCGGGCCAACACAAAGGCGATTTCCGGCTCCACGCGCGGCGCGATCAGTTCGCCGGCCGGGCAATCCTCGCCATCGCGCAAGACCATGTCGTCGAGGAGATGGCCGAAGTCGGGTTGATCCACGCCCATCATCCGCTGCATCGCCTGGCTGGTAAGCCCGACTTTTTGTCCGACAATCCGCCGTCCGGTTCGCAGACGCCGATCGATATTAATCAGTTGAATCCGGTAGGCATCCGCCACCGTCAGCTCGAAGCCCGCCAATGCCGCGAGCTGGCCGATGGGTCTGCGGGTGCTCTCAGCGCGCGCCAGCATCCCGGCCAACTCGCCCAGCAGTTTGTCGTTGTTTTTCGAAGCCGCCACCACGCCTTCCCGATTCCATGCTCCCACCGGCACAATCACTCGGCCGCGCCAAGAAAACCGATCACCATGCGGTTGAACTCCGCGGCTTTTTCCCATTGCACCCAGTGGCCGCATCGGGAGAACACCACGAATCGCACATCGGGCATTTGGCTCAGCAGGATCAACCCGGTGTCGAAGGGGACGGTGCGATCGTCCCTTCCCCACAGCACCAGGGACTTGTGTTTGACCGACGCGAGGTCCTTCCACAGCGGCTCGATGGTTTGCGGGGTGCCCCGCTTGATGGGAAAGTTGGCGATTACTTCGGGGCGAGTCGCGGCTTCGTAGCGCTCGGCCAACAGTTCGTCGGTGAGCGCGGAAGGGTCGTAGATCATCACCTGGATGAAGGCCTTGAGCTTTTCAATCGAGGGCCCCGGCGGCTCGTAGAATCCGAACAGATGCTTGATACCTTCGCTGGGCGTTTGAGAAAAAATCGCCAGCCCGCACCCCGGGCCGAGCAGCACCAGGCGGTCCGCGCGATCGGGATAATCCATGGCGAACTTGACCACGGTGCCGCCGCCCAGCGAGTTGCCGATGAAATGCGCGCGGCGGATGCCGATGGCGTCCATGAAGTCGCGCACGCTGCGCGCCAGGACGCCATAGAGGGGCCCGTCGATCTTCATCCCTTCGGTTTCGCCAAACCCCGGAAGGTCAACGAGGAGGGTGCGATAGTGTTTCGCGAGTTCGTCGATATTGCGGGAAAAGTTGCTCCATCCGGTGGCGCCCGGCCCCCCGCCATGAACGCAGATGAGCGGGTCGCCAGAGCCCGCCTCATTGTAATGCATCCGGATCGGGCCCGCCTGGATGAACCTGCTCGTCTCCTGCCTGGTGAAACCCATCTTCAAGCTCCTTGACTTTTGGCCGCAGGCTCCGCCTCAACGCGCAATAATTTCAGACGCTGGTAAACAACCCGCACTTCGGCTTGCTATACGAAATATCGGTTCAGAATACGAGACCCTGGGCAGAGGGCCTTGAGGCGTCAAGCAAGACGCTGCGGTCCGCCCAATTCGGCCGGCACCATTTATCCGCTATAAAACTTGTCATAGGTAAAGAATCATGGCAAATTCTGATTCCCATGAAAGATGCCGCAAATACCGGATACTGCTCCGCATCGGCCGCCGCTACGATGGCCGCCGCCCTGATCTTGTTCATCCTGCGCACCGTACCGTGCACAGCGCAAAGCGCGCCGCCGGCAGGGGCCCCGCAGTCTACCAACCCGATCGTCGAGTATTTTTTGGACTGGTTCCCGCGCGTCACGCGGATCCAGAGCGAGCAACCGCACTGGGTCACGCCGTTGGTGACCGTCACTCCGCGCCTGGAAGAAGAAGTTCGCTACGATCAATTCTTTCAGTCGCAGCCCCATGGGACGACTATCGATAACTTCGGCGGAGGCAAGGGGCTGGAGCTGATCCCGTTCCAGAACACCGAAATAATCCTCGGTTTTTCTGCGTGGATCGCCCACAACGGGAGGATAATTCACGGAACCAAGAAGACGGTGGCGCCCAGCGACGGATGGGCCGACGAGACGTTTTTGGTCAAATACCGGCTACTATCGGCCAACGAAGAAAGCGGCAATTACATCCTGACCGCTTTCATGGGCTTCAGCGCGCCCACCGGCGACGCCGCCAACAGCTCTGGCCATGCGATCTTTACTCCCACCATCGCGGGCGGAAAGGGCTGGGGCAACTTTGACGTCCAAAGCACGCTGGGGATTGCGTTTGCCGCCGGCGGCGAGGATCGTCTCGGCATGCCGCTGGCCTTCAACACCGCTTTCCAGTACCACATTTTCAGGTTTTTCTGGCCTGAATTCGAGGTGAATTATACCTGGTGGCCTAACGGTGAACGGACCGGATTGAACCAGGTCTTTCTGACCCCAGGTCTGCTGATCGGAAGGATTCCAATCCATGACCGCATCGGTTTAACCTTCGGTGCTGGCTACCAGGTCGCAGTCACACATGAGCCGACCTACAATCACTCGTTGATTCTGACCGCGCGAATTCCCTTCTGACCGCGCGCCGGGCGCGCCGCGGCTATTTGCCGGTCCCGGTCAGGAATACCTGCGTGCGCGCAATAACGGCACTGTCGGCGATGGAAACGATGCCGATCACCGCTCCTGCCTTGACCGGCGCGAAGCTCAAGTTGATGACGCAGGAGCCGCCCGGCGGCAATGGCGACTTGGACAGGCAGTCGTTAGTTTGAGGAAAGTTCAGCGGCGAGTTGACCGCGAGAATCCGCAGCGGATAGCGGACGTTGTTGGTGATGGTCAGCGGTTGCGCGGTGCCGGTCGTGCCCGCCGCCTGGGTGCCGAAGTCGATGCTCGCTGCCGAAGGCATCAGAGCCGGCTTCATGACCCGCGCTGCGATAGCCGCCGCGCCGCCGCCGGTAAGCTTAATGTTGACCGACGCGTTGCCGGGACCCGCCGCCGTGACGATGCCTTTGGAGCTCACCGTTGCGATGGTCTCATCTGATGAACTGTAGAGCAGATGCGACGACTCGGTTAGATCGAGCAGCTTGCCACTGGAATCCGTGCCCTGGATTCGCAACGGCAACTGCTCGCCAATGGCGGAGAAGGCCAACTCGCTGGTGGGCGGTATGAGGCTGAGCAGCGCCGAAGGCGATTCCACTTGCAGCGTAATCAATGCGCTAGCCAGCGGTTTTGTCCCCGCGCCGTAGCCCAGCGCCGTCAGGTTATATCGGCCGGGAGCGAGATTGGGCGGAACCGTCAGCGAGAAATCAAAGGGCGGCTGCTTGTCGATCGCGGTGGCGCCTAGGCCGCGTCCGCCGATGCAGGCGACGCCCCGTGTGAACTGCGCCGCGCCGGTGGCTTGCACGGTGATTTTAACCGTATCGCCGGTGTTAACCGTCGCGCCGTTGGCCGGCGAGGTAATATTTAGCGATGGCTGGACCGGTGCAATGACGGGGCCGCTTCCGCTACCGCCGCCACAACCAGCCGTCAGAACCAGCGCCGCCAGGAAAGCGACCATCGCGGGTATCGCGGCCAAGGTCCCGGGCAGACGCGCTACGGCGTGGCGGCCACGAACTTCAACGCAGCCCGACATACGTCTTGTCCTCGACCCAGGTGTTAAGCAGGTTGATGGCGGTGCTCGGGTTGGTGGTCGATCCGTCCAGAGCACTGGGCGCCAGGAAGCCCAAGTCTTCCGTGCCCGGACTGTGGATGGCCGCGATCTGGCTCGCCGCCGAGCCATTGTTGACCTGGCTGCTCAGGGGCACGATCGCGTCGCTCTGGGCGCCCACCACCGTGGGCCATGCCGCCACCGTAATGTCGTTGGCTAAGGGGTCGCTGCTGCACACGAACTGGATCGTCTGGACCAGGTCGGGCGGATTGTTGAGGCCATCGAGCTGAGTCGTACTCATCGCACCGGCCAGGTAAGCGGTCGGGATCAGATGGGGCACCTGCAGCGGGATGGTCGAGGACGGCTGCAGGGCCTGGAGTGCCGGGCTTAGGTTAGTGCCGTCGCCGGCCCCCTGAAGGTCGCCGATCGCGCCAGTTATCGTGATGTTGGTGTACTCGGTAGTGACCGAGGAAAAGGCATAGAGCTCGTCGGTCGCGAACGTATCCTCGACACATCCGTTGGCATTTGACAGCAACGCTATCGGCAACGGTGAGCCCAGGTGCGGGGTATCCACGGTAATTAGTTTGTGAATGTTGCCTTGGCCGAAGGTAGCGTCGCTGCCAAAGCCGACTTGCAGCGGCATCGTGCGCGTGATGTTCCCGCCCATGCTGTGGCCGATGATATCGGCCTCGACGGCGGCCACTGGAATTCCTGCCGGGTTGGTGCCCAGCTTAAAAGTCGTTATGAAGGACTCGATCTGCTGCGCCACTTGCCCCGCGTTGTAGGCAAAGCCCAGCGAGTTGGCGCGCGCGTAGCTGACGACGTCATAGGCGGGTACCGTAGTCTCCAATCCATCGCCGACGGAAAAGGAGAAATCGGCGCGGACCACGGAAAAACGCGGGTCGCCGATCAAGGGCGAGAAGCCGTCAAAGTCCTTGGGCGCACCCCACAATCCATGGACTAGCACCACCAGCGGCCGGAGTATGGTTAGCGGTATCGAGCCCGAAGGCCCGCCCTTGCCGGCCAGCCACGAGATCGAGACCGGCCGCTGGGAGTTGGCTGGGTCGGTGGTGTTGCCCGGACGCGCGAAGTCAAGCGGCGCCTGATAGATCGCGAATGCGATGGGTCCGGTTGAGGTGGACACCGAGGTTGCCGTGATTTGGCTCTGGTTGAAGGTGGTCGTGCCGATTGCCGCCAAACCCCCGTCCTGGGCCGGCAAGGTGCTCGGCTGACCCTGGTCGTTAACCACCTGGAAAGTGACTTGTTCACCCGCCGACGCGACCCCGAGTGCGACCACAATCTCGCTGACGCCATCGGCCGCCGCACCTTGAACCGCCCGGCCGCCCGCCGCCAATAGGGCCACGTCGGTGGTGACTTGAGCGCCGTTTAAGAGGTCGGGCACTGGATCGGAAAGCTTGAATGAACCGGGGGTGCTTTGAGCGCGCGCGCTCACACCCACCATCGCCACGCATCCGAAGAGCAGCAGGGCAAAGGGCTGGCTCGCCCTGCCCAACCACCGGCACCGCCGCGTCATATCAAATTCAACCTAACCAAAAAAAACGCCAAGCTAAACCCAACCACGTCGACCTGGACCCCAAGCACCAATCTAAATTCCCAAAACGTTGCGGATATTGTAGAGGCCGTTGGGTTGGTGCTCCAGCCAGGCGGCGGCGCGAATCGCCCCGCTGGCCAGGGCCTCGCGGCTTTGCGTGCGATGGATCAACTCAAGCCGTTCGCCCTGGCCGCAGAAAATCACCGTGTGATCGCCCACCGCGTCGCCGCCGCGCAGCGCCATGATGCCGATTTGATCAGTGGGACGGACGCCGGTGATACCTTCGCGGCCGAAGGTCGCGGACTTCTGAAAATCCAGTCCGCGCGCCGCGGCAACCGCTTTGCCTAGCGCCAGCGCGGTGCCGCTGGGAGCGTCGACCTTGGTGCGATGATGGATCTCCAGCACCTCCGCGTCGAAACCGCTAAGCAGGGCGGCGGCTTTTTCAACCAACGTGATCAACACGTTGATGCCGATACTCATGTTGGGCGCGATCAGGGTGCGGGTTGCGGAGGCCAACTCGCGCGCCCGCGCCTCCATCTCGGGGGTAAAGCCGGTGGATCCGATTACGATCGCCGCGCCTTTGGCCGCCGCGATCGCCAAGTGTTCCATCGACGCCGTCGCGCTGGTGAAATCAAGGGTGACCGTGTCAGGAGCGGCAATCGCCGCGTAATCGTCTCCGATCGGGACGCCGATCGGGCCAACACCCGCGACCTCGCCGGCGTCAGCGCCGATTCCTTTGACGCCCTTGGCTTCCACCGCACCGGCCAGGCTGTGAGCCGGCTGCTGGACGATGAGTGACGTCAACATGCGTCCCATGCGGCCGGCGGCGCCCGCTACAATCAGCTTGGCCATACTGGTTCCATCTATTCGTCACATCCGGTTGTTGAGCGGTGGCCAGGCCACCCTCCACCGCAAAAGCGTCGCGTGGCTCCTAATCAGTTACGCGCTCGCGGCTGCTGCCGGTGCCGCAGCGGGTGCGCCAGCGGCTGGCGCCGCCTTGCCGTGGGCCGCCGTATAATGGGTCTCGCACAGACTGCCGCGATAGCGCGGCTTGCGGCATTTTTCCGTCGTGCAGATCTTGTAGCGTGCCTTGGGCATCTCGCCCGCTTTCCACAACCGGTAATGCTTGCGGCAATAGTGCTTGGCTACCGCCTCGTGGGCACAGTCTTTTGCCTTACAGTTTCCTTTTGATGTCATTCCTATTACGACCTGCTTATGGACCTGTCGCTGGTCCCTTAAACTTAAAATTCAGCCTTCAGTTCCCGGCTGAACAATCCTTCGACCATAGCTTGCGGCGGCTGATCTTCATAGAGGCATCGGCACACCGCAGCGACAATCGGCAGCTCCACGCCCCATTTTTCAGCCAGTTCCCGGACCAGCCGCGCATTGACCGCACCCTCGGCGATTTGCGTCGCCTTCGCGCGCCGTTTGCTCGCCTGCGCTGCCATTGCCGATGCGCAATCCATAGCTGCGGTTGCGCGAAAGTTCGCCAGTGCAGGTCAGGATCAGGTCGCCCAGGCCGGATAGCCCGGCCAAGGTGTCGCGGCGCCCGCCCATCGCCGTTCCCAGCCGCATCATTTCCGCCAGGCCGCGGGTAATCAAGGCGGCCCGGGCGCTGGAGCCCAAGACCAGGCCGTCGCTGATCCCGGCGGCAATCGCGATTACATTTTTGACCGCACCACCCAACTCGACGCCCAGTACATCGGTGCTGCGATAAACCCTCAGAAAGGGCACGGTCAGGAGCCGCTGGACCACGCCGGCGACCTGCTCGTCGCGCGCCGCCGCGACCAGCGCCCCCGGCATCCCCCTGGCCACCTCGGCAGCGAAGCCAGGGCCCGACAGCGCCGCGATGCTCCCGCATTGAGGCAGCAACTCGGCCAGCGCCTGGGTCATGGTCTTGAGCGAGAGTTCCTCGATTCCCTTGGTGGCACTGATGACCGTGGTGTCGTGGCCAAAAGCGGTAGACAACGGGGCCAGCATCTCGCGCACGAACGAAGACGGGATCGCTACAACCACGACTTGGCTGCCGCCGACCGCGGCGGTCCAGTCGCTGGTCAGGGCCAACGCTTGCGGCAGTTCGATCCCCGGCAGATAGGTGGAATTTTCCCGATCGGCAGCGAGCCGCTCACGCTGCTCGGGACGCCGCGCGCACAGCGTGACGCGCCGTCCGGCCCGCGCCAGCGTGACGCCCAGCGCGGTGCCCCAGGCGCCGGCGCCCAGGATTGCGATGCGCGCATCAATCATGGTCGCTCTTCTTCGATCGCTCGCCCCGCGCCGCGGCGTTGTGCACCAACCTCAAACCCCAGCGCCGGGCAGGGGAATTCTTCTGGCCCACCGCACTGGGCAGTTCAAAGCCGTGGTCGGTCAGGCAACTGGCCGCCCGCGCCGCGTCGAGGCGCGCAACCATCACGCGGCGCAAGCCGCTAGTCGGGACACTGGACGGCGCGCCTTTTGGAACCGTAACGGTTTGGGCCTCGATTCCGCTCAGCCGCAGCCACGCCCGCGCCGCCGTCGCTTCGGCCAGGTCATAAGTTTCAAGCACCGTAATCAGGTCCGGGCCAATTCCCCGGTTACGCCGGATCACAGGAATTCTGACCACACCCAAAGCCAGGGCAAGCACTGCGGTCAGAGAAATGGTAAATCCCAAGGCAAACCAGCGCGCATCATGCCCCATCGAAAGCGCCAGGCCCACCGCCGCCACGAAGGCGATGAAGGTCAGCTTGCGGGTCGCGGTACTCATGCGCGCCACCCGCGGATGGCGGTCGGCGCGGCTGTGTTCGCGCCGGACTTTGTCGAAGAACAGAAAGTGCAAGCCACAATGGCCGCAGGTCTGGCGCACCGCCAGGGCGGTGGCGCAGTTGGGACAAAGTATACGGCGCTGCGCGCGGCATTGCGGACAGCGCGAGAACGGTACCGCGGCCTGAAAGCCGCACTCCTGGCAGATCGCTCCGGTCAACACCAGCGCTCCGCCGGCGAAGGCGTGCTTGGCCCCGCACCACTCGCAGAACGGAACCAGTTGGCCCACCCGCGCCGCGCAGACCAGGCATCGGAAGCTGCGTCTTTCTTCAGACCGTTGCGCCATCACCGAACTCCGAGCAGCGATGCCCACATCTCCAACAGGCTATTGAGAGCAGGCATCATCGAAATTGTATCAATTTTACTGTTTCAACATCCTTACTTTTTCAACTTTCTGCCAGCAGGCTGCGGAAAAAAGAATTTCCGCTTTTTCACGGCCCGCTCCCTCACTCTTATCTCTCCCACAGGGATAACAAGGGATAGAAGATGTAGGAATGAAGCCATCTTTCATGAGGGTGCGGAAGCACCAAATGTTGGTGGGGCCACAAAACTCCTCTTTCCGCACCCGGCTAGGCGGCCGAGCGGCAGGCCCGGTAAATCGGCTCCAACTCGCGGAAGCCGTCCAGCACTTCCTCGCGATCCAGCCGGAGCGCTTCCCTGACCGGCCATCCGATACCGACGTCGATCCCTCCGGTCTTTTTGACCAGCGCCTCCGCCAGCTGATTCCACAGCTCCCCGTCGGCCCGCACCCCGGCCGGCAGCGCGTTGAAGGTCCAATTGTCGTAACGCGACACCATCGTGCCGTCCAGCGCGCGGCTAAGCTGACCGCCCATCCGCTTGAGCGACGCCGCCATCTCCGGCCGATGATCGGCCTCGGACTTCACCACGACCCGCGCGTGGATGCCGGCGCTCGAGATACACAGGCCAAAATACGGGTAGCGCTTGTATCCCTTGGCCGAGGGACCAAAAGCGCACCAGGTCTCGGGCGGCGGATTAACCGTGCGCCGCGCATGTTTGGCCACGTGGGGGAAGAATTCGAAGTGCAGCTTGCGCGCCATTTCCGGCGCCAGGGCATCGCCCAGTTTCAGCAATTTGGGCCGCACCGTGGCGTACAGTTGAGCCATGCGCTGATTGAAGCCCTCAACCTTGAAGACGTGGAAATCAGCCGCGCTAAATCCCAGAGTCGCCATCTTTCGTCGTCCTCGAATCGAATTCTTCATCCTTACATTGAATAGCTCAAACGCGATGGCCTTAGCAGGATGCGCAACCACCACGCGGCGATGCCCACGAATCCTCTTTTTGCGGCACCCTAGTTATGCTCCGGCCGGACCGGCGCTAACCACGCCGATGGATGATCGCCCGCTCCCAATCACGCCCGTCGAAGGACTTGATTGCGACCCCGGCGAGGTCCACCTCGTCAAGGCATCGTGCATTGACGTCGATTTTGTCCGGATCGGACCGCGGCACATAAAACGGCGCCACGCCACATCGCGGGCAAAAGTAATGTCGCGCCACGCCGGTGTTGAAGCTATAGGTGGCCAGCGCCTCCTTGCCGCTCAGCAACCGAAAGCACTCCGGCGGCACGATCCAGTGCAGATATGCCTTGCGGGTACAGATCGAGCAGTTGCACACCTCGACTTCCGTCAATTCTCCTTCGACTTCAAAGGAAACCGTCCCGCAATGGCATCCGCCGTGGTAGCGCATCGGTCATTTAGCTTATCGCAGTCGCGCCAAAAGCTGAAAAGCGGCGCGCGAGGTCGACGCGCAATGTTCTCCCCGCCGACTTTGGGTCGCTCGGAGCCGGCAACGGGGGCATCCTTGGAATCCCCACATGACCACCTCGGGATGGCACCGAACGCGGCAACTTACTAACATAGAAGTGTGCCCAAGGATTCCTTCAACCGCGAGATCGATTACCTGCGCATCTCGGTGATCGATAACTGCAACCTCAGATGCGTTTACTGCATGCCGCTGGAGGGTTTGCGGTTTTCGCCCAAAGCAGAGTTGCTCAGCGCGGCCGAAATTGAACAGGTCGTCCGCGCCGCGGTCAGCGTGGGCTTTCGCAAGTTTCGCCTGACCGGCGGTGAACCGACGATCCGCTCCGACCTGGTCGAAATCATCGAGCGGGTGGCCTCGGTGCCGGGCGTCGGCGAATTGGCGATGACCACCAACGCTCTGCTGCTGGCCAAACTGGCCAAGCCGCTCAAGCAGGCCGGATTAAGCCGCGTCAACGTGCATCTGGACAGCCTCAATCCGGCCACCGTCGAGCGGCTGATGCGCTGGGGAACCTTCGAGCAGATGTGGGCCGGAATCATGGCGGCCGAGGCCGAGGGACTGACGCCGATCAAGCTCAACGCGGTGGTGACGGCCGGCTTCAACGAAACCGACGTAGTGGACCTGGCCCGCCTGACCCTGGAGCGCGACTGGCACGTGCGTTTTATCGAGCTGATGCCACTGGGGGGCGGCGAATGCGCCAGCATATCGATCAAGCGCTACGTTTCGAATATCGAGACCCGGCGGCGCATCGAAGCCGAACTCGGGCCGATGAGCGAGGCGGGGTCGCGCAATCCGGCCGACGAGTCGGTCAACTATCGGCTGCCCGGCGCCAAGGGAATTGTGGGCTTCATCAGTCCGGTCAGCGAACCCTACTGCGGGACCTGCAATCGGATGCGTCTGACGGCGGACGGCAAGTTCCACCTATGCCTGCTCAACGACGACGAGATGGACGTGCGCAAAGCCCTGCGCTCGGGCGCGTCAAGCGCCCAGATTGGCGAAATCCTGGTCCGCGCCGTGACGCTCAAGCCCACCGGCCATCATCTGCTGGTAGGGCGATCGACCAAGGACCGCTCGATGTATCAGATCGGCGGTTGAATTCCCAAAAATCAGACCTGTATCCGGCAAAAGGGCATTGGAGTTGACCGCCAAGTCATTGTTGCTGATGTTTTTGGCCGGCATAGTCGCGGTCGTTGCGGCCTGCGGCGGAAGCGTGCAATCGCCGCTGATTCTCCCGTCCACGCCGACGCCATCCCTTTCACCTGTGCCCACTTCAACGCCGTCGCTCTCGCCGACCCCGACTCCAAGGTTTTCTCCTGTTCCGACCAAGCGGGCGATGCGCGGGCTGCTGGATTTAGGCAACATCAGCTTCTACACCAAGCCTTCGCCCAGCGCGATTCCGACCAACGACCCATCGGAGCTCCAGCCCTTCGCCAGTTCGTTTACCGGGATCGTGATCAATGTGACCTGGGCGCAGCTTCAACCGACTCCCGGAGCCGTGCTGGCCGAAGACAATCCCATCGATCAGGCCCTGGCGTCGGTGCAAAACTACAATGACCTCAATCCGGACACGCCATTGCAAGTCAAATTAAGGGTGTGGGGCGGACTGACCGCGCCGGACTGGGTAAAGTCCCAGGCGATATGCGGCAAGGTCGGCGGACCAATCAACGTCACGTATAACGATCAAAACGGCAATCTGGAGACCGGCACGGTCGGCCCCTGGTGGACGGCGACCTACATCGGCGAATGGCGCGCGCTGCAAGCGATGCTGGCCGAAAAATACGACGCCAACCCGCTGATTCAAGAGGTGGCAGTTACGTCCTGCGCGTCGTCAACGGACGAGCCGTTCGTGGCCTGGACGCGAGGCGAATATACGGACAATGAAGGAAATCTTCAGACCACCATCCATACGCTGCAGCAATGCGGCTATAGCGACGCCGCGCAACAGGCTTGCCTCTTCGGGGCGATCGAAGATTATTCCGCCTGGATACAAACGCCAATCGATTATCCCTTCAGTATTTACCAGGTTACGGACGCCGACATTCCACCCAAACCCATGCTATCGACTGACCCCGGATTTACGGTTTTCGTGATGAAGGCATGCGCCAAAGCGGGTAATTGCATCTTGAGCAACCAGGCGCTGCGCAATCCCAATGATAGCAGCGACAAAATCGTTTATACGACGATGGCGCAACTCTACCCGGAAGCGGCGATCGATTTTCAGACCGCATCGCCGGCGAACATTATGGATTGGTGTGGAGCGGTCGCTAACGGGGTCAATCTGCATGGCAGTTCGATCGAAATGTGGGGTGACTTCGGCGGATTTCTGACGCTGCCCGACGGCGCGGCGATCATGGCCAATCTTTCCAACGCCGTATTAACCAGCAGCACTCCCGCGCCGTCACCCTGCCCGCCAATCACCACCCCGACGGCCTCTCCAACACCAACACCAGCACCATAATTCGAGTTTCGGGGCATCGGCCATGGTCCAAAACGCTGTTGTGGAATAGCCGCGGTAAACCCATGGCCGAAGAATAAGCTTGCTGATGCGCATGGCATCCATCGTCTTCGGCTGCCTGCTGTCCGTCGGGCAGTCGAGACCGCGAACAAGCTGTTTTTTTCTGATCACCCGCTGGTCGAGCACAAATTCAAGACCGACGGGGTCGATCTTTTTGTGGAAAGCCTTGATAGAGAGGTTATAAATCTCTCAAAAGGCGGCCAACTCGTTCTCAAGGAAATTCTGAACCTTTATCTACAAAGAATCGAGTTCAACGCTGAAGAGGCGGCAACGAAGTTCTACCCATTCGTGGTGAAAGCAGGACCTGATGAGCCTAAAATCGTCTCCATCAGCCCTTCGGTTGCCGGTGGCCGTTCGGTCATCGACGGTACCGGTATTGCCACGGCGGTCATCGCTGCGCGGTTCAGGGCCCGTGAGCCAGTAAGCGCACTGGCCAAAGAATATGGCCGAACCGAGGAAGAGGTCGAGGAAGCGATCAGGTGGGAAGCGGCGTCGCGCTTGGCAGCGTAGTCGCTACGTACTCTATCTCGACGAAAATCTCTGCAATTGCCGCCCAGTGCTGTCGGCGCTCAAGGCTAACTCGGTCAGGTACGTGAGCCATCTGGACCATTATGATTGCCGGCGAGGCGTGCCAGACGACCAATGGCTGCCGGTCGTCGGGCGCCACCGATGGCTCTTGATCACGAAAGACAAGGGAATTCGCTACAACGAACTTGAGAAGGCCCAGGTCGTAAGATACAAGATCAGCCAGTTTTCCATATCTTCGGGGAATCTCTCCGGTGAGGATATGGCCGAAATTCTCATAAAGCACCTCGGAGCGATTTCTCGGCTTTGTAAACGCGAGCGCCCGCCATTCATTGCATCCATTACAATGCACGGCGTTTACGTCCGATTTACAGGCTAAAATCCGTCTACCTTCTGCGCTCCACCGCGTCTTACCTACCGGCCACTGGATACGGCTTTAGCGGGATTTCGGCAGACCGAGCGCGCGTTCGGCCACGGTGTTGCGATGGATTTCCGAGGTTCCCATCTCGATGGTGTTGGCGCGCGAGCGCAAAAACTCGAACTGCCAGCGGCCATTTTCAAGCGCGTGCGGCGAGTCCTCGACCAACTGGCTGGCGGGCCCCTGCATTTCCATTACGAATTCCTGCATGCGCTGATTGAGCTCCGACCACATCACCTTGATGATCGACGCTTCCGGACCCGGGACCGACTCGCGCTGCATCCGGGAAAGCGCGCGATGCGCGGTATAACGCAGCCCCTGAACATCCATGTAGAATTGGGCCATCCGCTGCCGGAAGCCGGGATCTTTGGGTAACGGTTGACCGTGCGCGGCCAAGATGCGGGCAAGTTGCACCATCGCGGCAAACGTCCTCTGAAGTTTGGCCGCGGCAGCCAGTCCCGTGCCGCCGCGCTCGTTCATCAGTGTGGCCATCGCGACTTGCCATCCGGAATTAAGGCCGCCGACCAGGTTTTCCCGCGGCACTTCGACGTCATTGAAGAACAGTTCGTTGAACTCGATAGCGCCGGTCAGATGCCGCAGCGGCCGCACTTCGATGCCCGGCGTCCGCATGTCCACCAGCAGGATACTCAAGCCGCGATGTTTAGGCGCGGCGGAATCCGTGCGCGCCAGCAACATGCACCAGCCGGCCAGATGCGCGAATGAAGTCCAGACCTTCTGGCCGTTGACGATGAAGCGATCGCCCTTAAGCTCGGCCCGGGTCCGCAGCGCGGCCAGATCGGAGCCGGCGCCGGGTTCTGAAAAACCCTGACACCAGATCTCCTCGCCGGCGAGGATGCGGCTCAGATGCCGCCGTTTCTGGTTCTCGGTGCCGTAGGCATAAATCACCGGACCGGCAAGCAACACGCCGGCGACGTTGGGCGGTTGGGGCGCGTCACGCGCGGCGGTCTCTTCGTTGAAAATGGCCACTTGCGCGGCGCTCGCGCCCGCTCCGCCGTATTCCGTGGGCCAAGCCAGACCGAGAAAACCGGCCTTGCTCAAGCGGCGCTGCCAATCGTTAAGCAACGCCAGGTACTCATCGCCGCGCGGCAAAATGTAGGCCGGCGTGCCCCATCCCGAGGGCAGGTTCGCGTCGAGAAAAGCGCGGACGCGCCGGCGAAATGCCTGGTCATCGATTCTGTCGTTCAGATCCATCGCAATCCGTTCTGTAGCACAGGCCCAAACCACATTTCAGGCTGCGTGAATCGGAAAGATTCGTCGATTCGACGGCCGGCAAGCAAGTGGCAGCCTTGTCCGGGCATCCCGTCAAAGCCGATTTGGCGCGGCACCATGGCGCCGGAAGTAAGAACCCGTTAAAAATTTCAAACCAAACAGCAGTATCAATGGTGAGGCTGGCGGCGGCGGATCCCTCCTGGGTCGGCCAGAAATCATTGAAATACCGTCAAGATCCCCGCTCATCGTTGACCAATCCGATGCGGTCAACCTTCTGGCACAAAAGGTGCGTCCTTACCTGTACCACGCTGATCCAACTATTTGTGGCTCAAAAGCGGACAGTTGTTCAGCCCGAAACCGGCGCCGAATTAGACACATCCCCAACGCCGGAAAATTCAGGATCGGGAGACTCACGATGTATAGAGATATTCCACGAACCAACGGCATGACGGAGGCAACGGTTTACGGCCTGGATCAAATCCAACAGGCCATCAATGGCACGGACCAGACTGATTTTTTGCACGCCGATTCCGCGGTCAAGGGCGAACAGCCCGAGGCGCTGGTGGCGGCAGTCTCTTTTGGGATGCTGCTCCTTATTCTCCTTGGCTATGCCCTCCAGACTTGGCTTTGAGGCCGAGGCCGATATCATCTTTTTACCCCCGGTCGCTTGGGCTAAGTCGCAACGACTAAGTGATGCCCGGCCCCGACGCGCCAGGCATTTTTGATTCCACTCGCGCCCTCAAAATTTACTCCCCCTCATTATGACACTGAGGTCAGCCGACCCGGCGGGTTGCCGCGGACCCTCAGCGCTCGTGGCGCAGCCTTTGCGGCTGTGCTACCGAATGACCACCGAATCGGCGGCTCCTGGTGGCGACGGGGAGAAAGATCCGACCAATTAACTGTACCGGCGACGCGGTTGACGTTCAGGAGGCGAACATGAAGTACGGCGTGATAACCCATTGCACGGAATATTCGATGCGGGCCGACGCGCTGGCGCGCGCCGCCGAGGAGCGCGGATTCGAGTCCCTGTTCGTGCCCGAGCACACCCACATTCCAGTGGAGCGCCGCTCGCCTTTTCCGCTCGGCGGCGAGTTGCCCAAGGAGTACTACCATGACAGCGATCCGTTCATCACGCTGACCGCCGCCGCGATGGTGACCACGCGCCTGCGGCTGGGCACCGGTATCTCCCTGATCACCGAGCACGATCCGATCGTCCTGGCCAAAGTCATCGCCACGCTGGACCTGATCTCCAACGGCCGGGTGATCCTGGGGGTTGGCGCGGGATGGAACGAAGAGGAAATGAGCAATCACGGAACTCCACCCAAATCGCGCTGGAAGGTGCTGCGCGAACGGGTCGAGGCGATGCGCCTGATGTGGGAGCGGGAGCAGGCCGAGTATCACGGGGAGTTCGTCAACTTCGCGCCGATTTTCTGCTACCCCAAACCGGTGCAAAAGCCACTGCCGGTGCTGGTTGGCACGCATGGTTACAAAGGCTTGCGGCGCGTGGTGCGCTACGCCAACGGCTGGGCGCCGGTGGAAGCCGCAGTGCGCGACGTTAAGAAGGAAGTCCAGAATCTGCGCGCCCTGGCCGAAAGCGGCGGCCGCGATCCCAAGTCCCTGGACGTCACCATGATGCTGGCGCGTCCAGACCGCAAATCCATCGATCGCAATATCGAAGCCGGCGTGGATCGGGTGGTCTTCGGTCTTGCGGTGGGCGAGGCCGGCGTGGTCCTGCCCGAAATGGACAAGTACGCCAAACTCATCGGCTGACGGCCGCAGCGCACGAGGATCGAGCAAGCATGAGCCGATTTACCCTGAACTTCGCGCCCCATCTGGGAATCTTGCGGCCCGATCGTCCGCTCTTTATCAACCACGCGGGACCCGATCCAATCGATCAGTTGCGCTTCATCGCCGAGCAGGGATTTCGCGCGGTGGAGGACAACAACCTGATCGACCGGCCGATCGAGGTGCAGGAGCGGATGGCGGCCGAGATGGCGCGGCTGGGTCTTGAGATGGGCTGCTTCGTCGCTATCGGGCGCGAGAAGCGGGCGACTTTCGTCAGCCAGGATTCCACTGCGCGCGAGCTTCTCCTGAAGCAATTGGACCTCGGGTTGGAGACCGCCCGGCGCATGAACGGCCGCTGGATCACTGTGGGTTGCGGCTATCCCGATCCCGAGCTGCCGTGGGCCTACCAGGCCGCCAACCTGATCGACAACCTCAAGTTCTGCGCCGAGCGCGCGCACGCCGCGGGCGTGACGCTGCTGGTCGAGGCCGTCAACCGCCGCGCGATGCCGGGGGTCTTCCTGACCAGCATCAAGGACGCGTACCTGGCGGTGCACAGCGTCGCCAGCCCCGGCGTCAAGCTGCTGTTCGACGTCGGTCACGTGCAGATCGAGGACGGCGACCTGATCAAGAACCTGGATCGATGTTGGGACGAAATTGCCTACTTTCAGTTGGCCGACAATCCGGGCCGCCGCGAGCCCGGCAGCGGCGAGATCAACTTCGTCCACCTGCTGCGCCGGATCCATCGCAAAGGCTTCCGCGGTATCCTGGACATGGAGCACCTGGTCTCGGGCGAAGGACGCGCCGGCGAAGCGGCGGTAATCCGCGTTTACGAGGCGCTCAGCGCCGCCATTACGTGACACTCACGCAACGCCCGCTCACGGGAGGAGAAAACGCAGATGCCAGGGTTTGCAGGATTCGACAGTGCTGACTTTCCGGGTACCGCTGAGATGGCGTGGTTGAAAGCTAACACCAATTTGACCTGGTGCGGCTATTACCTGGGTCCCGCGCCAAGCCATCGGGATACGGGCTGGATGGGGCAGATGAACGCGCTGCGCAATGCTGGTTGGGGGTTGGCTCCGCTTTATGTCGGTCAGCAAATTAGGGGGCTTGGCAGTCATAATGTCACTGGCGCCCAGGGCACGACCGATGGTCAGGATGCCGTCACGCTGCTCAACGCCGAGGGCTTTGTTGCAGGCACCTGCATCTATCTGGATCTCGAGGACGGGCCTCCGTTTACCTCGCCTCGAACCGACTACGTTGCCGCATGGGTCGATGCGGTTGAGGCGGGCGGTTTTAATGCCGGCGTGTACTGCTCGCACGGTTTCGCCGCGGCCGTCCACAGCTTGCGCTTAAGCGTGCGAGTATGGGCATTCAAGGTCAGTACGACGAGTGTGCATCCGTTTCCAGGCACCAACTTTCCCGACCTGCATCCAGCCGGTTCGGGATATCCCGGCGCATCCATCTGGCAACTGGGTCAGAACTGCCAATTAAGTCTTCCGGCGGGGCTGCAGTCTCCACTGGTCGACCTGGATAGCTCTGTCGTAACCGATCCGGGGGCACCCTGACCGAGCGCGAAAATGATTTTGTGCGGCGAGCGCTGAAGCCCTCTCCCTGGTCAGGAAGAAATCTTCAATCAGATACTGGCGCCGGGACCGTGCGCGACGGCGCTGCGCGAGTATCATTGTTTGCGGGAGGAATGCCTCGATGGCGCAATCAACCCCGGTCCGTCCCCTGAGCCGTTACAAGGTCCTGGACCTGACCCAGCATATCTCGGGTCCGGTCGCTACCCGCACGATGGCCGAGAACGGCGCCGAGGTGGTCAAGGTCGAACCGCCCGGCGGCGACAACTCGCGCAACGTCCCGGTGATCAGGCACGGGCGCAGCGGTTATTTTGTCGGACTCAACCGCGGCAAAAAAAGTCTGTGCCTGGACGTTAAGAAACCTGCCGGCCTGGCGATTATCAAGGCGCTGCTGCCCCGCTTCGACGTCATGGTCGAGAACTTCGCGCCCGGCGTGATCGGCCGGCTCGGTTTGAGCTATGACGTGGTTAAATCGATCAACCCCGCGATCGTCATGTGTTCCATCTCCAGCTTCGGCCAGAGCGGTCCGCTCGCGCCCAAGACCGGCTACGACTACGTCGCCGCATCCTACGCCGGCGTGATTAACACCATGGGCTTCCCCGACAGTTCGCCGGTTCTTCCCGGGCTCACGATGGGCGACTCGATGACCGCGATGAACGCGTACGCGGCCATCGTGACCGCGCTACTGTATCGCGAACAGACCGGGGCGGGTCAGTTCCTGGAGGTCTGTCTGCTGGATTCCTACATGCAGTGCTGGGACCTCGCCGTGGAGTCGATCAGCCTTAATCCGGACAGCTTCAACACCGGGCGGGGCGGGCGGCGCTCCAACAACATGCCGCCAGTCGGCATTTTCAAATCAGAGCGCCATTATATCTGCGTGATGGCGCCGCATGACCACTTCTGGCCGCGCTTATGCAAGGCCATCGGGCGGCAGGATTTGGCCTCCGACCCGCGCTTCACCACCGTTCCGGCCCGCCGTCGCAACAGCGAGGAAGTGTTCCGTATCCTCGAAGACTGGTTCGCCGTCACACCTGAAGACGAGGCGTTGCGCTTGCTGGATGAAAATCGCGTGCCGGTCGGTCCGGTGCTGACCGTGGCTGAAGCGATGGAGCATCCGCATGTGCGCGCACGCGGCGCGGTCAGGAAGGTCAAGGATCGCATTCTGGGAGAATTCGATCTGCAGCAGTCCGCGCTGCGGTTTTCAGCCTTCCAACCGCCAGCGGACCCGCAAGCGCCGCTGCTGGGCGAACACAACGCTGAAGTGCTGCGCGGTTATCTGGGCTACGTCGATGAGCGCATCGCCGAACTGGAAGCCGCCGGCGTGCTGCATCAGGCGCCCTACTAACGGCGCGCGCGGAATTTGATATAAGACTCAGGAGCCGCGGCCGATATCATTTTTAACCGGCGCAGCGGGGCAATGGTCGTGGAGTAACGCAATGACTGAGCAGATTCACAGTGTGGAATATCAGGCCGGCGTCCCTGCGCCTGACGGCGCCCCAGTTGGTCGGGGCGCCGCGCAACCAAACCGCTGGGACGGACGCACGCTCGGCTATGTCCCGTCGGGACCGATGCGCCTGAGCCCCGCGATTAAGCTTCACACCGAGGCGGCCGCGCAGATCGACCCGATCACCTTCGAGGTCATCCGCAACACGCTGTGGATCGTCAACGAAGAGCAGGCCGATACGATTCGCAAGGTGGCCGCCTCGCCGGTCACAGTCTATTCCTATGACCTCAACACCGCGCTTCAGACCGAGACCGGCGAACCGATCCTGTTCGCGCCCTACATCCAGTATTTCGCCGGAGTGTCGGACCTGGTGATCCGCTGGACGCTGGAAAACCGCGGCGATAACCCCGGCATCGCCGACGGCGACGTGTTCTTCCAAAACGATCCGCTGATCGGCGTGAGCCATCAGATGGACGTGCAGACCTTCGCCCCGGTGTTCGTCGACGGCCGGATCTTCTGCTGGGTGTTCAACTCGGTCCACGTGCGCGATATCGGCGGCACCGCGCCCGGCAGCTTCTGCGTGGAGGCGCGCGACGTGTATGGCGAGGCCACCCCGATCCCGCCGATCAAGCTGGTCGAGCGCGGCCGTATCCGCCGCGACGTCGAGGATATGATCCGCCGCCATTCGCGCATCCCCGACCTGCTCGGCCTCGACCTCCGCTCGCAGTTGGCCGGAATTCACGCGGCCCGCACCCGCGTGCTCGAAATGGTCCGCAGCTATGGCGCGCCGACGGTCAAGGCCGTGATGCGCAAGCTGATCGACGACACCAGCGCCACCGTATCCAGGCGGCTGCAACAATTGCCCGACGGCGTCTGGCGCGACGTCACCTACCTGGGCGCGGCCACGTCGGGCGACCGCCATGCCCGCCGCCTCGCGCTGACCATGCGCAAGGCCGGAGACCAGCTGATTTTCTCCAACGAAGGGACCGACCCGCAGTTCGGCTGCGGCAACATTTCATGGGGGGCGTGGCGCGCCGCGGTCGGATGCTCGGTCAGCGCGCTGCTCGCGTGGGATCAGCGCTACTGCCTGGGCGGGGTGCTGAAGCATCTGGAATTCGACGCCGTCCCCGGCACCATCAACTGTATCGATCGCAGCGGCGCGGTGTCGGGCACGCAGGCGATTATCAGCACCGTTTATCAGGCGGCCAAGGTGGTCTCGCGGATGGTGTCGTGCGACCCCGAACTGAAAAAGAACGTGATGGGTCCGGGGTCGGCCACCACCTGGACCACGATGTCGGGGCTCGACCAGTTCGGACAGCCCTATGCCAGCGTCACCCTGGACGAGGTCGCGATGGGCACCGCGGGGTTCTCGTTTCGCGACGGCAACGACCAGTGCAGCGATTTCGTCAGTCCGCGGATCGAGGCGGCCGATTGCGAGGTCATCGAGCAGACCTGTCCGGTGCTCTATCTGTACCGGCGCCAGTTCCACGGCTTCGGCCACGGCAAATACCGCGGCGGCAGCGGTATCGTGCTGGGATGGGTCGGGCACGAGACCACGGAGCAGAGCGTCAACGCGGTATCGGGTCCGTCAAGCATCCCGACCCAGACCGGTATCTGGGGCGGACATTGGGGACAAAGCGGACTGTTCTATTCGCGCCACGACACCGCTATCAGGGCTGACTTCAAGCGCGGTTACCTGCCCGGCTCGACGGCGGAGCTGGAGCAGCGTTATCAGCTCGACGTGGTGCCGCCCAAGAGCGTCGGCGTGCGCCTGCTCGGCGACGATCTCTGGGTGATGGCGATGGCGTCGGGAGGCGGCTACGGCGATCCGATCAAGCGCGACCCCGAAATGGTGCGCGCCGACGTCGGCGAAGACCAAGTCACGCCGCAGGCCGCCAACGCAATCTATGGCGTGATCCTCAAAGACGGCGCGGTTGACCACGGCGCGACCGCACAGACGCGCGACGCAATCCGCAAACAGCGCCTGGCACGCGCCGCGATGCCCGCGGGGCGCAACGGATCGGCGCCGGCAGTATAACGGCGCCCCGGTGGTCGAGGTGATCAAGATTGGCGAAGAGCTCAAGCTGGTGTCGATCGGTGCGGCGCGCTATATCGCCTGCGCTGACTGCGGCCATCTGCTGTGCGAATCCGCGACCAACTACAAGCTGAGCGCGGCCCGGATCGACGGCTCCCTGCACGAAATCGACCCCGACCTGTTCCCCGATTTCGCCACCGAACTCGATGACCAGATGACCTACCGGCAGTATCTATGCCCGGCCTGCGGCGTCCTGTTCGACAACGAACTGTGCAAAGCGCAAGACCCGCCAGTATGGGACGTCCAGTTGGATTGAGGCAGCGTTGTCACGAGCAGTATCTTGAGCCTCAATATACTTCGCTGCGATGGCGCACACGCGTGTTGCTCAACGCTTGGCGGCATCGGCGATGATATAAACCACGTGCTAATCACCGACGCGAAGGCGCCATTGATCTTTGAAGCCTTTCAGTTTTTTGCATCCTGCCGGCCGGGGATTGTCAGCCAACGATAGAAGCTTGCGGTCGATGCGGGTAAAGACCGCACTATCAAGCGCATCCAGTTCCTTTTGCGGACGAAATAGCTTGATTTCGAGCGAGTAGCTTGCCATGTAAACGGCTGCCCCGTAAGCGAGCGGCCGGGCGCCAAAAAATGGCGCCAGGTGCGGCGGACCTTCACCCGGCGCTGCGCGCCGGCCTCGCCCTTCCGGGCGAGGCCATCAGATCCTCAGGTGGCCTTTTTCGCGCCGGGGAGGAAGTCGTCGAGTTGGACGCCAAAGCTGTTGAGCGCCCACGACACCAGGTTGTACTGGCCGATGGTGAACACCAGGTCCATCATCTGCTCGGTGCCGTAGTGCGCGGCCAGCGTCTTCCAGGTCTCGTCGGCGACCACTGAGTTTTCGTAGAGGTCGTCAGCCGCCTGCAGGATTGCGGCGTCCTCGCGGCTCCATCCCGCCTGCGGACCCTTTTTGATCCGCTCGATCTCGTCCCCGGTCAGGCCCGCGCGCTTGCCGATGATCACGTGCTGCTCCCATTCATAGGGCGCCTGGTTGAGCCAGCCGATGCGCAGGATCGCGATTTCGCGGTCGCGCGCGGGCAGCGTCTGCCGCGACAGGATATAGCCGGCGAAGCGCAGCCAGCTTCGCGCCAGCTTGGGATGGTTTACCAAGGTGCCAAAAATGTTCGGAATTTTGCCCTCGATGCGGTTTTTCTCCGCCATCTCCAGGTCCTCGGCGGACAGGGTGGAAAGGTCGCGCAACGGAATTCGCTGTTTTCTTTCGATCATCGGTTCATCTCCGGGCAGTTTTGATTTGGTTCACTTATACTCCAAAAACCGTCGGCCGACGCCAGCCGCGCCTGGGGACGCTCGCGCCTGAAACCGGGTGACGATCCCAATCCGGTGTGGTCTAATTGGCTGACGTAAACCAAGGGAGGAGCAGGTTATGAGCGAGATGCGCTTTGACGGGCGGGTCGCAATCGTGACCGGAGCCGGCAACGGACTGGGGCGGTCCTACGCGCGATTGCTGGCGGCGCGCGGAGCCCGGGTCGTGGTCAATGACATCGGGACCAGCTCGATGGGCAAAGGCTACGACGAGGCTCCTGCCCACGCGGTGACCCGGGAAATAATCGACGCCGGGGGCCAGGCGGTGGCTGATACGCACACCGTCGCCGAGGAGGACAGCGCGCGGGCGATCGTGCAGACCGCGCTCGACGCATTCGGCAAGCTCGACATCCTGGTCAACAACGCCGGCATCTCGATTATGGCGCCGTTCGGCGAGCTGTCATCCGCCGACTTCATGAAGGTCGTCAACACCAATATGATGGGCGTGGTGTGGACGTGCCGGGCGGCGTGGCCGCACATGCAAAAGGCGCGCTACGGACGGATCGTGAATATCACCTCGACCTCGTTTCTGGGCCATCCGACGCTCACCGCCTACGTCACCGCGCGGGCGGCGACTTTCGGGTTCACCCGTACCCTGGGGCTGGAAGGGACCGCCTACAACATCAAGTGCAACGCGCTTTCGCCGGTGGCCGGAACGCGTTCGGTGATGGAGTTGCTGGAGGAGTCGGAGCTTAAGACCTGGATGATGACCAAGCTGACGCCCGAGATCGTGGCGCCGGCGGTCGCGCTGCTGGCCCACGAACAATGTCCGATCACGGCTCAATGTCTGTCGGCGGGCGGCGGACGCGTCAACCTGGTGTTCTGGGGCGAGACCCACGGCTACGTGAATCAGGCACTGACGATGGAGGCGCTGCGGGACAATTTCGACCAGGTGGTGGATCGGACGCATTATGAGGTTCCGGCCAACGTGCTGGAATCGGCCGATTTCAACGCGTTCAAGCTGGGGCACAAACCAACCCACGACGCCGGCCACGAGATCGGATGGGAGCCCAAGCCCTACCGTCGCGATTGATGGCGGCCAAAGCGCCTGGCCGCAGGCGCGCGGTAAAGCCGCTGCGCCCCCGGGATTTGACCAACCGCATCAAGCGGCCACAGAGTGAGGAATCGGTGTGCGAATGCGGGCGGTCAACCGCTGCCCCATCGTGACTGGACCCCGGCCGCGATGCTAAAAAATCTGGTCGGGCACGAGGTTCGGTGCGGTGCTGTTTAATTCTTATCCTTTTATCGTGGGATTTCTGCCCGTGGTCCTGTTGGGCTACGCGCTTTTGGGGCAGTCCCGATGGCAAGCGCTCACGCCGTGGCTGCTGATTGTCGCGTCACTGTTCTTTTACGCCTGGTGGAACTGGCACTTTCTGCCCCTGTTCCTGTTCTCGATCGGGTTTAATTTCCTGTGGGCCAGATTGCTGAGCGCAAAGGCGCTTTACCCCGGCGGTCCCCAGGACCGGCGGCGTCGATTCGTGCTGGGCGTGGGAATCGTGGTGAACGTGGCGCTGCTGGGCTACTTCAAATATCGCGACTTCCTGGTCGGCAGTTTCGACGGCGCGCTCGGCGCGAATTGGCCGCTGCTGCATATGGCGCTGCCGCTGGCGATCTCGTTCTTCACCTTCGAGCAGATCACCTACCTGATGAGTTGCTACCGCGAGGAACCCGGGACCGGCGACTTCGTCAGCTACGCCATGTTTATCAGCTTTTTTCCCCATCTGATTGCGGGACCGATCGTGCGCTATCGCGAGATTTATCCGCAGTTCAACCGCGGCAGCAATTTTCGCCTGATCGCGGACAACGTGGCGCCGGGCCTGATGATTTTCGCCATCGGCCTGTTCAAGAAGGTGATCCTCGCCGACACCTGCCGCGATTACGTGGGCCCGATCTTCGATGCGCATTTCCGGCCCGGCTTTGCCGACGCGTGGGGCGGAGCGCTGGCCTTCGCGGTGCAGGTCTATTTTGATTTCTCCGGTTACTCGGACATGGCGATCGGCCTGGCGCGGATGTTCAACGTGCGCTTCCCGGAGAATTTCGATTCGCCCTACCAGGCCACCAACATGATCGACTACTGGCGGCGATGGCACATCACGCTGTCGTTCTTTCTGCGCGACTACGTCTATATCCCGCTGGGCGGCAACCGCAAAGGCGAATTGCGCCAGCAACTCAACCTGTTCCTGACCATGCTGGTGGGCGGCCTGTGGCATGGAGCGAACTGGACCTTCGTGGTCTGGGGCGCGCTGCAGGGCGCCGCCTTGAGCGTCAATCACTCGTTTCGCCGTCGCGGACATAGTCTGCCGCGCCTGGCGGGATGGGCGCTGACTTTTGGGGTGACGGTCTTCGGTTACGTGTTCTTCCGTTCCACCACCTTTACCCGGGCATGGGAAATCCTGCGCGGGATGCTCGGATTCAACGGCTTCGGGTGGCGCAGCGAATTCGGTTCATTTACCAGGGAAAAGTACCACGATGTCATCATCGGACTGCTGATCACCTGGTTTTGTCCCAACCGCCAGACCATCATGCAATGGGAATGGTTGGGGGACTATACTTATGCGGTGGCTTTCACCGTGCTGGCCGTAATCGCCATTCTCAACCTGGCCAATCCTCCGGCCTTCGTTTACTTCCAGTTCTGAATCGAGTTCGCCGCCGATGGCTTTAGCACGCCGCCTCCGCCTGATGCTGACCGGATTCTTCGCCGCGTTGGCGGTGGTGATGCTTTTCAACTTTCTGGTCAACCCGCTGGGCGCGTGGCGCCATCGCCTGGTGCCCGGGCTTTATCGGCGGGTCAACCTGGAGCGGGAGGTGACGCCTTACCTGTTGCGCACCTCCACCCCGCAGACGCTGCTGCTGGGATCCTCACGCGTGCTGTATGGAATGAAAATCGAGCAAGGGGTGAAGGACGGGTTTGAAAACGGCGCGCTTTCGGGATCGAGCCTGCAGGAAATCTCCAAGGAGCTCGACCTCGCGCTGCGCAATCCGCAACTGAAGCGGATAATCTGGGGCGTGGAGTTTTACACCTTCGACACCTACAAGGACCAATGCGATCCCGATACCTGCGCGCGCCTTGACGGCGACCTCGGGATCAAGCTCACCGACGCGGTCCTGAGCACCGACACGCTCAGACTGAGCTGGCGGATGCTGGGGCGCGCGGCCCGCGGCGACGTGTCGGCGGCCGGGCGGATGCCGATCCCATGGCCCGCCCCTTTCATTTGCGCCATGTTCAGCCATCCGGAACCGCCGACCCTGGCCGGGATGGATGAGGACCAGCGCTTCCGCGAGGTGACCAATCTGCCCGAGTACCGGCACTTCAATTATTCCCCCGGGCTGGAACAATTCTTCGCGCAAATCGTCGATCGGATCCGCCACGCCCATGTGGAGCTGATCGCCTTCGTCGCTCCGGTTACCGAATATGAACTGGAGATGATCCGCCAAAACGGACGTTGGCCGGAATTTCAACACTGGAAGCACTTCGTGGCCGACCACCTCGATTACACCGACTTTTCCGGTTACAACGGCGTCGCGCGCAGCGATCGGATGTTTATCGACGCCTGGCACATGGAACCCGCGGTCGGCGCGGTGATAATGCGCCGCTTGCTGGGCCGGTCCGACTGCGATTGCGCCGACGCCGCCATCGTCTGGAACTCGGCGCTCCCCATGACCGCGCCCGACGCCGACGCGATGGCGGCGTTGCAGGACCAGCGGATGGCGGCGGCGACCGCGGAGCCCAACGTGTACTCGACCACCGTTGCCGCCGCGATCGCCAAGCGCTACGGAGCGCCCAAGCCGGCGTTGTCAGCACGCCGATAAGCGGGGCCGGCTGCGTATCCTTCGGCCACCAACCCAGCTACGCTGGGGCATCGACGAACCGCCATGGGGGATGACCAATGCCAACTTACGTAATGCTGTTTCATCTGACCCATCAGGGCCTCGATCATCTCAAGGGATCGCCCGATCGGGTCGAGGCGGCGCTCCACGCCTTCGAGCGCCACGGCGCCAAAGTGAAGGACTTTTACTCCATGATGGGCCAGTACGATTCGATGTTCATTGTCGAGGCCCCCGATGACGAAACCGTCGCCCGGCTTGCGCTCACGCTGGGCGCGCAGGGCAACGTCCGCAGCGAGACCCATCGCGCGTTTAGTCTGGCGGAGTACCGCGCACTGATCGCGAAAGTCGGGTAATCCTCGCACCGGGGATTTGACAAACTTCCGCGCGCGGCTGGAAAATAGCTGGCTATTCGAACCGGATCACAATTCAGGCTTTGGCCCCGCAGTTTCCCGGGTACTCCCGCCGGAGCACCACTAAGTACCGGCCGGCTGGTGCTGCTTTGGTACGGCACTTTTCTGATCGCGGGACTGCTGGTGCACGGGGCTCTGCGCAACGCCGAAGCGGTGGTCCTGTCAGCGGCATTGCTGGCCGGCGCGGTGGCCGTTCCACTGATCATGCTGGGCTACACTATCCGCAGCAGCGGCGGCGACTTCAACTCCCATGTCCTGGTTCCCGCGATCGGGCCGATCGTCATCGCCGTCCTGATCTTCGATTACGTCGAGTACAACCGGCGGATTGACGAAGCATTTTCGGCGCAACTTATATCCACGGACCTGGTGGGATTATCCGAGGTCAAATGGACTGGCGTGGGCGCCGGCAAGAGCGGGCATTTGACCGGCCGGGTTTTCAATCGCTCCCCACATCAACTGATCGGCATGAGCCTGGAGGTGAAACTGTACGCCGGTACCCAAAAGGTCGCCAGCGTGATCGCCGACGCTGACCTCGAGGTGGATCCCGGAAGACAGGCAAATTTCAATTTGACCACGGCGGCCCGGCCGGCCGGGCCCGCCAACGCCCTGCCCTGCAGCGATGAACGCGCCGCACCCGCGCAGGGTACCGGCGGCGGCCCGCAGGAATTCAGATGCATCTACCAGATCAAGGGCGTCCACGGCGAAGAGGTCTCTTTTTGAGCCGCGCTCATCGCAGCGGTTGAAAGTGCGCGACCTGATGTCGCACTATCGGGTGCGCAATGACCGTTGACCGCCGGCGCCGCCGGCCAAATTGACTTGGAAGACTGGATTGGAGGGAAGGCAACCGATGGACACCTGCCAATATTGCCAGAAGGACAAAGAAGACGCGCTCACCCGCTTCTATACGCATCCAGAAACCCATCGCAACACCTTTCTGACGCTGTGTCAGGAATGCGAAAACAAGATGAGGAACACTGCCTGGGGTGAAGGCGATGTAGGAAGCTGGCTGAAGAATCACGTGCTCAGCTAACCGCCGGCCGATCCTGGCCAGCTGCCGCTGTCGCCCGGTGATGCGCGACGGCGGCAGCTTTTCCGATGGCCGCGCCGGCGGCCCGGGTTGCGGCTATTTTCGTAGCGCATCGGCCCGGGAATCATTCAGGAACGGCGGGGGCCGGGACTGCCGCGGGCGCGGTGACGGACTGCGGCGGCGGCAGGATTTCAGGCGGTATCTGACCGGTCGGAAAGTATGGATTGTTGGCTTGCACGTTAGAGGTAATCGGAGCCGGACTCCGAATCAGGGCCGCTGCCAGTCCCTCGGCTTGCAGCCAATATTGGAACTGCGCGGGTTCCGACAACGCGCCCAGCGTGACGGCTTCGCCTTGCGCGTCAATGAAGTCGACGATGATTGGGCCCTGCTCAACGCGCAAATCGTAGCCCCCGGGCGGAAGTGCGTATGCGAAGCTGCCGTCGGGCCCAGTCCTGGCCAGAAACAGATCGCCACTGACGACGTTTTGGAAATGAATCGCCCGGCTGGCCGCCGGCTGCCCTGCGTAAGTGAGCAGCTTGCCGCTGACTACCACTGGAGTCGCCGGATCCAGATGGCCAACGACTCCCTTGTGCGGTCCGGCGATGGCGGCAATCGGAACGGTGACAATCGCAGACAGGAACACCAGGATCGACAGGCGTTTTTGACAAGTCATCGACATATTAATAACCAGTGGCGAAGTCTGGCTCAATTCGCAATGATGATCTCGGGCCTGATTGACGCGGGCCGCTACTCCCGCGGGTTCATCCCGGCAAAGAACGCCGGGCTCAGGGCGCGCCAGCCTTTGATGCGTGCGGCGCGGACCGTTATGCTAGCAGAGTGTTTGAAAGCGAGCATCCTTACCAAGGCAACAACACCAACGCAATCAGCCTTACTTTCTCAGCACCCTGCCAGTTTGACAAATACGGAGCCTGACCAAACATGGAACGAGTGACAATTTACCACAATCCCAACTGCAAACATTCCCGCGGCGCGCTTGAACTGCTGGATTCACGCCATGTGGAGCACGAAACGATTGAATACCTCAAGACCCCGCCGGATCGCCAAACCCTGGAAAAAATTCTGGGGATGCTGAGCGATCCGCCTTCGGAACTGGTGCGCGATGACAAACGGTTCAAAGAGCTGGGCCTCAAGATGGACAATTACCAGAGCAAGGCGGCGGTTATCGACCTGCTGCTGAAGTATCCCGAACTGATGCAGCGGCCGATCATCATCAAGCACGGCCACGCGGTGATCGCGCGCCCTGCGGAAAAGCTCCTGCCCTTGCTGGATTAGAGACGTCGTGCGGGTAAATCCGGCATCCCGGGATACCCGGCGAGGAAGGCGGACCGCGAGCAAATCGGCGCCGCCATCAGAATCGGTTCAGGCGCTCTTTTTGACTTTGCCGCTGCGGATGCAGCGGGTGCAAACCAGCATCCGCTTGACCCCGCTGCCGATTTTGGCCCGCACTTCCTGGAGATTGGGCTGCCATCGGCGTTTGGTCTTGTTGTTGGCGTGGCTGACTTTGTTGCCCACGGAGGGCTGCTTACCGCAAATCGCGCAATGTCTCATCTTGATCGAACTCCGGGATACAAGTGCCTTAAACTAGCCGGAGTTCGGCTTCGGGGAAAGAGGGGCGGCCCGCGACCGGCTGTGGATACCACGCTTGGCCGGGCCCGATTGCGGCTTGATTATGGGCCGGGCTCCGTTCAATCTCGATGGCTGGTCCATCATCCACAATCGATTGTGGGCGATAGTTGTGGTGAGCGATTTTGCTACACTATAGGCTTGGCTTCGCGGCCAGCTGCTTGCGGCCGCTCAAGCCGGACTCCCAGAGATTCCCATGTCTGACCGCGTGATTCACATCCTTCCCGAGCAGGTCGCCAGCCAAATCGCGGCCGGGGAGGTAGTGGAGCGGCCAGCCTCCGCGGTCAAGGAACTGATCGAGAATTCACTGGACGCGGGAGCCCGCTGCGTCACGGTCGAGGTCGCCGGTGGCGGCGCCGGCCTGATTGCCGTCAGCGACGACGGCTGCGGGATGAGTCCCCACGACGCGGTGCTCTCCCTGCGCCGTCACGCCACCTCCAAGATTCGCGATGCGTCGGATCTGGTCGCGATTCGTTCACTGGGCTTTCGCGGCGAAGCGCTGGCTTCGATTGCCAGCGTCTCGCGCCTGGAGCTGAAAACCCGCCGCGCCGAGGATCTGAGCGGAATCCATCTGAGCGTGGTGGGCGGAGAGATGGCCGCGCGCGAGGACTGCGCGATGGCGCCGGGGACCCGGATCGAAGCGCGCGACCTCTTCTTCAATACTCCGGCCCGGCTCAAATTCCTCAAGTCGGCTAACGCCGAGCAGACCGCGGCTATCGAAATCGTGCAGCGCTTGGCCCTGGGATGTCCGGGAGTGGCGTTCGAGATGCGGATGGACGGCCGTCAGGTGCTCGACCTTCCACCCGCGGCCGGATTGCTGGAGCGCTTTCGTCAATTGTACGGCGCCAAGCTGGCGTCGCGGATGTTGCCGGTGAGCGGGGGCGGCGACGGGGTCAAAATCGATGGGCTGATTTCGCTCAGCCAGGAATCCTTCGCCAGCGCACGGATGCTCTACAGCTTCGTTAACGGACGGGCGGTGCGCGACCGGCTGATGATCCGCGCGATCGGCAACGCCTACGCGACCCTGATGCCGCGCGGCCGTTATCCGGCGGTGGCGCTGTTTATCACGCTGCGGCCGCATGACGTCGACGTCAACGTGCATCCGATGAAGGCCGAGGTGCGGTTTCGCCGCGGCGGCTCAATCTTCGAAACGATTTATCGCGTGCTGCGTGATCGGCTCGCCGATCAGACCGCGCCAGTGGTTGAGCCGGCTGCCGCGGTTGAGCCCGTCATCCCCAACGAACCTGCGTCCGCGGCCGTGCCCGCCGTCTCCGCATCGACACCGGACCGAGCAGCCGCGCCGATGGCCGCGCGCGAATCAGGCCCATCGGCGAACTCACCGCTGCGACTGGTGCTCGAAGCCGGGCAGCCGCCACCGGCGCGCGCGCAGCAGCAAAACCTGGGTCTAGGCTATCGATCGGCCGGGCCGCCGCCCGTATTTCCTCCGCTAGCGGCGGCCGGCAACGTCGGCGAGCACGGAGCGGCGGTTCCGGCTTATTCAGGACTGCGGGTAATTGGCCAGATCTTCGCCGGGTATATCGCGCTGGAAAGTGACGAAGGATTGTTGCTGGTGGACCAGCACGCCGCCCACGAACGGGTGACCTTCGAGCGCCTCAAGTCCCAGCTCGGCAGCGGCGGAGTTGAGGTGCAGGCGCAGCTCATGCCCGAGACTCTGGAAATCAACCCGGCACGCGCCGCGCACGTCCACGCCGCGCTACCCAAGCTGCGCGCCCTGGGATTCGAGATCGAACCGTTTGGCCCCACCACCCTGCTGCTCAAGGGTACTCCGGCGGTGTTCGGCGCCGGCGGCGGCCTGCGGCTGCTGGCCGACATGATCGAAAGCCTCGGCGACGGCGCCACGCAATGGCGCGGTGAGGAAGGCTTCGAGGCGATGCTTAAGCAACTGGCTTGCCATGGTTCGGTCCGGGTCGGGCGCCTCTTGAAGGATTCGGAGATCCAGGCCCTGCTGACGGATCTTGATCGCACGCCGTTCAAGACCAACTGTCCGCACGGACGCCCGGTGCATATCCGCTTCGGACGCGGCCAAATCGAGCGCATGTTCCGGCGATGACCGCGGTTTTTCGGGAAAAGTTTTCCACCACTCTTCGACGTTCGGTCGAGAGCGAATGCTTGCTGTCCCCTCCCGCTCATTCAGAGGCGGTCGAGAAATGTCCAAAGATAACCTCGCGTGCGCCTGCGGACCCGGTCCGCAGGCGCACGCCGGGAGAGGCCGGCGCGCGATTTGCGCCAGCAAGTCGCGTGACGGGTGAGGGTTCTGATACACCTCAAGCGCCAACTCCCACCCGCGTCCCCGCTGCGCGCGCGTCCGCCTCTGATACCTCGCCGATCAAGCTCGGCTTCATCGTCGGCCCCACCGGGATCGGCAAAACCGCCCTGAGCCTGGAGGTCGCTCAACGCCTGGGCGCGGAGATCGTCAACGCCGATTCGCGCCAGGTTTACCGCGGCATGGATATCGGCACCGCCAAGCCCAGCGCGGCCGAACTGGCGCGCGTGCGCCATCATCTGGTCGACATCCGTTCACCGGGGCAACCTTTGGATGTCGCGCAATTTCGCGCCCTGGCGCAGACCGCAATCGCGGAGATCGCCCCCCGCGGTGCTCCGATACTGGTCACCGGGGGCAGCGGACTTTATCTGCGCGTGCTGCGCTACGGCATCTTCAGCGGACCCGGCGCCTCACCCGCGATCCGCAACGAACTGCTCGAAGCCGCGGCGCGCCAGGGAATTGAATACCTTTACGATGAGCTGCGCCGGATCGATCCGGCGGCGGCGCGGCGGCTGGAGCCGCATGATCGCTACCGCATCGTGCGCGCGATCGAGGTCTTCCGCCTGACCGGCATCACCATGAGCCAGCATCAGGCCGAACACGGCTTTGCGCGTCCCGAATACGAAACCTTGACTATCGGGTTGCGGACCGACCGCGAGCAGCTCTATCAGGCGATCGATCGGCGCTTTGACGCGATGATGGCTGCGGGACTGGTGGCGGAGGTGAAGGCTCTTCTGGAGGCCGGGTACACGCCGCATGTACCCCCGCTCAGCACGATCGGCTACAAGCATGTCGCCGCCTATCTGCGCGGCGAGAGCACCCTGGAGGTGGCGGTGGAGACGGCCAAGCGCGACACGCGCCGTTTGGCCAAGCGGCAACTGACCTGGTTCCGCCGCGATCCGGAGATTATCTGGATTGACGCCGGCTCCGGAGCGGAGCAGGCTTACACACTGTTTGCGGAATTTTTCGGCGGGGCGGCCAGCGCGCCCGTTAATTGCTGAATCAAAATGCCCGGCACTTCCGATTATATGGATTTCGAGCAGCCGTTGCGCGAACTCGACCAGCGCCTCGCGCAGGCCGACCCCGACGCGCGCGCCGCGCTGACGGCGCAGCGCGCGCGGCTCCAGGCGCAAATCTTCGCCAACTTAAGCGCGATCGATCGCGTTCGCCTGGCGCGGCATCCGGCGCGCCCGCAAACGCTGGATTATCTGGGGGCGCTGTTTCACGACCTGGTCGAGATCCACGGCGACCGCCGTTTCGGCGACGACGGCGCGATCGTGGCCGGGCTGGGTTATTTCAAACGCCAGCCAGTCGCAATCGTCGGCCATCAGCGCGGCCGTTCGACCGCCGAGCGCATCAAGCGCAACTTTGGGCGTCCCAATCCCGAGGGCTATCGCAAGGCCGCGCGCCTCTACGATCTCGCCAACCGTTTCCATCTGCCGCTCATCACTTTTATCGATACCCAAGGGGCGGAACCTGGAATCGGCGCGGAAGAACGCGGACAAGCTGAAGCGATCGCCCGCAATCTCGAACTGATGGCCCGGATCGAAGCCCCGGTGATCGCCTGCGTGATTGGCGAAGGGGGATCGGGCGGAGCGCTGGCGCTGGGCGTGGCCAACGTGATCCTGATGCAAGAGTGCTCCTGCTATTCGGTGATCACGCCGGAGGGCTGCGCGGCGATTTTGTGGCGCGAGGCGACGCCCGAAAATGTCGCCCGGGCGGCCGCCGCGCTCAAGCTGTCGGCGCCGGATCTGCTGCGGCTGGGAATCGCCGACGAAATCATCCCCGAGCCGCCGGGCGGAGCGCATCGCAATCCGCAGGCGGCGGCCGCCCTGGTGGGCAAGGCGCTCGGGCGGCATCTTGCCCGTCTGGTCAAGCTTGACGGCGAAACCCTGCGCGCCGCGCGCGACCACAAGTTCAACTCCATGGGCAACGCTTTTGTGACCAACGCTGCCGCCGATTTGCGCCGCCCGGCAACGGTTGCGGCGGTGCGGCGCACCACGCCCGCGGCGCCGCCCGAAACCTCCGGCGTTGAAAAGCGCCGTGGAATCGGTTAGCGGTTTTGCGGTGTCATCACCGGCTGAGAAGAAAGAGCATCCCGCAGATGGACTGACCGGCTTGCGGGCGCGAATCGACGGGATCAACGATAAGCTGCTCGCGCTGCTGGGCGAGCGCGCCGAGTTGGCGTTGGAAATCGGTCATCTCAAGCGCGCCAACGGCGCCGAGGTTTACCAGCCCTTGCGCGAGCAGCAGATCATTGAAGGGTTGCTGCGGCACAATCCCGGACCGCTTAGCAATGAACACATCCGCCGCATCTTCATCGAGATAATCTCCGCCTGCCGCGCGCTGGAACGGGAACTGCGCGTGGCCTACCTCGGACCCGAGTATTCCTACACCCACTTGGCGGCAGTCAACCGCTTCGGCGCCAGCGCGGAAATGGTGTCGGCCGAGTCGATCGCCGCGGTGTTCGCGGCGCTCGACGGAGGGCGCGCCGACCTCGGGGTGGTGCCGGTGGAGAACTCGACCGAGGGATCGGTTTCGCTGACGCTGGACTTGCTGGCGGATACCCCGCTTCAGATCGTGGGCGAACTGATGCTGCCGGTGCGTCACGCGCTGCTCTCGGTCAGCGGCGACCAGACCGCGATTCGCAAAATCATTTCCCATCAGCAGTCGCTGGGCCAATGCCGGATCTACCTGAGCACCAACTATCCGCAATGCCCGCAGGAGGCGGTCGCCTCCAACTCGCTGGCGGCGAAAATGGCGGGCCACGATCCTGACAGCGCGGCGATCGCGTCGGCGCAAGCCGCCGCCCCGTATGGACTGCGGGTGGTTGCCGACGGCATCCAGGATGTGGCGCAGAACATCACCCGCTTCCTGGTGATCGGGCGCGAACCGGTGGGGCGCAGCGGCGCCGACAAGACCACGCTGATCTTCGCGATACCCGAAAAAGTCGGCGCGCTCAAGGAAGCGCTGACCATCTTTGCCCGCAATTCCATCAACCTGAGCATGATTCAGTCGCGGCCGCAGCGCTCGCGTCCCTGGGAATACATCTTTTTCGTCGACCTCAAGGGTCATCGCGACGATCCCGCGATGCAAGGCGCACTGGAGACGCTCAAACGCAAAGCCCTGTTTCTAAAGGTTTTGGGATCGTATCCTGAAGGAAAGCCGCCCGGCGATTGAGCGGTTAAAGAAGCCCAATTGGAATTATTAGAAGATCTGGTGCTCGCCTCAGTGGCCGCGCTCAAGCCCTATGAGCCCGGCAAACCGATCGAAGAAGTCCAGCGCGAACTGGGGCTCACCGATGTAGTCAAGCTCGCCTCCAACGAAAATCCGTTGGGTCCTTCGCCGATGGCGGTGGCCGCGTTGCGGGCGGCGATCGACGGCCTCAACCGCTATCCCGACGGCGGCAGCTACGCGCTGATCAATAAAATCGCGGCGCATCACGGGCTGAGCGCCGCGCATATTTTCATGGGCTGCGGTTCGGTCGAGATTCTCAACCTGCTCGCGTACCTGTTCATCCGTCCGGGGTTCAATGCGGTCACCTCCGAACATGCCTTCGCGATTTACGAACTCGTGGTCGCGGCCAGCGGCGGTATCACCAAGACCGTGCCGATGAAGGACTACACCTTCGATCTCGACGCGATTGGCGGCGCGGTCGATGAACACACCCGGGTGATCTTCCTGGCCAATCCCAATAATCCGACCGGGACGATCTACCGTCGCGACGCCTGGGAACGATTGCTGGCGCGCCTGCCCGAACATCTGGTGGTGGTCGCCGATGAAGCCTACTTTGAGTTCGTGCGCGATCCCGGCTACCCCAACGCGTTGAATTACCTGGCGGACCATCCCAAGCTGATCGTGCTGCGCACCTTCTCCAAGATTTTTGGCCTGGCCGGTTTGCGCGTGGGCTATGGCGTGGCGCATCCCAAGATGGTCAACCTGCTCAACAACGTGCGCCAACCTTTCAATATCAACTTGCTGGCGCAGGCCGCCGTGCTGGCGGCGATGGATGACCATGAGTACGTGCGGCGCACCCTGGAGGTGAATGCGCAGGGTATCGAATATCTGGAGCGCGAGTTCAACCGGCTCAAGGTGCGCTTCGTGCCGACTCAGGGAAATTTTTTTCTGGTTGAGGTTGGCGACGGAGTCGAAATCTACAACGCGTTGCTCAAGCACGGCGTGATCGTCCGGCCGATGCATGGGTACCAATTCCCTCGCCACGTTCGCATTAGTGTCGGATTGCCGGAGGAGAACCGCCGGCTGATCGAGGCGCTGACGGCGGTGCTGGGCGGGCGGAGGTGACAAATCGCTTTCAATGGTCTCCCCTTGCAAGGGGGAGCGGCGCCATTTTTTGGCGTCGAGAGAAGGTCTTGTTCAGCGCGCTTTTTTGTAAGCGCGCGATTCATGAGTTCTGAGGGTGAATCGACCTTTAATTCGCCAATACAACTTTGAAAACAGCAAGCAAGCGCCGCGGTGGACGTGGGTCAAGCACGCACGCCGCACTGACAAATTCCTGATCGCGCGCCGCAGAAATGGCGCGCTGAAAAGGACCCTCTCTGGGGCGCCGCAACGGCGCCCGCTCTCCCCCTTGCAGGGGAGGGAAGGTTCCGGGACTCGCTATTCCATGACCACGCTCTTCCGCCAGATGACGATTTGCGGCGTCGGACTGATTGGCGGTTCGCTCGCACAGATCGCTCGTGACAAGGGACTGGTGGAGCGCATCGTCGGCCTGGGCCGCACGCAGGCCAATCTCGACGTCGCGATCGAGCGTGGGCTGATCGACTTTGCCACGCGCGATCCGGCGCAAGCCGCCGCGGGCGCCAACCTGGTGGTGTTGGCCTCGCCGATCCTGGCGATGCCGCCGCTACTCGCCGAGATGGTTCCGCATCTGCCCGCCGACGCGGTGATAACCGACGTCGGCAGCGTCAAGGGCTGGGTGATCGATCGGCTCGAGCCGCTGCTGGGTCCGGCGATGGCGCTGGTCGCGGCCCATCCGGTGGCGGGCAAGGAAACCACCGGCGCGGCGGCGGCGGACCCCGAACTGTTTGCCGGGCGCCGCGTGATCATCACTCCGTCAACGCGCAGCACTGCGGAGGCGATCGAGCGGGTGGAGCAATTGTGGCTCGCCACCGGCGCGCGGGTGGAGCAAATGCCGGCCGCGGTCCACGATCAGATCCTCGCGCGCGCCAGCCATCTGCCGCAGTTGATCTCCAGTGCCTTGGGCGCGGCGCTGGCCGAAGAGCGGATTGCGGGACGCTTCGCCGCGGCCTTCGGCGCCGGCGGCTTGCGTGATACCACGCGCCTGGCGCTGTCGTCGCCCGAAATGTGGCGCGACATCTGCGTGACCAACCGCGAGGCGATCCTTCAGGCCCTGGCGCTGTTCACCGCGTCGATTGAAAACTTTCGCCGCCTGGTTGAGGCCGGCGACGCCCACGGACTGGAGGCCGCGTTGCGCGCCGGACAGGGCGTCGGGCGGCATCTCGCCGCCGCCCCGGCGGCATCGCGGGCGCAGCCGTCCGATCGTGGCGATCGACGGACCGGTGGGTGCGGGCAAATCCACGGTGGCGCGCGAGTTGGCGCGCGCGCTCGGTTTCAGTTATCTCAATACCGGCGCGATGTACCGCGCCGTGGCGCTGGCGGCTCATCGGGCCGGGATTCGCGCCGGCGAACCCGGGATCGAGCAGCGCCTGGCCCCGATTCTCACAGCCATCAGGATCGATTTCGACGGCGAACAGGTTTTGCTTGACGGACACGACGTGAGCGGCGCGATCACTTCAACCGCAATCAGCGATCTGGCCTCCAAACTTTCGGCATTGCGCGCGGTGCGCGAGCGGATGGTGGAATTGCAGCGCGCGGCGGGGGCCGGCGGCGGCGTGGTGATGGAAGGACGCGATATCGGCACCGCGGTGTTTCCCGACGCGGAACTGAAGTTCTATCTGGACGCCGACGTGAAGGTGCGCGCGGCACGGCGTTATGAGGAATTACGCGCCAAAGGCGAGGCGACGACCGTGGAGGAAGTGCAGACGCAACTGATCGATCGCGACCAGCGCGATTCGACCCGCGAAATCGCTCCGTTGAGGTGCGCGGAGGACGCAATCGTGATAAACTCTTCCAATCTCTCGGTCGCGCAAGTCGTCGAGCGGTTAATACGCAAAATTCACAAGCGGTTTCGGCAAGGCAGCGGGACTTGAATCGGGGATGGCCCGGTTGTATGGATTCGTGTGAGCCTATCGAATTCCGCGCGGAAGGTCCCAAATAAATGGAGAAAGGTTTGTCCAACACACCCAACGGAGGAGACGATGAATTTGAGTCGTTGATGGAGAAAAGCCTCAACGCGCCGCGTCCAGGAGATGTCCTGACCGGCAGTGTCCTGCTCATCACCCGCGATTACGTCATCGTCGACATCAATTATAAATGCGAAGGCCAGGTGCCGCTCGCCGAGTTCATTGACCCCGACGGCAATGTCGCGGTGAATGAAGGCGACGAGATTGACGTATATTTCGACGGCACCGAGACCGACAACGGCACGGTGATGCTGTCGCGGGCCAAAGCCGAGAAGTTCAAGGTCTGGCGTGAGCTGGAACGGGCCTTTCAGACCGATACCGCGGTCGAAGGCGTGGTCCTGGGCAAGGTCAAAGGCGGACTGAAGGTGGATATCGGGGTGCCGGCGTTCCTGCCCGGCTCGCACGTGGATATCCGTCCGGTGCGCAACCTCGATCGCTATATCGGCCAGCGGGGGCGGTTCCAAATCCTCAAGTTCAATCGCGCGCGGGCCAACGTGGTGGTCTCCCGCCGCAGTGTGCTCGAGCGCGAGCGCGCGTCTTTGAAAGAAGAGACGCTGCGCGTGCTCGAAGAAGGCGTGATCCTCGAAGGCACGGTCAAGAACATCACCGACTACGGCGCTTTCATCGATCTTGGCGGTATCGACGGTTTGCTCCACATCACCGACATGTCGTGGGGCCGCCTGCAGCATCCTTCCGAGGTGCTCAAGGTCGGCGAGAAGGTCAAGGTGGTGGTGCTCAAGTATGACCCCGAACGCGAGCGGGTCTCTCTGGGCATGAAGCAGATCATGTCCGACCCGTGGACCGAAGCGGCGGCCAATTACCCGGTCGGACGCCGCATCAAGGGCAAGGTGGTCAGCGTCACCGATTACGGCGCTTTCGTGGAATTGGAAAAAGGCGTCGAGGGGCTCATCCATGTGTCGGAGATGAGCTGGACCAAGCGCACCGTGCATCCCTCCAAGGTGGTCAACGTCGGCGATCTGGTCGAGGTCCAGGTACTCGGCGTCGACGAAGGCAACCGGCGCATCTCCCTGGGGCTCAAGCAGACCGAACCCAATCCGTGGGAAGTGCTGGCCGACAAACACACCCCCGGCGCTCACGTCAAGGGCAAGGTCAAATCGATCACCGACTTCGGTATCTTCGTCGAGATCGAATCGGGCATCGACGGCCTGGTCCATATTTCCGACCTGTCGTGGACCAAGAAGGTCAAGCATCCCTCCGAACTCTACCGCAAGGGCGACGAGGTCGAAGCGGTAGTGCTGGGCATCGACATCGAGAACGAACGGGTCAGCCTGGGGATCAAGCAGCTCTCCGACGATCCCTGGAACACCATCGCGCAGCGCTATCCGATCAATACCAAGGTCAACGGCAAGGTCACCTCGATCGCGGACTTCGGCGTGTTCGTCGAAATCGAAGATGGCATCGAAGGCCTGATTCACGTCTCGCAGTTGAGCTCCGAGCGTGTAGACAAACCCTCCTCCTTGTTTAAGGTCGGCGATCAGGTCGAGGCGCTGGTGGTGCAGCTCGATCCCAAGGAGCGGCGCATCGGGCTGTCGATCCGGGCGCTGAAGCAGCATGAGGAACGCGAGGAGATGCAGGCCTACATGCGCCGCGAGCATCAGGGCGCGCGCTTCTCATTCGAGGACATCCTTAACGAAGAGTTGCGTCTGGATCGTGACGATAGCGAAGGCCGCGGCTCCCGGAGCAAAGGCAGGTGAGTATCGCGCCGTCACGGCGCGCGGCCGTTAGCTGGACTCTGGCAAGGTGTTGATCAGGCATGCCGACAGTTTCAGGGGACTGGCAGATCGATGGGCAAGCGGCGTGCTCGGCACCCTGCGTAAAACCGTCTCCGTTCCGGAGGCTGCGCGGCTGGTCTGATGGCGCGGCGTCAAGCGGCTGACGGCGACCGCGCCGGATGGCGTCAGTTGTGGGCGCCGTGGCGCGCCGCGTACGTCGGCGCCGCGCATCGGGCGGCGGGATGCATTTTCTGCTTCGGCGCGCTGCGCGAGCCCGCGCGCAAGCGCCGCCTGGTGTTGTACGCGGGGCCCGAGGCGTCGGTGATGCTCAATCGCTATCCGTACAACAATTGCCATCTGCTGATTGCGCCGCGCCGCCACGTGGCCGGCCTGGAACTGCTCTCGCATGACGAGTCCGCCGCGATCGGCGCGCTGCTCACGCGCTCGGTACGGATCCTCAAGGATTCAGTCGGCCCCGACGGCTTCAATCTGGGCGCCAACCTGGGGCGGGTGGCCGGGGCGGGAATCGCCGATCATTTACATTGGCACGTCGTGCCGCGCTGGAACGGCGACACCAACTTCATGCCGGTCATGTCTGGCGTCCGCGTGGTTTCGGAGCATCTTGAAGCCAGCTTCGCGCGGCTGCAACCGCATTTCGGAAAACTTCAAAGTCCCGTATCCTAAGTGAGGGACGAGGGCCCCTTTATGGACCAAAGCTTGCTGCAGATTCGAACCGTGGGCGAACTCAAGCGGGCCGGCTACCAGGTCGAGCCCGTGCGGATTGAGATGCGCAACAATCTGCTCCGGCTGCTGCGCAACAAAGAGCGCCTGATGCCGGGGATTCTCGGTTACGAAGACTCGGTCATTCCCGAGATCGAAAACGGCGTGCTCGCCGGACATCACATGGTGTTCCTGGGCGAACGCGGGCAGGCCAAGTCGCGTATCATCAGGGCGCTGGCCAATCTGCTCGACGAATGGGTGCCGGCGGTCAAGGGATGCGAGATCAATGACAGTCCGGTGGCGCCGATCTGCAAGGAATGCCGGCGCAAGCTGGCCGAATCCGGCGAGGAGCTGGAACTCGAATGGATCGGCCGCGACCAGCGCTACTCCGAGAAGCTGGCCACTCCCGACGTCTCAATTGCCGATCTGATCGGCGAGATCGATCCGATCAAGGTCGCCGAGGGGCGCTACCTGGCCGACGAGGAAACCATCCATTACGGGCTGATCCCGCGCACCAACCGCGGCATCTTCGCGATCAACGAACTGCCCGACCTGACCGAGAAGGTCCAGGTGGGATTGTTCAACCTGATGGAGGAGAAGGACGTCCAGATCAAGGGCTACAAGATCCGGCTGCCCATCGATTTGGTCCTCGTCGCCAGCGCCAATCCGGAGGATTATACGTCGCGCGGCAGGATCATCACCCCGCTCAAGGATCGCTTCGACGTCCAGATCCGCACCCATTATCCCAAGACCATCGAGGACGAGATTGCGATCATGGACCAGGAGGCGGCCTATCCGCCGCCCTCCGGGATGGAAGTGCGGGTGCCGCAGTTCATCAAGGACGTGATGGCGCAGATCACCTTCGAGGCCCGCGGCAGCAACGAGATCAACCAGACCTCGGGGGTCTCCGTGCGGGTGACCATCAACAACTTCGAATCGCTCATCTCCAACGCGGAAAAGCGCGCGGTGCGCAACGGCGACAGCGAGGTCGTCCCGCGCCTGTCCGACCTGCATTCGGTTTACGCCTCCACTGCGGGCAAAATCGAGATGGAATACGCGGGCGAGGAAAAAAAGGAAGAAGAGCTGATCGAGCGGCTGATCAACCGCGCCGTGCTCAAGGTCTTCGACAAGCACGTCAAGATCGAGGAGCTCAAGGATATCATCGCCTACTTCGATCAGGGATGGGGCGTGGAAGTGTCCGACACCGCGCCGGTGGAAGAGTATATCGAGGCCGTGCGCACCATCCCCGGACTGCGCGAGGCGGTGGCCAGAATCGGACCGGGCGAGAGTCCGGCGCTGATGGCCTCGATCGCGGAGCTGGTTTTTGAAGGACTGCACCTCCATCAGAAGCTCAACAAGGAGCGCCGCGGGGGGCGGTTCGCCTATCACGCCTGAAGCGGGGTTTAAGCCGATGGCTGTCATACGCTACACGCAATGGGACGGCTCGCAGCGAATCCGCCTTGACGCCGACAAGGTGCTGGAGAAGCTCTCCGAGTATCTCTCCTACACCGATGACGTGCGCCAGGCGATCGATTGGCTGACGCGCCAGGGCTTCGATATCGACGGCTCCCGCGTGATGGGCCTGGACGAGTTCCTCGAGGAACTGCGCCAGGAAATCCGCCAGCGCTACCGCAACTTCAATCTCAAGAACTCGCTGTCGGAGATGGAGGAACGGCTCCAGGACATCCTGGACCGCGAGCGCGGCAAGCTGGACTCCGAGCGCCATCAGGGCAAGTCCGGGATGCAGGAGAAGTCCCAGCAGCTGGCCAATCTGCCGGGCAAGCTCTCGCAAGCGTTGCGCAAGCTGGAGGATTACGAATTCGAAGACGCCGATGCCGGCGAAGACTTCGATGAACTGCTGGCCGAGTACGAGAACATCCGCGACCTCGAGAACTTCAAGGATCGCTACGGCCAGATGTTCCACGGGCCCACCAGCCTCAACTACGAGCAGGCGCTCGATCTGATGCGCGAGATGGAGCGGCTAAAGCAGCTCGAACAGGATCTGATGTCGGAAAACTTCGAGTCGATCTCGCTCGAGGAGCTCAAGGAGCTGATGGGCCAGCAGGCGATGCAGGACTTCCAGAACCTGCGCCAGGTGGTCCTGCTGCTGAAGAATTCCGGCTACGTGACGCAGAAGGGCAACCAGCTCCAGCTCTCGCCCAAGGGCGTGCGCCGCATCGGCGAGCTGGCCCTGCGCGACATCTACCAGGGCCTGCTCAAGGATCGCCACGGCGGCCATACCACGGATTATCGCGGCCAGGTCGAGATGAAGCCCGAGCAGACCCACACCTGGGTCTTCGGCGAGCCGCTCAATCTGGATTTGGTCGGAACGCTCAAGCGCGCCCTGACCCGCGGCCCTTCGGTGCCGCTTAAGCTGGGGCACGACGACTTCCAGGTTTACGACAGCGATTACGGCAGCTCGTGCTCCACCGTGCTGTGCCTGGACATGTCGTGGTCGATGAGCTGGGAGGGGCGGTTCGCGGCGGCCAAGAAGGTCGCGATGGCGATGGAGACGCTGATCCGCACCAAGTTTCCGCGCGACTTCTTCGCGATCGTGGGCTTCTTCACCCGCGCGGTGGAACTCAAGCTGAAGGACCTGCCCGAAGCGTCGTGGAACATGGGCGATCCGTTCACCAATTTGCAGGACGGGCTGCGGCTGGCGACCGATCTGCTGTCGCGTCATCCGGCCAAGAACCAGCACATCATCGTGATCACCGATGGCCAGCCCACCGCCTACTTTTTGAAGGATCGGCTCTACTGCGAATGGCCGCTGTCCTTCGGCGGCATCAGCGTGCGCGCCGCCCAGGAAACGCTCAAGCAAGTCGAACGCGTCAGCCGCATGGGCATCACGATCAATACCTTCATGCTCGACGACTCCCCCAGCCTGCGTGCGTTCGTCGAAAAGATGACCCAAATCAACCGCGGCCGCGCATTGTACACCAGGCCCGATCATCTGGGCGAATACATGCTGGTGGATTATCTGTCCAAAAAGCGCAAACGAATCTGATAAATCCACTCTCTCCCAGCTTTAAATCGCATGAGAGGCGCTCTCTCTGTTCCCTCTCCCACGATTAGTTGTGGGAGAGGGAACAGAAAGCCGGCGTTACCTGTTGCCTCAGGCGGTGGCGCCGCCGTTGGCGCGGATCACTTCGCCGTTGATCGTCGTATTGGCGGCCGAAGCGACGAAGACGATTACTGACGCGACCTCTTCGGGCGACGGAACGTGGCGGATCGGCGACAGCTTGGCGGCCTGTTCGACTACCTCCGGCATCGACTGGCGGACGCTCTCGGTCAGGGTCAGGCCGGGCATCACCACGTTGGTCAGTATCCCGTAAGGAGCAAGCTCCTTGGCGAGCGTTCTGGTCATCCCGTGCAGAGCAGCCTTTGCGGCTCCATAGGTTGCGGCGCCTGGATACCCGTCGGCGGCAACCACCGACGAGACGTTGACGATGCGGCCCCACTGATTCCGGCGCATGTATGGAAGCACCGTTTGAATCGCTAAATGGGCGCCCTCCAGGTTGCCGCGCAGCAAATCGCGCCATTCCTGCGCGGGGACGTCCTCGAAGAGCTTTTGCGTGACCGACTTGTCACCGGCGTGAAGGGCATTATTGATCAGGATGTCGATTTTACCCCAACGCGCGACCACGGCCTCGACCGCGCCGCGGATCGACTGGTCCGAGCTGATATCGAGTGGTGTGACCAGCGCATCACCGCCGTGATTACGGATTGCCGCCGCGACCGCTTCCGCCTGCTCACGTTGGTTATGGAAGGTAACCGCGACTCGCGCACCTTCGCGCCCCAAAATTTCAGCCGTAGCCCGCCCGATACCGCGCGAACTGCCGGTAACCAGTGCCACACGATCTTTCAGACCAAGGTCCATGGTGGATTCGCGCTCCCCGAAGAGTTGGAGTAACCCTGACCAGATTGTCAGCGCGTCAGAATTTTGGTGAGCCGGCCTGTTGGGGATTGGGATTATTGGCGAGGATCGGCATCACCAGGGTTTTTAGAAACATCACGATCGCGGTCTGATCGGCGTCGGGCAAAGCCGCGAATTCCGCTTCCGAGCTGGTGGCCTCGCCGCCGTGCGCGACGATTGCCGCGAAAATCGTGTCGAGGTCTCCGCGATGGCCGAAGGGCGCCGAGTTACCCACGTCCCAGAGTTTCGCGGTCAGAAATTGATCCTGAGGGATCGTAGCCGTGCTGTCGTCGGGCTGAAGCGGCGATTGCGGTTCGTTGCAGTAATGCGGCTTATTGGCGTCGCAGATAACATGACGCTTTAGATCGGTGTAGGCGCGCACCATGGCGTCCCCGCCCACTTCGTTCGTCTTGCGCAGGTCGAAGCATACCGACTGCGAAGTATCGTTAAAGGTCTTGAAGGGACCGCTCGCGGGATTGGTCGGATCGGGATCGCACAATACCGTGCTCTTAAGCGGCAAAGTGGGAATATGGCAGGTCGCGCAATGAACCTCGGCGAAGAGCCGCTCACCGCGCTCGACAGTCTTGTGATCTTCGTTTGCCTCCCTTTGCACCGGCGCCGGCAGGGCGGCCTGGAACACGGTGGCCGCGGTAACGTCGCCGATAGTCAGTTCGTTGGTAACTCCGTCCTGGTCGGCATCGGTATCCAGACCGAACCGCTCGACCGCTTGCATTCCATGATGCTGGTTAAACGCGTTAACGCTGAACTCCCGCACCGAACGCATCGCTCCCTTGCGCGAAAAAGGCCTGATGACCAGGTCCGGATCAACTCCGGCGACCGCGCTGCTATCAACCGAACCATCGGGATGGGCGGTCAGCGAACCGAAAGAGACCCCGACGCTGATGAGTGCCACGGACACGTCCTTGCCGCTGGAGGTGGCCTGGCTGAGGGCCTGCGATTTGAGCGCGAGGAGGTCTTGGGTCATTTCCCGGCCCAGCAATTCAATCGCTCCCGAACCGAACATTCCCAAAGTATTGCGCTCCGGGAAGGTCTGGCTGAAATCGGGATTCAGGATCGTCCCGCTGACCGGAATCGCGTTCTGCGCCAGTACGAATACGTTGGCCACGAAGTCGCCGGCGCCGCCCGCCTGAGGCTGATTGTGACATCCGGCGCAGGAATCAGCTTCGGGGGCGGAAGCCCGCGTAAAGCGCGGCCCGGTCAAAGCATCGACTGGCCGCGGGGTGAGGCCGCCGTTGGTGCCCGGCCGGCCGGCGCCGTCGCAGGCGTTGAAGTCGGTGACAAAAATCTGTTGGCCCAGGGCAAATATCCGATTCAACGGCATTTTGATGATGTCACTCTGATCGAAATGGACGGGCATCGCCGGAGTATCGTTGATCCCGGGCGGGCAAACCCGCCGGTCATGCGCGTTCGCGGCCAGCGGAGATATAGCCTGCAGGATAATAATAACTATACCAAGTAGGGTGAACTCAAGCTGCTTGTGATTTGCCATTCGCACCGTCATTGCATCGCTTCAGAAAGTGGCTCAATGCTCCGGTCGGACCGCCGCCGTGTCAAGGGTTGAGCAACGCACGATTGCTGGACCGCTAAGCTAGGATGGGTTCTTATTCAACGCCACCGCGCACTGCGGCGCGCGCCCGTTGATAACATTCGGGGGCATGTCGTTCCATTCACGTCCGTCCAAAGTGCGGCCGAGCTGCTTGGGCGAACGTCCACCCCATTGCTTGAAGAAGAATGGCACTCCCGCGGCCTGGCACTGTTGCTGAAGCTCCCGCACCCAGGTGGCTGACAGCGGGCGCGGCCGCACTCCACTCTCGCCACCTACGATTACCCAGTCGATACCGGACAAATCGATCCGACCTAAACTCTCCAGCAGCGGCTCGACTGACAGAAAACGCACCCTGGCATTGGTATGGCGCAGAACGTCGATGCGCGGGACGCCATATTCGCGATCCTCAACGCTTACTCCCCACCATACGTTGTCCAACGTTCCCATGCCTCGAAGCTGGCCGTTGAGCAAGGCATGCATGCGGTCGTGGCGCTTGGTGAGAACTTGAAAAGTGTGCCAGTTGGCCTCTCGCATGACTTCGCCAATCCGGACGATGTACTCAGCCGGGACCGCCTCGTGGAAAAGATCGCTCATCGAGTTGACGAAAATCCTTTTCGGCTTGCGCCATTTCAGCGGCGCTTCGAGCTTCTCAGGAATCAGCCGGAGGTCGAAGCCGGATTCGAACGGATGTCCAGCCACTCCGCGAAACCGCTCGGCAAATCTCTCCGCGTAACAATTCTTGCAGCCCGGACTGATCTTCGTGCATCCGCGCACCGGATTCCACGTCGCGTCGGTCCACTCAATTTCACTTCGATAGCCCATCTGACTAATAGCGAATACAGGAGGTCGACAACTCCAATGCTCAGATCCGGTCGCGTACGCCGGGGATGAACAGCGGCTCCATCGCGTAATGCGCGACGTCGGATTCCATCGCGGCGCGGGTCGGTTCTACCGGAATCTCGCTGGCGGCGGCGAGGATTTCGGGCAGTAGCGTCGCGTCGCTCGATGAGTTCAGGAACAGGCCCGGACGGCTCAGCGTGAAATGAACGGCGCGGTGGAGCGCGTCACGTTCGCGCAGGGGCTCGTACCAACTGTACTTGGGGCCGCCGCCGTTTTGCCATCGGCGGCGCGCCGCCGACTTGATCGTCTGGATCGCCACGCCGCGGTCATTGCAGGTCTTGATCAGCGCCTCGGCGTCGGCGGCATACTCGGCGATGCTCATCATCGTGAAGTTGTAGGGGAACAGCACCGCGTCAAACGCGAAACGCTCCAGGCTGCGCCGATGCATCGCGGCGATGCGGCTGCCGTGGCCGGTCACTCCGATGAAACGCACCAGGCCCTGCGCACGCGCCTCGACCAGCGCTTCAACCGCGCCGTCGGGGCCCAGCGCCTTTTGCCAATCCTCTTCCTCGGCCAGGTTGTGGAGCTGGATCAGATCGACATGATCGACGCGCAGGCGATCGAGCGACCGATGCAGACTGTCGCGCGCGGCTTTGCTGGTGCGATCGCCGGTCTTGGTGGCGAGGAAGAAGGTTTTGCGATGCTCACGCATCCAGGAGCCGATGCGCAACTCGGACTCGCCGTAAGCGGCGGCGGTGTCGATATGGTTGACGCCATTGTTCAGCAATAGCTCAAGTATGCGATCGGCCTTGTCCTGCTTCACTGTGCCCAAGGCGGCGGCGCCGAAAATTACACGGCTGCTCTGATGGCCGGTGCTTCCGAATGGAGCGGTGGGTAGCATGTCTCACCTCGCACTACGATTGGCAATGGATGATCGATACGTCGTTTACAATGGTACCGCCATGGGGTGCAGCCTTCCTGCAGGTCGATGTTACCTGACGCGGGAATAATTCGAAGCAATTGTTGCGCGAAATGTGAGTGGACATAGGCGAAACGCATGCCCTGAGTCGGGGCGTGCAACCTCTCCCTCTCCTTAATCCTTAGGATAAGGAAAGGGAACAGAAAAAGCCTCTGCCCCAATGCGCATGTTTTCCTGACGGTGAGACTATTCTCGCTTTGAGGTTAGGTTACTCCGCCTGATCTCTCAGCCCCTCTCCCACGAGCACAAGTGGAAGAGGGGACACAAGAAGTTCAAGCCACGGGCTGGGCGGCATCCAGTGCGGCCTGAAGTTTTTTCTCGTCGTCGTGCGACAGGGAAGTTTTCAGGACCTTGCCGCCCGTGCCATGGAGTTCCTCCAGGACCTTGTCGGCGGTCATCTTGCGCACCAGTACGAACAGCGCCGAACTGCCAGGTTGAAGCGTGCTGGCCAGATCCTTCATGAAGTTGTCGTCGATGCCGATGTCAGTGAGCGCACCGCCGACCGCGCCGGCGCCCGCCCCGATCGCCGCGCCGAGAATCGGGCTTAAGAACAGCAGGCCGATCAGCGCGCCCCAGAACCCGCCGGTGATCGCTCCGGCGGTGGTCAGATTATGAATCTGATGGAGCTTCACGCTGCCGTCCTTGCGGCGCACCGCGACGACCGCGTCTTCGAGGTCGACCAGATACTCCTTCTGCAACTTCAGCAATTTCAAACGCACCTCTTCGGCCTGGTGCTCGTCGCTATAACCCACGACAATCAAGTCGCTCATTAATTTGCCTCCCGTCTAAGCTGCGAATGGTCCGATAAGTCTGGCACAATCCGATGCCCAGGTTGAGAGGCAAAAGTTGCCTGGCGCAGCGCCGGGGCGGATTCCTGAAAAACTCCGCCGACCTTCCTGATTACGATTCGCCCCGCCTGCGGACCGGCGTCGTGGACCAGCCGCTTGATCGGCTCGTCCATCGGTTCCTTGGAAAGCCGGAAGGTACCCCAGTGGATTGGAATCAGGTAGCGCGCGCCGCTTTCCCGGAACATCTCCCAGACCTGTTCGGGATTGGCGTGATTGCGGATCCACGGATCGTAAGCGCCGGCCGAAAAGGCCGCGATCAGCGGCGGATCATCCTTAAGCCTGGAGAACAGCGGGGTGAAGGCGGTGTCACAGGCGATCAGCATCCGGATGCCGTCCTTTTCGATCACGTAGCTGTTGTAGCCGCGGTCCGCCTCCCAGGGCCATCGGCGGCCCCAATGTCTGGCGCCCATCGCGGTGATCTTGAGGCCGCGCACGATGGTGCTCTCGCCCCACGATAGCGGGCGCACGTCGGTGTAACCCAGCGGCTCGATCAGGTCGCGGCATCCGGGACATGTCACCACCACCGCATTTTTGGGCAAAGTCCTGAGCGACGGAAGGTCGAGATGGTCCATGTGGGCGTGAGTGATGAGAATCAAGTCGAGCGGAGGAAGCGCCTGGGGATCGAGCGGAACCGCAACCCGGCGCATCGGGCCGATCGTAAACAGATGGGCGACGTTCAGCCCTACCCGATTGAAAAAGGTCGGATCGGTGATCACCCGCACACCCAGATAGTCGATCAGCAAGGTCGCGTGTCCCAGCCATCCGACGGTAATCGCGTCGTTGGGCCAGAGCGCAGGATGAAGGCCGCCCGACGCGGCGGGGACGGCGCGGTCGCGATCGTTGCGGGTCACGGAACGCAATCCAATCAAGCCCAGGACGGCGCCGGCCCCAAGCGCACCCAGGAACCATCCGCTGCGCGCGCGCCCTCGGCCGCCGCGGCGGGCAGTGGCTGGGATCAGATGGCCGGTTTGAAGCATGGCAGTTTTTCCACCCATGCGTAGCGATAGTTGCGGCCGTCGATGCTCAGGACTCCGGGACCCGACTCGAAGGTACCGAGAAATGCGATGAGCTGGTTGTTTTCTCTCTCATCCTGCGGCTGTGCCGGGGCGTAAGCCAGGAAGTTGCGCTTTTTTTTGCTGCCCTCATCACCGGTTCGGTTAATTGGCGAGCTGAACTGCAACTGCGCCAAGCCGGTGACGGTGGTGGACAGGAACCATTTCGGCGTGCCGCCCTGGTCGCCCAGAATCAAACCGCGCACCGCGGCACCGCTCTCAGTCTGAATCAACTCGCCCATATATGGCGGCGTGGCGGCCAACGCGTCGCAGCGCTCCGCCGTATCTTCGGTATCTTCGGTCGGCTCTTTGCCGCTCACGGCGCTGCCGATGGTGATTCCGGCAACCTCCGCCCCCTGGAATGCGAGCGGAAGGAGTTGGGTCGCGGCCGCCGCGGCGCATCCGCCACTCGACGCCGCCAGTATCAAGAGGCATCCGAGCTTGGCGGCGCGCGGGCGCCATGACTGTGCCATGTCAGTGCGCAAATCAGGCCTTGCGGGCGATTACCAGCGAGGAACTGAACGGCGGCGAGGGCAGGTCCCGGCGGATGATGTCGCCAAAGCCGGCCTCACCCAGCCATTCGCCGATTTCCTCGAAGCTATAGTCGCGCCCCGGCGTGGTTAACAGCAGGTACAGGGAAAAGACCGCGCCCGCGGCTGGTTGGGTCAGGTCGGCATTCATCACGTGATCCTTGATTATCAAAATACCGCCCCGATTGAGACCTCGATAGCACCTCCGGACCAGCGCGCGGTTGGCCGCGACATCCTCGCTGTGGACGATATTGGAGAGCAAAACGGCGTCGAAACCGGCGGGCAGGTCGCGGTCGCGATAATCGTACTCGATTAGGTCGATCCGGCCGGCCAGGCCGCGGTCGCGCTCCTCCAGAATTTCCCGCGCGACGGTCAAGGTCGCGGGAAGATCGAGGATCGCTCCCTTCATCTCGGGAAAGCGGCGCAGGATTTCGATCAGGTAGGTGCCCGGACCGCCGCCCACATCAGCGATTGCGCGCACTCCCGAAAGGTCCAGGTTGGCCGCCATCCAGGCCGCGTCGCCGCGCGCCCTGACCAGGCTGTCCATCGCACGGATGAACCGCCGGGTTTCCTCCGGACGACGCTGGAACATATCGGGCGTCCGCGCCGATGAGCCGGAACGGATCGAGTCCTCGAGGCTTGCCCACAGTGGGAAAATCGCTTCATCGAACAGAATCATTCCGCCCAGATACTCGGGCGCCGCCGCGATCAGGAAGCGGCGCGCGGTTGCGCTCAAGTGGTAGCGGCCGTCGCGCAGCTCCAGCAGTCCCAGCGCGCTTACGGCATTAGCCAGCAGTTTCGTGGCGCGCGCGTCGCAGGCAATCGCCGCAGCCAGATAGTCTGCGTCGAGTGGCGCTTGAGCCAACACCTCGAACAGCTTGAGCTTGAGCGCCACCTGGATGGCCCGCGCCTGCGCGTGGCCCGCGGCGAGCGCGGCCAGTTCGGAGAACTCCATTGCGATTTATTTACCGATGAAATCCTGGGTCACGTAAGTCGAGCCGTCGGCGGCGCGGGCGGCGCCGACTCCGGTCTCCGTGAATTTGGGCGACAGCAGGTTCTTGCGATGGCCGGGGCTGCCGAGCCATCCCTCGATCGCCCGCTCAGGCATCCGCTGCTGGTCGGGATAGTCCTCCATATAGATGTTCTCGGCCACCTCGACGTATTCAATCCCGGAGCCGCGGATACGCTGCTCCGGGCTAACGCCATCGGCGCTTTGATGAGCAAAATAGTGGCGCATAGCCATATCGTAGCTATGACCGCGCGCCGCCACCGCCAGGCGTCCGGAAAGCTTCAGGCCCGTCAGTCCGGCCTTTTCCCGCTCGCGATTGACCAATTCCAGGATGCGCGTCTCCTCGGCGCTAACGCCTGCGATTTGCTCCGGGCTGCGGGGCAATCGCGTGTTGAGATAGACGCGGCCCGCGACCGCGCCAATCAAGCCCAGGCCGAGCAATACCATCACGCCCGTGACCGCGCGGCGCCGGCGCACCACCTTGGGCGTGGGCATGCGGATGACCTTGCCGCGCGGTTTGGCCGGCGATGTTTGATTACGTCCCGAAGCTGAGGATTCGCGCATCGGCAATTCACCCAACAAGAAATTCAATGCGGCCGCAACCCGATGCCAACGGGCAGCGCTGCTCCATTGCAGGTTAGCGCAATCGAGAATATTTTACCGCTCGATCCTGATCGAAACCGGCGCATGGAGGCTGCTTGTTTTTTTCCGATATTGTGTGGGCATCGAGTGTGCCGGCTCTGCTAAGATGATTTTCCAGTCGATGCCCAAGGTTTGTATCACCGTTAGCCTTGCTGCCCTACTAACCCTCGCATTGGGATGGCTTAGTCCCGTTGCCGCGGTTGATTCCGGTAAACCGGAACCGGAGCTTCCGGTGGGCGCGCTCCAGGACGCGTCCAGCGTCTACCTGCGCCAGGCCGCCTCCCAGGCGATCCGATGGCAGCCCTACAACGACGCCAGCTTCGCGCTGGCCCAGCGGATGAAGCGGCCGGTGCTGATCGATATCGGCGCGATGTGGTGCCACTGGTGCCACGTGATGGACGACCAGACTTACGCCGATCCGGAAGTGGCGGAGCTAATCAACCGGCTCTTCGTGCCAATCAAGGTCGATCGCGATCAGCATCCGGATATCGACCAATATTATCAGGCTGCTGCCGCCGAGCTATCGGGGAGCGGCGGATGGCCGCTGACTTGCTTCACCATGTCCGACGGCGCGCTGGTCGCGGCCTATGGTTTCCTGCCGCCGCGCAAGACCGCCATGGTCCGTGATTCTCCCGGAATGATCGCGGTGGCCAATGACGTCGCCAACGCCTACCGCGAACACGCCAAGGAACTGGCTGCGCAGGCCGCGGGCCTGACTGAAAAGCTGAAAAAGAGCCCGATGCCCAAGGTGCAGGCCGATTACAGGCCGGCGGTGGCGGAGATCCTGGCTGGCTTGAGTAACGCCTATGACCGCGCCAATGGCGGCTTCAGTTTCGGCGAAGGACCCAAGTTTTTCGAATTTCCGGCCCTCGAGTTCGCCATGGCGGCCGGCTTTTATGGTCATCCCGAGTTCACCGCGACGGCGCTTGAGAGCTTGCGCAAGATGGCGCGCGGCGGGGTTTACGACCAGCTCGGCGGCGGGTTCCATCGTTATTCCACCGACCCAGCCTGGGGGGTGCCGCATTTTGAGAAGATGGGGTATGACCAGGCGCTGGCGCTGTCGGCCTACGCCCATGCCTATCAGATAAGCGGCGCGCCCGAGTTCCGGCAGGTCGCCGCGGGCGTGGAGCATTATGTCGAGAACACCCTGCTGAACCCTTTTAGCCAGACCTTCTACTCCGACCAGGACGCCGACGCCTTCGCCGGGGATGACGGCGCCTACTACACCTGGACCGTCCAAGAACTTTTAAGTTTGCTGAAACCGGCAGAATTCAAGGCGGCGATGTTCCATTTCGGCCTCGATCATCAGCCTGCGACCGCGCCCGACGGCCGCCTGGTGTTGCGCGATGCGATGGACGAGCAGGAAGTCGCGGCACGACTGAAGATTTCCCGCGACCAGGCGCACAAACTGATCGCCCAGGCGACCGCCAAACTGCGGGCGGCACGCAGCCGGCGGCGCGAGCCGCAAGTCGATCCAGCAGTGCTGGTCGATCGCAATGCCCTGATGGACAACGGATTTATCGCCGCCGGCCAAGCCTTCGGCGATCCACGATTGGAGCGAATTGCGCTGGATAACCTCGATTACCTCTACGCGCACGCCCGTCTTCCCGACGGCACCTATTGCCACGTGTTGCGCAATGGCGGGACCTGCGTCCACGGACTGGCCGCGGACCAGGTCTATATGCTTGACGCTTTACTGGCGGCGTACGAGGTCTCGGGACAAAGCCGCGAACTGGCGCGCGCCGAGGAAATCGCCCAAGTCATTCTGAAGCAGTTCAAGGACCCCGAAAGCGCGGGCATCAGAAACGCGCGGCCCGCGCAAAGCACGACGGTGGCGGAACGATGGCTGGACGGAGTGGAAGCTTACTTCGACGGCGAGATGCCGTCGGTTCAGGGTATCGCGGCGCGCGACTTTGCGATTCTGGACGCACTGGCTCCCGACCACAACTACGATCAAGCTTCGGCCGCATTGCTGGCGCATGCGCCAGTCAGCGTCGGCGCAGCTCTGATACTTGCCACCGTGGGCCGTGCAATCGTGGAACGGGAGTATGGTGACGCACTGGTGGTGATCGACGGGTCGCCCAACGACAGCCTGACCTTGCCGCTGCTCAATGCCGCACAGAGCGCGTATCGGCCAGGCAAGGTTTTGGCGTGGCTGGACCCGTCGCAATCCAGTCCCGGAATCGGGCCGCTGGCCGCCTCTCAGTTGATCGTCCGCGATTCCGAGCTGCGTGACGCGTTCGCGTTCGTATGCACGACGAATGTCTGTACCGATCGGGTGACTACGCCCAAGGAGCTGAAGGATCTAATCAACACCTTCGGCCTGCCGCACTCCGGCTCGTAACGATCGCGACGATCGCGGTCGTGCGTCCGGCCGTCGAGTGTAAAGTTCGGCCGGCACCCAATGACCCGACCCAACGGCGAGCGACAATCCTCACCATCGTCCCGGCTGGACCGAAGTCCGCCAATAATATTCCATGGCAGGATGCTCGACTTGGTCATTTTCGACGCTGATGGAGTGCTGTTCGAATCCGCCGATTCGAACACCGCCTTTTACAACGCCATTTTCAAGACGCTCGGCGAACCCGCCTTGAGTTCCGAGGAGGAACGGCTCGCGATTTATCTCTCGGCCAACCAGGTGTACGAGCATCGGGCCGGCGGCGATCCGGATCGGATCAAGCGGATGCAGCAGACCGCCGCGCGCTTGGACTTCACGCCGTTTTTTCATCTGCTCAACCCGCCGTTCGAGCTGCGGCCTTTCCTGCTCGAGATCAAGGCGCGCTACAAAGTCGGGCTCGCAACCAATCGCTCGACGACGGTCCCCCGGCTGATCGAACACCTGAATCTGGCCGGCATCTTCGACGCGATCGCGTGCGCGCAGGATCAGGTCAGGCCCAAGCCCGCACCCGATATCGTCAATTTGTGCATCGAGCGGGCGGGGACGGCCAAGGATTCCTCGGTTTATGTTGGCGACAGCGAGATCGATTACATCGCGGCCCAACACGCGGGCGTACGTTTCATCGGCCTGGGCGATCGGGTCAAGTCCCCAATCGTAATCGATCGGCTGCACGATCTGCCGGCAACGCTGGAACGTATCGCCGCGCAGTGAAATACAGAACACTGGGGCAGAGGTTTTTGCGGTCCCTCGTCCAAATACTATAGATTTTATTTCGACCGAAACGAGTTGTTTACACAATTAGAATGGTTGCGCATCCCCGATCGCCAGACTTCCTGAAAGACCCAACCGCGCGCACGCTCCGTGCGGGCGATCTCGAAGCCGTTTTCCTCCCGGCTCACGGAATGCTCGGCGCTTCGTTTCGTCATCGGGGCGTGGAGATGCTCAGACGCGTAGAAGACCTCGAAGCTGCCGCGGCAAAGGGGAGCAGCGCCGGAATCCCGCTTCTCCATCCGTGGGCGAACCGGCTTGCTGAGCCACGGTATCGTGTTCTGGGGCAACAGGTCGTGCTTGATCTATCATCGCCCCTTCTCCATCTCGACGAGCATGGGCTTCCGATGCACGGGGTGCCGTGGTCTTTGCTCCCCTGGGTCCTGACGGCAGCGGGAGCGGATTTTGTGGCGGCTGCGCTTGAGTGGTCGACCAGCGATCTCCTCACCCTCTTCCCTTTTCGCCACCGCCTTGAGCTAGCGGCGACTATTCGCCCCGACGGCCTTACCCTGGAAACGACGCTGGCCGCCAGTTCTGACGGTCCAGTGCCGGTGAGCTTCGGTTTTCATCCGTACTTCGGCCTTCCGGAGCTTTCGCGCGCGAACTGGCATCTGGAACTACCCCCAATGCGAAAGCTTGTACTCGACGGGCGCGGGATCCCGACCGGTGATGAGGAGCCCTTTGGAGGATTCAACGCGCAACTGGGTGAAAGCAGTTTCGACGACGGCTTTGCTCTCATGGAAGAGCGGACATCATTCTCAGTCGCGGGAGCCGCGTGCCAGAGTCAGCGTGGATTTGCTTGAGGGTTACCGTTACGCGCAGGTCTTCGCGCCCAAGGACAAGGATTACATAGCCCTCGAGCCGATGACCGCGCCGACCAGCGCGCTAACGAGCGGCCGTGGGCTCCGGCTCGTGGGTCCGGGCCAGCGATTCCGGGCGGTGTTCAGAATCCGTATCGATTGAGCCTAATGACGGCCAGCAGGCGCCCCAGTGTCGAGTATTCAAGGGCCGCAACACTGGGATTGCACATTAACTAACCCGAAAGAGCCTCTGCCCCAATGCGTTGTGCTCTGCACAGGTTTAAATTTATTCTCGCTTTAGGGCGTCACGCGAACGCGGGCATCACCTCTTTGGCGAACATTTCGATCGTTTGCGGCGGGGAGCCGTCGCTGAAGAAGACGATAAAGGTCCGCACCCCTTTGGCGATGCGATCCTTGAGCGCGACCACCAGTTCGGGCGGCGTTCCCTTGATTGCGGTGCTGGCGAACGGACGCATCCTGCTGGCAGCCTGCCATTTCCGCTCGACCTCTTCGGCGCTGGCGCCCATACACACCAGCAACTGCTCGGAAATCTCGATCTGATTGAAATCGCGGCCGACCGCCTCGCAATGACCCTTCAAGGTCGCGGTCAAATCCGCGATGTCGGGGTAACCGCCCGGAATGTTCCAGCGGTCCGCATATTTGGCGATGATCCGCAGCATCACCTTTTTCCCCGCCCCGCCAATCGTAATTGGTGGATGCGGCTTTTGGACCGGCTTGGGATTGTTGTACGCGTCGGTGACGCTGTAATAGCGGCCCTTGAACGTGGCCTTGGGCTCGGTGAACATCGCCTTCAGAATCTGCAGGCTTTCCTCAAGTTGCTTAAGCCGCACTCCGACCTTGGGGTACTCGAAGCCATAGGCGGTGAACTCCTCCTTCATCCAGCCGATTCCGAGCCCCACGTCCAGGCGGCCCTTGCTAATCTGGTCAACTGCGCACAGCGACTTGGCCAGCATCGCCGGATTGCGATAGGCGTTGCAGATCACCAGGGTGCCCAGCCGCAATCGCTCGGTACGCGCGGCCACCGCCGCCAGCGCCGCCACGCAATCCAGATGGTCGATCTCGGGGACCCCGCGAGTCCACATGTGATCGTCGAGCCAGATGGAATGGTATCCGAGCCGCTCGGCGAGGCTGGCGCGCGCCGTCAATGAATCGAAGGTCAATCCGCTGAGCGGAGAGAAGATGCCAAACCTGATTTTGCCGTCGTGTGCCATTGGACCTCCACCGTTGGTGCGGGCGCGCCCCTTCTGTTTCGCATGGCGCCGCCCTGCCGATCAATCCGTCTTCGCCATTTCCGCCATTTTGACCATTTTGGCATCCAAATGCGGTGCCGCCACTTGAAAGCGCAGCGCCAATCACGAAACTTGGTTTCGATGCGCTTACGATATCATCGCAGACGGCTCGCGGAATCCCTCGTACTTGGCGTGGTGGCGATAACCGTTATTGCCACCGGTTCGGCGGCGGCCAGCGGATTTGAACAATCCGCGACCGCGCGCGTGCTCAACACGACCCCCGCGGTTACCGAAACGAACTGGCTGAGTATGCGCGGAAAATCGGCTTTCGACCGGATCGGATTGCATCAACTGGCCGCGGGATCGAAGCCTCAAGGACCGGTGCTGATCTACCTTCCCGGCACCAACATGAACGGCGAACTGCCGTTGCAGGACCCGGACCATTGGCTGCCCCTTTACCTGGCCGTCAACGGGGTCGAGGTCTGGGCGCTTGATTACCGCACCCACTTCATTGCTGCGGACACGCCGCAAGACCGCCTCTCCGAGCTCAGCCAATGGACCGATGCGCTGTTCGAGTCCGATATCGATACGGCGGTCGATTTCATTCGTGTGTCCACTGGCAGTCAGCGGCTCTTTATCGCGGGTTTCAGCCGCGGCGCGACCTTCGCTTACCTGTACGCGGCGGAGCATCCGGACAAAGTGAGCGGATTGGTGATTCTGGACGGATTTGTTTTGACCCCGCGCAGCTACAAGGAACTGGCCGGGAAGCGTCCCGGCCCCGGAATCTACGCGACCGATATCGGTGGACGAAGCCTGACTTATGCCAAGCGGCAAGCGTTGCTGAAGCTGGTGATTAAGGATCCCGACGCGCCGGCGCCGATCCCGAAATTCCGCACCGCGCGCGCCAACCTTGAACATGTCGTGTACGATTCCAAGGGTTTCGGCGGCCGCGGTGGCCTCGCCAATCCTATTGGTGGCTATTCCGACGCGGTGATCCTGGCGCGGGTTCTGCTCACCTACGACCGCTATTGGCCTGCCGTGCAGGACTATGAAGACCCGTTGACCCCGGCGCTCAAACAGAGTTTGGCCGAATCGAAAATCCCCGTGCTGGCCTTCAGCAGCACCAATATCGGACCGCGATGGAGCCAAGGGGTGAAAAATTCGGCCGCGGCGACCGGTGCCGCTCCGGAGGTCGCGATCCTTCCCGGATGGGGCCATCTGGACGTGCTATGCGGCACTTACGCCAAAAAGCAGGTGTACGCGCCGACGCTGGCATGGCTCAGGCTGCAGCATGCGGTGACGGCGGCACCGGGCCCGGCGGACGGCTCTTCGGCGGGGCAATCAGCACCAGCGCGGCCGCCAATGCCCATACCCCGAAGCACAGGCCGATAACCGCCCACACCGTTCCCGAACGTCCGCGCCGTCGGGCCACGATCGCGGTCAGCGGCGCCAGCGTGAGATTGATTATGGCCGAAGTCACGATCAGGTTGAGCGGGCTCTCCTGGTAGCCCATCAGGCCGAAGCCCGACGCCCAGCCCAATGCAGTCGCCCAAGTCTGGATACCTTGCATCGAGGTTCAGGGTATATTAGTTGCGTGGTCATGGCACGCGGTGAAGCGGAAAAGCTGGTATCGATACTGCGCCGGATGAGCGAAGAGGGTTTGACCACCTTCTTCGGCGAAGTGATGTCCAACGACGCGCTGCGGCGCGGGCTGGGGCGGGCCGGCACGCGCTTCATCGACAACAAAGGACGCTTTGACCGCAGTGTCGAGACGCTGCTGGATTTCGTCAACGTCCCCTCCAAGCGCGACATTCGCGAGCTCAAGTCCAGGCTCGATCATCTTAATGGCCAACTGCTCAATCTGAATATCAAGCTGGATCGGATGGTGAATGAAGGGGCCAAGAGCCCGCCGCCGCCACGTCCCAAACGCGCTCCCAAAAAAGCCCCGCCCCGCACTGCCGATTAGCTTGCGCTCATCAGAGCTTTGCCCTGAGTGCTGGAAAGGTGGGCGCGCGGAGTTGCAGCGCGCTCTGTCAAAGGAAACCTACCCGCAGCGCAACCCGTCCGCATCGTCCCACAGGAACCAAAGGACACCCCTCCAGTCAGGCTCATGGTTGAGCCATGAGTTGGCGGGCATAGTCCCTGATGAGCTTGTTGTCATAGGGGTGTTCCTCGAAGGTGAAGGGGTTCCACATCCTGCGGCCCGAGTTCAGCAGGTCGCCCCCATAGACGTGGATTGCGCAGGACACGCGGTCCAGCGGATTTTCGATCGCGTGAATCGCGTCATCGCCGAGCACTAACACGTCGGCGGTTTTCAGATCTTTCCCGCCTGCTCTTTCCAAACCGTTCCCACTGCGCCGATAAAATGTATTGTTCTCCTGTCCGTCGTAGGTGCCAATCACTGCCCACATCTTGTGATTGTGCGGAGGCGATTTGAACTTGGGCGGCACCGCCGCTTTGAGAACCGTGAGCGTCGGCGAGCGGAAACAAACCATGTCGCCGATACTGGCTTTCGAAAGGTCCCGCCCGGCGGCTACCGCGTCGAGCGCCTGCTTGACACTGGCCGGATCGCGCAGCGCCTCTTCCATCAACTCCTTGACCGCCGAAGGCGGTTTGCCCTTGCAGTCTTCGATAAATTGGTCGAGGCTAAACATCGCTGTCTCCCCAGGGTTGCTCTGTTTATTGAATCAAGCCGGGATTTCCATTTTCAGTTCTAGCCAAAGATATTTGAAAGTTTCCGGTCAGTGCAATTGAGCGATGTGGGCTGTGGGGTAGCCCCAGATGCTGAGGACGCGGCCGGATTCTCGGTCAGTATAGACGAAGCCGGCGCCGTCAATTTGATAGCGGCCCTTCCAGCCGATGGTGAAGCTAGCCTCGGTTTCCTCGATGAAGATCGCCTCCGGGTTCCCCTCGCGGGCCTTCTGGGTCTACCACTGAATCGCATCGTCATCCATGGCTACCTAAGCGACCTGCTCGCCGCCGCTTGATCTGCTCCTTCAAATCTTCAACTGCTTTGGTTTAAGATCCGCGAAATGAGAATCTAATCCTGAATCAACGGGTTGTCACCGACGTCGTACGCGAGCGCGTTCAGGCGGTCTGAATGGCGCCAGACAATCTACAGTCAGTCTTTGAGGCCCAGTTCGCGGCGGACCTCTTCCGTATGCTCGCCCAACAATGGAGCGCGGGGGCCCCAGCGCCATGGAGTCGTCGGTTGTTGGCGCGGTTGGCGCGGATATAGGAAGCTGCGGCCCAGTTCGGGATGCTCGATTTCGACGAAGTTCTCGCGCGCCGCGCAATGCGGGTCGTCGATCATGTCCTCGGGATAGCGCACCGCGCCGGCCGCTAACCCGCATTGCTGAAGCGCTTTAAAGGCCTCCATCGCGGGCTTGGTGGCGGCCCATCGCGCCAGCATCCCGGGTAGCGCCTGGAACTGGCTGGAATCCGTGGTAATCAGCGCTTCGGCATCTTCGGCAAACCCATCGCGCGCAATCAACTGCGATACTTTTTTGAAATCGGCCGGCGGCAGTCCGAGAACGTTCAGATAGACGCCGTCGGCGCATCGCACCTGCATCGGCAGACGCCGGGTCTGATCGACGCCGTTGAAGATGTAGCGCGGCACGGTGCCCTCGGTACTGTGGGCAATCGCGTCATGAATCGCGGCGTCGATGAACTGTCCCGGGCCTCCCATCTGGCGGCACAGCAGCGCCGCCACCACCGCCATCGCCGAGTGCTCTCCTGCCTTGCACCAGGTCTGCCATCCCTGCGGATTGAATGGCGGGGTATCCCAGGTCTTTGCGTCGACCGGGTCGTAGCCGCAGCAATAAGCCATCCCGCCCAAGGCGGAATGGATGAGATCCGACGCTTTCAGATCGCGCCACGGACCATTGAGCCCGAAGGGTGTGATCGAGCAATAGATGATGTCGGATTTGAGCCCGGCCGCGAACTCATAACCGAGCCCAGCTTGTCCATCGCGTCAGGCCCCTGGCTGTCGACGATGACGTCGGCAGTCCGCGCCAGCGCGGCATAGAAATCGCGGCCCGCGGCCGTGGTCAGGTCAACGACGATGCCGCGCTTGGCGCGATTATAGTTCCAGAAGAACAAGCTGCGGTTGGGATCGCGGACATCCTGGTAGAAGGGACCGATTCCGCGCGACGGACTGCCATCGGGCGGCTCGATCTTGATCACGTCGGCACCCTGGCCCGCCAGGAGCATCCCGCAGAATTCTCCCCTTTGGTCTCCAATCTCGAGAACCCGGACATCGTCGAGGCATCCTGGGGCGTGATTTCGTTCCGCGCGCGCCGCATTCGCCGCCATCAGATCACACCCCTTTCTTCATAGTCCGCGATTTCGGCCGCCGAGAGTCCGAGCAGATGCTCGTACACGAAATGATTGTCTTCACCGACGCAGGGGGCGCCGCGCTGCGTGATACCTCCGGGATGGGCCGGAGTCCTGGTCAGTTTGGGTGTGAAATGTCGGGTATGCGGCCAAGTGCCGAGATGGCTGTGCGGCAGATCGACGAAAAAGTCCCGCGCCTTGAGTTGAGGGTCGCGCTCGAACTTGTCGCCGGGAGATTGGACCGCGCCCGCGGCCACTCCGGCCTCTTGCAAGCGATACATCAGCGCATAGCGTTCATGCCCGCGGGTCCATTGCTCGATGTGGGCGTCCAACGCTTCCACATTTTCCAGCCGGGCCTGCATCGTTGCGAACGCTGGATTCGCGGACCACGGCGGATTGTCCATCTGCGCGCAAAGCGCACGCCATTCCTCATCGTTGAAGATTGCAATCGCGATCCAGTTATCGTCGCCGGCGCACCGGTAGATTCCATGCGGCGCGGCGTCGATGTGGGGAGAGTGATTCCCGGCGCGGCGCGACCGCCGTCCGTTCGCGCTGTAATCCAGCACCGCGGTTCCGCTCAGAAACAGCCCCGGTTCGTACTGGCCCTGATCGATGTACTGGCCCTGACCGGTGCGGTTGCGATAGTACAGCGCCGCCATCAGTGCGGTGGCCCCGTAAAATGGCGGCGTCACGTCCATGTAAGAGTGATTCCACATCGTCGGCGGATGCGGCTCGGGCAGTCCGGTGATCGCGCCGATCCCGCTCATCACCTGGGCCGTCGGCCCGTAGGACGCGAAGCTGCTGTGGGGACCGGTGCGGCCAAAGCCGGCCATCTGCAGATAGATGATGTCGGGCTTGAGCGCTTTGAGCGTATCGTAATCCAGCCCCCAACTGCGCATCGCGTTGGGGCGGAAGCCTTCGATGACGATGTCGCTTATCGCCACCAGTTTCCTGAACAGCACGACACCGTCGGGATGGCGCATGTTGAGCGTGATACCGAGCTTGCCGGCGTTGCGGTCGCTAAACAGCCCGCTGGCGTTCGCCTCCGGGATGTCGCGCACCGATTTGGGCAGGCCGCTAAGCTTGCGGACCGGTCCCAGCGGCGGCGGCTTGGGCTGGGCCTGGAGTTGGCGGCGGGTGAAGTCGATGTGCCCCGGCCATTCGATGCGAATCACTTCCGCGCCGAGGCTCGACAGCAGCACGGTGGTGCCGGCGCTGGCCAGCATCCAGGTCAGGTCGACGACGCGGACCCCTTTGAGCGGTTGCGGTGCGATCGGGGCGGTCATGGCGGGAGGTCCTTGGTGAAGGGCAGGGACGGAGAGATTGCTTGAGGTGTATCAGAACCCTCACCCGTCACGCGATTTGCTGGCGCAAAACGCGTGACGACCTCTCCCGGCTTGCGCCTGCGGACCCGGTCCGCAGGCGCGGGCGAGGTTATCTTGGAGAACATAATGGCAGGCGAGGAAACAGGCACTAATTCAAATGGTAGAGTTTTACCGCGTTGGCGGCCAATAGCTTGGTGCGTTCCTCCGGGGTGCACGGGGTCATCTGCTTGTCGATATAGGACTTCGAGTTCGGCCAGGTCGTGACACTGTGCGGATAGTCGGACGCCCATATCAGGTTGTCGGCTCCGGTGAAGTTGAGGTTGGCGCAGGCCACCGCGTCATCCATGAAAGTCAAGTAGACCTGCCGGCGGATGTATTCGCTGGGCGGCGCGGTCATGTCCAACTTGCTCCAATGGCGCTGGCGATTCCACTGGTCGTCGCACAGCGTCATGAAGAAGGCGAGCCAACCGGCGTCGCTCTCGGCGGAGATCAGTTTGAGGCCGGGATACCGATGCAGCGCGCCGCTGAAGATGATGTGACTCAGCGGCTCCAACGCGGCGAAGAAGCGCAGCACGATGCTTGCGACCATGGTGCCGGGATGCGGCGTGATCGACATGCCGCGCGGGATGTTGCGGCCGATGGCGCGATGGAAATGCAGCGGAGCGTCGAGTTCCTGGGCCGCGGCCCACAATGGCTCGTATTCGGGATCGGTGAAGAGCTTGTCGGGATAGGTGGGCAGGATGCCGCCGCGATGGCCCTTTTTCAGCGACCTGCGCAGCTCGGCAATCGCCAGGTCGATCCCGTCGTCAACCGGAAGCATCGCCAAGGCCACGATGCGCTGCGGATTGGCGCCGGCAAAATCCTCGGCGAGCCAGTCGTTGTAAGCCCGAAAGCAGCCCAGGCGCAGCTCGCGGTCCTTGATGGTCGGAAGGCCCAGCGCCCATCCGGGATACATCACGCTGGCATCGACGCCGTCGCGGTCCTGATCCTTAAGATGCTCGCCCGGGTCGTAATTGCCCGGCAGCAGGTCCGAGAACCGCAGTCCCTTGTCCCGGTATTCCTCGAAGGACTTGCCGGCCAGCGAGCCGAGGCCGAAAGGCAATGGCGGACGTCCCTCGCACGTCCACCCCTCGCCGCCGTCGCCGGTCTCGATGATCTTCGGTCCGGCTTCACGCAGATGCGCCGGCAGCCGGTCGCGGAAACAGTTGCGCGGTTCATTGACGTGGGAATCTCCGGAAATGACGCGATAGTTCACCCATCAACTCCTTGTTACTTGTGCGGCCCCGGCCTGGACGCTCCGGGCGCTTTTGAGTCCGCGTTATTCCTGCGTGATTGCGGCCCAGCTCTCGGCCAACCTGATATGCAGCTTGCGATGGCGCAGGAAGAAGAACCCGACCATCGCGGCAGCCGCGAGCAGATTGCCGGCCACGATTGTGGACCATCCGATCTGGTCGAGCAGCGAATGGCTCAGCATCGCGGCAAACCCCAGGAAGAACACTTCGAAGCAGGCGAACAGAATCAGGAATCCAAGCAGCAGAATCGGTTCACGTTCCGAGGCGGCCACCAGGCATGAGGCCACCAGCCCGAACAGAACGAAGGCCGCATAGTGCAAGACCGTGTAGCCGAGCACCAACGGCGCCGTTACGTGGATCGCCGCGGGGTCATAGATGCCTTCCAGCAGCACGCCGCCGAGCAGACCTGGGGTACGGAAGGGCGCGTCGGTTCCGAGGTCGCAAAGGAGGAACCACACCGCCACTACCGTGCCGCCAATTATGCCGGCGCAGATACCCTCAAACAGGATGTTGACCCAAGGCCCGAGCAATTGTTGGAGCAGTTGCGGATGGCGTATCAGGAAGAAGTAACTCATCATCACCGCCGTGGCCAGCAGATTTCCCGCCAGTACGCTCCACCACGACAGCGCCGAAGAAACCATCGGACCCAGGAACATGGTCAGGGCCATGAACAGTACTTCGAACGCGAATAGAAAAATCAGCAGCGAGATGATGAGCGAGCGCTCGCGCTCCGCGATTTCAATCAGAATCGCCGCGGCGACGCCAAAGAGCAGGAACGCCGAGAAGTGCAAGATCGTATACTCGACCACGTACTGCAGTTGAACCCCGGAAACGATGGCCTTGCCGTGCAATAGCGCCCCGGCCAGCAGGGTCGGAGTCTCCAGCGGCACCCCGCGCGAGATGTCGAACAGCAGGAACCAAAGCGCAACCGTAACGGCTCCCAGCAGTCCGGCCACCGCGCCGTCGCCGACGACCTGATGCCTTTTCATAGCGTCACCCCCATCAATGCCGATGTGCCTGCCATCACCAGGCGCGGTTGGTGGCAGGCCGTCCTGATTGAGTTCGACTCAGAACGAGCGAAAAAAACCGGGTGTAGCCGGACTGGATGGCGTGAGGCTACTTGACCGAATGTAGCCGTAACCTGCGGTTGACGACCGGGTCGTCGCAATCGTCGTGCTGCGCCCATTGATGAAAAATCAGGGTCGCCACGCATATCACGTAGAACCCCGCACCTACCCACATCAGTAGTCCACCTGCGACCTGGTCTGCAAGCGGAGTGAACCCGAAGGGATGAGGGCCTTCGAGGTACCATGGATAGATCACGCTGGAGGCAAAGCTGATAGGAGCGGCCACCGCCGCCATCGGGATCAGCAACACGAACAGATAAAGCATCTGCGCCGGATAATTCATGCGCGGCAGTTCCGGCAGCGGACTCAGCACCGGCCACCACAGCAACACGCCGCTGGCCATCAGGACGAGATGGATGGTGATATGGACCGCGTCATTTCGGCACATCAGGTCGAACAGACCGGGCGAGTGGATAGCGACCAGAACGGCGTTATAGATCAAGAATGCGACCAGCGGTTTGCAAAGAATGCCGGCCAGCGGGCGCACCCAGCGGTTCATCAGCAGCGGCCGCACCATCCAGTCGGTCAGGCCCAGCAGAAACAGCGGCGGCATCACCAGGCACAGCAGCAGATGTTGCGCCATGTGAGCGAGGAACAGCCGATCGTCTTCGAGTTCGTCGATTGGACCGCATAGTGAAAGCAGGATGAGGACCAGCGCCCCGGCAAACGCCGTGGCTTGCAGCAGCGTAACCTTGCGCCCGCTGATGCGGACCGCGCCCAGGTACAGCGCGGCCATCGCGAGAACCCCGATGATAACGCTTGGATGCAAACTCTCCATGGCGGCGGCGCGGGTCAGAACCCGGCGAAGAACCTGATCATCAGCGTGATCAGGATTGCCACCACGCCCAGCGCGATCAGCAGCGGGGGCAGGAAGATCGCGCTGAAGGTCCAACTGTCGTAGCGCAGATGCATGAAAAACATCACCACCAAGCGCGAACTTCGCGCCCGACAGCACCAGCAGCAGCGGAACCAGGACCGGGCGCAAGGCGTGGATGTAAGACGCCCACACCTCCATCGCCGTCAGCACCGCGAGAAGACCGGCGACCACCAGGTAGGCGACGGTCCGGGATTCCTCATGGTCGTGGGGAGCGTGAGCGCCCTCCGCAGTTTGCACTTGTGAGCTCATGCTTTTGCGATCGCCCTCATCAGGTAGACGATACTAAAGATTACGATCCACACCACGTCGACGAAATGCCAGTAAAGCGCGGCAGCTTCCACCGCGATGTCACGATGGCGCTGCTCGAACCATCCGGCTAGCGAAGCGCAAGCCAGCGCCATCAATATGATCACTCCAATCGCGACGTGCGCGCCGTGAAAGCCAACCATGGTAAAGAAGGTCTCGCCAAACAGGTTGGTCTGCAAGGTGAGCCCTTCATGGTAGAAGCTGGTGAACTCGTAAACCTGTCCGCCCAGGAAGATCAGACCGAGCACGATCGTTCCCAGCAGCCAGCGCAATCCCCAAATCCGATCTCCGCGGCGGTAGGCGTCCTGTGCCAGCACCATCAGCAGACTGCTCATCAGCAGCACGAAAGTCGTCACGGTGGACAAGGGTACGTTGAGAATGGTCTCGGCGGTCGGACCGCTAAGGTCGCGGCCTTTGTAAATCATGTAGGTGGCGATGAGCGAGGCGAAGAACAGCGACTCCGAGCCGATGAAGCACCAGATGCCGACTTTGCGGTTGTCCAGCCCCGTCGCCTCGCCGATCGCGGTTGGAGTGCTGGCGCCCGCGTCGGAATACTCGAACGCCATCGCGATCGAGCAATAGATGGTGAGAATAAAGCCGGTGATCGCGACGCGCGGCCAGATCACCATTCCCACCACCGCCATGGTGATCCCGGCCGCGAGCAGAATCGGATAAATCGACGGCGCCGGCATGTGGATATGCTCCATCAGCTCGGCGGCGGCTGGAGCGGGAGGGGTCGCCGCGGGTCGCGGGGCGCCTTCGTAGCCGTACTTATCGTGCCAGAACTGGTCGCGGGCACGCACCAGGGGAATTTGCTTGAAGTTGTACTCCGGCGGTGGCGAGGGAATCGACCACTCAAGGGTACGGGCATCCCACGGATCGGGCCCCGCCAGTTCGCCGTTGCGCATGGTCTTGAGGATGTTGATCAGCAAGATCAGCACCGACAGCGCCATGGTGAAAGCGCCGATGGTGCACAGCAGATTGATGGAGTCCCATCCCATGCCCGGCGCGAAGCGATAGATCCGCCGCGGCATCCCCTCGGCGCCGAGGATGTGCATCGGGAAGAAGGTCAAATTGAAGCCGATGACCATCAGCCAGAAGTTGAGCTTTCCCAGCCGCTCGTCGAGCAATTTCCCGGTCACTTTGGGCCACCAGTAGTACAGACCGCCGAGCAATGCGAAGGCGGTGCCGCCGAAAAGCACATAATGGAAGTGCGCGACGATGAAATAAGAGTCGGTCTGCTGCAGGTCGACTGGCGGTTGGGCATGCATGATGCCGCTGAGTCCACCCATCGTGAACTGGATGATAAAGGCCAAGGCGTAAAGAAAGGGCGTTTTCATCTTCAGATCGCCGCCCCACATGGTCGCGATCCAGCTGAAGATTTTGATTCCGGTGGGAATCGCGATCAGCATCGAGGTCAGCGCAAAGGCGCTGTCCGCCGCCGGTCCCATTCCCACCGCGAACATGTGATGGGCCCATACGCCGTAGGACAGGAACCCGATCAGCGCCGTCGAATAGGCCATTACCGGATAGCCGTAAAGCGGCTTGCGCGAAAACGTCGGCACCAGTTCCGACATGATCCCGAAGGCCGGCAGCACCATGATGTAAACTTCGGGATGGCCAAACAGCCAGAACAGATGCTGCCATAACAGCGGTGTGGCGCCCGCCACCACGCGATAGAAGTGGGTGTCGAAGAAGCGATCCATTGCCAGGAAGATGAGTCCGACGGTCAACGGCGGAAACGCGACCAGGATCAGAACGAACATCACCATTACCGACCACACGAATAGCGGCAGCCGCATGAAGGTCATCCCGGGCGCACGCATATTGATGATCGTGACCAGCAGGTTGATCCCGCTGAGTACGCTGCCGACGCCTGAGATCAACAACCCCAGGGTCCAGAAATCGACGTTGAGGCCGGGTGAATAGTAGCGCTCGGTCAGGTTGGCGTAGCCGAACCAGCCGGCGTCAGGCACCAGGTTGGCCAGCCAGCCGGCGTTCAAAACCAGCGCGCCGAACAGAAAGATCCAGTAGCTCAGGGCATTGAGGCGGGGAAAAGCGACGTCGCGCGCGCCGATCTGAAGCGGCACGATAAAGTTGGCGAAGAAACCCAATCCCACCGGCATCACCACCAGGAAGATCATGGTGGTGCCGTGCATGGTGAACATCTCGTTGTAGAGGTATGCGCTCAGGAAGGTATTGTCGGGACGCGCCAACTGGATGCGCATCAGCAGCGCTTCGATTCCGCCCATCAGGAAAAAGAGCAGGGTGGTCAGCCCGTAGAGGACCCCGATCCGCTTGTGGTCGATCGTGGTCAACCATCCGAGCAGGCCCCCGCCATGCAGGTAACTCTCTTCAACGCTTATTTCCTTGGGTAACGCGACCATCAGCTTTCCTACTTCAGGCTTTCGAGATACGCGACCAGGTCAGTCAATTCCTTGCCGCGCAAGCCCAACGGCGGCATCTGGGCACCGGGTTTGAGCGCCTCGGGATTACGAATCCATGCCGCCAGGTGGTCAGGCGTATTGTCGAAGGTCGCGCCGGCCATGGTGGTGCGGCTGCCAAAATGGGTCAGGTCGGGACCGATAAAACCCGAGGAGAAACCCGAGATGGTGTGGCAAGTGGTGCAGGGGCTGGTCATAAAGACCTGCTCGCCCTCGCGGGCATCGCCGGGCTTTGGAATCAGGGGTCCCGCGGATTGGTTGGCGCGCCAGTCATCGAACGCGACCGGACTTTGCACGAAGACGCGAAAGCGCATGTTGGCGTGCGACAGGCCGCAAAATTCGGCGCACTCACCGACATAGTCGCCGGTGACCTCGGGGGTAAAGGTCAATTCGTTGACGTGGCCCGGCACCACGTCGCGTTTGCCGCCCATCGCCGGAATCCAGAAGCTATGGATGACGTCGGCGGACTCAAGCAGGAAGCGCACCGGGCGTCCGACCGGAAGATGGACCTCGTTGGCGGTATGGATGCCCATCGTGGGATAAGTGAACTCCCACCACCATTGATGCGCGTTGACCTTTACGATCAGCGCGCCGGCCGGCGGGTCCTTGGTTTGCGAGCGGAACACGATACGTAACGAGGGCACCGCGATAAACAGCAGTATCAGCGCGGGACCGACGGTCCACGCAACTTCCAACCCCAGCGATTCGAAGTGGGGCGGGGGCGGCCCGGGGTTACGGTCCGGCGCGCGGGTCGAATAGCGGGTCAGGCACAGGAAGATCAACACGCAGATCAGAATCAGAATCAGGCTGTCCCAGGTGATGACTTCGAGATAGACGTTTTGGACCCAACCTGCGAGGTCGGATCTGGGCGCGAAGGTGCTGCCGGGAAAACGCCGCGCATCGCATCCGGCCAACAGCGCGAATAGCGGGGCGAAAAAGAAGCGAGGCCGTACGGGTTTCAGAGTCATACTAGCCCTCTCCCTGGTCAGGGAGAGGGAACCAAAAGGAGAGTGCCTCATTGCGCACCTCCATGGCCGTCTGCCGGCCGCATCAGCGCGGGCGCCGGCACCAGTCGCAAGCCCGGCAGGGCGGTCAGTCCGAAGGCGCCGAGAAATCCCAAGGTAATCAGCACCTCGACCCAACCGAAGGGAATGTGCCGTGGCGACAGCGACGGCACCACCAAAACGTAGCGCTCGATCCACATCCCGATCAGCCCGAGTATGCCAACCGTGGTCAGGATCGCGGGCGTACTGCTTGGGCCGCTTGCCCATCAGCACGCAGAACGGGATAGCCCAGATGAGGATGAAGGCAGACCATCCCAATGCGCCCCAGGGTAGATGCTGAACGCGGGGCACCACGAAGAAAGTTTCGGCGGGAATGTCGCCGTACCAGATGACGATATATTGGGAGAACAACAGATAGACCCAGAACACCGAGCAGGCGAAGAACAGTTTGCCGATATCATGCAACGCGTCGCGGAAGCGATGCTCGAATCTCGCCGCTGACGCCGCGCCCGGTCGCGACCGCGACCAGCGCCATCATGACGATCGCGCTCCAGAAGGCGCCGGTGAAGAAGTAAGCGCCGAACAGCGTGCTGTGCCATCGCGGCGCCAGCGACATCACCAGGTCGAAGGCGATCAGCGAATAGATGAACACGTGTAGCACAGCGCGATGACCACCGCGAGCGGCGGATCGGTGGGGGCGAATCGCTGATATCGCCGGTGGTGGACAGCCCATTGCAGTGATCTCCATCACGCCGCGACAGGCGCACGAACCACAGGCTCAGCAGAGTCATGGCAGCAACGCCACGCCGTCGCGCGCGAACAGGAACGGCATGTTCAGCCAGTCCGCCTTTTCCGGCAGCGGATGGTCGATCCAGACGAAAATCTGATGACGGCCCAGGTAGAGCCCCCAGAACAGCACGAAGCTCAGCGGCAGGAAACCCACGAAGGCCTTCGGCCAAGCGGTATTGGCCGACTCCGCCCCAGCGGGCGTTGGTAAGGTAGAATGACAGCGGAAACCGCGATTTCCGCCCTGCGCGATTCCCATCCAGAACAGCAGGTTGACCAGAAATGCCTCCCACACCCGCTGCGAGGAACCGGTCGCCATCGCCAAAATGAAACCGACGATCCCAAGCGCCAGTGCCACGATCAGCGCGACGGTTATTCCATTGCGGTTGCGCCCGTTCATTTCGCGGACACCTTTCGCTGCAGCGAGCGCAGATAGAGCACCACTTCCCAGCGCTCCCTGGACGACATCGCGTCGGCGTAGGAGGGCATCACGATACTGCCGTTGCGGATAGTGGCGTAGATGTAGCCGTCGGTGCGCTGTGCCGCGACGCCGGCGGTCAAATCGGCGGGCGGTACCCGCAGCAGGAAGCGCACGGTACCGTCGCCGCGCGCGCCGTTGCCATGGCATACGGCGCAGTTGCTGTCGAACAGCGATTTCCCCGCGGCCAGCACCTCTGGGCTTGTTGGCAGCGGATTGTGCAGCTTGGTGGACGCGTCTTCGCGTGACATCGGCGCCTCGCCGTTGACCGGCAGCGTTCCGGGCGGCATCACGCGCGGCGACTGCGACAACGGTTGCACCGACTCGCCGCGGAACATGTCGATACTCCAGGGGAAGGCTGCGGCATAACTCGGCGCGATTAGCTGCAACCCGCACAGCGCCGCGCCCAGACACCACGCCTTTGCGCTATACCGATTCACGCTCGATCTCCTCCGCTCCCGCATCCTTGAGCAGCATTTCGACCCGTGCGGCCTGGTCTTTAGCGCAGCCGATGACCACCCCGAAACGATCGTCGCTGAAACGGGGCGAATATCCCGCGAAGCGGCGCCAGACGCGGAAACCTGCCAAAGAACAAAAATCCAGCCACGCCCGACAGCGCGCCAAACAGGATCATCAGCTCGAAGGCGATAATGATGTAGGGGGTGATCGATATGATGGGCTTGCCGCCAACCACATGCGGCCAGGTCAGCGAGGTCCCGATAGTCAGTGCAAAACCGCTCAGCACGCCGATGATGCCGCCGGCCAGTACGCAGACCCGGATCGGACTCTTGGGCAGCTCGAGCGCCTCGAGAATCTTCTCGCTGGGCACTGGGGCAAAGACGCGCGGTTTGGGATAACCGGCCCGGCGCAGGCTTTCGATTCCGTGTACGCATTCCTCCTCGTCGGCGAAAAGGCCAATTATCTGCGTTGAATCGCTCATGCCGCCTCCGCCGAATCCTTACGCAACGCCTGCCGCAGCCAGCCAATCCCTTCCTTGAGTTCAGTCATTGACATGATCGGCAGGAATTTGGCGAACAGGCTGAACAACATCAGGAACCAGGCGAAGCTGCCGGCGGTGATGCTGATCTCGGTCACGCTGGGCACGAAAAAACCCCACTGCGAGGGAACGAAGTTGGTGCCTAGCGATCCGGCGATAATCACAAACCGCTCCAGCCACATCCCGACGTTCACAAACAGCGACAATCACCCACAGCAGCTCAGGTTGCGACGCACCCGCAGCGAAAACAAAGGCCAGCGGGATCAACGCAATTGCAAGCCACCATGATCCAGAACAGATACCCATATGCCCGAAGTAGCGCTGATGGAAGGTCGTCGACCTCGAAGGGATCCTTGGCGTACCAGACCATGAAGGACTCGGTGATATAGGAGTAGCTGACGATTAACGAGGTAAATAGGACGATCCGCGCCAGGTTGTCGATGTGCCAGGGCGTGATCAGGTTTTCCAGGTTCAGCATGCGGCGCATCGGGATCATCAGCGTCAGCACCATCGCGCAGCCCGAGAAGATCGCTCCGGCCACGAAGTAGGGCGCGAAAATCGTGCTGTGCCACCCCGGCAGTTTGCGCCATCGCGAAGTCCCACGACACTACGCTGTGCACCGAGATCACCAGCGGCGTGGCGAGTCCGGCCAGCAGCAGGTACACGCCGGCGAAATGGCGCCATTGGTCGTCCGAGCCCTGCCATCCGAGCGCCAGGACGCCGTAAAAGATCTTGCGCCATCCGCTGGACTCGTCGCGCGCCGTCGCCACGTCCGGGATGAGACCCATGAAGAGGAACAGCACGCTGACGGTCAGGTAGGTGCTGACAGCGAATGCGTCCCACACCAGGGGCGAGCGGAAATCAGGCTGCAGCCAGCGCTGGTTGGGATACGGCAGCAACCAGTAAAAGAACCATACCCGGCCCAGATGGATCAGCGGGAACAGGCCCGCGGTGGCGACCGCGAACGCGGTCATAGTCTCGGCGGTGCGATATACCGCCGTGCGCCAGCGGCTGCGGAACAGGAACAGAATCGCCGAGATCAAGGTGCCGGAGTGGGCGATTCCGACCCAGAACACGAAGTCGGTAATGTATATCGCCCACATGTTGGGCTGGCGCAGTCCGGTAACCCCCAGGCCTTCGTAGATCTGGCGGGTCCAGCACGGCCGCGCCCCACACCACGACCAGGAACAGCGAGCCGACCCAGAGCCAGTATCTGGTCCCCGGCCATTCCAGGGTCCGCATGACCTGCCGGTCGATTTCACGATAATCCGGTTGAAGCGCGGCCGCCACTTTCAGCTTTCTCCTCTAGGCCGATAGACCTGACGCAGGTAAGTGATTGCCGGCAGGGTGTTGAGCGGCTCCAGCGCCCGGTAGGTGCGAATCTTGTGTTCCGCGCGCCGCTTCATCATCGCGCTGTTATTGTCCTTCATGTCGCCGAAGGTGATGGCCCGGGTCGGACAGGCCTGCGCGCAGGCTGGAACTATCTCGCCGTCATGCATCTGGCGATCCTCGATCTTGGCCTGAATTTCCGCGTGCCGGATGCGCTGGACGCAAAACGTACATTTTTCCATCACGCCCGCGCCGCGGACCGTGACGTCAGGGTTGAGTTGCAGGTTGAGCGGCTCGGGCCATTGCGGCTTGTAGAAGTTGAAGCGGCGCACCTTGTAAGTGCAGTTGTTCTCGCAATAGCGGGTGCCGATACAGCGGTTGTAAACCTGAAGATTGAGTCCCTCGTTGCTGTGCACCGCCGCGAATACCGGACAGACCGGCTCGCACGGCGCATGGCCGCATTGCTGGCACAGCATCGGCATGGTCAGCAGGGTCGGTGAATCGGTGGTTTGCGGGATATAACGCTCCAGCCGAATCCACGACATGATCCGCCCGATTGCGACTTCGTCCCGGCCCACGACCGGTACGTTATTTTCGGCGTAGCAGGCCGCGACGCAGGCGCTGCATCCGGTGCACGAATTCAGATCGATCGTCATGCCCCATTCGTGTTTGGGATACTCGATCGGCGGATAGGTTTCATAAGGCTCAGGAAACGGCTCCTCCCACGGCGGCGGCGCGATGCCCTTTTGGAACTGGTCGAGGGTCATCACCTCGACAATCGGGCGTCCCAGCATGTTGGAGGAACCGATTGGCGTGATCAGTTCGCGCTGAGTGCCGACGCGGCTCGCCTTGACCGCGACCGTCATGCGATCCGCCGGCAGCAGCGGCCACGGATTGGCGCCGCGCCCCTTGGCGTAACGGCCGTAACTGGTATGACCTTGGCCGATCGGCACGGCCAGTGCCTCGGGATGCACGCCGGTGGTCAGATGCGCCGGTAGCTCGATAGCGCCTTGCGGGGCGGCCAGCCGCACGAGGTCGTTCTCGGCGATCTCCAGCCGCTTGGCGGTATCGGGATGAATCTCGATCCACGCATCCCAGACGATCTGGGAGACCGGCTCGGGAATCTCCTGGAGCCACGGTTTATCCGCGCCGCGGCCGTCGTACCAAAAGATGTGCGGATAGGCGACCATAGTCAGCGCCGATTGATCGGACGCGTCCGGCAGTTCGATAGGCTTTTGAAAAGCGTTGGACTGGAATTTGGCTTGGACGAATTGCGGAGGCGTGAAACGTCCGCCTTCGCGCAGCGACTGATCCCAGAAATCATCGAAGCTGCCGCTACCGCCCTGGCTCTTGAACCGCTCGGACCATACCGCGCGCACCGCTTGCTGGGTGTCCGCGAATGGCGGAAGATGCGCCTTGGACCCGGCTGCGCGCGCCGAGTCGATCAGGATGTCACCCAGCGGCCGGCTGTACATCACCCGCGTCATGGTGGGCTGCCTCAGTCCATAAACGCCGGAGCGCGGAGCGCTATCGCCCCAGGCTTCGAGCCAGTGATCGGCGGGCAGCAACAGATGGGCGAGTTGAGCGGTCTCGTCGGCGACGGTACCGCACCAGACCACCAGCGGGACCTTGCTCAGTGCCTCGGCGAAATGCGCGTCGGAAGGCATCGAAAACTGCGGATTGGTCTCCGCGATGACGGCGACCTTGATATCGCCGGCGCGCATCGCTTCGAGCAGCGCACCGCGATCGCCAGGAGTAGTCGTAGCTAGTTCGGGCGCCGTCAGGTTGACGGTCTTGCCGATATTGCCGGTGACCGCGTTGAGCATCCAGGCCGCCACGTGCGCGGCGTCGTCGTCGGTGCCCGCCAGCGCCAGGGCTCCGTCAGCTTGAGCGAAATCCCGCGCCATCCGCTCGATTACCTTGGCGCTGACCCCCGACTTGGCCGCAACCGCGGCCGGGTCGTAGCCGGCGGTAAACTGGCGCAGAATGGCGGGATCGATACCGGCTCCAGGATGGGCCAGGCCTTGGCCCACAATGACGTGTAGCATCGCGAGCGCGACCGCGGCCTCGAAGCCGGGCCGGCAGGGAAAGTATTGGTCGCACTTGGCCGCCGTCAGGCTCATCCGCGGTCCGACATAATAGGCGAGTCCCAGCGCGTCCTTTTCATCCGCGCGCGTGGGCGTATGGAAGACGCCGTACTGCCGCGCCAGTTCCACCGGCGACTCCCAGGTTTCCAGGAAATCGGCGCCGAGGGAAAGCAGCACCCGCGCCCGCTCGATGTGATAGACCGGCCTGAATTCCCTGCCGAAGCAGAAATTCGTTGCGGCTCGGGCCGGTGCGCCGTCAATCGGAGCATAGGCCAGATGCATCCGGGAGTTGAACGCGCCCAGCCAGTTATCGACGATCCGGCCATGAGCGGGACCCATCGGCGGTCCGATAAAGGCGACGCGGTCGGCCCCGTCGACGGCAGCTTGCGCCAGCGCCTTGGTGAATTGGGCCATAGCGTCGTCCCAGCTAACTGGATTGATCAGGCCGCCGGCGCCCCGGCGATGGGGCCGGCGGAGACGATCGGGATTGTAGAGTTCCTGCAATGCGGCTTGGCCGCGGGCGCACAATGCTCCGGCGCCGATTGGGTCGGCGGGATTGCCCTCGAGCTTGATCACCCGGCCTTCGCGCACCCGGGCCACGACTCCGCACCCGGCGGGGCATTCGTTGCACGAGGTGGCATAAAAGCTGGGGACGCCGGGAATGACATTCTCGTCGGGGATGACGTAGGGAATAAGATGGCGCGCCGCGGGCTTGCATCCGGGGATGGTGGCGGCGGCGCCGGTGGCGGCGGCCAATTTCAGGAACGAGCGTCGGGATACTTCAGGAGGCATTGAGCTGTCCTTATCCGATTGACACGTGGAGCATCAGTAGTGACACGTGGAACATTCGATACTCACATGGCGCTCGGTGTGGCAGTTGATGCAAAAGCCCATGTTGATTTCGTACGCCGGAGTGACCCGCTCCATGGTCTGGACCGGTCCGTGACAGCGCTGGCACTGGATCCCTGCGTGAATATGAGGCGAATGGTAGAAGCGCACGAAGTCGGGCAGCGTATAGACCCGGTTCCATCGCACCTCAAAGGGCGATTGTTCACGGTCAATCCAGGGTTTGCGGACCGGCCGCAGCGCCACCTGCTCGGCCAAACTGGCATGACAGCCGACGCATCGCTCGATCGGCGGCACCCCGGCGTTTTCCGACCGCCGCGCGTATTCATGACAGAACTGACACGGAATCTGACGGACGCCGGCGTGAATGCGGTGACTGAATGGAATCGGCTGCACCACGTCGGAGCGCGGCAGCCAGGGCCGCTCGGACAGCAGCGCGGTGGCGACGCCGCCGATCAGGATCAGCACAGCCACTGCAATCGCGCCGTACTTCATCTCTGAGCGCCGCCCTGACCTTCGATCGCCGGTGCATTGCCGGCGGGAGGAGGCATGCCCTCCACGCCATTGCCAGCTTTTTTGTTGCGTTCCTGGAGTTGGGCCAGCGACATGCCGTCGGCCTCGTTTTCGGTCAGCAGCTTGCCGTTGACCGGAACACCGTTGGCGCTCAGCAAGAAGGCGATCACGTTCCAATAATCCTCGGCGCTGAGACTCGCCGGTTGATCGGCGGGCATCACCGCGGAGGCGAATTCATAGACGTCGCGGACGGTGCGGAACTGAAAGTGGCGCATCTTCTGATAGGCGCGGGGATCGAGCGGAAGGGCGCTTGGGCCGACCAGCGGCGGCGCGGTCATGCCCTTGTAGATATTGCTGATTCCCTGGCCGTCAGGGCCGTGGCAGCGCGCGCATTGGAGCCGGAAGACCTCGCGGCCTTTGTCAGTCTGTTCCGCGGTAAAGCCTCGGGCCGCGCTCGGATGACCCAGCGCCACGGCCACGATGATCACCGCGCAAACCCGTACCAAGGCCAACCCCGGAGCTGCCCGCCATTTAGCCGGCTTATATGCTGAAACCACAATCATAAGCTCTCCTTCTATTGATGGGCATGAATCACGGTCAATGCAAGCACTTCTTGCTCCGCAGCCAAGGTTGAATCAAGCGGTCCAAAAAATGTGCGACGGATGAGCCGGCGAAATACCCCATCAGACGATCCTCTGACTGGTTCCAGTACGCCAACATTGTGACCGGTTCCAACACGCCAACCGTGAATCGGGCCGCGGGCCGGTCCGGGGCAATCGCCGATTGCACGATTTCGCAAGCGCGGCGACGGAAGTAATCAACCACCCTAGCTTGAGCCGAGCCCAGTGCTCGCGCCAGCCTTTTGCTCCCAGCCTCCGGGCTGGCACGGCCGCGACCACGGAGATGGACTCCCCGGGCCTGCCCCCTGGCTTGCTATCTATCCCATCGGCAATTGGAGCACAAATTGCGTTATTATTTTTTCGATTGATAAGCAACCGCAGCGGCCGGCGCTATAGCTGCCATCCCTGACGCCGTTTTTTTACACTTTGTGTTAGTTGCCTTTCTTGACGACACCCAGATTCGTGGCGGCGCTCAGTATCGCCGGCACGGCCGCAAGCAGGGCCGGCATCAACGCCAAGGCGGAACCAAACGAACCCGGTTGGGTGCCCAACAGGAAGGCGATGGCGATTAGTAACAACACGAGTAGGGGAATACCCACCAGCGACGACCCGTTTCCCATGCTCTCGCGCTCCCATTGTCGTACACTCTCGGGCGCGCTGATCTTCAGCACCAGTTCTTTCAATGCGTTGTCAGTAATCGCAAACGCCGGCCGCCGCTCGATCAATTCTTTATCAAACAGTTCATGCGCCACGCGCTCGTCGGCCGGACTGAGAAAACCCTCCAATGCGAGATGCGCGAGCGCCAGCTTTTCCGGGACCTCCAAAGAGGTCAAGACCGCATCCGGAGACCCGCCCGGAGCCTTCACGTCGGGCAGCTTGCAATCGGCATCGAGCAAAAACAGCAACTGGGTCACGGACCATTGAATGGACAACACCAACAGGGCGATAGCGATGCCAATCGCGGCTATGAGCGCCACCAAACCCTCAGCCGAAGACGGGTCAGGAGGCTCAATCCCGTCCCACAACTTGCCGTTTGTCGCGGACCGACCCAGTATTTCCTTGAAATCCGGCAATGAGATTTCCAGCCATCGATCGCGTCCCGGACTCCAGTGCCAGGAACCATCGGCTGAGGCTTGATAGGTCATTTCGGCCAGCACGCTTTGGTTCGCGTGGGACGAATTACCCAGTTTGGAAGATTCGGCCTGGTCTGAAAAGAAACCCGCTTTCTGAGCTACGCTTTCATATAGCGCCGCCATCGACCAATGCGCAGGCGCCGACTCGATCGAGCCCGCGTCGTCGGCGTTGGGCGTGCGCGCGGAAAGCCATGGTCCGACGATCGGATTGACCAGCCATTGCGCGGGGTAGCGATCCAGACCATAGGAAACGCGGTTGGCGACCAGCCTTTCCCGGTCGCTTTGAGAACCGTCAGGGAAGGCGTCCTCGATCTCCTGTCTTATGCGGGTGGCGCGCCGCGTCATCGATTCGATCCAGGAGAGCTGCCCCTCTTTTACCAGGTTGGACATTTCCTGGTTTTTCGCATCCTCGAAGAACACCACCGAGGGCACCGCGGCGAGGTTGAGCACCAGAAACAACAGCATCAGATTGTAGGCCAGCCTGAACTCTCCCTCGCGCGCCTCCGCGATCCGCGGGCCTGGCCGGTCGAGGCCACGGCGGGACTTGACCGCGAGTCCGATCGCGGCCGTGAATACAAGCACGGGTCCGGCGCACAGCCAGTGCATCCCGAAAAGCCACAGGACCACACCTGTAACGAGGCTTCCCGCCAAGGCAGCGAACGTGGCAATCCGGCGCTCCCACGTAGCCAACGGCGTGCCGGCGTTGCCGAAGGTCAGGCACAGCAGCGCCACAATCGATGCTGGTATGACGGCCGTCATCGCGACTTTGGGCCAACCGTCGAGCGCGGGCAGGACCGCCAGGGAGTAAACCGCGGCAATTGCCAGAAATGGTATTACCCACCAGTACAGCGGCACTATGGAGGCACTGCGGCTGGGCCAGAGCCAATCGGCGCGATAACCCGGAGCCACCAGTTCGACCGCCAGCAGCAGCACCACGTAGGCGAATCCGTACAGGATCGAATCAAACAGCCACGCACTCACAATGTCCGAGGCAACGACATGGACCATATGCGCGTTATAAAATGTTACCGCGGAAAAGGGCGTCCCCTTGATCGGGCTGAGATACATCCGATACTTGTCGCCATAGTAGCGCGTAGTTACCCATTGGGAACGCCGCGCCCAAACGGCGCTCTTCAACTCCTGATCATTTTCGCATTCGCGAAACAGGTTCTCCTGCAAACTACGGTCCATGACGGAATGAATTTGGATGTCGCCCTGCGCATCGAGGATCGCGAACCCAAAGCTGTCGGGCACCACGGGATTCAAGAAGGGCGTTAATTTACTCAAGGCAATCCAAACCACGGATGAAATTTCCGGGTTTGGTTTTATTGCCATACGCCGCGCGACCACCAGGCTGAAATTGCCCGTATTCCTCGCGCGGACCACTTCAGCCGCAAACCGGGGCGCCGCTCCAGGGCGTTGCGAAGAGGAACCTTCGAAGGCCAGATTGTCCGCTTGCACGTCCTTGAAGTAGGAGCGGTTGTTGACCCTGACAAACAGTGGCGTCTGGGAAAAATTCATGCAGTCCGGTTGCATCTTCCAGCTATCGATACTTACCAGCCCGTTATTGTCACTGCCCTCACCGTCCCGATGCGCCTTCCAGACCGTGAAGCGGCTCAGGCGCTGCAAATCGATGGCGTCGGACGCGCTCACTGGCTGGTGAACGATCTGATCCGGTTTTTCCAGCCGTTGTGCGTTTGCATTGAGCTCCTGGCGAAAACGCGACCCGACCAGCCCGGACAAGGTTTGGAGCTGTCGATCGAGGCTGGCGGTGAGAATCCAGATGAACGGTATGTAGACTATGAAAAGGGTAAGTGTACCGGCGGTGGCGAGAAAGCACAGGGCCAGGATCCTGACATGGCGCACCCGTAACCGCTCGCCCGCTTTCATCGACCACAACCTGAGAATCGGCCACATGAACAGGCACAGCATCAAGAATAAGAGCAGTGCCGTCAGGGTGAATGCCGGCAATTGCTGGGCCTGGCTGGCCTGATTGCCCTTTCGAATCATGGCCGAGAGCAACAATGGCACCGGAGCGGCGACAGCGGCGGAAGGTTCTTCCGGACCCGACGCCACTGCGGCCGCGAAGGTCGGTACCGACAGGATCCAGTAGTCCTCGCCCCGATAATGCACCTGCGCCGAGGAAGCCCACCAGTGCGCCGTCCCCGCGCCGCGCTGCCGGACGCGTCCACCTCGGTCTTGCCGGAGGATTTTGCGGCCGTCGTGGAGTCCTCGCCCGTCGATAAGATGCCCAATCGTATCGATCCCCTGGATTCCTTGCTGGAAGACCACTTCTCCGCTTGGGGTCGATAGCAGGACGGCGTCGAAGATCCGGCTGTCGCCACCAGCCAGCACGTTGTGCATCAACTGCGCGACACCGAAAGTATCCAGCGCAAGGGTCTGTTCGGCGCTCTTGCAAGCCGGAGTTCGAATTCGTTGCTGGTCCGTTGCGGCCGTCGGGCCCGCCCTGCTGGATTGCGCCTCACCGCCGGAGTTGGGCTCCTCTATGGCGGTCCCCTTGGATTCGGCCTCGCAGCCCGCTGCCGGGCCGGATGCCGCAAGACCCTGTGAGTCTTCCTGGCGCCGGTAGCGCAACCACAATCGCGGCGCCCAGTTGGGTTGTGTGATGAGGATGACCGTGACGCCGTCTTTGGCGGCGTCCACTTTGGGATTCAAACCCGACAGATTCCGCTCGATATCACAGCGCTTGTACTGCGCCTGACGGAACGCATCAAAGCGCTCACGCGCGCTGATGGCCTCCCTTCGGCCGCCAATTCGATCCGAGAGCTGCTCGCTCAACGCCGCGAGCACGCGATAGTTACGTTGCGTCAGTAACTCGCTGCGGCCCAGGCCGTAATAGATATAAACAGCCGCGAGAATCGCAGCGACGGCAGCGGCCACCGCAAGTTCAATTGTCAGAGCTCGGAATCCCCCGCTGGAAGCCGCCATGATAATTTGCCGGTTTGCTGTGAGCCCATTGCGAAGCGCTGGTGAACGGTCCCGAGGAAAATTCAGGACAGTTGGGCCGCGAGCTTCCTACCTTCCGCCGATGCTTGGGAATACTTCTTTTTGTCACACCCGCCTCCTCGCGGGCGTGGCCGAACGGATTGTGATCGAGCAACGAGCCGTCTTACCGATGGTGCGCGGGCCAAACCAACCGGTCGATGTCAAACGCTTATATACTTATTGCGACACTGTGTAATCGTTCATGTATATGTATGTCAAGCGGCGTCATCACTTCAATGAAAAAGACTACGCCGGGAGACGGTTCTCCGACCGTGTGGCGGCCCGCGATTGGGTGACCCCGACGGCCCTCGATTTTGCCCACGGCTGATGGCGAGTGCGGCGATTAGGCGCCGACGCGGTCCAGGGAGCGGTACTGGATTGCTTCGCTGATGTGATGGGCCGCGATGGGGCCGCTGGCGTCGAGGTCGGCGATAGTACGCGCGACCTTCAGGATGCGGGTGTAGGCGCGCGCGCTCAGGCCCAGCCGGTTGATTGCCAGCTCCAGCAAGCGCTCGCCGGCGCTGTCCACCTGGCAGTATGCGGTCAACTCGCGCGCGCCCATCTGGGCGTTGCCGAACAGCGGTTTGCCCGCGAAGCGTTCCAACTGCAGGCGGCGCGCGCGATCGACGCGCTCGCGAATCGCGGCCGACGGCTCCGCCGCGCGGTTATCGGTCAGTTCCTTGTATCTGACCGCGGGGACCTCGATATGGATATCGATGCGGTCCAGCAGCGGTCCGGAAATACGCGAGCGATAACGCTGGACCGTCAGCGGCGCACAGTTGCATTCGTGGGTCGGATCGGAGAAAAAGCCGCATGGGCAGGGATTCATCGCGGCCACCAGCATGATGCTGGCGGGAAAGGTCAGGGTTCCCATCACGCGCGAGATGGTGATGCGCAAATCCTCCAGCGGCTGGCGCAGCACCTCCAGCACGTTCTTGCGGAATTCCGGCAACTCGTCGAGAAACAGCACGCCGTGATGGGCCAGGCTGACTTCACCCGGACGCGGCAGCGGACCGCCGCCGATCAGTCCGGCGTCGGAGATCGTATGATGGGGCGAGCGGAACGGGCGCGTCGCGATTAGCGCATTGCCGTTCATCAGTCCCATCACGCTGTGCACCTTGGTGGTCTCGATTGCCTCCTCGAAGGTCATCTCCGGCAGGATCGTCGGGAGCCGCTTGGCCAGCATCGTCTTGCCCGACCCCGGCGGCCCGATCATCAGCACGTTATGTCCGCCCGCCGCCGCCACCTCCAGGGCGCGCTTGGCCTGCTCCTGCCCGCGCACCTCGCTGAAATCCACCTCGTAGCCATTGGCCGCGTTGAAGACCTGGCTGAGGTCGGCTTTGACCGCTGTGAGCCCGCGCAGTCCGTCGAGAAATTCGGCGGTCTCTTGCAAAGAGTCGACTCCATAGATGGAAATGCCTTCGCCGGCGACCGCGGCCTCCATCGCGTTGGCGCGCGGCAGGATAACGCCGGCAAATTTTTGCGCACGAGCCAGAATCGCGGTGGGCAGTCCGCCCTTGATGCCTTTGACGATGCCATTGAGCGACAACTCGCCCAGGATCAGATAGTCGTGCAGACGATCGCTTTTGAGCGCCCGGTTGGCAGCCAACAGGCCCAGCGCGATCGGGAGATCGAACGCGGAGCCCTCTTTGCGGGAGTCCGCGGGAGCGAGATTTACGGTAAGCCGGCGATAGGGAAAATCATACCCGGAGTTCTTGATCGCCGCCTTTACCCGGTCCATCGATTCACGCGCGGCGCCTTCCGCCAGCCCGACGGTCTTGAAGCCCGGAACGCCGTTGGCGATATCGACTTCGACTTCGACCGCGAAGGCGTCGACGCCGGCGAGCGCGCTTGACATCACGCTGGCAAGCAAACCCTGAGCCCCCCTTTTTTACAGCGCCCGGCAAGAGCCGGCGCCCAACAAAACATAATCGCTAATAGTGTCAGGTTGCAATTGGATCGCGGCGGTTTAATCTAATCTCTCGCACGCGGTGCCGGCTAATCGCGATCTTTCGGTCAGCGCCCTCCAAACCGGTCCCCCGAGCGTGGGCAACGCGATCGGACCGGCCTCGACATCCGGAGACGCTTTCCTATAGATGGACTCGCGCGGGAGGTCGCGCGATGAACAACAAGATGTTTAAGCCGCCAGTCTGGCTGTTGCTGGCGCTGCTCGGCGCCGCTGCGGCGAGCGCGCCGGCATCCATCGTGTGGGCTCAGGATGGCTCGCTCGCGCAGGCCTACAAGATCATCGCAACGAAGCGGTTCGTCGATCTCACGCATTTCTTCAGTCCGTTGACGCCGGTGTGGAAAGGATTCGGGCAGGCGGCGTTTGCGGCGGCGGCCGATCCGGGGACGGGGCGTCCCTACACGGTCGATAAAGACGGCTTCCGCGCCTTTTTCTATTCGATGGTCGGACAGTACGGCACGCATATCGACCCGCCCGCGCATTTCGACGCGCGCGGCATGACCATGGATGAAATTTCGGTCAAGCAGATGATCCTGCCGTTGGTGGTCTTCGATATCACGCCAATACTCAGGAAAGATCCCAACCATGCCCTGACCGTTGATGACATCAAGGGCTGGGAGCAACGGCACGGCCGGGTTCCGCCCGGAGCGTTCGCCGCGCTGCGCACCGACATGTACAAGGACTGGACCACCAATCCGCAACGCTTCAAGCGCTATCCGTTCCCGGCCTGGTCGCTGGAAGCAATCAAATTCCTTTATGAGCAGCGCGGCGCCGTGGCCAACGGCCATGAATCGCTGGACACCGATACCACGGAGCATCTCGATTCCGAGGCCTGGCTGCTCAAGCACGGCCATTGGCAAATCGAGGTGATGGCCAACCTCGACCAGGTTCCGGCCACCGGAGCGCTAATCGTCGTAAGCTGGCCGAAGCCGGAGCACGGCTTGGGCTTCCCGGCGCGCGCCTTCGCGATCCTGCCGTAGCGCCATCCGACGGCGGCCCGCCGGCTTCTCCCGTCTTCCCGACGTAGCAGCTTTCGATTGCAACAGGTAATGGTTATTGGCGCGATGCACGAAGCGGAGGCGTCTTGATGATGCGGGACCCGGTCGAGCTTGAAATCGTGAAGAATGCGCTGACGTCGATCGCCGAGGAAATGGCGACGGTCGCGCTCAAGAGCGCCTTTTCGATCATTCTCAAAGAGTCCGGCGACGCCAGCAGCGCGATTTGCGATCGCTACGGCCGCCTGGTGGCCCAGACCGCCAGCGCGACGCTCTATCATCTGGCCAGCTTCCGTCCCTCGCTGCGCGAACTGATCGCCGATTTTCCGCTTGAAACGATGCGCCGGGCGATGTCTTTGTGTTCAACGACCAGTTCCGCGGCGGAATCCACGCCAATGACATCCTGGTTTTCACGCCCGTGTTCAGCGCCGGCGATGTGCTCTTCTTCACTTGCGACCTGATGCACGTGGCGGATCTCGGCGGGGTATCCGCCGGCGGGCTGCCGTCCAACGCCACCGAGTTCTACCACGAAGGTCTGCGCCTGCCGCCGCTTCGGCTCTACACGGCGGGCCAGCCCAACCATGACCTGATTGCGATAATCCAGGCCAACAGCCGCACGCCGGACAAGGTGATGGGCGATATCCGGGCGATGGTGGCCGGCAATCACGTGGGCGCCCGGCGCTTGGGCGAGCTTACCGAAAAGTACGGCCGCGCCCGCATACTGGAGCTGTGCACGGAGCTGATTGACTATACGGAGGTCATCACCCGCCAGGAGATCGCGAAGATTCCCTCCGGCGTGTATGAAGGCTCGTATGTGATCGAGGAAGACGGCGTCGTTCCCGACCACACCTACCGCGTCAAGGTGAAGGTCACCATCAACGGCTCCGACTGTCACCTCGATTTCACCGGCACCGATCCGCAGGCCAGAGGGCCGATCAATGCCGCCACCTCGCAGACCATGTCGGGCGTGATGTTCGCGCTGCGTTGTTTCATGGATCCGTCGATTCCGATCAACGAGGGATGCTTTCGGCCCCTGACCGCCACGCTCCCCGAGGGGACGCTGGTCAATCCACGGCCGCCGGCGGCCTGCAACGTCCGTCTGGCCACCGTGCAGGCGGTGATCGATTCGATCCATCAGGCGCTGGCCACGGCGTTTGCGGAAAAAGCGGTGGGCCTGCCCGGCGGCGTGCATGTCTACACCATGTCAGGCCGCGACGCCGCAACCGGCCGCGCCTGGGGTTTTATCGATGCCCATACCGGATCGGAAGGCGGACGCAGCAGGAACGATGGTCTCGACGCGCAACCCTATCCGCTGTTTGGCGTGGACGGATGGGGAATCAGCTTGGAGGCGTTTGAGATCGAGTACCCGGTGCTGTTCAGGCGCTACGGCTTCTGGCGGGACTCCGGCGGGCCCGGCAGGATGCGCGGCGGCGCGGGTGTAATCAAGCAGATCCAGATGCTGGAGCCCGGCGAGGCGACCATCCGCGCGGTCGACCGATGCCGTATCCCGCCGCAGGGTGTTTTGGGCGGCAAGCCGGGCAAAGGCGGCGGCTGGAAACTCAACTGGGGCGGCGCGGACGAACGCGAGTTGCCCAGGAAGCAGACCAATCTTCCGCTGCGTGCCGGCGACGTGCTGACGATGTTTACCTCGGGCGGGGGCGGTTTGGGCGACCCGCTTCAACGCGATCCGCGCAAGGTGGCCAGGGATGTCGCCGAGGGCCTGGTGTCGGCGCAGGCGGCGTTGTCAGAGTATGGCGTGGTGCTGAGCGCGGAGAGCGAAGTCGACCTTGATGCCACGGCCCGGCTGCGCACCCGGCGTTCCGCACCGGGCAAGGGCATGGCGAACGCGTGACCGATTGGCGTGGATTCGAGCCAGGTTGGTTTGATGAGCAAGCAGTATTTTATCGGCGTTGACATCGGCGGGACCTTCACCGATGTGGTGCTCGCCGAGCGCAGCAGCAAGCGGCTGTGCAACGCCAAGAAGCTGACCACTCCGGCCAATCCCGAAAGGGCGGTGATGGAAGCGATTGCGGACGCGATGGGCCAGGCGGGGGCGGCGCCCGGCGAGGTCGCGCGGGTCGTTCACGCCACCACGCTGGCCACCAACCTGATCCTGGAGCGCAAGGGCGCCAAAGTCGGCTACCTCACCACCCAGGGCTTCGGCGACATGTTCTCGATCGGCAAGGAGCGCCGCCTGGGACAGGATCGCTTCGACTTGTTCTTCCAAAAGACGCCGCCGCTAGTCGACCGCCTGATGGTTGCGGAGGTGAACGAGCGGATCGACGCCCGCGGCGCGGTGCTGAACCCGCTTGATGCCGGTGATGCGCAAGCGCAGGTTGAGCGGCTGGCTGGACGCAAGCCCGACGCGATCGCGATTTGCCTGCTGCATTCGTACGTCAATCCAGCTCACGAGCGCATGCTCGCCGGCTTCGTACGCAAGCGTCTGCCCGGCGTCTATGTCGCGCTGTCGTCCGACGTGTGGCCCGAATATCGCGAGTTCGAGCGCGCTTCCACCACCGTGGTCTCGGCCTACGTCGGTCCGATGGTCGCGGACTATGTGCAGCGCCTGCACCGGGAGATCCGCCGCGCCGGAATCACCGGCTCCTTTCAGATCATGCAGTCAAACGGTGGCGTGATGTCCGCCACAGTCGCGGCGCAAAAGGCCATTTACAGCGTGGAATCCGGTCCGGCCGCGGGTGTGATTGCGGCGGCCCATCTGGGGCGTCTGCTGGGACATCCGGATATCGTTTCCTTCGATATGGGCGGCACCACCGCCAAAGCGGGCGTGATTCGGGGCGGCCAACCGAGCATCACCAATGATTTCCGCGTCGGCGGACGAGTAAGTATCGGCGGGCGCAGCACTGGCCAGCCAATCAAGATACCGGTCGTGGATCTGGCCGAAGTGGGCGCCGGCGGCGGCAGCATTGCCTGGATCGACTCCGGGGGCGTGCCCCAGGTTGGGCCGCGCAGCGCCGGGGCGTCGCCCGGCCCCGCCTGCTACGGCTTTGGCGGTTTCGAGCCCACGGTCACCGACGCCAACCTGGTGCTGGGCTACCTCGATCCCGGTTATTTCCTGGGCGGAGGAATGAAGATTTATCCGCAAGCCAGCCGCGCGGCGATCGCCCCGCTGGCGGCAAGGCTCGAGCTCGATATTACCGCCGCCGCGCACGCGATATACAAGATCGTCAACACCCACATGGGCTCCGCCGTGCGGATGGTGACCGTCCAGCGCGGTATCGACCCGCGCCAATGTGCCGTCGTGGCCTTTGGCGGCGCCGGCCCCGCCCATATCGTCAAGGTGGCCGAACAGTTCGAGATTCCCAAGGTGATCGTGCCGCTCTCGCCCGGACTCAAGTCGGCGTTCGGGCTGCTGGTGTCCGACCTCGTCGAAGATCGCGTGGTGACGCGCACGATGGAGGTCGACGGTGCCGACGTCGGGGAGCTTAATCGGCTCTTCGACGAACTGGAGCGCAGCGCCCGTGCCTCGCTGCGCAGTGAAGGACTGACAGACGAGGAGATCGGCGTCGAACGCTTGCTGGACCTGCGCTTCAGACATCAGATGCATGAGATGCCCGTGCCGATCGCGCCGGGCGCGATCACTTCGCAGTCCGTCAGTGATGTCGATCGACGGTTTCGCCGGCTCTATGCGCAAGCGTACGGCGTGGAGATGAGCGATCCGTCCCAGATTGTGAATGTGCGAATTCATGCGCTGGGCCGCGTCGCGCAGCCTGAGATTGCGCGCGCCGAAGCGGGCGACGGCAATCCGATACGTGCGCTCAAGGGAATGCGTCAGGCTTTTTTTGCCGACGCGGGAGGATTCGTCGAAACCAGGGTCTACGATCGAGCACTGCTCAGGCACCAGGACGCGCTCGCCGGTCCGGCGATAATCGAGGAACCGGACTCAACCACGATTTGCCCGCCGGGTTATCTGGTGCAGGTCGATGCCTACCTCAACCTGGTGATCCACCGAGGCTGAATCTCGATGTCGGTTCGAATCCGGGGTTCTTTTAATTAATTAACAAAAAGACGCCCGTTATTTGATTTCGTGCGGGTACTCGGCCCAATCGTCGGGGTCGTGGTTGACCCAGATCCGGGCGTCTTCAGCCTTGGCAACATCGACCAGGCGCTTGACCGAATCCGCCGCCTGCTTCTTGTCATAGTCGCCGCCCGTCCCCTGCAGCGTTTTAAGCTGGATGCGCAGATGCAGGGTATCGCCGGTCAGCATCACGGTTTCATTCTTCAGCCGCACCTTGAGCGAGCACTCGCCGGGAGTGTGACCGGGGGTCTTCAGGATGACGATGCTGCCGTCGTCAAACAGGTCGTGATCGGCGTCGGGTTCGGTCCACTTGAAACCGCGGGTCGCCGCGATATCGGTGGATTTGAAGCCCAGGTGGACGTGGCGCGCGTCGGGCCAGGCCGCGTAGCGCATCTCGCCCGCCAGGGCGAAAATCTGCGCGTCGGGGAACAGGCCGACCGCGCCCGCGTGATCGTAATGGCCATGCGATACCACCACATGGCTGATCCTGGCTGGATCGTAACCGTGATGCTTGAGCTGCTCGTCGACGACCAGGTCGCGCGTGAAGGGCCGATGATCGACGATCAGCTTTAGCTTGGACAGTTCCTCCATGTAGGCGTCGAAGTCCTCCGCCATTTTCCAGCTATAGCCGGTATCGAACAGCACCAGCCCCTTGGGATGCTCGACCAGGAAGGTAGGCGTCACCATTTCCAGGTAGCGCTGGTCCTCGGGGGCCATTAGCGACGCGTCGATACCGAAAGTGCCGCCGGGCAATGCGACCAGCTTGTTGGCAGTCTGTGGCCATAACGATTCTCCTGTGGACGACTCGCAAAACATAGGCGCTTGCGCCGCCCGGTTGCAATTGAAACCGCAATCGGGGACTTTTTCCAGATATCGCCGCGCGACGGCACCCGGAGGAGCGCCATGCATATAATGATGGTCACGTTCGACTTCCAAGGTAGCGACCTCGCCGCCGAAGATCGCCATTATCGCGAGGTTCACATGGCGCTGGCCAAGCAATTCACCGGCGTGAACATGTATCTGGCCGGCCGCATCCGCGATACGCAGCCCGGCTTCACCCCGAAGCCGGAAAGCACCGCCAAGCCCTACCGGACGGCGATAATGTGGTTCAATAGCACCCAGGACTTTATGAATTCGGTGAGCGGTCCGGCCGGCGCCCAAGTCATGGTCGATACCCAGGAGCATCTCACCAACGTGCAAATGATCCATGCCGATGGGGAGGCGATTGTCCCCTTCGACAGCCGCAAACCGGGCCAGCAGTGCTTTCTTGTCGCGGCACACGTCAACTACAAGCCTTCGTTCGGAACTCCGGATGAAGCCGAGCGCCATTACCTGACGGTCCATACCAAGCTGGCCACCAAGGTCGCGGGGCTGCGCGGCTATTACATCGGTAAAACTCTACCGCTGGGCGATAAGCCGGATTGTACGCGGGCCGTATTCCAGATGTACGACGATTTCGAGTCCTTCCAGCGCGGCATGACCTCGCCCGCAGGTCAGGAACTGCTCAAGGACGACGCGAATTTGATCGACGTCAAGCGGCTGTTCTTCGCCGACGCCGGCGTGGAGAAATAGTTGCGACGACGTGCGACCGCTCGCAGAGGCGACGCGAGTGGGCCGGTTGGCTGCCGAGATCGTTGAACAAACGGTTGGGGGGCGAGCGAATCATCCGCCTTACAAGGCATCCCGGCGCTGGTAGCACCTAATTAGGTGCTATGCCAAAGAGTTCGCTAAGAGTTCGCTATGCTCGACATCACCAAGGACATTAATCGCTGACAAATTTCCGGCGCAAATCGGGTGAGTTCATCAAACAGATCAAAAAGAGCAAGCGGCCGGTGGTCTTGACTGTCAACGGCAAGGCCGAGGTCGTGGTGCAGGACGCGGAAGCATATCAACGGTTGCTGGACGCGGCCGCGCGCGCCGATGTCTACGAGGCGATCCGTCAAGGCATAGAGAATATTGCCCACGGCCGGATACGTCCTGCTCGTGAAGCATTTAACGAGTGGCGCCAGCGCCATGGCGTACCTCGTTGAGTTGACGCTCCGCGCGGAGCGCGATCTTGCCTATCTGTATGATCGGATCTCGGGAGACGATTCGATCGCCGCCGCCCGCTGGTTCAAAGAACTCGAACAGGCGATTTATACGCTGGAACGGTTCCCGCGCCGCTGCCCTTTAGCTCCGGAGAGAGCAGAAAGGCGAAGCGCCGCCTGCGGCATTTGCTCTACGGAGCGAAGCGTGACGTGTACCGCGTAATCTTCGAAATCGACAAACCGCGCCAAACGGTTCGCGTCTTGACCATCAGGTATGGAGCCATGGACGAGTTTATCGGTGGGTTGTGAAAAGGCCGCATCCCTCAGACCAAATCGACGTTGACCAGGAATTATTCAACGACGACACCCAAGTGATCACGGTTGTTCTCAGCCGGCGCCGGAGCGAAGCAAAATGCCGACGGCGAGGATTTGGTTCGCTCCCCTCCGATCGGCATGGCTCCGGTCCCCTCTCCCACAACTGAGTGTGGGAGAGGGGACAGAAACAGTCGTTCATTTTTGGGTGGTGGCGTCGGCGTTGAAGATGCCGAATTGGCCGTACGCTTTGACGATGGTCTTCTCGGTGGGCGGTTCGACCTGTTGCTTGCGTTTGAGCGCGCGTTCGATCGCTGGCTCGAGCCGGACGGCCTTTTCCTTCAGGCGCTTTTCGTTGCGCTCCCGAAACTCCGGCATCACTTCCTTGAAGAACAGGCTCTGGGATTCGCAGATCGCCTCGTGGGAAACATTGCCGTTTTGCGGCAGCAAGAGGATCTGGTCGACGCCGGTGCTCTCCCATTGCGTCAAATAGCGGCGGATATCGTCCGGCGTGCCGAAGGAATCGCCGGGCACTGCGGCGGCAGCCGCGGCGGCGTTGGGTTTGAAGTTCTCGGTCAACGCTGGTCTTGCCCGGCTCATGCTCGCCGAACAGATAATGATGGCCGAAAGAATGGAAGAAGAACGCGGCTCCATCGCGTCCCATCTGACGCGCCCGTTCGCCGTCGCGCCCGCACAGGTAGAAGGTTGTGAATGCGATGTTGGCGTTGACCGAATATCCGATCGGGACACATTCGTTTTCGATGATTCGGTAGTATTCCTCGGTCCATTGGCGTGCTTCGTCGGGGGACACAAAGCCGAAGGTGAGGGCGCCGAGGCCCAGCTTCGCGGCCACCTTGATCATCTCGAGCTTGGAACATGCCAACCACAAAGGCGGATGGGGCTTCTGGCGCGGCTTAGGCACTACGTTGCGCACGGGAGCCTTGATGTATTTGCCGTTATGGCCGCCGAAGGGTTCCTCGACCATCATCCGCACTACCACCTCAAGTGCCTCGCGCCACATCTCGTGCTTGTCTTCCCGGGGTACCAGGAACCCGCCCAGTTCGGCGTTGGATGAAGTCTCGCCGGTACCAAATTCGACCCGTCCGCCGGATACCAAATCGAGCATGCCAATCCGCTCTGCGACCCGAAAGGTCGGGTTTATTGCGGGCGGCAGGGCGACGATCCCGTGCCCGAGCCGGATCCGTTTGGTGCGCTGGCTGCATGCGGCCAGAAAGACCTCGGGCGCGGAACAGTGCGCATACTCTTCCAGGAAGTGGTGTTCGACCGCCCACGCGTAATCGGCGCCGGCCTTATCCGCCAATTCAACCTGCTCAATTGCGTTCTGAACCAGTTTATATTCCGCGTCAGGTCCCCATGGACGCGGAAGCTGCAGCTCGTATAAGACCCCAAATGTCATGTTTTCGGCTCCGTGGCTTGGTTTTCGGATCATCCCCGACGCGCGGGTATCGTCTGGCACCATAGCGGTACCAACTGCGGTACGCCAGTACCGGTCGCGGAATCCACCTTACACAATACACCGGCGCCGGAATCATCACAGCCCGATGAAACGCGCGGCGTTCGAGCGCTCTTCGAAAAACACCACGGCGTCTGTTAATCTGATCAGGCTATCAAGGCCGGTTGGGCGGAGTTCGGGTGGAAATCTCGTCTTGGCAAATTTGACGATTAAGCGGGCCGCGGCGATTCTGTTGCCGCTTTTCTCTTTGAGAAGTGACAACGACCTGGGCCGGGGAGAGATCCTCGACTTGCGCGCTTTTGCCGATTGGATGCTGGAGATGGGGCATCGAGTGCTCCAGCTCCTGCCGCTGAGCGAATCCGCCGCCGGCGAGAACAGTCCTTACAGCGCGCTCTGCGTCTTCTCCATCGATCCGCTCTATATCTCGGTGGCCGGATTGCCCGGAGTGCCGGATGCCGACCTTGAACATGCCCATGCTCAGGTCGCGGGCCGGCGGCTGATCCCAAGGGCCGAACTGCGGGCGCTGAAACTGCCTTTGCTGGAGGCCGCATTCAGATACTGGCGCGGGCACGGCGGCGCCGAGGAACATCGCGCCTTCGACCAGTTTGCCGCAGAAAATCGCCATTGGCTCCCCGATTATGCGCTCTTTCGCGCGCTTAAGGATCGCTTTGCCTGGGCCGGATGGGAAGATTGGCCGGCCGAACTCAAAGCGCGAGAACCGGTAGTGCTCGAGGTCACCCGACGGGAGCTCGAAGAGCCGATGGCGATGTACTGTTACTGGCAGTTCCTGGCCTGGCGCCAATGGACCGCGATGCGCCGGGAGCTGGCGGGTTTGGGCGTCGGGCTAAGCGGCGACCTCGCTTTTCTGCCCGCGCGCGACAGTTCCGACGTGTGGGCCAACCAGGAACTGTTCCTGCTCTACCGGACGGTCGGCGCGCCGCCTGACGCCTTTAGCTCCACCGGCCAGCGCTGGGGATTGCCGATGCCGAACTGGCCGCGGATGCGCGCGGACGGCCTTGGATGGTGGCGGGCGCGCGCACGTCTCGCCGCCGCAATGTTCGATCTGCTGCGTATCGACCACGTGGTCGGGTTTTATCGCACCTATTCCTTTGGCCCAGACCCCGACGTTCTCGGCACCTTCTATCCCGAGGAGGAGGACGCCCAGCTTGAGCAGGGCGAAGCGTTCTTCAAGATGCTCAAGGAGGAAGTCGGGCCCGACGCGCTGATCGGCGAAGATTTGGGCACCATCCCGCCCTGGGTGCGCAAGTCGCTGACCGCGCTCGGGGTGATGGGGCTAAAGGTTCTGCGATGGGAGAAGACGGATTGGGGCACCCCCGACGAGCGCTTCATCCCGCCGGCGAATTACCCCGAGCTTTCGGTTGCCGTGACCGGGACCCACGACACCGAGACCCTCGCGGCGTGGTGGCGTCACGCCTCGGTGGATGAGCGCCAACAGCTGGCGACGGCGTTGAATTTTCCCGCCGCCGTGGAGATCTCCGCGCCCACGCTGGATCTGCAGATGCTCGACGCGATTCTGGGTCCGCTCTACGCCTCACCTTCGCGGCTGGCGATGACACCCGTGCAAGATCTTTTTGGCTGGAATCAGCGAATCAATATGCCCGGCTCGATTTCCGATCGTAACTGGACCTACCGCTTGCCGATGCCAATCGATCGCCTGGTCCGCCGCCGCGGAATTCGTGCCCGTATGGTGGATCTGCGTGAGATGGCGCAGCGCACCCGCCGCTTCTAGCAGGTGTCCGGTTACCGGCGGGCGCATTGTTAAGCGCGCGGGGTTTTGGCTATAACCGCGTTACTACAACGGTTATCCAAAACTCGATCCAAAGAAGAACAGAGGCATAGGAACTATGGGCAAGCTCGATGGCAAGGTGGCAATCGTAACCGGCGCGGGACGCGGACTGGGCCGGGCGATTTCAAAAGGTTTGGCGGCACAGGGCGCCGCGGTCCTGGTGAACGACCTCGGAGTTACGCTTGCCGGCGACAAGGAACCCAGCTCGCCTGCCGATCAGGTGGTCGCGGACATCAAGGCCGCGGGCGGCAAGGCCGCGGTCAACTATGGCAACGTCGCCAAGTGGTCTGACGCCGAGGCGCTGGTCAAGCAGGCGATCAAGGATTTCGGCAAACTCGACATCCTGGTCAACGTGGCTGGAATCCTGCGCGACCGGATGATCTTCAACATGGCCGAGGAAGAGTGGGACGCGGTGCTCAACGTCCATCTCAAGGGCACCTTCAATTGCAGCCGTTTCGCGTCGGTCCATATGCGCGAACGCAAACACGGCCGCATCATCAATATCTCCTCGGCCGCGGCGCTGGGTAGTCCCGGCCAACCCAACTATGCGGCGGCCAAGGCGGGAATCCTGGGGCTGACCTTCAGTTGCGCCAACGCCCTGGGCAAATACGGCATCACCGCCAACGCGATCATGCCGCAGGCCGCGACCCGCATGACCGACCTGGTGCCGCGCGACCGGATGGGCGGCGCCCACATCCCGACCAGCGAGACGGCCGAAGGAACTCCGTCGGACCCGGCCAACGTGGCGCCGATTATCATCTACCTGGCCAGCGACGAAGCGGCGGAGGTCAATGGCCAGATTTTCGGCTCCGAAGGTTACCGCATCCTGCGCTACCGGCACATCTTCTGGGACAAGGTCATCTACAACAACGGGCCGTGGGACATCGACAATTTGTTCAAGGTGATGAAGCGGACGCTGGCCCGCGACCTCGAAAAGCCCCGCATCATGTAAGCCAATGCGGGACCAACCTTCGGCGTGCTCGCGCTAATTGGACGGCGCGGGCGCGCCCAGGTGTTGGGCCAGAAACGCGCTCACGCGGCGGGCGTATTGTTCGGGATCGACGGCGAGCGCGGCGGCGTGTCCCGCCTTGGGCACGATCCAGAGTTCTTTGAGTCCAGTGGCGGCGGCGAAGATTTGTTGCGCCTCGGTGGGCGGGACCAAGGGGTCGTCAGCCCCGTTGATCACCATCAGCGGGCACCCGCCGAGTCTGGATGCGGCCTGGGCGGGCGCGATGTCGCGGACAGCGCGTCCGTTCATCAGGCCGAGTTCCCACAAAATAGTGTCGCCAAACGCCGGATTGAGCGAATCCAGCGGCGGAATCCGTTTCAGCAACGCCTCCAGGTTTGCGTAGGAGCTATCGCTGATGATTGCGGCCAGGCGGCCGCCGTCCGCGCCCGCAAATATCACTGCCGCGGCGCCTTCCGATACGCCCATCGCGGCCACCGATTGCATGCCATGCGCCCGCAGCGTCGCGGCCGCATCGATTACGTCGCGACGCTCCTTCCAGCCCCATCCGCGTCCGGCCTGAGGATCCCTGAGCCCTTGCGCGTAGTCGATGATCAAGACGGCATAGCCGGCGGCATGAATAATCCTGAAGTAACCGGCCAAAGCCTCCGGGTCGATTCGGTTGGGATAGACCAGGATTACAGCGGCTTTGCCGCCGTCCGCGGGCACCATCAGCCCGCGCCGTTGGTCTCGATCCGTGTCGCGCAAAGCGATTTCCTGCGATGGCGCGCCGAGAATCTGGCGCAGTTGGTGCGCGTTGGGCGGCGCCGGCTTGATCCGCTCAAGCGGACCACTGGTGCTGTAGGCCAGGGCGGGCGGAAATCGCAGGCCGCGCGCAACTATGGTCGCCGCTGCGAACCAAATCAGGAATATTGGAGTAAACAGTCCCAACCCGATCATGAGCAAGCGGCGCCGGGTTGGAGCTGGACTGCGATTCGGATTGCGGGTTCCCGATGGTATGGGAGTCATTAGGCAGGTATACCGATGCTACGGTACTTCGAGTGCGGGATCATCATCGCTCCCGCACTTTTAGTTGTTCCGCAGACAGACAAAATTAAGGAAGGCAACGAGTTTTTATGCCGGGTGCCAAGAGCAAACATCATCGCAAGTACCTGAAACATTATCTTTGCCCGCACCCGGCCGGGCGCAAAAATGGCCCATCAAAGAAACCCCGGGGGCCGGAACTTCACCATCGTTTTCGTAGCTATCCGGCGGCAGCCTTCCACGCAATCCTTGCACCCCGGCAAATCGATCGCGATGAGCGCACCCGGGCTCCGCGCGAGGCCGGCTGACGTGGCGAGACGCCGCTTCGACCCCGCCCTGATCATCCACGGGGGCGCCGGTGCGCGAGCTCCCGTGCCGGACCGGACCCTGCGGCGTCGCGCGCTGATCGCGGCGGCCAGGCGCGGCCGCGATATACTCGAAGCGGCCGGCAGCGCGTTGGACGCAGTCGTTGCAGTCGTTGCGATGCTGGAAGACGATGCGCTGTTCAACGCCGGCTATGGGTCGGCGCTCAACGCGGATGGCCAAGTGGAAATGGACGCGTCGGTGATGGTCTTTCCTTTGGCCGAGCCCGCCATCAGCGCCAACGGCAAGCCCGGCACGCTGATCGGAGCGGGTGCGGTCGCGGGCATCCGCCGGGTGCGAAACCCGGTGCTGCTGGCGCGCGCGGTTATGACCCAGACCCCGCATGTACTGATTATTGGCACGGCGGCCGAGCGCTTGGCGTCGCGCGTGGGCATCAGGATGTGCCGGCCCGAAGAATTGATCACCGATCGCGCGCGGGCGCGATGGCAAACCTATATGGGAGGCGCGGCCGGGCATGGTACGGTCGGCGCGGCGGCGCTCGATCGTCATGGCCAACTCGCGGCCGCCACCTCTACGGGTGGCATTACCGGCAAGCTGCCGGGGCGGGTCGGCGATTCCGCCATCGTCGGCGCCGGCACCTTTGCTGGTCCCGGCGGCGCGGCCTCCGCCACTGGTTTCGGAGAGGCGATCATGAAGGCCACGCTGTGCCGCGAGGTGGTTATGCTGCTCGCGCGGACTACGCCGGCACGCGCCGCCAATGCCGCAATCAGGACCCTGGAGCGTGCTACCGGAGGCGAGGCGGGGTGATCGTGGTGGACCAACGCGGAAGACTCGGTTACGCCCACAACGCGCAAGCGATGGATATCGCCACGTTCACACCCGCCGAGGGCGTCAAGTTCCACGCCCTGTAGAAGATTGCTTAGGAATTGAATATGACCGAACCGATCCTGCCGCTGGACGACATTCGCATAATCGACCTCACCCATTACATCAACGGACCATACGCCACGATGCTGCTCAGTTATCTTGGCGCCGATGTGATCAAGGTCGAATCCCCCAATTGGGGCGACGGTATCCGATCCGTCTATCGGCCGGTGGGTCAGTCCAGCGGAGTTCCTTTCGCGCTGATGAATTCCAACAAACGGTCGATCACGCTCAATCTCAAGAGCGATGAGGGCAAGGAGATATTCAAGCGCCTGGCAAAAACCGCTGACGTGCTGGTGGAGAACTATGAGGCCGGCACGATGGATCGCATGGGGATCGGTTACGAGGTGCTCAAGCAAATCAATCCGCGCCTGATCTATGCCAGCGGGACCGGCTACGGTCAGACCGGGCCTAATCGCAACCTGCCGGCGTTCGATCCGATTATCCAGGCGGAAAGCGGTATCATGGCGGTCACGGGTGAGGCTGATGGTCCACCGCTCAAGGCCGGGGTCGTGATGGTCGATGTCCTGGGCGCAACGCATCTGTGCGCGGGAATTCTGGCCGCGATTCGCCAGCGCGACCGCACCGGCAAGGGCGTCACGGTCGAAATCTCGATGCAGGAAGCGACGTTGCCGACGTTGGCCATGCAGATCGGCGCGTACTATGGGATGGGAATCAGAAATCTGCGCGAGGGCAACGGTTCAGCCGGTGGCGTACTCGCGCCTTATAATACGTATCCGGCCAGCGATGGATGGATCACGATTATGGCCGCCCAACCCGCCCGCTTTCGCCGCCTGTGCCAGTTGATGGGCAAGCCGGAGATGGCCGACGACGCGCGATATGCCAAGCTTGCCGGCCGCTCCAGCAATCGCGCCGAGCTTGATAGGACTATCGGGCAATGGACCATGACCAGAACCCGCCGCGAGCTGATGGAACTGCTGTCGGCCAATGACGTTCTATGCGGAGTGGTCAAGGAACTGCACGAGGTCATGACCGAGCCGCATCTGTTGGAACGCGGAGCGCTGCGCGAAATCGAGCATCCTCAGCTGGGCCGGATGACAATCTTTACCTCGCCGCTGCGCCTGGATGGTGAGCCGACGGTGCCGAAATCGCCCAGCCCCGCGCTGGGCGCCGACAACGAGCGCGTTTACGGCGAGGAACTGGGGCTTAGCGCGGCCGAGGTCGCGGCCCTGCGCGAGCGTAAGGTGATCTGATTCCAAAGCCGGCAGTCATGTCCAGTCTACCGTATGATTGGTAAAGCGCTGCAACTAAAGTCAGTGTTCCTTGAATTGATGAAATCCGCAGTGTAAAAATTGGCAGGATGCCCGGAGAAGCCACAGCGATAAATCGTTCGATGCGACGCTCGACGACTTTTCCTGCCCTCGCCTTAACGCTCATCGTGGCAATCCTTGTAGGTGGTCTGCCGATGCTTACCGGCGTGGTGATAACCGCCCATGATTCCAGGCCGGCCTTCACTCTCGACATCTGCCACCCGATTGGCGGAGCGGCTCACACGCTGACTCCCTGCGAGGCGCCGTTGGTGCCGGCCCAGGGAGTCGCGCAAACGCTCCATGAATCGGGGGATGCCGACGCTCCCGTCATCAAGCTGACCTCGCGCCAAAACGAAGCTCCCAATCCGCCCCCGCCGAAGGCCTGCGCGTAAAACGCGCAATTCACTGAATCCCGGAAATTCCGCAGGCGCGCCGTTTACTGCGCAGTCAGGTTGCGCGGTTGCGACGTGGTCGCGGCGCGATCGATCGCGTCGTGAGGTCAAGGCAGAGGTATGCAAAGACTTGATGTAACAAGGTTGATGGTATTCTTGACGTTATTTGTTGGGGTCCAATTTCGCGCGCCTGTGTTATGGGCGCACGGAGTGGTCGGCGATTACATATTTCTGGAGCCGTTGATCGCCGAAGATCCCACGCCGGCCAACGAGTTGGATATCGCCGAACCGGCGTGGACCAGGACCAGCGAAGGCACCGATTATTCAGTCGGCTTCAATCTGGAGAAGGTACTCTATATTGACGACAACTACATGCCGCGGTTCAGCCTCGGAGCCGGTACCCAATGGCATCATCTGTCGCCGAACGATGGCGCCGCCAACTCGGGCCTCGATAATCTGGAAGTAGCCGCAAAATGGTCTCCCTACTATTCACTCGAGCACGAGTTCCTCACGTCGGTTGCGCTGGTGGGCGACCTGCCCACCGGAGCCAGCGCCATCCGGAGCCAGAGTCATACCAGCCTGGGACCGGAACTGCTCTGGGAAAAGGGGGCGGGCGACCTGCCCAATCTGCCGGTGCTTAAATATCTGCGTCCGTTCGGGTTTCAGAGCGATATAGGATATCTGCCGGCATTGGGCGGCCACACCAGTCACGAGCTGTTTGCCGACGGGGTCATCGAATATTCGCTGCCATACCTGAGCAACTCGGTTCAGGATATCGGCTTGACGCGGCCGTTGCGGAACATGTTTCTGTTTACGGAAATCAACTACGACCAGCTGATTGCGGGTCCTCCGGGGCAGACTTTTCCTGGTCTCGTAGCCACCCCGGGGATTGCGTATGTAGGTTACTACTTTCAGCTTAGTTTCGGCACTCAGCTCGCACTCAACAACGCATCGCGATCCAACACGCACGCGGTGCTGGTTGGCCTGATCGACATATTTTACGACGCACTGTTTCCAAAATGGGGCAACTGGACGGTCAACAGGGGATTGCAGGAATGAAGCCGCAGGCGCTCATCATGTGCGGGTTAATTGCGGTCGCGATACTCACGGGCGCCGCGACGACGTCAGCCCATTCCTTTCCCGAGCAACAGAATCCCGCCGCGGGACAAACCTTGGCCTCTCCGCCATCCAGGGTCTCGATTAAGTACGACGCCCCAATCGAGAAGCTCTTTGCCAACCTGCAAGTGCTGGGTCCCGACGGCAAGGATGACGTGGTTGGCAAGCCCCAGATAAGCGACGACGGCTATACGCTCTCGGTCAAAGTAGGGCCACTTGGCCCCGGCGAATACAAAGTCAAATGGAGCGTCCTCGGCATCGACACGCATCACACCCAGGGTTCATACACCTTTACGGTCGCGGGTAAAGGCAGTTGAAGGGCTGCGCCAATGGTAATGGGTGAAATGACGGGTGGCGCAAGCATCGCCGGTACGATGACAGGTCGTGCCTTATGCGACGGGGCACTTCTGCTGGCGTTATTGATGGCCTTTGGTGTGGCCCTGTTCATGCTCGCGATCGCGCCCGCCGAAGTCGCGCTGGACTCCTCGCGTCCAACGTTCTGGATCCTGTTGCGTGTGTCGGCGACGGTCCAGCTTGTGCTGTGGCCGCTGAAGCTTCTGATCTACGTCGCCTCGATGGCAGGCGTCGGTGCGATGAATGCGCTTTCAGATGTTCCCGAGGTTCTGCGCGACACCCATTTCGGACACGATTGGGTGGTGAGCGCGGCGCTTGCGGTTGCGCTCGCGATGGCCGCCTGGATGCCGGGACCGCGCGCAAATCGCACCAGGATGGCAGCCTTGGCCGGAGGGTTTTTGCTCATATGCTGGGCCGACGCCAGCCACGCCGTCGATTTCGGGACGTTGGCTGTGATGATCTACTTTCTTCATGAAGCAACGGCCGCTCTGTGGATTGGCTCGCTGGCCGGTCTGTGGCTCGTCGGCCGCCAGACGCATGCCGACGGAGTGCTGCGCCTGACGGCCCGGCGGGTCTCCAGGGTTTCGGGATGGTGTGTGCTGGTGTTGGTGCTTAGTGGAATCTACAGCGCGTCAAAAACAATAGGGCTGAATCTCAAGCATCTGGTTTATTCTCCCTATGGGCAGATTCTGGTCGCAAAGGTGATGCTGGGAGCCCTGATAGTTGGATTGGGCGGATACAACCGCTATCGGCTGATACCGGCGGTTCCAGGTCCATCGGCCCGTACCGCTCTGTTACGCAATGTCGCAGCGGAATGCATTCTACTTGTGGGAGTGTTGGGATTCGCCGCCTTATTGGCAAATACCTCGCCGCCGCGTTGAGCCGATGTTTGGAAGAAAATATGTCGCTGCGGGTTTGTCCTGAACTGATTTGAAATTGGCAAGGAGTTATTGCCATGACGCCGACAAAAAGGTTCCGGTTTTCTCACTGGCTGATCGCGATTGCGCTGATGGTGCTATCCATCATGCCTTTGAGCGGATGCGAATTCCGATGAGTCGGGTACGGAGGCGGTCGATGCGGTTAACCAAGCCGACTGCTTGCCTGCCATCAAATTGATCGATCAACATAACCATCCCGTGATGCTCTCCTCGCTCAAGGGAAAGCTGGTGCTGGTCAATTTCATCTATACCTCGTGTCCCGGACCATGCCTGACCGAAACATTGAAGATGGCGAAGTTGGCCGATCAACTTGGTGACAAGTTGGGCAAGAAGGTAATGCTACTCTCGGTTACGGTCGATCCCGAGCACGATGGGCCGGCGCAGCTACTCCAATACGCACAGAAACAGGACGTGGACAGGACGGGGTGGCTATTTCTCACCGGCTCGCCGGACGCTATTGACCGAACACTGAAGAATTTCAAGCTGGTTCGCCAGCGGGAAGAGGACGGTAGCGTTGACCACGTGATCGGGGTGTTTCTCCTCGGACCGGACGGACGGGAACTGCGGGAATACAACGGTGAAATCCTGAAGGCCGACAGTGTGCTGACGGATATCAACGCGAACCTGACGAAAGGATAGCGATCGGCCGGGAAGATATGAATCGCGCGATCCCCTATCGAGGAAAAACCAATGAAATCCGCAAAATGGCTGATCGTCCCGGCCGCGGCTGCGACCATTGCCTTATCAGCGTATGTGGTAATCGCAAGACTGCGACCATCGGACCACGGGTTGGGTGCGGGATTCCTATGTCATTCGGGCAAGTGCTGCAAAGTATGTCCAGCGGAATTCGCCAGAAACAGTGGCGGTGAGATGGGAGACCGGCCGGTTCTCAACCCCTTGATGTTCATCGGAACCGCGCGGCAGGCATATATCGTCGCGCAGCAAAATCCAGGGCTGCTGGCGCAGTTGTGGTGCTATTGCGGCTGCGACCGCACCAGCGGCCATCGGAGCCTGCTGGACTGCTATCGCGATTATCACGGCGCGAATTGCGCAATCTGCAGCGGGGAAGCGCTGGAGGCCAACCAACTTTTCAACCAGGGTTCCCCGGTCGAGCAGATCCGCGACGCCTTGCGCGCGCGCTTCGCCCATCGCGAGTGAGACTCAAGGAGCGATTTTGAGGCAAAACGCAGCGCCGGTCGGATAAACAGCATGAGCGCTCATCGACGCCGAAAAAGCTGGGCTGCCTTTTGGATAATCGCGATATCAGGCGTGGTTGCCTGGTCGGGATTCGCCGCGTGGCTGAAATCCGGCCGCGACTGCATACAGGCGAGCGCCGATTCCGGATCGCTGCTGCTCAATGTTCGTACCTTGCCTTCCGGGGCCGCTCGAAAGTATTGCGTTGAGATTTCAGATTTCCACGCCGTCCGGCTTATCGTCGTCAGGCGCTCGGATGGAGAGATCCGGGTGGTCCTGGACGCCTGCCGGACATGCTATGGAAATAATCTTGGTTACAAGCTCTCCAAACGTGGGATCGTCTGCCAATTCTGCTCAAACCGGTATTCGATGGATTCGATCTCCACCGTAAGCGGATCATGCGCGCCCTTGTCGGTGCCCTTCGCAGAACACGGCGGATTACTTAAAATTCGGCTCTCCGATCTGAAAAGCGCCGGAGCCTTTTTTCCGGCACATTCTCCTGGCGGCAGAACCATGGCGTCGATGCTGCGATGGTTTGACCAAATTTTGCATAAGCATGATCGCAGATTCGCGGTGCTCTCGGCAGACTGAGTAGTTGCGATACTGGCGAGAATTGAAACGGCCGGCACAAATGCAACGCCCTGCATAAGAGGGTTTTCCCTAATCTTCTCTTGTGCGGGGGACTGCGGAAAACGCCCGGACCCCGTGCGCCGGCGGACCCCGGTCCGCGGCGCATCTCAGTGGCTGGGAGCCTGATGCCACGCAGCCAACGCAGTTATAAGGTGCGCCATCCTGGCCGCGCGCGTGAGCCAGGGATTGCGTTGATGCCCTCTTCTAAAATCATCATGAGCGCAGGCGCTGTTGGTCCGCGCTCGCCAAGGCCAGCCACCCGCAAGAGGTAAGATTTACCGGTAAGGTCTGCTGGTTCGTTAAGCAAGGACCGCATTCGAATAGAAGTCTATCTAAGCGTTCGGAAGGAAAGAGCTTAGAAAAGAATCAGTTTATCTTCATTTTCTTGGAGTCACGGCCTTCGGCACCTCGATTGCTTTACTCTTGGTTCGGAAGGCGTCCAGCAGGGTGTGACAAAAGAGGTTCCTGGGCAACACCGGATTTAGGGGTAAAAGATTGTCCATGACACACCTGCTCCTGGGCGCTAGGACAGGATGCGGACTCGTAAAGCGCGGGCCTGAAACGGCTTATAGGGCGAGCACGGTCTCGTTCCGAGGCGTCAGCGCCGTCCGTGCCAGATGTAATACGTCAGGAGGTTTGGAATGCGATACGTAATAGCGTGGTTGTTGGGAGTGCCCATATCACTCCTGGTCCTATGGTACGTGATCGGCCACTTACTCTAAACAGCAAGAGCTGCCAGAAAAGTGCATTAGCGCAATCCGATGCTCTAACAAAACCAAAGAAGAAGGGAGAGTCCGATGAAACGATTCGCGTTTATGACATTCGTGTTGCCAGCAATGTTGGCAATGGGATCAGTGGCTTTGGCGCAGAACGCAGATGTTACGGCGCCAAACAACTCCGGAATCAATGTCCGGGATCGTGCCGCCAATGCGATGACCGCGGGAGAACAATCCAACGCAAAGGGCGACGTTAACCTGACCACGCAGATCCGCCGGGCGGTCGAGAAAGATGATTCGCTTTCGATGGCAGCTCACAACGTCAAAATAGTCAGCGTGAATGGCATCGTCACGTTGCGCGGCCCGGTTAAGACCGAACAGGAAAAGGAAAGTGTCGGCGCGAAGGCGAAGACCATCGCCGGCGCGGACAAGGTCAACAATCAACTGGAAGTTGAAGCGCAGTAGATTAAAACCTCTACAGTAGTTGAGAGTGAGTAATAAGGAGATATCACAGTGGAAAAGGCAGTATTTGGAATCGCTAAGAGTGAGAGCCAGGCGGTCAGGATCGCCGATAGCCTGAAGGCCGCGGGCTTCTCGAACAACGACGTGTCGGTGCTCTTTCCGGATAAGTCCGGGACCCGGGATTTCGCGCACGAGCAGCATACCAAGGCTCCCGAGGGCGCGGCCACCGGGGCCGGCAGCGGTGCAGTCCTCGGCGGAGCGCTCGGTTGGCTCGTCGGCATTGGCGCCCTGGCCATTCCGGGCGTAGGACCGTTCATCGCGGCGGGGCCGATCATGGCGGCTCTGGCAGGCGCCGGTGTCGGAGCGGCAGCCGGAGGCCTGACGGGCGCGCTGATCGGCATGGGCATTCCGGAGTACGAAGCCAAGCGTTATGAGGGCAAGATCAAGAATGGCAATATCCTGATGTCCGTGCACACTTACGACAGTGCGCAGCGCGATCGCGCCAAACAGATCTTTACCGACGGCGGCGCGGAGGACATCTCGTACACCGGCGAAGCGTCCGTGGCCTCGGAGAACAAAGCCGCGCATTAAGCGGGCGGCTGCGAGGAGTTTGGTTGGAGGCGTGCTGTCAAAGCCGCCTCCAACCTTTAAATAAATAATAGTTTGTGACATCCGATGGGACGAACCCGATTCGTCCTACAGTACGACGTTGAATCCGCCATTGACCAGAATGGTCTGTCCCGTGACCCACTGCGCTTCGTCGCTCATCAGAAACCGCATCGCGGCATAGATATCCGAGCTGGTGCCGGGCCGCTTGATACAATTCATCGCGATGAGTTGATCGAAGGCCTCCTGGCTCTGGCGCATCTGGCGCTGCGTAGCTTCATTCCAGATTGCACCGGGTCCGATGCCGTTGACGGTGACGTTGTATGGACCCAGTTCGCCAGCCAATTGCCAGGTCACGCTGTTGAGTGCAAGTTTGCTGACGCAGTAAGCGCCGCCGCGCATATAGGCGCCCATCGAAGAGATATTGATTATGCGTCCGCTCTTTTGCCGCTTCATCACCGGCGCGACCGCCTGGGCGCATAGCAGGGGTCCCTTGACGTTGACCGCCATCACCAGGTCCCAATAGGCGGGGTCGGTCTCGAGCACCGGGCTCATGTTCAGGTCACCCCAGATGCCCGCGTTATTGATTAGTCCGTCGATGCGGCCGAATTTTTCCACGGTCCGCTGGGCCATCTCGCGCGCCGCCGCCAGGTCGGTCACGTCTAAAGGAACGGACAATGCCTGGTGGCCCGCGGCGTTGATCTTTTCCGCGGCTTCGGCGGCTTGCTCGGTCAGTTTGTCGGCCACCACTACCGATGCGCCTTCGCGCGCGAAGAACTCGGCGTAATCGCGCCCCAGGCCGCGCGCGGAACCGGTCACGATCACGACCTTACCTTCAAGTGACATGAAATTTCCCTTCCGTTCGGTTGCGAACGCCTACTATTGCAATGCGGCGATCTCCACCGGCGCTTTGCGGCGTTTTCCGGGGTTGAAGGTCGCGGGCATCTTGACGTAGCCGTTAACCGTGCCGATCGACTCGTAGTGCTCCGCTTGCTCGCGAACCAAACGCAAGCCGGGCAAACGCTGCAGCACTTGGCCGAGCACGATCGCATACTGGGCGCGCGCGAAATTGGATCCCAGGCATCGATGGATGCCCAGTCCGAACGCGGCGTGCCGGTTGGGGAAGCGGTCCAGGATGATCTGTTCGGGATGTTCGAAGATTGACGGGTCGTGATTGGCGGCGGCCCACCACAGTCCCACCCGCTCGCCGGCCCCAATCAGATGTCCGTCAAGTTCGATGTCCCTGGTGGCGGTTCGCGCCAGCATTTGCACCGGACAGTAGTAGCGCAGGAATTCCTCTCCGGCGGAGAAAATCAACTCGGGGTCATCGATCAGACGCTGGCGGGCTTGCGGAGTGCGTTCCAGATATTCAAAGGTGTTGGCCAACAGCGACGTCGTGGTGTCCACTCCGCCGTGGACGATCAAGGAACAGATCTCGACCAGGGTCGAGTCAGGAATCGGACGCCCACCGATTTCGGTGTTGATCAAGTGGGTGATGATGTCATCGCCGGGATTGCGCCGCCGTTGCTTGATCACTTCGACGAAGGTCCCGCGCATCATCATGTCGCCCTCGATTGCTTTGCGCTTTTCGGGGCTGTCGGGAGGCGTATAGACCACCTTGTGAGAGGTGTCGGAGTACAGATGCCAGTGTTCCAATGGGATCCCCAGGACCTGCAGCGTCATCATCGCGGGGACCGGGCTTGCCAGGTCCCAAACCAGATCGATTTTGCCGCTTTCGATATGCCGATCGATGCACCAGGCGGTGAACTCCATCATCTTGGGCTTGAGTTTTTCCATCGCCGCCGGAGCAAACCAGCGATTGAGCAGGCGGCGGTAGTCGAAGAACTCCGGCGGGTCCATCTCGATCGGTGTCGAGCGCGCCGGAGTGCCCGGAATGGTTATTCCGGAAAAAGCAACCCCATCGCTGGGGATGTCGTGGCGGGAGGAGAAGGTAGCGTCATCCTCAGATACCCGCCGGATATCCTCGTAGCGGGAAAGAATCCAGAATCCGCCGTATTTTTCCGACCACGCCACCGGATGCTCGCGCTGCATCTCCTGGAAGAATCCGGTCGGATCTTCAAACACGCGCTGCGCGTATTGCTTGGAGTGATGGTCGAAATCAATTACCGGGCGTCGCTTGGCCATTTTCCAAAACCCCCGTATCGTCCTGAGCGAACGTTCAGGCATCCCGACGCCGATCTAATCCTTTTTCGCGCCTTTAGGTCAAGCAGTTCCGTCCCGCGGATGCGACGCATGGTTCCGGCTTCAACTTTTCCAACCGATTTAAGCCCAACCGGTTCGCCGTTTCCGCGCCTTTTTTAAAATCCGCCAACCTGCTAGAAGCACCTCAAAATGCCCAAGGCGGGCAGGCGTTTTCCAGGGAGATTTCAATGGCGGCGAACAAACCCAAGCATATCCTCGACGGCATCAAGGTCCTGGACATCACCAACGTAATCGCCGGGCCATCGGTGGGGAACCTGCTGGTCGAACTGGGCGCGGATGTGATCAAGGTGGAGTTGAGCCCCACCGGAGACCGGGCCCGCTTTATCGACGCGATCAAGCCCGGCCGCGGCACCACCTTCGTCAAAAACAATCGCGGCAAGAAAGGTCTGCTGCTCGATCTGAAGCAGCCCGCGGCACAGGCGATCGTCAAGGATCTGATTCCGCAAATCGATGTATTTATCGAGAATTTTGCTCCCGGCGCAATCGGGCGCATGGGTTTGGGTTACGACGTGGTCAAGGCCATCAATCCCAGGATAATAATGTGCTCGGTGTCGGCCTTTGGTCAGACCGGTCCGCTGGCGAGTGCGCCGGGCTATGATTATATCGGCGCGTCTTATGCGGGCGTGCTTGACGTGCTCGGCGGCGAGCCCGACGGCGCTCCGACCATGCCCAGCGTCGCGATCGGCGACGTGATGGCCAGCGTGCATGGCGCCGCCGCGATCGGCTACGCGCTCTACCATCGCGAACGCACGGGTGTCGGCCAGTACCTGGATATCTCGCTGCTCGACTCCTACTTCTATGTGCACGACCGGGGCCCGATTCGGGCCAAGCTGAGCGGCGGCACCTTCCGGATGAAGCGCACCGGCAGGCTCACCCGCGATTTTGTGCCGCAGGGGATCTTCAAGGGGCAGAAACATTACCTGTGCTTCATGGTCGCGCTGGACAAGGTTTGGGGAAACCTATGCAAGGCGATGGGCAAGCCCGAGCTTGGCCGCCATCCCGACTTCGGCACCAACGCCAAGCGGCAGGAAAATATGGAGCAAGTGGTCAAGCTCGTGCAAGATTGGCTGGACGCAACGCCCGAAGATGAGGTGTTGCGCCTGCTCGGTGAGTACCATGTTCCCGTGGGACCTCTGCTCAACGTCGGCGAGGCGGTGGAGCATCCGCACATGCGCCAACGCGGCACCGTCAGGCCGGTCCACGACCCGGTGCTGGGTGATATCGAGCTGCCGGGCCCGCCGATGCGCTTTTCGGAGTTTCCCGATCCGGTGGATGTCCCCGCGGCGCCCAACCTGGGCGAGCACAACACCCTGATTTTAAAGGAGTACCTGGGCTACTCCGACGAGAAGATCAAACAACTCGAAGAGCAGGGCATTTTCCGCAAAAAGGGCTAGCGGGTTGCTGGGAAAGAAGTTCCGCAAGAGCGTCAGTTTGAAGTAGCAGACGAAGAGGAGCGGCAAGCAACTCAGTGGAGCGAGGCGAGCCTGTGCCATCAGCAAACGAGGAACTGTCAGAGAAGCCAACGTGCAGCTTCTGCGGCAAATCGCAGGACGAGCTTCGTAAATTGGTGGCTGGAGCAGGATTTCATGGACTGTAGGTGACCTGTGGCAGATCCCCGACGGTCGCGACGAATACATGTTTTTGAAACTCGGGAAGAAAATAAGTCAGGCTACTGCCGAAGAGTGAAATAATCGTTTCTTGGGCGAACTCGGTTGGCTTGATAATTCTGGGAGCGGATATGGTCGACTCGCAGGTACGTGAATCGAGCGCGCGGGTCGCGGCATTGAGCCCGAATGCGTTATACGTTTCTTTTCGCGCGACGTCAGCTCGATGCACCAGACGATTTACATGCCTGATGTCGTTAATTCCGCTGCGCGGCGCCTGCTGGATTTGGGTCTGATCCGAACGGGTGAGTTTCATGATTTCTATCAGGCATATCTGCAAGCTGAACGAAAGGCCGCAAAGGAATCATCGGGGGGCGACTTCTATGCCACTCAGAATCTGCGGGTAAGCCGCCGCTTCGCGGAGCTCGTCGCTCAGGCTACCAGCGAGGGGAAACTACTCTATCGCGATGCCTACCAACTGACGGGACTCCATGGAAGGTCATGTGAACATTACGCAGAGTCCCTCGCGCTCGAAGAGCCGGCCGGGTGAGTGCCACTCAGAAATTTGTGCTGGACTCAGATGTATTCATCCAGGCGGCTCGTCGTCGGTGCGAAGCAGACGCGCATTTTCAGGGGAACTGCATCGAGCACCGCCATCACCGAACAGCGGGAGTCCCCGCTCAAACCCAGGACTGGCCGATCATTCCCGGAATCGGTTCGCGGCCCATCAGGCGCAGCGCCGTCGGCGCGACATCATACAGGCGGCGTCCTTCCACGCGTCCGCGTATGCCCGCCGGACGGGACCCGCGCTCATCCAGGATGAAGATGCCGTTGTAATCGTGATTGGCGTCATCGGGGCCGGTGTCGTTTTCGTAGGTGAGGATGGTCTTAAGGCCGACGCTGCCCACCGAACGCCAATTGAGATCGCCGAAATAGACGATCAGGTCGGGTGCGACGCCATTGACCTCGCGGTAGATGTCCTGCGGGCGCAGCGCGCGCGTCCCCAACGGCCGGCCCTGCACGTCGCAGATGGCCTCGAGGTCATGCGCCAACTCCGCGCGCACGGCTTCGTAATCGGCGGGTGCAATCGTGCCCTGCGGCTCGCGGCCCTGGACGTTCATGAAGATGCGAGCGTAGTAGCCGCCGTCGCCCCAGGCCCGGGTCTTGTCCCAATCGATCGCGGCGGCGCCGATCGGCGTGGGTTTGTTGGGATACTCCTTAAGCCGCAGGTAGCCGTGTTCGATCAGCCATTCGTTGACGCACACGCCGCCCTCCATGGATTTGGCGCCGTGGTCGGAAACCACCATCACGGCGCAATCCGAAGGCAGCAGTTCGATGAGTTCGCCGACCTCGCGGTCCACCGCGCGGTAGTACTCGCGAATCGAATCCTCCAGCGGATTGCCCGGCACATAATTGCGATTGGCCGGGTCCATGAAGCGCCAGAATCCGTGATGGACCCGATCCACGCCCATCTCGACCATCATGAAGAACTGCCACGGTTGGTTCTTGAGCAGATAGCGCGCGACCTTGAAATGCTTGGCGGTCTTGTCGTGGATCCGCCCCAGCAGCGCGCGCTTGTCGTCGGTGCGGAAGTCCTCCACGTCGAGCACGTAGCCGCCCGAAACCTGTTCGACCACCGGCTTGAGTTCGGCCGGATAGGTGTACTGGCTCCTGGTCGAGGGGGTCAGGAAGCAACTGATCATCGCGCCCTTCAGCGGAGTCACAGGATAGGTCTGCGGCACGCCGTGAACGATCACGTCGTGGCCGGCCTGGGAGAGGATTTCCCAAATCCGCGGCACCCGCACCGAGCGCGAATCGGCGATCTGGTAGGCGTCGTAGTTGTAGGCGGCGCGGTTGCGAAAGCCGTAAAAGCCAAGCTGGCCGGCGTCGCGGCTGGCGGTCATGCACGACCAGGCCGGGACCGTGATCGGGGGGTCGCAGCTCAACAAAGGTCCCCAGCAGCCGGCGTCCATCAACCGGCGCAGGTTGGGCAGATCGGCCGCAAAACGGTCGAAGACCAGTGCCGGCGCGGCGCAGTCCAAGCCAATAATCGCAAGGCGTTTCATTGCCAGAATCTTTGTCAGGCGGGCGCCGATCGTGCAAGCCGTGAATAGATGTCGCGATGGCCACGATAGGATTGCCAGGACTATTGAACAGGTGCATCGCGGGACCTAAGCTTGAGACCATGGAGAGCCGGATTCTTTACTGCAAGAGTTGAGGCTACAAAGATCGGGCGGCCAGTCTGGCCGCATCCCTGGAGTCGAAGTTTGCGGACAAAGTCGAACTGCGACCGGGCGCAAGGGGCCAGTTCGACGTGATCGTCGAAGGACGCCTGCTGTTCTCGAAAAAAGAAGCCGGGCGCTTCCCGGAACCCGGCGAGGTCGAAGCGCGGCTAGGCCAATTCAAAGCCGGCAAGGAGTTCCCCGAGGCTCCGGAACGTCGAAGCAACGGCGGAGTAATGGCTCGGATTATCTCACTATTTCGACCTTGAGATGCTCAGCCGAAACTGCAGCGACAACAGCGCGAAACCGATGATCGGGATCAGGATATCGGTGTAGAAGATCACCCCGGCGTTTCCGGGCGCGAAATTGTGCGCGGTGATCATCTGATAGGAGGTCATCATTTGCAAGGCGGGCAAGCCGGTAGTCAGGCTGGTTCCTTATAGCGAAAAAAGAAAGCCGCGAAAGCCCGGCATTTGGAAAGGCAAGGTGCATATAGCTCCGGATTTTGACATCCTACCCCCATCGCTTGCGGCTGTCTTCGGAGGGAAGCGCGAATGAGGATGCTCTTGGACAGCCACGTCCTGCTATGGTGGTTCGCAGACGACCCGAAGCTGGCGAACGGCATACGAAGGAAGATAGTTGATTCCGAGACCGGAGTATTTGTGAGTGCGGCGAGCGTGTGGGAGATCGCAATCAAACAGCGGCTGGGAAAGCTCGATGCTCCTGACAATTTGGTTGAAGCTATTGAGGCCTCGGATTTCGTGCCGCTAGCGATAAACTTTGTTCACTCCACACTCGCCGCCAGGTTGCCTCTTCATCACGATGATCCATTTGACCGCATGCTAATCGCGCAGGCCCTAAGCGAAGGTTTGGTGCTGGTGACAAGCGACCGCCGTTTTGCCGCTTACGATGTGGAACTAATGAAGGCATAACCTGGAGGCAAAGAGCCGGGACGTGTCTTCAATGTTATCTGGGAGAGAGTCCAGGTGTAAGTGGCGGACGCGGTGTGGACTTCGCGCGCCCACGCAAAGGGCAGGCGGCTTGACCCGTCGCTCAAGTCGGGCCACAGTTCTAAGGATTTATATCGGCATTCCAATCAAAAGGAGCGTTGACCGACGACTGCGCTCAAAGCCGCATGCATAGACTAATCATTTTCGGTGTGGATGGGGGGACGTTGGAAATCGTGCGCCCGCTGGCAGCCAAGGGACTACTGCCCAACTTCGCGCGGATCATGGAGCAGGGCGTGGCGGGCGAGTTGGGCTCGACCTTTCCGCCCATGACTTTCCCTGCTTTTACCACCTTCATGACCGGCAAGAATCCTGGCGGTCACGGCGTGTTTGACTTCTTCGAACGGGTGCCGGGCCGTTATGGGGTGCGTTTCGTCAACGCCAATTCGCGCCGCAGCCGCACCTTGTGGCGGATGCTCAGCGAGGCCGGCCGGCGGGTTGCGGTGATCGGATTTCCCGTTACTTATCCGCCCGAGCCAATCAACGGCGTGATGATTAGCGGCTTCGACGCGCCGGGAATCGGCGCCAAGGCCGATCGCACCTGCTTTTATCCCACATCTTTTTATGAAGAACTGCGGCGCGAGGTCGGCGATTACGTCATCACGCCGACCGTCGACATGCTCCGCGCGGAGCAGCATCCGAGCGAAGGCATCAACTCGATTCTGGAGACCATCGAGCGCAAAGTGCAGACCGCGTTGTACGTCCAGGCACGGGAGAAATGGGACTGCTTTGCGTTCATGCTGATTGAAAGCGATTTCGCGGGCCATCGGTATTGGAAGTATTACGATCCGGGCTCGCCCCAGTATCGCGCCGACGCTCCCGAGGAGTTGCGCCACGGGCTGCCCAAGGTTTACAGCGCGATCGACAACGCCTTGGGACGACTCATGGCGGCTGACCCTGACGCCGGGGTGCTGATTTTTTCCGACCACGGCTTTGGCGGGGCCAGCACCAAGACCGTATTTCTCAATCGCTTCCTGGAGCAGCAGGGCCTGTTGAAGTTCGCCGGTAGTGCCGCCGTCCCGGGTTCCCTGGGCGCGCGGGTTAAGCTTGGGGGCCGGCGGGCGGCGTCGCGCCTCAAGGATATCGGGCTGCATTACCTGCCCGAGCGATTGCGCACGCCGTTGCTGCGCTCGATGAAAATCGGCAACCAAATCGAATCGCGGATTCGCTTTGGCGGAATCGACTGGCGCGGCACGCTCGCGTACTCCGACGAGTCGCCATATTTCCCCGCTTTGTGGATCAATCTTGCCGGCCGCGAGAGCGGCGGTATCGTGCCGCCGGACCAGTACGAGGAACTCTGTGCGCGGGTAGCCAAGGCCCTGGAAAGCTGGCGCGACCCCGAAACCGCCCAGCCGCTGGTGCGGCGGGTTTATCGCCGCGAGGAGATCTATCGCGGCGATCAGGTCGGCCGCGCGCCTGATCTATTAATCGATTGGAACCACGACCACGGTTACAGCTATCTGAGCGGACGCAGCCTCGAAGATCTCAGCGGACAAAGCCTGCGGCGGCTGGCGCCGGGTGAGTTCCACAGCCATGAAATGGCGACCCGCGGCGGCAGTCATCGGCCCAACGGATTATTGATGGCCACCGGCGGCTCCTTCACCAGTCGCGGTACGCTCCAGAAGGCCTCGCTGAGCGACCTGGCGCCGACAATCCTGTTCTGCCAACGTCTGGGGATCCCACAAGAGATGGAAGGCCGGGTGCTCTCGGAACTTTTCAGTTCCGAATTTCTCAGCGCCAACGCTCCGCAACGGCTCTCCGCCGCGGTCGAGGAGGAGGCGGTGGTGGAAGCGCCCGCGGACAACTACACCGCGGAAGAGCGGGAGATTATCGAGCGCCGGCTGCGCGACCTCGGCTACCTGTAGAAGCTCCGGAACCGATGAACCTTCGGGCCTTGAGCCTGGCTGTAGCGGGCTTGCTTGCCTTGGTTTTCCTGAGCCAGGGCCTCACCGCGCCGTTCGAAAAGGACGAAGAGTCCCGTCCCGCGAGCATCATCGCCGACATTCTCAATCGTGGCGATTGGATCCTCCCCGCCGATTCCTACCGCGAAGTAACGCGCAAACCGCCGCTTTATTACTGGTTGTCGGCCGCGTTGGCGAAGGCCGCCGGCGGCCCGATGGACGAGGCCCGCGCGCGAGTCGTTTCGCTGCTCGCGGCGGCGATCCTGGCGGCGGTTGTGATGGGCTGCGCGGCCGCTTGGTTCGGCGCCGCCGCCGGCTGGCTGGCCTGGCTCTTTGTGCTCGGCAGCTACGGCTTTTGCGCCCACGCCGGTTACGCGCGCACCGACATGCTCTTTACCCTGTTGGTATTTTCTGCCTACTGCATGCTTTACCCGGCGATCGAAGGCAATGCGCCGGCAAGCCGCTGGCTGGTTGCTGGCGTGATACTGGGATTGGCGGTCCTGACCAAGGGGCCGCTGGCGATCGTGCTTTGCGGGCTCGGAATCCTGGTCTACCTGCTGATGGTGCGGCGCAATCCGCTGGAGCTGGCGATACGGTTGGGGCCATGGCTGACTCTGTTGGCGGCGGTCGTGGTGGCCAGTCTCTGGTATCTGCCGGCGTTGCTGAAAACCCACGGTGCGATCGCGCGGGTGCAGTTGGGGGAGGAAAACCTGGGCCATCTGGTGCCGGCCGGGATCGGCGGGACCGGCGAAGCCGATCGTCCGTTTTACTACATCCTCGCGCGCTTCATCGGAGCCTCGTTCCCCTTATGCCTGTACCTTCCGGCTGCGATTACGACGCTGCGTCCGCTGCGCAAGGCTGCGCCTCCGCTGTTGTATCAATTTGGGCTGATGATTGCGGTCTTGGGGCTGTTCTCAATTGCCAGTGCCAAGCGCGACGACTACATTTTGCCGGCCTTTCCACCCTTTGCCATCGTGCTGGCCGCCACCGTGACAGCGAGTGTGCGCGAAAACTCTTCGATCTCCGTGCGACTGCGCCAGTGGGCCGGGGGGCTCGGGGGCTTGCTGATGCTGGCCGGCGCCGTGACGGGCCTTTTTCTGAGTTGGCAGGGTCCGCTGGTGCAACGGCTGATCCCCCATATGCAATCCAGCGATGCGGAGTACATGGGGCTGTTTATGGCCGGCTTTTGGCATGGCCGACAGGCGCTCATGGTCCTGGCGATGGCGCTGGCCGCGGGGGTGTCACTGCTGGCCTGGTGGCGGGGCAACGTCAGGGCGGTAGCGGCGGCCGTCGCGTTGGCCAGCATGGCAGGGATCAGCGTTTGGATCGGAATCCTGCGGCCGGGGTTGGCGGCGCGCCGGACCTTCAGGGCGTTCGCCATCGAGATGCGTCAGGTAACCGGAGGACAGCCGGTATTTATCTCTGACGGACCGGAATATGAAATTTCGTACTATTACGGAGCGCCGATTCAGCCGCTGGCGTGGCGTCAGAGCCCACCGAAGAACCCGGCGCCGTTCTATCTGATAACCTGGCAAGACCAGGAAAAGGAGGAAGCTCTGGGTTCATCGCGGCAGTTGTTGGCGGCGCATCCGACCCTGGAGGGGCGTCAGCTCCTGCTGTTGAAAGTCGGCGCAGATGGGTTTGAATCATTTCCGAAAGAACATTAAGAGGTAGGCTTACACAGCGGATTCGTTTTGCCGGCCGGTCGCGGCCGGTCCTAACTAGCTTAAGGAGTCGTCTGAGGCAGTCGATGGGTGGCGAGAAGGCACAATTACTGGTGGATTTCGTTCTAAGGATGGCAATCTCGCTCGCTTTGCCGGTGTGGGGGGCGGTGATGATCGGGCTGGGCGCCGGGTGGCGTTCGACGTGGTGGGCCGGTTGCGGCGTCGTGGTATTTGGGGTCGGCCTGCTCCTCGCCGTCGGCAATCCGCTGGCCGAACACGCCCTGCGCGAACTGTAGGACCACCTTAAGCGCCAGCCAGCCCAGGGTAATCCTCGCGTTGCCTCGCAGAGGCCATTTGCCCTCGATCACGCCGCGGATTATCCTTGGTTTGTCATGCCCATCTATGAATATGAATGCGGCCGATGCGGATGGAGCGGGTCGCAAGTGGTGCTCGGCTCGGAGCGCGAAGCGTGCCCCGCTTGTCCTCAATGCGGTGCGCGGAAAACGCGCCGGGTGATGTCGAGTTTCGCGGTGGTGGAGAGCGAGGCCTCGCGGCTCAACCGGTTTGACCCGGCCAAACCCCGGGATGAGAGCTTCTACAAAGACTCCCGCAACGTCGGTCTGTGGGCGAAAAAGCGCGCGCAGCAGATGGGCGCGGATTTGGGTCCGAAATTCGAAGCGACGGTGGAAAAGGCCCGCAGCGGCAAGTTAATCAAGGACATGCTATAAGCGCGAGTGGCAGCGACGGAAATTCAGGAGCAATCAGCCCGTGGCGGATGAAAAGGACAGACTTGGCGACAAGCTTCAAAACCTTGAGAAAGCTCGCGAGGATCAATGGGCGGCGCAGCGCGACCGCGAACTTTTGGCTAAACTCCAGCTCAAGCAGACCGAGTTGAAGGCGGCGGAAAAAGCTACGCAAGCTGCGTGCCCGCGATGCCACCAGCCGCTGGTCAAAAGCGAGAAAGCCGGCATTACCATGCTCGCCTGTCCGGCGGATGACGGGGCCTGGATCGAAAAATCCGCACTGGACGAGGTTTTACGTCGCCTCGGATGAGGCCGGCGCAATGTTTGCCCGCCCCGGAGCCTGATTGGCCTGCCTCCGTGAGCCAATCTTGGGCCGTCGGGTCGCGCTGGCCCTTCATGCGCCCTGGCCAGGTATCTTGATTCGGGTGCCTGTAGAGGACCAGACTAAGAGATATACGGGGACTCAGCGCATCCTCCAGTCTTAACCATCGATAAATCAGCGGGTTTGCCCTGGTCGTGACCATCCCGAGTGGGGGCACGGGCGTGGCGGCGATGAAGAAAAACTTAAACTCCGTAGCGATGAGTGAAAGCGGGACTTCTTGACACCTGTATTTCACGCAAGCTACATGAGGGTTGGAAAGACAAGACCATGTATTTTGAGTTCGGCGTTCCCCTTGCCCTTACCATAATCGGTATCGGGTTCATGGCGGTGATGTTCGGCATGCAGAAGCTGCTGGCCCCGAACAACCCGTATGCCCGTAAGCTGATGCCTTACGAGTGCGGCGAGCCGCCCACGGGAAAAGCCTGGATCAATTTTAACGTCCGATTCTATCTTATTGCCCTGATCTTCGTAGTTTTCGAAGTCGAGGTCGCTTTTCTCTATCCGGTAGCGGTGGTCTACCTCGACTGGATCCGGCGGGGCCAGCGCCTTTACGTGGTGAGCGAAATGCTCATTTTCCTCGGGATCCTGATGGTTGGTCTGATTTATGTGTGGGTCAAACATGACCTCGAATGGCTTAAGAAGGTCCCTCAATAAAGCGCAGCTTTGGGATGGTATGAACCGATGCCCTTGCTCAATACATTGCCCGATTACGTCCTGACCACGAAAACCGATGAACTGATCAACTGGATGCGCAAGTCGAGCATCTGGTACATGCTTTTTGGCTTGGCCTGCTGTGCCATCGAGTTGATGCATACCGGCGGCCCGCGCGCCGACATCGAGCGTTTTGGCGCCACGCCCAGGGCCTCCGCACGCCAGTCCGACCTGATGATCGTGGCCGGAACCCTGACCTTGAAGATGGCGCTGCGGACCCGTCTGCTCTATGACCAGATGCCCGATCCCAAGTACGTCATATCGATGGGAAGCTGCTCCAACTGCGGTGGGCTTTTCCAGTTGGCCTATTCGGTTTGCGACGGAGTGGACAAGATTCTTCCCGTTGACGTGTATGTGCCGGGCTGCCCGCCGCGTCCCGAAGCACTGACCGAGGGTTTACTCAAGCTGCAGGAAAAGATTATGAACGAGCGCTGGCTGACCAAGGCCAATGGCAAGCCGGCCACCGTGGCGGCCTGAATCCGCAAGCGGCGAAGCGCAAGCCGGAAGCACGAATCAGAAGATGGATGTACTGGGCACATACCAACGCGTCAAGGAGCGCTTTGGTGACAAGGTCCTCGAGATCGTGGAAAAGGGGTTCGATCCTTTCATGGTGGTCGAGCCCGCCGCGATTGTAGAGATTTGCCAATTCCTGCGCGACGATCCCGAAACCGCGATGAACTGCCTGAGCAGCGAGATCGGGGTCGATTACAAGGATCGCATCGAGGTCGTTTACGAACTCTACTCCTACCCCAAACGCTACGGCGTGACGCTCAAGATCAAGCTGCCGCGCGACAACCCGGTGGTCGCCACCGTCGAGACGGTGTGGAAATCGGCCAACTGGATGGAGCGCGAGATCTTCGACCTGATCGGGGTGACTTTCGAGGGCCACAGCGACTTGCGGCGCATCCTGATGCCTGAGGACTGGCCCGGCCATCCCCAGCGCAAGGATTTTGTCGAGCCGATGGAGTATCACGGCATTTCGACGGTTCGTGAAAGCCCCATAATCAGGATGGAGGCGGGCAAGAAATAAGCATGCGAACCGAAGAGATGACGCTCAACATGGGTCCGCAGCATCCGTCCACGCACGGCGTGCTGCGCTTCGTGATCAAGGCCGACGGCGAGGTGATGCGCGAGGCGGTTCCCGACGTCGGTTATCTCCACCGCTCGATCGAAAAGATTGCCGAGAAAGTCGGCTATCACGGATTCATGCCCTACACCGACCGCGTGGACTACGTCTGCGCGATGTTCACCAACCAGGGTTGGGGGATGGCCTGCGAGCGGTTGGGCAATATCGAAGTGCCCAAACGCGGCGAGTATTGCCGGGTAATCGCGGCGGAGTTCAACCGCATCGCGTCCCATCTGCTTTCGGTCGGCACCATGGGCATGGATATCGGCGCGATGACGCCGTTTACTCACGCGATCCGCGAGCGCGAGATGATCAACGACCTGATCGAGGAATTGTGCGGCGCGCGCCTGACCTTCAACTATATGCGGATCGGCGGAGTGGCGTGGGACCTGCCGCCCGGATGGCGCGAGAAGGCGCTGGCCTACCTGGCCCATTTCGACCCCATCTGGGAAGAGTACAACGCCCTGATCTCGTACAACAAAATCTATATCGAGCGGCTGGCCAACGTCGGCGTCATCAGCGCGGCCGAGGCGATCGACTACAACCTGGTCGGTCCCAACCTGCGCGGCTGCGGTTTCAAATGGGACGTCCGCAAGGACATCCCCTATTCGGTCTATCCGGAATTCGACTTCGACGTTCCGATCGGGAGCGGGGAATGGGGCACGCTGGGGGACGCGATGGACCGCTATATGGTGCGGATCAGGGAGATGCGCGAGTCCGCCAGGATCCTGCGTCAGGCGCTGGCGCAGATTCCCGAGGGCCCGGTGCTGGCCAAGGTGCCGCGCAACTTCAAGCCCAAAGCCGGCGAGTGCCAAATCCGCGTCGAGAGCGCCCGCGGCGACATGGGCTGGTACGCGGTGAGCGACGGCACCGGCTACCCCTGGCGCGTGCATGTGCGCACCGGGTCGTTCGCCGCGATGGGGATGACCAACAAGCTCAGTCAGGGATTGATGATTGCCGATCTGGTAACGCTGATCGCCAGCCTGGACGTGATTGCGCCTGAAATCGATCGTTAAAACCCCATGCAGAATCTAGTCAACAGCTTGATTGCATCCGGCGCGTTGGGCGCCCATCCGCCGCGCGACCTGATTTACGCGCTGTTCATCTTCGTCTTCAGCGCGGTGGTGTTTCTGGGCGTGGCCTTTCCGTTCGCCGGAATCGTCAGTTGGGTGGAACGCCGGGTGTGGGCGCGGATGCAGTCGCGCTGCGGCCCCAACCGCGTCGGTCCCAACGGCTTCCTGCAATGGCTGGCCGACGGGCTCAAGCACGTCTGCAAGGAAGACCTGGTCCCGGCGGAATCCGATGAGACGCTGTTCAAGATGGCGCCGTACCTGGTCATCCTGGCCTTCACGCTGCCCTGGGCGGTGATGCCATTTTCGTCGTCGCTGATCCTTGCTGACCTTAATGTCGGAATTCTCTACATGACGGCGGTGACGGCCCTGACCGTGGTGGGCGTGCTGATGGCGGGCTGGGCCTCCAACGACAAGTGGTCGCTGATTGGCGGAATCCGCTCGGCGGCGCAGATCGTGAGTTACGAAATTCCCGCGGGGCTGTCGATCTTCCCGGTAGTGCTGATGACTGGAACGCTCTCGATGCAGGGCATCATCCGGGCCCAGGGCTGGGCGCCCTGGACCTGGTTCGCGTTCAGCAACCCGTTCACTTTCGTCGCCGCCAATATCCTGTATATTTCGGCGCTGGCCGAAGGCAACCGCACGCCCTTCGACTTGCCCGAAGCGGAGTCCGAGTTGGTGGCGGGTTTCGCCACCGAGTACAGCGGGATGCGCTACCTGTTCTTCTTCGCGGCGGAGTGGGGCAACCTGTTCATCATCGGCGCGATTATTACCACGCTGTTCCTGGGCGGATGGCAATTCCCGCACGTCACCAGCAACCCCGTGATCATGAACGTTCTGGAACTGATCACTTTCAACGTGAAGGTGCTGTTCCTGGTGTTCGTGTCGATGTGGGTGCGCGGCACGCTGCCGCGGGTGCGCATCGATCAGCTGATGTCGTTATGCTGGAAGTACCTGGTGCCGATCTCGTTCGTGGACATGGTGGGCACCGCGGTTTGGATGGCGATTTGGCCCGACGGCAACTCCGTTGCTCCCTGGGTGATACTGGCGCTATTTATCGCGCTGATCGTGGTGTTCCTCGCGCGCGTATTGCATTACTTCAGGCGCTCCAAGATGGAGCTTTACCTCAGTCCGACGGTCTGACGGCGCAGGCAATAACTCGAATGCAAACGGCCAATAGCTATTTCGGCAATATCAAGGATGCGGTCACCAGCATTTTCGAAGGGCTGGCGGTTACCGCCTCGCACCTGATCCGCAAACCGTACACCGTCCAGTACCCCGACCGGATTCCGGTCCGCATCCAGGACACCTTGCCGTTCCGTTACCGCGGTATCCTGGAAGTGGATATGGACATCTGCACCGGATGCCTGGCCTGCGAGCGGGCCTGTCCGATCGACTGTATCGTGATCGTGGTCGAGAAGGACAAGCAGACCCGCCAGATGCTGATTTCGCAATTCGACATCGATATCGCCAAGTGCATGTACTGCGGACTGTGCAGTGAACCATGCCCGACCGGCGCGATTCATCACACCACCGAATTCGAGGGCGCGGACTTCTCGCTGGAAAGCATGATCCGCCGGTTCATCCCCGACCCGACCTGGGCTTACAAGCCGGCCAAGGGTCCCGAGACCGACCCCCGGATTATTCCGATACTGAACCGCGGCATGCGCTACGTGGACGAGTTCGCCCAGCCCGGCGGCGAGAAGCCGGCCGCGGAGGAGGCCTAGCAGGTGCGGAAAAAAAGAGTTTTCCTGGGCAATCCGACGTTTAGTGCTTCCCCACCCTGCTAGGCGGTGTTCCCTGGCGATTTTCTGCGACGGGTAATATCACGAGTAATACCATGGTTGCACAGGCGATTTTCTACCTGTTGGCGATTGTGACGGTCGGTTCTTCGGCGATCGTCGCGTTTTCGCGCAACATCGTGCATTCGACCTTCGCCCTGCTCGGCGCCTTCATGGGCGTGGTGGGGATTTACGTGATGCTGGCGGCGGATTTCGTCGCGATGGTCCAGCTCCTCGTCTATGTCGGCGGAATCCTGGTGCTGACTATCTTTGCGGTGATGCTGACCCAGGGAATCGCCGACGTTACCGTCTCCAATCGCGCGGTGGGACGCTTGCCCGCGCTGATCGTCAGCGCGGTGGCGGGGGCGGTGATGATCTACGCCGTGTTCAAAACCCCCTGGCATCAAGGCGCCCGGGTCATGGTGAATCCCACCACCTATGGAATCGGCAACGCCTTTTTGGACACCTACGCACTGCCTTTCGAGCTCGCTTCGATTGTACTGTTGGCGGCGCTGATTGGGGCGGTGGTGATTTCGCGGCCGGTGGACCGTCCGGTCCCCGAACAAGGCCAGTGAGCGTGGAGGAGGGACGATGCCCGGCGGCCTGACCTTGAACCATTTTCTGGTGCTCAGCCTGATTATCTTCGCGATGGGGCTGTACTGTGTGCTGTCGCGGCGCAACGCGATCGGCATCCTGATGGGGGTTGAGCTGATTTTGAACTCGGCCAACATCAATTATCTCGCCTTCTCGCTTTACGGCGGCGGTAAATACGACGGGCAGCTCTTCGCCATCTTCGTAATCATGCTGGCGGCGGCCGAGGCGGTGGTGGGCCTGGCGATCGTGCTTGCGATCTACCAGGACTTCAGGACAATCGACGTGGATGCCGCCGAGACGCTCAGTGGCTAAGCGGAACGCAAGGCTTCCACCAGCAATCTTTTTTGGTTATTAAGAGCGCGGCACTTTGGGATGGATGCCTGAGGCGGACGGTGAAGAACGGCTCGATTTCAAACCGGCACTGCTGTGCCGCCAAAGCAGGAACATACCGTCGCGGAGCTGCCCTTAAGTTCTCAGTCGGAGCATTGTCGGCACGCTAGGTCATGGAAAACCCACTCCCCGTTAGTTTCATACACTGGATCATACTGCTGCCGCTGATCGGCGCGGCGGTCAATTTCCTTTTGGGCTCCTGGATCCAACGCAACCTTGGCAAGCGAGTCATCGGCCTGATCGGTTGCGGTGTGGTCCTGGGCGCGTTCGCGATTGCCGTAGCGGGCTTTGTCAAGATGATCGGGCTCGACCCCGAGCATCGCTTCATGCTCGACGACCTGTGGGTGTGGATGAACATCGGCGGGATGAAGCTGGACGTCGCGTTCTGGCTCGACCCGCTGTCGATGGTGATGACGCTGATCATCACCGGCGTGGGCGGCGTCATCCATATCTATTCGACCGGCTACATGCACGACGATGATGCGTTCTGGCGCTTCTTCGGCTGGCTGAACCTGTTCACCTTCAGCATGCTGGTCCTGGTGCTGGGCGACAACCTGTGGCTGATGTTCGTCGGTTGGGAAGGCGTGGGGCTGTGCTCGTTCGCGCTGATCGGCTTCTGGCACAAGGTGTTGGCCAACACCACCGCCGGCAACAAGGCCTTCATCGTCAACCGCGTCGGCGACTGGGCCTTTGTAATCGCGCTCTATACGCTGTTCTGGGGTCTTTCGGCGGTCGGGCATCCAACCCTGGTCACCCGCGAAATCGCCCAGTGGTCGCCTCTGCTGGCCGGCAAGCCGGGCTATTTCGGCCTGACGCTGGTGTCGTTCATCACCCTGATGATGTTCATCGGCGCCACCGGCAAGTCAGCGCAGATTCCCCTGTACGTGTGGCTGCCTGACGCGATGGCGGGTCCGACACCGGTCAGCGCCCTGATTCACGCCGCGACGATGGTCACGGCGGGCATCTACATGGTCGCCCGGCTCAACTTCCTGTTCTCGATGGCGCCCGACACGATGCTGGTGGTGGCGACCGTGGGCGCGCTGACCGCGTTCTTCGCGGCCACCGTCGGTACGGCCCAGAATGACATCAAGCGGGTGCTCGCCTATTCGACGGTGAGCCAACTTGGCTACATGTTCACCGCGGTGGGCGTGGGCGCCTATGCCGCCGGCGTTTTTCACCTGATGACCCACGCGTTCTTCAAGGCCTGCCTCTTCCTTGGATCGGGTTCGGTGATTCACGCGATGGGCGGCGAGCAGGACATGCGCAAGATGGGCGGGTTGCGCAAACATATGCCGGTGACGTTTTGGACGTTCCTGGCCGCGACGCTCGCGATTTGCGGCTTCCCGCCGTTTGCGGGCTTCATGTCCAAGGACGAAATCCTGCTCCAGGCCTTCGCTCATGGCCATCACTTCATCTGGGCTCTAACCTACGGGGCGGCGGGTCTGACCGCGTTCTACATGTTCCGCCAGGTCTATATGACCTTCTTCGGAGAGTTCCGCGGCACCCACGAACAGGAGCATCACCTGCACGAATCCCCGCCTTCGATGTCCGGCGTGCTGGTCGTGCTCGGCGTGCTGTCGGTACTGGGCGGGTTCGTGATGCTGCCGGGCTTTGTCGCGGACTTCAAACCGTTCGAGCGCTTTCTGGAACCGGTCTTCAGCTCCGAGTTCACCCGCCACGTGACCCAGGTGCCGATTACGCATACGACCGAGGTCACCTTCAGCGTGCTGGCAATCGCGATGGCGGTGGCGGGTTGGCTGGTCGCCGATCTGATGTATCGGCGCGAGGTGCTGAACCCGGAGCGTTTCAGCGGGCTGTTGGACGGCTCTGTGTACCGTCTGGTCCTGAACAAGTACTACGTCGATGAACTGTACCAGGCGGTGATCATCAATCCGTACCTGCTGTTGTGCCGCGCGGCGTCGTGGTTCGACGCCAACATTATCGATGGGGTGGTGAACCTGGCCGCGACGCTTACGGTGTTTGCTTCCTGGATGTCCGGACTGTTTGACCACTACGTGGTGGACGGGTTGGTGAATTTTGCCTCCAACGTGACCTTGGATTTCGGCGGCCGCGTGCGCCGGCTGCAGACGGGCTCGATAAACGGCTATCTGTACGCGATTCTGGCCGCGGTGATGCTCATCCTGCTGGTGCGGACCATGTTAAGGGTCTGAGCCAGGTAATGAATAGCTGGTGATATAGAAGCGACGGAAATGGACCATCTGCTGACCATAATTACATTCGTGCCGCTCGTGGGAGCATTGCTGATCCTGCTCTGCCCCAAGGAGCAGCACAACCTGATCCGATGGGTTGCGGTGGCCGCCACGCTGCCGCAGATCCTCATCGCGATCTACCTCTACGGGCATTTCGATACCGCCACCACCGCGGTCCAGTTTGCCGAGAAGTATCCGTGGGTGCCCTCCTACAACATCACCTACTTCATCGGGGTGGACGGCATCAGCATCTCGATGGTGCTGTTGACCGCGTTGATCTGCTTTATTGCGGTCTTTGCCAGCTTCGGCATCGAAAAGGGCGTCAAGGGCTACTTCGCGCTGCTGCTGATGCTCGACACCGGCATGATGGGCGTGTTCGTGTCGCTGGACTTCTTCCTGTTCTACATCTTCTGGGAAGTGATGCTGCTGCCGATGTATTTCCTGATTGGCATCTGGGGCGGCCCGCGGCGCGAATACGCCGCGATCAAATTCTTTCTGTACACCCTGTTGGGATCCGTCCTGATCCTGCTGGCGATGCTGGGGCTGTACTATTACAACCCGACGCCGACCTTCGACATTACCAAGCTGGCCGCCAATGCGAGCGGCTACAGCCTTAATTTCCAGCGCATCGTCTGGATCGCCCTGTTCATCGGTTTCGCGATCAAGATTCCCGCTTTTCCGTTCCATACCTGGTTGCCCGATGCTCACGTCGAGGCGCCCACCGCGATTAGCGTGATCCTGGCCGGCGTACTGCTCAAGATGGGCACCTACGGCATCCTGCGGGTCAATTTCGGAGTGCTGCCGGCGGCGAGCCATGAACTGACGTGGATCTTTCTGGGAGTAATCGGCACCGTCAATATCGTCTATGGCGCGCTGTGCGCGATGGCGCAGACCGACTACAAGAAGCTGATCGCTTATTCCTCGGTCAGCCACATGGGCTACGTGATGCTGGGGTTGGCCGGATTCACCGCGGCCGGAATCAACGGCGCCGTGCTCCAGATGTTCAATCATGGAACCATCACGGCGATGCTCTTCCTTCTGGTCGGCGTGATCTACGATCGGGCCCATCATCGCGAGATCAACGGATTCGGCGGACTGGCCAGCCATATGCCGCTGTATGCCGCAATTACCGGGTTCGCGTTCTTCGCGGCGATGGGATTGCCGGGGCTGTCGGCGTTCATCTCCGAAGTGCTGGTGCTGCTCGGTGCGTGGCAACGGCATCCGGTGATGACGGTGTTTGGCGCGTCAGCCGCGATTCTGACCGCGGGCTATATGCTCTGGACCTTCCAGCGCATCTATCTGGGACCGATCAATGAGAAATATTTGGGTCTGCCGGACCTCAGCGCGCGCGAGTTGTTCACGCTGGTGCCGCTGGCGGTGATCGTTTTGATCCTGGGTGTGTATCCCCACGCGGTGCTCGATCTGATCAACACCTCGCTGGTCCATCTCAACCAGGTGGTTCTGGCCGCTCCCGGCGCCGCAGTGGCGCTGCGTTAGCAGGTTATCGATGCAATTGGGCAACGTCGCGAGTCTGGCCTATTTCGCTCCTGAACTGGTCCTGAGCGGGTCCGTGGTGGTGTTGATCCTGCTCGACCTGGTGATCAAAAACCGGGCGGCAGCGGGGATTGTGGCGCTGATCGCGTCGATTCTGACGTTCTTTTTGCTGATTGCCGAACGCAGCCCCAGTACCTTGCTCTTCAATGGCGTGATCGTTTTCGACTCCTTTGCCTTCTTCTTTCGCCTGCTGATTATCCTGGCCACCGTAGTGGCGGTCTGGATGTCGATTGGCTCCAGGGAGGTCAAGGGCTGCGACCAGGGCGAATACTACGCGGTGCTGATGGCCGGCTCGTTGGGCATGTTCCTGATGGCCGAAGCCTACAACCTGCTGATGGCCTATCTGTCGCTCGAACTGGTCAGCCTCACTTCCTATATCCTGACCGGATTTCTCAAGCATAATCGCCGCTCGCAAGAGGCGGCGCTAAAGTACCTGATCTATGGCGGCGTGGCCTCGGGAACGATGATCTACGGGATGAGCTGGATCTTCGGTATCGCCGGCTCCCTGGACTTCGGTGTCATCAACGGGGCCCTGACCGCGAGCGGAACCGGGGCGTCGCTGGGCGTGTTCATCGCGCTGGTACTGATCCTCACCGGGATGGGCTACAAGGTGGCGTCGGTGCCGTTTCATATGTGGGCGCCCGACGTTTACACTGGCGCGCCGATTCCAATCACCACCTTCCTCGCCGTGGGCTCCAAGGCCGCCGGTTTCGCGCTGCTGACCCGTTTCTTTTACCCGGCGATTTCGCGCTTGACGGCCAATGGCAGTTGGCACGCGCTGGCCGGCGTGGACTGGCCGCAACTGCTGCTGTTCATGTGCATGATCACGATGACGCTGGGCAATCTGGCCGCGCTGCAGCAGACCAACATGAAGCGGCTGCTCGCTTACTCCAGTATCGCCCAGGCCGGCTACGCGCTGATGGGATTCGTGGTGCTCTCCAATGACGGCATCCGCGCCATGATGTTCTACCTGATCGCGTACTATGTGATGGACGCCGGCGCCTTTCTGGTGGTGATGATTGTCGCCAACGCCACCGGCAGCGAGGAAATCGACGCCTATCGCGGGCTGGCCTTTCGCGGCGGGATGGTGCCGGCCCTGGCGCTGGCGATATTCCTGTTCTCTCTGACCGGCATCCCGCTCACCGTCGGCTTCATCGGAAAGTTCTACCTGTTCGCCGCCGTGATTCGCGGGCAGTTCTACATTCTGGCGTTAGTCGGGATCATCAACTCGGTGATTTCGCTGTATTACTACCTGCGCCCGATCCGGACCATGTTTCTGGATCAGCCCACCGGCGATGAGGCCGCCCTCAACACTGCCGGCTCCGCCTGGAATTATGGACTGATGGGCGTGCTGGCGACGGCCACGATTGTGATGGGCCTTTACTGGGGTCCGATTATCGCGTTCGCGGACCGCTCGCTGAAATTCTTCACCGGCCCCACCTGAACCGCCGCGTGTCTGGCGGATAGAGGAGTCATCACGCCGGTACAGGTGCGATGTCGGTGATGTTCCGGGCGCCTTCGATCAGCTTTCGATCGAAAGTCGCAAAGCGCCCTGCGGGTCTGCCTGAGGCGAGATGCAAAGCGTCGGCGAAGTCGATGCCGCCCCGCGCCCATTCAATGGCATTTGCAACGCTTGCGATGTCTTCACACACCACGTTTGGGAGCGCGATCAAAGAGGTAAAGGCATTGAGGATGCGAATCGCGTCGAATCGATAAAGGCTGCGCAGAACCCATTCGGTCTCGAGAATCACGGTTTTTACCACGAGCACGGTTTCCCGCTGGAAAATCGCGCGTGCCCGCGCGGCCTGTGCCGGGTTATCACCGGTCAGTAACCGAACCACGACATTAGTATCGACCGCGAGCATGCCGCTTCCTTACCTCCACTCCGATCGCCGCTTCCATCTGAGCCAGAGTCTTGGCCTTACCCGTATAGCGCAGACAGCCGGCGACGTCTTCGAGCCGGGATGGCGCAAACGGTTTCAAGGGCCGCAGCAGCACCCCTTCAGCAAGGTTTTCGACGACGAACTCGGTGCCGGCCTCCCAGTGATGGGCGTCGCGGACCGACTTGGGCAAAATCACCTGTCCCTTGGTGGACAGCCGCGTGGTCTCCATGATGCGAGTTTAAAGGTAAGATGGGGTAAGACACAACCCGCGCGACAACCTCCGGTTCCTCCCGCGCCTCCTTCAGTGAAGCGTCGGTTCCGTCTGTGATAGCGCGTCAAGGCCGCGGCGGATTGCGCTGTCTAATTCCGCGAGTGCGGATTTTTCCAGGCGCATCGTCACGAACCCGATCACCAGGCTGACGATGCCGCAATCGCACAGCTCCACGCTGAACGCGCCGCATTCGGCCAGCCGGGTCTTCTTGCACTGCTTGGATGTTTGCATCGCCTTTTAGAAATCTCGATGACCTGCTTGTGGCTCAAAGGTGTAACTGAGAACGATTCTCAATATCTATACACCGGGCGTGTTTGTCAAGCCCCGCGCGAACGCCTGGCGGTCAGTCAAGCGGATGCTGCGACCTCTCACCCGAAAACGATGGTGCGGTTGCGATGGCTCAGCACGCGCTTTTGCAGATGCGCGCGAACGGCGGTGGCCAACACCACGACTTCCAGGTCTTTGCCTTTGCGCGTCATCTCCGCGACCGTGTCGCGATGGGTCACCGGGGTGGTGGCCTGGGCGATAATCGGACCGGCGTCCAGTTCCTCGGTAACGTAATGCGCGGTGGCGCCGATCAGCTTGACCCCGCGCTCATGTGCCTGTTTGTAGGGCCGTGCCCCGACGAAGGCGGGCAGGAAACTGTGATGGATGTTGATCACCGGCTGGTTCCACGCGCGCAGGAAGTCGCCGGAAAGGATCTGCATGTAGCGCGCCAGCACCAGGGTATCGCAGCTAAGCCCGGCCAATCGCTCCAGCAGCGCGCGCTCAGCCTGGGGCTTGTTCCCCTTGGTCACCGGGATGACGGAAAAAGGAATTCCAAACGGTTTAACCAGCTGTTCCAGGTCGGGATGGTTGCTGATTACTGCGGCCACGTGGGCGTCGAGTTCGCCCGAATGATGGCGGCTTAACAGGTCCATCATGCAGTGATGGAGCTTCGACACCATCAGGACGATTCGCTCCCGGTAGGCCGCGTCGAACAGCTCCCAGTGCAATTCCGTCCCGGTGAATAGCTGGGGCAGGGCGGCGCCGATCTCAGTCATTACGGTATCGATTTTGCGGCTTTGGCTCTCGAAAAAGATGCGCCAGAAAAAATGACCGTCATCGTCGTCGGTATGCTGGTCGGAGTCGATGATGTTGCAATCCAGCGAGTAGAGCAGGTTCGACACCCGGGCGATAATTCCGGGCCGGTCGGGACACGAAATCAGCAGGATTGCGCGCGAGGATGTCATCGGTAAGCTCCCTGGCTGATTCTAGTTTTCCCGCCGATTTCGACAAGCTTGGTCCAGCGTGGCGGCCGAAACCCGCCAGATCGTCCATTGATTCATCGGGGCCGCGCCCAGAGTACGGTAAAAGTCCTGCGCTGGTTTGTTCCAGTTGAGCACCGACCATTCCATCCGCCCATAGCCGCGTTCCACTGCTATAGCAGCCAGGCGTGCGAGCAGCGCGCTTCCTACCCCTTTGCGGCGATAGCGCTCGGGCACGAACAGATCCTCCAAAAACAGGCCGGGACGCCCGCGCCAGGTAGAGTAGTTGCGGTAAAACAGGGCGAAACCGACGGCGACGCCGTTATCCTCGGCGAGCAGGCATTCGAACGGCGGGTCGGCCGCCTCCATCTGGCCGCGCAACATCTCGGGCGTCACCTCGACCGCGTCGGGCTCACGCTCATACTCGGCCAGGCCCCGCACGAATTCCACGATCACCTCCGCGTCCCGCGCGGTGGCGAAGCGTATCGATAATCCCATCGAGGTCCTCCATGCAACGTTGGCGTTTCCGAATATACAACTAATTGGGCAGGTTATTGTTCAGGCCACTGATTTAAATCACCATGACCCGTGGGCGTCTCGCGGCGTGACAAGTTCTGAAATAACCCTGAGAATGTCCGGCTATCATGAAAACCGTTCCATCCGATCGCGCCGCTGAGCCCGGAATCCTGTATGTTGTCGCAACTCCGATTGGCAACCTGCGCGATATTACGCTGCGGGCGCTCGAGGTGCTGGCTGAAGTTGACCTGATTGCCTGTGAGGACACCCGCCACACCGCACAGTTGCTTGCCGCGCACAAAATCAGCCGGCCGCTGATCAGCTACTTCGAACACAATGAGGAGGCGCGGGCCCGGGAACTGACGCATCGGCTGCGAGAGGGCGCCAAAATCGCCTTGGTCACCGACGCCGGCACTCCGGCCATCTCCGATCCCGGCTACCGTCTGGTTTGCGCGGCGCTGGAGGCGGGATGCGCGGTGCGTGCGATTCCCGGCCCCAGCGCGCTAATCGCGGCACTTTCGATCGCTGGCCTGCCGACTGACCGCTTCACCTTCGAGGGCTTCCTGCCCAGCCGTGACGGGTCTCGCAAAGCGCGGCTGCGCGAACTCAAGCACGAAAGGCGGACAATGGTATTTTACGAGGCGGCTCGCCGTCTGCCCGAAACCCTGACGGATATGGCCGCCGAATTCGGCGCCGGCCGCGAGGCCGCGGTGGTGCGCGAGATAACCAAGATCTTCGAAGAAGCGGTGCGTGGCGGTCTGGGCTATCTCGCTGGCCGATGGAAGGATGTTCCGCCCAAAGGCGAGATTACCCTGGTCGTGTCGGGTGCGCCGGCGAGCGAGACGTCCAGCCGGGAGCTCCCGGGGTTGACGATGGAAGACCTGACGACGGCGGGATTGGAGCCCCGCCAGGCGGCCAGGTTGATGGCCCGGCTGCAGGGGCGCAGTAGCCGCGAGGTTTACCAGGAAGCGCTGAGAGCCAAGCGCGACCCGGAACCGGAAACTTGAAATCCGCGGCTCCTCGGCGAGGAGGGCGGTTTGAAGGCGCAATTATGCTAAAATCCGCTACAGCTAAGGACGGTTATCGCAATGGCGGCGGAAAAAGAGCGGCAGGCTCGACGGGTTCTGGTCTTGCACGGCCCCAACTTGAACACCTTGGGTGAGCGCGAGCCGGAGATTTACGGCCGTGTCACACTGGCTGAAATTGACGGCGAATTGCGCCGGCTTGGCGCGGAGCTTGGCTTGGAGGTGGAAAGTTTTCAATCCAACAGCGAAGGCGGGCTGGTTGACCGTATCCAGGCGGCGCGCGGCCAATACCAGGCCCTGTTGATAAATCCCGCCGCTTACACCCATACCAGCATCGCGATTCGTGACGCGATCCAGATGCTGGGGATACCTATGGTCGAAGTGCACCTGTCAAATGTTTACCGACGCGAGCCGTTTCGCCATCATTCGACCGTTGCTGACGTGGTTGATGGGCGGATCATGGGTTTTGGTCCTGAAAGCTACTACCTTGCGCTGCGTGCCGCTGCCGCGCTGATCCGATCTCGCCGCGAGGATAAATAGGAGATTTCGACCCGGCGGTGAAAAACAAAATCTATTCTGCGCGAGCTTAAGGGATGGTTACGGGAGGCAGGGGTTCGGGGATGGAGCTGCGTGATATCAAAGCGCTGATCGCGCTGATGCGGGAAAATGGACTGACCGAGCTGGAGGTCGAAGACAAGAAGGGCAAGATTCGACTGGTCAGGACTGCGGATTTTGCCGAGAATCCGGCGGCTCGCGTGGTTACGCCGCAACCCCGGGCGCGGCCGGCAGCGGTCAGGACGTCCGCTTCCGGAAGTCGCGATGAAGCCCTCGAATTGGGCGAAAATCAGGTCCTGATCAAGAGTCCGATGGTGGGGACCTTTTACCGCGCGGCATCGCCCGACGCCCCCCCTTTCGTCCAGGAAGGTGATATGGTGCAAAAAGGCCAGCCGCTGTGCATCGTCGAGGCGATGAAGATGATGAACGAGATCGAATCGGATAGCGCCGGGCGATTGGTTAGAATACTGGTGGAAAACGGCCAGCCGGTGGAATACGACCAGCCGCTGATGATCGTCGAAAGGGGGGTGTGAGGCTGGTGTTGCGACGGCTTGAGCCGGGCGTATTGGCGCCGCGCGGGACTAAACTGACCCTCAAGATGGTAATTACGATCGAGTAATATAGTGTTCAAAAAGCTTCTCGTCGCAAATCGTGGGACGATTGCAATCCGCATTATTCGGGCCTGCCGGGAACTGGGCATCACCACTGTCGCCGTATATTCAACCGCCGACAAGGACGCGATGCACGTGCGTATGGCCGACGAATCGGTCTGTATCGGCCCGGCCGCCGCTCAGGACAGTTATCTCAACATTCCGGCGGTGGTCAGCGCGGCGGTAGCCTACGGCGCCGACGCGATCCATCCCGGCTATGGCTTTCTTTCCGAAAATGGCGACTTTGCCGAGGCCTGCCAACGTTCCGGGCTCAACTTCGTGGGACCGCGCGCGCGTCATATTCGCCTGATGGGCGACAAGCCGCGGGCCTTGCGAATCATGAAGCGGGCCGGAGTTCCGGTGTTGCCGGGCAGCGAAGGCACCGGTGTGACCGAACTGCGCGAAGCCTTGGCGCAGGCCAAGAACCTGGGATTTCCCGTGCTGATCAAGGCCGCGGCGGGCGGCGGCGGCAAGGGGATGCGGATCGCGCACAACGTCGAGGAACTGGCGCGATTGTTTCCGCTGGCGCGCTCGGAGAGCGAAGCCGCGTTCGGATCGCGCAAGATGTACCTGGAGAAATTTCTGGAGCGCGCCCGCCACGTCGAGTTTCAAGTGCTGGCTGACACCCAGAGAAACGTGATCCATTTGGGCGAACGCGATTGCTCCATTCAGCGGCGCCATCAGAAGGTACTGGAGGAGTCGCCCTGTCCGGTGCTGACCGCGCGCATGCGCGACAAAATGGGCAAGGCCGCGGTGCGTGCGGCCGAGGTGGTCGGCTATTCCAACGTGGGTACGGTGGAATTTTTGCTAACCCCGGAAAACGAGTTCTACTTCATCGAAATGAACACCCGGATTCAGGTCGAGCACGGGGTCACCGAGGCCGTTACGTCGATCGATCTGGTCAAGGAGAGTTTGCTGCTTGCGATGGGCGAGAAGATGCGGATAAAACAGCGCCAGGTGCAGTTCAAGGGCTCGGCAATCGAGTGCCGCATCTACGCCGAGGACCCGGACCTGCATCTGCCCTCACCCGGGGTGGTGTCCAATCATCATTCGCCCGGAGGAATCGGGGTGCGCGTCGAGACCGCGTTGTATGACGGCTACCGGGTCCCGGTCCATTACGATCCACTGGTCGCCAAGCTTATCGTACATGCCGAAGATCGAGCGCTCACGATCGCGCGAACCAAGGCGGCGCTCAAGGAATACGTGATCGACGGCATCAAAACCAACATCCCATTACATCTGAAAATCCTCGACGATCCGGACTTCCGCGCCGGTCAGGTGGCCACCGACTTCCTCCATCGTTTCGAGACCCGTCAGGAACCGGCTCCACCGCGCCTGGCGCCCCGCCAGCAGGCGCGCGCCTGAGCTGTAGCCAAACCGCACGTTTGTTCTGCCAACATGAGATCATTGAATCTGAAGCTGACCCTTGGGGCCGCAATCGTGGCGCTGCTTTTGGCGGTGCGCGCTGACGCGGCCGGATCCCCGTCCCCGATACCCACTGGCCCCCAACCGCGAATCCAGGCCGCCAATCCGGTGTACGATTTCGGCGAAGTGGTCGAAGGCACTCCGGTCAAGCACGAGTTCACCATCAAGAACACCGGTCAGGCCGAACTGATAATCGGGCAGGTCCAGAGCTCGTGCGGATGCACGGTGGCGCAATCGGACAAGAAGCGCCTGGCGCCCGGCGAGGAGACGCAATTGCCCGTCACCTTCGACACCAGCCATGAGCGGGGCCGCGCCAACCGCAGGATCGATGTCTATACCAACGATCCGCAGACTCCCGACTTGGCCCTGAATGTCCAGGGAGTCATCAAAGTGGAGTCGGAAGCGACGCCCGCCGAGGTGGCTTTCGGAAATGCGAAGTATCGCACCGAGCAGAGCCGGGAAGTGGTTATCAGCTATCATGGTACAGGCAAAGATTTCAGGATTACGAAGGTGACCAATTCCAACTCCAACATCGCTGTCATCCAGGAGCCGGGATTGAAGCTGAAGGTTTCCCTGCTCAAGACGATGCCGGCCGGGCCCTTTCAGGACACGATTGAGATTGCCACCAACGGCCGCCCGATCGAGATCCCGGTTTACGGACGAATCGTGGGCAATCTGGTTGCCGAACCGGCGCAGGTGTCGTTCGGAATCCTGCCGCATGGCGCAGGCGCGATGCGGATCGTGCGGTTGACCAACAGTGGCCCGCATCCCGTGGCGATCAAGGGGGTATCCAGCACTAATCCGGCAGTGGTCGTGCAATCCGATCCGATTAGCGCCGGCAAGGTGTACAAGGTCACCCTGGAGTTACGCAAGGGGACGCCGGACGGGCAGCTCCGGGGGCAGGTCGTGATTCAGACCGACGACCCCGAACAGACCAGCCTGACGGTGCCGTTTTACGGTATCGTCGGGTCGTTCAAGGGATAGCTCAAGGGAGAATTTCTGTGCCGCAAGCCAAGCCAGATCTGACCTCCGGGAACGGTGAGACAAAGGCCGGTACGGCCGGCAGGGAAGTCGATTTTAGCGGCTGGCTTGGCGCCCAAGTCGAGGCGCCGGGCCGGTAAAGAGATGAAATTAAAAAGAGGTTGTTTCTACCATATGTCCCTGGAGTTTCGACGATTTCATGACGGAGGATTTTCTGCCTCCGGCCCCAAAAGCTTCTATGGGCCACTCCTGACCGTCGAGCGGACGGATCACCTTTGCCCGAGACCTTCAGCCACACCCGATTGTGGCGCTTTCCGACCCAGCTGTGAGACCTCATGGGCTCAGGGGCATCCCGCTGGAGCGTCGGGATTCGCGGTTCGCCGGAAAAGTCCATTACCAGCGCCGATAAAACCACTCATGGGAGTTCCTTAATCTCTGGCATGGACTAAGCTGGTAGTTCGAGGTCCGTGACGATGGACCGGGATTTCAATGGCTTTGCGGCTCAATTGGCTTACTAATGTCAGACGCGGTGTGGTCAGGCTTGCGCTCAAGCTGCTGACCAAGCCGTTGGCGCAATATGCCCTCAAGGTGCCCAACGATACGGTCAGGCTCAAGCGCTACATCCGCAAAGGGGACGTGGTGCTGGTCGAGGGCAACGAGCGCATCAGCGAATGCATCAAATATCTGACTCAGAGTTCGTGGTCCCACTCGGCGATTTACGTCGGCGATGAGGCTTTGCGGCGCGACCCCGAAATGCGCCGGCGCGTGCTCGAGCAATTCGGCGAAGAAGCCAACCATCTGATCGTCGAGGCCCTGGTCGACGAGGGGGTGGTGCTGTCGCCGCTGGCCAAGTATCGCGACTTCAATATCCGCGTATGCCGCCCCTTCAATCTGGCGCGTGACGATCGTGACCAGGTTATAAGCGAGGTTTTGAACAACGTCGGATACACCTACGATCTGAAGAACATCTTCGATCTGGCGCGTTATTTTCTGCCGGTCAGCCTGGTGCCGCGCCGCCTGCGGCGCACCGCGCTGGAATTCGGCAGCGGCGAGTCCACTCAGGTAATTTGCTCCAGCATGATCGCCAACGCCTTCAACAAGGTGCGCTTTCCGATCATCCCGATTTTCAAGGAGCCGCCATTGGCCGACAACGGCTATCACGGTTTGGCGCGGCTGATCCATCGTCCCGACGCGCGCCGCTTCGGGGTGTTGCAGCCGGTGCCGACGACCTTTGTGACCCCGCGCGATTTCGATCTGTCGCCCTATTTCGAGGTGATCAAATTCAACCTGATCGAGGATCTCAAGTTCGACTACCGCAAAATCATCTGGGCGGACGAAGTGGAAAGCCCGGCGAACCCGCTGGAAAAGGGCGCAGCACCGCGCTAAGTTAGGCTCGGTCGGGTCGGAATCGAAAGCATCAGGAGCAGCATAACATCATGAGCGAAAACGACCGCACGGCCAATCGTGCGCTACTTGAGAAGTCGATAGCCAAGATTTTGCAGCGCCATTGCAATTTCGGCTGGGCCCATTATTACATCCCCAGCGAGCGATTCCCGAGTCTTATCCAGGAACTGGTTGACGTGGTTGGACCCACCGGGCAGGTCGGGCACGAAGAACTGGTGCAGTTCTTCCTGCGCACCCAGCGGATCGCGTCCGCGCAGGAACGCGCCGAAAAGCTGGCGGAGGAATTTGCGGTTTATCGGCGGAGCTGAAACTCAGTCCTCGTTGCGCGCGCCTCAACCATAGGCCACCGGAGGCGGGGTCTGACCCGCGAAGATGTCCGGTGCCGCAACGCCGGCGTGCCGCGCCACCGTCCGGGCAAAGCGGACGAAATCCTCACTGGCGAAACCGACGGATTGATCGACGATTAGCCGGTCGGAATCGATCAGGAACAGCGTCGGCACGTTGGTTAAGCCATACGCTTGTGACACCGGATACGGCTCCGCGTCAACCATCACCGGCATCTCCAGCCCCTTGACTTGGGCGAACCTCAGGCTCTCGTCCACGTCGTCCTGGCTCACGCCCCAAATCAACACGTTGGTGGATTTCATCGCCCGCGCCAGGTTGCCGATGAAAGGCATCGCGAGCTGACAGGTCGGACAGCCGCTGTGATAGAAGACCAGCACCAGCAGCATGCCTTTTTTCAGCTCATCCAGTGGGTGGATATTCTCATCCAGGTCCTCAAGTCGGAAATTCGGAGCCAAGGAGCCTTTTTCGAGTGCAGGCATGAGTCGTCATCCTCGATTGATGTCTCGCCACGGCGTCTTTCCGTGCGGTTAAAAGAACGGCCGAAGCCGCCACCCTGAATCTCAACTTTCTGGTTTCGGTGGCTTATCCAATGGTACCAGCGGCTCAAGAAGTGTGATCAACGCGGGTACGTCCTTTTTGAACAGTTTCCCAAACCTTCTCTGGCATAATTCGGAAGCACTCATGAACCAGGCGGTTGCGCATCCCGATCACTTCGGGCCATGGAATCTCAGGATGTGCGTGCTGAAACTCCGGTGAGATATTTCGGCGCGCTTCACCAATGATTTGGATCAGCCGGACGATGGCATGCTGCATCATGCGATGGGTTTGGAACTGTTCCCACGTAGCGCTTTGGGTAAATTCGCGAATCTCCCGCGCGGCCAGCAACATATCCAGCACGAAAGCGTCATCGCGCCACATAGATCGGTTGTGCGGATTCCAGGATGTGACGGCGGCGAATGTAGTTTTCGCTGAGTTCAACCGCCCTGCGTTCGACCAGATCCACGTTGCGCCCGAGAATGGCTTTGAGTTGTTCCTCCATGCGGACCATGTCGAACAAGCTCCACTGGGTCCCTTTGCTGAAATTCACGAGCACGTCTATGTCGCTGTCCGGCCGGAAGTCCTCACGCAGCACTGAGCCGAAAAGCGCGAGTTCAGTGATTTTCCAGTGACGGCAGAAATCCGCGATTCGTTGGGCCGGGATCTCCAAGGCTGTCTTTCCTTCAGCCACGCCGCCTCCGGTCATTTCCTTGGGGGACGACAACCAGGGAGGTTACAATTCCGGACCCCTCTGCGAAAATGTCCATGATCCTTTTTATCAACCGCGATACGGAGGCTTCAAGCGCAACATCCGCTCCTGAAGACCCGCCCAAGTGTTGCGCGAGCCGGTGGATTGGTCAGGATCTATAATTATGGACGCACTGGAAGTGATTCTGACTCGGCGGGTGGTGCGCCAATTCGCGCCGCAGCCCGTGGAAATCGAACAACTCAAAAAAATTGTTGACGCGGGCCGCCATGCGATGAGCGCGCGTAACCTGCAACCCTGGCAATTCATCGTGGTGCGCAATCCCGACACGTTGCGGGAACTGGGGGGCCTATGCACGACCGGACGCTTTATCGCCAGCTCCCCGGCCGCCATCGTGGTCCTGAAGGACACCGCTAACCAGCGCTGGGCCGACACCGACTGCGCACAAGCGGTGGCGAACATGGCCGATGCCGGATGGGCACTGGGCCTGGGCACCTGCTGGGTGGGAAACTTTGACGCGGCAGGCATTGCGGCCCGCCTCGGTGTGCCGGACAACTGGGCGATCTTTACCGTGTTGCCGTTCGGTTATCCCGACCCCGGCAACCCGCCCCAGTCCAAACCGCTTAAGACCTGGCGCGAGACCACGCACTTCGAACGGTTTGGGAACTCCCAGCCCTGACCCTTTGCGATGCGGTTGAAAGACCGGCGTCGCGCAGGTTAGCGTCTGGTGGCATCCGCCTGTCACATCATGTCGTGGCAGGTTGTGGTCTCGAATTCTGATACACTTCCAGTGTTCCGCCCGTTCTTGCTTAGGCAAACGGGGCGGGAAAAAATTTCAAGCGTCAACCAGATAAACGGAGCTATAGCGATGGCGATAAAACAGTCCGAACCGCCGCAGGCGCATGAGATTCTAAAGGCTAATCCCGGCGCAATTTACGTCGACGTCAGGACCGAGGCGGAGTTCGCGCAAAGTCATCCGGCCGGAGCGATCAATATACCGGTGGTATTCATCAAGGGTCCGGGCCAGATGGAACCCAATGATGACTTTCTCGCGGTGGCGGAAAAGGTCCTGCCCAAGGACCAAAAGCTGGTCGTCGGGTGTATGGCGGGCGGCCGGTCCCAGCGGGCCTGCGAGATCCTGGAGGAAGCCGGCTATGGCGACCTGACCAACGTTCGCGGCGGCTTTGGCGGCGCCCGCGACCAGAGCGGCAAGGTGGTGGTCGCAGGATGGCGTGACGCGGGCCTGCCGGTTTCCTCTGACCTCGGCGAGAGCTCCTACCAGAGCCTGCGCGGCAAGGCCGGACTCTGATGGCGATACGGCTGACGAAGATCTACACCCGCGGCGGCGACAAGGGCCTGACCGGACTGGTGGGCGGCGGGCGGGTGCCCAAGGAAAGCGGACGCCTGGAGGCCTACGGCACGATCGACGAGCTGAACTCCGTGATGGGAATCGTGCGCACCTTCGTTCCTGATTACCGCGAGGGGTTGGGCGAGCACTACATCTGGTATTCCCAGACGCTGCGGCGGATCCAGAACGAGTTGTTTGACGTTGGCAGCGAGTTGGCCACCCCGGCTGATGTTGAATATCCCGATATGCACCGGATGGGTGAAGAAGAGGTTGAGCAGCTCGAGCACGAAATCGATCGGATGAACGAGGACCTCGCAGATCTGAAGTCGTTCACTTTGCCGGGCGGAGGAAAGCTCAACGCCTTCTTGCACCTGGCGCGAACCGTGTGCCGGCGCGCGGAGCGCATTTGCTGGGCGGTCAAGCGCGAAGAACCGATCGGGGATCAGGTGATCATCTACCTCAACCGCCTCAGCGATCATCTGTTCGTGCAATCCAGATGGATCTCGAAGCGGCTTGGGGAAGAAGAGTTTTTGTGGGATCGGGGCCTGCGGATCGATTCCAGGAAGCGCACCAAGAAGGACCAAAACTAGGCGGCTTGCTGAACCCGGCGAGCGATAGCGAGAGCACGAAAAAAAGAGGATGCAGATGTCAACCGAACCGCGGATTCATTTGCGACAAGTCGAAGCCGGCCCCATGGCCAACTATGTTTACATCATCGGTGATCCGGTCACGCGCAAAGCGGCGGTGGTCGATCCGGCGTGGAACATCGACGGCATTCTCGATTTAGTCCGGCGCGACGGCTACGAAATCGACAAGATTCTCATCACTCATTACCACGCCGATCATCTCGGCGGCGATATCATGGGTCAGCATATCGAGGGTGCGGAAGAACTGCTGGGCAAGGTCAAGGCCAAGCTCTATCTGCAGAAATCCGAAGCCGCGCTGACCAAACGGCAGGTTGGACTGTCACCCACCGACATGGTGACCGTGGAAGGCGGCGACACGACCCAGATCGGCAACCTGACGATCAAGTTCCTGCACACCCCCGGCCATACGCCGGGTTCGCAATGCTTTCTGATCGACAACAACCTGATCTCGGGCGACACCTTGTTTATTGGCTCGTGCGGGCGCGTTGACCTGCCCGGGTCCGACCCCGAGCAGATGTATTACAGCCTTAACCGGACGTTGAGGAATCTTGACGACGATACGGTGGTTTTTCCGGGGCACGCCTATTCCGCGGAAGCGACCTCGACAATTGGCAACGAGAAACGCCACAACATGTTCATGCGCTTTCGCTCGCTCGAAGAGTTTCTCTCCGCGATGGGTTACAGCCGTTAGCGGAGTGCCGAAAAAGGGATTCAGAGACCGACTGGTTGGCCGATGGGAGTAGCGCCTTGCATAAAAACTGGTTCCTTCCTCAATCTTCTCCCCTGACCGGGGGGAGATAAGAGAGAGGGAGCAGGTGGCGGAGACTTTTTCCGCAGCCTGCTAAGCGCCTTCCCGCTGCTTTCCCGCGCGCCATTCCGGCAGACGATTTCACGCACCATGGCCGAAGATAAATCGCTCGAAGAACTGACTGCGCAAGCCGAGCATCTGCGCGAGCAGATCCGTCATCACAACTATCGCTACTATGTGCTTGATTCGCCCGAGCTGAGCGACGCCGAGTACGACGTTCTGATGCGCCAGCTCGAAGCGCTGGAGCGCAAACATCCGGAAGTCGCCACCCCGGATTCTCCCACCCACCGGGTCGGGGCGGCGCCGAGCGAGAAATTCGGCGCGGTCCAGCATCGCCGCCCGATGCTGTCGTTGGCCAACGCGCTGGACGCCGGGGAGATGGTCGAGTTCGACAAGCGCATCAAGCGGCTGCTGCGCAAAGACGCCGATATCGAATACGTCGCGGAAGTCAAACTCGACGGCCTCGCTGTGGAGTTGGTGTATGAGCATGGCCTGCTGAAAGTCGGTTCCACCCGCGGCGACGGTTACAACGGCGAAGACGTCACCCAGAACCTGCGCACTATCAGGAGTATCCCGCTGCGCTTGCATCACGGGTCTCATCACGTGCCCGAACTGCTTGAGGTGCGCGGCGAGGTGATCTTTCCACGCAAAGCGTTTCAGAAGCTCAACGAGGATCGGGCCGCGGCTGACGAGCCGCTGTTCGCCAATCCCCGCAATGCCGCCGCGGGCTCGCTGCGCCAGCTTGATCCGCGGATTACCGCCTCGCGTCCGCTGGACATCTTCTGCCATTCGCCGGGCTCGATTAGTGGCGGACCGAAATTCGAAACTCAGTGGGATTTTCTCCAGGGCATCAAGGTGCTCGGGCTCAAGATCAACCCGGAGTCGAAGCTCTGCCGCAGCGTCGATGAGGTGCTCGCCTATTGGGAACGGATTACCGAAAGGCGCGATCATTTGCCCTACGAAGCCGACGGGGTCGTCGCCAAGGTCAATTCCTTCGCGCTCCAGGAGCAACTCGGCGAGGTCTCGCGCTCGCCGCGCTGGGCGATAGCGTACAAGTTCAAGGCCCAGCAGGCGGAGACCAGGGTCGACAAGATCGAAGTGTACGTGGGGCGCATCGGCTCGCTCACCCCGGTGGCGCATCTCGACCCGGTACAGCTTGCGGGGGTTACGATCTCCAACGCGTCGCTCCACAATCTCGACGAGATTCGGCGCAAGGACGTGCGCGAGGGCGATACGGTGTTACTGGAGCGCGCCGGCGACGTAATTCCATACATCGTACGCGTAACCAAGCCGGGCAGGCCGCGGGCGCCGTTGTTCGAGATGCCCGCGCAATGCCCGGTGTGCGGCAGCGAAATCGTTCATGAAGAGGGCGAGGTCGCGTACGTCTGCGTCAATGTAAATTGTCCGGCCCGGATGCGCGAATCGATTCGTCATTTCGCCTCCAAGAACTGTCTGGATATCGATGGCTTGGGCGATAAGCTGGTCGGCCAGTTGGTGGAAAAGGGGCTGGTCCGCGAGCTGGGCGACATCTACGAATTACGTGCCGAGAATCTCGCGGAACTGGAGCGGATGGGCGAAAAAAGCGCGCGCAACGTTATCGACAGTATCAAACGCTCGCGCCAGACTTCGCTCGAGCGCCTGATCAACGGCCTTGGTATCCGCCACGTCGGCGAACACACCGCGCGTCAACTGGCGCAGTACTTCCGCAGTATCCAACGCCTGGAAGAAGCCACCGAGGACGAGTTGCTGGCGGTGCGTGACATCGGTCCCGAAGTCGCGCGCAGCATCCGCGAATACTTCGAAGAGCCCCACAATTCCAGGGCCCTGGCCAGCCTGCTGAAGAACGCGAAATTCGAATTCGAGGCGCTCCCGCAACCCGACGCGCGCGGCCCGTTTCGCGACAAGACCGTGGTGCTGACCGGCGGGCTCACCAAATGGAGCCGTTCAGAGGTGGAGCAGAAGATCCTGGCGGCGGGCGGGAGGGTTTCCTCTTCGGTCAGCCGCAAGACCGATTATGTGGTGGCCGGTGAGGACCCGGGCTCGAAGCTGCGCAAGGCACAGGAGCTTGGGGTCAAGGTTATCGACGAAGATGAACTCGCGCGGATGCTGGATGGCGCTTGACGATGACTGCCGATAAGGCGCAAGTTCGAATGGTTGTCCGTGGGCAGGTCCAGGGCGTTGGCTTCCGCTACGCGGCGATGCAAGAGGCGCGGGGACTCGGATTGACTGGATGGGTGCGTAACCTGCCCGGTGGCCGGGTGGAAATGCTGGCCGAGGGATGGCGAAAGAGCCTTGATTTGCTGGTCGCCTGGGCCCATCAGGGGCCGGCGGCGGCGGCGGTGGGGAAGGTAGAGGTGGAGTGGTCGGATTATGAGGGAAAACTGCAAGGTTTTGAGGTGCGCTAATCCATGACTCGCCGTCGAGCGTCGCGGTGCGCTAATCCGTGGCTCGCCATCGGGCCGGGTCTCTTTTATCACGGTCCGCCATTAGTTATAGTTTAATAACGAGACACTACCTATTCGCTCCGCTTGTTTATGGCTAAGGCGGGGCTGTCAATGTCGGATCGATCAACCAACCATAATTAGGCGTCCGGTTTAGAGGAGAGCAGATCCAAATGGCTGTACCACCTGAGACGGCCCAAACGCTTGCACAGGACTCCGGGTCCGCCGGCAAGCATAAGCCAGTCGAGTCACGTTCCCAGATCGTCATTCGGTTTGCCGGAGATTCCGGCGACGGCATGCAACTGGCCGGCATGCAGTTCACCACCGAGTCCGCGCTGGCGGGCAATGACATTGCTACTTTGCCCGATTTTCCAGCGGAGATTCGCGCCCCTGCTGGAACTTTGGCTGGGGTCAGCGGCTTCCAACTGAATTTCTCCAGCGCCGAAGTGTTTACCCCCGGCGACGAGCCCTCAGTGCTGGTCGCGATGAACCCGGCCGCACTGAAGGTGAACCTGGAGGATCTGCCGCCCAACGGGGTGCTGATTGTCGACAAGGAAGGGTTTACCGAGGCCAATCTCAAGAAGGCCGGGTACACCTCCAATCCGCTGACCGACCATTCGCTGGACAAGTACCAGGTGTTCGAGCTTGAGGTCAGCAAACTGACCACTTCCGCGGTGCGGGAGTTGGGACTCAATACCCGCGCGGTCAACCGCTGCCGTAACTTTTGGGTGCTCGGGTTGCTGTCGTGGCTGTTCCAGCGTCCGACCGAGTCGGTGGTCGAGTACATAGAGAGCAAGTTCAAGAAGACGGCCGATGTCAAAGAGGCCAACCTGCGGGCGTTCAAGGCGGGCTACAACTTCGGCGAGACCACGGAAATCTTCACCAGTTCCTACGAGGTGAAGGCGGCGCACATCGCCCCGGGGTTCTACCGCAACATTACCGGCAACACCGCGACTGCGCTGGGGTTCGTGGCCGCCGCGGTCAAGAGCGGACGGCCGCTGTTTCTGGGCTCCTACCCGATCACGCCGGCCAGCGACATCCTGCACGACCTGGCAGGCTTCAAGAACTTTCCGGTCTACACTTTCCAGGCGGAAGACGAAATCGCCGGTGTCGCGTCCGCAATCGGAGCGGCCTTCGGCGGCGCGATCGCCATCACTACCACCTCGGGCCCCGGGATGAACCTCAAGGCCGAGGCGGTTGGACTTGCGGTCAAGGTCGAACTGCCACTGATCATCACCGACATCCAGCGCGCGGGTCCGTCCACCGGGATGCCGACCAAGCCGGAGCAGGCCGATTTGCTGATGGCGATGTACGGGCGGCATGGCGAATCGCCGATCCCGATTATCGCGGCGTCCACGCCGGCCGATTGCTTTGATTGCGCCTACGAGGCCGTGCGGATCGCGGTCAAGTATATGACCCCGGTAATCCTGCTGACTGACGGCCAACTGGCCAACGGCGCCGAGCCGTGGCTGGTCCCCGACCCCGACACTCTGCCCCCAATCAAGGTCGAATTCCGCACCGATCCGGAAGGCTTCATGCCCTACCTGCGCGATGACGAAACGCTGTCGCGTCCATGGGCGATTCCGGGCACGCCGGGACTCGAGCATCGGATCGGCGGTCTGTCCAGCGAACATGTGACCGGCAACGTCAGTTATTCGCCGTCGAACAATGAGATGATGGTGCGGTTGCGGGCGCGCAAGATCGCGGGCATTGCGCGCGAAGTCCCGCCCACCCAGGTCTTTGGCGACGCCCAGGGCGGCGACCTGCTGGTGGTTGGATGGGGCTCGACCCAAGGCACGCTGCGCGAGGCGGTGGCCAACACGCGCGCCAAGGGCAAGAACGTCTCTCACGTCCATCTGCGTTATCTCAACCCGCTGCCCAGCGACTTTGGCGACATCCTGCGCCGCTTCAAAAAAGTGATGGTGGCGGAGATGAACATGGGGCAATTGCTCAAAATGATTAGGGCCGACTACCTGGTTGATGCGTTCGGCCATAACAAGATTCAGGGCCGGCCGTTCAAGGTCAGCGAGATCGAGTCCCGAATCCTTCGTGCTCTGGAGGGCTGAAAACCGATGGCTACCGCGCTTACCCGTAAAGACTTCGTCTCCGATCAGGAAGTACGCTGGTGTCCGGGATGCGGCGACTACGCGATCCTGGCCCAAGTCCAGAAGATTATGCCCGAACTGGGCGTGGCGCGTGAGAACACCGTGTTCATTTCGGGAATCGGCTGTTCCAGCCGTTTTCCCTACTACATGAATACGTACGGTTTCCACACTATCCATGGACGCGCACCGGCGCTGGCGACCGGATTGAAGATCACCCGTCCCGACCTTGACGTGTGGGTCGTGACCGGTGACGGCGACGGCTTGTCGATCGGCGGCAACCACCTGATTCACGCCCTGCGCCGCAATATCGATCTGAAGATCCTGCTGTTCAACAACAAGATCTATGGCTTGACCAAGGGCCAGTACTCGCCCACCTCCGAAGTCGGCAAGGTTACCAAGTCAACGCCGGCAGGGTCGGTGGACTTCCCGTTCAATCCCATAATCCTGGCGCTGGGCACCCATGCCAGCTTCGTCTGCCGCTCGGTGGACGTCGAGCAGAAGCATCTGCAGGAGACGCTCAAGCGCGCGCACGCGCATCGTGGCGCGTCTTTTGTGGAGATCCTGCAGAACTGCAACATCTTCAATGACGGCGCGTTCAACGACGTGAGCGACAAGGCGATCAAGGCCGACCACCAGTTGATTCTGGAACATGGCAAGCCGCTCATCTTCGGCAAGAATCGCGATAAGGGCATCCGCATGAACGGGATGCGTCCCGAGGTGGTCAAGCTCGACGACGGCGTCACCGAGAAAGACCTCGTGGTGCACGACGAAACCAATCTGTCGCTGGCTTTCATGCTGGGGCATTTCGAGTCGCCGATGCCAACTCCGATCGGCGTGTTCTACGCGTCCCAGCGTCCGACCTACGACGGCGCGGTCAACAAGCAGTTGGAAGACGCCAAGAAGACCCAAGGTCCCGGCGAGCTGCGCTCGCTACTGCGCCGCGGCGACACCTGGAAAGTCAACTAGCCGCCGCCGCATCCCAATCGCGTTAATCCAGGAGGACCGGGAAGAATATTCCCGGTCCTCTTCTATTTGGGCCTGCGAAAGGATGAAGGAAGTCGAAGTTGAAAACCGGCAGGGTATCGAGCGGCTGCTGGCGCGCGACCCGCGCCAAACGGCGGCTCTTCAGAACTGGCTTGGCGAGGTGATCGAGGCGTTCGGCCCGAGAATTCTGCCGATGGATCGCGCAGTAGCCGACGCGTGGGGCCAATTGAGTGCGGCTGGAACGTTTCCAGTGGTTGATGCCCTACTTGCGGCGACTGCTCAGACCTATGGCCTCACGTTGGTGACACGCAAACGTCGCGCGCAGCGGTGTGCGCTGGCTTAATCCTTTTGAGTTCGGCGCTTGAACCCACTCTATGCCATCGAACCAACCTGAGGGTCACCGGCAGGAATCGGCCCATGTGTTCTTCAACGTCAAGCTGGCCGATAAGCGACCAGAAAGATCCGCCGGAACGGGAACAGGACGCTTGCCGTCGGGGCGAGACGGATAGGCCTGGTCCGATCAGTTCAAGATACTCGGCGAGAAACCGCTCCTGATCCTTGGCTGTGGGCAGGGCGTCGAGAAACGGCCGCAGTCCCGTGCCCTTGTACCATTCGACAATCGCCTCGGGTCCGGCCATCACGTGCATGTAGTCGGTGGTCCACAGATCGATTCGTGCCGCGTGCGGGGCGAGCGCGTCGTAGTAGAACTCCGGGTCATGGACGTGCCATTCGCGCACGCCGCCGGCCGGAAATTTATCCGCCATGACGACGACGCGGCCAGTTCGCGCATCAGGCGATGAGCCGGGGCGTCGAAATTGCCCGGCATCTGAACCGCCAGCGCGCCTCCGCTTGCAGCCCGGCTCAATAATCGCGGATACAACGCCGCATGGTCCGGCAGCCATTGCAGAGCGGCGTTGGAGAACACCAGGTCGAAGGCTTCATGGGTGCCATCATGGGTGCCATCCACCCATTGGCCGATTTCCGCAGCCATCCAGGTGCGTTCAGGTTGCGCTTGGCTCGCGGCGTCGATCATTTCCGCCGAACTGTCCAAACCGGCAATGTCCGCGCCGGGCCATCGCTCGGCCAGGATGGCGGTGCTGTTGCCGGGGCCGCAGCCCAGGTCGATCGCGCGGTCAACGCGTGGAAGTACGATTCGCGCCACCAGGTCGCGGCAGGGTTGCGTCCGTTCATCCGCGAAACGAAGATATTGGCCGGCGTTCCAACTGGGCATACCGCTATCATGAAGCCGATTAACGGCTTCAAACAAGTATCGCTGCGGCCGTAGCGTTACCGCCTGAGTCGAGCTCGATCTAAGATAGTGCGGAGCTATGCGGAGCAGCTAATTTTATGGACTTGAGTTATAGTGCGGGCGAAGAAGCCTTCCGGGAAAAGGTGCGGTCTTTCCTTGCGGCCAACCTGCCCCCAGGATGGGGCACCAAGGGCTATATCCAGCCGGCGCGCGATGCGCAGACCGAATTTCTGCGCGCCTGGCAGCACAAGCTTTATGACGCGGGCTTGCTGGGACTCGAGTGGCCCAAAGAGTATGGCGGCCAGGGCGCCAGCCTGATCGAGAAGGCGATTTTCAATGAAGAGATGGCGAAGTTCCGCGCGCCATATCCGTTGAACATCATCGGTCTGATCAATGCCGGCAATACGATCATCGTCCACGGCACGCAGGAACAGAAGAAACGTTACCTGCCGAAAATTCTTTCCTGCGAGGAAATCTGGTGCCAGGGCTTTTCAGAGCCCGGCGCGGGATCCGACTTGGCCTCGCTGCGCACCCGGGCGGAGTTGCGCGGCGACGAGTTCATTGTCAATGGCCAGAAGGTCTGGACCTCTGACGCTCATATCGCACAGATGTGTCTGCTGCTGGTGCGTACCGATCCCGCCGCCCCCAAGCATCGCGGGATAAGCTGCCTGCTGGTGGACATGAAAACGCCCGGCGTTACCGTCAAACCGTTGCGGCAGATGACTGGCGAAGGCGAGTTCAATGAGGTTTTCTTCGAAGACGTGGCGGTGCCGCGGGCCAACCTGTTGGGCGAGATCAACAGTGGGTGGCGGGCCGCGGTGACCACCATGACGCATGAGCGCGGGACGATGACGCTGGCGCTCGCCCGCGGTTTCGAGAACAGCTTCAGCGATCTGATCGAGCTATGCCGCCGGCTCGGACCGGCGGTGACGCATGACCCGCTCCGCCGTCAACGGCTGGCGCAGCTCTATATCGAACTGCAGACCCTGAAGTACACCGCCTACCGCGACTTCTCGAAAATACTGCGCGGCGCCGCGCCCGGACCGGAAGGTTCCATTTCGAAGATCAACTGGGAGATCAATCAACGGTTAACCGAATTCGCGCTTGAACTGGAAGGACCCGCAAGTCAACTGGTGGAGGGGTCGCCGCGAGCGGTGGATATGGGAATGTGGCAGTATGAGTACATGCGCGCGCGGGCCAACTCGATCGAGGGCGGCACTTCCGAGATCCAGCGCAATACCTTGGCGGAGCGGATACTGGGTTTGCCGAGGTCGCGCTGAAACCTTGCGGACCGGATCGGGGCGCTTAGCGGCTTCAGAACAGCCGTGCCGCCTGCCAGCTCCCCTGTTCCAGCAATCCACCTCCCTGATAGCAGGCAAAGCCGCCAACGACTGACTCGGATTGGAAGGTGCCATTAAACAAGCAGCTTGAACCGTCGGGCATTTCGACCCGCAGGCGGGCCAGCGAGCCATTTATGGAAGACGAGACCACCTTGCCATTTTGATTCAAATTCTGGCAAAGCATCGTGCCATATGTACAGGTGTAAACTCCGCTTATGTCTGAGCCCTCCTGAAACAGCGTAAAAGTGATCCGTTCGCGCGCGTTACATCGCGACAGTTCCAATAGCATCACACCGCAGGCTGTAACGCTGACGCCCTGCCACTTGCCGGTAATGTCGAGTGATGGTTGCGGCCGTTGGAAAGAAGCTGCGCCGCAGGCCTGGAATAACGCGACGCCAATCATCAAAGCCCTGGCCACGTTGTGTCTCATCTGGCCCTCGATGCTGCCCCCGAGCAGACTTGCCTGGTGGCGCCGGCCCGCCGCGCCGCGAGTCTGTGGTAGCGCTCACAAAGCTAGACCTGGAGCGCACCAGTAGCAAACCTGCCATTGAAAAAGCGGCGTCGAGCCTGAAAGCGAAAGAGGTTTTCCAGTCCCATTCCTTTGAACAGGCAGGAGAAACATAAAGTTCCCAATTTCAAACGTAAAAGGGTGCGGCCGTTGTCGGCCGCACCCTTTTACCATCGGATTTCAAGCGCCAGCAGGCTGCGGAAAAATGATTCCCGCTTTTTCACAGCCTCCTTACTCTTATCTCTCCCGGAGGGAGAGAAGATTTAGGAACGAAGCCGTCTTTCATGCAGGTTGCGGGGCCAAGCGCTGGGTGGAGCACCAAACTTCTCCTTTTTCCGCACCCTGCCAGTGATCAGGAACGCAGAACCTGCCCCGGCAGATCGCCGAGATGGTGTCCGTGCTCGTAAAGCACTTTGCCATTGACGACGGTATATTCGATGCCTTGCGCGGTCATGACCAGACGCCGGCCGCCGCCCGGCAAGTCCTTGCGCATCTCGGCGCGTTTGGCGGAATCGACCGTGTTGTAGTCCAGGATGGTGATGTCGGCGGCCATGCCAGGAAGCAAACGGCCACGGTCCTTGACGCCGAAGAAATCCGCCGGCTCCGAAGTTATCCGCTTGATCGCGAATTCCAGCGTGACCGCTTGACGCTCGCGCACCCACTTGCCCAACAGGTAGGTGCAATAGCCGGCGTCGCACAGCATATCAACGTGGGCGCCGCCGTCGGAAAGCCCGATCATCGTGCGCGGGTCGCTGACCAGTTCCGCGATGCCTTCCTCGTGGAACTGAGCCATCGTGTACTGGATGTTCAGATCGTCCTCCAGCGCCAGGTCGAGGAAAGTGTCGAGCGGGTCCTTACCGCGTTCCTCGGCAACCTGGGCCACGGTTTTGCGCTCCAGCCCTTTGAGGGCCGGATTGGTCACCTCGAGGATCTCGACCCGATGCCATTTGCCATTGAACAGGTGGGGCTTTTTGAGCTCCTCGCGGAAAGCGTGGCGGAAAGCAGGATCGGTGTAGATTTGCTTCTGAACCTCAGCCGGCTGGTTGAAAACCCGGTTCCAGGTGTCCATGTCGGCGAAGCTGAACGGATTGCGCAAATCGATCTGGACGACGAACGGCCGGCACGTGATCTGTGGCTTGGCGCCGCGCTGGAGCAGCGGTTCGAGCATGCGCAAAGTCTGTCCGACCGCTTCAGGCCGCTTGGGGCTGACCGCCATCGCCAGGAACGTGACCGGCCGCTGGCTGTGGGTGAGCAGGAAGTCGAGCAACTCGTATTCGTCCTCCATCACCCGGCCCGCACGCTTGGTCAGCGCCACCTCGATGGAGCCCTTTCCGAGGTCGCGCAGGACGTTGCCGTAAGCTTTCAACTCGTCGCGGCTGGCCATCCGGCAGGCCAGCGGATGGCCCTGATAGCCGATATGCTGTGCCAGCACCGTGGTGGTGAATCCGAAAGCGCCCGCCGAAACCGCCTCGCGCAACAACCCCGCGATTTTCCCAATCTCATCGGGGTTGGCCGCGCGCTCCATCGATTCCGTGCCCATCACGAAATGCCGGAACGGCGTCAGCGGGGCCATGAATCCGAGATTGATCCCGCTATGGCGGCGGCTGGCCGCGTTCATGAATTCGGGAAAAGTTACCCAATCCCAAGTTACGCCCTTTTTCAGCACGTCAAACGGGATTGCCTCGACGTTGACCAGATCCCACGCGGCGACCTCACGGACTTCGGGCTTGCAGGGAGCGATGCCCACGCCGCAGTTGCCCATCAGCACCGTGGTCACGCCGTGCCATGACGAGCAACTTATCAGGGGATCCCAGCAGATTTGGGCGTCGTAATGGGTATGATGATCGATGAAACCGGGCGTGACGATCAGGTCGGAGGCGTCGATCACCTTGGCAGCGCCATCCGTGATCTTACCGATTTCGGCGATGCGGCCGCCGCTGACCGCGACGTCCGCCTGGCGGCGGGGCGCCCCGGTGCCGTCGACCACAGTTCCATTTTTGATCAAAAGGTCGTAGGCCATGACATCCTCCGGTGGGTTGGCTTTCTGCGAGCGCGAATCCGGCCTCAAAAACTGCCCCGATCCTTTCATACCCAGGGCTTCTTACACAAGCGCGGCGTTGACGCCGGCCGCGGGGAGCGATTTACGGGGTATTGCCCTAAATTTGCACCGCCGCGATTGGGAGATGTTCGTTTTCAACCGGTTATCGAGGGCGACTTCCTGCCGTTGAGTAACCTCAGTAAAATCTCGGACTCTGTAATTTTTCCCTACCAACTCCACTTCGAAACTGACCATTTTCCAAGGGTTTTCGTTGGCACGCGGTTTGATTACCAGCCTGTGGTCGCATCAAGGAAAACCTTCGCTCGGCAATGGGTCGGCGATGGTCCCCAGGCGACTAGAGGACTTCGTCGCGTTTCGGCCACGTCAATCAACTCCCACGGAGGGACCCATGGAACTTGTCGAACGGATGGAAGAATTAATCGATGGTTATTCGCCGGACATCTTGCTCCCCGAGCAATACAATGAATTGAGGCGGCGGCGTCACGAACTCACCGGCGAACTCAAGTTGATGTTCGCGGTTCTGGAAGACGCGATTCATTGTTATCTGCACTATATGAATGCCAAAACCCGCCAGCGGCGGATTCTGTTCTACGAAGTGCGCGACTGGATGAATTCCAACCAAAGGCAAGGGCTATTCGCCTACGATACCCTGTGCGAAGCGCTGGGGATCGATGGCGGCAGGCTGCGCAAGATGCTGGACCTGCAGCGACGTCAAATTTCGGGCGGTCAGGTCCCGGCGCGCCAGCAACGCACCTGGATGACCCGCTTGCGTCCGCGCGTAGCGCAGACCAGCGCCTAAGCGGGCTGGCACTCTCAGCAACTTGACCAGCCGATTAAACGGACAAGTTTCTTGGGAATCGCGATTTGTTCTCTAAACGCAGCGGAGCCTGTGGCAGGGCTCCGCTTCTGGTCCGCTGTTGACACCGTGCGACCTTAGCTTTCGTCGATCACCGGGTTGGATAGTTTGCCGATTGCGCTGATCTCCACCTCGATCGTGTCTCCGGCCCTCATGTAGCGCGGTGGATTGCGAAAGCGCGCGACTCCCGAGGGCGTTCCGGTGGAAATTACGTCCCCAGGGCTCCAAGGTAGCGCCTGCGAGACGTAAGAGATGAGCTTGGGCACGTCAAACACCATCTGGTCGCACGTGGTGTGCTGCATCTCTTCGCCGTTGAGCAGCGTCCGCAGGGTTAGCCGGCGATAGTCAGGGATCTCATCCGTGGTGACCATCCAGGGTCCGAATGGACCCGAGCTGCGGAAGTTTTTTCCCATGCCGAATTGTCGGGTATGGAATTGCCAGTCGCGCACCGAAGCGTCGTTGAAGCACGAATAGCCCGCCACATAAGACATCGCATCGGCCTCGGAGATATGGCTTCCGGCCTTGCCCATTACCACCGCCAGTTCGCCTTCATAGTCGAACTCCTCGGACACCCTGGGCCGAATCAGCGGCTGGCCATGCCCGATCAGAACCTCGGGCAGCCGCAGAAAAATCACCGGGTAGGGAGCAAGTTTGGTCGCCGACTCATTGGCGTGCTCCGCATAATTCACGCCGATACAGATGATCTTGTTCGGATTGGGAATCACCGGAAGTAAAGCGCATTCGCCAAGCGCGAAGCTTACCGGGGCGGTCTTGCAGTAGTCCCGCGCCTGGGCCACGGCCCCCGCTTCGAGCAGTTCTTTGAGAGTGGACGCACCGCCCACCTTACCGGTTAAATCAATTACCCCGCCGTCAACCACGGCGCCGAATCCGGGCCGGTCGTGGCGCTTGAAAGAAGCTAGCTTCATGGTTGCAACCTCATGTCGTCAGACCCTTTACACCCTGACTTATATGGGCGCGCGCCTGACGGTCAACGGCCCCTTCGAAGGCCTCTTTTCGACTCCGTTGGTCACCCGCCGAGCGCATGCGGCCGCATCACCTAAGGCGCAATCGAAGGCCAGGCGCGACTAATTGCCATACCTCGTCTCTCACGCCAGGTTAGAATGAATCTGGAGAAAACCGGATGGAAGAACAGATTCCCCGCGAGCGCGCCGATCGCCGTCAGTTGCAGCAGATTATCGCCGGGCTCACCGAAGGGGTGGTGCTGGTGGATCCCGACGGTACGATCGTATGGGCCAACGAAACCGCGCTTGCGCTGCATGGTGTCGAGCGACTCGAGGACCTCGGCCGCAACGCGTCCGGATATCGCAAGCGCTTCAAACTCCGCTACCGGAACCATCGGCGCCTCCCCGCTCGAAGTTATCCACTGGACCGCGCGCTGCGCGGCGAAACCTTCAGCGGCGTGGTAGTGGAGGTCAGGCCCGCCGCGCACGTCGAGCGCCATTGGATCCATCGCGTGCGCAGCCTGACCCTGGTCGATAGCTGCAACCAACCCGACTGTATCGCCCTGGTGCTGCAGGACCTGACCGATTACTTCAGCGCCGAGGAAAGATTCGAGCAGACCTTCGCGGCCAATCCGGCCCCGGCGATCATCTGCCGGCTATCCGACATGCGATACATCAAGGTTAACGACGGGTTCCTCGAGATGGCCGGCTACCAACGCGAGGATCTGATCGGCCGCTGCGCCTATGAATTCGACGTGCTCGAAGCCGCGGACCAGCGTGACCTCGCGGTGGAGCGTCTGACCCAGGGACGCACGATTCCACAGATGGAAGCGCTGGTGCGGCTGCCCGGCGGCGGCGTCAAGTACGTGATCGTGGCGGGTCAGCCGATCGAGGTCGGCGAGGAGGCCTGTATGCTCTTTACCTTCGCCGACCTCGACCCGCGCAAGCGGGCCGAACACGCGCTGCGTCAGAGCGAGGAGCGCTTTTCCAAGGCCTTCCGCTTGGCGCCCGTGCCGATGATGCTGAGCACGTTTGACGGGTTCCGTCTATTGGACGTAAACGACGCCTTTGTGGCGGTCACCGGGTACGCCGCGCAAGCTGTGGTCGGTCAAGGCGCGGCGCAAGTGCCGCTTTACGCCAAGCCGGCGCAGGCCGCGGGGATCGCGCGCGCCCTGACCGCTTCGCCGAGTCTGCGGAACATGGACGTCCAGTTGCGTACCAGTAAAGGTGATTTGCTCGACTGTCTGCTCTCGGCCGAGATCGTGAATATTCGACGAACAGCCATGCGTGCTTGGTGTCCTGCAAGATATCACCGAGCGCAAACGCTCGGAGGCGGAGCTGGTCGCGGCGATCGAAGCGGTGATGCGCGACGCGTCATGGTTCAGCCGCACCGTGATTGAAAAGCTCGCCAACCTTCGCGCACCCCGCTCGGCCGGGTCGAATCAAGCCGCCCTGGCCGATCTGACCGCGCGCGAGCGCGACGTGCTCGGGCTGATCTGCCAGGGCCTTACCGATAATCAAATCGCCGCTAAATTGCGGCTCACGCGCAACACCGTGCGCAACCACCGGTCTTCCATTTACGCAAAGATCGACGTGCACAACCGCAGCGCCGCCGTGATCTGGGCGCGCGAGCGGGGGTTCACTGGTAAAGATTAGTTAGTTCGAATGTACTACCATGTATAGTACATTTGTGTCTTTGCATCTTTCCGTTCCGTGACTAAATATAGTCGCATGGGCGTTAACGCCGCGGTAATGCAGTTCGAAACCTGTACCGGCTTGCCTCGATGAAAATACCGCCCGCTCGGACGGTGCAGAGCTATACTAGAAAGAGGTAATAACCGAAGAGAGGTATCGACAATGAGTATGGATCATACCCATCGAATACGTGAGCGCGCCCACGAGATCTGGATTCGCGAGGGACGGCCCGAAGGACGCCAGAGCGAGCATTGGCATCAGGCCGAACAGGAACTGGCGCGGGAAGGAAACCCGGCCGCGCGGCACGACGAGGCAGGACTGGAGGCGGCGCGGGAGTATGACCGCAACGCTAAAGAGTTTGGCCGCAATGGCGAAGTTGACCAAAAGGCGCGTGAGGCAAAGGATAGCCTGGCGGGCCGGGAGGGCGAGGAGCTCAAAGAAGCGGAAGCCGCAGGGAAATCCCGGAGCAAAGCCAAGAACTCCGCAGGTAACCTCTAACAGGACGCGTTTGGTCGGCTGCTCTTCCCGCAAGGAGAAGGGTAGCAGCCACTTCCAGGCGCGGTGCGGGGTCAGGCAATGTGCCCAAGGCCCCCTGCCGGCGTGACTCTTTTCCGCCCCTTGTCAATGCAGCGGCGGTGACCCGGATGGACGCAATGCCCGCGTCACCGCCTTCTTTCCGCCTGCGCTCAGACTAACACTGTGCCGGTATCGGCGCCCGCAGCATGCCGGCTTCGCGGTCTTCCATAAAACATAAAGGACCCTTTTTTCACGGTCCCTGGCCGGCTGCGGAAAAACGGATTTCCGCTTTTTCACAGCCTGCCCCCTCACTCTTATCTCTCCCCTGGGAGAGAAGATGTAGGAACGAAGCCATCTTTGTATGCAGGGAGCGGAACCACCAACGCGCGATTGCCCTCCAAAACTTCTTTTTTCCGCACCCTGCCAGGATTGTCCTGAGCAACAACCCATTGGTACAGGCGCGGCAGGCTGGAGTTAGGATTTTTCGATTGGCAAGGGGTTTGTTTCGTCTCCAGACCCGAGACGGGAGGCCCGATTGGACAAGGCGAGTGACACCAAGAGTACTGATTCTGTCCGCGGTACTGATGTGCAGTTTGGGCTGCAGCAATCCGATGAAGACCAGGACGCAGGCTCCCGCGGGCGCCGGTAACGTGAAACAGAGCGTAGCACCATCCGGCTCGATGGCTGAGACGCAGGCAGGCAAGGACGCTGAACTAACCGCGCGCATCCAACAGGCGATAACAAGAAATAGGAAGCTGTCGGCGTCCGCGAAAGCCATCCGGATCATTGCCCACAATGGCTTCGTGACTCTGCGAGGCACGGTTGGCAACGAACAGGAACTGGCCGAGGTCGTGACCGCAGCGAAGCGGATTGCCGGTACCGATAAGGTTGACACCCAGCTCGAGGTATCCAACTGAACGCGAAGCGTTAAGCGCTCTTTCGCAAGGAGAGAGCGCAGACATGTTTGTCGTGAGTTAATCGGGCGCGGCGATCGCCAAACCGGTAACCTGTAATCAGGCGCGGCGCGTTGCCGCCCCCAAACGGCTGTCAAAGGAGAATTTCAAATGGATCAATCGTGGGGTTTTTGTAAAGACTGCAAGTGGTGGCAGGTGGAGCCCCAGGCCTCGCCCAACAACCTGACGCTGGGCTTGTGTATCGAAGAACAGCTCCAGAAATTTCGCCTGCGGGTATCCGGCGTCAGCGGATGTAATCGCTTCATGGCAGGCAAGCCGGCGCATGCCAAGGGGTCCGGGGAAGCGCCCCCGACCGCAAAGCCGGTCCGCTGATCGTTCGAACCCTTCCACCGCCGCGAACGATCCGAAAAAACGGGTGCGTCGCCGTTTGATGCCGGCCCCCGGACCGGGCTGCAAGGCCACCCCTGCTGGACTGGCAAAAACCTTCCAATTTGGTATAAGTCTAGAGTAGTAATCAATTAAGCGAGACTGTTCGAACCGACGACGTCGATCAAAACGCCGTAGTCCTTTACCGGTCCGGGAGGGAACCAAGAATGGGCGACTTCGATATTCAAATCAAAGGCGGAACAGTGGTGGATGGCACCCGCGTACCGCGCTATCGCGCCGACGTGTGGATCAAGGACGGCAAGATTGCGCAAATTGGCGGCCGCGTCCCTGGCTTCGCGAACAAGGTGATCGATGCCGACGGCTTAATCGTCGCTCCGGGCTTCGTCGATCTCCACACCCACTATGACGCGCAGATCCGATGGGATCCGTACTGCACGATCTCCGGCTGGCACGGCGTGACCTCGCTGGTGCTGGGAAACTGCGGCTTCGGCTTCGCTCCCTGCAAGCCCGATTTCCGCGAGCGCTCGATGCTCACCATGACGCGCACCGAAGCGATCCCCTACGCCTCGATGAAAGAGGGGATGACCTGGGATTGGGAAACCGTTCCGGAATACCTCGATTCGCTTAATCGGGCTCCCAAGGGCGTCAATTGCATCCAATATATGCCGACCGCCTCCTTGATGATCTATGTGATGGGGTTGGAGGCGGCCAAAACCCGCCCCGCGACCGAGGCGGAACGCGCCGAAATGCGTCGGCTGCTCGCACAAGGTCTGGACGCCGGGCTGTGCGGGTTCTCCATTCAACGTCTGGGGCGCCATTCGGGACAGGCCGATTTCGACGGCTCCCCGATGGTGACCGACACCATGTGCGATGAAGATATCCTCAACCTCGCGCGCGTGCTGCGCGAGCGCGATGAGGGCTTCATTGAAATCACCCAGGACACCGGCCACATCAAGGAAGACCGTGCGTTCGTGGCGCGTCTGGTCGAAGAGGCGCAACGGCCGGTGCTGTTCCAGGCGGTCGCCGCCAGCCGCTACGACGGCGAAATCCATCGCCGCACGCTGCGCTGGATCGACGAGTTGCGGGCCAAGGGTCTGCCGATCTTCGGACAGGCGGGAACGCTGCGCGCCGGATTCGGTTTCACCCTGGAACACTGGAACCTGTACGACATCGCGCCGCCGTGGCGCGAGATGACCACCGGAACCAAGGAAGAGAAGCTGGTCAAGATGCGCAACCCCGAATTGCGTGCGGCGGCCAAGAGCGAGCGCTGGACCAAGGCTTTGGACAAGAACGCCTCCGGAATCGGCGGACGCATCGTCAGATTGGTCGTTCAATACCTCAATGATCAGCCGGAGTTGGAGAAGTACCTCGGGAAGATGGTCGGCCAAATCGCCGAAGAAGAGGGCAAGCATCCAGTCGATGTGATGCTCGACCTGGCGATCGCCACCGATCTGAAGGCCGAGTTCCTGACCCCGGTCCAGAAATTCAACCCCGACTACATCGCGGAGATCATCAACTCCTCGATCTATACCTTCCCCGGCGTGTCCGACGGCGGCGCGCATACCAAATTCTTCAGCGGCGGCGCTTTTACCACCGACTTCCTCACCTGGATGGTTCGCGACGAGCAGAAAATTACGCTGGAAGAAGCGCATTATCGGATGTCGGCCCTGCCGGCCCACGCGGCGGGCTTCCGCGATCGCGGCGTGTTGCGCGAAGGTGCGGCTGCCGACGTGGTGGTCTACGACCTCGACGGCTTGGGCGTCGAGCCCCAATGGATCGGCGAAATCACCCACGACTTGCCGGGTGGCGAATGGCGCCGGGTCAAGCGCGCCAAGGGCTACCATTCGATCATGGTCAACGGCCAGGAGACCTTCGCCGACGGCAAGTGCACCGGCGCGACTCCGGGCAAGTTGCTGCGTCACGGCTCGGCGGCCTGAGTCGGGGACAGCGTAAGACTCAGTGGAGTGAAACGCGCCCGCTGCTCGCCCCGAAAGGGCGGCAGCGGGCGCGTTTTTTAAGCAGGCGCCGAGGGTGGCTCTGAGCGCGAGCCACAACCCCGTAAGCTACTAACGCGGCACCATCTGCGTGTATCCGACGACCTTTACCGCGGGCTCAAAATGTCCGTCGTGACGCGAAGACAGCGGCGGTGACGGCTCATAGCTAAAGGACTGCTGCGCATGCGGCGCAATGTCGCCATGGATGGTAATATAGACGGTGCGCCCCGGACTGTCTTCGCCCGGCCGGAAATCATGTCTCCAAATCCAGGCATACTCGATCATCAGCTTCACGTCGCGGATCACGTACTCGGTGCTGTTGGCGAGCGTGCCGGAAAGAGCGCCATTGGCCTGAGCGGAGACGTTTTGCAGCGCAACCGCGTGGCTTAGCTGCCGTGGCGTGGTCAATTCCTGGCCGGTCGCCATGGATGCGAATCCAGCCAGCGAGAACAGCAGACCTGCAAGCGCAAACAATGGACGTGATGTCTTCATTGCAACCTCGCTTTTGGTGAATTTGACATGACAATCCCGATAAGCCCCGACCCCACCGGGATTATACAACGAGTATGCGCGCACATGGGAAGGTTTTAGGTCCGGCGCACGCCGCGCCCCTTAGCAATGACCAAACCAGACGCCCTTGCGTCAGCCTGATTGCTCCATCAACCTGAACGTTTCCATGTTTCGGCCGTCCGATCGCGTGCAAAAAGCGGCCGCGCAGGCGGGAAACGGTGAAACAGCGCCTCGGCGCCACCACCGTGCCTTGGCAGGAAACAATGTCGCTTGGTCAAGCGCGTCGGTGATACCATAGGAATACTGGGCGAAGCCCGCTTTGTCGGGGCGATAACGAAGCTACGGAGGATATTCATGAAAGGCCCACGGCTTGAAATCCTAAGGGACATTCTGACCCAAGAACGCACCAATGCCCTGACCAGGATTCGCGGGCTGCGCCGTAGCCAGCGGGATGAGGCCGCCGGTTCTCCCGGCGATGAGATGGATGTGGCCAGGTCGCTCACTGACGTCGAGACCAATGCCAGCCTGGTCGAGCGCGCCGAGGAGCGTTTAAAGGCTATCGACGATGCAATCTTGAGGCTGGACCGCGGCCGCTACGGAATCTGCGAGCAGTGTGAAAACGATATCGCCGTGGAACGGCTCAAGGTTCTGCCTTTCGCGATCTATTGCGTGGACTGCCAGCAGGAGCGCAGCCAGCAGCGGACGGGAAGAAGCAGCGCCAGTGATGAAGCATGGCGGCGCTGGCGGGTCCACGACGAGCCCGACGAATCGTCCGAAGACAGCAACGGCGTTATTGAACCCGAGGAACTGCTCACCATTCATGACGCGGCCCCGTTCGAGCCTGAAGAAGGCGAGCTCGATCAGATCCCATCGGCCACGCCGTCGCGCCGTCGCGGGCGCCCGCGCAAGAAAGGCAAGGAAGACTAGCGTGAACGGTTGAGGTTAAAGGCGCCATTCACATTAACCTCTCGTGAGCTGCTATTTGGGCCTTGGCAACGCCAGCTCAAACTGCCGCGAGCAGCCGGCGGGTCGCTTCTACCGCCAGCCGGGCGCGTTCCGTTGCCGGGACGCCGCGTCGCTTGAGAGTTTCCAGCGGGACTTCGACCCCGATCATCAGATTGGGCGGAAGTGCTTCGATGAACTCGCGCAACGGTAATTCCCCCGCGCCAGGGATCTGGCGCTGATCTTTGGCTTCGAACATCTGCTGATCCGGCGGCATCGTGAGCGGGCCGTCGGAAATCTGCGCGTTGCCGATAAGCCGCGGGTCGGTGCGCGCTACGTCGGCCAGCGCGCTGCCGGTACGCGCAATGTGCAGCGAGTCCACCACGATTCCCGCATTAGGCTGAGCCGCGGCGCTTACCAGGGCAAGCGCATCACGGAACGATTTCAGTTCCGAGCCGGCGAAGAATTCCGCATTGATTCGCAGGCCCAATTCAGAGGCCCGAACGCACAGTTGCGCAAAGCGATCGGTTACACGCCCGCGGTTCGGATCGAAGATAATCACGGTGGCGGTCTTGGCGCCCATCCGCGCACCCGCTTCAAGCGATTTCCGATAGCTATCGACGCGCGTGTCGGGCGCCAGGACGTAGGCCTCGAGGTTGTGGAGCACGACTCCTGTATCGCCCAGCCGCGCAATGGTCTCGCGACGGACGGGGGTGTCCTCAATCAGGGGATAGACTTCGATCCCGCCGCCAGGAGGCTCGACGTAAAGGCTAATCGCCTGGCAATCAAGCGCGGCCGCAATCGAAACCAACTCCGGCGGCGTCACGTCCATGATCGTCAGTTGTTCCAGCGACAGCGGATGCATCGCGGGCCTCGCGCGCTAGGCAAAAATCTCGCCCGCCTTGAAAGCGGGGTCATGATGCAGCACCGGCAGGACGCGGTCGGCGAACAGGCGCATGCTGCGCTCGACCCGCGCGCGCGGCATTCCGCCGAAGCTGAAGGTGAAGCCGAAGTGCTCCATCTCCATTTTCTTATAAATCGCTTCGATCTGCTCCAGGCATTCACTCGCCGTTCCCACCACGTGCAGTTTCATGAAGTAGTTCAGCGCCTTGGCTTGGGCGGCGGCGTCATTGGTCAGTTTGCCGAAGGTCTTCTCGAAGCGGGCATGGAATTCGAAGTCCTTGACGCCCTGAAGTTTCCCCTGGGTGAAGCCATAATGATCGTTAATCGCTTTAAAGGTCCGTCCGAAATATTTCGGGGCTTCATCCCATACCTCGGCATGGTCGTCGCCAACCATAACTTGGCAGACGCAAATCGGAGGGCGCGGTTTGAGCCCCACGCTGGTCGCGGTTTGGCGGTAACGGTCGAGGTCGGCTTTGGCGCTGTCCCAGTCCTTTTGCGCGATGATGAAGACGCCGAACCCGAGCTTGGCCATGATTTCGGCTGATTCCGGACTAATCGACGCGGCATAGAAGCGGCGCTCCGGATGCGACACCGGCCGCGGCCGGATGCTGATCTCGGGGATATGGAAATACTTTCCCTCGTACGAAAAGCGTTCCTGCGTGAGTCCCTTGATCACGATTTCAGCGGCTTCTTTGAAACGTTGGCGCGATTCGTCGATCGGCACGCCGAAGCCCTCGTATTCCGCCGGGGCCGCGCCGCGGCCAAAACCGAAGATGGTCCGGCCGCCGGACAGCACGTCGAGCGTCGCTACCTCCTCGGCGACGCGGATCGGGTCGTGCCACGGCAACACGATGACCGCGGTCACCAGTTGTATGCGACTGGTGCGACCGGCCACGTACGCGAGCAGTTGCGTGTTATTCGGAATCATCGCGTAGCCGGTAAAGTGATGCTCCACGCAAATCAGCGAATCGAATCCCAGCGGTTCGATCAAATCGATCAGCGAGAGTTCCTCCTGATAAATCTCATCGTCGGGCCGGGTCCCCGGGTTGATCATCGTAACACTCACGCCAACTTTCATTTGACTTCTCCCCAGGCGCTGAGCGCCAGGTGCTACGCGAAAATCTCGCCGGTGTTGAAGGCGGGGTCGTGATGCAGCACCGGCAGAACGCGGTCGGCGAACAGGCGCATGCTGCGTTCGACCCGCGCGCGCGGCATCCCGCCGAAGCTGAAAGTGAAGCCGACGTGCTCCATCCCCATCTTCTTATGGATCGCTTCGATCTGCTCCAGGCATTCGCGCGCGGTTCCCACCACGTGCAGTTTCATGAAGTACTCCAGCGCCTTGGCCTCGGCGGCGGCGTCGCTGGTCAGCTTGCCGAAGGTCTTCTCGAACTTGGCATGGAACTCGAAATCCTTGAGTCCCTGCAAGCGGCCCTGAGTAAAACCGTAGTGTTTGTTGATCGCCTTGAAAGTCTGGCCGAAATATTCGTGTGCCTGATCCCACACTTCGGCGTGGTCGTCGCCGACCATGATATGGCAGGTGCAGATCGGCGGGCGGGGCGTAAGGCCGGCGCTGATCGCGGTCTGGCGGTAACGGTCGAGGTCCGCCCGGGCCTGGTCCCAGTCCTTTTGCGCGATGATGAAGACGCCAAAACCCAGCTTGGCCATGATCTCGGCCGATTCGGGACTGATCGACGCGGCATAGAAGCGGCGCTCCGGATGCGACACCGGCCGCGGCCGGATGCTGATCTCGGGAATTTGGAAATGTTTGCCATGGTAGGAGAAGCGCTCCTCGGTCAGACCTTTGATCACGATTTCGGCGGCTTCCTTGAAGCGTTGACGCGACTCCGACATCGGGATGCCGAAACCTTCATATTCCACCGGCGCGGCGCCGCGGCCGAACCCGAAAATTGTCCTGCCGCCGCACATCACGTCGAGCGTCGCGACCTCTTCGGCCACGCGAATCGGATCGCGCCACGGCAGCACGATTACCGCGGTGACCAGTTGGATGCGCTTGGTGCGGCCGGCGACCCAGGCCAGCAACTGCAGGTTGTTGGGGATCATCGCGAAGCCGGTAAAGTGATGCTCCAGGCACATCAGGGAGTCGAACCCCAGCGGCTCGACCAAATCGATGAGCGCGAGTTCCTCCTGGTAGATGTCATCGTCAGGCCGGGTCCCGGGATTGATCAAGGTAACATTCACGCCAACTTTCATGCCTGCTTCTCCTCGAAACTTGGAACTATACAATGGTCTGCGGATAAACTATGCGACGGAATCGGACTACTCCGCCGGCACTTCGATCATCACTTTCGCCGGGCCCCCGGGCTGACGCAACCGATTGAACATTTCCGGCACCTGGTCGAGCGAAACCACATCGGTGATCATCGGCTCGGCGTCGATCGCGCCGCCGCCCAGCGCCGCGGTGGTGGTATCGAAATCGGCGCGGGTGTAGCCGGCGGAAAAATCAATGGTGATGCCCTTGTTCACGCATTCGTGAGGATCGATCTCGTCGGGCACCAAACAGTAGCCGATAACGACTACTTGGCCTCCGGGCGCCACCAGCTTGGTCGCGATGTTCAAGGTTCCCTTGGCCCCTACGCATTCAAACACGACAGCGGGCGGCTGGCCTGCGAGTTGCGCGACCACTTCGGCGGGATTGCGCTCGCGCGGGTTGACTACGGCGCTGGGGCCCACCCGCCGCGCGAGTTCGGCCCGGCTGGGTGAGGGTTCTGACGCCACCACGGTCGCGACGCCCTTGGCCTTCAGCCACATCAGCACGCCCAGCCCAATCGGTCCGGCCCCCATCACCAGGCAGGGAGTGTCGGTTTTGAGCCGTGCGCGATTCACGCCGCCCAAGGCCACGGATAACGGTTCAACCAAGGCGCCCTGCCGAAAGCTTACGTGGGCGGGAAGCTTGACCAGATTGGCGGCCACGCAGCGGACATATTCAGCGTATGCTCCGGGCGTGGTGGCGGACCCGATAACGCGGAACTGCCCGCATTGCGTGGGGCGCGCGTCGCGGCAGGCCGGACACTCGCCGCAATTCAGAAAGGGCAGCGAGGTCACGCGGTCTCCCGGCCTGAAGCCATCCACCCCCGGTCCGACCTGGGCCACCTCGCCGCAGAACTCATGGCCCATCACGTTGCCGATCGAACTGAGGGAGTAACGCGTTCCGATGTCGCCGTGCTCGGCGAATCCGTATTCGAGCGCATGCAGATCCGAGCCGCAGATCCCGCAGGCGCGCACTCTGAGCACCACCTGCCCCACGCCCGCCTCGGGTTTGGCCACGTCGGCGACGACAACCTGGTTTTTAGCCTTGCAGACGACGGCTTTCATATTGTTAACCCTCGCAGTGATCGGAGTTTCGTTCTATTTCGATCATTTGGCGTCAGGTTTCTTACCGCGCCCCAGCCGCAGCGCGCCCTTGGATATTACTGGCGCATTGGTCCAGGCGCCGTTCTCCAGCCGATGCCATCCGGCGGCGGCCAGCGCTCCACCATCAAGATGGATGGTCGTGCCGGTCACCCAGGCGGAAAGGTCCGACGCAAGAAACACTGCGCACCCGGCCGCGTCGGAAGGCGTCCCGAAGCGGCCCAGCGGGATCGCACTTGGAATCGCACCGAGATCTTCGGGTCGAATCCACTTCGATGGCTGGATCGCTTCGCTCTCGGTGGTTTCAGGAGCGATGGCATTAACGCGGATCCCTTCGTGTCCCAGTTCCAGCGCAAGGCTTTGGGTAAAGCCGATCGCTCCGGCTTTGAACGCGCCATAAACCGTGAGCATCGGAATACCGCGGAACGCCTCGATCGAGGAAAGATTGATGATACTGCCGCCGGGGCCGCTCTTGCGGATCAATGGAATCGCGGCCCGCGTGACCAGGAACATGTGCCGCAGATTGATTTGATACTCGAAATCCCAGTCCTCGTTGGTGGTCTCTTCAAACAGCTTGGGCGTCGACGCGGTGCCGACGTTGTTGACCAGCACGTTGAGCTTGCCGAACCGATTCTCGATTTGCTTGATCAACCCATCGACCTGCGCTTCTTCGCGCACATCGGCCTGGACCACGAGGTGGTCCACCTTGGCGGCTTCCAATGCGGCGCGTATGGCGTCGGCGCGTTCCGGCTTAACTTCCGCGACCACGACCTGGGCGCCATAGCTGCCAAAGGCCTCGGCGATACCGCGGCCGATGCCTCCGCCACCGCCTGTGACCAGCGCCGTTTTTCCTTTCAGGGTAACCATTGTACAACTCCTTTCAGGTTGGCTATGCGATCGGGAAAATGATCCAAAAGGCCAGCCTCGCCTTTGCGACGGAGTTAACCATGGCTGCCGCCTTTTCGGCAAACGGGCGAAAAAGTTAAAAGCCCCGAGGTTTCGGGATAGGCTTAAGATCGCGCAGGAGCGTCAAGGTGACGATGAAACCGAATTACTCGACTTCGATCCAGCACTGGAAATCGTTCTGAAACACGGACCGGATCTGCGCAATGGATTCACCAGCCATGGGCCGATGGCGACCGAAGCCATGTGCGCAATGGGCCGGCCTGACGCAGTAATGAGATGGATCGAGAACTACACTCGCCAGATGACCGCACGTCCCGGGACCTCCGAAAGGATCGACCCTGAACGATGGCGCGACGCGCTGGGTCTCACCGACCGGTTCGCCGATTGGGTGGAGTTTTTCCGCAATGAGCTGCAAGAGCGCCATTGGCGGGAAGTTGTGCGCCAATGGGGCGCGCTGCTCGCTCCCGGCCTGGTGGGTGCGGCGACCGATGGAATAATCCGGACCGGGCACGCCGTCCGCGCCATGACCAACGCCGATACCTCGATGCGGCGCCTTGAGCTGGCGGATGGGCTGGCCTACTGGGCCGCCACCTATGAGGAGTTGCCCGAGCACCTCGTCACGATGGGCGCCGGCTTACCGTCAGCAATCGCCCCCGTGGAATTCTACCGGCTGACCAACCCAGCCCCATCATCATCAC